>NZ_CP151800.1:1200000-2400000 GCF_038449125.1 Kosakonia sp. BYX6 | reverse complement strand
AAAGCAGTGAATAAAATGCGCGAATCTTTCTGATATTGCGCCAGGCGGAACGGCCCGGTGCCAATTGGATCGCTATCGACGCGCTGCGGCGTCCCGGCTTTGAGCATCGCATCGGCGTATTCCGCCGACAGAATCGAGGCGAAATACCAGCCCAAATCAGCGACAAACGGCGCTTCCGGGTGCGCGAGCGTAAAGCGCACGGTATTGTCGTCGATTTTATCAATGGCGGTGATCAGCGTACCGAACTCAAGGCTTTCAAAGTTGGAATAAGTCCCATTGGACACGTTGTGGTACGGGTTTTTCGCATCTTTTTGCCGCATAAACGAGAAGATCACGTCATCAGCATTAAAATCGCGCGTTGGTTTGAAGTATTTGTTGCTCTGGAACTTCACATTTTTGCGTAAATGGAAGGTATAGACTTTGCCATCTTCACTGACATCCCAACTCTCTGCGAGGCTAGGTTGCAGTTCGGTGGTGCCGACTTTGAAATCCACCAATCGGTTGTAAACCGGCACGGCGCTGGCGTCGACGCTGGTGCCAGAGGTGTAAAGTTGTGGGTTGAAGTTTTCCGGTGAGCCTTCTGAGCAATAGACCAGAGTTTTGGCAGCCACAGAAGAACTGACTATCAGCGAGGCCAACGCAAGAGCAAGTGTTGTCGGTTTGCTAATCATAGTGTTTCCTGTTGTTTTATTTTAAATGCTTGTCGTTTGCCCTCTCATAAATAACATTAAAGTGAATTTGCAAACACCTGATAATTCAAATAAAGAAGGAATCACTATGTCGTCGTCGCTCGCCAGTCAATTAACGCATCGGTTTTTTCGTTACCTGAGTATCACCAGCCAAAGCGATCCCTCTGCCACCACATTACCCACGACTGTTGGGCAATTTGATATGGCGCGCGAACTGGCGAATGAGCTGAAAACGCTCGGGCTGGATGAGATTGTGATTGATGATCATGCCACCGTGACTGCGGTGAAAAAAGGCAATGTCGCCGGTGCGCCACGCATCGGTTTTATCACCCATATCGATACCGTAGATGTCGGTTTGTCGCCGCATATTCATCCGCAGA
Source organism: Kosakonia sp. BYX6 (assembly GCF_038449125.1). Lineage (NCBI taxonomy): Bacteria > Pseudomonadati > Pseudomonadota > Gammaproteobacteria > Enterobacterales > Enterobacteriaceae > Kosakonia > Kosakonia calanthes. The sequence goes on along the minus strand of NZ_CP151800.1, from coordinate 2,398,931 downwards.
TTTTGCGCTTTGAGGGAGAAGATCTCTGTCTGAACCCGAAAGAAGATATCTGGCTGCGCGTGAATGAACACCCGGAAATTCTCGCTTACCCCAACGAAGAGATTATTTTTAGCGATGGCACCAGCGTGCTCGGCGCAGACAACAAAGCAGCGGTTACGGTGGTGATGACCCTGCTGGAAAACCTGACGAAAGAACAGCGCCATGGCGATATCGTGGTGGCGTTCGTGCCGGATGAAGAAGTCGGCCTGCGCGGTGCGAAAGCGCTTGATTTAAAACGTTTTGATGTTGATTTTGCCTGGACCATCGATTGCTGCGAACTCGGCGAAATTGTCTACGAGAACTTCAATGCCGCCAGCGCGCAAATCCATTTCACCGGCGTTACCGCGCACCCGATGTCGGCAAAAGGCGTGCTGGTGAACCCGCTGTTAATGGCGATGGATTTTATCAGCCATTTCGATCGCCAGCAGACGCCGGAACACACCGAAGGCCGCGAAGGTTATGTCTGGTTTAACGGCATCAACGCCGTGCAAAGCTATGCGACGTTGAATGCCAGCATTCGTGATTTCGACAACGAAAGTTTTGCCCGCCGCAAACAACAGATTGCTGAAGTTGCCGCGAAAATCGCCGCCCAACACCCAACGGCGAAAGTGGAATACAGTATCAGCGATACTTACAGCAATATCAGTAACGCGGTGGGCGAAGATCGCCGGGCCATTGATTTGATGTTTGAAGCGATGGAATCGCTCGGCATTACGCCAAAACCGACGCCGATGCGCGGCGGCACAGACGGCGCGGCGCTATCTGCGAAAGGCTTGTTAACGCCGAACTTTTTTACCGGCGCACATAACTTCCACTCACGCTTTGAGTTCCTTCCCCTGCGCGCGTTTGAAGCGTCATACAATGTGGCGCGACAACTCTGCCTGCTGGCGGCGCGCTAAACAAAAAAGCAGCCCGGAAACGGGCTGCAATTTCATTAGATTAAGCAGATTTACGCGCCAGCATCGTGGCAAAACGCAGTTTGATGCGGTTGCCGTTGGCATCGGTGCGGTGCAGTTCACCCACCTCTTCGTTGTATTTCAACAAGTTCCAGCCTGCATAATAGTGACGCAATTCCCCTTCTTTAAAAGCAAACGGGAACCCGACCGTGCACGGGAAATCGGCGGTATCCATGGCGGCGACAATCAAGTTATATCCGCCTGGTTTGGTGCAGCGCTGCATATTAGCGATCAACCCCGGAATGGTTTTCGCTTCAAGGAACATCAGCACCACAGTGGAGAGAATGAAGTCGTATTCGCCGTCAAAACTCAGGTTGTTCAAATCGGCGGTGGCGATATGCAGGTTTCCCAGCCCTTCTGCCGCGCGGATAGTTTGCAGATTGCTGATGCTGTTAGGGTTTTTATCCCATGAGGTGACATCAAAACCTTTGTTGGCGAGGTACAAGCTGTTACGCCCATTTCCACAGCCGAGATCCAGCGCTTTGCCCGGCTGAATGTAATTCATCGCGTTCAGCACTTCCGAGTGCGTCGGCGTCATGCCGTATTTTTCAGTAAAGTAATTCTCATCACGGGTAGTCATTGTTTTGCTGCCTTTAATTTGCATTTTGTATGCATTTTAAGAATTTCATCGCCAGATCGCCAGCGCCGTAAAATTTGCTACGGTTAAATCAGGTAAACCGGAGAAACGTAGCATGACTAAGTACCGGCTCAGCGATGAGCAACGCATGTTCAGTTACCAGCTTGATGGCGAGAAAAAAACCGTCGCGCTGCGCCAGATTATTGCCCTGCGTGATTTTAATGATGTCAGCGCAGGCAGTGCGGGCGGCTGGGTCGATACGATAAACGTGCTGGATCAGCACGGCGATTGCTGGATTTACGATGAAAACAGCATGGTTTTTCTCGGCAGCACCGTGCGGGGCAATGCGCGAATCACCCAGCCCTGCGTGATTTGCCACGATGTTGAAATCCGCGATAACGCCTGGGTGGACGGCTGTGAACTGAGCCACGGTGCGATTTTAAGTGACAACGTCACCGTGCAATCGTCAACGGTGCATGGTGCCTGCCATTTGCACGGCGATGCGCGCATTCTCAGCGGCTGCGGCATTATCGCCGCGCGCGGTTTAACGCAGGAAGAAGAACAGCTTTTGCAAATTTACGACCGCGCTACCGTCAGCCACTCTCGCGTCGTGCATCAAGCGCAAATTTACGGCGATGCCATCGTCAATTACGCCTTTATTGAACACCGGGCAGAGGTGTTTGATTTTGCCCTACTCGAAGGCAATGAACTGAATGATGTTTGGGTGTGCGACTGCGCCAAAATTTACGGCCACGCCCGCATTATTGCCGGTACGCAGGAAGATGAGATCCCGACCATTCGTTACAGCTCGCAAGTGGCGGAAAACGCCGTGGTGGAAGGCAATTGCATATTGAAACACCATGTTTTGGTCGGCGGCCAGGCGTGGTTACGCGGCGGGCCGCTGCAACTGGATGAAAAAGTGGTTATCCAGGGCAATGCGCGTATTCACGGCAATGTGCTGATCGAACACCAAATTGAGATCACCGACAATGCGGTGGTTGAAGCGCTGGATGGCGAGAGCATTTTGCTGCGCGGGCCAAAAGTGGTGAACGATGCGCAGCGGATCACCCGCACGCCGTTGGTCGGTTCCCTCTGATCTGCTTGCCTCTTATTGACGGCATAAATATAATCACCGGGCATCTCCCATCATGCCGTAGGCGTTACCGTCATCCAACGCGCCCCGGTCCCGAGGGTCTCAGCAGAGAAACAGGGGTCATCTTCAGGCGCGGCACATCTTTTTTAATCAATCAATTGCGACTTGTGTCGTCGCCTTTCCATGTCTTTGTTGGAGAGGAAACTCTATGAATATGAGCGGCAATACCCTTCTTATTACCGGCGGCACCAGCGGTATCGGGCGCGCACTGGCGCAAGCGTTTCACGCGCGCGGCAACCAGGTGATTATCACCGGGCGTCGCCAGGCGCTATTAGATGAAATGGTGCAAGCCAACCCCGGCATGGCCGGGTTTCGGCTGGATGTCGGCGATGATGCTATGCTGGCGGAACTTTCGTCATGGGTCCGGTTGCGCTTCCCGGCGCTCAATGTGCTGATTGCCAACGCCGGGATTTCGCGCACGGAGGATATGACCCGCGATAACTGGCAGGCCAACGTTGCCGAAGACATCATTACCACCAATATTTTGGGCGTGATTCGCACGGTCGCCGCGTTGTTGCCGGTACTGAAGACGCAAACAAACGCGATCATTATGGCGACCAGTTCCGCGCTGGCATTTGTGCCAAAAGCAGATTTCCCGAGCTACTGCGCCAGCAAAGCTTTTCTGCATACCTGGCTGGTTTGCCTGCGGCATCAATTGCGCCATTTGCCCATTGAGGTGCTTGAGCTCTCCCCGCCTTACGTGCAGACCGCGTTGACCGGCGAGGAGCAAATCAGCGATCCACGCGCGATGCCGCTGCCAGCCTATGTTGATGAAGTGCTGACGCTGCTTGAGTCTCAGCAACATCCCGGCGGCGAGATCCTGCTGGCGCGGGATAAACCGCGGCGCTGGGCGGAAAAGGATGGCACCTTCGAGGCGCTCTTTCGCGCGGTAAATCCGTAAACGCAGCAGTTACGCATGTTTCACGCTGCTTTAACAAATAATGAAATTTTTTTTCATTCGCCGGGAATAAACCCCCGGCCTCTTCGTCTTATCTGTTCATTGTGAGCAGGATGAGCGAATCATGAGAAAACCCCTTTTTACGACAAGACAATTAATCGCGCGTCTCGCGCTGATTGCTGCTGCGCCAGTTGCATTAATCATGCTGTTTTTATGGGGAGGCGGCTGGTTGGATCCCCAGCGGCTGACCGCCGGGAAATTGGTTTCCGTTTTACAACAGGCCGGCGGTGAACACCCAGGCTATCGCCGTAACCATGCCAAAGGGGTGTGCGTGACGGGGCGTTTTATCTCCAACGGCAATGCCAGTGAACTCTCCCGCGCCAGCGTGTTTGCGCTGGGAGAAACCCCGGTCACCGGGCGCTTTGCCATCGCCGGCGGTAACCCTATGGCGCCGGATTACGCCGCGCCGGTGCGCAGCCTGGCGCTGGAGTTCAAACAGGCGGATGGCGCGCAGTGGCGCACCGGCATGAATGCGATGCCATTTTTCCCGGTCGCCAGCGTCGAAGGATTTTACGAACTGCAAGTTGCTACGTTGCCGGACCCGGCGACAGGGAAACCGAACCCAAAGAAGCTGGAATCTTTTGTGCGTAAACACCCTGAAATTAATCAGTTTTTCGCGTGGGCAAAACAGAATGTGCCCTCCAGCAGTTGGGCCAGCGATCGCTATAACAGCCTGAATGCCTTCCGTTTTGTTGATGACGCGGACAATGACCACCTGGTTCGCTGGAGCATGGTGCCGCACGCCGAATTCCAGCCGATCAGCGAGCAACAAAAAAACGATGTGGATTTTCTGCAAAACGATCTTGAACAGCGCCTGTCGCAGGGGCCGTTGAAATGGGATTTGGTGGTCACTGTCGCCAGCGCGCAAGACAGCGGCCGCGACGCGTCGAAGGCCTGGCCTGCCAATCGGCAGACCATCAATGCCGGAACACTGGTGCTAACAGAGGCCATCGAACAAAAGCATGGACCGTGTAATGACATCAATTATGACCCGTTAATCTTGCCGGACGGTATCGCCAGTTCGGACGATCCATTACTCAGCGCGCGCTCGGCGGCGTATGCCAAATCGTACAATCTGCGCACGCGCGAACAATCTCGCCAGGCAGGAGCTCGTTTATGAAACAGGTCGCTTATTTCCATCCGGTTCTGCGCTGTGTGCACTGGTTAATGGCAACGGCCATTCTTATTATGCTGTTTATCGGCGTGGTGATGGTCTCCACCGTCTCGTCTTTGCATCACCTGCTGATCGCTATCCACAAACCGCTCGGCATCATGATTCTGGTGCTGGTGATTGTGCGTTTGTGGCTGCGTTTTGTTACCGACACACCGCCCTTACCCGACTCGTTGCCCGGCTGGCAACGGGCGATGGCTCACCTTTCGCACTGGGCGCTGTATGCCATGATGCTCGCACAGCCATTGATCGGTTGGGCGATGCTGTCTGCGGCGGGTTACCCTGCCGCGTTAGGGGGCACACTCATCTTGCCGCCTATCGCACCGGTGGATAATGACTGGTATGCGATCCTGCGCCCGCTGCATTCCGTGGTTGCGCTGGCGCTGTTTTTTACCGTGATGCTGCATCTGGCCGCCGCGTTATTTCATGCATTAGTCCTGCGCGACGGGGTGTTTGAAAGTATGACGGGAAGCGGAGACGATGACTGACGATGAAATTCGTCAGGTAATGCCGCACCTGCAACGCTTTGCGCTGTGGCTGACGCGTAATCCACACGCGGCGGAAGATTTGGTGCAAAGTTGCCTGATGAAAGCGTTAACCCACAGATCGCAAAATGACGATGAGCACGGTCTGCGCGCCTGGCTGTTCACCATTTTGTATCGCCAGTTTGTGGATGGTGAGCGGCGGCGCAAACGCTACCAGAAACTCCTCAGCTTTTTCACCGCTGAGGAGGAGTCTGCGGGTTATTCAACCGAGTCGCTGGCGATGGCCGATGACACGCTGGCGCTGTTTGCTGCGTTGCCAACCGACTATCGCGTAGTGTTGTTATTGGTGAGTGTTGAAGGTCTGAGCTATAAAGAAGTCGCTGAAACACTGGATATTCCGCCCGGAACGGTGATGTCGCGCCTCTCCCGGGCACGTAAATTGCTACATGATCAACTAGAGGGCCAGGTAACGCCGTTACCTATGAGGAGATTGAAATGACTTTGCCACCTGATGAACACGACCTACAAGCCTGGATGGATGGCGAAACCGATGAAGCAACCTCAAAGCGCATTCTGCATTACCTGGCTGAAAACCCTGAGGCCGCCGCGCAAATTGCCAACTGGCGAAAAGATGCCACGCGCTTGCGCAAGGCGCTGGATGAGCAATATGTGGCGCTGGAAACGCCGGAGCCTCACTACCTGCGTCGCCAGGTGCGCCAGTTGCGGCTGTGGCGTTTGGCAACGGCGTTCACCTTAGTGATGGCGTTAGGCGTTGGCGGCTATTCCGGCTGGCAATTAAGAGAGTCGCAGATGTTGCTGACTCAGCAGCCCATGGAAGATGGCGTGCAGGCCTACAAGTTGTTTGATAATGCCGAGTTGACGCCAATGGATGTGGTGGCATCGAGGCAGACCGAGTTAAACCGCTGGGTGGCGCGTTATTTTATTAACGGGAACCAGCCGCCAAACCTTGAACGTTACGGGTTTTCTTTGCTGGGTGCTCGGCTTATCTCCACCGCGCAAGGCCCGGCGGCATTGATTATGTATCAAGATCCGCACGGCACGCGGGTGGGTTGGTACATTCGCCCGCTCAGCCCGGTGAAATTGCCGCACGGCGAACGTCAGGCCGATGATGTGATGGCGCAGTACTGGAGCGACAATCACTATAACTACGCCCTGTTGACGCCGCTGGATTCAACGGCGGTTGACGGGTTACGTAAAGCGATGTTGCGGGCGACAATTTAGCGGTTCGCCAGAAGATCTGCCAGGCCGCGCGCTAACAACTGGCGCGGTGCGTCTGTGCCGTCAACAGGGAGCAACGTGCGGCGGCGTATTTTCCAGCGCCCGGCATGGCGCTCCAGTTCCCAACGGTTCACCACAACCCGGTGGATGCGGTAGCCGGTCGAAACACCATGGTTCGCCAGTTGGCGACATTTACCCTGCTTATCGAGCTGCACTATCTGTAAATACGAGGTGACGACGGCTTGATCACCGCGTAAATCAATAAGCGGTAAACCGGTGAAATGCGCCAGCCCGCCGCGAATCGCTTCTTCATGCGCCGGGCGCAGGATAAACGCGGCGATTTCGTCTACCCCTTGTGCGCCATCAAGGTTTTCGCCGCGATTAAACACGCCATCTTGCAAATACACCGAGGCGGTATAGTCCGCAAATGCAGTATCGGCGCTGGGAGGATGTGAGGCGATCAGTTCGTAAATCGCCAGTTTGTCCTCAATGATGCGAAGCCGCTGTTCCAGTGCATCGTGTTGTTCAGTCATCAATGGTTGCTCCTGTTTTGGGGGCCAGAGCGGCGACTATATCTGTTGCTGGCGCTGACATAATCAGCGTTTTTTTGCATGCAGTGTTCAGCCAGCCTTAACAATCGAATGGGTGAGAAATGATTAGCAGAAGTGATTTTGTTGCATTAAAGACCTTTATCGTGGTGGCGGAGCAGTTGAACTTCAGAGGCGCCGCCGATCTTTTGGGGCTTGCCCCGTCTGCCACAAGCCAGCAAATCAGCGCGCTGGAAGGACGTCTCGGATTGCGCTTGTTTAACCGTACAACGCGCTCCGTGAATCTGACGAACGATGGGCAAGTGCTGTACCGGCAAGTCGCGCCGCTGCTTGAAAACCTGGCGGAAACGTTCAGCCATGTGCAGGCTAAAAGCCTGGTCATCAAAGGAAGCGTGCGAATTCACGCATTCCGTTCGGCGGCGCAGATGTATCTCGATAACAAAGTGCCCGCTTTCCTTACCGCTTTTCCTGACGTGCATATTGATATCACCACCACCGATGCCGCGGTTGATCTGGTCGCCGGGGGGTATGATCTCTCGCTGCGCCTGGGCGAAGTGCTGGAGCCGGGTCTGGTCGCTGTACCCGTTGGTGAACGGCTGCACCAAATCGTCGTCGCGGCGCCCGCTTACCTTGAACAACATGCCCCTCCGCAACATCCTGATGATTTGCGGCAGCACAATTGCATTGGCTGGCGCTGGCCGGGCAACGTGACGCCTGCGCCGTGGCAGTTTTGGGATGGCGAGCAAACCATCACCGTTCCGGTGACTGGCAATTTGGTGGTGGACGATCGGGAGCGACAATACCAGGCAGCATTGGCGGGAACCGGCCTTGCGCAAGTCACGGCTGAAAGAGTGATCGACCATCTCTTTTCCGGCGCGCTGGTGTCGGTGTTAACGCAATGGGAAATGGAGTTCGATGGCTATTATCTGTGCTGGACGGCGGGGAAAACGATGTCCCCGGCAATGCGCGCGTTGATCGACGCACTGCGCGAGGCGTAAACGCGTTAGCCGTTATCGACGATTTTCGCCCAGATATTCTGATCGTCGAAGTGGCCATTGAGGAACTCCGCCTGCTTCAGGCAGCCTTCCAGTGTAAAACCATTGCGCTCGGCAACGCGATTACTGGCGACGTTGGCAACGCGGCATTTGATGACAAAACGACGGATATCGCCGCGATGGGCATAAAAAGCGATCATCGCCTGCATAGCTTGCGACAAAATCCCCTGCCCCTGGGCCTCTTCATCCAGCCAGTAGCCGATATACGCGGTTTTGTTTGAGGGCTCGATCGCGTTAAACGCCAGCACCCCGACCAGCACCTCATCGACCAACACCATAAACATTTTCGCGTAGCCGCGCTGGTGCAGCAGCATATTGCTCTGCGCGGTTTTGCGGGTGTCTTCAACGGAACTAACATGCTGCGGCCAGTCGAGAAATTGCTGTAACCAGCCGCGGTTTTTGACAATCAACTGGTAGAGATCGTGAACAAACCGCTCGTCTGCCGCATGCAGCGCGATATGTTCATTGACTTTGATAACGGTGTCGGGGGTTTGGGGTTCCGGCGTCATGACTACTCCTGAAAGCCATCGCCCCCAGGCGGGGGCGACGTAAAAATTAACGCATTACGCGATCATCAACGTAGTTACGTTTGTCCGGCGCTGGCGGGAAGTACTGATACAGCCAGGTTTCGCTGATCGCGTCGCCCTGGCAGCGCAGGAACATGCGCATTTCAACCGGATCGGTAGAGTCGCTCGTTGGGTACCAGTCGAACAGAATGCGGTAACCGTCAAACGGTTCAACGTAGAGGATTTCGATCTGCTTCGCTTCGCCGTTCGACAGCGTGATAACGGGCTCAATCCCTTTCGGCGCGGCGGCTTTCAGATCGCCTCCGACGAAATCAATGGCGAAACGGCGCGCCCATTTATCCGGGTAGTGTTCGCCCGGTGCCCAACCTTCCGGGAAACCGCCCATCCCGGTTCGGGTCGCGTAAACGCGTGCCAGCGGTGAACGCACCGGCGGCATCGCGCTCCAGTACAAACGGTATTCGAAAGCGAACTCATCTCCGGCTTTCACCGGTTTTTCCGGCTGCCAGAAACAAACCACGTTATCCAGCGTTTCGCCGGTGGTCGGGATTTCCATCAGGCTGACGGCGCCCTTGCCCCACTTGTTGCGCGGCTCGACCCACAGGCTCGGGCGTTTGTTGTACCAGCCCATCACATCCTGATAGTGGCTAAAATCGCGATCCAGTTGCAGCAGGCCGAAACCTTTCGGGTTCTCATCCTGGAAGGCATTGAATTGCAGTTTTTGCGGGTTGTTCAACGGGCGGCAGATCCACTCGCCGTTGCCGCGCCACATCGCCAGCCGATCGGAGTCGTGAATTTGCGGGTGAATGGTATCGCAAACGCGGCGCTCATTATTCCCGCAACTGAACATACTGGTCATCGGCGCAATGCCGAGCTGCTTAATGTCTTTGCGCGCATACAGGCGGTTGTCCACTTCCATGATCACCTGGCTCTCTTCGCAGTGGATCACAAACTTGTAGGCACCGGTGATGCTGGCGCTATCAAGCAGCGCGTAAACGGTGAAGGTTGTATCGGACGGTTTGGCGGTTTCGAACCAGAAGGCGGTGAAATCCGGAAACTCTTCCGGCGTATCAGTGAAGGTATCAATCGCGACGCCGCGCGCGGAAAGGCCGTACTGGAAAGTATCGTCAACGGCACGGAAATAGCTTGCGCCGAGGAAGGAAACGATATCGCGACGCGCCAGTTCCGGGGCTTTAAACGCGCGGAACCCGGCAAAACCGAGATCGCTTTGCCCTTCCAGTTGTTTAGTGTCGACGCCCGCGTCGTGGTAGTTAAATAGCTCCGGACGGAAGTGAATTTCGCGCGCTTGTTTGGTGTCTTGATCCAGCGAGAACATGCGCACGCGACGGCGAAAACCCATGCCAACATGGAAGAACTGCACGTCCAGTTGACGGCCTTCAATGTTGTTCCAGAGCGAATGTTGCGCGTCATACTGGATGCTGTTGTAGGCCTGCGGGGTGAGATTCGCCAGCGTATTTGGCAGCGCTTTCGGTGCGCCGCCCCAGGGTTGTTCCGCCAGATCGTGCGCCATGGATTGCAGCACGGAGAAGTCAAAACGGCGGCTCTGACCATCGGCAATATCGGTCTGCGCCGCAGAGGCCGCTCGCGAAAAGAGCGATGCAACGCCGGTGGTGCCGTAAGTTGCCGCAAGGGCCATGGATGCTTGAATAAATCGTCTGCGGTTCATGCCTGGTAACACGTCCTTCTGGTCGTCAAATGGCATTTCGCGATGTCGCGAAACAGCGGCAAAAGCGTTTGCTAATGAAGGCATCACTCTAGACAAAATTCATTGAGAATCCAATTGTTGGCGGGTGATTATCTGCGCAAATCGTGAAATTTTTCCTGTCTTTCAGAGCAGCCTGAAAGCTAAGTAAAGATCTGTATAACCGCGGGGGTGATGAAGAGCGGAATGAAAAAGGCCCCTGCCTGACATCAGCGACAGGGGCGATAAAAAAACACGCTTTATTCTTTGCCGACGCTGACATCAATGCCGGGGAAGTATTTTTCCGCCAGTCTTTTGATGGTGCCGTCGGCACGTACTTTATCTATTGCGGCGTCGAGCTGTTTTTTGGTGGCCTCATCACCTTTACGCAACCCAAAACCAATCCCACTGCCGAGGATCGTATCGTCCGATACCGGTTTGCCGATAAAGCCAAACCCTTTACCCTGCGGTTTACTCAGGAAACCTGCCTGCCCCGCGGCGGACATCACCAGAGAGGCGTCGATGCGGCCATTCAGCAAATCTCCCCACGCCATATTCTGATCTTTATACGACACCACCGTGACACCGTGTTTTTCCCAGTGCTCTTTGGCGTAGGTTTCCTGAATCGAACCCTGCAACACGCCAATGGTTTTGCCTTTCAGCCCTTCCGCTGTTGCTTCCATCCCATCGCCGCTTTTGCCCACCAGTTGCGACGGGATACGGTAAATCGGCTGGGTGAAATCGATGCTTTTGCGGCGCTGGTCGGTAATGTTCATTGCCGAGTTAATGGCATCGAATTTTTTCGCGGTCAGCCCTGGGATCAGCGCATCAAACGCGGTTTCCACCCAGTTACATTTCAACTGTGCCGCCTGGCAAATCGCATTGCCCAATTCGATATCGAACCCTTCCAGTTCGCCCGACGCGTTGCGGCTTTCGAATGGTGGATATTCCGCTTCCACGCCGTAACGCAATTCACTGGCGGCAAAAGTCGAGAGTGAGCAGAGCAAACCCATGCCCAGACAGAGTGCTTTTAATTTCATTATCAACGTTCCTTAGCGTGGCTTAACACGACACAGGGCCTGCGCGCCTGCCCTTAACGTCGCCTCATCTTTTGCAAACGAGAGGCGAATCAATTTGTTATCAGTACCATCAGTGTAAAACGCCGACAGCGGAATCGTCGCCACACCGCAGTCAATAATCAGCCTTTTGACCATTTCACTGTCGCTTTCATCACTGAAATGGCTGTAATCCGCCAGCAGGAAAAACGAGCCTGCGCTCGGCAACAAGCGGAATGGCGACGCGGCCAGCAGCGTTTGCAACAGGTCGCGTTTGCGCTGGTAAAACGCCGACAGCGACAGCCAGCTTTGCGGATCGCGCATATGATCAGCAAAGGCATATTGCATCGGCGTATCGGCGGAAAACATTAAAAACTGGTGCACTTTGCAGATTTCGTCCATCAATTCCGCCGGCGCTACACAATAACCCACGCGCCAACCCGTTACGTGATAGGTCTTGCCAAACGACGAAATAATCACGCTGCGCTCGGCAAGCTGCGGGTGCGTCGCCATACCGTGATGCGGCTCACCGTCAAACACCACATGTTCATACACTTCATCGGAAAGAATGACGATATCGGTGTTGCGCGTGATGGCCGCCAGTTGCTCAAGGTCGACGCGAGAAAAGACCTGCCCGCTCGGGTTGTGCGGCGTATTGATAATGATCATCCGCGTGCGTGGCGTAATTGCCGCGCGCACTTCATCCCAATTCACCGCGAAATCTGGCACCGTTAACTTGATAGCGACCGGCGTTGCGCCCTGCAAACGCACAATGGGCGCGTAGCTATCGAACGAGGGTTCGAAGTAGATAACCTCATCGCCGGGATGCACCAGCCCGCTAATCGCGGAATACAACCCTTCGCTGGCGCTGGCGGTCACGAGGATTTCGCTGTCGACGTCGTAATCGGTGTGATAGAGGTCTGTTATCTTCTGCGCAATCCGCTCTTTCAGCGCGCGCAGGCCGGTCATCGCGGCGTATTGGTTGTGGTTATCCTGCATGGCGCGGGTCACCCCGTGGATCAATTGCGGATCGCAGGGGAAATTTGGCGCGCCCTGAGAAAGGTTAATCGCATTGTACTGCGCGGAAAGCTGGCCAATCACGGTAAAAATGGTGGTACCGACATCAGGTAATTTGGAGCGAGTGGTCACCGGCGTTCGCAACGTCATGTTTAATCCTTTCTCATTAAAAGTGCATAACCATTCAAACCAAAAGCGTGTTGAGCCGACAATCGAATTGTTGTCATAATAGCCATGAATAAATCGCATAGCTGGAGTCACCATGCCGCATCGTTCCCTGCCGCTGAATGCCATCAACGCCTTTCTGGTGACCGCGCGCCATCTTAATTTGACCCACGCCGCCAACGAGTTGTGCCTGACTCAAGGCGCGGTGAGCCGCAAAATTGCCGCGCTGGAAAGCTGGTTTGGTTTCCCGCTTTTTGAACGTCATGCGCGGGGGTTGCACTTATCGCCGCAGGGCAGCGTGCTGTTGCCGGAATTGCGCAGTGCTTTCGAGCACTTATTGACGGTGGCCGAACAGGCGCGCGCGCAGCAAACGGTGGTGCGACTGAAAGCGCCGACCTGCGCGATGCGCTGGTTGGTGCCGCGTTTGCTGGATCTTGAGCAGCACTACCCGGAGTTGCAAGTTGCGCTCACTACCACCACCGATCACACCATCAATTTCAAAACCGAACCTTATGACGCGGCAATTGTGTTTGGCACACAGCTTAGCGCCGGGGATCTGCTGTTCGAGGAAGCATTGACGCCAGTGATGAACGCAACGCTAACGCAGCGCAATACGCTGGAAAAAGCGACCTTATTGCACCCAACACGCGATAAAACCGACTGGTCGCTGTGGCTGGCAAAACAGGCGGAATTTCAGCCCGGCATGCGGAAAAATCAACACTTCGACACCATGGATTTGGCGATCACCGCCGCCATACAGGGGCTGGGAATCGCCATCGCCGATGAAACGCTGGTGGAGGAAGATATCCGTGCCGGGCGGCTTCAGCGCCCTTTCGCGCTTAGCGTGCGCACTGGGGCGAGTTACCGGCTGGTGATCCGTGAATCACGCACCAAAGCCACCGGGCTGGCGGCTTTTCGTGAAGGGTTATTGGGGGTAAATGCAGGTTGAAGCGCCGGAAATGCAGCCGCTAAATCTGCATGGTTATTCATCTCGTTCGCTTTTTATAACAACCCACAACGCCGTTTGCTGCGCTCTTCAGCTTGCTGATACAGCGCAAACTCATCGAATACCGGGCTGCCGAGCGCAGCTTCAAACTGCGCTTTACTGGCATTGCCGTGGCTGCGTGCCTGCGTTTCATTGCCGAGGTTGGATTGGAAAATCCCGGCGGCGCTGACCGGCAAAAAGTCTTCATAGGTGATTGGTTGCGCGATCAACCAACCGCGTTCAATCAATGGCTGTGGATCGTCACCGGGACGAATAGCATGGCGATGCGCTTCTCCGGCAGGCGTCAAACGGTAGCGGAACCACGCCAACCCTTGCTTGCGCAACAACATTTCACTGTCAGGGAATGCCTTAAACACCTCCTGCAAATGTAATTGGTGCGTCAGGTTATCTTTGCCCGTTCCGGCGCTCGCCAGCAGTTGATCATAGAGCGCGCGTCCTTTCACCGTGAGCGCCACACCGCGTTGCTCGATTTCGCCAAAACGCGCGGTATGCGTGCCTTGATGTTCTCCGTTGAACAGCACTGGCTCATCAAGCGCTTTAAAACTGGTCTGGCGTAGCAAAATCGGCACGTCGCGGCGCGGCGGCCCTTCAATAAGGATTTTTGGCTCAATGCCATATTCCGGCATCAATGCCTGCACGCGATCAATATCCAGCGTGCGCGGGGTTAAGTGGTTGATATGACAACCAGGAAAACAGACCACATCGGCAATCAACCGATGTTCATCATGCAGCGCGTGATAGGTTTGTTCATCGACCGTGGTCTGGCGGTGCCAGCGAAATGTTTCCAGCGCTTCTTTAACAAAAAGCTGCGCCTGTTGCGGCGTGAAACCGCCATTTAACTCATGCACTTCAATCAACTGGCGACAGGCCGGGGTAAAAATATCGCGCTTCGCCAGAATCGCCGCCGCTTTGTCGCGTAGAGTTGGGTTTTCAATCAGTTCAAGACGCAGCAGCGAGGTAAAAATGCGAAACGGATTGTGGCATAACGCGGCGTCGTCAATCGGGCGAAACGCCGTGGAATGCACGGGAACGCCAGCCTGCGACAGATCGTAATAGCTGACCGGAAACATCCCCATAATGGCGAACATGCGTCGCAGAGTGGAGAGTTCTTCCGCTGTACCAACACGAATGGCGCCGTGACGCTCGACATTGAGCCGCGCGAGTTCATCGGCATTCGCCAGTTGTTCATGCAAATGCGGGTTGTGTTCCAGTACAGCCAGATTTACATCCGCAACCAGCTCCAGCAAGGTGCCGTATTGCGGAACTTCCTGCTGATACATTGCCGACATCGCCTGTGAAAATTGTTCCCTGATCTCATCAGCAGTGGTGCTGTACGTCATAGTCTCATCTCTCCATTCAGCTCTCTCTGGAGTGTAGAGAAGGCTACTCAGGCGCGTGATGGGAAATTTACAAAGTGTGATCGTGGCAAAAAACGCGCACGTTTTGCGCGCAATCGAACATAACAAAAGATTATGGAAAAGGTTCGCGTAAAAACCCCGAAAACCTGCTGGTTACGTCACACTGCGGGGAGAATGTATTTGTAACTTAAGAAGATTAAATGTTAATAATGTTTTGCTATCAAGTTATCAAAATTAAACGATTTCCCTTGCCACCGGTTCCGCTCGGTTTTTAACATCATCTTATGGAAAAAAACGGTCTGTTCTCTCAGCGCATTCGCCTGCGCCATTTGCATACATTCGTCGCCGTCGCTCAACAAGGAACATTGGGGCGCGCGGCAGAAACCCTTAACCTAAGTCAGCCTGCGCTGTCGAAAACCTTAAATGAACTTGAACAACTGACCGGCAAACGTCTGTTCGAGCGCGGTCGTCTGGGGGCGCAACTGACCCTTGTCGGCGAGCAGTTTCTTACCCATGCTGTGCGGGTGCTGGACGCGGTCAATATTGCCGGGCAGTCATTAACGCATAAGGCCGAACAAAAAAATGACCTTATCCGCATTGGCGCGCTCCCTACTGCCGCGCTGGGCATTTTGCCTGCGGTAATCGGCCAGTTACATAAGCAACAGCCGGATATCACGATTCAGGTCGCTACCGCCAATAACCCGATGCTACTCGCCGGGCTGAAATCCGGTGAGCTGGATGTCGGCATTGGCCGCATGTCTGATCCTGAACTGATGAGTGGTTTAAACTACGAACTGCTCTTTCTTGAATCCCTGAAACTGGTGGTTCGCCCGCGTCATCCGCTGCTGCAAAACACGGTGACGCTTAGCCGCGTGCTGGAATGGCCGGTGGTCGTATTACCGCAAGGCACGGTACCGCGGCAGAATACTGAAGATCTCCTCTCCAGCCAGAACTGTACGTTGCCGTCCGGCTGTATCGAAACCCTGTCGGCGTCGTTATCACGCCAGCTTACCGTTGAATATGATTATGTGTGGTTTGTGCCATCTGGCGCGGTGAAAGATGATTTGCGCCTTGGTTCACTGGTGGCGCTGCCGATTCCGCAGTTGGGCATTGGCGATCCGATTGGCATTATCACGCGCGTGGATACCGCGCTGCCACCTGCCGCACATACGTTGATCAGCTTTATTCGCAAAACCCTGCCGGATTAATCCGGCAGCCTTCCCTGCTCTTCCCGTTGCGCAACAGGTAAACATTTCGTTAATTGTGTGATAAAAGATGGTTGTTGATTAAGGGTTGTTGTTACGCAACGTAGACTAACGCCGTAACGACCCGCATCCGGAAGAACAGATGAAATTCAAAACCGCTATCAAACCCTACCACGCTGCTGCCGGTGGTCTGGGCTCGCTTGAAGCCACCACCCGCTTCGTTATTGACAGCAAAAACGCCCTCAAAAATATGCGCAACCTACTGCGCATGAACAAAGCCCGCGGCTTCGACTGCCCCGGTTGTGCCTGGGGCGATGACAATAAGAGCACGTTCAGCTTTTGTGAAAACGGCGCGAAAGCCGTCACCTGGGAAGCCACCCGTCGCCAGATTGACGCCACCTTCTTTGCGCAACACAGTGTCTCGGCGCTGAATCGCCAGAGCGATTACTTTCTTGAATACCAGGGGCGCCTGACCGAACCGCTGCGCTACAACCCGCAAACAGATCACTACGAACCGGTTTCCTGGGATGACGCCTTCGCGATGATCGGGGAGCATATCCGCGCGATGAACAACCCCAACCAGCTGGAGTTGTACACCTCCGGGCGCGCCAGCAATGAGTCCTCTTATCTTTACCAGTTGTTCGGGCGCATGGTGGGTACGAACAACTTCCCGGACTGCTCAAATATGTGCCATGAAGCCAGCGGTGCCGGGCTGAAACGCAGCATCGGCGTCGGTAAAGGTACTATTCATTTGGTCGATTTTGATAAAGCCGATGCTATTTTTGTCTTCGGGCAGAACCCCGGAACGAACCACCCGCGCATGCTGCATAGCCTGCGTCACGCCGCCGATCATGGCGCGCGTATCGTCACCTTTAATACCCTGCGCGAACGTGGTCTGGAGCGTTTTGCCGATCCGCAAAAACCGCTGGAAGTGGTAACGCCGAAGGCCGGTGTCATCAGCTCCTCTTATTACCAGCCGAACCTCGGCGGTGATATGGCGGCGGTACGCGGGATCGCCAAAGCGTTGCTGGAAACGCAGCGCCAGCGATTGGCAAAAGGTGAAGACAGTATTTTTGATGATGCGTTTATTGCGCAGCACACGCAGAACATTGACGCGTGGTTTGCGCAAATCGATGCCACCGACTGGCAAACCATTGAGCAGCAATCTGGCCTGAACCAACAGCAACTGCGCGATGCCGCTGCCGTCTGGCAGCGTGCCAAACGCGTGATCTGCACCTGGGCGATGGGCATTACTCAACATAAACATTCGCTGGACACAGTACGCGAAATTACGAACCTGCAACTGCTCGGCGGCCATCTTGGCAAACCGGGCGCCGGGCTGTGTCCGGTGCGTGGGCACAGTAATGTGCAGGGCAACCGCACAATGGGCATTGATGAGAAACCGCCCGTTGCACTGCTCGACAGCCTGGCCCGCCACTTTCATTTCGAGCCGCCGCGCGAACACGGTCATCACACTGTGGAAGCCATTCAGGCGATGCTGCGCGATGAAGTGAAAGTACTGCTGGCGTTGGGCGGAAACCTGGCCGCTGCCGCGCCGGATACGCCGTTGACTTGCGAGGCGCTGCGCCGCTGCGGCCTGACGGTGTATATCAGCACTAAGCTGAACCGCAGCCATTTAATGCCGGGTAAAGCGTCGCTGATCCTGCCGACTCTGGGTCGCACCGAAGAAGATGTGCAGGCCAGCGGCCGCCAGTTTGTCACCGTGGAAGATTCCTTCAGCATGGTGCATGCCTCGGAAGGGATCGGTAAACCGCTCTCAGCCAGCCAGCGTTCGGAAACGGCGATTGTCGCCGGTATCGCGCACGCCACGCTTGGCAACGAAAAACTGGACTGGCTGGCCCTGGCGGATGATTACACTCTGATCCGCGATCATATTGCCGCTACCCTGCCCGGTTTTCAGAACTTCAATGCCCGCTGTGAAGAACCTGGCGGCTTCTGGCTGGGTAATGCCGCCGCCGAGCTGCGTTTTACTACGCCGTCTGGCAAAGCAGAATTCAGTGCTGCGGCACTGCCACACGCGGTTTGCCCGGAAGTCGACGCGCCGTTTGTACTGCAAACGCTGCGTTCCCATGACCAGTACAACACCACGATTTACGGCCTCGACGACCGCTACCGTGGGGTTTACGGTCAACGCGATGTGTTATTTATGCACCCGGAAGATATCAACGCGCTCGGTTTGCAGGACGGCGATCGCGTTAATATCGAAACGCAATCGACGGATGGCGTTGTGCGCCGCGTTGAGGATTTCCGCCTGGTGTCTTATGACATCCCGCGCGGTAATTTGGCCGCGTATTACCCGGAAACGAACCCCCTGGTTCCTCTTACCCGCTTTGGGGATGGAACCGGCACGCCTACGTCAAAATCGATTCCGGTCACCGTTACCCCTGCACAAGCGCGCGAAACCCTGCGTATTGCCTGATAAAAACGCCTGCGTCTGCGGGCGTTCTCAAATAATGCGATCTTAATTTTTAACAATTGCGCAAAACAATTTAACAGATTTATCATACTGTCGATTCACCATATGGTTCATTCAGGTTTCTTATGGTGTTTCATTTCACGATAAAAAAGGTTTAAGGCCTTTCGTTCATAACAACATCCCTTCAAAAGTTATCCATTTGGTTCAGATGGAAATCTCCCTCTCGACCTGAAGGATGGTGTGTTTTAAGGAGAAGGACATGGCATTTGGCAGCACGCCACACAGGTTCGCTAGCATCCTGAAGTGGTTACTCGCCGTTCTGATGATTGTCATCGGTCTGGCTATTGGCATACTCGGTTACAGGCTTGTCGCCGTCGGCGGCACGGTTTACTTCCTCGTCATGGGCGTGGTCATGCTTGTCGCGGCAGGCTTAATCATCAAAAATCGCACCAGCGGCATTCTGCTTTACGCGCTGGCGTTTATTGTTTCCATCATCTGGGCGGTTAGCGACGCGGGCTGGTCATTCTGGCCGCTGTTCTCGCGCCTGTTCACCTTTGGCGTGTTGGCTTTCCTCGCGGCGCTGTTATGGCCATTACTGCGCGCGCAACAAAACGTGACGCCTGTTCGTAAGTCGTCATTCAGCGTTGCCGCCGTGCTGGCGGTGCTGCTGTTGCTGAGCGCGGGCGGCATGTTCAAAACCTGGAATGTGATTGATGCCACGGAAAACGTGCCGGTTAAACCGGTCGCGCCTGGCACCACGCAACAGGACTGGAAACACTGGGGCAATACCACCCACGGCGATCGTTTTGCGGCACTTGATCAGATCAATAAGCAGAACGTTAACCAGTTGCAGGTTGCCTGGGTTGCGCATACCGGCGATATCCCGGTGAGCAACGGCTCTGGTGCGGAAGATCAGAACACGCCGCTGCAAATTGGCGACACACTGTATGTCTGTACGCCGTACAGCAAAGTACTGGCGCTGGATGTTGATTCCGGCAAAGAGAAATGGCGTTACGACTCAAAAGCCACAGCACCAAACTGGCAACGCTGCCGCGGTCTTGGTTATTTTGAAGAGACCCTGGTTGCTGCCTCTCCGGCGCAGAACACCTCGCCTGCCGCCTGCCCGCGTCGCCTGTTCCTGCCGACCACTGATGCACGTCTGATTGCGATCAATGCCGATACCGGCAAAGTCTGCGACGACTTTGGCGATAACGGTGTGGTCGATTTGAGCGTGGGTATGGGCGAAGTGAAACCGGGTTACTACCAGCAAACTTCCACACCGCTTGTCGCCGGGAATGTGGTGGTGGTTGGCGGTCGCGTCGCGGATAACTTCTCAACGGGCGAACCGCCGGGCGTGGTACGGGCTTATGACGTTCACACCGGTAAACTGGCCTGGGCGTGGGATCCGGGTAACCCGAACCTCACCGGCCTGCCACCGGAAGGCCAGACCTACACACGCGGCACGCCGAATGTGTGGTCGGCAATGTCGTATGACGCCAAACTCAACCTGGTTTACCTGCCAACCGGCAACGCCACCCCGGATTTCTGGGCCGGCGAACGTACCGCGCTGGATGATAAATACAGCTCGTCGATTGTTGCGGTAGATGCGACCACCGGTAAAGTGCGCTGGCATTACCAGACCACGCACCACGATCTGTGGGACTTCGACCTGCCTGCGCAACCGCTGCTGTTTGACTTGCCAGATGGCAAAGGTCACACCACCCCGGTTCTGGTGCAGATCAGTAAACAGGGCATGATCTTTATGCTCAACCGTGAAACCGGCGAGCCGGTGGCGAAGGTGGAAGAGCGCCCGGTTCCGGCCGGTAATGTGCAGGGCGAGCGTTATTCGCCGACACAGCCGTACTCTGTTGGCATGCCGATGATTGGCAACCAGACGCTGAAAGAGTCCGACATGTGGGGCGCGACGCCGATCGACCTGCTGATCTGCCGTATTGCGTTTAAATCGATGCGCCACCAGGGCGTCTTCACCCCGCCGGGGCTGGATCGCTCGTTGCAATTCCCAGGCTCGCTTGGCGGGATGAACTGGGGCAGCGTTTCTGTCGATCCGAACAACAACCTGATGTTTGTCAACGATATGCGTCTGGGTCTGGCGAACTATATGGTGCCGCGCGCGAACGTGGCGAAAAATGCCAGCGGCATCGAGATGGGAATTGTGCCGATGGACGGTACGCCGTTTGGCGCGATGCGCGAACGTTTCCTGTCACCGCTGGGTATTCCGTGCCAGAAACCGCCGTTCGGCACGATGTCAGCAGTCGATCTTTCTACTGGCAAACTGGTGTGGCAGGTTCCGGTCGGCACCGTGCAGGATACTGGCCCGCTGGGGATTCGCATGCATATGCCGATTCCAATTGGCATGCCGACGCTTGGCGCGTCACTTTCCACGCAGTCCGGGCTGTTGTTCTTCGCCGGTACTCAAGATTTCTACCTGCGCGCGTTTGATACCGCCACCGGGAAAGAAGTCTGGAAAGACCGTCTGCCGGTTGGCAGCCAGTCCGGCCCGATGACCTATGTGTCACCGAAAACCGGTAAGCAGTATGTGATTATCAATGCGGGCGGTGCGCGTCAATCGCCGGATCGCGGCGATTACATCATTGCGTATGCGCTACCGGATAAGCAGTAATCTGTCGCTTATAAGGCCCGAATCTTCGGGCCTTTTTTGTGCCCGGTGGCGAAGATTCTTGTAGGCCGGATAAGCGTTTACGCGCCATCCGGCAAAAAAAGCAGCGGCATCATTGCCTGATGGCGGCTGCGCCTTATCAGGCCTACGGCGTTTTTCAGACACGCCACCTACCAAATCAAGTAGCACGCACCAGAACAGGGATGCATTGATGCTACTCTGTGCCCCGCTCATCGGTTTGGTGAGGAATAAAAAAACATTTTTTGCATTTTGGACAAGGAGAATGGGATGTTCGCAAAACACATCGCGCGATCGCTGGCCGTTGCCGCCTGCTTTTTTGCACTGTCGGCCTGTGACGATAAAAACGCTGACAAACCGCAGGAACCGCCAATCTCTGCCGAACAGGCTGAAGTGGTGAAATACAACGCCTATGTTGAGGCAGCCAATATGGCGTCGTCCTCGTTTGGCAACGATCTGGCGCAGTACGAGAAGTACATTAAACCCGTTTTTGACGGCAAAAAGCCGATGAAAGACCTGTTCTTTTCTGAGCCAGGTGCGATGGACCGAATTCAACAGCAGTTAGACAAAGCCCGCGCCATGAAGCCGGCGATGGCCGAGCTGGACGAACCGGCGCGCATGTATAGCGAAGCACTGGCGAAAGCCGGGCCGGTCAGCCGCGATCTGTATAATTACATCGGCGCGAAAACCTATAAAAGCGACAATGGCGATCATGGCCGCGAAGTCCAACCGGCTTACCTGACCAACATGCAGAGCCTGGTGGTTGCGCAGGCTGACTTCCTGAATGGCATTGACGCGAAAGACCGCGCGCGTATCAAAGCGGAATTTGAGAAAACGAAAAAAGACACCCTCGAGTACTACCGCATGGGTTCAATTTACTATCTCAAAGAGAGCATGGATGCCGCCGGTGACTTTATTAATGGCGAAGGTCTGGGCAATAAGAAAGACGCGTTTAAGACTGCGCTTAATCAGCTCAACAGCATGCTCACCGCTTATGACGCCAAAATGCGCGAACATAACAAAGTTGGCTGCTCGAATTTGCTGTTTACCGCCAACGCTTACCTGTCTAAAGGCCGCGATGCGATTGAGCGCACCGAAAATGGCGAGTATGAAAAAGAAGCCAAAGAACCCAAACAGTTCAGGTTGATGGAGTCTCAGCAGACGCAGGACGCGAAATCTCTGTTGCAGAATTACAACAATATGATCAGCGCCATCAATATGGGTAAATGCTAATCGCCTGATGGCGGCTACGCCTTATCAGGCCTATGGATTTTGTAGGTCGGGTAAGCGTCAGCGCCACTCGACAAATTGGCGGGCATATAAGTGAGAGGCCGGAATTTCCAGCCTCTTTTTTATCAGAACGTTTCCCAATTATCGCCATTTGTCAGCGCAGGTCGCTGTGGCGTAAAGGGTTTTGCCGTTGGCGTCGAGTTGCTGCTCTGGCGCTGCGGTGCGTCTTCCGACAGACGGAATGCGTCTACCGCTTCGGTCAGACGCGCGGCCTGCTCTTCCAGCGACGTCGCGGCGGCAGACGCTTCTTCGACCAGCGAGGCGTTCTGCTGCGTCACGTTGTCCATCTCGGTAATGGCCTGGCTCACTTGCGTGATGCCTTTGCTCTGCTCATCCGACGCGGCGGCGATTTCCAGCATGATATCGGTCACGCGTTTTACCGCCGTCACGATATCATCCATCGTTTCCCCGGCGGAAACCACTTCACCGGAACCTTGCTCAATCAGGGTGACCGATTCGCTGATCAACGCCTCAATCTCTTTCGCTGCCTGCGCACTGCGGCTTGCCAGGGTGCGCACTTCGCTGGCGACCACCGCAAAGCCACGGCCCTGCTCACCGGCACGGGCGGCTTCGACGGCGGCATTCAGCGCCAGAATATTGGTCTGGAAAGCGATGCTGTTAATCACTGCGGTGATTTCAGAGATTTTGCGCGAACTGGTGGTGATATTGCCCATGGTTTGCACCACGCCGGAAACAATCTGCCCGCCTTTGGTCGCTTTGCCGGAAGCGTCGCGCGCCAGACCACTGGCGTGATGCGCGTTGTCGGCGTTCTGTTTCACGGTTGCAGTCAGTTGCTCCATGCTGGCAGCGGTTTCTTCAATCGCCGCCGCCTGCTGTTCGGTACGCGAAGAGAGATCGGTGTTACCGGCAGAAATTTCGCTGGTACCACGATAGATCTCTTCCGCGCCCTGGCGCACCGTAGCGACGGTGGTCACCAGCGAGTGCTGCATCGCTTGCAGATCTTTGCTCAGGCGGCCAATTTCGCTGCGACCGGCGGCTTCATCGGCAACGGTCAAATCCCCGGAAGCGATGCGGGAAATACGCTGAGCCGCGCGTTGCAGCGGGTTAATGACCACGCGACGCAACACGGTAAAGGTGATGATGGTTAACACCAGCGCGAAGGCGAATGCGGCGGCCATAAACATCAGGCCCAGTTGCGTACGGCTGTGCGCTTCATCCGCCAGATGTTGCGCGCGATCGGTGCGGATCTGGATGGCTTTTAGCAGCACTTCGTTAAAGGCATCATCCAACTGGCGTGCTTGCTCACTTTCGTGGTTGATGATCGCTTCGAACATGCCGTTTTTGGCATATTTCAGCATCGGTTGCATGCCCGCGTTGTAGGCGTTAAAGCGGGTAGTGAGATCGTCATCCAGCGCCAGATCGGCCGGGGTTTTCACCGAGCGATCCATGTATTGCTTGAAGCCATCCAGCGATTGCGCGATGCGTTTTTCCGCTTCGGCGATATTTTTTTTCATATCGTCCATTTCTGCGATACGGCTTGCCGCGCCTGCGTGAATCAGTTTAAGACGCGCTATGCGTAAGTTGTTGGAACTATTGGATAAACCCATGCGCACCTGGATTTCCTGCGTTACATCCTGTTGGTCGCGATCCGCTTGCATCAGGAAATATCCCGCCAGACCAGAACTTAAGGCAAACAGCACCAAAATGCCGCCGAGTATGGAGGAAAACAGGGGAACCAATCGAATATTGTGCATAAATCCAATGCCTTGTGTTTTTTGCATTGCTGCTTTGTTATCCATGGCTATCGACTCTCATATTTGTCTGATACGTACAACCGGAATGATATATAGGCATCGGCAATAATTGGATTTTTCTTATGGCTAAAAGCGCCAAGGCGGTCACAGATTTGGAGTTTGGTAGCGCCAGCGGAGGACCCGCTGGCGTGAGGGGGGATTATTTATCGCCGAAATGGATGACGGTACGAATGGATTTGCCTTCGTGCATCAGATCAAACGCTTCGTTGATTTGATCCAGCGGCAGACGGTGAGTGATGAACGGGTCGAGGCGGATTTTGCCTGCCATTGCGTCTTCAACCATGCCCGGCAACTGGCTGCGGCCTTTCACGCCGCCGAATGCGGAACCGCGCCATACGCGGCCTGTCACTAACTGGAACGGACGGGTACTGATCTCCTGGCCCGCGCCCGCCACGCCGATAATGACGCTTTCGCCCCAGCCTTTGTGGCAGCATTCCAGCGCGGCGCGCATGACATTGACGTTGCCAATGCATTCAAAGCTGAAGTCCACGCCGCCGTCGGTCATCTCAACAATCACTTCTTGAATCGGACGATCATGATCTTTCGGGTTAATAACGTCGGTGGCCCCCATCTCTTTTGCCAGCGGGAATTTATCCGGGTTGGTATCAATCGCCAGAATGCGACCGGCTTTCGCCTGTACTGCGCCCTGAATTGCTGCCAGGCCGATGCCGCCGAGGCCAAAGATCGCCACGGTGTCACCCTCTTTTACTTTCGCCGTGTTGTGAACTGCACCAATGCCGGTGGTTACGCCGCAGCCGAGCAGGCAGACTTTATCCAGCGGCGCTTGCTCGTTCACTTTTGCCAGCGAGATTTCCGCACACACGGTGTATTCGCTAAACGTGCTGGTGCCCATGTAGTGATAAATCGGCTCGCCGTTGTAGGAGAAGCGAGTAGTGCCGTCTGGCATCAGGCCTTTGCCCTGGGTGGCGCGAACGGCCTGGCAAAGGTTGGTTTTGCCAGATTTGCAGAATTTACACTCGCCACATTCGGCAGTGTACAGCGGAATAACATGGTCGCCTGGTTTTAGGCTGGTGACGCCCTCGCCCACTTCAACAACAATACCGCCGCCTTCATGGCCCAGCACTGCCGGGAAAACACCTTCCGGATCGTCACCGGACAAGGTAAATGCATCGGTGTGGCAGACGCCGGTATGGGTGATACGTACCAGTACTTCGCCTTTTTTCGGCGGCGCAACGTCGATCTCAACGATTTTGAGAGGCTGGCCCGGACCGAAGGCCACAGCTGCACGTGATTTCATATGTCTTTTCCTTTTTGTGAGAACCGTGATGCTTATTTTAGATAAGAGCGCAAAAGATGGCCGACTTCTGCCATGCGAACCGCACGTTGATCGGCGGTGGTGTCGCCTGCGACCAGCTCGTCTTTAAGATGAATTTCAACCATTTCGCCCATCAGGCCGTTGGCTGCGCCGCGCACGGCGGCGATTTGCTGCAAAATCGCGATGCACGGCTCGCCGCTTTCCAGCGCGCGCTCCAGTGCGTCAACCTGACCACGAATGCGCCGCACCCGCGTCAGAACCCGCTTTTTGTCTTCAGGTGAATGGGGCATAGAACCTCCGTAGATACTATGGGGGGGTATGGTAACGTGATTTACAACACGATGTAAATGGATGAGTGCGTTGAGTAAAAACTTCCGCGGAAATATGAATAATGAAAAACCTCGCGAGAGCGAGGTTTAATATCGTGCTGTAAATTATATGAGTCTTTAGGGTTGCGGTTGCATAATTCCATTCGCTTCCTTTGGAGTAAGCGTGTACATACCGCCATTAAAAGGATCCACAACCAGATAACCAATTAAACCGCCAAACAGAAGATTTCCACCAATATACCAACCGTTAGGTGTCGATTTCACAGGCAGCGTAGTTTGTGCATATCCTTCACGCGTGAATGTGATTTGATAATGTTTACCACCAAAATAGCTACCATCAGATTTGTCCAGCGTAACACCCTGGGGTGTTTTCCCATGAGATACCACCCTGCCAGTTTCATCCTGGATCTTGAACTCTGCGCCAGCAGGGTCGCTATTGACCTGAACAAGCTGGGTTTTATCGCCAATAATCGTTGCGCATCCTGATAACAAAACCGCCCCTGCAATAGTCGCTATTGCCTTTTTCATTTATTTCTCCATGTTATGGATCTTGTATAAATCAGTTGAAATGAAAATAAAACATTTACGTTACGAAGAAATACCGAATGCATATGTTATTTTTCATCGAGGATGTTTTATCCCGGAATAAATTCTTGTGATGTGAACCATCCTCAAGTTATGAGGAATTAGGCGTCCAACCGAGGCTAAATATTAAATATGAATAAAAAATCCAGCGTGACTGACGCATTTGCATTCCGCTTTATTGGATTTGCAAATGTATATTTAGGATATGATGAGTTATGTGAATATTAAATACGGCAGCCATTATTAAAATGCACTGTGCGGCGATCTCGGCCCTATTCCGCGTGGACGGGACATATGGGAGTGGGAATCAGGGCGCGCGCTTTACATCACTTAGACATCGGCGAGAAAATCAGCTTTATGCCCAGCTGGCTCAGCACTGTGGCCGACGTTTTATCTATCGCTGTCTTAACCCGGCGGGGTTTTGCAGAGGACAACAAAATAGAGACCAGCGCATACCAGCCTGCATCAATGACGAAACTCATCAGTGGGATGATGCAATAGAACGCAGATGAGATATTTGCAGGCCGCAGCGCTGTAAAAACGGACGCAAATACAAATGCGGTTTTAGGATTACTCAGCTGGATAACCAGGCCATCGCGGAAAGTTTTCCACATTCCTTTGTGCGCCCTGCCCGTGCTCAAGTTAAGAATCATAGGGCTGCGCTGCACCGCGAAAGATCTTCACTACCAGCCAGATCAGGTATCAAACAAACCACGATGTATTCATCCGACGATTATTTTGGAGTGGTCATATAGCCAGCACTATTTGTGCCACATCAATATAAAGCGTAAAAGTAGTTAAATAACTTTTGGGTTTGTCCAGCACTCCTTAAATAAAATTATTTACCTTAGATTCTTCTTATTTATTTGCTAAGATTGTTCTTAGTGGAAAAAGTAAATAATCAGCAAGGAGGATGTATGCGCTGGAATATTACGGATATGTTAGTTTCTCCCACCACGGGTACGGCATTCGCTGTGGCCAGCAATTCGGCGGGAAAATCGGTGATTGTTTGGTATAAAGGAGACTATTTTCTTCGCCCAAACAATAGCTTACAGACTGATGCAAAAGGTATTATCGTCAATGGGAAAATGCACCAATTTAGCGTTATTCATACCATGCCCTATTTCCATCACACCTGGGAAAAATTAAAAAATAGTTGCCATTGTCCAGGAAATGATAATATTTCTTTGCGAACATGTGATCAACAACATGGGTGTTTATTTGAGCTTTGTCCTTATGGCATTAAGATGGTCTCATAAGTTACTGCTACGTCGATATATTATATTCTTGATCTGCTAATAATTTGTCCAAATACAAGATATTTCGACCAACTAATAACCCGGTGAACATTCCCACCGGGCAAGCAATTAACGTTTTAGCGGTTGCCCTGCTGTTTCACGGGCGCGCAACACGGTGAGGAACGTAATCAGCGCCGCGCCCATCACATAAAACGCGGGTGAGAATTTATCACCGGTGCTGGTGATGAGGTAAGCAGAGAACCATGGCGTGATACCGCCGAAAAACGCGACAGCAAAATTGTAGGCAATAGAAAGCCCGCCGTAGCGCACGCTGGTTGGGAACAGTTCAGCCATTGCGGCTGTACAGGCGCCATCAAACGCGGCGATAAACGCGCCAAGCATCACCATCGCTAACACTGCCGAGAGCACATCGCCGTTGGCCATCACCATCATTGCCGGGTAGCTGAGCAGAATAAACCCGGTGCAGCCTGCCAGCATCAGCGGTTTTCGTCCGTATTTATCCGACAGATACCCCATAAACGGCACCAGCACGGCAACGGAAAACAGGCCAATCGTCGTGATGGCGTAAGCGTTCAGCTTGCTAAAGTGCAGCTCGGTGGAGAGGTAACTAGGCATAAACGTTTGCAGCGTCCAGTGCCCTACGGCTTTGATCACCACAAACCCTACGCAGAATAACAATGCGCCCCAGGCGGTCGTGACGGCTTTGCGCAGCGGTGCGGCTTCGACCTGCCCGTTTTTCATGGCATCGAGGAATTCCGGCGAATCCTCAAGATGCTTTCGCAGATACAGACCAACCCAACCCAGCGGACCGGCGATCAAAAACGGAATGCGCCAACCCCAGTCGTTCATCGTGCTTTCACCGAGCGTCGCGGTCAGCAGGAAAACCAGCCCGGAACCGACAACAAAGGCCATAAAACCGAAGTTATCGATCCAGCAGGTAAAATAGCCGCGGCGTTCGGTCGGCGCATATTCCGCCAGATACGTCGTTGCCCCCGAACTTTCGCCTCCAGCCGCAAACCCCTGCACCAGGCGCGTGATCACCAGCAACACCGTGGCGCTAATACCAATCTGGTGATACGTCGGCAGCAAGCCCATGACGAATGTCGCGCCGGAGGTAAGCAAAATCACCGTTGCCAGCACTTTTTGCCGCCCTTTTCGATCGCCCAGCGAACCGAAAAACAAGCCACCAAGCGGGCGCATAATAAAGCCCGCGCCAAACACCGCGAACGATGAGAGCAACGCCACGCTGGGGTTTGCCGACTGGAAAAACTGCAGGCCGATAATCGCCGCCAGCGTCCCGTACAGCCCAAAGTCAAACCATTCGACAAAGTGGCCGATACCAGTGGCGAGCAGCACTTTGCGTAATTTTCGCGACCCGGAGGCCTGTTCTTGAGCGGACATGCGATCGAGTGATTCCTGAACTGGCTGTGTCATTTTCCCCCTCCCTCCTCGATAGTGTTTCTATAATAGATATACTATCTACACCGCTTGTACGAATTGCGCACAGCACAGATGGCGTAAAATGTGATTTCCACCCGGCTTTTCGCGGCGAAAAGCCAGACAGGATCACATTTTAATCGCACAAAAGGGAAAGGATTTTTGTAGGCCGGATAGGCGTTCAGCGCCCTCCGGCAGGGCATCAATCGCGTTTTTTCGGCATCATGCGCAGCAGCGTATTGTCTTTGAAGAAATAATGATGCACCAGCGCGGCAGCGGCATGCAGACCAATGACGTAATAACCCAGCGTTGCCAGCAACACATGGTATTCCTTAAACACATCGACCAAATCGAAATTCGCCTCGGCGGCATGCGGCATCACAATGCCAAACGCAATCCACGGGCCGCCACGGTTGTACATCATCAGCAGGCCGAGGATCGGCAAGGCGATAAACAGCAGATAAATCACCAAATGCCCAAGATGAGCAAGCCCGGTCATCATCGCTGAGGGCTTCGGCACAATCGGCGGTGTGGTTTTTTTCAGCCTGACCAACAAGCGCGCCACCATCAGCACCAGAATCGAGATGCCGCAAGAGACATGGACTATATTGAAATACGGGCGGTAGCTGCGCGGCGCGAACCCGCGAAACTCCATGGCGCAATAAGCCGCGACCACCAACAAAAATACCAACCAGTGGATGGCGATTTGTACGCCGGAATATTTGCTACGCATAAAGAAACCCCAAAACGAACGGACCGGCCTTCAACATAACGAGCTTTGCTTAAAAATTCATTAACTTTTCTTTATCAATTTTCAGCAACTTAGCCTTCGCTGAATGCTATTCGTTTGCCCAATACCGCCCGCCAGGTTATCACTGATGTAGTGCATAACGATGAAGGGTGACATCCCGACTGGAGAGAATTATGAGTAAAATTGGCATCAATGGGTTTGGGCGCATCGGCCGCCTGGTCTTACGTCGTCTTCTGGAAACCAACAGCGGCGCGGAAGTGGTCGCGATCAACGATCTGACTTCACCGAAAGTACTGGCCTATTTGTTAAAGCACGACTCTAACTACGGCCCGTTTGGCTGGAGTGTCGATTTCACCGAAGACGCGCTGATCGTCGATGGCAAAACCATCATCGTTTATGCCGAAAAAGAGGCGAAGTATATTCCGTGGCGCAGCGCCGGGGCGGAAATCATTGTTGAATGCACCGGTTTTTATACGTCTGCCGAGAAATCCCAGGCGCATATTGATGCCGGGGCGAAGAAAGTGTTGATCTCCGCACCTGCGGGCGAAATGAAAACGGTGGTCTACAACGTTAATGACGACACCATCGACGCGCAGGACACCATTATTTCTGTCGCTTCCTGCACCACCAACTGCCTGGCGCCAATGGCAAAAGTGTTGCACGACAGTTTCGGCATTAAAGCGGGCACCATGACCACTATTCACGCCTATACCGGTACGCAAGCCCTGGTGGATGGCCCACGCGGTAAAGATCTGCGTGCCTCCCGCGCCGCCGCGGAAAATATCATTCCTCATACTACCGGCGCGGCGAAAGCGATTGGTCTGGTGATCCCGGCGCTGAGCGGCAAACTGAAAGGCCATGCCCAGCGCGTACCGGTCAAAACCGGTTCCGTCACCGAACTGGTGTCGGTGCTAGAGAAAAAAGTGACGGTGGATCACATTCATCAGGCGCTGAAAAAGGCGACCGAAAATAATGAATCCTTCGGTTACACCGATGACGAGATTGTCTCTTGCGATGTGATTGGTAGCCATTTCGGTTCTTTATTTGATGCCACGCAGACCGAAGTCACCGAAGTGGGCGATTTGCAACTGGTAAAAACCGTCGCCTGGTACGATAACGAATACGGTTTTGTCACCCAATTGGTGCGTGTGTTGGAGAAATATCGCGCGTTGTGAATGATGCAGCGCCATCGGGCAACGAAGGAGAACGAGTGAGAAATATCACCCCGCAAGATTTGTTAACCTTAATGGACGTGGCGGTTCAGCACGCAACGACCTTCCCCGTCTGGCCGCAGGGCGAGGCTTCGGGCGCCAGTGTCAGCCCGGTCCGTTTTCAACTTGAAGAGCAACACACTGGCCCCTCGCCATTCGACCGTTCTGTCACCGGCGTTCGCGCCCCGGAAATCACGGTTTATGCGCCGCAAAACCCCAACGGTGTCGGCATTCTGGTGACGCCGGGCGGTTCATATCGCCGCGTGGTGTTAGATAAAGAAGGCAGCGCGCTGGCGCCGGTTTTTAACGCCAAAGGCTACACCTTATTTGTGATGACTTACCGCTTGCCGGGCGATGGGCACGCCGAAGGCGCTGACGCCCCGCTCGCCGATGTCCAGCGCGCGATGCGCGTGATTCGTACGCGCGCAGCCGAGTGGCGCATCGACCCGCAGCGTCTTGGCATTATGGGGTTTTCTGCCGGAGGACACGCGGCGGCAAGTTTAGGCACGCGTTATAACGAGCCGGTTTACACCCCGCTGGATACTGTCGATGAACAGAGCGCTCGCCCGGCCTTTATGGCGCTGGTCTACCCGGTCATCACCATGCATGCCGAGATCGACCACCCTATGTCGCGCCAGCAGTTGATTGGCGATACCCCCAACGATGAGCAGATTCACCATTACTCCGCCGAGCAAATGGCGGACGCGCAAACGCCGCCCACTTTTTTATTGCATGCGGTCGATGATCCTGCGGTGAAAGTGGAAAACAGTGTGGTGATGTTTAGCGCATTGCGCCGCCTGGGTGTGCCGGTGGAAATGCATCTGTTCGAGCAGGGAAAACACGGTTTCGGCATTCGCGATGCGCTGGGGTTGCCAGTGGCGATTTGGCCGGAATTAATGATGGCGTGGATAGCGACAAAAGTGTGAAACGCGCCCCCGCATCAGGCGGGGGCCACGTTCATCAGGATTGCAGATAAACCATCTGCGTTTGCAGATATTCGTTTAGGCCGTGGCGCCCATCCGCTCCGCCGATACCCGATTTGCGCCAGCCGGCATGGAAACCTTGCATCGCCTCGAAGTTCTCGCGGTTGATGTAGGTTTCGCCAAATTTCAGCCCGCGCACCGCTTTCATGGCTGTATTCAGATCCCGCGTGTAGACCGACGACGTCAGGCCATAATCACTGTCGTTCGCCATCGCTAACGCCTCATCCAGGGTGTCAAACGCCACCACCGGCAACACCGGGCCGAAGGTTTCTTCGTGCATGATCGCCATCTGCTGGGTGACATCCAGCAGCAGCGTTGGCGGGTAGAAATAGCCGGTGCCGACCACCGGTTTACCACCCAGCACCACACGCGCCCCTTCGGAAACCGCGCGCGATACTTTTTGCTCAACCCGCTCCAGCGCGGCGGCATTGATCAGCGGCCCCATCGCGATGTCGTTACGCTGCGCCGGGTCGCCAAACTGCACCTCTTTCATCGCATCGCCAAGGCGGTTCACAAAGCGGTCGTAAATGCCTTTTTGCACATAAACGCGCTCGGCGCAATTACATACCTGCCCGGTATTGATGACGCGCGAATCGACAATCGCTTTCACTGCCAGTTCCAGATCCGCATCATCCAACACAATCGCCGGGGCTTTGCCGCCCAGTTCGAGGCACACTTTGGTGATGTTTTTCGCCGCCGCCGCCATGATTTTTTCACCCGCGCCGACGCTGCCGGTCATGCTGACCATCGCTACTTTCGGGTTGCCTGCCAGTTCCTGGCCGACGGTTTCCCCGCGCCCCAACACGAGGTTAAAGACACCTTTTGGCAATCCCACATCGTGAACGATTTTGGCAAACGCAATGGCGTTGTTCGGCGTGAACTCGCTCGGTTTGATCACAATTGTGTTGCCAGTGATCAGTGCGGGCGCCATTTTGCGGGCGATCAGGAAGAACGGGAAGTTCCACGGCAAAATGCCGGTGGTGACGCCGAGGGCGCGTTTGAAAACAAAAATATTCTCGTTAGGGCGATCGCTTTGCAGGATTTCACCTTCATAGCGGCGCGCCCACTCCGCCATATAGTCGATGTAATCGGCGGTAAACGCGACTTCCACTTCCGCCAGTTGCTGGATTTTGCCGCCTTCAGCCACGATCAATGCGCTGATCTCACTGGCTTTTTCACGAATGCCGGCGGCGATTTTTCGCAGCCAACCCGCGCGTTCGATGGCCGGTAGTGCTTCCCAGGCGGGTTGCGCGCGTTCGGCGGCATCAATCGCTTTGCGGGCATCTTCCGCGCTGCCGTCGGGAATGCGCGCCAGTATCTCCTCTGTCGCCGGGTTGACGACGTCGAGCCATTTGTCCCCGTGCCAGCTGACAAATTGCCCATCAATAAACATAGGGTGTTGTACGGGTGCCGTCATGATCCGCTCCTGTAATTACATTGTTTTTAACAAGTGAATTCATTGTTAAAAATCTATCTTCAGACGGCAAATTTCCCAGGCAGATACGCCGCTTTTGTGAGAGAACGCATAAAAGAGCAGAGAAAAGTGGGCAAAAAAATAGCAACTGGCGAAGCAGGCATGCCCGTTTGCGATACGGCTGGCGCAAACGGGCATTGGCTTTACAACGAACGGAAGGACATGGCCTCGGCGAGGGTGCGGTCCGTGTGCAAAACCTGCCAGGCATCTTCAATATGTTGAGGAAAATCAACGTGAACAAGGTAGTCACGGCCATTCGGCCCGTAACCGTTGGCATCATCACGCAGACGCGGGATCTCGCCCAATAGCAGAGACAAATAGCGTTCCACCGACCACAGACCGCGCTGACGAGGCTGAAACTCCAGCCCGTTGTCCGTGTTGATCAGTAATGGGGTTAAACCCGGCCAGCTCAACCAGTGCGGCGCATCGTTACATTGCTCGCTGACGCGGGCAAAGGTCGCCATTGTGCGGCGCTGCATGGTCGGATCCTGCATCACCATGACTGTCTTCGGTTTGATTTCTTTAGTGATGAGCATATCGACGCTGAAACGGGCGTTTTCTCCGCAGTTGGTCGAGCGGTCTTCAATCAGGAGTTGTTTGTCATCCAGTTTCCAGAACTGGCGGGCAATGTCGGCCAGAATCGCGGCTTCACCCCGCCCGGTGGTGCGAATCACGTTATAACGCGGGTGACGGGCAATCGCCGAATAGAGGAAGGTCGTCGAATGGCCGACGCCGCCGCTAATCAGCAACGGCGTTTGTTGCGCCGCCGCCAGCGCACATGCCGCATCAATTGTCGGGATCACGGCGTTACCCGCCAGGATCACCACATCTGCACGCACCGGTGCTGGTTTACCCACAAAATCATTCTGCGCCAGCCATTCCCCGAGCGTGTTCGCGGCAGCTAGCGTCGGCTCCGGCAAAGCGGGAAAAGTTGTCTTCAGCATCAATACCTCCTTCGCGTTACTGTATACAGACTACCGCGTCAACAGGTTCTGAATAGCGGATCACTCCTAAACCTGTTCCTGTAAGTTTCTGTAACTCAATCGATATACTCTGAAATAATCGCTTTTATGGTGACACTGTCACCTTGATTGTTATGAATTTCTGAACACTTAAGCCGATTGCTTTCCGTGCGTAATCTATATTTTTGTTATGCACTTGCAATGCATTTATGGGCGCACGTAGAATCGTTAGCCCCCTAACTATTCAGCTGGTCAATTTTTAGGTCTTCATGGATAACCGCAACTTTTGCATTTTTTATCTGTTTTTTCTGTCTCTGGGTGAAATGGCTTCTCATAAGGTCGACAAATAATGCGCTTGCCGAAAAGCGATCCTTACGCGCCTCGTGAATGGGCCGCCCACGAAAAACCAATGCTGCTGGGCTCCCCCTCCACGCCCTGGCACAGCACGCCGCGACGCATCGCTTATGGCATTGTCGGCTTGCTGGTCTGCATGACCGGCGCGCTCGGCAACGCGATGGTGACCGCGAACCTGCAAAACCTGCAAGGCACCTTTGCCGCCTGGTCGACAGAAATCGCCTGGCTGCCAGCGGTGTATGTGATGACCAATGTCTCAATCAACCTGTTGCTGGTGAAATTCCGCCAGCAGTATGGTTTGCGCGCCTTTACGGAAGGGTTCCTGGTGCTCTATGTGCTGGTCACCTTCTTCCATTTGTTTATTAACGATCTCAGTTCGGCGCTGCTTGTCCGCGCCGCGCACGGTATGGTGGCGGCGGCGCTCAGTTCGCTCGGCATCTATTACCAGATTCAGGCCTGGCCCGCGAAACACCGCTTGAAAGCGCTCACCATCGGCATCACTGGCTCGACGCTGGCGATCCCCATTGCTCGCCTGTTCTCAACGGAACTGTTGCAACTGGACGAGTGGCGCGGTTTGTATCTGTTTGAACTTGGGCTGGCGCTGATTTCTCTCGGTTGCGTTATCGCGCTGAAACTGCCGCCGGGCGACCGCAAACAGGTGTTTGAGAAGAAAGATTTCATCACCTTCTTTTTGCTCGCCCCCGGCATGGCGCTGCTCTGTGCGGTGCTCTCAATGGGCCGCCTCGATTGGTGGTTTGAAGCGCCGTGGATTGGCTGGGCGCTGGCAAGCTCGCTGGTGTTGATTGTCTCGGCGATTGTGTTTGAGCACAACCGCAGCAACCCGCTGCTTAACACACGCTGGCTTTCCAGCGGCAGTATTGTGCGCCTCGGGCTGATTATGCTGTTGATCCGCATTGTGCTCGCCGAGCAGAACACCGGTGTTTTTGGCTGGCTGCAATATGTCGGGCTGCAAAATGAGCAGATGACGCGGCTGGCCTGGTCGATTCTTGCGGGGATTATTTGCGGTATTGCCGCCAGTTGCCTGACGATCAAACCGCAACGGCTGGCGTGGCCGATTGTTACGTCGCTGGTGCTGATGATTATCGCCTCGCTGATGGACAGCCAGTCAACCAGCCTGACGCGCCCGGATCAGTTGATGATTAGCCAGTTCCTGCTCGGTTTTGCCAGCGCGTTTTTTATCGCCCCGGCGATGCTGGCGGGCATCGGCGGCGTGGTGGCCGAACCGCGCAACCTGGTCAGTTTCTCTGTGCTGTTCGGCATGAGCCAGAACATCGGCGGTCTGATGGGTTCCGCGATTCTCGGCACCTTCCAGACCTGGCGCGAAAAGTATCACTCCAGTTTGCTGGCCGATCAGCTCACGACATTAAACCCGCTGGTCAATGACCGCTTGCAACTTTACAGCCAGTTGTACCAGAGCATGATTGGCGACAGCGCGTTGCTCAGCACGCAAGCGGCCACGCAACTGCAAAACGTCTCTACGCTGGAAGCGAATATTCTGGCTTACAACGATACTTATCTGCTGACGGCAAGTATTGCCGCCGCGACGCTGTTGTGGATTTTATGGCGCTTGTTGCGCCTGCGTATTACGGCCCGTCTTGCACTGAAGCGGGCAACTGGAACCAAATAATTTTTATCGGAGTATCTAATGAGTCAGCAGGACGCAGCGAAAGAGCGGGCCAATACCCGCAGCAATGTGCGAATTGTTTCCCTCTTCAGCGCCGCCGCTATTGGCATTGTGGGCGTACTGGTGATCCTGTACGCCTGGCAACTGCCGCCGTTTACCCGCCACACGCAGTTCACGGATAACGCCTACGTGCGCGGACAAACAACGTTTATCAGCCCGCAGGTGAATGGCTATATCACCGACGTGCCGGTGCAGGACTTTACGGTGGTAAAAAAAGGCGATCTGATTATGCAGATCGATGACCGCATTTACCGCCAGCGCGTCGATCAGGCGAAAGCCACACTGGCGATGAAAAAAGCGGCCCTTGAGAACAATCTCCAGCAGCGTAAAAGCGCCCAGGCGGTGATTGCGCGAAACGAAGCCGCCCTCGCCAGTGCCAAAGCGCAAAATCTTCAATCACAGGCGGATTTAAAACGCGTTAAAGAGTTGACCGCCGATGGTTCGCTTTCCGTGCGTGAGCGTGATGCGGCGCTCGCCACCGCCGCGCAAAACACGGCGAATATTGCCCAGGCGCAAGCGACCCTTGAGATGTCGCGCCAGGATCTGCAAACCACCATCGTTAACCGCGCGTCATTGCAGGCGGATGTGGAAAATGCCAAAGCCGCGCTGGAACTGGCGCAAATCGACCTGCAAAACACGCGCATTGTCGCGCCGCGCGACGGGCAACTGGGGCAAATCAGCGTGCGGTTGGGTGCGTATGTCGCCGCTGGAACTCACCTTACGTCGCTGGTGCCGTCGCAGCGCTGGGTGATTGCGAACCTGAAAGAGACGCAACTGGCCGATGTGCTGATTGGCCAACCGGTGCGGTTTACCGTCGATGCCCTGAACGGCGATGCCTTTACCGGGCGCGTGGAGAGTATTTCCCCCGCCACTGGCGTTGAATTCAGCGCGATTAGCCCGGATAACGCCACTGGAAACTTTGTCAAAATCGCCCAGCGCATTCCGGTGCGAATTCAGGTTGAAGGCAAAGCGGAAGAGGTAGCGCGTCTGCGTCCTGGCATGTCCGTGCAGGTGAGCATTGATACGCGGGAGGCGCAGAAATGAGGCTGCATCCCGCCGTTGTTGCACTGAGCCTTGTGCTCGCGGGTTGCCAGTCCGCCGATGTTGAAAAAGCGCAGCCGTCATTACAGATCCCCGCCGCCTGGCGTAACGATGCAGGCCCCGCCAGCAAAACAGACAGTGTCTGGTGGCGCAATTTCCACGATAGCCAGTTAAACCGTTATGTCGATCAGGCCCTGCGCCACAACAGCGATGTGCTAATTGCCCGCGAACGGGTTAATGAATACCAGGCGCGTGTTTACGCCGCCGACAGCGCATTGTTTCCCGAACTGGACGCGGGCTTTTCCGGCACGCGCGCCCGCTCACAATCCGCCGCGACCGGCCTGCCGATTCACAGCACCGTCTATAAAGGCAATTTGACCGCCAGTTACGATGTCGATATTTGGGGTGCCAGCCGCAGCGCGTCACGGGCGGCTGATGCGTCGCTGGAAGCGCAGAAAGCCGCGGCGGCCGCCGCCGATTTAACGGTCGCGACTAATGTGGCGTCCGGTTATCTCACGCTGTTGTCGCTGGATGAGCAGTTGCAAGTGACCCGCTCAACACTTAAAGCGCGCGAAGATGCCTTGCAGCTCGCCCGGCGTCAGTATGAAACAGGCTATACTTCCCGGCTGGAGTTGATGCAATCGGACGCGGAATTACGCACGGCGCGCGCGCAGGTTCCAGTGCTACAACACCAGATAAGCCAGCAGGAAAATGCCTTAAGCCTGTTGCTCGGCAATAATCCCGGAACCCTTGATCGCAATGCGTTTGCCGCGCTGACGCCGCTCAAACTGCCGTCGCAATTGCCATCAACGTTACTGAACCGGCGCCCGGATATTGTGCAGGCGCAGCGCCAGTTGGTCGCCGCCGACGCCACGCTTGCGTCATCACAGGCGAAATTATTGCCGTCAATCAACCTGACAGCGACCGGCAGTATGCAAGATGACACCCTGCCCGGTTTGCTGGATAACCCGCTACGGCTATGGAGCCTGGGCGGCAGTATTCTCGCGCCGTTGCTGAACCGCCAGGCGCTGAATGCGCAAGTGGATGTGTCAATGTCGCAGCGCAATCAGGCGCTCTACACCTATGAAAAGACCGTTCGTAGCGCTTTCAAAGAGGTTAACGACAGTCTGGATGCCATTACCCGGCTTGGCGAGCAGTTGACCGAGCTTGAGGGCCAACAGCAGGTCGCGCAGGAGACGTTGCGCATTGCGCAAAACCGTTATCGTAACGGCTACTCCTCTTACTTAGACGTGCTCGATGCGCAACGCACGCTGTTTTCCGCCCAACTGAGCGCCGTGCAGGTGAAAAATAACCTGTTATTGGCGCAGGTCGATCTTTATCGCGCGTTGGGAGGTGGCTGGTCCGGGCTGAATTAAGTGATGACAAAACCAGGAGTGATGCTATGCAGCAGAAGTGGTCCGCGGTTGATGAATACTTAGAGCAAAATCTGATTCCGGAAGATGAAATCCTGACGCAAATACTGGCGAATAACCGGCGCGCCGGGCTTCCGGGCGTTGATGTTTCCCCCACGCAGGGGCAGTTATTGGCCCTGTTTGTCCGCATGGTACGGGCAAAGCGCATTCTTGAAATTGGCACATTGG
Organism: Kosakonia sp. BYX6; assembly: GCF_038449125.1. Classification (NCBI taxonomy): domain Bacteria; kingdom Pseudomonadati; phylum Pseudomonadota; class Gammaproteobacteria; order Enterobacterales; family Enterobacteriaceae; genus Kosakonia; species Kosakonia calanthes. The sequence goes on along the minus strand of NZ_CP151800.1, from coordinate 2,359,592 downwards.
GCGGGTACAGCACGCTGTGGATGGCGCGTGAATTACCCTCTAATGGCGAGTTGTTGACGCTGGAAGCCGATCCGTTACACGCGGCGATTGCCCGCGAAAACTTACACCTTGCCGGGGTTAATCGGTTAGTTACCGTCGCGGAAGGCCCGGCGCTGGATACGCTGGAAAATCTCGGCGACCGCCCGCCTTTTGATTTGATTTTTATTGATGCCGATAAGCCCAACAACCCCAATTACCTGAAGTGGGCGCTGCATTATTCACGTCCCGGTACGTTGATCATTGGTGATAACGTGGTGCGCAGCGGTGAGGTGACCAACCCGGTGACCACCGATACCAGCGTGCAAGGGGTGCGTAAGTTTATTGAGATGATCGGCGCCGACCCGCGCCTTACAGCGACGGCAATGCAAACCGTCGGCGTGAAAGGTTGGGATGGGTTTACCCTGGCATGGGTAAACGCGTGATGCGATTTTGTAGGCCCGGTAAGCGAAGGGTATGAACCGGAAACATGGGTAACACTTTAGACCGGATACATGGGTAACAGTTTTAACTGGCATAGAAGAGGAGACTCCCTATGCCCTGGACTGAGACCCGACCTATGCAACGCCTTGATTTTGTCCGTGCCTGCCATGCAGGTACGGACTCCTTTTCAGCTCTGTGTCGCCTCTTCGGCATCAGCCGCAAAACCGGCTATAAATGGCTTGAACGATTCGACCCTTCCGACCTTTCTTCTCTCGCTGATCGCTCACGCGCTCCCCGTTCTCATTCCCGGGCGGTCCCGGATGATATCGCCAGCCATCTGATCGCCCTGCGACATAAACATCCTGACTGGGGCCCTAAAAAACTGAGGATGTGGTGCCTCAATCATGGGGTTGATTTTACCGTACCGGCAGCCAGCACTATCGGCGATATCCTCAAGCGCGAAGGCCTGGTCCCGGATAAAAAGCGCAGACGCAGAACGCCGGGCAACCGCCAGCCGCTGACCACCATCAGTGAGAACAACCAGGTCTGGAGCGCGGATTTTAAAGGCAGGTTCAGGATGCTGAGCCAGGAATACTGCCATCCCTTCACGCTGACGGATAATCACAGCAGGTATCTCCTGAGCTGCCGGGCAACAGACCGGGAGAGTGAACCGTTTGTCAGAGCGTGCCTGACGGATGCGTTCATGGAGTATGGCCTGCCGGACGTGCTCCGGACAGATAACGGGCAGCCTTTTGCCGGAACAGGTATCGCCGGGTTAAGTCGGCTGGCGGTCTGGCTGATAAAACTGGGTGTCAGACCGGAGCGTATCAGAAAGGGGCATCCGGAAGAAAATGGCCGCCATGAGCGCATGCACCGTTCACTAAAACGGGCGCTGGAATGTGGCAATACGTTCATGACGATGGAAGAGCAGCAGCACTGGTTCAGCGATTACCGGGAAGAGTTTAATCATGAAAGACCGCATGAAGCGCTGTGTGGGGTAACTCCCGGGACCGTGTGGAAACCGTCGCAACGGCAGTGGGATGGCAGGGTACCGGAGTACGTTTATCCGTCAGGTGCGACAGTCCATAAAGTGAAGTCGAGAGGAACACTGTTTATGGGTAAAAAGGGTACGGTGTTCCTGAGTGAAGCACTGACAGGGGAGCACATCATGCTGGAGGAACAAGATGATGGCCTGGAAGCCATCATCTTCAATGGAATAACACTTGCTTACTACGACCGGAAAACCCAGAGTGTGGTCCGGATAGATTAGAAAAGTGTTACCTGTGTTCCCGGTCTGATCTGTCACCTATGTATCCGGTCATACAGAAGCGCCACCGGGCAATGGCAAAACATTACGCGCTAATCTGTTCCATGGCCTGCAAAATCCGTTTATCGGAGATCGGATACGGTGTTCCGAGTTGCTGCGCGAAATAACTGACGCGCAGCTCCTCGATCATCCAGCGAATCTCTTTCACGTCTTCATCTTCGCGCCGCGCGGGCGGCAACTTGTTCAACCACTGCTGCCACGCCTGCTGCGTCTGCTCGACTTTCAGCATCTGCGCGCGATCGCGGTGCGGATCGACCGCCAGTTTCTCCAGCCGCTTCTCAATCGCCTGCAGATAACGCAGCGTGTCGCCAAGACGACGGAAACCGTTGCCGGTGACAAAACCGCGATACACCAGCCCGCTCATTTGCGCTTTGATGTCCGACAGCCCCAGCGCCATGGTCATATCCACGCGCCCTTTCAGGCGTTTGTTGATAGTGAACACCGCCGTCAGGATCTGCTCGACCTGTTTAGCAATCTGCACCACCGTTTCGTTCAACTCGGCGCGCACTTTCTCATGCAGCGCGGCAAAACCTTCTTCCGTCCACACCGGCCCACCCGCTTCGTCGATCAGCTTATCGACGCCGCACGAGATGCAGTCATCAATCAGATCCAGCACTTTGCCGTAGGGGTTAAAGTAGAGACCGAGTTTGGCTTTGTTCGGCAGTTTTTCGTGCAGATATTTTATCGGCGACGGAATGTTTAACAGCAGCAAACGGCGGATACCGCGCCACATCGCCTGTTGCTGCTCCTGCGGATTATCAAACAGCTTGATCGCGACACTGTCACGTTCATCAACCAGCGCTGGCCAGGCTTTCACCTTATAGTTGCCGCGTTTTTGCTCGTAACTTTCTGCAAGGGTGCCGAAACTCCAGAGATGCAACCCACTTTGCTCAATACCGTCGTCGGCCACCGCAGATAAGGTTTCTTGTACCTTGCCTTTCAGTTGCTCTTTCAATTCGCTGAGCGAACGTCCTTCGAGCAGCTTTTTGTTTTTGTCATCCACCACGCGAAAGGAGATTTTCAGATGATCGGGCACCTGTTCCCAATGCCAGTCATCGCGATCCACGGTAACACCCGTCATGCGGCGCAACTCGCGCTCCAGCGCATCCAGCAGCGGCATTTCCAGCGGCGTGACGCGGCCAAGAAACGCTTCGGCGTAATTCGGCGCAGGCACAAAATTGCGGCGCGCCGGTTTGGGCAGCGATTTGATTAACGCAATCACCAGTTCGCGGCGTAGACCGGGAATTTGCCACTCGAAACCGCTCTCTTCCACCTGGTTGAGCAATGGCAACGGAATATGCACGGTCACGCCATCGGCATCGGTACCGGGTTCAAACTGGTAGCTCAGGCGCAGTTTCAGGTTGCCCTGATGCCAGAAGTTCGGGTAATCGAGCTTGCTGACGTTTTCCGCGCCCTCTTTGATCAACATGCTCTTTTCGAAGTTGAGCAAGTCCGGCGTTTCGCGGCTGGCCTTTTTCCACCAGTTATCAAAATGGCGCGCGGAAACCACTTCATGGCTGATGCGCTGATCGTAAAATTCAAACAAGGTTTCATCGTCGACCAGAATGTCGCGGCGCCGCGATTTATGCTCCAGTTCTTCCACTTCTGCGCGCAGTTTCAGGTTTTCGCGGAAGAACGCATGGCGCGTTTGCCAGTCACCCTCCACCAGCGCATGGCGGATAAACAACTCGCGGCTCAGCGCCGGATCGATCTGGCTGTAATTCACTTTACGTGCCGCGACAATCGGCAGCCCATAAACGGTGACTTTTTCTGTCGCCATCACCGCGCCCTGCGCCCGCTCCCAATGCGGCTCGCTGTAAGAACGCTTGATCAGATGTTGCGCGACGGGCTCCACCCACTCGGGATCAATACGCGCGGCAATGCGCCCCCATAACCGGCTGGTTTCCACCAGTTCGGCAACCATCGTCCATTTCGGCGGCTTTTTGAATAAGCCGGAACCGGGGAAAATGGCGAAACGGGCATTGCGTGCACCGGTAAACTCTTGTTTATCAGCGTCTTTCATACCGATATGCGACAGCAAACCGGTTAACAGCGCGATATGAATTTCGCGGTATTCCGCCGGTTCACTGTTGACCGGAATGCCCAACTCTTTCACCACCTGGCGCAACTGAGTGTAGATATCTTGCCATTCGCGTACGCGCAAATAGTTCAGATACTCCAGCCGACACTGGCGGCGGAACTGGTTCGACGAGAGCGCTTTTTGCTGCTCGCCGAGGTAGTTCCACAGGTTCACAAAAGCGAGGAAGTCGGACTCTTTATCGTGGAAGCGCTGATGTTTCTCGTCCGAGGCCTGTTTTTTATCCAGCGGCCGTTCACGCGGATCCTGAATAGAGAGCGCCGAGGTGATGATCATCGCTTCGCGCACGCAGCCATGTTTTTGCGCTTCCAGCACCATGCGCGCCAGACGTGGATCGACCGGTAGTTGCGATAGCTGGCGGCCCAGCGGCGTCAATTTGTAGGCGCTCTGCTGCTCATCAGTGGTGATCGCGCCAAGCTCTTCCAACAGACGCACGCCGTCCTGGATATTGCGTTTATCCGGCGCTTCGACAAACGGAAACGCGGCGATATCGCCCAGCCCCAGCGCCGTCATTTGCAAAATGACCGATGCGAGATTGGTGCGCAGAATTTCCGGGTCGGTAAATTCCGGGCGCGAGAGGAAGTCATCTTCCGAATAAAGACGGATACAGATCCCTTCCGATACGCGACCACAGCGCCCTTTACGTTGGTTCGCCGAGGCTTGCGATACCGGCTCAATCGGCAAACGCTGCACTTTGGTACGGTAGCTGTAGCGGCTGATTCGTGCCGTGCCGGGGTCAATCACATATTTAATGCCCGGAACGGTGAGCGAGGTTTCCGCGACGTTAGTGGCCAGCACGATGCGCCGCCCACTGTGCGCCTGAAATACGCGGTTTTGATCGCTGTTGGATAAACGCGCATACAGCGGCAGGATTTCGGTATGGCGCAAATCGCGTTTGCTCAATGCGTCTGCTGTATCGCGGATTTCGCGTTCGCCGCTCATAAAGATCAGAATATCGCCCGCGCTTTCACGTCCCAGCTCATCCACGGCATCAAAAATGGCCTGCAATTGATCGCGTTCAGTATCGTCCGCTTCTTCGACAATCGGGCGATAACGCATTTCCACCGGGTACGTCCGGCCTGAAACTTCGATGATTGGCGCATTATTGAAATGGCGGGAAAAACGTTCCGGGTCGATGGTCGCGGACGTGATGATGATTTTGAGATCCGGGCGGCGCGGTAGCAACTCGCGCAGGTAACCGAGCAGGAAATCGATGTTCAGGCTGCGTTCGTGCGCTTCATCAATAATGAGGGTGTCGTACTGCATCAGCAGCCGGTCCTGCTGGATTTCTGCCAGCAAAATACCGTCAGTCATCAGTTTGACCATGGTGTTATCGCTGACGTGATCGCTAAAACGCACTTTGTAACCGATACAGCCACCCGGCTCGGTTTTCAGTTCTTCGGCAATACGGTTTGCCACAGTACGCGCCGCCAGACGGCGTGGTTGGGTGTGACCAATCAGCCCTTTGATTCCGCGCCCCAGTTCCATGCAGATTTTCGGCAACTGTGTGGTTTTACCGGAGCCGGTTTCCCCGGCGACGATAACCACCTGGTTATCACGCACGGCTTCAAGAATGGCCTGTTTTTTCTGGCTGACTGGCAGGTTTTCCGGGTAATCAATCGTCGGGCGCGACGCTTCGCGCAGCGTCACTTTTTCAGCGGCTTGTGCTGCTTCCTGCGCGATCTGTTGTAAAAGCGCCTGCTGAGATTCAGGATTTTTAACTTTCTTGCAGCCCTGCAAACGGCGCGCGAAGCGTTGCCGGTCGCGCAACATCAGGTTATCGAGCTGCGTATAGAGTTCGGAGATGGTTAATTTATATTGTTCAGTCATAGATTTATCGGGCAGAGCACTGCCGGGAAACTTCTTAAGTTCGCAATGGCCGAAGAATAACACATCGCGATAATCCTTTTCTTGTTCAAGAAATTCGAACATAGGAATCGATATATTGCGCTATTCATGTCGCAAGATTGTGAATAAAGTGTCACGCAATTACGGGGCAACCCAGAGCAAATACAACAAAGGAAACACCTGATGGGTAAAGTTTTAGTTCTTAAATCCAGCATTCTGGCAGGGTATTCACAGTCTTCTCAACTGGCCGATTATTTCGTTGAACAATGGAGCGAAAAGCACGCTGGTGACCAAATCACCGTGCGCGATCTGGCCGCTAACCCGGTACCGGTCCTGGATGGCGAATTAGTTGGCGCGCTGCGCCCGAGCGATGCGCCGTTGACGCCGCGTCAGCAAGAAGCGCTGGCGCTGTCTGATGAACTGATTGCTGAACTGCAAGCGCATGACGTGATCGTGATTAATGCCCCGATGTACAACTTCAACATCCCGACGCAGCTGAAGAACTACTTCGACCTGGTTGCACGCGCTGGCGTCACCTTCCGTTACACCGAAAACGGCCCGGAAGGTCTGGTGAAAGGCAAACGCGCGGTGATCCTCTCCAGCCGCGGCGGTATTCACAAAGACACCCCGTCTGACCTGGTCGCGCCGTACCTGAAACTGTTCCTCGGTTTTATCGGTATCACTGATGTGAACTTCGTGTTTGCAGAAGGTATCGCTTACGGTCCGGAAGTGGCGACCAAAGCGCAGACCGATGCAAAAGCGGCAATCGACAGCGTCGTTGCGGCGTAAGATTTTCCCCCTCTCTCTTTTCCGGGAGAGGGGGAACTGGTTATTGCTGAGCCATCGCGCTTCTCATCTCTTCGACCTCCCGCCTGAAGACACGAAAAACAACAGCCATCTTCTTCACCAGTTGCTCCACAGCGAACTCATTTAATGGCTCGCCTGGCTTATTAATATTGGCGTCGTCAAAATCGATCAAATTAAACTCTTCGCTTTGCGGATCGTACAAAATATTAGCGGCATTAATATCCATATGTTCAATGCCGAGCATCTCCAGTTTTTTGACTAGCTCTGCGGCAACATCGCTGCGGGACAAACTTTCCAGCGCCTTCTGTGCAAGCGCGATGTTTTTCGTGGCGAGGATAGCAGCTAACGGTTCGCCTTTAATTCTTTTCAGTTTTACGGATACCGCTTTCTGCAAGGGATTCGCCGTCTCTCGCATCATCATGCTGGCGCTTCCCTGACCGTAATAGCGATTGAAAGCCGCAGTGTTGTTCTGCGCTTTAATCAACCTCCCTTTCATCCCGGGTTCAACGACCCCGCTGTAATCTTTCATGACGTAGTCATTGCCGTACTGGTAAACACTGCCGATCGATCCCGTCGCGATAAGGTTTTCAGGTCTACGATAACTGCCTTCCGCTTCGGGTTTTGCCCCACCTTCCACCTGAGGCTCTCTTCTTTTAAATAAAGAAGGGAGCTTCTTTAATTCATCGCGAAGAGAGGAACCTCGTCTGGGCGAGGCAAAATTTTCTGATTCTTGCTCAGCGGCCTCCTGAAAAGCGGGGGTTCGCGGGCCGTTTTTTTGTAGGCGTACATAGGCGTTATCTCCGGGCAATGGCACCTTTTGATCGTAGCGATGATCGCCCTTTGTTCTCGCCGCTTTCAGATGTTTCAAGGCATTATTTGCGCAGCCACTTGCCATTAATGCCCTGCACATGTTCACCGGGTTTGGCGCGTTCGACCAGTTTCTGCCCCGCCATTTTCGCCACGTCATCAACGGGGATGTTGTTGCGGTCAGCCAGTTGTTGGTAGCTTTCGGTGCGCGCTTTGTTGATGCGTTCGACCAGTGCTAATGTTTCTTGATCGTGACTTATCGGTGCGATAAACCCGTTTAATGTTTCCCCTACGCGTCCTTGAGTGCGGGCTTCGTCAAGCGTCAGCGCCTGAGCGGTTGCGCTGACCAGGCTTAAAGCCAGCAGCGCCATTACAACTCGTTTTTTCATCATCGCCTCAGAACAGATCGCTGCGGGATTTCAGCAGGGTTTCCACATCTTTATCGACTTTGATATGGATTTCGTGCTCAATTTTCACATTCATATTGATGGTTATCGGCTCTTTCGGCGCCGCTACTTCAATACGCGGCGTACAGGCGACAAGCAGGGTCGCCATCAGCATGCCTGGCACAGCTTTCAGGGTTCTCATTTTTTTTCCTCGCACGACTTGCCCTTCGCGCAACGGGCTTCAGGTAGCGCCGCATTTTGCTCAAGCCATGACTGCAAATTGTCGCCAAAACGTAAACTGCGCCATAAGGTGAACACGTTCTCCTGATGGGTATAGTTCAAATTAACGGTACTGCTTTTTCCATCCACAAAACTGGTGCCGGTTAGGTTGGCGCGCATATTTAACACGCCAAGGTTATCCAGATCTATCTTTGTCCATGAGCGGGAAATTTCCATATAGCGTAGCCAGTTAATCGCCGCGCCAGCCGCCAGATTATCTTTCACCACCGCATCGGCGGTGTCTTTGTCCATACGCAGCGTCATTGGGCCTGGGTTATGCAACCAGCCGTCTTTAATTATCCATTGCGGGTTATCCAGCCACAGCGGCAAGGCACCGTCAAACGCTCCGGAAAGTGCAAACTGCTTCGGGTTCACGGCACTGATCACTTCACTGGATTCAATATGGCTTAAACGCAGTAACGCCGGATCGCGCTGCGGCAGGCGCAACTGCTGCATGGTCACTTTGCCGCCCAGCATATCGACGCTGACATCACTTAATGTTAGCGGATTGCCCTCGCTCCATGGCCAGGCGCCTTGCAAATCTGCGCTGATATTTTTGGCCGTTACCTGGTTCACAATTTCGCCGATACGCAGCGATACCGGCCGGCGCGTGCCCAATTGCCAGGTGGCGTCGCGGTAACGGAATGGCAGGATGAAATCCACGCCGTGAATTTGGTTGTCCGGCGTCCAGACACTGCCACTTTTCAGCACACCATGCCCGCCCGCCTCAAAGCCCTGATCGGCGGCGGCTGAAAACGCGATTTGCGCGTACAACGAACCATCAAGCAGCTTCATTTTCCAGTCCGGCGGGATCAATGGTTGAAACACCATCAATGATTGTTGCGGCCACCACGCCCGGCCGCGCAGACGCTCGCCATCCCAGCGGCCATTCACCCGTATTGGGCCAATCGCATCAGCACTTAGAGAGCCCTTGAACTGGAAGCGTGTCGGTTCGCTGCCATCCACGCTGAATTGCAGCGTTGAAGCCGGCAACACGCTGCCGCCGCTAAAGGTGGTTTGTCCGGCATCCAGCGTTAACGCGCCGTTAAATTGCGGATTGTTTTTATCACGCACCCACTGCACGGGCGCATCCAGCACCAACCTTGGTGTAGTCATGCGCATGGTGCCGTATTGCAGTTGGTCGAAACCGGTCGACAGATCCGTCAGCGTAATGGTGTTGTCGCGCCACTCCCCGCGCCCGGCCACGTCCCAGCGAGCATGCATCGGCGTAAAATGGCCATCGCCCCAGTAGCGCCAGCGCCATAAACCGTTATCCGGCAGGAAATCCTGCGCCTGCCCATCCAGATGCAGGAGAAAATCACCCGTCGCATTTTCGTGGGCACGCAAAATCGCCTGTAAGCGCCCGTCAATTCCCCGCTGGGTAAGTTTGACGCCCGCCAGCGGCCAGCGCACTTCATCAATATTCAGTGAATCAATCACCCTGCCGCGCGAGCGCAACAGCGCGCCGGGAGTAAACGCCAGTTGCGGATCGTCAACGCTGCCAGTGAGCTGTGCGGGCAGCACCGCATAAAACACCAGATCGCCCTGTTTGGCTTCGCCAGTCAATTGCAATGGCATGTCGTTGTTTGTTGCGCTGATCCGCCCCGGCCCGATCGTCAACACGGCGTTACCTTTTCCGGCGTCGCCCTGCGTCAGGACGTTGAGCCGACCGCTGACTAACGCGTTTTCCAAACCGTTCTGCCAGTTTTCAACTTTTAACCCCACTCGCCCACTTAGCGGGAAACCTTGATAAGGCCAGTTCCAGCGCCCATCGCTGAGGGTGAGTTGCTGCGGCGTAATTTGCCAGGGGAGATCCAACAGCGGATCGCCCTGGTCGCGCGCCATCACAATCAGTTGCCCTTCGTTATCACGCCAGTCGAGGTCGACATCCACCACGCCGGGCTGCTGCGGCAGGGTTAGCGTGCTCTCCATATGGCCGTTCACCGGCACACCATTAGGGATGTTCGGCAGCGTAAATTCGCCACCCAGAGTGAACGGAGGTTGATCATCAAAAAGACGCAGCGACATGCGGCTGACACTCAGCGCCTGGCCGCGCAAACGGGCATTCAGCTCGACGCGCTCGCCGCTGTATGTCAGTTCCTGAACGGTGGGCGTTAGCGCCAGTGACAGCGTGCCTTCCCAGGTTTTCCAGGGCGAAACCGTTAAGCGATCGACGGTGAGCCAGCTATAAGGCAGCAACGCTTGCCATTCGGCGAGTGTGCGTGGTGTAGAAGAGGCTGTTTCACTTTGCGACAGTTTATTGAAACAAGCGGTGTTAATATCCAGCGCGTCAATGTGAAGCCGCCAGCGGCTGGGATGGGTCAGTTCGGCATTCTTGACGTATGCCAGTGTGCAATTGTCAACCAGATAACGCAGATCGGGGATACGCAATGCGTGCCGTGTGAGACGCGGGCTTTCGTCCATTGCAATGCGTGTACCCGCAGGAAGCCAGATGCCCGCCAATGTCGGCACCCATTGCGCAAGGGTCATCAGCAGCGTGAGCGGCAGCAGAATGAACAATAAAACCAGTGCGATGGCGGCTTTGTATTTACCCTTCATGGGCAGCTAATATCCTGATTTTGCATGTGATTGAGCCGGTTCTGGCGGTTATTGTTACATGTTAAGACGCCCCTTAGAAGGCGCGAACCGTCTTAATCATAGTCCGGCTGCTGCATTTACAGTAGTGTGTAAAAAGAGTGCTTTATTATCATTAACTTATGGATGTAATGAATGTTTACGAGAGGTTCCCTGATACGTGGCTGGTTTACCGGCGCGACCGTTTTCACCTGTTTTACCTTTGGTGATTACCTGAGTGCGCACTACTTTCATGATTCAAAAATCCCCTGGATTATCAGCGTATTGATTGCTATCGCCATCTGCTGGAGCGCCAGAGGCGCACTGCGGCAACTGCGCTGAGATCAATAGCTCATCAGCAGATATACTGAAATTGGAAGCATTCACCAACCCCATATTTATCAACTGGATTTGAACGTTTACAGAATAATTTTAAAACGTGATAATATGGGCAGAAAATCATTGGAGAAAGTCTTATGAAACTCGCGATATACAGCACAAAGCAATACGATAAAAAGTATTTGCAGCAGGTAAACGAGATCTTTGGCTTCGATCTTGAATTTTTCGACTTCCTATTAACCGAAAAAACGGCGAAAACCGCAAACGGTTGTGAGGCGGTTTGTCTCTTCGTTAACGACGATGGCAGCCGTCCGGTTCTCGAAGAATTGAAGAAGCTTGGCGTGAAATTCATCGCCCTGCGCTGCGCCGGTTTCAATAACGTCGATCTAGATGCAGCAAAAGAGCTGGGGCTGCACGTGGTCCGCGTTCCGGCTTACTCGCCTGAAGCCGTGGCGGAACATGCCATTGGCATGATGATGACATTGAACCGCCGTATTCACCGCGCTTATCAGCGCACCCGTGATGCCAACTTCTCACTCGAAGGGCTGACCGGTTTCACCATGTACGGCAAAACCGCCGGGGTGATCGGTACCGGTAAAATCGGCATTGCTGCGTTACGAATTTTGAAAGGATTCGGTATGCGTTTGCTGGCGTTCGATCCTTACCCGAGCGCGGCTGCGCTGGAACTGGGCGTTGAGTATGTCGATCTGCAAACGCTGTTTTCGCAGTCCGATGTTATCTCCCTGCATTGCCCGCTGACGCCGGAAAACTTCCATTTACTCAATCGCAGCGCGTTTGAACAGATGAAAGATGGCGTGATGATCATTAACACCAGTCGTGGCGGATTGATTGATTCGCAGGCCGCCATTGAAGCGTTGAAAACGCAGAAAATCGGCGCGCTTGGTATGGATGTGTATGAGAACGAGCGTGATTTGTTCTTTGAAGATAAATCCAACGATGTGATTCAGGATGATGTTTTCCGCCGTCTGTCGGCCTGCCATAACGTGCTGTTTACAGGGCACCAGGCCTTCCTGACCGCCGAGGCGTTAACCAGTATTTCTGAAACTACGCTGGAAAACTTGCGTCAGTTACGCGACGGAGAAAGCTGCCCGAACGCGCTGGCCTGATCCCCCGGTACCCCTGTTCGCAGGGGAACTCTTTAAGATAAACCCGCAATGACACTGCGGTTTCACTTGGTACAATCCCCACCGTATTGATGGAAAAGCCCTTAGAGGACGAGATGAAGAAGATTATGACTTTGGTTGCGTTGAGCGTGGTGCTTTCTGGTTGCGTCAGCTCCCGCACCGTATTGCTTAAATCGGAGCAACTGGAGAATCAGCGTTTTGTATTAACGACATTTAACGGTCAGGCTGTTGCGGCGGACGATAAAGCACCCGAAATCAGTTTCGATAAAGATCTGCGCGTAGCAGGCAGAATGTGCAACAGCTTCATGGGCCAGGGAAAACTTTCCGACGGCGAATTAACCGTGAAAAACATGGGCATGACCATGATGATGTGTGCCGATCCGCAGCGTAACGCGTTGGATCACACCATTAACGCGATGCTCAGCGAAGGAGCGCAGGTCGACCTGACCGACAATCAGCTAACGCTGGCGACGGCGACACAGACGCTAATTTATAAACGTGTAACGCAGAGTCAGTAACTGCCACAGCTTCCGGTGGCAAGCGACTGTTCACTACATCGTTTGCCATTGGGTAGCGCGCACATGCCCACCATCGAACCATCAAGCTGGCGAGCCACCGACGCCGAACCGCCAACCATTGCGCAATTTGCCTGCCCACCACTCGACATCGCGGCTCTTAATCCCGGCGCGACATGTGCGGCGGTTGCCTGCTGAACGGGTTCATTGCTGCAAGCCGACAGCAACAAAGCGGCACATCCTACCCAAAACGCTGAACGCATTCTCTCTTCCCCTCAAAAAAAGCGAAACCCAAGCATCATAGGCAGCACAGCGCAATACGTCGAGGGCTGAAAGTCATCTTTATGCAGTTTGGACACATTTATTTGCGATTTTTCTTATTTGTCATGAAAGGATACGATGGCGGTGTGAGCCAATTCTAAAATCCACAGCTTTTATCAGATATCAGCAAACGAGCACGATATTATACGCGGGGAAAAATATCGCATTGCCAATGGCAATTTGATGAACGTTGACAAAGGAGAGTCAAATGAAACGCATCCAGCAATACGCTCCCATGATATTCAGGCTGACATCTTCTGTAGGAGATTGCGGCACAAATAATCCTAAAGAAGTCAAAATTGTCCAACAGCAACTTATTGATGCCGGATACGCCGTTGCCACGGGGAGGCACATCTATCCGACCGGTAACTGCAATATTGATACCATTGAAGCAATACGCTGGTATCAAAGATTATTGAATTTATCGCCGTCAGGTTTGATCAATGCAACTGATATATGGTTTATGCAGGCACTTGAAGAAGCCTCGACCCCTCACTGGAGGCCCAAAAATGTCAGCGGACCACTCCAGGTAAGTATCGGACAAATGACATTTGATGCCGAAGGTTCCGACTATATCACCGCAGTTGCACCCTTCAGACAAAACAGCTATCCCTTTTTTTCCAGAATTCTTCATTGGCCGGAAGTTGGCGGATCCGGAGTTACTCTGGGCAGAGGATATGATATGGGAAGCCGCAGTTCAGGCGAAATTCTGTCCACACTCCGACAAGCAGGAATTGAGGAATACAAAGCGCAGTTATGTGCGAAAGCGGCCGGGCTTAAAAATCGCGAGGCCAGTCAGTTCGTCGGAGTTTATGGTCCTTTTGTAGGTGAAATTACACATCAACAGCAAATACGGCTCTTCGAAATTTCCTATCGCGAAAAAATCGAATATTCAAAAGGTGTTTATAGCCGTCAGGTACGACGTTTAAGAATAATCAATGCTCTCGCGTGGAACAGTTTAGACCCAGCAATTAGGGATTCTTTTATTGATACCCTTTTTCAAGGCAATATAACTGCACGTAAGATGGTCAAAATCATGGCTGAGGGCGGTGGCAGGCAAGAGGTCATCGACTATCTACGCAGTGATAGCAATTTGTCTCGTGACTCAAGAAGAACAAACATAAGAGTAAGGAATTTGCAGTGATGAAAAAATCGGCGATCGTTCTCTCCCTGTTGCTGGCATATCACGCTTCACTTGCCGCACAAACTCTCGATATCACGACGAATAAAGAAGTGAAAACCTGCCTGGAAAAATATGGCGAAAACAGCAGTGAATGTCTGGAAGACCTCAACGATAAAACAGAAGACGAACTCAATCAGGTGTATAACAAAAAGCTAAAAGCAATGGAGGCTTTCGATTATACGCAATGGTGGATGGGCGATAAAAATCGCAAATCCACCATGATTGAGGCGTTCAAAAAAAACCAAGCAGAATGGCTCACATACAGAAATGATTACTGCAATGTTGCCACCACAGGCTCTCAAGGTACTCACTTTCTCGGAGCCTCATCTGTAGGTTGCAACATCAATATGAACAAGCGACGTATTAGCGAAATAAAGATGATTCAGTTGAAGAATCTAGAATGAATTCTTTGCCTTCCATACCGCAAACCAGGCAAATTAATTTGCAATTCATTGATTAGAGTTATGCCTCAGGACACAAAAGCGAAAATTGCGCGGCGGGCTGTTTGCTAAAATGTAGGGATAATTACAGGACTCGCCGCAGTTTCACGAGCCCCCTCTTTTGAGCAATGCAAGGTGCCATATGATCACTACTGACGGTAATGGCGCGGTCGCATCAGTTGCGTTCCGCACCAGTGAAGTTATCGCCATTTATCCGATTACCCCAAGTTCGACGATGGCGGAACAGGCGGATGCCTGGGCCGGAAACGGCTTGAAAAACGTCTGGGGCGATATTCCTCGCGTGGTGGAAATGCAATCTGAAGCAGGCGCGATCGCCGCAGTACACGGGGCGTTGCAGACCGGTGCGCTGTCCACTTCATTCACTTCATCGCAGGGTTTGCTGCTGATGATCCCAACGCTCTACAAACTGGCCGGTCAGTTAACGCCGTTTGTGCTGCATGTCGCAGCGCGTACCGTTGCCACTCACGCGTTATCGATCTTTGGCGACCACTCGGATGTAATGGCCGTTCGCCAGACAGGCTGTGCCATGCTCTGCGCCAGTAGCGTGCAGGAAGCGCAGGATTTCGCGCTGATTTCGCACATTGCGACCCTCAAAAGCCGGGTACCATTTATTCACTTTTTCGATGGTTTTCGCACCTCTCACGAGATCAACAAAATCATGCCGCTGGCGGATGACACTATCCGCGCCCTGCTCCCACAGCAGGAAATAGATGAACATCGTGCGCGCGCATTGAACCCGGAACATCCGGTGATCCGCGGCACGTCTGCCAATCCGGACACCTACTTCCAGTCCCGCGAAGCCACCAACCCGTGGTACGACGCAGTTTACAGCCACGTTGATCAGGCAATGGATGATTTCGCCGCTGCCACCGGGCGCCAGTACAAACCGTTTGAATATTACGGCCACCCGCAGGCAGATCGCGTGATTGTGTTGATGGGTTCTGCCATCGGCACCTGCGAAGAAGTGGTTGATGAATTACTGACGCGCGGGGAAAAAGTCGGCGTGTTGAAAGTGCGGCTTTATCGCCCGTTCAGTGCGGCGCATCTGCTCTCGGTATTACCTGAAAGCGCGCGTACCGTGGCAGTGCTCGATCGCACCAAAGAACCGGGCGCACCGGCGGAACCACTTTATCTGGATGTGATGACCGCACTGGCGGAAGCCTTTAATCATGGCGAGCGCGAAACCCTGCCGCGCGTGATCGGTGGACGCTATGGTTTATCGTCCAAAGAGTTCGGCCCTGAATGCGTACTGGCAGTATTTAACGAATTGCGCGCCGCGAAGCCAAAACCACGCTTTACCGTCGGTATTTATGATGACGTGACCAACCTCTCATTGCCGCTGCCGGAAAATACCCTGCCAACGCAGGCCAAGCTGGAAGCGCTGTTTTACGGGCTGGGCAGTGACGGCAGCGTTTCCGCCACCAAGAACAACATCAAAATTATCGGCAACTCAACGCCGTGGTACGCGCAGGGTTACTTTGTCTATGACTCGAAAAAGGCCGGCGGGCTGACGGTTTCACACCTGCGCGTCAGCGAAAAGCCGATTAACTCCGCCTACCTGGTGTCGCAAGCGGATTTTGTCGGCTGCCACCAGTTGCAGTTTATTGATAAATACCAGATGGCCGAGCGCCTGAAGCCAGGCGGCATTTTCCTGCTCAACACCCCTTACAGCCCCGACGAAGTGTGGTCGCGCTTGCCACAGGAAGTTCAGGCGGTACTGAACCAGAAAAAAGCCCGTTTTTATGTGGTTAACGCGGCGAAAATCGCCCGCGAATGCGGCCTGGCGGCGCGTATCAACACGGTAATGCAGATGGCGTTTTTCCATCTGACCAATGTGTTGCCGGGCGACAGCGCGCTGATTGCGTTACAGGGTGCGATTGCGAAAAGCTACAGCAGCAAAGGCCAGGAGCTGGTTGAGCGCAACTGGCAGGCGCTAGCGCTGGCGCGAGAATCGCTGTTTGAAGTGCCGTTAGAAGCGGTTGACCCGCAGAGCGCCCACCGCCCGCCGGTCGTCTCCGATGCCGCGCCGGATTTCGTCAAAACCGTGACCGCAGCCATGCTGGCCGGGCTTGGCGATGCCCTGCCCGTTTCCGCACTCCCGCCGGACGGCACCTGGCCGGTTGGCACCACGCGTTGGGAAAAACGCAATATCGCCGAAGCGATCCCGATCTGGAAGGAAGCGCTTTGCACCCAGTGCAACCATTGCGTGGCGGCTTGCCCGCATTCGGCGATCCGCGCGAAAGTGGTCTCCCCCGACGCGATGGAAAACGCGCCGTCCAGCCTGCATTCGCTGGATGTGAAATCCCGTGATATGCGCGGGCAAAAATATGTCTTGCAGGTTGCGCCGGAAGATTGCACCGGTTGTAACCTGTGCGTCGAAGTGTGCCCAGCGAAAGATCGCCAGAACCCGGAGATCAAGGCCATCAATATGATGTCGCGCCTTGAACATGTGGAAGAGGAGAAAGTGAATTATGACTTCTTCCTCGACCTGCCGGAGATTGACCGCAGTCAACTGGAACGCATCGATATTCGTACTTCACAGCTGATTACCCCTCTGTTTGAATACTCCGGCGCCTGTTCCGGCTGCGGCGAAACGCCGTATATCAAGCTGCTGACGCAGTTGTATGGCGACCGCATGATGATTGCCAATGCTACCGGTTGTTCGTCGATTTATGGCGGTAACTTGCCGTCGACGCCCTACACCACGGATGCCAACGGTCGTGGCCCGGCGTGGGCGAATTCTCTGTTTGAAGATAACGCGGAATTTGGTCTCGGCTTCCGCCTGAGTGTCGACCAGCATCGCCAGCGCGTGATGCGCCTGGTCGATCAGTTCGCCGACCAGATTCCGGCGGAACTGAATACGGCGTTGCATAGCGATGCCACGCCGGAAGTGCGTCGTGATCAGGTTGCCGAGCTGCGTACTCATCTGGCGAATGTCGAAAGTGCACAGCAGTTGCTGACCGATGCGGACGCGCTGGTCGAGAAGTCAATCTGGCTGATTGGCGGCGATGGCTGGGCGTACGACATTGGTTTTGGCGGGTTGGATCATGTGATGAGCCTGACCGAAAACGTCAACATTTTGGTGCTCGATACCCAGTGTTATTCCAACACTGGCGGCCAGGCGTCGAAGGCGACGCCACTGGGCGCGGTGACTAAGTTTGGTGAGCATGGCAAGCGCAAAGCGCGTAAAGATCTCGGCGTCAGCATGATGATGTACGGTCATGTTTATGTTGCGCAGATTTCGCTCGGCGCGCAGTTGAACCAGACGGTGAAAGCGATTCAGGAAGCGGAGGCCTACCCCGGCCCGTCGCTGATTATTGCTTACAGCCCGTGCGAGGAACACGGCTATGATCTGGCGCTCAGCCATGATCAGATGCGCCAGCTCACCGCAACCGGCTTCTGGCCGCTCTATCGCTACGATCCGCGCCGTGAAGACGAAGGAAAAATCCCGCTGGCGCTGGATTCCCGCCCGCCTTCCGATGCGCTGGCGGAAACCCTGCTTAACGAGCAACGTTTCCGTCGCCTCAACGCCCAGCAGCCCGATGTGGCTGAACAGTTGTGGAAAGATGCTGCTGCCGATCTGCAAAAACGCTACGACTTCCTGGCGCAGCTGGCCGGGAAAGCGGAAAAAAGCTCGGCTGAATAAGTAAACGCAAAAAAAGCCACTGGTTGCAGGCCAGTGGCTTTTATAACGCACGTATTTCGCATGACAACCGACCGCAAGCTGGCTAATAATCGAAATTCAAACCGAGCGGCAAGGAGCGAATATTATGCGGCATCACTCTGTTATCTCTTCTCGAATCGCATCAGTGGGTTACGACAACCGCAGCCGCACGCTTGAAATCCGTTTCCACGACAAAAGCATCTATCAATATCATGGCGTTCCTGAACGCGTTTTCTCGGTGTTTCTTACTGTGGTTTCCAAAGGCCGCTTTTATGACGGCGTGGTGAAAGGCAAATACCCGGAAAAGAAAGTAGCGTGAACAGTGTCTCGCCTTGCATGCGCGATAAATACCTGCCTCCGGCGCAAATCATTGCTACAATCCAGCCCTAATAGCGTATGTCTGCCAGCGGTGTCCGTATCGTTGGCGCTAAAAACCCGAATTGAGCCTTTTTCATGTCGCAAAATCAAGAAGTTAGCAAAAAAGAACAGTACAACCTCAACAAATTGCAAAAGCGTCTGCGCCGTAACGTGGGCGAAGCCATTGCCGACTTCAATATGATTGAAGAAGGCGACCGCATTATGGTTTGCCTGTCTGGTGGTAAAGACAGCTACACCATGCTGGAAATTCTGCGCAACCTGCAGCAGAGTGCGCCGGTCAACTTTTCGCTGGTAGCGGTAAATCTCGATCAAAAGCAACCGGGTTTCCCGGAGCATATTCTGCCAGCGTACCTGGAGAATCTGGGCGTTGAGTACAAGATTGTTGAAGAGAATACTTACGGTATCGTCAAAGAAAAGATCCCGGAAGGAAAAACCACCTGTTCACTTTGCTCTCGTCTACGCCGCGGCATTTTGTACCGCACCGCAACTGAACTTGGCGCCACCAAAATTGCCCTCGGCCACCATCGCGATGACATCCTGCAAACCTTATTCCTGAACATGTTCTATGGCGGGAAAATGAAAGGGATGCCGCCGAAACTGATGAGCGATGACGGCAAACACATTGTGATCCGCCCGCTGGCTTACTGCCGCGAGAAAGACATTGAACGTTTCTCTGAGGCGAAAGGCTTCCCGATTATTCCGTGTAACTTGTGCGGTTCGCAGCCTAACCTGCAACGCCAGGTGATTGCCGATATGCTGCGCGACTGGGATAAACGTTATCCGGGCCGCATCGAAACCATGTTCAGCGCGATGCAGAACGTGGTGCCATCGCATCTTAGTGATATCAACCTGTTCGATTTTAAAGGCATCACCCACGGTTCTGAAGTGGTGAACGGCGGCGATCTGGCGTTTGACCGCGAAGAGATCCCGGTGCAACCTGTGGGCTGGCAACCGGAAGAAGATGACACGCAGTTAGATGAACTGCGCCTGAACGTTATCGAAGTGAAGTAATTTTTGCAGCCGCTCTGGCAACACGCCAGAGCGGCTTATTTCTTATTTTAACAACCGCACACGGCTGGCCTTGCCTTTAATCTTCCCGTTTTGCAATTGCTTCCACGCCTGACGCGCGACGCTTTGACGCACCGCGACATAAACATGCGCCGGGTGAAGAGTGATCTTGCCGATATCTGCGCCATCCAGCCCCATATCGCCGGTTAACGCGCCAAGCACATCGCCTGCGCGCATTTTGGCTTTCTTGCCACCGTCAATACACAGCGTCGCCATTTCCGCTTCCAGCGGCACGATTTTTACGTTCGACGGCGCGTTAAGCCAGTTCAGCTTGAGTTGCAGCATTTCCGACAGAATGTTGGCACGCTGTGCCTCTTCCGGCGCGCAAAGGCTGATCGCCAGACCGCTGTTACCGGCACGCGCGGTGCGCCCGATGCGGTGCACATGCACTTCCGGGTCCCACGCCAGCTCGTAGTTCACTACCAGTTCCAGCGATTTAATATCCAGCCCGCGCGCCGCAACATCGGTCGCAACTAACACGCGAGTGCTGCCGTTGGCAAAACGCACCAGCGTTTGATCGCGGTCGCGCTGTTCCAGGTCGCCGTGTAACGCCAGCGCATCCTGCCCTGCGGCGTTCAGCGCGTCGCACACTTCCTGGCAATCTTTTTTGGTATTACAGAACACCACGCAGGATGCCGGACGATGCTCGCTCAGCAGTTTTTGTAACAGTGCTGCTTTGCCGTGCCGGGAAATTTCAAAAAATTGCTGCTCAACGGCAGGCAGATCGTCGACGGTGTCGATTTCGATAGTTTCCGGATTGCGCTGTACACGGCCGCTGATGGCGGCAATCGCCTCAGGCCAGGTGGCGGAAAAGAGCAATGTCTGGCGTGTGGCTGGCGCGAAACGGATGATTTCGTCGATCGCATCGCTGAAACCCATATCAAGCATACGATCGGCTTCATCCATCACCAGTGTTTGCAGGTTCTCCAGCGTTACAGTGGTTTTTTGCAAGTGATCCAGTAAACGGCCAGGCGTCGCGACAATAATGTGCGGCGCATGTTGCAGCGAATCGCGCTGCGCGCCAAAAGGTTGACCGCCGCAAATCGTCAGCACTTTGATATTGGGCATAAAACGCGCCAGGCGACGCAGTTCGTTGGCAACTTGATCTGCCAGTTCACGGGTCGGACACAGTACCAGAGATTGCGTCTGAAAACGGCTGGCATCAATGTGCTGTAATAAACCCAGGCCAAACGCCGCTGTTTTACCGCTACCGGTTTTTGCCTGCACGCGAACATCTTTACCGGCCAGAATCGCGGGAAGCGCGGCGGCCTGCACGGGTGTCATAGTGAGATAGCCCAGCTCGTTAAGGTTTTCGATCTGGGCTGCGGGCAACGAATTCAATGTTGAAAAAGCGGTCACAATATAGTCTCGCGATAAAGGGCTAAGGTTCAGCAGGCGCGTATCCTCTCAGATCTGCCCTTTTAACGCGACAATTTAATCGGTTCTTCATCCGGTGGCGGGTCCGGTAAAGGTTGCGGACGTGGAATAGGATCGGGAACAGGCACCGGATCATTCGGAATCGGATCGGTCGGTAAGGAATTAGCGGGATCGAGCAATGTGAAATGGTCCATGTTTACCTCCACAATGGGTGGGTGTCTTCTTAAAGGTAGAAGCTCACAGCGCAGAGGCAAAAAAAAAGCCGACTCATTAAGTCGGCGTCGTACGAATCAATTGTGCTATGCAGTAATTCAAAAAAGGAAGTAAGACAATATGGAGCGCAACGCCCATCGCTTGACGTTGCATTCACCTGCGAGATAAATATTGCCCTGACTAAGAATATTATTTATTGACCTCGCTCAAGTTAACTGGCGTTTTTATGTTCAATTTTTGTTAAAAAAGTGAAATTTTACAGCCATTTACTACGATGCAACCACCAGGTAACACCGCCGATCAACACTGCCAACATCACGCAAAAAATCGAGAATCCCAAATGCCAACCGCCGCCGGGGATACCTCCCAGGTTGACGCCAAACAACCCCGTCAAAAACGTACTCGGCAGAAAAACCATGGCCATCAGTGACATGGTATAGGTTCGTCGCGCCAGTGATTCCTGCATAACCTGGGTGATTTCATCTGTCATGACTGCGGTGCGTGCAATACAAGAATCAATTTCGTCCAACCCGCGGCCAAGCCGGTCGGCAATATCTTGCATGCGCCGACGTTGGTCATCGCTCATCCAGGGTAGGCGCTCACTGGACAACCGCGCAAACACATCGCGTTGCGGGGCCATATAACGCCGCATGACAATCAATTGTTTTCGCAACAGCGCCAAAATGCCACGCGGCGGGATTTGTTGGTCGAGCAGATTATCTTCGAGATCGATAATGCGGTCGTGGAGTGATTCGATAAATTCACTGGCGTGATCGGTCAGCGAATCGCACACATCCACCAGCCAGCCGCCGCAATCGGCCGGGCCAGAGCCGTTTTCCAGCTCGCTAACCACATCATCCAGCGCCAGCACTTTGCGCTGTCGCGTCGAAACAATCATGCGCTCGTCCATATAAACGCGCACGGCAACTAATTGATCCGGGCGTTCATCGGTACTGCCATTGATGCATCGCAAGGTGATCAATGTGCCCTCGCCCATGCGGCTCACTCTGGGGCGCATACTCTCACCCGACAACGCGTTGCGCACGCTGTTCGGTAAAACTGGCGTGGATTCGAGCCACTGGGCGCTTTCCGGGTTGGTGTAATTCAAATGTACCCAGCACGGCGTGCGGGCGGTGATTTCATCGCTGTCTTCCAGCGGTTTTACGCCGCCTTTGCCGTCCAGCAGCCAGGCATAAACCGCATCCGGCACTTTTACATCGATTCCTTTAATGGCTTCCACTGCGCCTCCACAATCAACATGGTGTTGATGTCAGTCTAGTCGCATGGAAATGTTAAGCAATCATCGCGCTGAATTTGCTAACAAATTTAAGCAGAATGCAAAAATAAGACCCGATTTCCCGAGCCTTTTTGTATTGCGAGGTGAAATCAGAAGGAGTGCCAGTAGTTTTCCTGGTTACGCACCAGTGGCGTCGCAAGGCGCGGGCGGCGAATATCGGACGGCGCTCTTGCTGGCGCTGCGCCATCTGACAGACGGAATTTCCCCGTGCGATGCTGTAACTCTTCCACCTGATGTTTCAGTACATCAGAAGAACCGGCGAGTTCATCAACCATGGTGACGTTGCTTTGTGTGACTTGCTCCAGTTCCGCCAACGCCAGCGTAATCTGCGAAATCCCCTTCTCCTGCTGCAACGTGGTCACGGCAATTTCATCCATCAATTTGCTGACGACGCTGGCGCCGGAGACGATCTCCTGCATGTTTTGTTCCGCTTCGCTGACCACCGTCGCGCCCTGATTAACGTTGTCCGTTGTCACGGCAATCAATGATTTAATGTTTTTCGCGGCTTCCGCACTACGGTGCGCCAGGTTGCGAACTTCACCGGCAACCACGGAAAAACCTTTTCCGTGATCGCCCGCGCGGGCTGCTTCCACTGCTGCGTTAAGCGCCAGGATATTGGTCTGGAAAGCGATGCCATCAATAATCGAGATGATTTCCGTCATTTGATCGGCGCAATCAGTAATGGATTGCATATTTTTCGCTACCTGCCCCATTAAATCGCCGCCTTTCAATGCACATGATGTGGCGTCTTTCGCGCGAGTGCTTGCCAGACGAGTGTTGTCGGCATTGTTTTTGGTGCTAGAGGCCATCTCTTCCATGCTTGATGCCGTTTGCACCAGCGCGGCAGATTGCTCTTCCGTTTTCACGGAAAGGTCCGCGCTGCGCGAAGCCAATTGCGCAGAAAGTTCTAAAGCGGTATCGGAGGAAGAACGAATTTCTTTTACTAACGCGGCGATACTGGCAGATAAACCATTAATTCCAGGAATTAATCGACCGGCACAGTTGTTGCCAAACTCGGGAATGACAATAGAAAGATTACCGGACGTAACCTCTTCAATACTTTTTTTCACGGTATTAATCGGCGTCACCAGATATTGCGTCATATATATCCACAAGAGCCCGAGCGATACGATTGAAACTGCACTCGTCGCGGCAAACAAGGTGATATTTTTTGAGACAACGATCACTATCAAATCCATGATAATAAAGGAGACAAGCAGATATAAAATAATAAATGTTCTGACACTAATATTCCTTAACATAATGACACTCGCGAAATTACCGGGAAACGGTAGAGTGGTTATAGCATCTGAGATGCACTTTTTCACGGCTAAATTGACGCAGTATAATGTTTGCTTTTAAATCTCTGAGATTTTACTTAAGTAAACTCAATTACCAGGCTTGATGCATTCTTACTGGCATGACACCTTATATCCCACCAAGTTTTCGCCATCTCGCGCTAAAATATATCATATAGAAATTTCTAATCGCTCTTTTCTTATTAATTTCTAAATTTAACTTTAGCATTGCTTAAATCATTCGATTATTTACGTTGTTGTCACCACAGCCGATTAATAAAACTAATATCGCCGTTATTTAATTCGCTCTGGCAATAATAAAAACAGCACAACCATTAATTTCATCAGGTTAGCTGCTAAAATTAGTGCCAGGATTACTTATCAACTTTGATATTGCGCACTCAATGAATATGCGGGTAGTAGCGGAAGGGATTGAAACGCCGGAACAACAGGCGTTGCTGACGCATATGGGCGGCTCATTCTTGCAAGGCTTCCTGTTTGCTCACCCTCTTCCGGTCGAGCAGATTTCTGCGTTGCTGCAACAAAGCGATTTCACTTCATCACTGGAATGTTCAGAACCGTCACATAAAAAGCCAGCATAACGCCTGGTTTCACAGGTATGTTGGCGTGTGGGCTAGTGGATGCCCAGCCGCCAGGCAAAGTCGATCTCTTCTTTCAGTTCGCTGTGCGACAGCGTGAGCAGGTCTTCAAATTCCAGCGTGAGTTGTTTGAGTTTTTTTAAGTACTCAGCCGGCGTGATGGAGCTTTTGTCGCGCTTGAGGTATTCGATTGCCAATTGGGTGGGGTTTAGTTCAGTTGCCATAAAATCCTCTTGTGTGGTTAAACCTTGTTCACTATAGCACACCGAACTGATTATTTTTTGACCCAAACCATAAAGCAAACCTGCGTGGGCGCTTGGTTTCACAGGCATTCCCACCCCACAAAAAAAGGGGTTGCATGATTAAATGATAAAGATTATCTTTCTCAACACTGAATAGTTGAGTGAATCACTCAGGTATTCAGTACGACATTGCTCACATTGCTTCCAGTATTTTTTGCCCGCTCATGCAGCGGGCATTTTTTCGTTTAAGGCCTCTGGCGGCGCGGGTTCGTCTCCTTATTTCCTCCATTGTCCCTTCACATTCCATAAGTAAAATTTTTTTCACTCCTGCTTAGACAGGAACCATTCCGTAATCAATGAGTTTCCCCTTACTTCCCGTGATGTAAGGGGATTTTTTTTATCAGTGTTTCAGAATATACAAAGTGCGGCTGTAGGCGACATCTTCCGGATTATTGATCGGGTACCCTTTCAACCACGGCTTGATCAAACGCCCGTTGGTGTACTGATAAATCGGCGCGATTGGCGCTTTCTCCGCAATAATATGCTCCGCCTCGTTATAGTCAGCGTTACGCGCTTTCGCCGTGGTTTCCAGCGTGGCCTGGTTCAGTACCTTGTCATAGGTCGCATCGCTAAAACGTGGAATATTACTACTACTGTTGGAGGTCAACACCGACAAGAACGTCGACGGCTCGTTATAATCGCCCACCCACGAAGCGCGAATCACATCAAAATTGCCGCTATTACGGCTGTCGATATACGTTTTCCACTCCTGATTTTGCAACTTCACCTCCGCGCCAAGGTTCTGTTTCCACATCGACGCCACAGCAATGGCGATTTTCTGATGGTTTTCCGAAGAGTTATATAACAGCGTCAGTTTCAGTGGACGCTGCGGGCCATATCCTGCCGCCTGTAACAGCGTTTTCGCCTGCGCGTTCAGCTCTGCCTGGCTCATCTGCTCAATCTGTGAAGGTTGCGGCGTAAACCCGGCAGTGACATCCGGCGTAAAGCGCCAGGCCGGTTTCTCACCGGTGCCAAGCACTTTCTCCGCAATCACTCGCCTGTCGATGGTCATGCTCAGCGCCAGGCGCACACGCGCATCCGCCGTCGGCCCTTTTTGCGTGTTAAACGCATAGTAATAAGTACCGAGTTGCGGCGGCGTGTAGACCTGGCCGGGAATATCTTTCAGCAGTTTTTGATAGAGGTTTTTCGGGAAAGATTCGGTGATGTCGACACCATTTGCCAGGTAGCGTTTGGTGGCCGCAGACTCCTGGTTGATGGGCACAAAGGTCACTTTCTGAATTACCGTTTTGCCATCGTCCCAATATTGTTTGTTGCGATCGAGCACCAGTTTTTCATTCACCACGCGATCGGTCAGCACATACGCGCCGTTGCCCACCAGGTTGCCTGGGCGCGTCCACTCCGCGCCACTGTCCACGTTCTTTTTTTGCACCGGGTACAGCGCGAAGCTAGCCGCTAAACTGGGGAACCACGGTAATGGTTTGTCGAGTTGCACCCGCAGTGTCCGCGCATCCACCGCGCTAACGCCCAATTGTTCCACCGGCGTTTTCCCTTCCGTAATACTTTTGGCATTGCTCAGCCCTGCCAGTGCGGCAAACCCGGCAAAAGGCGACGTGGTTTTTGGGTCGACCAGCCGCTGCCAGCTATACACAAAATCTTGCGCGGTGACCGGCGAGCCATCTGACCAACGGGCGTTATTGCGCAGCGTAAATGTCCAGACGCGGTTATCGCTGCTCTGCCACTTTTCCGCAACGCCGGGGACAATTTCGCCCTTCTCGTTTTGATTCACCAGGCCTTCGAACAGATCGCGAATCACCTGAATTTCCGGCAGGCCAACGGCTTTTGCCGGATCCAATGTCGCCGGTTCATCTTTAATGTGGCGCACCACTTCCTGTTTGTCCGCCAGTTGGGTACCTGGGGGCACATCCGCCGCGAATGCGGCAACAGAAAAACCGCACAACCAGAGCGCACAGCTCAGCTTTGAAAATTGATGCTTCATAGGATCCCCTTGTGATGTGCCACGTCCCGGAAAAAGGTGGTGTAATTATTTGTTTTAACACTAAGGAAAGCAAATTCATACACACAGGAAATGATTTGCGTCGCACCGTTTTATACTCAACACTTGCGGTAAGTAAACCTGACCAGGAAACATCATGACTGTCACACGTCCACGCGCACAACGGGGAGCTTTTGCCCACGGCAGTGAAGAGTTTGGCCGCTCGGTATTGGGCGCGCCGCTGATGTGGTTTCCGGCGCCCATCGCCACGCACGAAAGCGGGCTGATCATTGCCGGAACCCACGGCGATGAAAATTCCTCCGTGGTGACACTTTCCTGCGCGCTACGCACACTCACCCATGATTTGCGCCACCATCATGTGGTGCTGGTGGTCAATCCGGATGGTTGCCAGCTAGGCCTGCGCGCCAATGCGAACGGTGTCGATCTCAATCGCAACTTCCCCGCCGCCAACTGGAAAGCCGGTGAAACGGTGTATCGCTGGAACAGTGCTGCGAAAGAACGTGATGTGGTGTTGCAGACGGGCGATACGCCCGGTTCAGAGCCGGAAACCCAGGCACTCTGTCAGTTGATTCACCGCATTCATCCGGCGTGGGTGGTGACGTTTCACGATCCGCTGGCCTGCGTTGAAGACCCTCGCGAAAGCGCCCTTGGGAAATGGCTGGCGAACGGCTTTTCCCTGCCGTTGGTGACCAGCGTCGGGTATGAGACGCCCGGCTCGTTTGGCAGTTGGTGTGCGGACATCAATCTGCACTGCATTACCGTCGAATTTCCGCCGATTTCATCCGATGAAGCCAGTGAGAAATACCTTGCGGCGATGACCGCCCTGCTGCACTGGGATCCTCAAAGATGAAGCGCGCCGGTGGTGAAATGTAACGGTGGTTCGACATCAACGGCCAGCCAAGTGGGGCCATCCAGATCGGCGAAACGCACGCAGTTCACCAGCGGCAACGCCGCCGCGATAGCGCGGGAGGTGCAGATCATACAGCCCAGCATCAATGTGAAACCCTGTTCAGAGGCTTCATGCGCCAGCGCCAGCGCTTCTGTCAATCCCCCCGCTTTATCGAGTTTGATATTGACCATCTCATAGCGTCCATGCAACGCTGCCAGGTTTTCGCGCGTGTGGCAACTCTCGTCTGCGCAAATGGGGATGGGGTGAATAAAGTTCGCCAGCGCATCGTCGTCTCCGGCGGGCAGCGGTTGTTCGAGCATCGCGACGCCCAAATCCGCCAATAATTGGCAGCGCGCCGCCAGTCCTTCGCTGTGCCACGCTTCGTTGGCATCCACAATTAATGTCGCATCAGGCGCGGCGGCGCGGATCGCGACCAACCGTTCGCTGATCAAGTGATCGTCGAGTTTCACTTTCAGTAATTGTGCGCCCTTTTCGCTTAATGCCGCCGCGCTGGCCGCCATCTGTTCAGGCGTACCGATGACCACGGTCTGCGCGGTAATCACCGTTTTCGGTAACTCAACACCGGTATAATTCGCCAGTGTTCGCCCCGCTTTGCGCGCCGACAGATCCCACAGCGCGCAATCCACCGCGTTACGCGCCGCGCCCGGCGGCAACAACGTTTGCAGCGCTTCGCGGGTCAGACGGTTTTCCAGTTGCGGCACAATCGTCATGATTTGCGCCATCACCGATGCTTCACTTTCGCCATAACGCGCATACGGCGTGCATTCACCGGACGCTTTAATGCCGTCTTCTTCCAGTTCGACCACGACCACTCTCGCTTCACTGCGTGCACCGCGCGAAATCACAAACGGCGTATGCAGCGGCCATGTTTCCTCATAAACGTTGACGCTTCTCATGCTCGCTCCTTTGCCGGAATGTAAACCAGTATAGATACGAAAATAGGTTTGCCGTGATCTCCGCCGATGACATACACTAGCGCCGACGTTAACTATATGTAAACAGGAAGATAATATGTCACAACTCGTTCATTTTCAGGGCAACCCGGTTCCCGTTATCGGCACGATTGCACAGGTCGGCGCAAAAGCTAAACCGTTTACGCTGGTGGCGAAGGATCTGTCTGATGTTCCGCTGAGTCAGTTTGCGGGCAAACGTAAAGTGCTGAACATTTTCCCGAGCATTGATACCGGTGTTTGCGCCGCCTCTGTGCGTAAATTCAACCAGTTGGCGACTGAAATGAACAACACCGTGGTGCTGTGTATTTCTGCTGATTTGCCGTTCGCGCAGTCCCGTTTTTGTGGCGCTGAAGGCCTGGGTAATGTGATCACGCTTTCCACTCTGCGTAGCGAAGACTTCCTGGAAAACTACGGCGTTGGTATTGCTGACGGCGCGCTGAAAGGCCTCGCTGCGCGCGCGGTGGTGGTGATTGATGAAAACGACAACGTTGTTTTCAGCCAACTGGTCAACGAAATCACCAACGAGCCGGACTACTCGGCAGCGCTGGAAGTATTGAAAGGTTAATAATTGGTTGTTTATCCGGCCTGGTGTAGGCCGGATAAGGCGACAGCCGCCATCCGGCAACATGCTCGGTGGCGCTTCGATCGCCGGATGGCGCTAACGCTTATCCGGCCTACAAAGAGTCTGCATCTTTTTACTCTTCGCTTTTCTTCTGGCTTAACCCATATTCCCGCAACTTATTGGCTATCGCGGTGTGCGAAACACCCAAACGCTTGGCCAGCTTGCGCGTACTCGGGTAATTACGATAAAGCTGCGTCAGCACCGAACGCTCGAAACGGCTGGTGATATCATCCAGCGACCCTTCCATCGCATCTTCGCCCACCGGAACGGATGCGGCATCGTAATCCGGCAGTTGAATATCCTGCGCCCGCAGTTCGTAACCCTCCAGTTGCGTCAGTGCGCGATAAATCGCGTTTTTAAGCTGCCGCACATTGCCCGGCCAGCTGTAACGGCTCAGCAACTGATGCAGATCTTGTGAGAGTTTCGGGCGCGGAACGCCTTGTTCATCCGCGAAACGGGCAACAAACAGTTCGGTCAGCGGCATGATGTCTTGCGGGCGGTCGCGCAGAGGTGGGAGATTTAGCGTCAACACATTCAGGCGATAATAGAGATCCTCGCGGAACAGCCCTTTTTGCACCAACTCCACCAGGTTACGCTGCGTGGCACAAATCACGCGCACATCAACGTGCACTTCATGATCTTCTCCAACGCGGCGGAATGTCCCGTCATTCAGGAAACGCAGCAGTTTCACCTGCATACGCGGCGACATCTCGCCGATTTCATCCAGCAGCACCGAGCCGCCGTTGGCTTGCTCAAAGAAGCCCTTTTTCCCTTCCGGCGCGTGACCAAACAGTTCGCTTTCCACCGACTCTTCAGGGATAGACGCGCAGTTCAGCGCCAGGTACGGTTTCGCCGCGCGTGGGCTGGCAAGATGGCAGGCGTGCGCCAGCAAATCTTTTCCTGTGCCGGTATCGCCAGTGATCAACAACGGTGCGGTCAACGTTGCCAGTTTCCGCGCCTGTTCAAGAAGTTGGCGCATTTTCGGGCTGACGGCGACAATCTGGCTGAACGCGCTGACATCCTGCTGGCTGAGGTTTTGCAACTGCCGCCCCATCCGCACGGTGGAACGCAACATCACCACCGCACCTGTCAGCACCGGCTCGCCGCTTTCCCCTTCCAGATGCACCGGGGTAATCTCCATCAGGAAATTTTGCCCACTGATCACCACATGTTCGTTATGCGAGCTATGCGGGTTGCCGTCCAGCCAGCGCTGGAAGTTAAAACCGGCAATCAGTTGAATGGCGTTATGGTTGCGTAATTTGTCCAGATCCTGGCCGAAAAGCTGGCAACTCGCCGGGTTCGCCAGCTCGATTTTGCTTTTCATATCCAGCGATAAAACCGGCTCCGGCAACGCTTCAAGCAATGCGCTGAGCGCGCGGTGCTCGCGTTCGGAAGGCATCCACAGCACCGTGCGAACATCAGTAACGCTTGGGATGCGGCGGATTTCTGCCATCAGGCTGCTAAAGGTGTTGAATTCCAGTGCGGCGAAATTGAGGTAAATACGCCCGACAGGGTCGATTTCTATCCCGCGTAAATCAATGCCGCGCAGCACCAGCAGATCAAGTAATTCACGAGTCAGACCAAGACGGTCTTCACAAAACACTTCGAGACGCATGGGAATACTCACCCTTATTCATTCACGTAATGTCTGGGATGATATGCCACTTCCCGGCTGGCAGGAAGATTTCTGTCAACAAATATTGACAGCATGACGGAAAAAGCGGCGCAGCGCTGTAAAGGTAAACGCGCAGCGCCGCTTATTTACGCAACCGGGCGCGAAAGCTTGCCCTTTTGCAGCGTCTCTTTCACCTGGCTGATTAGTTGACGGCGGAAATCCCCAAGCCTCGGCTTGTCATCCTCCAGCCACGGCAGGGGTCGGCACAATTCCATTGCTTTGATACCCAAACGCGCGGTTAACAGCCCGGCACCAATGCCTTGCGCCGCGCGGGCGGAAAGCCGCGCCGCCAAATCCTGCGACATCCAGTCCATACCGACTTCGCGCACCAGCTCGCTTGCGCCGGCAAACGCGATATTCAGCAGTACTAGCCGAAACAGGCGCAAACGGCTGTAGTAGCCCAGTTCAATGCCATACAGCGTGGCGATGCGGTTAATTAAGCGCAGATTGCGCCAGGCGATAAACGCCATATCGACCATCGCCAGCGGGCTAACGGCGATCATCAGTGTTGATTCTGCTGCCGAACGGCTGATCTCGCGCCGCGCCTGCGCATCCAACACGGGCTGCACAAGGTGGGCATAAAGCGTGACGATTTCGCGATCGCTTTGCGTTTCGTGAATGGCGGCATACCAGCGTTGCAGCGCCGGATGAGACTGGTCGATACCCGCCTGATGCGCCAGTTTTTCGCAAAACGCGCGCCCTTTTCCGGCTCCGTGGCTGTGCAACAAGTCGCGGGCTTCATCACGCTCCTGCGCACGCTGGCGTAAACGCCACAGCCGCCGCCACTCGCTGGCGACAGAACCCACACCCGCGCCGATAATCAGCGCACTGGCGGCACACCCACCCAACGCAACCCAATCCTGCGTCTGCCAGGCGTTCATTGTCCATTGCACGCCCTGGCCGACAACGCTTAAGCCAAACAACGTCAGGCCAGCGGACACCATTTTGCGCCACAGGCTGCGCTTCGGGCGCAACGCGGCTTCAACAACCGCTTCGGCTTGCCCCTCTTCCGGCAAGTCATCGGCGGCGACCGGCGCGAAGTTTTCGCCCTGCTGTTCATTAAAAATTTGCGCATGCTTAAACTGCTCGTGGCTTTGCGCATCCAGCGGCCCGGCGAAATCAATGCGCGGTTTTAGCGGCTCGGTCATCGCAATTTATCTCCTATTAAAAACTCCAGCGCGGCATCCACTCGAATGTGCGGCAGCGGTGAGTCGACATCCATGATTTGCGGGCGAAACGCCTCGAAGCTGAAACCCTGCTTGTCCCAGAACGCCTGTCCCGGCAAACGCGCCGGAACTTCGCCAGGGTAAAAGGTCAGCGGCGAACCGTCACTCAATCGATGACCGCGTAACGCCGGGATCTTTTCGCCATTCACCTCAATCAGCCCGCTTTGCGTGGCCTGCACGGACGCCAGCCCGAGGCAATCCATGCTGATGCCTTCAAACGCGGCGTTTTGCCAGGCGTCCTGAATCAGTTGTTGCAGTAGCGACACCATATTGGCGTGCTGATCGACCGAAATATGGTCGGCTTTGGTGGCGGCAAACAGCAGCTTGTCGATCACCGGCGAGAAAAGGCGGCGAAACAGTGTGCGCTGGCCATAGTGAAAACTTTGCATCAGTTGCATCAGCGCCAGGCGCATATCGTTAAACGCCTGCGGACCGTTGTTCAGCGGTTGCAGGCAATCGACCAGCACTATCTGGCGATCGAATTTTAGAAAGTGATTCTTGTAGAAGCCTTTTACGACATGCTCGCAGTAGTAGTTGTAGCGCTCGCGCAGCATCCCGGCATTAGTGTGTTTACCGGCCTGCGCCAGCTTCGCCTCGCCTGCGCCGTCAACATCCGGCCACGGGAAAAATTGCAGCGCGGGCGCGCCGGCCATATCGCCCGGTAATACAAAACGCCCCGGCTGAATAAAATGCAGCCCTTCGCGTTTGCACTGGTGCAGATAATCCGTCCAGGCGGCGGCAATGTTCGCCAGCCGGTTTTCATCGGCAGGCGCGAGCGGATCAAGACCGGCGGACAGCGCACGCCATTTCTCCGACCACACCTGGCGCTGGCCTTGCAGCAACCCGGTCATTTGCCGCGACCAACTCAGGTAATCCTGCGCCAGCATCGGCAAATCCAGCAGCCATTCGCCGGGGTAATCGACAATTTCCAGATAGAGCGTAGAGGTTTCTTTGAAGTGACGCAGCAGCGAGTCTCGCGAACGAAAACGCAGCGCCAGGCGAATCTCGCTCACGCCGCGCGTCGGCGTTGGCCAGACCGGCGGCGTGCCATAAAGCTGCGCCAGCCCTTCATCATAGGTAAAACGGGGAATACCGAAATCACGTTGCGGGACGCGTTTAACGCCCAGCAACCGCTCTTCGCGCACAGCGCTCAATAGCGGCAGCCGCGAACCGGTATGAATATTAAGAAGTTGATTGACCAGCGCGGTAATAAACGCCGTTTTGCCACTGCGGCTCAGGCCGGTTACCGCGAGGCGTAAATGCCTGTCCATGCCGCGGTTAACCAGCGCGTTCAGTTCGTTTCGAAATCGATCCATCGCCATGCGTGTGCGCCCTGAAGTCCAAAAGATACAAACAGTGTATGAGATGTGGGCGGGTTTTAACTTATCAATGCCTGATACGGTCAGGCTTTTTGTTTGAAGTGGCGCGATAATTTATCCGCCGCGCGTTTCAGTAACGGTTCCAGCGCCACAGCCAGCAGCAGTTTTGCGGGTCGACGGGCAACGGATTTTACCGCCCAGCCCGCCACACCCGCCGGGCCATAGCGCAGCGCGGTAAGCAACACCAGTTTGCCGGCGAATTTCAAACCCGGTTTGACGTTGCGATTTACGCGTTGCCAGTGACGATTCATAAATGACCTCTTAAAGCTGACGAAAACGGCTACGCAACGAGAACGTATCGGAGGTGACATAACGCTCCATCTGCCGCAGGCGAGACTCCCCGGCGGCGAGTTGCGCATCGACAGCATCCAGTAGCTCGCTGCTGCTCGGTACAGTTTCCCCTTCCGCGTAATTTTCCGGCAGCGGGTCGAGGACAAAAAACAGCACGATATAAGCGGCGACGACAAAGAAAAACAGGCCGAAACACATCGCCAGAATGGCGAGAATGCGCACAACTTTGACACGAATATCAAGGTACTGCGCGATTCCGGCGCATACGCCGCCGACTTTACCGCGCTGCGGGATACGCCATAATTTTTTATTCAGATTAAGGGTAGCCATTAGCGATCTCTCCAGTTCGGGTGCTCAGCATCAAGAATATCTTCCAGCGCCTGAATGCGTTCACGCATCCTGGTGGCCTCTTCGGACAGTTGCAGCAACCGTTGTTGCTCATTCTGGTTAAGTTCGCCGCGCGAAGTGCGGTTGTTGTAATGCAGCCATAACCAGACCGGCAAAACGAACAGGATGAATAAGGTCAAGGGTATAGCCAGAAAAAGCGTGCTCATGTGTACTCCTTACAGGGATGACGTGCGGCATCTTCTGACGCCGCCGCTATTTTTATTGATTGTCCTGTTTCATTCTGGCTTTCAACTGCGCCAGCTGCTCGCTGATTTCGTCATCCGCTTGCAGGTCGGCAAATTGCTGATCCAGCGATTTCTGTTTGCCGAAACCGTGGCTTTCCGCTTCGGCTTCCATCTGGTCAATACGGCGTTCGAAAGATTCAAAACGCGCCATCGCTTCATCCATTTTGCCGCTGTCCAGTTGACGGCGAACATCGCGAGAAGAGCTGGCCGCCTGGTGGCGCAGCGTCAGTGCCTGCTGGCGGGCGCGCGTTTCACTGAGTTTATTTTCCAGCTCGCCAATCTCTTTTTTCATGCGCGTCAGGCTTTCATCAACCAGCGTTATTTCTTGTTCCAGCGTGTCGATAAGCGCGGTCACTTTTTGTTTTTCAATCAGCGCCGCTCGCGCCAGATCTTCTTTCTCTTTACGCAATGCCAGTTCGGCTTTTTCCTGCCATTCGGCCTGCTGCGCGCTCGCCTGCTCAATGCGGCGAGACAGCTGTTTTTTCTCCGCCAGCGCACGCGCTGAAGTCGAACGCACTTCGACCAGCGTGTCTTCCATCTCCTGAATCATCAGGCGCACCAGTTTTTGCGGATCTTCAGCCTTTTCCAGCAGCGAATTGATGTTGGCGTTCACGATGTCGGCAAAACGAGAAAAAATACCCATAATCTGTTCCTCTTGATTTCTGTAATCGGGCTCAGCCCTGCTAACTCGGTATTACAAGCTTCGTGCCAACTTTTTATGTTGTTGATTATAAAGCGGATGAATAATTTTACCGCACCGATAACTTCAGCTAGAGTGGTTAATCACACCAACAAGTGGCGAAATTCATCATGTCAGAACAAAAAGAGAACCTGCTCGGCGAAGCCAACAGCTTTATTGAAGTGCTGGAACAAGTTTCCCGCCTGGCGCCAATCGACAAACCGGTGCTGATTATCGGCGAGCGCGGAACCGGTAAAGAGCTGATTGCCAACCGCTTGCACTACCTCTCTTCCCGTTGGCAAGGGCCGTTTATCTCCCTGAACTGCGCGGCGCTGAATGAAAATTTGCTCGACACCGAACTGTTTGGTCATGAAGCCGGAGCGTTTACCGGCGCGCAAAAACGCCACCCAGGCCGTTTTGAACGTGCTGACGGCGGGACATTGTTCCTTGACGAACTGGCGACCGCGCCAATGTTGGTGCAGGAGAAACTGCTGCGTGTGATCGAATATGGCGAACTGGAGCGCGTTGGCGGCAGCCAGCCTTTGCAAGTTAATGTGCGGCTGGTTTGCGCCACCAATGCCGATTTGCCGCAAATGGTACAGGACGGCACGTTTCGCGCGGATCTGCTCGACCGGCTGGCGTTTGATGTTGTGCTGCTGCCGCCGCTTCGACAGCGCCAGAGCGACATTATGTTGATGGCCGATCATTTCGCGATTCAGATGTGCCGGGAATTGCATCTGCCGCTGTTTCCCGGGTTTACGGAACATGCCCGCGACGTGCTGATGAACTACTCGTGGCCGGGAAATATCCGCGAGTTGAAAAACGTTGTTGAGCGCTCGGTTTACCGCCACGGCAACAGCGAAACGCCGCTGGACATCATTATTCTCGACCCGTTTAACCGCGAAACGCCTGCCGAACCGCAGCTTGAAACTGCGCCTTCTGCGATGCCGCAACTGCCGCTGGATTTACGCAACTTCCAGCACGACCAGGAAAAGCAATTGCTGCAAACCAGTCTGCAACAGGCGAAATACAACCAAAAACGGGCGGCGGAATTATTAGGGCTGACCTATCACCAGTTGCGCGCGCTGCTGAAAAAACATCAAATCAGTTGAAATCGCCGACAATAACAGCAGTCGTTAGCAGACATTTGTACGAAGCCAGGTTAAGTGCGATACACTTTGCACATGAATTTAAAATCGTTGAATAAATCATGCGTCTGGTTTTCTCTTCCCTGTTATTGAGCGCAAGCCTGGCGGCGGGTATTGCCCAGGCGGCTCCCTCGCCTGCGCCGATTGCGGATATTCGCGATAGCGGCTTTGTCTATTGCGTCAGTGGCCAGGTGGATACGTTTAACCCGCAAAAAGCGAGCAGCGGGCTGATTGTCGATACGTTGGCGGCGCAGCTATACGACCGCTTGCTGGATGTCGATCCTTATACCTACCGGCTGGTGCCCGAACTGGCGGAAAGCTGGGACGTGCTGGATAACGGCGCAACCTACCGTTTTCGTCTGCGCGATGGCGTCAATTTCCAGAGCACACCGTGGTTTACCCCGCATCGCACACTGAATGCCGACGATGTGGTGTTTACCTTCCAGCGCATCTTCAATCGCAATCATCCGTGGCATAACGTTAACGGCAGTAATTTCCCCTATTTTGATAGCCTGCAATTCGCCGATTCCGTCGACAGCGTACGTAAGCTGGATAACCGCACCGTCGAGTTTCGCCTGAAAAAACCGGATGCGTCATTTTTATGGCACCTCGCCACACACTATGCTTCGGTTATGTCTGCCGAGTATGCCGAACAACTGGCGCAAAAAGACCGTCAGGAATTGATTGATCGCCAGCCGATCGGCACCGGCCCTTATCAACTCGATGAATACAGCGCAGGTCAATATATTCGGTTACAACGTCACGAAAAATTCTGGCGCGGTAAGCCGTTGATGCAACAAGTGGTTGTTGATTTGGGTTCTGGCGGAACCGGGCGTTTATCGAAACTGTTAACTGGCGAATGCGACGTGCTGGCCTGGCCTGCCGCCAGCCAGTTGACAATTTTGCGCGACGACCCGCGTTTGCGCCTGACGCTACGCCCCGGCATGAACATCGCTTATCTGGCGTTTAACACCAACAAACCGCCGCTGAATAACCCGGAAGTCCGCCACGCGCTGGCGTTGTCGATCAATAATCAGCGCCTGATGCAATCCATCTATTACGGCACCGCAGAAACCGCGGCGTCTATCCTGCCGCGCGCCTCCTGGGCGTATGACAATGAAGCGAAAATTACCGAGTATGATCCGGCAAAAGCGCGTGAACGCCTGAAAGCGCTGGGGCTGGAGAATTTGACGCTGCAATTGTGGGTGCCCACCAGTTCGCAAGCGTGGAACCCAAGCCCGCTGAAAACCGCCGAGC
Organism: Kosakonia sp. BYX6; assembly: GCF_038449125.1. Taxonomy (NCBI): domain Bacteria; kingdom Pseudomonadati; phylum Pseudomonadota; class Gammaproteobacteria; order Enterobacterales; family Enterobacteriaceae; genus Kosakonia; species Kosakonia calanthes. Next base: position 2,322,100 of record NZ_CP151800.1, on the reverse strand, counting down.
TTATCCAGGCGGACATGGCGCAAGTCGGCGTGAAAGTGATCATCGTGCCGGTGGAAGGCCGTTTCCAGGAAGCACGCTTGATGGACATGAACCACGACTTAACTCTGGCTGGCTGGGCCACCGACAGTAACGACCCGGACAGTTTCTTCCGCCCGATGCTGAGCTGTGCCGCGATTAATTCGCAGACCAATTTTGCGCACTGGTGCGACCGCGGGTTCGATGACGTATTGCAAAAAGCACTGGCTTCCCAGCAGCTTGCCGCACGTATTGATGATTATGACGAAGCGCAGCAAATCCTCGCGCGCGAATTGCCGGTGTTGCCGCTGGCCTCCTCCCTGCGTTTGCAGGCGTATCGCTACGATATTAAAGGCCTGGTGCTCAGCCCGTTTGGCAGCGCCTCGTTCGCCGGTGTCTCGCGGGAAAAACAAGAGGTGTCACCGCCATGATTATCTTTACCCTGCGTCGTTTGCTGCTGCTTCTGGTCACGCTGTTTTTACTGACCTTCGTTGGCTTTAGCCTGAGCTACTTTACGCCACATGCGCCATTGCAAGGCGCGACGCTGTGGAATGCCTGGGTGTTCTGGTTTACCGGTCTGCTGCATTGGGATTTTGGCGTTTCCAGCATCAACGGCCAATTGATTTCCGAGCAGTTGAAAGAGGTCTTCCCCGCGACGATGGAACTGTGCATTCTGGCATTTGGTTCCGCATTGCTGGTCGGCATCCCGGTTGGCATGCTGGCCGGCGTGATGCGCGGAAAATGGCAGGACAAACTGGTCAGCGCGGTGGCACTGCTCGGTTTTTCGATTCCGGTGTTCTGGCTGGCACTGCTGCTAACACTGTTTTTCTCGCTCAATCTCGGCTGGCTGCCGGTATCCGGGCGTTTCGATCTGCTTTACGAAGTGAAAACGGTGACCGGTTTTTCACTGATTGACGCCTGGCTTTCTGACTCACCGTGGCGCGAGGAGATGATCATCAGCGCCCTGCGCCACGTCGTTTTGCCGGTAGTGACGCTGGCGGTTGCGCCAACCACGGAAGTGATCCGCCTGATGCGCATCAGCACCATTGACGTGTTCGATAAAAACTATATTAAAGCAGCAGCCACGCGCGGTCTTTCCCGGCTGACGATTTTGCGCCGCCATGTTTTACACAATGCCCTGCCGCCGGTTATTCCGCGTCTCGGGCTGCAATTTTCCACCATGCTGACGCTGGCGATGATCACCGAAATGGTCTTTAGCTGGCCAGGGTTGGGCCGTTGGTTGATCAACGCCATCCGCCAGCAGGATTACGCGGCGATTTCCGCCGGTGTGATGGTCATCGGTTCGTTGGTCATTATTGTCAATGTGCTGTCCGATATCCTGGGTGCGCTGGCGAACCCGTTGAAACATAAGGAATGGTATGCCTTACGATAGCGTCTACAGCGAAAAACGCCTGCCCGGCGCGCTGCGAACCGCGTGGCGCAGATTCTATGGCGATACCACCGCGATGATCGGCCTGTATGGCTGTAGCGCGTTACTGCTGCTGTGCGTTTTCGGGCACTGGTTTGCCCCGTATGGCATCGATCAGCAATTCCTCGGCTATCAGCTTTTGCCGCCGTCCTGGTCGCGCTATGGCGATGTGTCGTTTTTCCTCGGTACCGACGATTTAGGCCGCGATGTGTTAAGCCGCTTGCTGAGCGGCGCGGCGCCAACGGTCGGTGGCGCGTTTGTTGTCACGCTGGCGGCGACGCTGTTCGGCCTGGCGCTTGGCGTGTTCGCCGGGGCGACGCATGGCCTGCGCTCGGCGGTGCTGAACCATATTCTCGATACGCTGCTCTCCCTGCCGACACTTCTGTTGGCGATTATTATTGTGGCCTTTGCTGGCCCGCATCTAACCCATGCAATGTTTGCCGTCTGGCTGGCATTATTGCCGCGCATGGTGCGTTCGGTTTACAGCATGGTGCATGACGAACTGGAAAAAGAGTATGTGGTTGCTGCCCGCCTCGATGGCGCATCAACGCTGAACATTTTGTGGTTCGCGATTTTGCCGAATATTACTGCCGGCATGGTGACGGAAATTACCCGTGCGCTATCGATGGCGATTCTGGATATCGCCGCGCTCGGCTTTCTTGATCTCGGTGCGCAGCTTCCTTCCCCGGAATGGGGAGCAATGCTCGGCGACGCGCTGGAGCTGATTTATGTTGCGCCGTGGACGGTGATGCTGCCGGGTGCGGCCATTATGATTAGCGTGTTGCTGGTCAATGTACTGGGCGACGGTATTCGCCGCGCAATTACGGCGGGGGTGGAATAATGCCGCTGCTTGATATCCGTAACCTGACGATTGAAGTCAAAACCGGCGAAGAGTGGGTTAAAGCGGTCGATCGTGTCAGCCTGACGCTGGCGGAAGGTGAGATTCGCGGTCTGGTCGGTGAGTCCGGCTCTGGCAAAAGTTTGATTGCTAAAGCGATTTGTGGCGTCACCAAAGATAACTGGCGCGTCACCGCCGACCGTATGCGCTTCGATGATATCGATTTGTTGCGCCTGTCTGCCCGTGAGCGGCGCAAGCTGCTGGGCCATAACGTGTCGATGATTTTCCAGGAGCCGCAATCCTGTCTCGATCCTTCGGAGCGCGTTGGCAAACAACTGACGCAAAATATTCCCGGCTGGACGTGGAAAGGCAACTGGTGGCAGCGCTTTGGTTGGCGCAAACGCCGCGCCATCGAGCTTTTGCACCGCGTTGGCATCAAAGATCATAAAGACGCGATGCGCAGTTTTCCCTATGAACTGACGGAAGGTGAATGCCAGAAAGTGATGATTGCCATCGCGCTGGCCAACCAGCCGCGTCTGCTGATTGCCGATGAACCCACTAACGCAATGGAGCCGACCACGCAGGCGCAAATTTTCCGCCTGCTCGACCGTCTCAACCAGAACAACAACACCACGATTATGCTGATCAGCCATGATTTGCAGATGCTGAGCAAATGGGCGGATCGCATCAACGTGATGTATTGCGGCCAGACAGTGGAAACCGCGCCGAGTGAAGAACTGATCAGCACGCCGCATCACCCGTATACCCAGGCGCTGATCCGCGCGATACCGGATTTTGGCAGCGCGATGCCGCATAAAAGCCGACTGAACACCATGCCGGGCGCGATTCCGCTGCTGGAGCAGTTACCGATCGGCTGCCGCCTGGGGCCGCGCTGCCCTTACGCGCAGCGTAAATGCATTGAAAAACCACGGCTTACCGGAGCGAGAAACCATCTGTACGCCTGCCATTTCCCGCTGAACATGGAGAGTGAGTGAAATGGTCGAAACCTTGCTTGAAGTCCGCAATCTGAGCAAAACCTTCCGCTACCGTACCGGCTGGTTTCGCCGCCAAACGGTCGAAGCGGTGAAACCGCTCAGTTTCACTTTGCGGGAAAGACAAACGCTGGCGATTATTGGCGAAAACGGATCCGGGAAATCGACACTGGCAAAAATGCTGGCGGGAATGATTGAACCGTCATCCGGCGAACTGGTGATTGACGATCAGCCGCTGCATTACGGCGATTACACCTTTCGTAGCCAGCACATTCGCATGATTTTTCAGGACCCGACGACCTCGCTGAACCCGCGTCAGCGGCTGTCGCAAATCCTTGATTTTCCGCTGCGCCTGAATACCGACCTCGAACCGGAAGCGCGGCGCAAGCGCATTCTCGAAACGCTGCGCATGGTCGGTTTGCTGCCGGATCACGTCAGTTACTACCCGTATATGTTGGCTCCGGGGCAAAAACAGCGTCTTGGGCTGGCGCGCGCATTGATTCTGCGCCCGAAAGTGATCATTGCCGACGAAGCGTTAGCCTCGCTGGATATGTCGATGCGTTCGCAGTTAATTAACCTGATGCTGGAATTACAGGAAAAACAGGGTATCTCTTATATTTATGTCACCCAGCACATCGGCATGATGAAACACATTAGTGACCAGGTTCTGGTGATGCATCAGGGTGAAGTGGTGGAGCGCGGCAGTACCGCCGATGTGCTCGCCTCTCCGCTACATGATTTAACAAAACGTTTGATTGCCGGGCATTTTGGTGAAGCGTTAACCGCCGATGCCTGGCGAAAAGACCGTTGATTCAATAGTTTCAGTGGTCGGATTAACTGATTCGGCGACTCATGATAGAATCGCCGCGTTTTAACGACGATCGCCCCACAATAATGGCGATCGCCACAACAATGAATATAAGGATTAGAGCTATGGGTTTTCTTTCCGGTAAGCGCATTCTGGTAACTGGCGTCGCCAGCAAACTGTCCATCGCATACGGCATCGCACAGGCTATGCACCGCGAAGGCGCTGAACTGGCATTCACCTACCAGAACGACAAGCTGAAAGGCCGTGTTGAAGAGTTTGCCGCCCAGCTGGGTTCCAGCATCGTACTGGAGTGCGATGTTGCTAAAGATGAAAGCATCGATGCGCTGTTCACTGACCTGGCGAAAGTCTGGCCGAAATTTGACGGCTTCGTTCACTCCATCGGTTTCGCACCGGGTGATCAGCTGGATGGCGACTACGTTAACGCGGTTACCCGTGAAGGCTTCAAAATCGCGCATGACATCAGCTCCTACAGCTTCGTTGCACTGGCAAAAGCCTGCCGCGAAATGCTGAACCCGGGCTCTGCACTGCTGACCCTCTCCTACCTGGGCGCTGAGCGCGCTATCCCGAACTACAATGTGATGGGTCTGGCGAAAGCGTCTCTGGAAGCGAACGTGCGCTACATGGCGAACGCGATGGGTCCGGAAGGCGTGCGTGTTAACGGTATCTCCGCTGGCCCAATCCGTACTCTGGCTGCATCCGGCATCAAAGACTTCCGTAAAATGCTGGCACATTGCGAAGCGGTTACCCCAATTCGCCGCACTGTGACCATCGAAGACGTTGGCAACTCTGCGGCGTTCCTGTGCTCTGATCTCTCTGCGGGTATCTCCGGCGAAGTGGTGCACGTGGACGGCGGTTTCAACATCGCCGCCATGAACGAGCTGGAAATCAAATAATTCCCGCCGCCCCTTCTCCTGAAGGGGCGTTTTTCGATATGCCTTTCTGATATTTATTATCACCTAACAATCTTTCATCCCTCACCGCCCTTACGCCAGGATTAAGCAGCAAAAAAGATCCGGCGCAAAAGACCTGACGTCGTATCCGGATCGCCACTTTCAGACCAAGGAACGACCATGGAACAACGCCGTTTTACCGGTAAAAGCCACTGGTATCATGAGACCCAGTCAAGCACCAGCCGTGCACAAGCGCTACCGTTGGTTCCCGAAGCGGCCACCGTCAATGATCCCTTTCTGCTCGACCTCGCCCTACCGGATGAATTGATTACCGACCTCGACACGATTGTCGCCCCTGCCCGCAAACTTTATGCCCTGCTGTTCCCGCAGCGCGTTCCTACCAGCCGCTTGCGCACCTTCAGCGCTTACGATCGCCTTAGCACCGCGCTGACCGTCGCGCAGGTGTTTGGCATTCAGCGGTTGTGCAATCACTATGCGGCGCGTCTTGCGCCACTGCCCGGCCCGGACTCGTCACGGGAAAGTAACTACCGGCTGGCGCAAATTACGCAGTATGCCCGTCAGCTTGCGGCCTCCCCGTCCGTGATTGATGCCCGCGCACGCCAACAGTTAGAAGATGTCGGCCTGACGTTGTACGACCTGGTGGTTATCAATCAAATCATCGGCTTTATCGCGTTTCAGGCGCGTGTACTGGCGATATTGCAAGCGCTGCTGGGCCAGCCGGTGCGGTTTATCCCCGGCATGGAGACGCAGCAAGAAGCGGAGGCTACGCATTTTGCCGAGATGCCGATGACGTGGAAACCGGGCATCGACATCGTGGATTTGCGCATTGCCAATGCGGCCCAAATGGAATCTCTCGCCCACTGGCAGCCGTTGCCCGAACTGCGCCTGCTCGCGCCCGTTCTGGCGCATGAACATTTGCAACTCAACGAGTTGGGGGAAATTTGCCAGCGCGTGACCTCGCTTAACCCCAACAAACATCTCGGTTGGCTGGTGGCCGCTTACACGGCGCGTATTAACGGCAGCGTGAACTGCTTCGTGGAACGCGTGCAAAACGGTGCCCATGATGTCGAGCTGGTACATGCCCTGCGGGGTGGCGGCCGCGAACTAAGCCGTACGCTCGGCGGACAAAGTAAAGAGAATACACTCGCGCAAGCGGTTCAACTTTTAACCTGCGCGCCGGACAGGTTCAGCCCGGTGCAGTTTTCGCTGCTAATAGAGCAAGGGTTTAGCCGCCAGGCCGCCGTAAATTTATTGCTGCGTTGCGCACTGTGTGGCTGGGTCAACCGTCTGAAAATCGCCTTAGGGCAAACCGCCGACTAACCGGCTGGCAAAGCGCGGCGGCGGCGGGTTTGGCCGCGCCCGATCGCGCAGATTTTGCTTAAACAGCGCTTGCTGCGACAGGCAGAATCGCGTAAAACTGTCAGCCGCTCTTTTAGCCACGAAAATACATAACTATGCTCCAGGACAACCCGCTGCTCGCGCAGCTTAAACAGCAGCTTCATTCCCAAACACCGCGTGCTGAAGGTGTTGTAAAAGGCACTGAAAAAGGCTTCGGATTTCTGGAAGTCGACGCGCAAAAAAGTTATTTCATTCCGCCGCCGCAGATGAAGAAAGTGATGCATGGCGATCGGATTATTGCCGTTATTCATAGTGAGAAAGAGCGCGAAAGCGCTGAACCCGAAGAGCTGGTCGAACCGTTTCTGACCCGTTTTGTCGGTAAAGTGCAGAAGAAAGACGACCGTCTTTCTATCGTTCCCGATCATCCGCTGCTAAAAGACGCCATTCCTTGCCGCGCGGTGCGTGGCGTGGAACATGATTTCAAAGAAGGCGACTGGGCCGTTGCCGAAATGCGTCGCCATCCGCTAAAAGGCGATCGTGGTTTTTATGCAGAACTGACGCAATTCATCACCTTCGCCGACGATCATTTTGTGCCGTGGTGGGTTACCCTCGCACGTCACAACCTCGAAAAAGAAGCGCCGAACGGCGTGGCAACAGAAATGCTGGACGATGGTCTTGAGCGCGTGGATTTAACCGCGCTGGATTTCGTTACCATCGACAGCGCCAGCACCGAAGATATGGATGATGCGCTGTACGTCGAAGAAACCGCGGACGGCAAGCTGCTGTTGACGGTGGCTATCGCCGATCCCACCGCGTGGATTGCCGAAGGCAGCAAGCTCGACGATGCCGCTAAAATTCGTGCCTTCACCAACTACCTGCCGGGTTTCAATATCCCGATGCTGCCGCGTGAACTGTCTGACGATCTGTGCTCTTTGCGCGCCAATGAAGTGCGCCCAGCGCTGGTTTGTCGCATGACGCTGGATAGCGAAGGCACCATTGAAGACAATATCGAATTCTTCGCCGCAACCATCGAATCAAAAGCCAAACTGGCTTATGACGATGTTTCCGACTGGCTGGAAAACACTGGCAGCTGGCAACCGCCGAGCGATGCTATCGCGACGCAGATTCGTCTGCTGCAACGCGTAAGCCAACTGCGCGGACAATGGCGTCAAACTCACGCGCTGGTCTTCAAAGACCGTCCGGATTACCGCTTTGTGCTGGGTGAAAAAGGTGAAGTACTGGATATCGTGGCTGAACCGCGCCGCATTGCCAATCGCATCGTTGAAGAGTCAATGATTGCCGCCAACATCTGTGCGGCACGCATTCTGCGCGACAAACTGGGCTTTGGCATTTATAACGTGCATCTCGGTTTCGACCCGGCCAATAGCGAGCAACTTGCTGCGATGCTGAAAACCCACGGCATGCATGTGGACACCGAAGAGGTGCTGACGCTGAACGGCTTCTGCAAACTGCGACGCGAACTGGATGCGCAGCCTTCAGGTTTCCTCGACAGCCGCATTCGCCGCTTCCAGTCCTTCGCGGAAATCAGCGTCGAACCAGGCCCGCACTTTGGTCTTGGCCTTGAAGCTTACGCGACCTGGACTTCCCCGATCCGTAAGTACGGCGATATGGTTAACCATCGCCTGCTGAAAGCGATCATTAAAGGTGAAACACCGGCGCGTCCGCAGGACGATACCACCGTGCAGATGGCGGAACGTCGTCGCCTGAACCGCATGGCAGAACGTGATGTCGGCGACTGGCTGTATGCCCGTTTCCTGCAAAACAAAGCCGGCACCGATACCCGCTTCGCCGCAGAAATTATCGATGTCAGCCGCGGTGGTATGCGCGTTCGTCTGGTGGATAACGGCGCGGTCGCCTTTATTCCGGCGCCGTTTATTCATGCCGTGCGTGATGAACTGGTGTGCAGCCAGGAAAATGGCACCGTGCAGATCAAAGGCGAAGTCGCATTTAAAGTGACTGACGTTATTGATGTGACGATTGCGGAAGTCCGCATGGAAACCCGCAGCGTTATTGCCCGCCCGGTGCTATAACGCGCTTTATTTTGGCGTCTTCCCGTCTGGGAGGACGCTAATTCTCAGTTGCGATACCGCACGCATTTTTCGTTTATTCCTCCCACATTCCTGCAAAACCGACCACAATACAGAGTCAGGCAACTGTTTATTTACTGCACAATCATGTTATTTATTACACGCCAGATTTTTCCGCGCCTTAATTCGTTTCGTCACACATTCTAAGAAAAAACAAAGACGTTCATACCTGATTGCCTCCTTTTTAATACATGCCCCGTTGCGTTTTTAGGTAGGTTGGGAGATAGCATGAAAGAGTTGCAGGAACAGAACTTGCTGTTTCGTCACCTGGGTTCATACAGTCCATACTGGCGGCTGACGGCTGACAGTAACGTCCTGCACTTTGCCCCTGATGAAGAGGCTGATATCAGCCAGGTTATCACGCTGAGCGACGAACAAGCGGCGCAGATCCGAGAGATGACGGTGATTACGTCCAGCCTCACCCTGCACATTTCCCTGTTCGGCGAGCAAGTTTCCGTGCACCTGGTCGGCAGAAAAATCTCGCGCAATGCCTGGGCTGGCAGCGCATCGGCCTGGCATGACACTACATCGGTAGCGCGTGACCTGGTGCAAGGGCTGTCTTTTGCCGAGCAGGTTGTCTCGGAAGCCAATTCGGTGATCGTTATTCTCGATAAGCTCGGCAATATTCAGCGTTTTAATCGTCTGAGTGAAGAATATACCGGCATGAAAGAGCATGAAGTTATCGGGCAAAACGTCTTCAAATTATTTATGAGCCGCAGCGAAGCGGCCGCCTCGAAACGCAATATCACCCAATTCTTTCGCGACGGTTCACCCTATGAAGTGGAGCGCTGGATTAAAACGCGCAAAGGCCAGCGGTTGTTTATCTTCCGCAATAAATTCGTGCACAGCGGCAGCGGGAAAAACGAAATTTATCTTATCTGCTCCGGGACCGATATTACCGAGGAGCGGCGCGCGCAAGAGCGCTTGCGGGTATTAGCCAATACCGACACGGTGACCGGTTTACCCAATAGAAATGCCATTCATGAATTAATCAGCGATGCGATTGCCGGGCGCGAAAATACGCAGGTCGGCGTGGTCTATTTGGATCTCGATAACTTTAAAAAAGTGAATGATGCCTACGGGCATATGTTTGGCGACCAGCTTTTGCAGACGGTGTCGCTGGCGATATTAAGCTGTCTGGACGAAGACCAGGTGCTGGCACGACTTGGCGGCGATGAATTTATTGTGTTAGCAACGAACACGTCGCAGATTGCGCTGGAAGCGATGTCGTCACGCATTCTGACCCGCTTGCGCCAGCCCTTTCGCATTGGCCTAATCGAAATCTATACCGGTTGTTCGCTGGGCATCGCCATCGCGCCAGAGCACGGCAACGATCGCGAAAGTATTATTCGCAACGCCGATACCGCGATGTACACCGCCAAAGAGAACGGGCGCGGCAAGTTCTGCGTTTTTTCGCCCGAGATGAACCAGCGCGTGTTCGAATATTTGTGGCTCGATACCAACCTGCGTAAAGCGCTGGATAAAGACCAATTGGTGATTCATTATCAGCCCAAAATCACCTGGCGCGGCGAAGTCCGCAGCCTGGAAGCGTTGGTGCGCTGGCACTCTCCCGAACGCGGGTTGATCCCGCCGATGGATTTTATCTCTTACGCCGAAGAGTCCGGGTTGATTGTGCCGCTGGGCCGTTGGGTGATGCTTGACGTGGTACGCCAGATGGCGAAATGGCGGGACAAAGGCATTATACTGCGCGTGGCCGTCAATGTTTCCGCGCGCCAGTTGGCCGATCAAACACTGATTAGCGATTTGAAACAGGCGCTGAAAGAGCTGCATTACGACTATTGCCCCATTGATGTCGAGCTGACCGAAAGCTGCCTGATTGAAAATGAAGAGCTAGCTTTATCGGTCATCCAGCAGTTCAGCGCGCTGGGCGCACAAGTGCATCTCGACGATTTCGGCACAGGTTACTCTTCACTCTCTCAACTGGCGCGTTTCCCGCTTGACGCCATCAAACTCGACCAATCTTTTGTGCGCGAAATTCATAAGCAGCCGATTTCACAATCCCTGGTGCGCGCCATTGTCGCTGTCGCACAAGCGCTGAATTTGCAAGTTATCGCCGAAGGCGTAGAAAGCGCAAAAGAAGACGCCTTTCTGACCAAGAATGGCGTCAATGAGCGGCAGGGGTATTTGTTCGCCAAACCGATGCCCGCTGCCGCATTTGAGCGTTGGTTTAAACGCTATCAGGCACGCAAGGTGCGTTAACTGGCTTTACGCAGTACGACCGATGAGTGGCGGTACTGCAACATCACGGTCCTGGGGGGTTGCGCTGAGGGTCATGAATATATAATTCGTACTTATAAGATTTTGAGATTTCGTTTTTTCCCTTCTCTTTTTAAACTGTTTTCTGCATCATTGAATTCATTCATTTTTCGACATCATAAAGGTGAAGGTATGGCAGATATCGATGTGAAACAGCTTGCTGCGCGGATCGATACGGTTCTCGATATCCTGGTCGCCGGGGATTATCAGTCCGCTATCCGCAACCTGGAAATTCTAAAGACGGAATTATTGGATCTCGACAACAACGACAAATCGTCTTCCTCAGGCACGCCGAAAACGCCCTGGGAAATTTGAATGACCCATTTTCGCCATGACGCGGCAGCCGGGAATGCACCCGCGTTTTGGCGATTTCCATTCGTGCTAACTATTAAATATGTGTGGCTATGAATTCCCGACAACAACTTATTTTGCAAACGGTCATCGATAAGGGCCAGATGAGTGTTTCAGACCTCGCCCGAATGACGGGCGTCTCTGAAGTGACGATTCGCCAGGATCTCAATACGCTGGAAAAACAGAGCTATTTACGCCGCACGCACGGTTTTGCCGTGCCGCTGGACAGCGAAGATGTCGAAACGCGCATGCTGAATAACTACGCCGTGAAGCGCGATCTGGCAGATTTTGCCGCATCGTTGGTCAGCCCCGGAGAAACGGTGTTTATCGAAAACGGCAGCAGCAACGCCCTGCTCGCCCGTAAGCTCGGCGAACAGCGCGATATCACGATTATCACCGTTAGCAGCTATATCGCCCATTTACTGAAAGATTCCCTTTGTGAAGTGATTCTGCTTGGCGGCATCTTCCAGAAAAAGAGCGAAAGCATGGTTGGCCCGCTGACGCGTCAGTACATTCAGCAGGTGCACTTTAGCAAAGCGTTTATCGGCATTGATGGCTGGCAGCCCGAAACGGGTTTTACGGGGCGCGATATGATGCGTACCGATGTGGTTAATGCGGTGCTGGAAAAAGGCAGCGAAGCCATTGTGCTGACGGACAGCTCAAAATTCGGCGTCGTTCATCCTTATACGCTTGGCCCTGTTGACTGCTTTCAGCGCGTCATCACTGACGAAAACATCAATCCTGAAGCGCAGCGCCAGCTTCAACAAGACGGCCTTACCGTTAACATCATCAAGCCCACTCTTCTGCGTTAATACTGAAGCCCGCGAAAGCGGGCTATCTTCCTCATATCTGAGACTATTCCGACCATTGTATTAAGAGTTTTTACCTGGCTTGTTCCCACCGGCGGCGTAAAATTATTACTAGCGATATAACAGGCAGTAACTATCACTCACGTGATTGTTTTATGTCTGCGCAGCAAGGTTTCACGGAAGATCTTTAGGACAGTAGTTAGGCACTATACTTAAAGAGAACACTTTTCCGTGAATCGATTATTCAGGAGAAAGTATGATGATGTTAACAAGCAAAAAAATGGCCGCAGCAGTACTGGCAGTTACCCTGGCAATGTCTCTGAGTGCTTGTGGTCACTGGGATAAACGTTCTCGTAACACCGCGATTGGTGCGGGTGCAGGTGCGTTAGGCGGTGCTGTACTGACGGATGGTAGCACGCTGGGAACTCTGGGCGGCGCGGCTGTCGGCGGCATTATCGGCCACCAGGTTGGTAAGTAATTAGTCAGTTCTACGGCAAATAAACCTAAATAAATATACTTTCTTTTCAGGTCTGATTTAAAAAAATGTAAATAAAAGGCCGCGTCTTCTACACCGCGGCCTTTCTGTTTTTAGCCACCGGCAAGCTTCACTTTCATGCCTTTGGCTTCCAGCAGGGATTTGAGTAAATCCCGTTTGTCGCCCTGGATTTCAATCACGCCATCTTTCACGGAGCCACCGCAGCCGCACTTTTTCTTCAGTTCAGCGGCCAGCTTTGCCAGCGCGTCATCATCTTGATCAATGCCGGTGATCAGACAGACGCCCTTGCCTTTACGCCCGCTGGTCTGACGCTGAATGCGCACAATTCCGTCGCCTTTAGGGCGAGCCACGGGTGCTTTTTCTTCGTCAATGCGTCCGGTTTCGGTTGAATAGACCAGACGGCTGTTGTCATCACTCATTACGCCCCCTTGCCCAACGATGCATTGATGGCTTTTAGCGTTTGCGCCGGATCGACGGATTGCGTCACCGGGCGGCCAATCACCATATAGTCGACACCCGCAGCCAGCGCTTGTTCCGGCGTCATAATGCGGCGCTGATCACCTGCCGCACTGCCCTGCGGGCGGATACCTGGGGTAACCAGTTTGAATGTCTGGCCCAGCTCGCTTTTGAAACGCACGGCTTCCTGAGCGGAACAGACAACACCATCAAGGCCGCATTGCTGGGTTAAACGCGCCAGACGCTCCGCATGTTCCGCAGGCGTTGCGGTAATTCCGAGGTCCAACAAATCGCTGGCTTCCATGCTGGTTAGCACGGTGACAGCAATCAGCAGCGGCGCATCTGCGCCAAAAGGAACAAGCGCTTCTTTTGCCGCAGCCATCATTCGCGCCCCGCCTGAGGCGTGAACGTTAACCATCCACACACCAAGATCGGCCGCCGCTTTTACCGCATGCGCCGTGGTGTTGGGGATATCGTGGAATTTCAGATCGAGGAAAATATCAAAGCCGCGTTGTTGCAGGTCACGCACAAATTGCGGCCCGAACAGTGTAAACATCTCTTTGCCGACTTTCAGGCGACAATCGCGCGGATCGATGCGGTCAACAAACGCCAAGGCGCTGTCGCGATTATCGTAATCAAGGGCAACGACGACCGGGGAATCAGTAACAGCGCGGGAAGTCGATAAAGCAGTAGACGTCATGATCAGACCTTCTGAAATGAGGGCACCCGCTCAGGCGCGAAAGGGATAAACGGCGTGCATTCTACCTGCGAGCGCCGAGAAATAACAGGTTCCATTTTCTTTCTGCCAGGCGATGAATGGGCGCAGGTGCAGCATTGTGATTCAAAAAATAAAAAGTATGTTGTAACTAAATAATGTGCTTTTTAAAAATTACTGTCCATCAAGCCCGCGAATTGGCTTCACCGTCGACCAGGCGCGGCAAGACGGGCAATGCCAGTACATGGTAAACGCCGTGAAACCGCATTTGTGACAACGGTAACGCGGTTTGCTGCGTACCTGCTCGCCCACCATTTCGCGCAGCACCATCAGGCTCTCTTTGGCGCGGCCTTCTTCGGCTTCGTTAAGATGGTAATCCATCAATTTATGGAATACGCGCATTGTCGGGTGGCGTTGCAACTGACGCGTCACGTAACCCTGCGCGGCATCTGGCCCGTCACGGCGCTCCATGATTTCCGCCAGCATTAATTCGGCGGTCGCACCGGTGTTCTCTTCTACACAACGCTGCAAAAATGCCGCCCACTCGTCATTCTTGCCCAATTGCAGATAACAAGTCTGGAGCATTTCCAGCGTTTCGCTGACTAACTCTTTGTCTTGATCGATAACGCGTAACAAGCTTTCCACCGCTTTGGCGTAATCACCGTTGGCCATAAAGACGCGCCCCATCATGATGGAAACGCGAGGGCTGTCTCGGTCCGCCGCGGCGCCCTTTTTCAGCAGCGCCATGGCGCGATCCATGTCTTCATTGCCCATTTGCTGCAATGCCAGCTCGCAGTAGAAATGCGCAATTTCTCCGCGCTGTTTGTCTTTGCCGAGTTTCACCAAACGCTCGGCGACATCGATGGCTTTTTGCCACTCGCTGGTGGCCTGATAAATTTGCAGCAGTTGCTGAAGCGCGCCAATGCGAAAATCGGTCTCGTCAACTAACTGATTGAACATGTCTTCAGCGCGATCGTACATGCCAGCGGCCATATAATCGCGGCCAAGCTGTTGTACTGCTAACAGGCGTTGATCGTAGGACAACGAAGCGCTTTCCATCAGGGTTTGATGAATACGAATCGCGCGATCGACTTCGCCGCGCGAACGGAACAGATTACCGAGAGTGAGATGCGCTTCAACAGTGCCGGTATCCTCTTTCAACATATCGAGGAAGAGGTCTACCGCTTTATCTTGTTGATTGCTCAGTAAAAGGTTAACCCCGGCAACGTATTCACGTGACAGCCGGTTAGCCTCATCCTGTTTTGATTGTTGAGCATTTCTGCGCCCCATATACCAGCCGTAGGCCGCTGCGACAGGCAACAACAGAAACAACAACTCCAGCATAGAATATTATTCCTTCACCGCCGGTGTGCCGGGCGTAACCGGAACATCTGTGGCGGGAGCAAGCTGGTGTTCAAGACGTTTGATTTTACGTTCGGCGCGCACTAACGAGACGCGAACACGCAACCAGAAAAGACCGCAAATCAGCCAGCCGATGGCGAAACCCGCAGCAAACAATACAGCCAGCAGAGTTGAGATGCGATATTCCCCCTGCGCGAGCAAGTAGTTAAACGTCACTTGCTGATCGTTTTGCGCACCAAGCGTAATCGACACGACAAAAATCGCTAACACCAGTAAGAAAATGAGTAAATATTTCACATTACATCCCGTTATGTGGTTCCGAGCGATGGAATTATGCGCAACTGACGGCTTCAAGCCTTATAAACTACCATTTTAGCGCCCGGCGTGAAATGGAAATGCGCGGAGTTAACTTCTGATTTGCGGGCAAAATGGCGGAAATCAAGTATCGCTATCCCGCTCAATGATTTCCGGCACCTCTTCAGCAGGCGGCGTAAGTGGGCCACAAATCCGCTGCGCCAGCCAGGTTGCCAGCGTGACCAGCAGCCAGGAGATTAAAGTCGCCACCACTAAATCCCGCGGCCAGTGCATACCCAGCAGCAAACGGCTGCCCATGACGCTTGTCGCCCAGGCCAGCAAAATCACGATGGTCCAGGTCCGTCGGCGCGGCCATAACAGCCCAACACCTAACAGCGCCCAACTGGCGGCGAACATGGTATGCCCGGAAGGAAATGCAAATCCGGTCTCTTTTTGCCAATGTTTGCGCAAAAAACCAGGAATATCATGCTGGCTGGTGAGCTGCTCTTTGACCAGCGATCCCCGATCCTTACGTTTTAAAGTGTAGAACTCGCTGGCCTGAATATTGTGTGACTTTTCCAGCCACAACACGTACGGGCGCGGTTCCTGCACACGTTCTTTAACGAGATTTTTCAACCCCTGCCCGGCCATAATCGCGCAGGCGAGGATAAGAAAGAGCATTAGCGCCGCTTTCAGACGAAAACGCAGACACCATAAGAACCATGCGCACAGCACAATATGCGTAATTATTCCCCACGGTTGGGTCACTGTTTCCGTCATCCAGAACAAAAATCGTAACCACCAGCGCGTTTGTCCGGGTTCCCAACTCCAACCGGAAATCCAGACTGCTAACGGCATGACTAACAAAATTGCCGCTCCCGCTGTGGTTCGTTTTGCAATTGACAACATCTCTTCTCCTTGTGCGTAAGTGACACAATAATAACCGAAAAATAACATTTCCGCAGAAAGCGGCACATTTGTGCGTTTAAACAGCAACGCGCGGGTCATCTGTAGGCGATGCTTAGTGCATTGTGGCAAAATAACGCGATACAGAAGGCCAACAGGCTAATGGTGCGTACTGCACCAATATAATCCGGAGATTCACATGCAACTTAAACGTGTGGCAGAAGCCAAACTGCCAACCCCATGGGGCGACTTCCTGATGGTGGGTTTTGAAGAACTGGCAACCGGGCAGGATCATGTGGCCCTGGTTTTTGGCGATATTTCCGGGCAACGGCCCGTGCTCGCGCGCGTTCACTCTGAGTGTTTGACCGGCGATGCGTTGTTCAGCTTGCGTTGTGACTGCGGTTTCCAGCTTGAAGCGGCGCTTAATCATATTGCAGAAGAAGGTCGCGGCGTGGTGCTCTACCATCGCCAGGAAGGCCGTAATATCGGTCTGCTGAATAAGATTCGTGCTTATGCGTTGCAGGATCAGGGTTATGACACGGTAGAAGCCAACCATCAGTTAGGTTTCGCAGCCGATGAACGAGACTTCACGCTCTGCGCAGACATGTTCAAACTATTGGCCGTCGACGAAGTGCGTCTTCTGACCAATAATCCGAAGAAAGTTGAGATCCTCACCGAAGCCGGAATCAACATCGTGGAGCGCGTACCGCTGATTGTCGGACGCAACCCGAAAAATGCGCACTATCTCGATACCAAAGCGGAAAAGATGGGGCATTTGCTGAAGTAATGAAAGAAACAGGCCTGCAAATGCAGGCCTTGTTGTTTAGTTGAGCATGTTGCGAATCACGTAATGCAAAATGCCGTCGTTGCGGTAATAGGTCAACTCGGTTGACGTATCGATACGACAGCGGCACTGCAAGATTTCTTGCGTACCGTCGGCACGGGTTAATGTCACCGGCAAATCGCCGCCAGGTTTGATGTTTTCCAGATTGGCAATATCCAACCTTTCCTCACCCGTCAGCGCCAGCGTTTTGCGGGTTACGCCTTGTGGAAACTCCAGCGGCAGGATCCCCATACCGATCAGATTTGAACGGTGAATACGTTCGAAAGATTCGGCAATCACCACGCGAATCCCCAGCAGGCGCGGCCCTTTCGCCGCCCAGTCACGGCTGGAGCCGGAACCGTACTCTTTACCGGCAATCACCGCCAGCGGCGTGCCTTCTTGCTGGTAGCGCATCGCAGCGTCGTAGATAGAAACCACTTCACTGCCCGGCAGATGGCGCGTCATTCCGCCTTCCACGCCCGGCACCATTTCGTTGCGGATACGAATATTGGCGAAGGTTCCTCGCATCATCACTTCATGATTACCGCGTCGTGAACCGTAGGAGTTGAAATCGCGACGCTCAACACCATGGCTTTGCAGATAGCGTCCGGCCGGGCTGTCTGCCTTGATGCTCCCCGCAGGCGAGATATGGTCGGTTGTCACCGAATCGCCCAGCATGGCGAGGATGCGCGCACCATGGATATCTTCAACCGGTTTCGGCTGTGCCTGCATATCATCAAAGAACGGCGACAGACGAATGTAAGTCGAATCATTCTGCCAGCCGTAAGTATCGGAGCGTTCAACCTGGATGGATTTCCACTCCGGTGTGCCTTCGAACACTTCGGCATACTCTTTGCGGAACATTTCCGTGGAGACTTGCTCAACGGCGCGGGCAATTTCAGCGCTGGAAGGCCAGATATCTTTCAGGTAAACCGGATCCCCTTTGCGATCGTGGCCAAGCGGGTCCGTCGCGAGGTTGATGTTCATATTCCCCGCCAGCGCATAGGCAACCACCAGCGGCGGCGAGGCCAGCCAGTTGGTTTTCACCAGCGGATGGATACGCCCTTCAAAGTTACGGTTACCGGAAAGCACCGCGCCAACGGTAAGATCACCCTGCCGGATCGCCTGTTCGATAGGTTCCGGTAGCGGGCCTGAGTTACCGATACAAGTCGTACATCCGTAACCGACCAGGTTAAAACCGAGCTCATCAAGATACGGGGTTAATCGCGCCTGAGCCAGATAGTCGGACACCACTTTCGACCCCGGCGCGAGCGAGGCTTTCACCCACGGCTGACGTTTCAGCCCGGCGGTGACCGCTTTTTTCGCCAGCAATCCTGCCGCCATCAGCACGCTTGGGTTGGATGTGTTGGTACAGGACGTGATGGCCGAAATTACCACCGCACCGTCAGGTAACTGGTACTGATGACCCTTCAACACATAATCGACCGGTTTGCGGTCTTTTTGCGCGGTATTCAGTTCAAGTTCTGAACTGGCAGCGAATGCTTTTGGCACATCGCCGAGCGGAACGCGGTCCTGTGGACGTTTCGGTCCGGCGAGGCTGGCTTCAACATCATTCATATTGAGTTCAAGCGTGCTGGTAAAGACCGGCTCATCACCAGTATTACGCCACATGCCCTGCGCTTTCGCGTAGACTTCCACCAGCGCGACCTGCTCTTCGCTGCGCCCGCTCAGGCGCATATATTCGAGCGTGACGCCATCAATGGGGAAAAAGCCGCAGGTTGCGCCATATTCTGGTGCCATGTTGGCGATGGTGGCTCGATCAGCCAATGGGAGTGAATCCAACCCGTCGCCGTAAAACTCGACGAATTTACCGACCACACCATGTTTACGCAGCATCTGCGTGACCGTCAGTACGAGATCAGTGGCGGTAATGCCCTCGCCCAACTTGCCCGTCAGTTTAAAACCGACAACATCGGGGATCAGCATCGACACCGGCTGGCCAAGCATTGCCGCTTCGGCTTCGATACCGCCTACGCCCCAGCCCAGCACACCGAGCCCGTTAATCATGGTGGTATGCGAATCGGTGCCGACCAGCGTGTCCGGGTAAGCCACCCACTCTTTATCCTGTAACTCGCTCCAGACAGCTTTACCGAGGTACTCAAGATTGACCTGGTGGCAAATCCCGGTGCCGGGCGGCACTACGCTGAATCGGCTAAAGGCTTGTTGTCCCCAGCGCAAGAAAACGTAGCGCTCGTGATTACGCTCCATTTCCAGGCGGACATTCTCTTCGAAGGCATCATCGTCGCCGAAATGGTCGACAGTAACGGAGTGGTCAATAACGAGATCGACCGGGGAAAGCGGGTTAACTTTTGCGGTATCACCGCCGAGGCGTTTTACCGCTTCGCGCATCGCCGCTAAATCAACCACAGCGGGAACGCCGGTAAAGTCCTGCATCAACACCCTTGCCGGGCGATAAGCGATTTCACGATCGGCATGGGCGGTTTTTAGCCAACCTGCCAGCGCGTGGATATCTTCTTCGGTAACGGAAACGTCATCCTGCCAGCGCAGGAGGTTTTCCAGTAAAACTTTGAGTGACTTGGGTAAACGGGCAATATCCCCAAGTTGTTTAGCGGCCAGCGGCAAGCTGTAGTAATGGTACGTTTTGTTCTCTGCCTGCAACGTGTCCTTACTGGCTTCGCGTAGGGTCGACGACATGTGCTCCTCCTTAATAACAGGGATAGCTTTACCCTGATGCTCTTCAGGGTCTGTATTAAAGATAACACAAACATATCGTAACGTTTTGATAACAACCAAAATTGCTACAAAAGGGAAAACAGGGAATAAAAAAACCTCGCAGATGCGAGGTTTTTCAATTCATTACTGCACAGCGAGCCAAACGATTTCGCCCCAGAAAAGAAGAGAAACGGAGAAGGCTCCCATCCACGACCAATATTTCATTCTGCAACCATTACTCATGAATTTATTACCCGAGAATCTATTCATCAAAACTGAGTCTTTACTCAATTCATTTATGCTGTGTATTAATTAAAGAGTACAAAAGATCGTATCAATGAATAGCGGGATAATTTCCCACATTCATTCTGATGATATATTTATTGTTTTTTGATGTTGTCTTCAGCGAATGTATCAATAAAAGCTTTCTGCTGTGGCGTCAGCTTCCACGAAGCTGGGATAGAGGTCACAGGTTTGTTTTTTGCTTTCGGTGGCGTGTCACGAAGCTGACACACTTGCTTAACTGGTTCGTATCGACCCGCTATAGCCATTTTAACCCCAGAATTTCCAGACCAAGAATGCAACGACTGCCCAAAACACGGCAGAGCCAAGAAATACCGCCAGCCAGGCTTTACGCTTGAGCTCAGGATCCCTTTGTGGCTCTTCACTTCCTGATGGCATTGCTAACCTCGTACAATCGACATCACTTATCATTTAGGGCACCAACAATCGGTAGAATTAATCATGAGATGAGACAAATCCTAAAAGAACTTTAGCTGAAAATCCAGTGAATTTACTCACCATTTCCAAAGAAATATTTAATCTTTTGACAAGAAATAAATTATTGAAGTAATAAATTTGCAGAGTCGCAATTTAGTTTCTATTTTTGTCACAAAATAGCGACATCGCTGCTTTAGATTCGTGAAGTCAATCACCCGGCGAGATGATTGTATCAGAGAGGATGATAATTCTAATTTAGGTTTAGGCGGCGTAAAGGGTATCTTTTCGGGCGATAAGATACCCTCCGTCATTATTTCTGAGGCAGCTTAATATCCTTAAACATTGCTTCTATATCTTCGTTAGAACGCAATGCAACGGCAGCATCAACGACATCGCGCGTTAAATGCGGCGCGAAGCGCTGAATAAAATCATACATATAGCTGCGCAGGAAGGTGCTGCGACGAAAACCAATTTTGGTGGTGCTGTGGCTGAAAATCTCGTGCGCATCAAGTTTAACGAGGTCCGGATCCGATACCGGATCAACGGCCATACTGGCAATCACGCCCACACCAAGGCCTAACCTAACATAAGTTTTGATAACGTCTGCGTCGGTTGCGGTGAAGACAATCCGTGGCGTTAACCCTGCGCGATTGAAGGCGGTATCCAGCTCAGAACGCCCGGTAAAGCCGAAGGTGTAGGTAACAAGCGGATATTGCGCCAGCTCTTCAATCCCCACCGATTCCTTCGCGGCCAGCGGGTGATCCGGCGTGACCACAATGGAACGATTCCAGTGGTAGCACGGCAGCATGACTAAATCGTCATACAGATGCAGCGCTTCGGTCGCAATCGCGAAATCCGCATTGCCCTTTGAAACGGCTTCAGCGATTTGCGTCGGCGAGCCTTGATGCATATGCAAAGAGACGCGCGGATAGCGCTCAATAAAACCTTTAATGACGTTTGGCAGCGCATAACGCGCCTGTGTATGGGTGGTGGCAACATACAGCGAACCTTTGTCCGGCCAGGTATGCTCCCCCGCCACCGATTTGATCGCCTCAACTTTGGATAAAACTTCGCGGGCGATACGGATGATTTCCTGCCCGGCCGGTGTCACCTGGGTGAGATGTTTTCCACTGCGGGCGAAAATTTGAATTCCCAGTTCGTCTTCCAGCATACGAACTTGTTTACTGATGCCGGGCTGGGAAGTGTAAAGCCCCTCCGCCGTGGAGGAGACATTAAGGTTGTGATTCACCACTTCAACAATATAGCGAAGCTGCTGTAGTTTCATGACGGGCCATCCGGAGTGCGCAAACGGGTTATCGCTTAATACGATTTCATAATAAAAAAGTGAGTAGCTATAACAACTATATCATTTATAGCTTCTGTGTATAGCGGCGAACTAAGAATAATAACGCAGGAATAAAAAAGGGCCGGAAGCCGGCCCCTTAAGGTAAGTAGCTGAAGTTTATTATTTTTTAGCTTCAACCCACTTATTGTCGATAAAGAATGCAGACCAACCGGTCGCTTTTCCGTCTTTCTCAGAGGCAACATATTGCTGCTTGGTTTTACGGCTAAAACGTACGATGGTTTTATTGCCTTGCGGATCTTCCTGCGGCGCGTCTGCAAGATAACGCAGTTTTTCCGGCAGGCGATCGCGGAAGCGATATAACTCTTCCACCTGCGGCGCACGCGTCTCGCGCGATTTCGGGAAGGTATTGGCAGCGAGGAATACCCCCGCAGCGCCATTACGCAGCACAAAATACGCGTCTGATTTTTCGCATTTCAGCTCAGGCAGCGGTACCGGATCTTCCTTCGGCGGCGCAACTTCACCATTACGCAGGATCTTACGCGTATTTTTACAATCGTCGTTTGTACATGCCATGTACTTACCAAAACGCCCCATTTTCAGGTGCATCTCGGAGCCACATTTTTCGCACTCGACGATTGGGCCGTCATAACCCTTAATGCGGAATTCACCCTCTTCGATTTCGTAGCCGTCGCAGGTCGGGTTATTACCGCACACATGCAACTTGCGTTTCGGATCGATCAGGTAGCTGTCCATGGCCGTGCCGCACTTCTGACAACGACGTTTGGCACGCAGCGCGTTGGTTTCAGCGTCATCGCCTTCCAGCACGTTAAGCACTTCGTTTTCCGGCACCAAGTTGATGGTGGTTTTGCAACGCTCTTTCGGTGGCAATGCATAACCAGAACAGCCAAGGAAAACACCTGTGCTGGCAGTACGGATCCCCATTTTACGGCCGCAGGTCGGGCAGTCGATGCTGGTCAGCACCATCTGATTCGGACGCATACCACCGGCTTCAGGATCTTGCTCGGCCTGCGCCAGTTGACGAGAAAAATCGCCAAAGAAACTGTCCAGCACTTTGCGCCACTCGGCTTCGTGATTCGCCACGCGGTCAAGGCTATCTTCCATCTGTGCAGTAAAGTCGTAGTTCATCAGCTCACGGAAATTCTCTTCCAGCCGATCGGTAACGATTTCACCCATTTTTTCCGCGTAGAAACGGCGGTTTTCAACGCGCACATAACCCCTGTCCTGAATGGTCGAAATGATCGACGCATAGGTAGACGGGCGGCCAATACCACGTTTTTCCAACTCTTTTACCAGCGATGCTTCGCTAAAACGCGCAGGCGGTTTAGTAAAGTGCTGTGCTGGCGTCAGGTCGACAAGTGAAAGCTCATCACCTTTATTCACTGCCGGCAGCGTGCGATCTTCATCGCCTTTACGCAGCGCAGGCATCACTTTCGTCCAACCATCAAACCGCAGGATACGGCCACGCGCTTTCAGGCGGAAATTGCCCGCACCGACGGTCAACGTTGTTGAATCGTATTGCGCCGGTGTCATCTGACAGGCAACAAACTGGCGCCAAATCAGCTGATACAGCTTCTGGGCGTCGGTTTCCATGTCTTTCAGCGACTCAGCAAGAACGCTGACATCGGAAGGACGAATCGCTTCGTGCGCTTCCTGCGAGTTTTCTTTACTGGCGTATTGGTTCGCATTTTCCGGCAGGTATTTTTTGCCAAAGTTGTCAGCGATATAGCCGCGAACCATTGACACCGCATCCTGGCTCAAATTGGTTGAGTCAGTACGCATATAGGTGATGTAACCCGCTTCATACAGGCGCTGGGCCAACATCATGGTTTTCTTCACGCCGTAACCAAGACGCGTACTGGCGGCTTGTTGCAACGTGGAAGTAATAAACGGCGCGCCCGGTTTGCTGCTGGTCGGTTTATCTTCGCGATCGAGAACGGTATAGCGCGCTTTTTCCAGCAGGCTTACTGCCGCCATGGTCTGTTCGCGGTTTACCGGACGGAAAGCTTTATCGCCATCGTGGGTAACCTGCAGCGGCAGAGAATCGCCACCCGGCGTTGCTGTAACGGCGTCAATCTCCCAGAACTCTTCCGGAACAAAGGCTTTGATTTCGCGCTCGCGCTCAACCACCAGGCGAACCGCCACGGATTGCACGCGCCCGGCAGATAAACCACGGGCGATTTTCTTCCACAACAGCGGGGAAACCATATAACCCACAACGCGGTCCATAAAGCGACGCGCCTGCTGGGCATTAACACGGTCGATATTCAGTTCGCCCGGCGTTTCAAACGCCTGACGAATCGCATTCTTGGTAATTTCATTGAACACTACACGGCTGTAGCGTTTTTCGTCGCCGCCGATCACTTCCCGCAGGTGCCATGCAATGGCTTCCCCTTCGCGGTCAAGGTCGGTTGCGAGATAGATGTGGTCGGCTTTTTCAGCCAGCGATTTCAGCTCGGAAACCACCTTCTCTTTTCCGGGCAGCACTTCATAGTGCGCATCCCAGTTGTGCCATGGGTCAATCCCCATACGATTAACAAGCGCGCCCCGCTCATCCTTTTTAGGCTTCTTAGCCGGTTTGGTGGCGGTGGATTCTGCGCTCTTTTTAGGTGCTGAGCCACTGGTCGGCAAATCACGGATATGACCTACGCTGGATTTCACAACGTAGTCATTGCCCAGATATTTATTGATCGTTTTGGCTTTTGCCGGGGACTCAACGATAACGAGAGCTTTACCCATATTCACCTTTACCTAATTAAATTCTTCCGGAAATTCGTCGCTCGTTGCTTCATACCCATCGAGGAACCGTCGATATTGCGACGGCGGCAGTGGATATCAACCCCTTTTGTAACCAATCGCGTAAAAAAGAAGCATTCAGGTGACTGAGTTTTCAGGCTTTTTCGCGTCGGGGTGGTATAGCACGACGATATTATGGTCGAATGTCAAGCAAATCTGTTGCCAGATTGACGAAAGCGTCACACTGTACCTGATAAAATTTGTTACGCAACTTTATTAGCATGCAAAAGCAATTCGCGCCAGCGTAACGAATGCGCAAACCCATTGCAAAAACAGGGAAAATTTGCCCCTGAAGTGAGCCAGCGTTAAACTCAGGCCATTTTTTTGAGGAGGATGAAAATGAATGGTACATCTCAACCTATCGATCGCCAGTCTTTGCTCGAACTGGCTAACAAATTGATCCGCGACCATGAAGACACGCTGGCCGGTATTGAGGCGACCGGAGTGACGCAACGCAATGGAGTGCTGGTCTTTAGCGGCGAGTTCTATCTTGATGAACAAGGGTTACCGACGGCAAAGAGCACGGCGGTGTTTAACATGTTCAAATATTTGGCGCATGAGCTTTCAGAGAAATACCATCTGATCGATTAAAAACAAACGCGAGGCCCTGGCCTCGCGTTTTGCTTACATCATCGGTTTTTGCCCGCGCTGCCACCAGCGCATCAACAAGTGGTCGATACTCTCGGTCGCACTGCCGGTAAAACGCTCCATCAACTTTTTACGATGCTGATAACGAATACCGATCACTTCGTGCGCCTCGATCAAGCCCAGCAGCAATTCATCGCTGGTGCCAACGGCATCAATCAGCCCTTTATCCAGCGCCTGCGTGCCGTACCAGTGTTCGCCAGTCGCCACGCTTTCAATATCCAGAGACGGGCGCATCTGGCTGACAAAACCTTTAAACAAATCATGCGTTTCATTCAGGCTTTCGCGGAATTTCTGCCGCCCTTCTTCGGTGTTCTCGCCCAGTAACGTCAGGGTGCGTTTAAACTGCCCGGCGGTATGCAGTTCAATATCGATATCTTTGCCTTTAAGGAAACGGTTGAAGTTGGGGATCTGCGCGACAACGCCAATCGAGCCGATAATGGCAAACGGCGCTGCCACAATTTTATCCGCGACACATGCCATCATATAACCGCCGCTGGCGGCCACTTTATCAACGGCGATGGTCAGCGGAACGTTTTTGTCACGCAAGCGCTGCAACTGAGAGGCCGCAAGGCCATAACCATGCACAACACCGCCCGGGCTTTCGAGACGCAAAAGCACCTGGTCCTGCGGTTTCACCACGCTCAGCACGGCAGTGACCTCTTCGCGCAGGGAGTTCACTTCCCCGGCATCCATGCTGCCTTTGAAATCGAGTACGTAAACGCGTGATTTGCCGTTCTCTTCTGGCTCCCCCGCTTTCGCTTTAGCCTTTGCAGCTTTCGCCTCAAGTTTGAGCTTTTTCTTCTGCGCTTTATGCCAAAGCTTCTGTTGATGCCCATCCAGTAATGCGACAGACATCTCCTCCTGCATCTCTTTATAGTGTTCGCTCAGGCGGGTGACTTTAAGTTCTCCCCGCTGGCGTTTGCGCTGTGTCAGGTTAATGATAAGCGCCGCGATAACGGCAATCGCCACAACAACGGTTGCGATTTTGGCTAAAAAAAGACCATATTCAGACAGTAATTCCATGCATACCACCTCGATTACACCACTCAACAATCGCACCAGTGTACATGAGCCATTCGGGCGCGTCTCTCGCAAGCAAAGCACCATGTGTGTCATGTTGCTGAATTTTTTAGCACTCCTGGGCGTAAAGGTTACCCAACTCTCCGCTTGACCGATTGAAATAGCCCGCTGTTTGAGGCATAAAGCCAACACGTGAAGGTGTTTACAGGCTTTGGTCTGAGGAGACAGTGTGCATTACCAGCCACAACGCGATCTGTTAAATGACCGCATTATTCTGGTCACTGGTGCCAGCGACGGTATTGGAAAAGAAGCGGCGCTGACTTATGCCCGCCACGGTGCCAATCTTATTCTGCTGGGCCGTAATGAAGAAAAACTGCGCCATGTCGCGCAATTAATCAATGGCGAAGGCCGGTCGGCGCAGTGGTATACACTCGATATGACGACCTGCACGCCCGGAGAGTGCCGCCAATTGGCGGAAACTATTGCGTCCACCACGCCTCACCTTGATGGCGTGCTGCACAACGCTGGCTTGCTGGGGGATATTTGCCCGATGAGCGAGCAGGTTCCAGCCGTCTGGGATGAAGTCATGCAAGTGAATGTCAACGCCACTTTTTACCTCACCCAAGCGCTTCTTCCTTTATTACTCAACGCGGAAAGCGGCTCACTGGTGTTCACCTCATCCAGCGTGGGACGCCAAGGACGCGCGAACTGGGGTGCTTACGCGACGTCGAAGTTTGCCACCGAGGGCATGATGCAAGTACTGGCGGAAGAGTATCAAAACCGTCTGCGCGTGAACTGCATCAATCCAGGCGGCACGCGAACCAAAATGCGTGCCAACGCATTCCCGACGGAAGATCCGCAAAAACTGAAAACGCCCGCCGATATTATGCCGCTCTATTTATGGCTAATGGGCGATGATAGCCGCCGCAAAACCGGGATGAGCTTCGATGCGCAGCCCGGGCGCAAACCAGGAATTTCACAATGAGCGAAGAACGTTACCAGCAGCGCCAGCAGCGTGTAAAAGATCGCGTCGATGCACGCGTTGCCGCGGCGCAAGATGAACGCGGGATCATTATTGTCTTTACTGGCAATGGGAAAGGTAAAACCACGGCGGCATTTGGTACCGCGACCCGTGCCGTCGGCCATGGCAAGAAAGTGGGCACCATCCAGTTTATCAAAGGAACCTGGCCGAACGGCGAGCGTAACTTGCTTGAGCCACTGGGCGTAGAGTTTCAGGTAATGGCAACGGGTTTCACCTGGGACACGCAAAACCGTGAAAGCGACACTGCCGCTTGCCTGGCGGTTTGGCAGCATGCCGAACGTATGCTGGCCGATCCGAGTCTGGATATGGTGCTGCTGGATGAGCTCACATACATGGTGGCTTATGATTACCTGCCGCTGGAAACGGTGCTGAACGCGCTGAAAAATCGCCCTGCTACGCAAACGGTGATCATTACCGGGCGCGGTTGTCATCGAGATATTCTGGAGTTGGCCGACACAGTTAGCGAATTACGACCGGTAAAACATGCGTTCGAAGCCGGCGTGAAAGCGCAGATAGGGATTGATTACTGACAGGTGTTGTTGATTTATAGGTCCGGTAAGCGTAAACGCCACCGGGCAATTTCGCCGGATGGCGGCTACGCCTTATCCGGCCTACAACTTCTTCAAATATTAATCGTTTTTGGTGCGTCCGCCACCCGCGCGGCGGTTACCGGCCGGTTGGCTGTGACGTTTCACCGCGCGGCGGATTTGGTTCGCTTTCATACGGCGACGATCTTTTTCCACCGCCACTTTCGATTGCGTTTCCGCAGCCAGACCCACCAGCTCACGTAAGTAGTTAGTTTGCGCCAGATCCAGCTCCGTCCAGCCGCCGCGTGGCAGACCTTTCGGCAGCGGAATGTCGCCATAACGCACGCGGATCAGACGGCTTACCTGCACGCCAACGGCTTCCCACAAGCGGCGAACTTCGCGGTTACGCCCTTCCGTCAGGGTCACGTTGTACCACTGGTTGATGCCTTCCCCACCGCTGAATTTGATGGTTTTGAATGCAGCCGGGCCGTCTTCAAGCTGTACGCCACGCGCTAAATCGCGCAGTTTCGCGTCATCAACTTCACCAAAAACACGCACGGCATATTCGCGTTCAACTTCACGGCTCGGGTGCATCAGGCGGTTCGCCAGTTCACCGTCAGTGGTAAACAACAGCAGGCCGCAGGTGTTGACATCAAGACGCCCTACCGCGATCCAACGCGCGCCGCGCAGTTTCGGCAGACGGTCGAACACTGTCGGGCGCCCTTCCGGATCATTACGCGTGCACAGCTCACCTTCTGGTTTGTAATACGCCAGTACGCGGCAAATCTGCTCGACGGACTCTTTCACCGAAATGAGATGGCCATCAATACGGATTTTCAGCCCCGGCGTGACTTCCACACGGTCACCCAGAGTGGCAGTTTTACCGTCGACGCTGACACGACCTGCTTCAATAATTGATTCGATTTCACGGCGGGAACCGTGGCCAGCCCGCGCCAGCACTTTCTGTAGTTTCTCGCTCATAGAGCATCCTTAGATGTCGCCTTCACAGGCGTCGAATAGGGTCATCAGTTCGGCGAAGCCGCTGCTGAAATGGCCGCGTAGTATAGCGACTTGCGTGGCTATAAGAAAGGCCTAACGTCGCCGACGCCTTCGCGGACAACCGTTGGCGCATCATCGGTTAAATCGACAACTGTCGTTGGCTGCTGGCCGAGATAACCGCCGTGGATAATCAAATCCACCACTTTCTCCAGACGATCTTTGATTTCATCCGGATCCGACTCGGTAAACTCACTGCCCGGTAGCATTAATGACGTCGACAGCATCGGCTCGTTGAGATTTTCCAACAGTGCTAGCGCAATCGGGTTTGACGGTACACGCAGACCGATAGTTTTACGTTTTTCCTGCAACAAACGGCGCGGCACCTCTTTCGTCCCTTTCAGAATGAACGTGTAATTGCCCGGCGTGTTGTTTTTTATCAGGCGAAACGCCACGTTATCGACGAACGCGTAAGTCGACAGCTCCGACAAATCGCGGCACATCAGTGTGAAATTGTGACCATCCGGCAGGTGGCGAATGCGACAAATACGCTCCATCGCGCTTTTATCTTCAAGTTTGCAACCCAGTGCATAGCCGGAATCGGTGGGATAGACAATGACACCGCCTTTACGCACGATGTCTACCGCCTGGTTTATCAACCGCGGCTGGGGATTATCCGGATGAATATAAAAAAACTGGCTCATACTTCCCTCTCTGTGGTGTTCTGCGGCTGCTCCCACTTAAGCCAGACGCCGTCAACACCGGCCGGAAGCCAGAGTTTGCGCCCCAGTTCGATCCACGGGCAGGGCTGATGGAAATCCGATCCTTGCGACGCCAGTAAACCAAACTGACGGGCATAAACAGCGAGCTGTGCTCGTTCATTGGGAGCCTGCTGGCATTGGGCAACTTCCATTGCCTCACCGCCGCTTTTAGCAAAATGCGCCAGCAGCCTTTTCAGCCACTTAGCGGATAGGTCATAACGCCCCGGATGGGCCATTACTGCCGTTCCGCCAGAATGATGAATCACTTCAATGGCTTGTTCTATTGTACACCACTGAGGCGGAACATAACCCGTTTTCCCTCTGGCAAGGTACTTTTTGAAGACATCGGCCATATTGCTCGCTTTGCCTTGCTCCACCAGAAAACGGGCAAAATGCCCACGCGTGACGTTTGCGCCTTGCGCCAATCGCTGCGCGCCTTCCCATGCGCCGGGAATATGCGCTTTCTCCAGACGATCGGCAATCAGTCGTGCGCGATCGGTTCGACGTTGGGATTGCGCCTGCAAAAATTCGCGCATCGTCAGGTGTTCAATATCAATATTCAGCCCAACAATATGAATTTCATGATTTTCCCAGACGGTAGATATTTCCACGCCGGTGATTAATTGCAGATTCAACCCGGCACGGGCGATCTCGGCACGCGCTGCGGGAATTGCATCGGTTGTATCGTGATCGGTAATGGCCAGTGTACCGATGCGCATTTCTACCGCGCGGTGCACCAATTCTTCAGGAGAGAGAAGACCATCGGATGCGCTGGTGTGGCTATGAAGGTCGTAAATAATGGCGTAATTCGTGTCGCTCAAAGCGGCTCCGCTAATTCATCAAGACATCTGTTTGTGTCCTATCATAACGGGTAGCCCACATTTTCTAAAATCAAGGTTGACTTTCTTTTCATGAACCAGTTAACTAGTACGCAAGTTCACTCAACAAGGTATCGCAAAAATGAATGCTCATTTCTCTGTCAACCGCTGGTGGCGCACTCCCTGACAAGGGCTGTGAGATCACGTGCGCATTCAGCATACCGATACCCGGCCCGCTCACTCAGCGGGCTTTTTTTTGAACAAATTTATGAGAGCGACAATGCAAATGCAAAAACCGGCACTCGAATTATTAACCAGTAATGCCAGCTATCGTGGCAATCCTACTGCGCTGTTTCACCAACTTTGCGCTGACCGGCCAGCAACATTGCTGCTCGAATCAGCCGATATCGACAGTAAAAATGATTTAAAAAGCCTGCTGTTGGTCGATAGCGCACTGCGCATTACCGCATTAGGTGACACTGTCACTCTTCGGGCGTTAACCGATAATGGCGCAGCCCTGCTCACACTGCTGGATGCCGCATTACCTGCCGGGGTGGAAAATACTGTTTTGCCCGATGGCCGCGAACTGCGCTTTCCCGCTGTCAGTAATCTGCTTGATGAAGACGCCCGCCTTTGCTCGCTCTCCGTTTTCGATGCCTTTCGTTTATTGCAAAGCCTTGTCGATGTCCCAGCCGACGAGCGCGAAGCAATGTTTTTCGGCGGCCTGTTCGCTTATGACCTTGTTGCCGGTTTTGAAGATCTGCCCAAACTCAATCACGACCGCCGTTGCGCGGATTACTGCTTTTATCTCGCCGAAACGTTACTGGTGATCGACCACCAGAAACAGCAAACGCGGATTCAGGCCAGCTTATTTAGCGAGTCCGCGAGAGAAAAAGATCGTCTGCTGCAACGTATTGAAACGCTGCGTAAACAGCTGGATATTCCCGCAGCGCCGTTGCCGGTGGAAACCGTGGAGCATATGCGTTGCGACTGCAACCAGAGCGATGAAGAGTTCGGTGATGTGGTGCGTAAAATGCAAAAAGCGATTCGCGCCGGTGAGATTTTCCAGGTGGTGCCTTCGCGCCGTTTCACCTTGCCCTGCCCGTCGCCGCTGGCTGCCTATGAAGTGCTGAAAAAGAGCAACCCGAGCCCGTATATGTTCTTTATGCAGGATGAGGATTTCACCCTGTTTGGCGCCTCGCCGGAAAGCTCGCTGAAATACGATGCCAGCAACCGCCAGATTGAAATTTACCCTATCGCCGGTACGCGCCCGCGCGGCCGCCGCCCGGATGGTTCGCTGGACCGCGATCTCGAC
Source organism: Kosakonia sp. BYX6 (assembly GCF_038449125.1). Taxonomy (NCBI): domain Bacteria; kingdom Pseudomonadati; phylum Pseudomonadota; class Gammaproteobacteria; order Enterobacterales; family Enterobacteriaceae; genus Kosakonia; species Kosakonia calanthes. The sequence continues at coordinate 2,290,490 of NZ_CP151800.1, read as the reverse complement.
AGCCGTATCGAACTGGACATGCGTACCGATCATAAAGAACTGTCTGAACATTTGATGTTGGTCGATTTAGCCCGTAACGATTTAGCACGCATTTGTACGCCGGGCAGCCGTTACGTCGCCGACCTGACCAAAGTGGATCGTTACTCCTATGTGATGCATCTGGTTTCTCGCGTGGTGGGTGAATTGCGTCAGGATCTGGATGTCCTGCACGCTTACCGCGCTTGCATGAATATGGGCACACTGAGCGGCGCGCCGAAAGTTCGCGCGATGCAACTGATTGCCGAGGCCGAAGGTTCGCGCCGTGGCAGCTATGGTGGCGCAGTCGGTTATTTCACGGCGCATGGCGATTTGGATACCTGCATTGTGATTCGTTCTGCATGGGTTGAAGACGGTGTCGCGACGATTCAGGCAGGCGCAGGCGTGGTACTGGATTCAGTACCGCAGTCTGAAGCCGACGAAACACGCAATAAAGCTCGCGCGGTTCTGCGCGCTATCGCCACCGCACACCACGCACAGGAGACGTTCTGATGGCTGACATTCTGCTGCTCGATAATATTGATTCTTTTACTTATAACCTGGCGGATCAGCTGCGCGCGAGCGGACATAACGTCGTGATTTACCGCAACCATGTTCCGGCACAAACCTTAATTGAGCGCCTGGCAACCATGCAAAACCCGGTGCTGATGCTCTCTCCTGGTCCCGGCGCACCGTCGGAAGCTGGCTGCATGCCTGAATTACTAACGCGTATGCGCGGCAAGTTACCGATTATTGGCATCTGCCTCGGTCATCAGGCGATTGTGGAAGCCTATGGCGGCTACGTTGGCCAGGCGGGCGAAATTCTGCACGGCAAAGCATCCAGCATTGAACATGATGGCCAAGCGATGTTTGCTGGTCTGAGTAACCCGCTGCCCGTGGCGCGTTACCACTCGCTGGTCGGCAGCAATATTCCGGCCGGGTTAACCATCAACGCGCACTTTAATGGCATGGTGATGGCAGTTCGCAATGATGCCGATCGTGTTTGCGGTCTTCAGTTCCATCCTGAATCCATCCTCACCACCCAGGGCGCGCGCCTGCTTGAGCAAACGCTGGCCTGGGCGCTGCAAAAACTGGAGCAGACCAACACGCTGCAACCGATTCTGGAGAAACTCTATCAAGCGCAGACGCTGAGCCAGCAAGAGAGCCACCAGCTCTTTTCTGCGGTGGTGCGCGGTGAGTTAAAACCAGAACAACTGGCGGCCGCGCTGGTGAGCATGAAAATTCGCGGCGAGCACCCGCAAGAAATCGCCGGTGCAGCAACCGCATTGCTGGAAAATGCCGCGCCCTTCCCGCGCCCTGATTATGCATTCGCCGATATCGTCGGTACCGGTGGCGATGGCAGCAACAGCATCAACATTTCCACCGCCAGCGCGTTTGTCGCCGCCGCCTGCGGGCTGAAAGTGGCAAAACACGGTAACCGCAGTGTTTCCAGCCGTTCGGGCTCGTCGGATTTGTTGGCCGCGTTTGGTATTAATCTTGAGATGAACGCCGATAAATCCCGCACGGCGCTGGACGAACTGGGCGTGTGTTTCCTGTTCGCGCCGAAATACCACACCGGTTTTCGCCACGCGATGCCCGTGCGTCAACAACTGAAAACCCGCACGCTGTTTAATGTGCTCGGCCCGTTGATCAACCCGGCGCATCCGCCGCTGGCATTGATTGGCGTTTACAGCGCGGAATTGGTGCTACCGATTGCCGAAACCCTGCGCGTGCTGGGTTATCAGCGCGCAGCCGTAGTGCATAGCGGCGGAATGGATGAAGTGTCACTGCATGCGCCAACGCAAGTGGCGGAACTGCATAACGGCGAAATCCGCAGCTACGAGCTGACAGCCGCTGACTTTGGTCTGACGCCTTACCATCAGGAAGCGTTGGCTGGTGGCACGCCGGAAGAAAACCGTGACATTCTGACACGCTTATTACAAGGTAAAGGTGAGCCCGCGCATGAAGCCGCCGTCGCCGCCAACGTCGCGATGTTGATGCGTTTACATGGCGCAGAGGATTTGCAGGCGAACGCGCAAAAAGTACTGGATGTGCTGCACAGCGGGGCAGCCTACGACAAAGTCGCCGCACTTGCGGCAAGAGGGTAAATAATGCAGACCGTTTTAGCGAAGATTGTCGGCGACAAAGCTGTATGGGTCGCGGCGCGCAAGGAGCAACAACCGCTGGCCAGCTTTCAAAATAAAGTGGTTCCCAGTTCACGGCGTTTTTACGATGCATTGCAAGGTACGCGTACCGCTTTTATCCTGGAGTGCAAAAAAGCCTCACCGTCCAAAGGCGTGATCCGCGACGATTTCGATCCGGCGCGCATCGCCAGCATTTATAAGCATCATGCGTCAGCGATTTCCGTGCTGACTGATGAAAAGTATTTCCAGGGCAGCTTCGATTTTCTGCCGATTGTCAGCGGCATCGCCCCGCAGCCCATCCTGTGCAAAGACTTTATTATCGACGCGTATCAGATCTATCTGGCGCGTTTCTACCAGGCCGATGCCTGCCTGCTGATGCTCTCGGTGCTTGATGACGAGCAGTATCGCCAGTTGGCCGCCGTGGCGCACAGTCTGAATATGGGCGTGCTGACCGAAGTCAGCAATGACGAAGAATTGGAACGCGCGATTGCGCTGGAAGCCAAAGTGGTCGGCATCAATAACCGCGACCTGCGCGATCTCTCCATCGATTTAAACCGCACGCGCCAACTGGCGCCGCGCCTCGGTGCTGGTGTTACGGTGATCAGCGAGTCCGGCATCAATACTTATGCTCAGGTGCGCGAATTAAGCCACTTTGCCAACGGTTTCCTGATTGGTTCCGCGCTGATGTCCCACGACGATCTTAATGCCGCTGTGAAGCGCGTCTTGCTGGGCGAAAACAAAGTTTGCGGGCTGACCCGCGCCGAAGACGCTCAGACCGCGTATGAAGCCGGTGCTATTTATGGCGGGCTTATTTTTGTCAGCACCTCGCCTCGCGCGGTCAACGACGAGCAGGCGCAGCAAGTTATGCAAGCGGCACCGTTACAATATGTCGGCGTGTTCCGTAACGCGCCCATCAACGACGTGGCGGCAAAAGCCGAAAAGCTGGGGCTGTGCGCGGTGCAACTGCATGGCGATGAAGACCAGCGTTATATCGATGAATTACGTGCCGTACTTCCTGCGAATACACAAATTTGGAAAGCCCTCAGCGTTGGCGACACCCTACCGCCACGCACGTTGCAGCAGGTGGATAAATACCTGTTCGACAACGGTCAGGGCGGCAGCGGTAAACAATTTGACTGGTCACTGCTGGCAGGGCTTCAGCTTGATAATGTGCTGCTGGCAGGCGGTTTAGGTGCAGATAATTGCGTACAGGCGGCGAAAACCGGCTGTGCCGGACTTGATTTTAATTCAGGCGTAGAGTCGGAACCGGGTATTAAAGATGCCAACAAATTGGCCTCGGTTTTCCGCACGCTGCGCGCTTATTAAGGAATAAGAGATGACAACACTACTGAATCCCTATTTTGGCGAGTTTGGCGGGATGTACGTTCCGCAAATCCTTATGCCCGCGCTGCGCCAGCTGGAAGAAGCGTTTGTTAGCGCCCAGAGCGATGCTGAATTTCAGCAGCAATTTAATGACTTGCTGAAAAACTACGCCGGACGTCCGACCGCGCTGACCAAATGCCAGAATATCACCGCCGGCACACGTACCACGCTGTACCTCAAACGTGAAGATTTGCTGCACGGCGGCGCGCACAAAACCAACCAGGTGCTGGGCCAGGCGTTGTTGGCAAAACGCATGGGTAAAACAGAAATTATCGCTGAAACAGGCGCAGGCCAGCATGGTGTGGCTTCTGCGCTCGCCAGCGCCCTGCTCGGCCTGAAATGTCGTATTTACATGGGCGCGAAAGATGTTGAACGCCAGTCACCAAATGTCTTCCGTATGCGTTTGATGGGCGCGGAAGTGATTCCGGTACACAGCGGCTCTTCAACGTTGAAAGATGCCTGTAACGAAGCGCTGCGTGACTGGTCTGGCAGTTACGAAAAAGCGCATTACATGCTCGGTACCGCAGCTGGTCCGCACCCGTACCCGACCATTGTTCGTGAATTCCAGCGCATGATCGGCGAAGAAACCAAAGCACAAATCCTCGAAAAAGAGGGCCGTCTGCCGGATGCAGTGATCGCCTGCGTGGGCGGCGGTTCTAACGCCATTGGCATGTTCGCGGACTTTATCGACGAAACCGCTGTTGGCTTAATTGGCGTTGAACCTGCGGGTCACGGTATTGAAACTGGTGAACACGGTGCGCCGCTTAAACACGGTCGCGTGGGTATCTATTTCGGGATGAAATCGCCGATGATGCAGACCGATGAAGGCCAGATTGAAGAGTCGTACTCCATTTCCGCCGGGCTGGATTTCCCGTCGGTTGGGCCGCAACATGCATTCCTGAACAGCACCGGGCGCGCGGATTATGTGTCCATTACCGATGATGAAGCGCTCGAGGCGTTTAAAGCGCTGTGCCGCCAGGAAGGCATTATTCCGGCGCTGGAATCCTCTCATGCGCTGGCTCACGCGCTGAAAATGATGCGTGAAAACCCGGACAAAGAGCAGTTGCTGGTCGTGAACCTCTCCGGGCGCGGCGACAAAGATATCTTCACCGTACATGACATTTTGAAAGCGAGAGGCGAAATCTGATGGAACGCTATGACAACCTGTTTAAACAGCTTAATGCTCGCGGGGAAGGCGCATTCGTTCCTTTCGTCACGCTTGGCGATCCCTCCCCGGAACTGTCGCTGAAGATTGTAGATACGCTTATCGAAGCGGGCGCGGATGCACTGGAGTTGGGCATTCCATTCTCCGATCCGCTGGCTGACGGCCCGACGATCCAGAACGCTAACCTGCGCGCTTTTGCCTCCGGCGTTACGCCAAGCCAGTGTTTTGAGATGCTGGCGGCGATTCGCCAAAAACACCCGAACATTGCTATCGGCCTGTTGATGTATGCCAACCTGGTATTTAGCCGGGGCATTGATGAGTTTTATGCACTGTGCGCCAAAGTGGGGGTCGATTCTGTATTGGTCGCCGACGTGCCAATCGAAGAGTCAGCGCCCTTCCGTCAGGCGGCGATGCGCCATCAGATCGCGCCGATCTTTATCTGCCCGCCGAATGCTGACGATGACCTGCTGCGTCAGGTTGCCTCTTATGGCCGCGGCTACACCTATTTGCTGTCGCGTGCTGGCGTAACGGGTGCGGAAAACCGCGCCGCGCTACCGCTTCACCATCTGGTGGAAAAACTCACTGAATATCACGCAGCACCGCCATTGCAGGGCTTTGGTATTTCCGCTCCGGAACAAGTTTCGGCGGCGGTTGAAGCAGGAGCCGCGGGCGCGATTTCCGGTTCAGCGATTGTGAAAATTATTGAGAAGAATGTCGCTAATCCCATGGCAATGCTGGCTGAACTGAAAGACTTTGTGCAAAGTCTGAAAGCCGCGACACTGCCGCGTTAATCTTTCGCGCCGCCTGAGCTCCCAGGCGGCGTTTAATTTTCCCACTCATTTATTTCCTGCGATTATCATTCGAGAGATCAATTGGTGGTGCAAGAAAGCCATTAATGCTGGGGAAGTGGAAACTGGTCCAGGGATGACCCGTTTCCTTGTTAGGTCTAAAAACGGTAACCCGCAGAGAACATAAATACCCACGGATCGAGGCGCGTATGCACGCTCTGCTGCTCGCCACCGGCTTTAAAACGCACGTCAGTATCGATATCCATCCACCACACCGACATGTTAATCAGCCAGTCGCGGTTGATTAAATAATCCACCCCCGCTTGCCCGGCAACACCCCAGGAGTCTTTCAAACTCAAATCAGACAGACCCGCGGCTTTACCGGTGTCGTTAAATTTCTCATCAAAGAAGGTAGTGTAATTCACGCCAGCGCCGAGATACGGGCGAACTTTGCTCTGTGAATCAAAGAAGTACCACTGTGCCATCAGCGAAGGCGGCAGGTGGCGAACGGTCGCGATGTCACCGGTAGGTCCGGTGCCGACGCGATGGCGGAACGGTGTTGCAGCCAACAATTCAATACCGACGTTATCAGTCGCCATCCATGTCATGGTGACGCCAAGTTGTGTGTTATTGCTGACATTAAAACTGCCCAGACTGCCTAAAACATTGTCTGAACCTTCTGTTGGACGGGCGGTGGCCGAACCGGCACGAATGAAAAACTCGCCTGCTTCGTGCGCGTATGCGCCTCCAGATAAACTGCTCAGGATCAATGCTGCCACGGCTAATTTCTTCATATCCACTCCATGTTTAGGTTTTTATCGCGCCGTGAATATACTCACTATTAAGTACAAAGTGATCCAACACAGATCACACTTGCCTCCGTAATTTAACATTCATTGATCTGGATTAATTTTCACTGATTGTTGCACTCATTACTTTTTGTTATTGCATCAATTTTTGCTTTGTGACGTGACGAAAATATTCCGATAACGCCATCTTGTGCCCGCTTTACGCCAGCAGTAATTTAATCGCCTGACTATTAATATTGATGCGTCATCAAGTGCAGGTGTGCTATGAGCTCTCTCAATCCGTGCATGTCGTGCGGAGCCTGTTGTGCGTATTTTCGTGTCTCTTTCTACTGGGCTGAAGCCGATGATGCCGGCGGCCCCGTCCCGGTTCAATTCACTGAGCCTCTCACCCCTTTTCTGCGCTGTATGAGCGGAACCAATCAAAAGCAGAGCCGCTGTGTGGCGCTGGACGGCACGCCGGGTGTGTCGGCCAGTTGCCGAATTTATGAAGGAAGGCCATCACCGTGTCGTGAATTTTCCATGTCCGGTCAAGATGGCAAAGTAAATGAAGCCTGCGATCGCGCCCGCGCTCGCTACGGATTAGCGCCTCTTTACAAAGATATGCTTTTCCATACAAGCGGCGATGCTGCCACTGAGGGTGTATTCAGGGTACAATTGCCCGCAATTTAACACCGCTATACTCAAGGAGAGTGCATGTCTATCACGGCGAAGTCCGTTTACCGTGACACGGGGAATTTTTTTCGTAATCAGTTCGTTACTATTTTACTGATCGCATTGTTGTGTGCCTTTATCACCGCAGTACTTGGGCATGCTTTCTCGCCCAGTGAAGAGCAACTCTCCATACTTACTGCAGGTGACAATCTGGCAGGCAGTGTCGGCTTGTTCGATCTGGTGCAGAACATGACGCCGGAACAACAACAGGTGTTGCTGCGTGCATCGGCGGCCTCCACCTTTTCTGGCCTGATTGGCAATGCGATTCTGGCAGGCGGCGTGCTGTTGCTTATCCAGATGATCTCTGCCGGTCATCGCGTTAGCGCCCTGCGCGCGATGGGTACCAGCGCGCCGGTGCTGCCGAAGTTGTTTCTGTTGATTCTGCTGACCACACTGATTGTGCAGATTGGCATTATGTTTATCATCGTGCCTGGCGTGATTCTGGCGATTTTGCTGTCGTTTGCCCCGGTGATGCTGGTGCAGGATAAGATGGGCATTTTTGCGGCAATGCGTAGCAGTATGCGTTTGAGCTGGGCCAATATGCGCCTGGTAGCGCCGGCTGTGATCGGCTGGTTGCTGGCAAAAACCGTGTTATTGATGTTTGCCCATAACCTGGCAATCTTCACGCCGGAAGTGGGCGCGGTTATCGCAAATACGCTCAGCAACCTGATTTCCGCGGCGCTGCTGATTTACCTGTTCCGCCTGTATATGTTGATGCGTTCATGATTGTCCCGGTTGCCCGCTCATGCGGGTAACCCCTTTTGATGGAATCGTAGAATGAAGCAGTTTCTTGATTTTCTCCCGCTGGCACTCTTTTTCGTGGTCTACAAACTTTACGACATCTTCGCCGCGACCAAAGTGTTGATTGTTGCGTCGGCGATCGTGCTGATTTACTGCTGGATCCGCTATCGCAAAGTGGAAAAAGTAGCGCTGATTACCTTTGTGCTGGTCGCTATTTTTGGCGGCCTGACCATCAAATTCCATGACGTTGAGTTTATTAAATGGAAGGTGACGGTTATTTACGGCCTGTTTGCTGTCGCGCTGCTGTTCAGCCAGTGGGTGATGAAAAAAACGCTGATCCAGCGCATGCTCGGTAAAGAGCTAACCCTGCCGGATGCCGTCTGGGCGAAACTGAATATTGCCTGGGCGATGTTCTTTATTGTGTGCGGGTTGGCGAATATCTACATCGCGTTTTGGCTGCCGTTCGATGTGTGGGTGAATTTCAAAGTCTTTGGCCTCACTATTCTGACGCTGGTCTTTACCGTCCTAAGCGGTGTCTATATTTACCGGCATATGCCGGCACAGGATGATAAATCCTGACCCCATAAGCCAGGCCATGTGCCTGGCTTTTTTCTTTCCGAACGCCCCGAATTCGTAGTAGCATCCCGCCAGAAATCCCTTACTACAGAAGAGATAATAATGACAACTCCGTTAGCCGCTCCTCAGGGAGAGCTTGTTTTACGCACATTAGCAATGCCAGCAGATACCAATGCCAACGGCGATATTTTTGGCGGTTGGTTAATGTCGCAAATGGATATGGGAGGCGCGATCCAGGCCAAAGAGATTGCCCATGGTCGTGTTGTAACGGTTCGGGTCGATGGTATGACGTTTCACCGCCCGGTTGCCGTTGGGGATGTCGTTTGTTGCTACGCCCGCTGCGTTAAGCGCGGTAATACGTCAGTCACCATCAATGTTGAAGTATGGGTGAAAAAAGTCTCTTCCGAGCCAATTGGCCAGCGCTATAAAGCAACAGAGGCATTGTTTATTTATGTCGCCGTGGATAACGATGGGAAACCGCGCCCACTGCCGCAACAGTCGTAAAAAAAGCCTCCATTTGGAGGCTTTTCTCATTCCATTGTCGTGCCGCCATTCAGGCGGAAGACCACATTCACAATCAACCCCGATCCCGGTTTACCGGATTCGTAGCGCCATTTGCGCATTGCGGCTTTCACTTCACGCTCAAACATATTCGACGGCTGTGCGGAAAGGATCTCTACATTCTCAACGCGGCCATCTGACGTCACGTCAAATTTTACTTTTACGCGGCCCTCAATACGCAACGCCTGGGCGCGCGGCGGATATTGCGGCTGGTTACGGCTCAGCGCACGCGGCCCTGCGGGAACCGATGGCGCAGGTTGCGTTGCAGCAGACGGTGTTGGGTTAGCGACCGGACGGGCCGGCGTTTTATTTTCAAACGGCGAGGCCGGACGCGGCTCAGCTGGTTTCTCTTCACGCTTCGGCTGTTCAACCTTTTTCACCGGTTTCGGCTTAGGTTTTGGCTTCGGTTTAGGTTTCTCAATCACCACCGGTGCTTCTTTTGGCGGCTCCGGAATAGGTTCCGGCTCGGGTTCTGGTTCGACAACCGGTTCCGGTGGCTGTACAACCTGTGGCGGTTCAAGCTCGGCAGGCGCAACCATAGTGACTGAAATGGGCTGAGCAGGTGCGGGCAGTTCAACAACCTGATGTACCGAAGTATAAAGCAGACCCGCCACGACGGCTCCGTGAATGCCGACAGACAACAGCGTCGGCCAGGGAAAGCGGCGAGGTAAATCAAGGGTCATTGAAGTCATAATCGTGTCAGTTAAAAAACCAGAGCTAGATTTTAAATGCAAATAGCAATCATATTCAACAAGCCATCACTGTCACGGATAAATTAGTTGGATAAACGAGCAAAAAATCCGCATTGCTGGCAGGGATTTTTACGCCGTGACATCTTTGCATTGCAGTCATTCAGCCTTTCACATACGTTATGGCTTTCTAATAAGTAAGGAGCATGCTCTGTGCTGTACGTTATTTTTGCTGAAGATATTGCCGATTCCCTGGAAAAACGCTCGTCCGTGCGCCCTGCCCACCTCGCGCGTCTGCAGCTGTTGCGCGATGAAGGCCGTCTGCTAACCGCCGGCCCAATGCCTGCGGTTGATAGCAACGATCCTGGTGCCGCGGGTTTTACCGGTTCAACGGTTATTGCAGAGTTTGAATCGCTGGATGCGGCGAAATCCTGGGCGGAAGCCGATCCTTATGTTGCCGCGGGCGTTTACCAGAACGTTATCGTGAAGCCTTTCAAGAAAGTATTTTGAATATAAAAAGACCCGCCAGTCGCGGGTCTTTTTATTTAACCGGGTTTAATGCCCGACACTTTTTGAAAACAGATTAATAATGATCACCCCGGCGATAATCAGCCCTATTCCCGCCATTGCCGGAAAATCCAATCTCTGCCCGTGCACTAACCAGCCGACAATGCCAATCAACACAATCCCGGCACCAGACCAGATGGCATAAATAATCCCCGTCGGAATGCTGCGCATGGGAATCGTCAGGCACCAGAAAGCAATGCAATAACCGGCAATGCAAATAACGCTTGGAATCAAACGTGTGAAACTGTCGGAAGATTTCAGCGCCGTGGTAGCAATCACTTCCATCACAATGGCGATAGCAAGAAAGACAAGAGCCTCTTTATTCATCTTCGTCGTTACCTTCCTCTATTATTAGCGTTTGCTCAATGCCAAACGGGTTGCAAAGAGCAGGAACACCATCCCCGTGCAGCGATCCATCCAACGAATGACTTTTTCCCTACGCAGGAATGCCGAAAGCGGACGGGTCGCTGAGATCAACGCGATTGACCAGCACGTTCCCAGCAGCAAGTGAATAAACACCAGGCCAAAGGTCCAGGCAATCAGCGGTTGTCCATGAGGGATAAACTGCGGCAAAAACGACACATAAAAAATCCCAACTTTCGGGTTGAGCACATTGCCGAACATACCTCTGATAAACCCGTTCTGCGCTTTCGTTTCAAGGCGCTCTGCACCTGCCAGCGAACCACGTGGCCGCAGCAGCATCATGATGCCCAGCCAACATAAGTACGCCGCGCCGCAATATTTAAGAATGCTATAAGCCAGTTCAGAGACGGCAACCAACGCGCCAAGACCAAAGGCCACCATCGCGCCCCAAATCAGGCAGCCGGTGTTAATGCCCATCTGCGCTTTGAAAGCCTCTTTACGCCCTTCTACCGCTGCTGTGCGTAGTATCAGCGCCGTATCCAACCCGGGCGTCAATGTCAGAAGTGTTGCGGCAAAGGTAAACGCCAGTAGGCTGTCAATAATGGACATGGCTTATCTCCCTGAAAGTTATTAGATCGTAAAAACGACCGCGGGCACCTTTTCGGTGCCCGGGTTTCAGATATCGTAGATGGCAAAAAGCAGCACATTACGATGGCGATTGACGCCGCATTTCCTGATGGCGTGAATGCGCATGTTACGGCGCGACTGCGCTTCAAGCCAACGCGCTTTACGGCGGCCAACCTGCCGCAGCATGCGCCAGCGCCCTACTTCCGTACGACTACGCTTCATTTTTATGACTCTATACTCAACAGAAGCCGCCATTATAGTCCGTCGCTTCCGGCAGACCAGCGGTTTTCCGCCTTTTTATTTGCCAGATGAATCCTGATGCGTAAACTCATCAGATGTAGATTTTAAAAGGATTTTTATCGATGTCCGCTTTTTACACCGTGATGAGTTGGCTGATTGTCTTAGGTTACTGGCTACTGATTGCTGGTGTAACCCTGCGTATTCTGATGAAACGCCGCGCGGTCACCTCCGCGATGGCATGGCTGTTAATTATCTATATCCTTCCCCTGGTTGGGATCATCGCTTACCTCTCGCTTGGCGAGCTTCATCTTGGCAAACGACGGGCGGAACGCGCCCGCGCGATGTGGCCTTCCACCGCCAAATGGCTGAACGATCTCAAGAATTTCAAACGAATTTTTGCCGATGAGAATAGCAGTGTCGCCGCATCGCTATTCAAATTGTGTGAGCGCCGCCAGGGCATCGCCGGGGTGAAAGGCAACCAGTTGCAGTTGCTCACCTCGTCCGAAGATGTAATGCAGGCACTGATCCGCGACATTCAGCTCGCCAGGCACAATATTGAGATGGTGTTTTATATCTGGCAACCCGGCGGTATGGCGGATCAAGTAGCCGAATCATTAATGGCGGCAGCGCGGCGCGGTGTCCATTGCCGCCTGTTGCTGGACTCTGCAGGCAGCGTAACATTCTTCCGCAGCCCGTGGGCGTCGATGATGCGCAACGCCGGCATTGACGTGGTCGAAGCGCTCAAAGTAAATCTAATGCGTGTATTTCTGCGCCGCATGGATCTACGCCAGCATCGCAAAATCGTGCTGATCGATAACTACATTGCTTATACCGGCAGCATGAATCTTGTTGATCCACGCTTCTTTAAGCAAAATGCCGGCGTTGGACAATGGGTCGATTTAATGGCGCGAATGGAAGGCCCTGTCGCCACAGCGATGGGTATTGTTTACTCCTGCGACTGGGAAATCGAAACCGGTAAACGCATTCTTCCCCCGCCTCCCGATGCCAATATCATGCCCTTTGAGGAAGCCAGCGGGCACACCATTCATACCATCGCATCCGGCCCCGGTTTCCCGGAAGACTTGATTCACCAGGCGCTGCTCACAGCGGTTTATGCCTCCCGTGAATACCTGATCATGACCACGCCTTATTTCGTGCCGAGCGATGATTTACTGCATGCCATTTGTACCGCAGCGCAGCGCGGTGTCGATGTGAGCATCATTCTGCCGCGCAAAAACGACTCGGTGTTAGTTGGCTGGGCCAGCCGGGCGTTCTTCACCGAGTTGCTGGCCGCCGGGGTAAAAATTTATCAGTTCGAAGGTGGTTTGCTGCATACCAAGAGCGTGCTGGTTGATGGACAACTGAGTTTGGTCGGTACGGTGAATCTGGATATGCGCAGCCTGTGGCTCAATTTTGAGATAACGCTGGTGATTGACGATGCCGGTTTTGGCGGCGATCTGGCCGCCGTGCAGGATGATTATATTTCCCGTTCCCGGTTACTTGATGCACGTTTGTGGGTAAAACGCCCATTTTGGCACCGCATTGCTGAACGACTGTTTTACTTCTTTAGTCCGTTGCTGTAAAACGTGCCGAACAGACGTGAAGAGGTAATCATGGAAATGGATCTGAACAATCGCCTGACCGAAGACGAAACGCTTGAGCAGGCATATGACATCTTCCTCGAACTGGCTGTGGACAATCTTGATCCGGCGGACATCATTCTTTTCAATTTGCAGTTTGAAGAGCGTGGCGGCGCGGAGCTGTTTGATCCAGGCGAAGACTGGCAGGAACATGTGGATTACGACTTAAACCCGGACTTCTTCGCCGAAGTGGTCATCGGACTGGCGGATACCGACGGTGGTGAAATTAACGATGTTTTCGCGCGCGTCTTATTGTGCCGCGAGAAAGATCATAAACTTTGCCATATCCTCTGGCGCGAATAAGCGCGGGAAACAAAAAGGGCTGACACATTCATTGTCAGCCCTTTTTTTACGCGTCGATTATAACGGGTCAACTTTCAGGCATGAAACCGCATGGCGGAAACTGCCTTCAAGTACCGGCCGGGTTTCGGCGCACTCCGGCCCGGCAATCGGGCAACGGGTGCGGAACACGCAGCCTGATGGCGGATTGATTGGCGAAGGCAAATCCCCTTCCAGCAGTTGGATGGTTTTGTTCTTCTCCAAATCCGGATCAGGTACCGGCACCGCTGACATCAGTGCTTTGGTGTAAGGGTGCAACGGGTTCTGATACACCTCATCGTAGGTGCCAAGTTCCACCGCATGACCCAAATACATCACCAGCACGCGGTCGGAGATGTGCTTCACTACCGCCAAATCGTGGGCGATAAAGATCAGCGACAGTCCCATTTCACGCTGCAATTGTTGCAACAGATTCACCACCTGCGCCTGGATAGAAACATCCAGCGCCGATACCGGTTCATCACAAATAATCAGCTTCGGTTCCAGAATCAGCGCACGGGCAATACCGATACGCTGACATTGACCGCCCGAAAACTCATGTGGATAACGGTTGATCAAGTTCGGCAATAGACCCACTTTCATCATCATCACTTTGACGCGATCACGGACTTCCTGACGCGGCATTTTCGGATGATAAGTGCGCAGTGGTTCAGCGATAATTTCACCAATGGTCATACGCGGGTTCAGCGAGGCCAGCGGATCCTGGAAAATCATTTGGATGTCGCTGCGCACTTCGCGCCACTCATCCGGTTTCATTCCCAGCAGATCTTTGCCCAGCCAGGCCACTTTGCCGTCGGTGGCTTTTACCAGCCCAATAATCGCTCGCGCAAATGTCGATTTGCCGCAGCCAGACTCGCCCACAACGCCAAGGGTTTCCCCTTCGTACAGGCGCAGCGTTACGCCATCTACCGCTTTGAGGGTTTTCGGCGGTTGCCAGAACCATTGTCTGCCGTCTTTAATATCGAAATGCACCTTCAAATCGGCGATTTCCAGCAGCACTTTTCTCTCTTCGGTTACGGCGTTCATACCAATTCCTCCACCGGCTTAAAGCAGGCGCGCAAGCGGCCCGGGGCAAACTCCTCCAGCGGTGGAGCATTGTTACAAATTTCCATCGCGTGCGGGCAACGCGGCTGGAACGGGCAACCTTTCGGCAGACGCAGCAGGTTCGGCGGGTTGCCCGGAATGGTCAACATCGCTTCGCCATCCGCATCAAGGCGTGGCACTGCATTGAGCAGGCCGATGGAGTACGGATGCGACGGTTGATAGAAGACGTCGCGCGCCTTGCCATATTCCATAGTACGCCCGGCGTACATCACCAACACTTTGTCGCAGATACCAGCGACCACGCCCAGGTCATGAGTGATCATGATAATAGCGGTGTTGAACTCGCGTTTTAGCTCGTTCAACAGCGTCATAATTTGCGCCTGCACGGTCACGTCCAGCGCGGTAGTCGGTTCATCGGCAATCAGCAATTTTGGCCGGCACAGCAGCGCCATGGCGATCATCACGCGCTGGCGCATACCGCCGGAAAACTCATGCGGGTACATGCGCATACGCTTACGCGCTTCCGGCATTTTGACCGCGTCGAGCATTCTTACCGACTCTTCAAACGCTTCCGCTTTGTTCATGCCTTTGTGCAGCATCAACACTTCCATTAACTGCTCACCCACCCGCATATACGGATTCAGCGAGGTCATCGGATCCTGGAAAATCATCGAAATTTGCTCGGCGCGCAGTTTGTTGAGCGCATGTTCCGGCAGGTTCAGGATCTCTTTACCGTTAAAGGTTGCAGAGCCGCCAATGCGCCCGTTGGAAGCCAGCAGGCCCATCAGGGCAAACGCGGTTTGCGATTTACCCGAACCCGATTCGCCCACGATACCCAGCGTTTCACCGGCTCGCAGCGAGAAGTTCAGGTCGTTAACCGCTGTCACATCGCCGTCCGGCGTTTCAAAGGTGACCCTTAAGTCTTTCACATCCAGCAGAATGTTTGATTGCTGCCGCGTCTCTGACGCTAATGAGGTTTCAGTTATGCTCATAACAGCACTCCTTAACGGTCTTTCGGGTCGAGGGCATCACGCAAGCCATCGCCGATAAAGTTGAAACAGAACAAGGTGACAACGAGGAAACCCGCCGGGAACAGCAGCAGCCACGGAGACACTTCCATTGAGTTTGCGCCATCGCTTAACAGCGAGCCCCAGCTGCTCAGCGGCTCCTGGGTACCCAGACCGAGGAAGCTCAGGAAAGATTCGAACAGGATCATGCTCGGCACCAGCAATGAGGCATAAACCACCACCACGCCCAGCACGTTTGGCACGATATGACGCACCACGATATTAGCGGTTGAAACACCACCAACCTGCGCCGCTTCGATAAACTCTTTACGTTTCAGGCTTAGAGTTTGGCCGCGCACGATACGTGCCATATCCAACCAGGAAACCATCCCGATAGCGACGAAAATCAGCAGGATGTTTTGCCCGAAAAAGGTCACCAGCAGAATGACGAAGAACATAAACGGGAAGGAGTTGAGGATCTCCAGCAGGCGCATCATCACCGAGTCCGTTTTGCCGCCCAGATAACCGGAGAGTGAACCGTACAGCGTGCCGAGCACCACCGCCACTAACGCTGCCGCAATGCCGACCATTAACGAGATACGCCCACCAATCGCCACACGCACCAGCAGGTCGCGACCTGAAGAGTCGGTGCCGAAATAGTGGCCGGATTCTATATCCGGCTGGCTGGACATCATGCCCCAGTCCGTATCGAAATAGCTGAATTGCGACAACATCGGCGCCAGCGTCACAAAGAGTGCGATCAGCACCAGCACCGCGAGGCTCGCAACAGCGGCACGGTTATGCATAAAGCGGCGACGCGCGTCCTGCCATAGGCTGCGCCCTTCGACTTCGAGCTTTTCACTGAAGTTTTCCAGCGCCTCGCTGTTTTTCTTACTTAACATCATGGCGAGCTCCAGTGTTAATAACGGATCTTCGGATCGATGATGGCGTACAGCACATCAACAATCGCGTTAAACATAATGGTCAATGCGCCAACCAGAATAGTCAGACTCAATACCAAAGAGTAGTCGCGGTTCAGGGCACCGTTAACAAACAGCTGGCCGATTCCCGGCAGACCATAAATCGTCTCGATAACCATCGAGCCGGTAATAATGCCGACGAAAGCCGGGCCCATATACGAGAGCACAGGCAGCAGCGCGGGTTTTAACGCGTGGCGGAAAATGATGCGGCGCATCGGCAGGCCTTTTGCCCGCGCGGTACGGATAAAGTTTGAGTGCAGAATTTCGATCATAGAACCGCGGGTGATACGCGAGATACTGGCGATATAAGCCAGTGATAAGGCGACCATCGGCAAGATCATAAATTTCGGCGCCCCGCCATTCCAGCCACCCGCGGGTAGCCATTGCAATATGATGGCGAAGATCATGACCAGTAACGGCGCGACAACGAAGCTCGGGATAACCACCCCGGTCATTGCTAACCCCATCACCGTGTAGTCCCATTTCGTGTTCTGGTTCAGCGCGGCGATAACACCCGCAGTGACCCCAAAGACAATGGCCAGAATAAAAGCCGCCGCACCTAATTTTGCGGAAACCGGAAAGCTTGCCGCGACCAGGTCATTTACGGTGTAGTCTTTGTATTTAAATGACGGTCCGAAATCAAAATGCGCCAGCTGTTTCAGATAACTGAAATATTGCGTCGTGATCGGATCGTTTAAATGATATTTCGCTTCGATATTCGCCATCACTTCTGGCGAGAGCGCGCGTTCACCGGTAAAGGGACTACCCGGTGCGAGACGCATCATAAAGAACGAGATAGTAATAAGAATGAAGAGTGTTGGAATCGCTTCAAGACAGCGACGTAGGATAAATTTCAACATTGCCCGTACCTTCTGGCCTGTGCCTTTTACACATTCTCTTTCAGGCGGCGATTGCGCTGCCTGCGACTGATGTGTGTTCTGGTGCGATAAAAATAAGACACGCTGTGGGACAGGTTACCCTGCCCCACTCATTGCCATTAATGCTTGATAATATACAAGTTTTTAACGTAGATATTATCCATCGGGTCTTTACCGGTGTAGCCACCGACCCACGGTTTCACCAGACGGGCGTTCACATAGTAATAAACCGGAACGATCGCAGAGTCTTTATCCAGTTGCTGTTCTGCTTTGGAGTAAAGCTCGGTGCGCTGTGCTTCGTCAGTGACTTTCAGCGTGTCGCCGATCAGCTTGTCAAACGCCGGGCTCTTATAGTGCGCGGTGTTGTTGGAGCTGTCGGACAGCATGGTGTTCAGGAAGGAAGTCGGCTCGTTGTAGTCCGCACACCAGCCTGCACGCGCGACATCAAACGTGCCCTGATGACGCGTGTCGAGGAAGGTTTTCCATTCCTGATTTTCCAGCTTCACGTTGACGCCGAGGTTTTTCTTCCAGATAGAAGCCACAGCGATCGCCAGTTTTTTGTGCAGATCGGAAGTGTTGTACAGCAGGTTGAAGGTCAGCGGTTTGTCCGCAGTGTAACCCGCTTCGGCCAGCAGTTTTTTCGCTTCGGCGTTACGCTCTTCTTGGGTCATTTTGAACCAGGCCGGTTCAGTCAGTTTAGCACCATCGGTGTACGGCGGAGTGTAGCTGTAAGCCGGCAGATCGCCCTGGTTTTTCACTTTGTTAACGATGATGTCGCGATCCAGTGCCAGTTT
This sequence comes from Kosakonia sp. BYX6, assembly GCF_038449125.1. Taxonomy (NCBI): domain Bacteria; kingdom Pseudomonadati; phylum Pseudomonadota; class Gammaproteobacteria; order Enterobacterales; family Enterobacteriaceae; genus Kosakonia; species Kosakonia calanthes. Next base: position 2,272,429 of record NZ_CP151800.1, on the reverse strand, counting down.
CAGCGCGGTACGAACGCGAACGTCAGTGAACGGGGCTTTTTGGTTGTTGATTTCGTAGTAGTAAGTACACAAGTACGGATCAACGTGTACTTCTTTAGGAATCTCTTTTTTCAGTTTCTGGAACAATTCGATCGGCATGTTGTTATAGGTCATGTCGATTTCGCCGCTGCGGTAGCGGTTTACATCAGTGACTTCAGCCGCGATCGGCAGGTAAGTTACCTGGTTGATAACGGTTTTATCGTTATCCCAATAGTTGGTATTTCGCTCCAGAACGATGCGTTCGTTAACCACCCAATCTTTCAGTTTGTAAGCACCGTTGGTCACGATATTGGCTGGCTGAGTCCATTTATCGCCGAATTTTTCAATCGCGGCTTTTGGCACAGCAGAAACTGATGGGTGAACCAGCAGTTTGTAGAAATATGGAACCGGCTCGCTCAGCGTCACTTCGAAGGTATTATCATCGATCGCTTTTACGCCCAGTTCACTGGTCGGTTTTTTACCGGAAATAACATCGTCGATATTCGCGATGTGGCCGTATTGCAAATAGCTGGCGTAAGGAGAAGCGGTTTTCGGATCGGCCAGACGCTGCCAGCTGTAAACGAAATCATGCGCGGTGACCGGCGTTCCGTCGGACCATTTCGCGTTTTTACGCAGATGGAAAGTCCAGACTTTAAAATCTTTGTTTTCCCATTTTTCAGCAACACCGGCAGAGGGGTGGCCTTCGATATCGGAAATCAGCAGACCTTCAAACAGGTCGCGGTTCACGTTAGATTCCGGAACACCTTCAATTTTATGCGGATCGAGCGATTGAACTTCAGCACCGTTATTACGAACCAGCGTTTGTTTTTCCGCCAGTTGAACGCCTGCCGGAACATCAGCAGCCATGGCGGCGTTACCGGTAATTAGCGCCGTTAGAATACTCGCTGCTATCAGACTTTTTTTTGTGATGATGGACATTGTGTTGATACTCCACTCATTATAATTACTGACGTTGACGCCAGCCTGTTTCATCCCCTGCTGGGGGCCTGAATAGCGCAGGAGCTTTTTGGCGCTATCAGACATCTTTTTACTGCTGCTATCACCGACTTTCTTATTACGGATGCTCAAACGGCAACCTTACGTCGATTCATTAACGCACCTCCCCTGTCGAGGCACGATATATTCATAGTGATTATCGTTATATATGACAACGATTCTCATCTACGCTGTTTACTCTGCAAATTATGAGGCTGATAAACATAATGGGCGGAAAATAACAAATGCACTCCGCTGTCGCCAATACAATTTGCAAATTTGTTAACCATTTCTCTTTTGCGGCAAAGCGTTAGCCCCAAAGAGATGACTCTTCAGTCTCCCTGTTTATTTTTTATCTAATACTTTCAATAAGATAAATGAGCATTACGACCATGTAATGCGTTTCGACTGACGCAGGAGTTTTTTGTACAAAAAATCAACAATCGATTACTTTTTAGCACATTAATCTGCGAGAAGATTGAAAGTACTAATATCATTTCAATAAAGTCTCGGCAAGCCCAATAGTATTGTGTGAGGGCAATAACAGAGCCATTTGCCTAAAAACCGCGCGATAAAGATTCACGATACTTATAATTGACTGATAGGGAACAGATTTTCTGATGAGTGTAATTTGTTATGCTTAACACCGTTTTGCGTATTCGTCATATGTTTTGCTGATTTTGCGTGTTCCATTACATTCTGACTCACCGCCGTTTTCGCTTCGTTATATAAAGGAAGACACATTGGCGAGATAAAAAATGCTTATAAATGAAAGATTGAATCAATTCAGCAAGCCCGGGAAAAGTGATTTCGCACCGGCGACGATAAACTCAATACCTAACGCCATCAACAACAAGCCCATGATACGAGTGATAACGTTAATGCCGGTTTGCCCCAGCAACCGCACCAGCCATGGCGCAATGCGAAACAACCCCCAAGAGCAGATCGCAAACAGTGCTATCGCCACGGAAAAACCAATCAGGTGCCCTATACTGTGATAACGCGTGCCCCAGACAATGGTCGAACTGATCGCCCCTGGTCCCGCCATTAGCGGCAGCGCCAACGGCACAACACCAATACTTTCGCGGATTGCGGTTTCTGACTTCTCTTGTTTATTCTGCTTATCTTCGCCCAACTTTCCGCTAATCATCGACATTGCAATGGTAACGACCAGGATGCCCCCGGCAATACGAAACGAATCAATCGAAATGCCGAAGAGCTGCAATATCGCATTGCCCAGAAAAAGTGATGTCCAGAGAATAATCGCAACGGACAAATTCGCTGTGAGATTAGTTTTATTCCTTGCGCCTGCCATTTGGTAACTGGTCATACTGATAAAGACCGGAATGATCCCGACCGGGTTCACCAGCGCGAATAGGCCAATAAAAAATTTAAAATAAAGGGGTAAATCAAAAAAGGTTTGCTCCACAGTACGCTCCGCAATGTCGCCAGTTATTTAAAACCTTAGCGTGACAAGAAAATCCATGCAGAAGATACGCGATTTTTTTGCGTAGTCCATCAGCTTCGCTGCTAAAAATATTGGCAATACAACATGTTATTTATTTGGAGTAATTGTAATACACTTAGAGTGTACCAGGCAGATGCAATTAACATTTGCTACAAATGCCCAAAAATAGGCGTGCTGAAAGGTGTCAGCTTCTCAGAAATTTGACGTGGATCACGCATTGATTACTCAGAAGTGGGTAACCTTGATGGCACGAAAAGAGAGCAAAAACGTCAATAATTGCATCATTTCCTTGAGGCTCTTTCAGTAAATCAGTGGGCGATAGCTTAGCGTTAAGTATCTGTTCTTGTTTGCTTTACGCAACCTGCAGCCGGTCTGTCTATACTTTCTAGTTGGTCAACTGGTTTACTAAAAGAGTTTAAACATTATCAGGAGAGCATTATGGCTGTTACTAATGTCGCTGAACTTAACGCACTCGTTGAACGCGTGAAGAAAGCCCAGCGTGAATATGCCAACTTTACTCAAGAGCAAGTAGATAAAATCTTCCGTGCCGCCGCCCTGGCTGCCGCAGATGCTCGTATCCCCCTCGCGAAAATGGCCGTTGCTGAATCTGGCATGGGTATCATTGAAGATAAAGTGATTAAAAACCACTTTGCTTCTGAGTATATCTACAACGCGTACAAAGACGAGAAAACCTGCGGTGTGTTATCTGAAGATGATACTTTCGGCACCATCACTATCGCGGAACCTATTGGCATTATCTGCGGTATTGTGCCAACCACTAACCCAACATCTACTGCCATCTTCAAATCACTGATCAGCCTGAAGACCCGCAACGCAATCATTTTCTCTCCACATCCGCGCGCGAAAGATGCCACCAACAAAGCGGCTGATATTGTGCTGCAAGCGGCAATTGCTGCTGGTGCTCCTAAAGACCTGATCGGCTGGATTGATCAACCGTCTGTCGAACTGTCTAACGCGCTGATGCATCACCCGGATATCAACCTGATCCTCGCCACTGGCGGCCCAGGCATGGTTAAAGCAGCTTACAGCTCCGGTAAACCCGCGATTGGTGTTGGTGCAGGTAACACACCGGTAGTCATCGACGAAACCGCAGACATCAAACGTGCTGTTGCATCTGTACTGATGTCCAAAACCTTCGACAACGGCGTAATCTGCGCATCTGAACAGTCTGTTGTGGTTGTTGATTCCGTTTACGATGCCGTTCGCGAACGTTTCGCCAGCCATGGTGGCTACCTCCTGCAAGGTAAAGAGTTGAAAGCCGTTCAGGACATCATCCTGAAAAATGGCGCACTGAACGCGGCAATCGTCGGTCAACCGGCGTATAAAATCGCTGAACTGGCAGGTTTCACCGTTCCTTTGACGACCAAAATCCTCATTGGTGAAGTGAAAGTCGTTGATGAAAGCGAGCCGTTTGCACACGAAAAACTGTCACCGACTCTGGCGATGTACCGAGCCAAAGACTTCGAAGACGCTGTAATCAAAGCAGAGAAACTGGTTGCGATGGGTGGTATCGGTCATACCTCTTGTCTCTATACAGACCAGGATAACCAGCCGGATCGTGTGGCCCACTTCGGCCAGATGATGAAAACGGCACGTATTCTGATCAACACTCCGGCTTCTCAGGGTGGTATCGGTGACCTGTATAACTTCAAACTCGCGCCTTCCCTGACTCTGGGTTGTGGTTCCTGGGGTGGTAACTCCATCTCTGAAAACGTTGGTCCGAAGCACCTGATCAACAAGAAAACCGTTGCTAAGCGAGCTGAAAACATGTTGTGGCACAAACTTCCGAAATCAATCTACTTCCGCCGTGGCTCACTGCCAATCGCGCTGGATGAAGTGATTACTGATGGTCACAAACGCGCCATGATCGTGACCGACCGTTTCCTGTTCAACAACGGTTATGCAGACCAGATTACTTCTGTGCTGAAAGCCGCTGGCGTCGAAACTGAAGTTTTCTTCGAAGTTGAAGCTGACCCGACGCTGACTATCGTGCGTAAAGGTGCTGAGCTAGCCAACTCCTTTAAACCGGACGTGATCATCGCGCTTGGCGGCGGTTCCCCGATGGATGCTGCGAAAATCATGTGGGTGATGTACGAACATCCGGAAACCCATTTTGAAGAGCTGGCGCTGCGCTTTATGGATATCCGTAAACGTATCTACAAATTCCCGAAAATGGGCGTGAAAGCGAAAATGGTCGCCATCACCACCACTTCCGGTACAGGCTCTGAAGTGACACCATTTGCGGTGGTAACTGACGATGCAACTGGCCAGAAATACCCGCTGGCGGATTATGCCCTGACCCCGGATATGGCCGTCGTTGATGCCAACTTGGTCATGGATATGCCGAAATCACTGTGCGCGTTCGGTGGTCTTGATGCGGTAACGCACGCGTTGGAAGCCTATGTTTCCGTACTGGCGTCTGAATTCTCTGACGGCCAGGCGTTACAAGCGCTGAAACTGCTGAAAGAAAACCTGCCGGCTTCTTACAACGAAGGGTCTAAAAACCCTGTTGCCCGTGAGCGCGTTCACAGTGCTGCCACTATCGCTGGTATTGCGTTTGCTAACGCCTTCCTCGGCGTGTGTCACTCCATGGCGCATAAGCTGGGTTCTCAGTTCCATATCCCGCACGGTCTGGCTAACGCCCTGCTGATTTGTAACGTTATTCGCTATAACGCGAACGACAACCCGACTAAGCAGACCGCGTTCAGCCAGTATGACCGTCCGCAGGCGCGCCGCCGTTATGCTGAAATTGCTGACCACTTGGGTCTGACCTCTCCAGGCGACCGTACCGCAGCAAAAATCGAAAAACTGCTGGCATGGCTGGAAAGCATTAAAGCTGAACTGGGTATTCCTAAATCCATCCGCGAAGCTGGCGTGCAGGAAGCGGACTTCCTGGCCAATGTCGACAAACTGTCTGAAGATGCGTTTGATGACCAGTGCACCGGCGCTAACCCGCGTTACCCGCTGATCTCCGAGCTGAAACAAATCCTGATGGATACGTTCTACGGTCGTGAGTTTAACGAAGGCGAACCGGCAGCAGTCGCGAAAGTTGAAGCAGCACCGGTAAAAACAGACAAGAAAGCGAAGAAAACCGCTTAATTGGTTAACCTAATAAAAAACCCGCTTCGGCGGGTTTTTTTGTATCTTCACTATCAATAATACCTGGCGGGAATTATCCCCTTATGTGTTTCTGAATCTCCGCTAAAGAGCCTTCTTCGAGCGCTTCTTTATAGTGTTTACGGCACACGGAAACGTAACGCTCATTACCGCCAATAACAACCTGCTCCCCTTCATTATATGGCCGACCGGACTGATCCAATCGCAGTACCATACTGGCTTTACGTCCGCAGAAACAGATGGTTTTAAGCTCTACCAGCTTATCTGACCATGCGAGCAAATATTGGCTACCGACAAAGAGCTCGCCGCGAAAATCGGTGCGCAGGCCATAGCACAGCACCGGAATATCCAGCTGATCGACAACTTCAGAGAGTGCATATACTTGTTCACGTGTCAGGAATTGGCATTCATCCACCAGCACACAATGCACAGCGTCTTGTTCGTGTTCTGCTTTGATTTCATCAAACAAGGATGTGTGTTGATTAAACAAACGCGCGGGTGAGGATAATCCAATCCGCGAACTGACCTTGCCAGCACCGAATCGATTATCAATTTCTGCGGTGTAAACCACCGACCGCATACCTCGTTCCTGATAATTGTAAGAGGACTGTAGTAAAGCCGTAGATTTCCCTGCATTCATTGCTGAATAGTAGAAATAAAGCTGTGCCATTGCGCGCAAAACCCCAATCAAAGTGTGATATTCCTGAGGAGGATTGTACCATATTTTATCTGGCTGGCCTGGAGCGCCACCACGTCTTAAGAAAATCCTTTAGAAGAAGTTCACTCATAGATATGCTTTAGCAATCATTGATGTTGTTACTGCCAAAGAAACAGTAATAAGAAACTCATGAACTTACATATGATTTTAAATCGGAAGATTCTCACCATATCATTCGGAAACTATTAATAATTTACGGTTGTGAGCACATTAGACGCTGTAATAAATGAGGTTGTTATTTATCCATAATGACTATTGCTCTCGCCCTGATTAATCAGAAATCACTGCTGTGCGCACTCTATCGGCATCGCTGTTTACCCATCTGTATAAGTGCTTTTTTGTGCGTTTCTTCAAGAAAAATTTAAGTTAGCGTTATTTAAAAATCGTTTAAATAAAGCGGTATTTTGAATTCCTTACATTCACAGCTATTGCACTGGCGAAATTAACGCTCTATTATTAGCCCAACAAACCACCCCAATATAAGTTTGAGATTACTACAATGAGCGAAGCACTTAAAATTCTGAACAACATCCGTACTCTTCGTGCGCAGGCAAGAGAATGCACTCTGGAAACGCTCGAAGAAATGCTGGAAAAATTAGAAGTTGTGGTTAATGAGCGCCGTGAGGAAGAAAGCGCTGCCGCTGCTGAAGTTGAAGAGCGTACGCGTAAACTGCAGCAATATCGCGAAATGCTGATTGCTGACGGTATTGATCCGAATGAACTGCTGAACAGCATTGTTGCTGCTAAATCTGGCACCAAAGCAAAACGCGCAGCGCGTCCGGCTAAATATAGCTATGTTGATGAAAACGGCGAAACTAAGACCTGGACCGGCCAGGGCCGTACTCCGGCAGTTATCAAAAAAGCAATCGACGAACAAGGTAAACAGCTCGACGATTTTCTGCTTGAAACTGAAGAGTAATCTGTAGTCTGCTTTGCAAGTCCCGCCTCTGGCGGGATTTTTTTTGCCCAATCTACACAATATCTTCACAAATATAGGGTATGCGAACGAAACGCTTGCGACTTAAATGATTAGCGCTTAAATTTCCCGCCAGCATTTCTTATTCTTTCGTGTGGTCAGATCTCTCAGCTTGCTATGAGATGTTTCGTTCGGAAACATCCGCAAATAAAAAAGCCGGAGATAATCAGTGCACCGCACTATTAGCTCCGGCCTTATTCAGAATCAGGGAAAGGTATTATGCTTTCCCGGCACCAACCGTTTCTTCCAGCCAGGCTTTGAATTCCTCGCCCAGGGAATTATGACGGATACCATATTCTACAAACGCACGCATATAACCGAGTTTATTACCACAGTCGTGGCTTTTGCCTTTCATGTGGTAGGCTTCAACAGTTTCTTTCTCAATCAACATGTCGATGGCATCGGTAAGCTGTATTTCATCACCCGCTCCCGGAGGGGTTTTTGCCAGCAGTGGCCAGATCTCAGCGCTAAGGACATAACGCCCTACAACCGCGAGATTAGACGGCGCAACGTTCGCTTTTGGTTTCTCAACCACACCCACCATCGGTACGCTATCGCCAGGGTTCAGCGGCGCGCCTTTGCAGTCAACAACACCATAAGCCGTGACATCGTCCACAGGCTCAACCATGATTTGGCTGGCTCCGGTTTCGTCGAAGCGCTTAATCATTTCTGCCAGGTTATCCTGGGAAAGATCGGATTCGAACTCATCAAGAATAACATCCGGCAGAATGACGGCGACAGGCTCATTACCCACGACCGGATGTGCACACAGCACGGCGTGCCCCAGACCTTTCGCCAGCCCCTGGCGCACCTGCATAATGGTGACGTGCGGCGGGCAGATAGATTGTACTTCTTCCAACAGTTGGCGCTTAACACGCTTCTCCAGCATCGCTTCGAGCTCAAAGCTGGTATCGAAATGGTTTTCGATAGAGTTTTTTGATGAATGTGTCACCAGAACGATTTCAGTAATACCCGCAGCGATGCATTCATTGACTACGTACTGAATTAATGGCTTATCAACCAGCGGTAACATTTCTTTAGGAATTGCCTTGGTCGCTGGTAGCATCCTGGTTCCCAACCCCGCTACCGGGATTACTGCTTTAGTCACTTTCGAATTTATTGCAGCCATTGAAAATCTCCTGGACTGTCCATGCTTTGAACATGTTCATGAATTAACTCGCGTCTGAGTATATCAGTACCAACCCATCGACCAGGTCTGAAAAGGACGCGCATACAACTAATTAGGACTAATACGCATAAACTGTGGCGATAGTAGCACCCGTTTTTATCCGCCGGGTAAATCTATCTGCGTGGCGTGATGCGATTGCTCATTCTGCGCTCAACATTAAACGCAGACGCCCTCCCGCACCCCAAACTTGACATTGCCAGGAGTCACAACGCTGGCTCAATTGATTCAAGTAAGTATTCCCCAACGTACCAAGCGGAACACCATTGCTGATTTGAATTTGATGTTCACCGGTATTTAATGTGGCATTAAGCCCGGCTGAAACTAATATCAGGTTTTTAAGTTCGCTATGGTAATAGCCCACCAGCAGAGGAAACTGCCCGGGTAAATTTGCCTGATGTAATAATTGATTTACTTGCTTGAGCAACGCGCCCATTTCGGGTAAACGCTGCCGCTGATGTGATAACTGTTCCTGAAGTAAGCCGTTAAATAATGCGCGCAGCAATAGAGCTGCCAACACACCGTTATTCCCGGCTCGTGTGACATCAAGGCAATAAAAGGCAAGGTCATGTCCGGAAAGCGGTGCAATATCAAGCACCAAACCAGGGCTTTCAACAGAAACCAATTGGCGATAATTCACTCGACAGCCGGAAATAATCTGCTGAACCGGCGGTTGTAACTCTTGTAACAAATTGGCAGCCGCTTGAGGATTATCGACCAACGCATCCCAGTCCTGAAATAAACGTTCCTCTTCCTCAACGCGTGAATTAAACATGTTGGGATATAAACAAGCGAAGATCGTTTCTTTCAAGCGGTTGAAATCTTTAACTGGCTTAAGAACCACATCCTGAACACCAAGACGCAACGCTTTGGCAATGTCCGCCATGTTTTCAGTGGCAGAAATCACCAGCACCGGCATCTGCATACCCTGGTTGCGCACAGACTCTACCAGCGCAAGACCATTCATACGCGGCATAGCCAGGTCACAAATCATCAAGTCAGGTTTATTGACCGCCATTTGGTCCAGCGCATCAACCCCGTCACAGGCCAGCAACGTCGTGGCCCCCAGTGATTGCAACCATGAGTCCAGCAGCGATCGGAAAACGGGCTCGTCTTCCACGATCAATATCTGTTTTCCGACCAACGGCTGCGTCATCTCTTCTCCCCTGCCTGACAATAGATCAATAGTGGCATGCTTCGCCGATGCTCGCCTGTCAGAATTTGCTGAAGTCTTTTAAAAATTTTATTCACGCCAGTGCCCGCACCAGAGGCAGTAATTCATCCATTTTCTTTTCGACCGCCAATTGTCCGGCGGCGATGGCGGCATCTGCACGATGAAAATCGAGTGTCGAAATTTGCGGGCAAACAGGTTGCAGCAAAATATCAGGCGGATCGCCCGCCATACGATTGCGTTTAAGCCGATTTTCAAGCACCTGGATTGAGGTACTCATAATTTCCATCGCGGTGGGAGTAACCGGGCGCTTCGGCGTCGTGCGGCTTAGCCTTTCACGTAAGCGTTCATGCCAGCGTAATGTTTCGCTGCTGCCGTTTTCGATTTCGCTATTGGTTAAATTTACCGAAAGCAAATCCTGCTGCATCAGATGCGCGTCATGCTGCAAATCGACCGCAATAACCACGTCAGCACCCATTGCGCGGGTCAGAGAAACCGGCACAGGATTAACCACTGCACCGTCAACCAGCCAGTAGCCATTGTGCGCCACCGGCGACATCAATCCGGGCATGCTGCAAGACGCGCGGATGGCATGATGCAAATCGCCTTCGGTGAACCACAATTCGCGCCCGGTACTGAGATTGGTCGCCACGGCGCCGAAGCGCTTTTCACAATGGTTGAAATCGTCAAAGGGCAGCAACAGGCGATATTGATTGAACACGCGTTCACCGCGCAGCAAACCACCGCGTCGCCAGGAGAGATCCATCAGCCGAAGCACGTCCCAATAACGAAAGGAACGCACCCATTTTTCCAGCATCGGCAGCCGTCCGCAGGAATACGCTGCGCCAACCAATGAACCAATGGAACATCCCGCAACTATATCTATATTGATGCCGGCGTGCTGCAAGGCATTGATCACGCCAATGTGCGACCAACCTCTGGCTGCGCCCGATCCCAGCGCCAGGCCAATTTTTACGGTTCTCATTACGCTTGTTTTACTTCCCCCGGCTTACTGTAGCCACAGCGCTACGGCTCAGTTAACATATTGCTACCCTGGCGCAGCAGCGCCGTTATTTTTTGTTCCAGGAATGCTATTTTGTCTCAACCTTGTCCTTGCGGTAGCGCTCTGGAGTATAGCTTATGTTGCCAGCCTTATCTGTCTGGTGTACGGGCTGCGCCAGAACCGTCCGATTTAATGCGATCGCGCTATACGGCTTTTGTGTTACACCAGGCGGATTACCTGATTAAAACCTGGCACCCCTCTTGTGCAGCGCAGACATTTCGCGAGCAAATAGAAGCTGGTTTTGCTCATACCACGTGGCTGGGCTTGACCCTATTTGAGCATGCTTACGGTGACGATGACAATGAAGGTTACGTCAGTTTTGTCGCGCGTTTTAGCGAACAAGGTAAAAACGGCGCGATTATCGAACGCTCCCGTTTCTTAAGGGAAAACGGCGAGTGGTTCTATATAGACGGTACGCGACCGCAGTTTGGCCGTAACGATCCCTGCCCCTGCGGGTCAGGCAAAAAATTTAAAAAATGCTGCGGGCAATAAGCCTGGCATCACCTCATAGCAAACACAATCAACAGGATTTACCCGGCAATGCATTCTTCACAACGTAAAATTCTGCGCACCATCTGCCCGGACCAGAAGGGCCTTATCGCGCGAATCACCAACATTTGTTACAAGCATGAACTGAACATCGTACAGAACAATGAATTCGTTGATCACCGTACTGGCCGCTTCTTTATGCGTACTGAGCTGGAAGGGATTTTCAACGATTCTACGCTGCTGGCCGATCTCGACAGCGCGTTGCCGGAAGGTTCGGTGCGCGAGCTGAACCCCGCAGGCCGTCGCCGCGTTGTTATTCTGGTGACCAAAGAGGCGCACTGCCTCGGCGATCTATTAATGAAAGCGAATTACGGCGGGCTGGATGTCGATATCGCGGCGGTGATTGGTAACCATGACACCTTACGTTCGCTGGTAGAGCGGTTCGATATTCCGTTTGAGCTGGTAAGTCATGAAGGCCTGACGCGCGAAGCGCACGATAATCTGATGGTGAAAGCGATTGAAGCTCATCAACCGGATTACGTGGTGCTGGCAAAATATATGCGCGTGTTAACGCCGGAATTCGTTTCACGATTCCCCAATAAAATCATCAACATTCACCACTCCTTCTTACCGGCCTTTATTGGTGCTCGCCCTTATCACCAGGCGTATGAGCGTGGCGTGAAGATCATCGGCGCGACAGCGCATTACGTGAATGACAATCTGGACGAAGGCCCAATCATTATGCAGGACGTGATCCATGTTGATCACACCTACACAGCAGAAGATATGATGCGTGCCGGTCGTGACGTAGAGAAAAATGTGTTAAGCCGCGCACTGTACCAGGTTCTGGCACAGCGTGTGTTCGTTTACGGTAACCGAACGATTATTCTGTAATCATTCATAAAATGAATTGCCTGGCTTTAACGCGTTGCGGGCAAAAAGCAGGCAACCGATTCATTTTTCACGATTGAACGCTTTACAGTGGCGCATCATTTGGTATGATGCGCCGCGCTTCCCGAGACGGAAGTGGTCAGTACCAATCTAGTTTTACCCCGTGGTGGGGTTCCCGAGTGGCCAAAGGGAGCAGACTGTAAATCTGCCGTCATCGACTTCGAAGGTTCGAATCCTTCCCCCACCACCATTATTCATCACAGCACTGTGATAAAACCGATATGTAAATTTGATGTATGCACTTATCGGGAAGGGCAAGAACCTTCGATTAAGGTTCGACTCGGGCGTAAGCGAGAGAACGTTGCCAAAGGCAATGGCCCGAAGGGTGAGGAGCGAAGCGACGAATAATCCTTGCCCACCACCGTCTTTATCCTGCATCAACAATGTGTATTACCCTTGGTGGGGTTCCCGAGCGGCCAAAGGGAGCAGACTGTAAATCTGCCGTCATCGACTTCGAAGGTTCGAATCCTTCCCCCACCACCATCACTTAAATAAAACTTCAATCTTCAGACGATACCATTCCTTTATATCCCACCGTTCGGGGCAGGATGAGATCCTTCGATCAAGGTTCGACTCGAGCGTATTCAACACGTTATATGTCGCAGATCCCGTCATGTAGGCCGGATAAGGCGCAGCCGCCATCCGGCAACTTGATAGCACGCAACAAAAAACCCCGCCAGAGCAGGGTTTTTATCATCTTTATCGTTATTAGCGACGGGCGCGAACGATTTGGTATTTCCGCGTCAAATACTCCACCGGTGCGCTCCAGATATGCACCAGGCGCGAGAACGGGAACAACACAAATAACGTCATACCCAGCACCAGGTGAACACGGTAAATAAACGCCACACCCTCAAGATGCGCAGACGCCCCAACATGGAAGGTCACCACGGATTGTGCCCATCCCACCAGTTTCATCATTTCACTGCCGTCCATATGCTGCGCAGAGAATGGAATGGTCAGCAGACCCAGCGCGCACTGCACCATCAACAACGACATGATCAGAATATCGGCCGCAGTGGATGTCGCGCGAATACGCGGATTGAACAGGCGGCGTTTCAGCAGCAGCAAACCACCGACCAGGCACATCACCCCGCTGGCTCCGCCGCCAATCATCGCCATCTTCTGTTTCACTTCAATCGGCAGGAAGGATTCGTACATCCAGTGCGGCGTTAACATGCCCAGGAAGTGACCCGCGAAAATGCCGAGGATCCCCAAATGGAACAAATTCGACGCGAGGTTCATCCCTTTGCGATCCAACATCTGGCTGGAACCCGCTCGCCAGCTGTACTGACCGTAGTCATAACGCAGCCAGCTACCGATCAAAAAGACCGAACCGGCAATGTACGGATAGATGTCAAAGAAGAACATATTAAGGAAGTGCATTAGCGCTCTCCTCCTGTTGAGATATTCAGATATTGCGGGGCCACTGCACCGGCGAAACGGCGTTGGTGTGCGGTAATGTCGGAATCGCCGCAGCCCTGTTCGGCGAAGAACTTCACCTGCTCTTCTTCCCATACCGCATCCAGTGCCTGCGGTGTATCGTCGCGCGCTTCACCGGCAATTTTCTCAGCAACCTGCGCGTTATCCACCTCGGTTTTGGTCAGCGCTAGCAGCGCATCAAACAGCGTGGCGTAATGGCTTTCACGCTGCAGTAAACGCGCCTGCAACAACGCGAGGATCGGCGCGATATCCTGCAAACCGCCAATCGCTTCCGCAGGCGGCAACTGCGCCAGATACTCCAGATACAGCGGCAAGTGATCCGGCAGCTCGCGGCTGTCCAACTGCAACCCGTGACGCTCGTACTGCGCTAGCAAATCGACCATTGCCTGGCCGCGATCGCGGGATTCGCCATGAACATGTTCAAACAGCAGCAATGATGTCGCGCGACCGCGATCGAACAGCTCACTGTAACGGGCCTGCGCATCCAACAATTCCTGGGAAGTGAGATCACGCAAGAAGATCCCCACCTGCTGCGCGTTCGCTTTCGCGAGGTTTTCCCCGGAAGCCAGCGCGTCAAACAGCTCCTGTTGATGCTGCCACAAGGCAGCATCGGGGTACTCCAGTAAACGGGAAATAACCAGCAGTTCAATCATGCGTGCGGCTCCGTTTTCACTGTCACATTCACCGCGTCGATGCGGCGGCTATTAAACAGGTTGAATTTGTTGTCCGAACCGTGGCAACCGTCGCCAAAGCTGAAGCCACAACCGTTCTTCTCCGGGAAGGCTTCACGCGCCAGTTCGCGGTGGCTGGACGGCACAACAAAGCGGTCTTCGTAGTTGGCGATCGCGAGATAACGGTACATCTCCTGCGCTTGCGCCGTTGTCAAACCGACCTCTTCCAGCGCACGCGTATCTTCAACACCGTCCACGGTTTCCGCGCGTTTGAAGTGACGCATCGCCAGCATACGTTTCAGCGCCAGCAGTACCGGTTGGGTATCGCCTGCTGTGAGCAGGTTCGCCAGGTACTGCACCGGAATACGCAGGCTTTCGACATCCGGCAGAATGCCGTTGCTGCCCAGTTCGCCCGCATCCGCAGCAGACTGGATCGGTGACAGCGGCGGTACATACCAAACCATTGGCAACGTGCGGTATTCCGGGTGCAGCGGCAGCGCCAGTTTCCAGTCCATCGCCATTTTGTAGACCGGCGATTTCTGCGCGGCGTCGATAACGCTTTGCGGCACGCCATCTTCCAGCGCCTGGGCGATCACTGCCGGATCGTTCGGGTCGAGGAACACATCCAGTTGGCGCTGATAGAGATCTTTTTCGTGCTCGGTGCTGGCCGCGTTTTCAATCGCATCCGCGTCATACAGCAGCACGCCGAGGTAACGAATACGCCCCACGCAGGTTTCCGAGCAGACGGTCGGCATACCCGCTTCGATACGCGGATAGCAAAAGATGCATTTCTCTGATTTGCCACTTTTCCAGTTGAAGTAGATTTTTTTGTACGGGCAACCCGTCACGCACATACGCCAGCCGCGGCATTTATCCTGATCGATCAGCACAATGCCGTCTTCTTCACGTTTGTAGATAGCGCCGCTCGGGCAGGTCGCCACACACGCCGGGTTGAGGCAGTGTTCGCACAGGCGCGGCAAATACATCATGAAAGTGTTTTCGAACTGGCCGTACATCGCTTTCTGCATGTTTTCGAAGTTCCGATCTTTGCTCAGTTTTTCGAATTCACCGCCGAAGTCATCTTCCCAGTTCGGGCCGGCGGTGATTTTGTTCATCCGCTGACCGGTGATCAGTGAACGCGGACGCGCGATCGGCTGATGTTTGCTTTCCGGCGCGGTGTGCAGGTTCTGGTAATCGAAGTCGAACGGCTCATAGTAATCATCAATGCCCGGAAGATGCGGGTTAGCGAAGATTTTGCCGAGCAGCAGCGCACGGTTGCCCATGCGCGGTTGCAGTTTGCCGTTGATTTTGCGGATCCAGCCGCCCTTCCACTTCTCCTGGTTTTCCCAGTCGGTAGGAAAGCCGGTGCCCGGTTTGGTTTCGACGTTGTTAAACCAGGCGTATTCCATCCCTTCACGGCTGGTCCAGACGTTTTTACAGGTCACTGAACAGGTATGACAGCCGATGCATTTATCGAGATTCAGCACCATGCCGACTTGTGAACGAATTTTCATTTTGCGCTCTCCTGTACCTGGTCATTGCCTTCGCCATCCAACCAGTTAATGTTCTTCATCTTACGTACCACCACGAATTCATCGCGGTTGGAACCGACCGTACCGTAATAGTTAAAGCCGTAGGCCAACTGCGCGTAGCCGCCAATCATATGGGTCGGTTTCGGCGTAATACGCGTGACCGAGTTATGGATCCCGCCGCGCTGTCCGGTAATTTCCGAGCCCGGCAGGTTCACAATGCGTTCCTGCGCGTGGTACATCATCGTCATTCCGGATGGCACACGCTGGCTCACTACTGCGCGAGCCGTCAGCGCGCCGTTGCTGTTGAAGACTTCGATCCAGTCGTTATCTTCAATGCCCATCTCTTTGGCGTCGGTTTCGCTCAGCCAGACAACCGGCCCGCCACGACCCAGTGTCAGCATCAGCAAGTTATCGCTGTAAGTAGAGTGGATCCCCCACTTCTGGTGCGGCGTCAGGAAGTTGAGCGCTTTTTCCGGGAAACCGTTCGATTTCACGCCCAGCACTTCTTTCACCGAACGGGTGTTGATCGGCGGGCGGTAGACCAGCAGGCTTTCGCCGAAGTCGCGCATCCACTGATGATCTTGATAAATCTGCTGGCGGCCTGACAGCGTACGCCACGGGATCAGCTCATGAACGTTGGTATAACCGGCGTTATAAGAGACATGTTCGTCTTCCAGGCCTGACCAGGTCGGGCTGGAGATAATTTTGCGCGGCTGCGCCTGAATGTCGCGAAAACGGATCTTCTCGTCTTCTTTATTGAGCGCCAGATGCGTATGGTCGCGGCCGGTAAATTCACTGAGCGCGGCCCAGGCTTTCACCGCCACATTGCCGTTGGTTTCCGGTGCCAGCGTCAGAATCATTTCCGCGGCGTCGATGGCGGTGTTCAACATTGGCTGGCCTTTTGCCGGGCCGTCCGCTTTGGTGTAATTCAGCTTACGCAGCAGATCCATTTCACTCTGGGTATTCCAGGCAATGCCTTTACCGCCGTTACCGATTTTCTCCATCAAAGGGCCGATGGAAGTAAAGCGCTCGTAAGTCGCCGGATAATCGCGTTCAACCGGAATAATGTGCGGCGCAGTTTTGCCTGGAATCAGGTCGCATTCGCCTTTTTTCCAGTCCTTCACACCCAGCGGCTGCGCCAGTTCAGCGGCGGAGTCATGCTGAATGGGCAGCGTCACCACGTCGGTTTCTTTGCCTAAATGACCAACACACAGTTCAGAGAAGGACTTGGCGATGCTTTTGTAGATTTCCCAGTCGCTTTTTGATTCCCATGCCGGGTCAACAGCAGCCGAAAGCGGATGAATAAACGGATGCATATCCGAGGTATTCATGTCGTCTTTTTCGTACCAGGTTGCGGTCGGTAGCACGATATCGGAGTAGAGACAGGTACTGGAGAGACGGAAATCAAGGGTGACCACCAGATCCAATTTGCCGTCCAGACCGTTGTCATGCCACTCCACTTCTTCCGGTTTCACACCGCCCTGTTTGCCCAGGTCCTGGCCCTGAATACCGTGTTCAGTACCCAGCAGATACTTGAGCATAAACTCATGGCCTTTACCCGATGAACCCAGCAAGTTGGAACGCCAGATAAACAGGTTACGCGGATGGTTTTTGCCATTTTCCGGCTGTTCGGCGGCGAAGCGCAGAGAGCCTTCTTTCAGGGATTTGACGGTGTAATCCACCGGCGTCATGCCCGCTTTTTCCGCTTCGGCGGCAATGCGCAGCGGGTTTGTGCCCAACTGAGGCGCGGACGGCAACCAGCCCATACGCTCGGCACGGACGTTGAAGTCGATCAAATGACCGCTATAGCGGGATTTATCCGCCATCGGCGACAGGAATTCCTGCGCGGTCACGGTTTCGTAGCGCCACTGGCTGGAGTGGTTATAGAAGTAAGAGGTACTGTTCATATGACGCGCCGGGCGCTGCCAGTCGAGGGCAAACGCCAACGGCTGCCAGCCGGTCTGCGGACGCAGTTTTTCCTGACCGACATAATGCGCCCAGCCGCCGCCGCTCTGGCCTACGCAACCGCAGAAGATCAGCATGTTGATCAGCCCGCGATAGTTCATATCGAGGTGATACCAGTGGTTCATCCCGGCACCGACGATAATCATCGAACGGCCATGGGTTTTGTCGGCGTTCTCTGCAAATTCGCGGGCAACACGGATAATCTGCGCCTGCGGCACACCGGTGATCTTCTCTGCCCATGCTGGCGTGTAAGCTTTGATTTCGTCGTAACGGGACGCGCAATTTTCGTCACCGAGACCGCGCTCAAGGCCGTAGTTCGCCATGTTCAGATCGTAAACGGTGGTTACCAGCGCGGTGCTGCCATCGGCCAGTTGCAGGCGTTTAATCGGCAGTTTATGCAGCAGGATGTTATCCAGCGTCACGCCCTGGAAATGTTCAGTATTATCGCCACCAAAGTACGGGAATCCGACCTGCGCCACATCGTCGTGTTTGCCCAGCAAGCTCAGGGTCAGCTCAACATCGGCGCCGTTGCCGCCGTCGCGCTGTTCAAGGTTCCACTTCCCTTTTTCGCCCCAGCGGAAACCGATTGAACCGTTCGGTGCGACCATATTGCCTTCGCTATCCAGCGCAACGGTTTTCCATTCCGGGTTATTTTCCTGACCGAGCGCATCCACCAGATCGGCAGCTCGCAACATTCGGCCCGCGGCGTAGTAACCTTCTCGCTCTTCCAGCAGTACCAGCATCGGCATGTCGGTGTAGCGACGCACATAGTCGGTAAAGTACTGGCTGGGTTTATCAAGGTGGAACTCGCGCAACATGACGTGGCCCATCGCCAGCGCCATCGCGGCATCGGTGCCCTGCTTCGGCGCCAGCCATAAATCGCACAGTTTGGCGATTTCCGCGTAGTCCGGGGTGATAGCAACAGTTTTAGTGCCTTTGTAACGGACTTCGGTAAAGAAGTGCGCATCTGGCGTACGGGTTTGCGGGACGTTGGAACCCCAGGCGAGGATATAGCTGGAGTTGTACCAGTCGGCAGATTCCGGCACGTCGGTCTGCTCGCCCCAGGTTTGCGGGGAGGCTGGCGGCAAGTCGCAATACCAGTCATAGAAACTTAAGCAAGTCCCGCCAATCAGCGACAGATAACGCGCGCCGGAAGCATAAGACACCATCGACATCGCCGGGATCGGCGAGAAACCGGCCACGCGGTCCGGGCCGTACGTTTTCACGGTGTAGACGTTGGAAGCGGCAATCAGTTCGTTCACTTCCTGCCAGGAGGAGCGAACAAAACCGCCGCGACCGCGCGCTTGTTTAAAGCTTTTTGCTTTATCAGCGTCTTCAATAATTGAAGCCCAGGCATTGACCGGATCGCTATGCTGCGCTTTCGCTTCACGCCACAGTTTGATCAGGCGTTTGCTCATCAGCGGGTATTTTAGGCGGTTTGCGCTGTAGAGATACCAGGAGTAGCTCGCGCCGCGTGGGCAGCCGCGCGGTTCATGGTTTGGCATATCAGGGCGGGTGCGCGGGTAGTCAGTCTGCTGGGTTTCCCAGGTGACCAGCCCGTTTTTAACGAAAATCTGCCAACTGCACGAGCCGGTGCAGTTGACGCCGTGGGTTGAACGCACAACTTTATCGTGCTGCCAACGGCTGCGGTATCCATCCTCCCAGTCCCGGTTGGTGTTTAAGAGCTGGCCGTGCCCGTCGGCAAAGGTTTCGCCTTTTTGTTTAAAGTAGCGAAACCGGTCCAGGAATTTACTCATCGGGGTTCTCCTGTTGGAGCCTGTGCGGCTCTCTTGCTAAATCGACATTGCTGCATTTGCCGCGAAGGTAACCCTCACAAAGACAAAGAGAATTGATGACGATCAAGCCGCCAGAGCATGGTTTACAGGCCAAAAACGTGGAGTACTACCAAAGGGTTATTATTTTATACTTTTTATCTCCTTGATAAATAATGCATTTATTGATTTACTCACGAAATTACAGAGAAGTATCTGGCTCGCGAGGTATTAAGGGGTAGACGCCCTGCTCTGCGACTTTCGTCACTGTGCTTGCCGAAGCTCACCTAAGCGAAAACATAAAAGTATGTTGTAACTAATAGCAAAGCAAAAAAAGCGCGGCAAAAGCCGCGCAACGATAATCAACAATGACTCAGTATTATTGTTTTTTACGCCCGTATACCGCCCAGGTGATCACCACGCAGGCAATATAGAACACGAGGAACACTTTCATCGCGCCCGCCGGCGAACCGGTTAACGCCAGAGAAGTGCCGAATGCTTTAGGAATAAAGAAACCGCCGATCGCGCCAATAGCGGAGATAAAGCCCAGCGCCGCCGCCGTTTCCGTTGCAGCCTCACGCATGGCGTCGCTCTCGCTACCACCCGCTTTTTGCACACGATCCATGGTCATTTTGCGAAAAATCACCGAAATCATCTGGAATGTAGAGCCGCTGCCCAGCCCGGCCGTCAGGAACAGCACGAGGAAAACGCAGAAGAACGCAACGAAATTACCGCCCGCCCCGCCCGTCGGTAAGGTCAGAAACAGCAGTGCGCTGAAAACGGCCATCACCATAAAGTTCACCAGCGTCACGCGCGTCCCGCCAAGACGATCAGAAATCGCCCCGCCCGCAGAACGCGCCAGTGCGCCCACTAACGGGCCGAAGAAAGCGAAATGCAGGATTTGCACGTCCGGGAACTGGGTTTTCGACAACATGGCGAACCCGGCGGAAAAACCGATAAACGAGCCGAAAGTCGCCAGGTAGAGGAAGCTCATAATCCACAAATGCGCGCGTTTCAATACCGGTAATTGCGCGCGAAGCGACGCTTTTGAGGTGGCCAGTTCGTTCATGCCAAACCAGGCCGCCAGCGTGAAGATTGCCAGTAACGGCACCCAAACCCAGGCGGCGTTTTCCAGATACAGCAGGGTGCCATCCGGCTGGGCAACGCCCGTCCCGCCAAACGCGGCGAAAATAGAAAATGAAATGGCCAGCGGCGCAATCAGCTGCATTACGCTGACGCCGAGGTTGCCGAAACCGCCATTGATACCCAGCGCGCCGCCCTGCTTCTGTTTCGGGAAAAAGAAGCTGATGTTGGCCATACTGGACGCGAAGTTAGCCCCGGCAAAACCGCACAGCAACGCGATGATGATAAAGGTGCTAAACGGCGTCGTCGTATCCTGTACGGCAAAGCCCAGCCACACGCACGGGATGATCAAAATCCCGGTGCTGAATGCCGTCCAGCGGCGACCGCCAAATACCGGCACCATAAAAGAGTACGGCACGCGTAACAACGCGCCGGAAACAGCCGGCAGCGCGGTGAGCGTAAAAAGTTGATCGGTAGTGAACTGAAAGCCCACTTTTGGTAGATTCACGGCCACTGCGCTAAATAGCATCCAGACACAGAACGCCAAAAGAAGACAAGGAACGGAAATCCA
Source organism: Kosakonia sp. BYX6 (assembly GCF_038449125.1). Taxonomy (NCBI): domain Bacteria; kingdom Pseudomonadati; phylum Pseudomonadota; class Gammaproteobacteria; order Enterobacterales; family Enterobacteriaceae; genus Kosakonia; species Kosakonia calanthes. Next base: position 2,251,218 of record NZ_CP151800.1, on the reverse strand, counting down.
CAAGTTACGGCTGGCAATCGCGTGTCCCTGTTGTTGCCAAAAGGCCGGATCTTCAGGACGCCACTCGGTAATAACCCGCGATGACGCACTCTTGTCCGGGATGGATGAGTGTTGCATATACACCTCTGCTGATGACGTTAATGGGTGCCACATTAGTTTCTACGGCGCGAGTTAAGTTGATATAAATCAAAGGAAAAGCGGCCGTTATAATGCGCAAAAAATCATCATGCTCATTTATGAGTAGCACTTACTGGCAGAAAAGGTGTGGTTTTTCACGGTTCTGACCCCCTCTACTCAGGTTCTTCCCCCGAATGTCGACTCACTGGCAATAAAGGAGTAATCCTTTAGAGGTATGGGTATACCCCAGGCGATAGCTGACAATAACGCCACCCGCCCCCCAAGCGGCCGAGGAGCCTCAATCGCCTATGCTAAAACGCCTTTTTTCACCAATGTCGCTGGTTAACCAACTGGCGTTGCTGATGCTGTTGTCCACGCTTATCGGCGTGACGGGCATGGCGATTTCCGGCTGGCTGGTACAAGGCGTTCAGGGCAGCGCCCATGCCATTAATAAGGCGGGATCGCTACGCATGCAGAGCTACCGGTTGCTGTCGGCAATCCCGTTGCATGAAGATGAACAACCGCTGCTGGATGAAATGGAACACACCGCATTCAGCCCGGAACTGGCGCAGGCTGCAGCGCGCGACGGCCAACAAAAACAACTTGCCGAGCTGCAAACTTATTGGCACAGCGTGGTGGTTCCGGCAATCAAACAGGCTCGCCAACCGAGTGAAGTCGCCAATATCATCACTCTCTTCGTGGGTCGCATCGACCAACTGGTCACCGCATTTGATAGCAATACTGAACAGCGCATTGAACAGGTGATCGTGATGCACCGGGTGATGGCGGTGTTAATGGGGCTTTTGTTGCTGTTTGCCGTGGTCTGGCTGCGGGCGCGTCTACTCCGTCCGTGGCAGCAGTTGCTACATATGGCGCGCGCCGTCAGTCAGCGCGATTTTACCCAGCGCGCACATATCAGCGGGCGGAATGAAATGGCGACGTTAGGCGAAGCGCTAAATAATATGTCCGCAGAACTGGGCGAAAGTTACGCGGTGCTCGAGCGCCGCGTGCAAGAGAAAACCGCCGGGCTTGAGCAAAAAAACCAAATTCTCTCTTTCTTATGGCAGGCCAACCATCGCCTGCATTCACCCATTCCACTTTGTGAGCGCCTGTCGCCCGTGCTCAACGGCCTGCAAAATCTGACGTTGCTGCATGATATCGAACTGCGTGTTTACGATATGGAAGATGAGGAAAACCACCAGGAATTTACCTGCCAGTCGACCAGTAGCTGTGATGTAAGGGGCTGCCATTTATGCCCGCGCGACGGCAAGCTTGTCGAGTCCACTGGCATTGGTTCGACGCTCAAATGGCGGCTGGCGGATGCGCATATGCAGTACGGTTTGTTGCTGGCCAAGCTGCCGCCGGGTCGGCATTTAAGCCACGATCAGCAGCAACTGGTCGATACGCTGGTTGAACAACTCACCGCCACGCTGGCGCTGGACAGGCATCAGGACAAACAGCAGCAATTAATGGTGATGGAAGAACGCGCCACCATCGCCCGCGAATTACACGACTCGATTGCCCAGTCCCTCTCTTGTATGAAGATGCAGGTCAGTTGTTTGCAAATGCAGGGCGACGAGTTACCGCAAAGCAGCCAGCAATTACTGGGGCAAATTCGCAATGAACTGAACACCTCATGGGCGCAACTGCGCGAGCTACTCACCACATTCCGCTTACAATTAAGCGAACCGGGGTTACGCCCGGCGCTGGAATCCAGTTGCCAGGAGTACAGCGCGCACTTCGGTTTCGATGTGCGGCTTGACTACCAGTTACCGCCCCGTTTAGTGCCCGCGCATCAGGCGATTCATCTGTTGCAAATCGCCCGTGAAGCACTGAGCAATGCTTTAAAACACTCCGGCGCAACCGCGGTCAGCGTCGCAGTTCAACAACAGGAAAACCGGGTAATATTGCGCATTACCGATAACGGTTGTGGGATTCCGGTCAATGCCGAACGGACCAACCACTATGGATTAATAATTATGCGTGACCGCGCGCAAAGTCTGCGCGGCGATTGCCAGGTGCGCCCCGGAGCAACCGGGGGAACCGAGGTTGTCGTTACGTTTATACCTGAGACGTTTCTCTCATCCACGCAAGGAGATACCCATGAGTAATCAGGATCCCGCTACTATCCTGTTGATCGACGACCATCCAATGCTGCGAACCGGTGTGAAGCAGTTGATCAGCATGGCACCTGATATCACCGTTGTCGGCGAAGCCAGTAACGGGGAGCAAGGCATTGAACTGGCGGAATCACTGGATCCGGACCTGATACTGCTGGATCTCAATATGCCGGGCATGAACGGGCTGGAAACGCTGGATAAACTGCGGGAAAAAACCCTGTCTGGCCGCGTGGTGGTGTTTAGCGTTTCTAACCACGAAGAGGATGTGGTCACCGCGCTGAAACGCGGTGCGGACGGCTACCTGCTGAAAGATATGGAACCTGAGGATTTGCTGAAAGCGTTGCAGCAAGCGGCGGCGGGCGAAATGGTGCTCAGCGAAGCATTAACGCCGGTGCTGGCAGCCAGCCTGCGTGCTAACCGCGCTACGACCGATCGCGATATTTCGCAGTTAACGCCGCGCGAGCGCGACATCCTCAAGCTGATTGCCCAGGGCTTACCAAACAAAATGATCGCCCGCCGTCTGGATATCACCGAAAGCACGGTAAAAGTGCATGTGAAGCACATGCTGAAAAAAATGAAGCTCAAATCCCGTGTGGAAGCCGCCGTTTGGGTGCATCAGGAACGTATTTTCTGAGGATTACGGGCCGGACATTGTCCAGCCCGCGCTGCTTTCGCTGGCCGGTGGGATCACCGGCTCGGTCAGTTTCAGCTCAATGGTATTGGACTGAACTCGCTGCCCTTTATCATCTTCCACCAGCGCCGTCAGTGTCCAATGGTTGGTTGCCCCTTCACTGCTGTCCCAGCGCGGCATGATTAATGTCCAGCCCTCTTCACTTTGCGCGTTCGCCGGTGGCGTCAGGCTTAAAGTTTGCGTATCGCCCTGCCAGGTAATGGAGCGCACGCCGTGTGTACTGCGTACCTGTAATTTCAGCGCCACGGTTTCGCCCGGCTGAAGATCCCACGGCGGCGTGGCGAGGAACACCGATAACGTTTTACGCTGGCGATACTCATACACCGGCGCGTTATTGCGGGTTGGGCTGTCGTAGCGGCTCCCGCGCAATGACGTGCTTGCCGCCACTTCGCTGGCAGAAAGCTGCTTCCAGAGCGGCACGCCGAAACGGTAATTGAGTTTCAGACCTAAATCATTCTGGCTGACGCCGCTTTCACCCTGCCGGTGCTCGGCGGTGAGTGTCACCAGCGGCACCGGGGTGTAATTCACGCCAAATTTCACGGCAACCGGATTGCGATACCCCGTGCCGGTATCAAACAGATCGACGTTATCGCCAAAGTACTGTTCCACACTGACGCTGGTGCCAAGCTGCTGATAAAACGGCAAACGCGCCTGGGCCGTGACATCGTAACCTCTTGCCATGCGCAACTGCTGCGTGGCGGTTTGGTAATCCCAGTGGCTAACAGGCTGATAATAGTTAGCGGAAAGCCGCAGGTATTCCCCCCACGCTTCGGCGCCTAACCCCGCGCGACCAAGATTCTCATCCATCTGATTGTCATAAAAGGTGTTGTAACCCAGCAACCAGTCTCCGGCTATCCAGCGCTGGCCAACGCCGAGATTACCGATCAGCCCGTCGTCCTGCTGCGTCAACCCAAGCTGGCTCCAACTCAGGTAGCGGTTATTATCCTGCAAAGGCACAAACCAGTTGCCGTGGCTACCGTTAAACCCGCCTTCGTTATCCACTTGCAGATCAATACTGGCGCTGCCCCACGGCGATAACCACGATTCCACCTGCTGGTTAACTTCATCACTCACCACATCACGAATTTGCCCAAAGGCGAACTGGCGCGCCTGCTCACCGGTGGTCAGGCCGTTGTCGGTCATGCTCGCTTCACCGAACGCTTTTGCCATTTCGGCGAAATGTTTTTCCTGCGCGCCGTTTTCCGGCGCCATACCGAGATCCGGCAAACCGTCGCCGTCATTATCGAAAGGGTTTTCCGCTTGCTGCACGAAACTGTTCTGCGCGGCACCGGCAGTGCTCCCCGCCAGCATGAAGGCAAGGAGCGAAAAGAGTGGATAAGTGAAAAGATGTCGTATCACAACGCTGATGAAGTTCCCGTCCTATTTTTGTGAAGTCACGCGCTAAGTTTAACGGTTTTAGCCACTCTTTACAGTCGCGGAGCAGATATCAGGAAAATCCTTATCCCTTGCGCTTCGCTGCGACTAAAGTTAATGCACCATTGCCAAAAGAGATGCGCCATGAATAAGAAACTCAACGTATTGTGCAGTGCAATGCTGTTTTACGGCGTGCAGGCCAGCGCCGATGAGCTGTTTATCCTGCAATCGCCGGCTTTTGCCGATAACGCGCTGATGGAGAAGAAATTCGCCGGCAATGCCAGCAATAACCCCAACTGCACCGGTGAAAACCTGTCACCTTCGCTGGTGTGGAACCATCCACCCGCCAATACCAAAAGCTTCGCGCTGGTGGTCCACGATCCCGAAGGCGCAAGCGGGCTGGGCGTGACTCATCTGGTGGCTTATAACATCGCCGCGTCTGCCGCCGGGTTCGCGCAAAACGATCTGCGTGACGGCAAAGGCTATACCGGCGGGAAAAACACGCCGGGTAATTTCCGCTGGCACGGCCCCTGCCCACCGCCGGGCAGCGGCGCCCATCACTACACGTTTACGCTGATCGCCACGTCTCTTGCGCCAACATTGCCGGAGGGGTTAACCCGCGAAGAACTGTTCGGCAAACTCAAAGGCCATACGCTGGCGGCGGCCGGGTTAATTGGCCGCTTCGGGCAGTAATTTTGCTCTTCACGCCACACTTTGTGCCGCCACCCTTTCACCTACGGCGGCGGCGCAGTAGCATAGCCGGCACGTCTACTTTTTATCGAAGGAGTGAAGATGCAAAAGATAGTGATCATCGCCAACGGCGCGGCTTATGGAAGTGAATCTCTGTTTAACAGCCTGCGTCTGGCGATTGCCCTGCGTGAACAAGATTCAAGCCTCGCGTTGCAGCTGTTTTTGATGTCCGATGCCGTGACCGCCGGGCTGCGCGGGCAAAAACCTGCCGAGGGCTATAACATCCAACAAATGCTGGAGATTCTTACCGCGCAGAACGTGCCGGTGAAGCTGTGTAAAACCTGTACGGACGGCCGCGGCGTCACCTCGCTGCCGCTTGCCGACGGTGTGGAAATTGGCACATTGGTCGAACTGGCGCAGTGGACGCTGGCCGCAGATAAAGTATTAACGTTTTAACCTGCGACAGGTTTAATACGATTTTCTTATGGATGACGTTAGGTCATCAAGTTTGCCTGCTGTGTTGCCGATAGCACAACTTAAGACAAACACAGCAGGTACTATAAAAATGTTCAGATCGATTAAAGCCCGTATTATTTCGGCGACAGCGGGGTGTCTCGCGATCGCATTGCTTCTTAACACCGTCATTAACTATCAGGTCACTCGCCAACACAATCAGCAAACCCAGCAAGATATTCTCTCCAGCACCAGCGCCAGTCACAGCGCTGCCATTGCTGACTGGGTGTCCAGCAAAATGAACATGATTGCATCGCTGCAAAGCGTTGCATTAACCGACGATCCCGTGCCGGTATTCACGCAAATAGCGCGCGCGGGTGGTTTCATCAACGTCTATGTCGGCTATGCCAGCAAAACGGCGAAGTTCTCCGATCCCGGCGGCGTACCGGCGGATTATGACCCCACGATTCGCCCGTGGTATCAGCAAGTGGTCAAAGCGGATGCGCCGGTGGTCACCGCACCGTATGTCGATGCCAGCACCGGCGCACTGGTGGTCACCTTTGCCGTACCGGTGAAAGAGAACGGCACGCTGAAAGGCGTTGTGGCGGGCGACGTGTCAATGGATAGCGTCGTAGCAAACGTGCGTGGAATAAGCCCAACGCCAAACAGCACCGGTATGCTGCTCGCCAGCGATGGCGCCATCATTGCGGCCGCCAACGATAAGCTGACGATGAAACCTTTTACGGAAGCGATTAGCGAGGTCAATTTTGCCGATCTTCGCGCCGGTAAAGCGACCACCGGGCTTTATGCTGGCGCCGCCAAAGCGTTGCGGGCAAGCCCGATCAAAGGCACCAACTGGTTGCTGGTGGTCGCTCTGGATAGCGCCGATTCCACTACCGGCCTACGCGCGCAGTTGAAAGCCTCCTCATTGTCGCTGGTAGTGCTGGTGCTGATTGCCGGAGCATTTATGCAATGGATCGTGTCGACAATGCTTAAACGGCTGCTGACCATCCGTGATGCGATGAATGCCATCAGCAGCGGTACAAACGACTTGTCCCAGCGTTTGCCGGTCGGCGGTAATGATGAGGTTGCGCAAATCGCTCACGCCTTTAACGCCTTCAGCGACAAGCTGGCGGTGGTGATGGTGAAGCTGCGCGATTCGACCAATTCGGTGCAACTGGCGGCGCAAGAGATTGCCGCCGGTAACCAGGATCTCTCCGGGCGTACAGAACAGGCGGCCTCCAGCCTGCGCGAAACCGCCAGCGCCGTTGAGCAAATCACCGCTTCTGTTGCCCAATCAACCGACGCGGCGGCGCAGGCCAATGATCAGGCGCATGTCGCCTCGCAAGCGGCTTCGCGCGGCGGCCAGGTGGTGAATCAGGCGATTAATACTATGCAATCCATCGAAGTGGCCTCAGCGAAAATCGGCGATATCACCAGTGTGATTGACGGCATTGCCTTCCAGACCAATATCCTGGCGCTCAACGCCTCGGTGGAAGCCGCACGCGCCGGTGAACAAGGTCGCGGATTTGCGGTGGTGGCTGGAGAAGTCCGTAACCTGGCAAGCCGCAGTGCGCAAGCGGCGAAAGAGATCAAATCACTGATCGATTCGACCACGGAAAGTGTCGCTACCGGTTCGCGCTACGTGCGGCTAGCGGGCGAAAGCATGACCGATATTGTTTCCAGCATCGACAGCGTGTCGGTGATCATGCGTGAAATCACTGTCGCCACCAGTGAGCAGATGAAAGGGATTCAGGAGATCAATCATGCGGTTATCAATCTCGACCGCATGGTGCAGCAGAATGCTGAACTGGTAGTGGAATCCACCGCCGCCGCCGGTGCGTTACGTTCACAAGCCAGTGAGCTGGCCGACACCGCCGGGCATTTCCGCATTTAATCTCTTGTCGGCGCGTTTTAGCCACGCTTTTACGCGCCGACCTTAACCCGAACCGAATAATGTAATTTTTGTTTAATCGTTACGTCATTTTTTGATCAAAATCAGCATTAGAACCCCTTCCCTTTGGTGTTATTCCGTAAGCGAATTGTAAGTAAAGTTACGCACGGGGAATTTCCCGCACGGATCGCGTTGTTAAAAAACTACGGGGTTTAAAATGGCGGTGGTAAAAGCAAGTTTGAAGTTATTTGGCGGGGACACAGTTGTTGTTCGTTGTTCTGAAAATTGTCATATCCATCTAATGAGCGAGAAGAGTCACAGCCCGAACGCTCAGACCGATATCCTGAGTGTACAGAATCGCGCTAACGCGTATCTGTCTGTGCCTTACAGCGGCGTCTGGAGTGTGCTGATCGATAGCCACAGCCAGTCACTGGAACACTCGATCAGCTACGTTGCGGCGTAATCGCAACTGTCAGCAGGCAAAACCAGGCAGCAAGTTCGAGCCTGGTTTTTCTCCCCCCAGCAGCACACGCACTTTATTCACCAGATCATTCAGGCAGTCATCTTGCATGCCGAGCTTAATCAACTCTTGCTCCAGCGAGAAAAGGTATTGCGCGTTGGTTCCCAACGGGCCGCTGGCTGACGCAATCAACGGAGCAATGGTTTGCGAGCGGGTATCCGATTCATACAGCGGATGGCGCGGATCGATAATAAACACCAGCGCATTGACGACACGTCCATCATCGAGGGCTAATTTGCACCAGCTTGGCAAATAGCAGCCGGTGATCATTTCGCGCTTCCACAGCAGAGTCAGTTCTTCGGTCAGCATCGCTTCAGGTAACCGATAGGCTACACCTGTGGTGCGCCCACCCTCTTTCAGGGCAAGCATGCGCCCAGGTTGGCAAACCGTACCGCGACCCGCCGTTAAACGCAAACAAAACGCACGGTGCCAGCCGGTCAGCGTGCCGGTGCTCGATTCGTCAAACTCCAGCGCCGGGTTCCACATCAGCGAACCGTAGCCAAAAATCCATACCGGCCCGTCATCCGGGCGGCACGCCAGCGTCGCCGCGAGCGATGCCGCCCGCTGTTCTGCCGACCACAACAACGATTCGTCTATGTCCCCAAACGCTGTTTTACAATCTACTGTTCGCAAGAAATCACGCGTTAACATCTTCTACCTCCGCCACGACCAACTTCCTTGCGACTGCTTTATTGCTGCCTTCCCGACATCGGCTGTTTATTTTCAACACAGCTTACCGGGAAGATATTCAATTCACGCGGCGCTTGCAATAGCGTCAATTCATCATTTAGAGCTATATATGGCGAAAGCAAATGCCCTTAGGGGTTATTTCTTTTTATGCCATTTATCATCATCACCTTTTTGATACTCATTTTTTACCGCCGCCCAGGCGACTCGATGAGCCGTCTCTTCGCGGCTGGCATCGCCGCGCCGGTCTTCTTTATCCTTGTATTGGTCCCAGGCGCTGTTGAAGGCCTCTTTATAAATTTCCTGCGCATGGGCTGGCAGCACGTGTTGCACGCTATCGGGCAGATCGGATTTTGATTTATACGGCATTTTCCTGCTCCTTTTCGGCTAAAAAGATAAGTCTGGACGATAATCGCCGCCTGCGCCACTTTCACAAAATCGTTACTCATCTATATTTTTATCTTATTGTTAGATAATAATAATTTTAGTTAAACCACTACTTTCTGGCATCTCACATGAAAGTTTAACGATGTCAGTAAAATTACGTAAAAAAACCCGTTAAAACCGCGCTATTTGCTATTTTAAAGTGCAACGCATTTTTATCTATAATTCACTAATACCTGCACTGTGATGGAGAATCATAATGACAACAACGCATGAGGCGGTTAAAACCCGCCACAAGGAGACATCCCTCATTTTCCCGGTACTGGCGCTGGCCGTGCTGCTCTTTTGGGGAAGTTCGCAGTCGCTGCCGGTGGTAGTTGGCATAAACCTTCTGGCGCTGGTGGGAATTTTAGCCAGTGCATTTAGCGTGGTACGTCACGCCGACGTTCTCGCGCATCGCCTGGGGGAACCTTACGGTTCACTGATCCTCAGCCTTTCGGTAGTTATTCTTGAGGTAAGTCTAATTTCCGCGTTGATGGCAACCGGCGACGCTGCGCCAACGCTGATGCGCGATACGCTCTACTCCATCATCATGATTGTGACCGGCGGTTTGGTCGGCTTTTCACTGTTATTGGGCGGCCGCAAATTTGCCACCCAGTACATGAATCTGTTTGGTATCAAGCAGTATCTGATTGCCCTCTTTCCACTGTCGATTATTGTGCTGGTCTTCCCGATGGCGCTGCCGGAAGCCAATTTCACGATTGGTCAGTCACTGTTAGTGGCGGTGATTTCAGCGGCAATGTATGGCGTCTTCCTGCTGATCCAGACCAAAACTCATCAGAGCCTGTTTGTTTATGAGCACGAAGACGACAGCGATGACGACGATCCGCACCACGGTAAACCTTCCGCACACGGCAATTTGTGGCATACCGCGTGGCTGATTGTGCACCTGATTGCGGTCATTGCCGTGACCAAAATGAATGCGCAACCGCTGGAAGCCCTGTTAACGGAACTGAACGCGCCGGTGGCTTTTACCGGGTTCTTGGTGGCGTTGCTGATCCTTTCGCCGGAAGGTCTGGGTGCTCTGAAAGCGGTGCTGAATAATCAGGTCCAGCGGGCGATGAATCTCTTTTTCGGTTCGGTGCTGGCGACCATTTCCTTGACCGTACCAGTAGTGACGCTTATCGCATGGATTACCGGTAACCATCTGGTGTTTGGTCTTGGCGCGCCGGAAATGATTGTGATGGTGGCCTCTTTGCTGCTCTGCCAGATTTCGTTTTCGACCGGCCGCACCAATGTGCTCAACGGCGCGGCGCATATGGCATTGTTTGCGGCTTATCTCATGACCATATTTGCCTGATGATGACCGGAGGCGCGCAATACGCCTCCGGTTGTGGCGCTCAGGGAAGTGCCAGAGCATCGGCCCCCGCCCGGAAACGAAGCTGATCCTCCCCCCTGCTCGCAGCCCTAAACACGGCTTCGGCGACCTCGATTTCCCGGGTAAATACCGAAAACGTTTCGTAGCCGGCAAAGACACTGCGGGCGAAAGGTTCATAGGCTTCGGATATCAGTCCCTGCATACGCTGCTGACCATTGGCGGCAAAACGGGTCGTCGGACCATAACCCGGCTCCACCAGTTTGACCCGTACGCCGAAGTGCCTTAGTTCAGGTTCCAGTGAGGCGGTAAACCCTTCAATAGCGCTCTTGCTGGCCGTGTAGGCCGCTACCAGTGGATACGGAGCCAGCGTGGCGCTTGACGTGACGTTGACGATGGTGCCCGCCCGACTCGCCCGAAACTGCGGGATCACCGCCTGGCACATCGCCATCACGCCGAAAGTATTGGTCTCGAAGATCTCGCGTACGGTGGACATAGGCGTGACCTCAAACGCGCCGAACAGGCCGATCCCGGCGTTATTCACCAGCACGTCAATCGGGCCGGCTGCGTCGAGGGCAGAAGCGATGCTGTCGGGTTTCGTCACATCCAGTGGCAGCATGCGCAGGTTCGCGGAAGCGGGAAATAACGCCTCCTGAGGCGTGCGCATGGTGGCGATGACTTTCCAGCCTTGTTTGAGGAAATAGCGGGCCGTTTCCAGGCCATAGCCGGATGAACAGCCGGTGATCAGTACAGTTTTCATTGCAGGCTCCAGGTGTGGGTTAGCTCAACCTGAACAATAGACGTACGCCGCCGGATTGCCGATAATGCATCGTCCGTTTTTATTTAGCGAGAGTCCTGAAATGAGCGATCCGCTTTCAGAAGTCGTTCGGCTACTCCATCCGGGTGCGGCCTTTGCCAATATCATCAGCGGCAAAGGTAACTGGGCCGTGCGTTATTTTGAATACGGTTTACCCAGTTTCTGCATCATGCTGGAAGGAAGCTGCCAGCTTACGGTGGACGGACATGAACCCGTTACTCTGTGCGCCGGTGATTTCATCCTGCTGCCTACAACACCCGCCTTCATCCTGTCGAGCTTCGTCCCTGCGCCCCCGGTTTATCTCGATCCTCATCAAGTCGCGAGCCTGCACAGCGAGATTCGTTATGGCGAACAAGGCGGTTCCCCGGATATGCGCGCAATGGGCGGGGCTTTTCTGTTTGATTGTGCCGATCCGGGCCTGCTGGTTTCGCTGCTGCCCAGTGTGGTCCACGTCCGGGAATCGCTTCGTTTATCGCAGCTTGTGCAGATGGTGGCGGAAGAATCCGCAGAGCAGAAGCCAGGCAGCGAGTTTATGCTGTCCAGATTGCCAGAATTGTTGCTGGTGGAGGCCATGCGCTCGGCCGCAGCCGGGAGCGCTCCGCCCGGGCTGTTACGCGGTTTAGCGGATGAACGCCTTGCTCGCGCTCTGAGGCAGATGCATGAACGTATCGCTCACGCCTGGAGCATTGATGAGCTGGCGAAAATCGCGGTTCTTTCGCGCTCCGTATTCTTTGAGCGCTTTACGCGCCTGGTGGGGGTAGCGCCGATGCAGTATCTGCTTGCCTGGCGCATGGCCGTCGCAAAGGATTTGCTGCGTGGTGATCAACTGTCAGTATCGGAGGTTGCGGAACGTGTGGGCTACGGCTCGACCAGCACATTCAGCGTGGCGTTCAACCGGCATGTCGGGCAGCCGCCCAGCCATTACGCACGTTCATAACGGCCTGTCACCAGAACAAAAAACCCCGCTTTCGCGGGGTTTCTCTTAGTGCTCAGTATCGAGTTCGTCGAAGCTTTTCACCAGATCGTCAATAGCTTTGATCTGTTTGAGGAACGGCTCCAGCTTCGCCAGCGGCAGCGCGGACGGGCCGTCGCATTTTGCATGATCCGGATCCGGATGCGCCTCAATAAACAGGCCAGCCAAGCCGGTCGCCATGCCTGCACGGGCCAGTTCAGCCACCTGACCACGACGGCCGCCGGACGCTGCGCCAAATGGGTCGCGACACTGCAACGCGTGGGTCACATCGAAAATCACCGGCGAGTTGTTGGAGACTTTCTTCATCACGCTAAAACCGAGCATATCCACAACCAGGTTGTCATAACCGAAGTTAGCGCCACGGTCGCAGAGGATCACTTTATCGTTACCGCCTTCAATAAATTTATCGACGATATTACCCATCTGTCCGGGGCTGACAAACTGCGGTTTCTTAACGTTAATCACCGCGCCGGTTTTCGCCATCGCTTCCACCAGATCGGTCTGGCGAGCAAGGAATGCCGGAAGCTGGATCACATCAACCACGTCAGCAACCGGCTGCGCCTGGCTTGCTTCGTGCACGTCGGTGATCACTTTTACGCCGAAAGTCTGTTTCAGTTCCTGGAAAATCTTCATCCCTTCTTCCAGACCCGGCCCACGATAGGACTTGATGGAAGAACGGTTGGCTTTATCAAAAGAGGCTTTGAACACGTACGGAATGCCCAGTTTCTGGGTCACAGTGACGTAGTGTTCGCAAATGCGCATTGCTAAATCGCGGGATTCCAGCACGTTCATACCACCAAACAGTACAAACGGCAGGTCGTTCGCGACGTTAATGTCGCCAATGCTGACCACTTTTTGTTTCATAAAATCGCCTTATCGAGTGTGAATGCTTAATGCAGGGTAATCTGTTTGTGTGAAATCGTATTGATTTGCGCGCGGATCATTTCACTGATCGGATCTTCCGGGCACTGCTCCACAAAATAGCTTAAATCATGCAGCGCCACATGGTCGCAATCGAGCTGCGCGTAAATCAGCCCGCGATCGCGGATCTCATAGGGATCTTCCGGGTTGAACTGCAATAACGCTTCACTGGCGCGCAACGCCAGCTCCATCTGCTGCTCTTCCATTAATGCCGACTTGAGCGTATCCAGCAATTTGCGGATCACTTCAGCGTTGTCGGCTTCATCAAGATCCTCGTTAAACAGCTCGGCCACCGGGCTGATATTGCCTTTCAGCCACACTTCCAGTGTGTGTTCATCCAGCGTGTCGCCGTTAAACGGGTTGATCAGCCACATTTCGCCGTCCAGCCATTCGGCACGCAGAATCAGCTGCGTCGGGAAAATCACCGGCGTCAGCGGAATATCCAGCCGCCCGGCAACCCACAGTAAAATCGCGCCCAGCGACACCGCGCTGCCCTGGCGATTTTGCAGCACCTTATCAAGCCACAGCGCGTCGGATAAACGGTAGACACCACGGGTATCTTTGAAGCCCCATTCGCCGTAAAACAGCTCAACGAGTTTTTCCAGTTGCCAGTCCTGAGGCTTCGCCTGACTGATCTCCTCACGCGCAAGGCTGAGCAACCGCTCCAGTTCGTCTTGCACATACTGTGAAGAAAAATCATCGCGAATCAGCTCGGAAACGAGGATCATCCCGTCGCATAACGGCGCTTTGTTAAATTCGAAATCAGCTAACGACCTCATGTCTTACCCCAGTATCGGTACTTTTGTGGCGGCGAGTTTAATGATGATGTACAGCACCACCAGCCCCAGCAAAAAGGCGATAAAACCGGTTTGCTGGCTGCGCGGGCGATATCGGCCCAGCGCAATAAAACCCAAAACGATGTAGATGATAACGCCAAACAGCTTTTCAGTCAGCCATGCGCCTTGTGAAGTCAACGGTAAATAACCCGTAACCCACATCAACCCCGCTCCGCTCAGGAACAACACGGTGTCCACACTGTGCGGCACAACCCGCACCCAGCGCGCGTTGATGCGTGGGTTATTCGACCAACGCCACCAGTAACGTAAAACAAACAGGCTAATGGTCAGCGCCACCGACGTCAAATGCAGAATAATCAGGATGTTAAAGCCGCTCATCGCATGTCACTCCTGTGAAGGCTTTTGCCCCAGCGTCAGGCGTTCGTTACCACCGTAATCCCGGCAGGTTTCCACCTGCTGCCAGCCATAGCGTTCGAAAATCTCTCGCACGGCTGCGCCCTGCTGCCAGCCATGCTCCAGAAGCAACCAACCTCCCGCCTGCAAATATTGGCGAGCGTCGGCAATAATGCTGTGCAGATCCGCCAGCCCATTTTCCGCTGCCACCAGCGCAGTTAATGGCTCAAAACGCACATCGCCCTGCGCAAGATGCGGATCCTGCTCATCAATATAGGGAGGATTGCTGACAATAAGGGAGAATGGCTGCCCATCCAGCGCGCTAAACCAGCTGCTTTGCAAAATCTCGACGTTGTTCATGCCAAGATGCGCCGCATTGCGCTGCGCCAGTGCCACCGCTTCCGGAATCACATCAACAGCGATGACGTGGCAATCCGGGCGTTCACTCGCCAGCGCCAGCGCAATCGCGCCGGTGCCGGTACCCAAATCGAGAATGCGGCACGGCGAAGCAGGAAGACGGCTCAGCGCCTGCTCGACCAGACATTCGGTATCCGGGCGTGGAATAAGCGTGGCCGGTGAGACAAACAGTGGCAGTGACCAAAATTCCCGTTCCCCGACCAGATGCGCCACCGGCTCGCCGCGCGCGCGACGGGCCAGTAACGTTGCCAACTGTTGCTGCTGGTCGGCGCTCAGCGGCGTTTCACCAAAGGCGAGAATAAACGTCCGCGTTTTGCCGGTCACAAAACCCAGCAAAATTTCGGCATCACGCCGCGGGCTTTCACTCGCCGGCAATTGGCTGACGGCTTCGCGTAACCATTGTTGATAATCCATTAGTCCTGCTCGGAAAGCGCCGCCAGTTGGTCGGCCTGGTATTCCTGCACAATGGGTTCGATCAACATATCGAGCTTGCCTTCCATCACTTCGTCCAGGCGATAGAGCGTCAGGTTGATGCGGTGATCGGTTACGCGTCCCTGCGGGAAGTTATAGGTGCGGTTACGATCGCTGCGATCGCCGCTGCCAAGCAGGTTACGGCGCGTAGACGCTTCCGCCTGCTGACGTTTCGCCATCTCTGCCGCGCGAATGCGCGCACCTAGCACCGCCAACGCTTTGGCTTTGTTTTTATGCTGTGAACGCTCATCCTGG
The DNA here is from genome assembly GCF_038449125.1 of Kosakonia sp. BYX6. NCBI lineage: Bacteria > Pseudomonadati > Pseudomonadota > Gammaproteobacteria > Enterobacterales > Enterobacteriaceae > Kosakonia > Kosakonia calanthes. Next base: position 2,235,869 of record NZ_CP151800.1, on the reverse strand, counting down.
CACTCAACCACAATACCGGTTGGCAAATGGGTAATACGGATGGCGGAATCGGTGGTGTTAACGTGCTGACCGCCCGCCCCGGAAGAACGAAACGTATCAATACGCAGATCGGTTGGGCTGATATCCGGCAGTTCGGCTTCCGGCAACTCCGGCATAACGGCCACGGTACAGGCGGAAGTGTGAATACGCCCTTGAGATTCGGTGGCCGGTACGCGCTGTACGCGATGACCACCGGATTCAAATTTCAGACGGCCATAAACACCCTCGCCGCTGATTTTGGCGATCACTTCTTTATAACCGCCATGTTCACCTTCGTTGGCGCTCATGATTTCCACGCGCCAGCGGCGGGCTTCAGCATAACGGCTATACATACGGAACAGATCCCCGGCAAACAGCGCGGCTTCGTCACCACCCGTTCCGGCGCGCACTTCGACAAACGCATTGCGTTCATCGTCGGGATCTTTTGGTAGCAACAAGACCTGCAAATGCTGTTCGAGCTGCTCACCTTTTTCTTTCGCATCACGCAACTCTTCCTGCGCCATGTCGCGCATTTCCGGGTCATCGAGCAGCATCTGTGCGGTTTCAATATCTTCCTGAACCTGTTGCCAGTCAGTAAAGCAGCGTGATACGTCGCTCAGCTGCGCATATTCACGCGACAGGGCGCGAAAGCGGTCCTGATCGGCAATAGTTTGCGCGTCACCCAGCAGCGCCTGAACTTCTTCATGACGTTCATGCAGGGCTTCCAGTTTGGCAACGATAGAAGGCTTCATAGGCGTAAATGCACCTTTTAATAATAAGAGAGTGTTGTGCTAATCCAGCCCGAGGCTGTTGCGCAGAATATGCAGGCGCTCATCATCCCCGTCACGGGCGGCCTGCTGAAGAGATTTGGTTGGTGCGTGAATCAAGCGGTTGGTGAGTTTCCACGCCAGGTCTTGCATGATGGTTTGCGGATCGCCGCCCTGCTCCAGCGCGGCAAGCGCTTTTGCGGTCAGCTCATTGCGAACATCTTCAGACTGGCTGCGATACTCACGGATAGTCTCGCTGGCGCTTTGCGCGCGCAGCCAGGCCATAAATTCACTGGTTTCCTGGGCAACGATAGTTTCCGCTTGCACCGCAGCGGCTTTACGCTGCGCCAGGTTGTGCTGAATGATGCTTTGTAAGTCATCCACGCTGTAAAGATAGGCGTTGGCGACTTTACCGACTTCCGGTTCGACATCGCGCGGAACGGCGATATCCACCAACAGCACCGGCTGATTACGCCGCGCTTTCATCGCCCGCTCCATCATCCCCTTACCGATAATCGGCAGCGGGCTGGCGGTCGAGCTAATGACGATATCGGCGTCTTTCAGGCGCTCATCGATATCGCTCAGGGAAATAACTTCCGCACCGACTTCATCGGCCAGTACCTGCGCGCGTTCACGCGTACGGTTCGCGATGATCATCTTCTGCACTTTGTGTTCGCGCAGATGGCGAGCAACCAGTTCAATGGTTTCACCCGCGCCGACCAGTAGCACTGTGACGGAAGAGAGAGATTCAAAGATTTGACGCGCCAGCGTACAGGCGGCAAAGGCGACAGACACAGCGCTGGCACCGATATCGGTTTCCGTACGCACGCGTTTGGCGACGGAGAATGATTTCTGGAACATACGTTCCAGATCGCTGGCGTTATCGTGACCACGTTGGGAATCGGCAAAGGCTTTTTTTACCTGGCCGAGAATTTGCGGCTCGCCGAGCACCAGTGAGTCCAGACCGCTCGCCACGCGCATTAAATGGCTGACGGCGTCGTTATCCTGGTGCCAGTACAGGCTCTGGCGGACTTCTTCTTCACGCAGGTGGTGATAATCGCATAGCCAGCGCACCAGCGCTTCTTGTAAGTTATCCCGTTCTTCGACGCTCAAATAGAGTTCGGTACGGTTACACGTCGACAGCACTACGCCACCTTGCACCATCGGCTGTGACAGCAGGCTTTCCAGAGCCTGGTCAAGCGTTTCCGGCGAAAATGCAATGCGTTCTCGCAACGAAACGGGGGCCGTTTTGTGATTGATGCCAAGTGCTAAAAGGGTCATGAGCGCGGGAATAGTACCAACGTTGATAAGGTTAGACTGGACGCATCATACAGTATGAGTGGAGTCAATAAAAGAGAGACTATCCTTTCGGAGTAATTGGTATTTTAATGATTTAAGACAACTTGAACGTAGACGCTGTTTCTGAGCGGCGCTAGCATTAACCCTACTCTCAGCACACTCGACCAAGGATTCGTCATCGTTATGATTCTGCCGGATTTTCGCCTCATTCGCTTGCTACCGCTGGCAAGCCTCGTTCTCACCGCCTGTACGCTCAATGCCCCGAAAGGTCCGGGTAAAAGCCCCGACTCACCGCAATGGCGCCAGCATCAACAGCAGGTGCGTGATTTAAATCAGTATCAAACCCGCGGCGCGTTTGCTTATCTTTCTGATGAACAAAAAGTCTATGCCCGCTTCTTCTGGCAACAAACCGGCCAGGATCGCTACCGTTTACTGCTGACCAACCCGCTGGGCAGCACGGAGCTGGAACTGAATGCACAACCGGGTAACGTGCAACTGGTTGATAACAAAGGTCAACGCTATACCGCCGATGACGCCGAAGAGATGATCGGTAAGCTGACCGGCATGCCGATCCCGCTCAACAGCCTGCGCCAGTGGATCCTCGGCCTGCCGGGCGATGCCACCGATTACAAACTTGACTCCCAGTATCGCCTGAGCGAGTTGAATTACAGCCAGGATGGAAAAAGCTGGAAAGTGGTGTATGGCGGTTACGACAGCAAAACCCAGCCGGCTCTGCCCGCCAATATGGAGCTCAGCGACGGTAAGCAGCGCATCAAGTTGAAGATGGATAACTGGATCGTCAAATGATGAAGTGGCCTGCTCCGGCGAAACTCAATCTTTTTTTATACATTACCGGCCAGCGTGCGGATGGTTACCACACGCTGCAAACGCTTTTTCAGTTTCTCGATTATGGCGATACGTTGACCATTGAACCGCGTAGTGACGGTAAAATCTGCCTGCTGACGCCGGTTGAAGGCGTTGCTGATGAAGAAAACCTGATTGTGCGCGCTGCGCGCCTATTGATGAAACGTGCCGAAGAAACCGGGCGTTTAGCACCAGCCAGCGGCGCGGATATCGTTATCGAAAAACGCTTGCCGATGGGCGGCGGGCTGGGCGGCGGCTCGTCGAATGCGGCAACGGTGCTGGTCGCGCTTAACCATGTGTGGAACTGCGGGCTAAGCCTTGATGAGTTGGCCGAGCTTGGCCTGGCGCTCGGCGCGGATGTGCCGGTGTTTGTGCGCGGTCACGCGGCTTTTGCGGAAGGCGTCGGCGAGATTTTGACGCCGGTCAACCCACCGGAAAAATGGTATCTGGTGGCGCATCCGGGCGTCAGCATTCCCACCCCGGTTATCTTCAAAGATCCCGAACTGACGCGAAATACCCCCGTCAGGTCAATTGATACGTTACTAAACTGTGAATTCGCCAACGATTGCGAGGTTATCGCAAGAAAACGTTTTCGCGAGGTTGATGCGGCGCTTTCCTGGCTGTTAGAATACGCGCCGTCGCGCCTGACTGGCACAGGAGCCTGTGTCTTTGCTGAATTTGACACCGAATCCGCCGCTCGTCAGGTGCTTGAGCAAGCCCCGGAATGGCTGCACGGTTTTGTCGCGCGAGGCGTCAACCTCTCGCCGCTAGCACAAACCATCGCCGGGCAAGCTGAGCTCCGGTGACAACGTTACTTGTTCCAGACGTTGCATCGTGCTCTTTAATACACCGCATGGATAGTTTTTCGCCCTGACCGCACAATTTCGGCGTATTCTATCCACCACTGGACGCATGCCTGAGGTTCTTCTCGTGCCTGATATGAAGCTTTTTGCTGGTAACGCTACCCCGGAACTAGCACAACGTATTGCCAACCGCCTGTACACTTCTCTCGGCGACGCCGCTGTAGGTCGCTTTAGCGACGGCGAAGTCAGCGTACAAATCAATGAAAACGTACGCGGTGGTGATATTTTCATCATCCAGTCCACTTGTGCTCCAACGAACGACAACCTGATGGAATTGGTTGTCATGGTCGATGCCCTGCGCCGTGCTTCCGCAGGCCGTATCACCGCCGTAATCCCCTACTTTGGTTATGCCCGTCAGGACCGCCGCGTGCGCTCTGCCCGTGTGCCGATTACCGCAAAAGTTGTTGCCGATTTCCTCTCAAGCGTTGGCGTTGACCGCGTCCTCACCGTAGACCTGCATGCTGAACAGATTCAGGGCTTCTTCGATGTACCGGTTGATAACGTTTTTGGTAGCCCAATCCTGCTCGAAGATATGCTGCAGTTGAACCTGGACAACCCGATTGTGGTTTCTCCGGACATCGGCGGCGTGGTTCGTGCTCGTGCCATTGCCAAACTGCTGAACGATACCGATATGGCGATCATTGATAAACGCCGTCCGCGCGCGAACGTTTCCCAGGTGATGCACATCATCGGTGACGTAGCAAACCGTGACTGCGTACTGGTTGACGATATGATCGACACCGGCGGTACGCTGTGCAAAGCAGCAGAAGCGCTGAAAGAACGTGGCGCGAAACGCGTGTTCGCTTATGCCACTCACCCGATTTTCTCCGGTAATGCGGTGAATAACCTGCGCAACTCCGTTATCGACGAAGTGGTTGTCTGCGACACCATTCCGCTGAGCGAAGAGATCAAAGCGCTGCCAAACGTACGTACGCTGACGCTCTCAGGCATGCTGGCCGAAGCTATTCGTCGTATCAGCAACGAAGAATCAATTTCGGCAATGTTCGAACATTGATCGATGCTGAACAACAAACCCGCTCCGGCGGGTTTTTTTAGCGCCAAAAACTATTTGTATGATTTATTAAGACCTTACAACTGACGCCCACGGACGATCACCATTGTGAACAAGTTGCTTTCCCCTCATATCATGCCTTTTCGCGCGTTTATCGATGCGTGCTGGAAAGAGAAATATACTGCCGCGCGCTTTACCCGCGATCTGATTGCCGGGATAACAGTCGGCATTATTGCTATTCCTCTGGCAATGGCGCTGGCCATTGGTAGCGGCGTTGCGCCGCAATACGGACTTTATACTGCGGCAGTCGCCGGTATTGTCATTGCTCTGAGCGGCGGTTCCCGCTACAGCGTTTCCGGCCCGACCGCCGCGTTTGTGGTCATTCTCTACCCGGTATCGCAGCAGTTTGGCCTTTCGGGTTTGTTGGTCGCGACACTGATGTCCGGCGTGTTTCTGATCCTTTTCGGGCTGGCGCGTTTTGGCCGTCTGATCGAATACATTCCGCTCTCGGTCACCCTCGGTTTTACCTCCGGGATCGGCATCACCATCGGTACCATGCAGATCAAAGATTTTCTCGGCCTGCAAATGGCGCATGTGCCGGAACATTATCTGCAAAAAGTGGGAGCGCTGGTGATGGCGTTGCCAACCCTCAATCCCGGTGATGCGGCCATCGGCATTGTGACCCTCGGCACGCTGATCCTCTGGCCGCGCCTGCGTTTACGTGTGCCCGGCCACTTGCCCGCGCTGCTGGCTGGTTGCGCGGTCATGCTGGTCGTTAACCTTCTCGGCGGCGATGTCGCCACCATCGGTTCGCAGTTCCATTACGTGCTGGCCGATGGCAGCCAGGGCAATGGTATTCCGCAGCTTCTTCCACAACTGGTGTTGCCGTGGGATCTGCCCGGTTCACAATTTACCCTCAGCCTGGATTCATTACGTGCTCTGCTGCCTGCCGCTTTTTCAATGGCGATGCTGGGGGCGATTGAATCCCTGCTCTGCGCGGTGGTGCTGGATGGCATGACCGGCACTAAACATAAAGCCAACAGTGAATTGATTGGCCAAGGGTTGGGTAACCTTGTCGCGCCGTTCTTCGGCGGCATTACCGCCACGGCGGCCATTGCCCGTTCCGCCGCGAACGTGCGCGCCGGGGCGACATCGCCGGTTTCGGCGATAATCCATTCGCTATTAGTGATCCTGGCGCTGCTGGCGCTGGCCCCCCTGCTTTCGTGGCTGCCGCTCTCGGCCATGGCCGCGCTGCTCTTAATGGTGGCGTGGAATATGAGCGAGGCGCACAAAGTCATCGACCTGCTTAGGCGCGCGCCCGCGGATGACATTGTGGTGATGCTGCTCTGTATGTCGCTGACGGTGCTGTTCGATATGGTTATCGCGATAAGCGTCGGGATTGTGCTCGCTTCCCTGCTATTTATGCGCCGCATCGCGCGCATGACGCACCTCGCGGCGGTGAATGTCAGCGTACCGGATGACGTGCTGGTACTTCGCGTCATTGGCCCGCTGTTTTTTGCCGCGGCAGAAGGCGTGTTCAGCGATCTGGAAACACGTATCACGGGCAAACGCATTGTGGTGCTGAAATGGGATGCAGTACCGGTGCTGGATGCCGGTGGGTTGGATGCATTCCGCCGCTTTGTCAGCCGCCTGCCGGAAGGCACGGAGCTTCGCGTCAGCAACCTGGAGTTTCAGCCGCTGCGCACGCTGGCGCGCGCTGGCGTCCAGCCAATCCCCGGTCGACTGGCTTTCTTCCCCAATCGCGACGCCGCGTTAGCTGACGTGTAATCCTTTCAATCGCCCGCAGGAGCCGTTGCAGCACTGCGGGCGTCACATTAAGTGAGAGAGTAAATAGCAAAAAAAACGGCTCCCGCAGGAACCGTTATCGAAATTTTAGTGCTTGTTAGCTGTGATTTTGTCGGTCACGGCGGCAGCGCTTGTCATAGTGGCGTACCCACCAGTATTTATCGCACACCTGCTCATGGCCTCCTACGCGCGCGCCTGCGAGCCAGAGAACAGCGCCGAGGAAAATACTCAGGACAGCGCCGTGGGCTAAAAATTGCGGCAGGTTAAGCTGCGGAAGCTGGTTCAAAATTGAGTAACCGACGCCGACAACCATCACGACCAACCCCAACCCCATGAGCGCATTACCGAGTAACGAAGCGTTTTTGCGTTTCATCTGTCACCTCCGGAACGATGGGTTGGATGGGATAACCCCAATCCTTGTGAACAAAGTATAGGCAGTGACCGTTTTAGCGGTTGCGGGGGCGATCACAATTACACATATCGGGCTAACACAAATTTACATATAACCCTATGAACTACCTGATCTTCGAATAATTGATGGGCGCAATTATTTCAATTTCTTTCATTGCGCTGTGAGAATTTTGTCAACGCGCGCTGCACAACGTAAACTACGCGCCGGACATTGACCTGGTCAGGAAGAGAACGTGACGATTAAACTGATTGTCGGGCTGGCAAACCCTGGCGCGGAATACGCCGCGACACGCCATAATGCGGGCGCCTGGTATGTAGATCTACTGGCGGAACGCTCCCGCGCGCCATTGCGCGAAGAGCCGAAGTTTTTTGGCTTCACTTCACGCATCACTCTGGCGGGTGAAGATGTGCGCCTGCTGGTCCCTACCACCTTTATGAATCTGAGTGGTAAAGCCGTCGCGGCGATGGCAACCTTTTATCGCATCAACCCGGATGAAATTCTCGTTGCCCACGACGAGCTGGATCTGCCTCCAGGCGTGGCGAAGTTTAAGCTGGGCGGTGGTCACGGCGGTCATAACGGGTTGAAAGATATCATCAGCAAATTGGGCAATAACCCTAATTTCCACCGTTTGCGCGTCGGAATCGGCCATCCGGGCGATAAAAACAAAGTTGTCGGTTTTGTGCTAGGCAAACCGCCGGTTTCCGAGCAGAAACTGATCGATGAAGCGGTAGACGAAGCGGCGCGTTGCACTGAAATTTGGCTGAAAGAAGGTCTGACGAAAGCCACTAACCGCCTGCATGCCTTCAAAGCCCAGTAACCGGGCTGCGTAGGCTTTTTTGCCGCGCGTTACAACGGTTACGTGTATACTAGGCGAAGTTTTTCACTTTTCTACAATCCGTTTTTCGCAACGGGTTGATTATCAAGAGATTAAGGTAATTACATCATGGGATTCAAATGCGGTATCGTTGGTCTGCCTAACGTAGGTAAATCCACCCTGTTCAACGCGCTCACCAAAGCTGGTATTGAAGCGGCTAACTTCCCGTTCTGTACCATTGAGCCGAACACCGGTGTCGTACCGATGCCCGATCCGCGTCTGGACAAACTCGCGGAAATCGTTAAACCGCAGCGCATTCTGCCCACCACGATGGAATTCGTGGATATCGCCGGTCTGGTTAAAGGCGCATCCAAAGGCGAAGGTCTGGGCAACCAGTTCCTGACCAACATCCGCGAAACAGAAGCCATTGGTCACGTGGTGCGTTGCTTCGAGAATGACAACATCATTCACGTGAATAACAAAGTCGATCCGGCAGAAGATATTGATGTTATCAATACCGAGCTGGCGCTTTCTGACCTCGATACCTGCGAACGCGCGATTCACCGCGTGCAGAAGAAAGCCAAAGGCGGCGATAAAGACGCGAAAGCGGAACTGGCCGCGCTGGAAAAATGCCTGCCGCAGCTGGAAAACGCCGGCATGCTGCGTTCGCTGGATCTGACCGAAGAAGACAAAGCGGCAATCCGCTACCTGAGCTTCCTGACGCTGAAACCAACCATGTACATTGCCAACGTCAATGAAGATGGTTTTGAGAACAACCCGTATCTGGATCAGGTGCGTGAAATCGCCGCGAAAGAGGGTTCTGTGGTTGTTGCGGTTTGCGCGGCAGTGGAATCGGATATCGCCGAGCTGGACGATGCCGATCGTGACGAGTTTATGGCCGAGCTGGGTCTGGAAGAACCCGGTCTGAACCGCGTGATCCGCGCCGGTTATGAGCTGCTGAACCTGCAAACTTACTTCACCGCTGGTGTGAAAGAAGTCCGCGCCTGGACCATCCCGGTTGGCGCAACCGCGCCACAGGCAGCCGGTAAAATCCACACCGACTTCGAGAAAGGCTTTATCCGCGCGCAGACCATCGCCTATGAAGACTTCATCACCTACAAAGGTGAGCAAGGCGCGAAAGAAGCCGGCAAAATGCGTGCAGAAGGTAAAGACTACATCGTTAAAGATGGCGATGTGATGAACTTCCTGTTCAACGTCTAAATTAAATTTGTTGTCTCATGTGGTTTCACTGAATCTCATAACAACGGCGAAACCCTATAAAATCCACGCAATTGCGTGGATTTTTCATTTCACAATGTCGCAATTCATCTCGTAACAACGCTGTCAAAAATGAGTACACGGATGAGTACAACATTCTTCCATCTTCATTTTAAGTGAGTACAATAACGGTATAATAAATAAACAAGGCCCCGTTATGCTCACCGATACGCAATGCCGCACTGCCAAGCCGAAAGAAAAACTCTATCGACTCAATGATTTCAATGGTCTCTACCTCGAAGTGAAACCCAATGGCAAAAAGGCATGGCGCTATCGGTTTAAACTCAACGGTAAATCCAGCATGTTTGCATTGGGTGAATACCCGACGGTCAAACTTGCAGAAGCTCGCGAGAAATGCGAGCAAGCGCGTAAGCAAGTCGCAGATGGAGTTAGTCCGACACAGGCTCGTCAGCTAGATAAGATCCGCAAGGTCAATGACGCATCCAACACCTTTGAGCTGATCGCCAAAGAGTGGTTGCAGATGAAAGACTGGGCCGAAATCACCAAAACGCGGCGACTGGATATGCTTGAACGAGTGGTTTTTCCCGCAATCGGTAAGCTCCCAGTCAGGGAGATCACCCCACACCACATTCTTAAAATTCTTCAAGAAACTGCTAAACGAGGAGCACCGACCGTTGCCGCTGAAGCCCGTCGAACCATTTCATCAGTTTTCGAGTTGGCAGTAGCGACGCTCAGAGCAGATAGCGATCCTGTCTGGCCGGTGCGTAAGGCGATTCCGGCAAACAAAACGCAGCACAAACAGGCATTGAATCCGCAGCAAATCGGGAAACTATTAAGCTGTTTTGACAACAGTCGCGGCTCGTACCAGGTTAACTATTGCATGTGGCTTATGTGGTGGACGCTGGCGCGACCAGCCGAAGTAACTGAGGCAGAATGGACAGAATTCGATCTCGATAACGCACTGTGGACTATTCCGTCAACGCGAATGAAAGCCCGCAGAGAACACGTTATTCCCCTTCCCTCCCAGGCTGTCAAAATGCTCAGAACACTACAGGGATTAACCGGGCATCGGCAGAACCTTTTCCCGGGCAGAGATAATCCGCTAGGTCCAATGACATCGCACTCCCTGCGCCAGCTACTTAAAAGCCTCGGCTGGAGTGGCATTTATAGCCCCCATGCTACAAGAACTACAGGAAGTACGCGTTTAAACGAATTGGGCTATCGACCTGATGCTATTGAGGCCCAACTTGCACACGCTGATACCAACAATGTTCGTCGCACATACAACCATGCAACTTACCTTGAAGAACGTAAAGTGATGATGCAGGAATGGGCTGATAAACTAGATGCATGGATGACAGCATTCAAATAAAAAACCAATTGCATCTACTGGACCACGACGATATAACTCATCGCCGAGTATCCTTCCGAGTCTACTTTAGAACCCGAAGCAGACATTCCTAACGCTTGGCTAAGTCATCAATGCTATAATTATGTCCTGTTCGTATCTAGATGCTTCTATTACTTGTTAGATAGTTTAATCTATATTAGCTACTTAAGAAAATCTAAGCTGTATCTATAATTCATTGTAAGTTTTGATATTGCAATGTAATGTTCTGCTCATTAAACTTACAAAAACGGAAAAGTCAGTGCTTAAGTACAGATCTTTCTGCAGAATAAAATTTAGGCTCACAAATAAGAGATCGAATATGGAAAAAACTTGGGCATCCGGATCACTAGAGTTGTTAAGACATGCTGATTCGCACCTCAAACTAGAAACAGCTTTTGATAGCAGAATTGCCTTCATTAGTGTTGATAATTCAGTTGAGACATCCATCAGAACTTTTCTATCTCTTCCAGAAAAAATATCAGGCGTAAAATTCCAGCGAAAAGAAGTTGAAGATGCAGGTAATAGCTTTCCAAAGATGGTTGATCTTTTGTTCAATAAAGCTCAGTCAAAATTAGCTGGTTTGGATGATGGTGACATAGAGCATTATCATCGCATTAGAAATCGGCTATATCATGATGGAACTGGTTTAGCCGTTGATAGACGATACCTAAATGCTTATCGGCAAATAGCAGCCGTTTTATTGAATAATTTATTTGGTGTAATGATTGTTCAAAAAGGCACCGAGGCCACGCTAGAAAACCTTATATTACTATTTAACGAAGTAGAGACATTAGTTCGTAAAATACTCGAGGCTTCTGGTGTAGATACCGGCCATACGTTTAAATGGGAAATGGCAAAACGTGAGGGCGTGCTGGAAATAACTGATATCAATCAGCTTACCGAGTTACGCTTAATTCGAAATTCCCAAGTACATTCTACGTCAGAAAATATCGACATGAAGCGTATCGAACTAGGTATAGAAATAGCCGAGAAATTAATCAAAAAATTAAAACACTAATAAAGTTCTAGACCGACTGAACCGGCGAACAGGGCGTTAGTTAACTGGGAGGGGGTGAAATTGAAGTGAATGCAACCTCCCTAACAGCCTTGCTAAACCAATCAGACAAATTTATAATTGATCCTGACCCCGAATATGATCCAGCCGTAATCAGGAATAACCGGCTTCATGTTGGCTGCATATTCTGGCAACCGGCAGACTTCTCAGCAAATTCAGATGGCGTCATCCAGTCCAGTGCAGAATGGGGACGTCTCTGATTATAGTGTATGCGCCAGGCCTCGATTTTGTACCGCGCATCCTCCAGGGACATGAACCAGTTCTCGTTCAGGCACTCCTGACGCAGCCTGCCGTTGAAGGACTCCACCGTCGCATTATCCGTTGGCGTTCCCGGACGCGAGAAGTCAATACGTATCCCCCTTTCATACACCCACCTGTCCAGCATCTTTCCTGCAAATTCAGACCCGTTATCGGTTTTCAGCAACTGTGGTAAGGGACGTCTGAGCGCAATGGTGTTCAGCATCCCTGCCACCTCCGCAGAGCGCAGATTCTGGCCCACGCAGATCCCCAGGCATTCGCGCGTGTAGAGATCAATCACAGTCAGCAGACGTAACCGGCGGCCGTCAAACAGCGCATCGGAGACAAAATCCATGCCCCAGACATGATTCGGATACAGACCCTGAGGCTGTGGCTGGCGACGCTGTGCCGATTTATTCCGGTGGGGACGTTTGAGACGCAGGGACAGGCCTTGCTCACGGTAGAGCCGGTAAATGCGTTTATGGTTATCCCGCCAGCCCTCCCGCCTGAGCAGGATGTGAACCCGCCGGTAACCGTAATGCACACGGCTTTCCGTGATCTCGCGGATACGCAGGCGCAGGGCGCTGTCATCGGCCGCCACTGAGCGGTAACGGAACGAACTGCGGCTGACCCGCAGCGCAAAACAGACCTGCCGCTCGCTGGCCCCGTAGCGAGTCTGTAAGTCCCTGACCCACTCGCGCAGGCGTGCCAGCGTCAGCTCTTTTTTGCCAGAACGTCCTGCAGCATGGCCTTGTCAAGGCTCAGATCGGCCACCAGTTTCTTCAGCCGCAGGTTTTCCTCTTCCAGCTGGCGCATGTGCTTCAGCTCTGAGGGTGAAATGCCGCCGTATTTCTTGCGCCAGGTATAGAACGTGGCATCGGAAATGCCGAGCTTACGGCAGACCTCCGGCACCGGCGTACCCAGCTCAGACTGCTTCAGGGCAAAGACAATCTGCTCTTCGGTGAATCGTGATTTTTTCATCGGCACCCCCTCCGTTCAGGGAAGTATGGATCATGCCGGAATTCTGTTTCTGAATGGCGCAGGATTTCGGGTCAGGGTCAATTAATCCTTATAAACGTTACAACGATAACAACTTAAGGAAGCAACTGTAACTTAGAGCGCCTACAGCCCAAAATCCCCGCTGGCTGTGCCTGTGAGTGACAAGTTTTGACAGATGCATCCAACGAGCTGTACCTGAAGTTTTCTAAAGGGGGAGCGGTTGACAGTTCCCCCTAGTAAGGCATAACAAACCATAACAGGCTGACACTGCCCTGCTTCGCATCAGCCCTTTACACGTTGGCTGCAGCTGTTGTGCGTGAGCGTTAGGATCCGTTAGGTTGGGTTGACACTTTTCCCTATTTTTCACGAAAAAGTGTCAAATTAGAGGAGTTAGGTTTGGCCGGGGGTTTACAGTTTTTCACCTGCCAGCACCATCAGTTCACTACCAGAGTAGCCAGCAAGGGCTTTAAAGAAAGCAGGAAGCTCTTCAGTGGTCAGGAATGGGTAATGTGTAGATTCATGCCCCTGCATGGCACTGGTGAGATCTGGCGCGGGATTATACTCGGCTCTGCCTGTCACGATGGCATAGCGAAACACTTCGCCGCAGCGTTGACGCACTTTCTTGGCTTTTTCGGTCGCGCCTCGGTCTTCCATCTTTTTCAGCACGTTTAGCAATTCCAGCGGCTTAATGTCTGCAGCAGGGCGTTGACCAATGAACGGGAAAACGTCTTTGTTAAAAGCTTCAAGAATGTCAGAGGCATATCCCGCAGACCATTTCTTCACTTTCATGCTGTGCCATTCGAGTGCAATTTGCTGAAAGGTGTTTTTGACTTCTTCGATGTGGGCTTGTTTGCTTTCTTGCTTAAACGCACTCGGATCAACGCCATTAACCAGCAGCTTTTTAGCATCATCTCTTTTGCTTCTGGCATCGGCTAAGGTAATGGTCGGGTAGACGCCAAACACCACACGTTTTTATTTACCTGCGATGCGGTATTTCATGCGCCAGCTTTTGGTGCCGTTCGGGAACACCTCCAGATACATGCCCCCACCATCCGCTAACTTGTAGGGTTTATCTTTTGGCTTGGCAGTCTCTACCAATCTGGCATTGAGCTTCATTTGGGGGCATCTCCTCCAGACCGAACACGATATGCCCCCACCAATGCCCCAACTCACCGTAGATATCTGTGAACGTGAGTAGACGAGCAGAGACAATAAGGGCCGTGAAACCGCGTATTATAAGGGTTTAAAGGGTGTTTGAGTAGACTTAGGGAGACGTTAAAATAGGTAGGATGGTGCCGATAATAGGAATCGAACCTACGACCTTCGCATTGCGAAAGCAAGCTAACTCCAAAATGAGTACAACAATGAGTATTATAAAGATAAATTTTTAAATAAAACATAAATATCAATATGATACAATTTAAATCACGGATTAACGTCTGATTCCCCCTTCTTCGCTTCAAAAAATCCACGCTAATGCGTGGATTTTTCTTTCTCATTCGACATCTTTTGTTATTCGATAAGACACTCGATCACCATCGGGCCACGGTTGTGCATCGCCTCAACAAAGGCGTGCTCGAACGCTTGCGGCGTACGTACGGAAATTGCCCGCACGCCCATTCCGTTCGCCAGCGCCACCCAGTTCAGTGACGGGTTTTCGATATCAAATAAAGATTCAGCCAGCGGATTTTCCCCCGTTGCTCCGGTTCGCTCCAGCTCTTTGCGCAATATCTGATAGCCGCCATTGGAATAGATGACGGTCGTGACATTGAGCATTTCCCGTGCCTGTGTCCACAGTGCCTGCAAGATGTACATCGCGCTGCCGTCCGCTTGCAGGTTGACTATCTTACGATCCGGGCAAGCGACAGCCGCGCCGATCGCCACCGCCATCATGCTGCCAAGCGCCCCACCAGCCAGGTTGAGGAAATCATGCGCGGCGGCCGCGTTGAGCAAGTCGTTGTACGGCAAACCCTCAGAAATGGACTCATCGCAGATAATGGCATTTTCAGGAAGATGGCGGGCGACGGTTTGCATAATGGTTAAACCGTTAAGCGGCTGGTCATGGCTAATTTCAATGCGCTGCGGGGTGGGCAGACGAATCAACGCCGTGCTTGCGCCAAGTTCGTCGCACAGCCCTTGCAGCGCGGCCACGCCATCTTCATGAGGATGCGCGAGGGTAAAGATTTGGCAGTTTTCCGGCGTCAGCCAATTCGGCACGCCAGGGTAGGCGAAAAAGCTCACCGGCGGTTCCGCTCCGACAAGGATCAGCAGTTCCGTTCCCGCCAGCGATTTCAGCGCCAGTTCAGGAAAGTAAGGAATGCGCTCGACAACAACGTGACCCGCGCCACGCCGCATGCGCGGGTAGAGCGTATCGGCCATGATGCGCACCTGCCCTTGGGTGGCGATCTTCTGCATCAGGGTTAGCCCTTCGGCCTGTAATACATCGCCACGCAGTAAAAAGACCACGCGTTTGCCCGCGCGAATATGCTCGGCGGCTTTAACCACCAGTTCCGGGTTCACCTTTGCCCGCTCGGGCACCGGGTAAGCCTGCGCGGGCACGACGGCCTCTTCCCAGGAGACATCAGCAGGCAGAATCAGCGAGGCGATTTTGCCCGGTGCCTGGCGTGCGGCCTGCACGGCGAGCGCGCCATCTGTCGCAATAGTCTGCGAACTGTTGGAAGTGTGAACCCAGTGGGAAACCGGCCTGGCGATGCTCTCAACGTCGGAGGCAAGCGGCGTATCGTAACGTTTGTGATAACGCGCATGGTCGCCAATGATATTGACGATCGACGATGAAGCCTTGCGCGCATTGTGAAGATTCATCACCCCGTTTGCCAGGCCTGGCCCCAGGTGCATCAAAGTGCACGCGGGTTTACCCAGCATTCTGCTATAGCCGTCTGCCGCGCCGGTTACCACACCTTCAAACAGACCCAAAACCGGCCGCATTCCCTGTACTTTGTCCAGCGCCGCCACAAAATGCATTTCTGACGTACCGGGGTTCGCAAAACAGACCGAAACATCATTCGCAATCAACGTACGTAACAAACTTTCCGCACCATTCATGATGAGCTTCCTGTGTTTAGGGAAAACGCTATTCGGTTATTTTTTGCGCAACGATACCGATTATTTGTTAGTTTGTTATTGCGATATTGTAAGGATATATTTTGTGGCAGCAGGTTCGCACCGTTACCGCGCGCCTTTACTGCCCTCTTTGTTTTTCCCATCCCTCACCGTCGTCGTGCCCTCTTTGAGCAGTTCGTCAATCGCTTTGTTATCGACTTTCACCATCGGGCCGTTGGCAAGGCTGTCGAGATACGCGCGGGCAATTTGTGCCTGCCGCTCCTGGCGCATGCGTGCGGCCAGCGCGTCGCGCACTTCATCAAGGGAAGCTTGCTCAGGCTCGTGCATTTCCACCAATTTCAGCACATGTAACCCCGCCGAGGACTGTATCGGATCTGAAACTTCCCCCGCTTGCAGGCTGGCGACCACCGGGCGCACTTCCGGCAGCAACTGTCCGAGCGTCACCCAGCCAGTATCGTTCTGCACCTGGTCACTCTCGCCTTTGCCATACTCGGCAATCAGTTTGTTGAAATCCGCTTTCGGGCTGCGCGCTTTTTGCACTACTTCCAACGCCCGCTTGCGCGCTTTTGCCTGCGCATCCGCATCATCGGGCGCTGCGGCAATAAACAACTGGCTCAGGCGATAGCTGGCCGGTTTTTGCAGGTTCCCTTTCGCCCGGTTATACGCCGCGCGCAACTCCGCATCGCTGGGGTAGCCTTCCGGCACCTGGCTGACAGAGAGCAGATATGATCGGGCGATAACCTCCCGGCTCGCTTCGGCGATCTGCTGGGCGACTTCCGGGCGTTTATCCCATTGCTGGGCTGTGGCTTCCTGCAACAACAAACGGTCGGCGAGTTGCTCGCGGACCCACGCTTCCAGCGGCGCCGGGTTCTTCGCCAGTTGTTCGCGTTGCGCCGCCGATAGCACCGCGACGCGTCCGGCCACCTCCTGGCGCGAAAGCTGAATATCCCCGGCGCTGGCAATCGAGCTGCTTTGCGCGGCCTGCGCCGACAGTATCAACGACGCCAGCGGCATCAGCGTAAAGAGAAATTGTTTGGTGATCATTGTTGTCCCTGCCGATTATTTGTTGCTGACGGTTGCCGCCTGCACCTGGCTTTGATAAAGCCGGTCGCCAAGTGCCTGTGCGTGTTCATCAAATTCCACCCGCGCCTTGCCCGCAAAAGGCTGGCGAATCGCCAACAGATCGCCCTTGCCAAACGCCTCATAGGCGCTGAGCAACTCGCGCCCGGCGCGGTACATCTGCGCATTTTTAACCGTACACTGCGCCAATTGTGTCTCGCGCTCTTTGAGGCTCTCCTTCAGTGTGACACCGTCACTTTGCAAGGTGTTCGCCTGCTGTTGCAGTGTTTGCAACGCCGCCGCGAGTTTTGCCGCTTGCTGGCGGCTGTCATTGACCTGCGCCTCGGCCTGCGCATACAGCGCCTGCTGCTCGCTTTCCCGTTTTTCTGCGCGGCTGCGCTGCGTTTTCTCACGCGCACTGAGCGCCGCCAGTTCACGTTTGAGCGCATCACGCTCGGCGTCGGCGGCGGCTTTTGCCGCTGTCATTTGCGCCTGCTGGCTCTGCACTTGTTGAAGCTGTTGCGCGGTGCTGCGCAACTGCGCACGTAAGCGCTCCTCCATCGTGTCGGCCTGGCCGAACGTCGATACCAGCAGCAGCGCAATGACGCTCGCAAGAGATAACCCATGTTTCATCTCACCCCTCCGTCAGAACTGGGCATTCAGGTCGACGCGGATCACGTCGATGGACAACGGCGCACCGTAGACCTCGCGTGAACTGCTCCAGCTCGCCTGCCCCCACAGATGTTTATCAAAGGCGTACGCCCCGCCGAGGAAGTATCCGCGCGCGTTGGTGCCCCCCTGGTGGAAACTGCTGTCGTTAAAGCCATCCGGCAAGGCGTCCGGCTGGATGTATTTGTACCCGGTGAACAACCGCCAGTTGCCCTGCTGCGCCAGCGCAATGCCGCGCCCGAATGTTGCCTGCATCATCCACGCGTTGGGGCCGCTTTTGACGTCCGCCGTGCCGCTTTGTGTCGAACCTTCTGCGTTGGTGACGATGTTGTCGATGCCGCCCGCGCGGCGGATCATCTCGTCTTTGTCGTAGGCCAGGTTGCGGATGTAGTTGCCGTCAAGGCGTAAGTCGAGGTTGTCAAACAGCGCGGTTTCCCAGGCGAGGTTCAGATCGAGCAGGTCAAATTTCGACGCCAGACCAACGTATTGCCACTCGTTCCAGTCATTGGGATCGGACGACCACTGGCGAATGTCGCGCAGCAGGAACAGCGTGTTGCCTTTTTGCATAAACGCCGGGCGCGACCAGTCGCTGTCGCAGCCATCAGACGCGCTGAAAACGGTACAGGCCGACGAGCGGTGTCCTTCAACATTGTCGAAGCGGTAATACGCCAGCGCGCCAGTCAGCCGGTTGTCCTCATTGAGTTGCCAGTGCGCGCCAACCTGCGCGCCCATCAGCCATTTGTTTTCGCTCTCGCCTTCGGTGCCCGACTCCGCACGCCACGGGTTGTGGCTAAAATCGAGGGCATACATCCCGAGGTTGCCAAACAGGGCTAACGGATTTTCGCTCGTGTTTTGCGCCAGTTGCGCGGAGATACCGTCGAATTGCAAATCATCGGCAAATAACATGTCGGTCGCCATAAACGGGCTGGACGCGCGCCCGGCGGTGAAGGTCGCCCAGGGTGCGGCCTGCCAGCTAATCCATGCGTTATCGAGCCAGATATCCTTTTTGCTCATGCCGTCGCCGAAAGTATCGGACGTCGACACCGGGTTGTTATCGCTGCCGCTGGCGAGGCGAATGCCGGCGCGCCAGTTGTCGCTAACGTCGGCTTTAACCCCCAGCCGCGCGCGGTAGCGCCACAGATTGCGCCGATCTTTGCGCGTGTTGAGATATTTGAAATCAAACGGGTTGGCCTGATTAGCGACGATGGTCGGCACCGGCCCGTCACGGTTGAACGCCGCAAAATCAATCAGCTCATTACTGTTGCGGCTGTCGTACAGGCGCGACTCGTCGCGCACGCGCACGTCGCCCTCCAGCGTAATGCGCGACACCCAGTCCGGAAAGGTGTTCGGCTGCGCCCAGTTCTCGGCTTTCGCCTGCGCAAGCATGTCGTCTTTGACGTTCTTCTCGATCTCTTTTCGCACCGTGGTCGGCACATACGGCACGCGTACATCTCCCGGCTGCGCAGTCACCGTATCGCTTTGCGCTGCGGGCTGCGCTTGCGCGGCCTGTGCCGCTCTGGCCTGCGCCCGTTGTAACAGCGCGCTGGCCTGCTCTTTTTTCAGCACGCCGGATTCGACCAGCAGTTGAATCAGCTCGACGGTGACATCGTCGTTTGCCGGGGTTTGTGCCTGCGCGGGGGTTTGCCATAGGCCAACGATCGGCGCCATGACCATCAAGCTTGCTCGTGGTGTTGGTTGAAAAAGCATAATGTTGTGCTCCACAGGGATATCAAAACCACCCGCGTCAGGTCGGGCGGCGGCTATTCAGCCGGACCTTCACCGGCATGGTTGTCGTTGTGGTGGGTCGCTGCGTCAGTACCGCGTTGCGCAGCACCGTGGCGACCTTTTCATCTACATCGGCATCCCCACTGGAGCGGCGGATTTCCGCGCGTGTTACGCGCCCTTCCCGATCGATCCAGATATCGACATCCAGCTGATACGCCAGGTAACCGGTACTGTCGTTTTCGCGCACCAGTTTTTGCAGGGCATAGCCGAGATACTGCCCGTACGTCGCATTGCCGATACGCCCGGCTCCGCCCGAACCGGCCATACCGCCGCCGGAACCCGCGCCAATATTGAACGCGTCGCTACCGGCCTGCGCGTCGGAATTCATCTGCATCGGCTGCGCATTGTTGTCGGCGGCTTTTGGCTCCTCTGCCGGTTTCGGTTCTTCGGGCGCAGGCTTCTCCACCGGCGTGGGTTCAACCATCGTCTGCTCCGGCGGTGGTGTTTCTGGCTCCGGCGGTGGCTCGGGTTTTGGCGGCGGCGGAGGGGGTGGCGGCAACGGAATAATGGTGGTGACTTCCGGCGCTTTACGCTGCACGCCCGCCGGCGCGCTCAACCATTGCCAAAGTTGCCAGCCGACAGCCGCCGCCAGCGCTATCGCGATGAGGTATTTGCCCAGCCGCCGCAGCGCTGAAAGGGGTGCGTTCACGGGCTTAACTCGGCTTACCGGTCACCAGACCGATTTGTGTAAGCTCCAGGCGGCGCAACAGATCCAGCACGTCAACCACTCGCTGGTACTGCACCACCTGGTCACCGCGCACAATCACCGGGAATTCCGGGTTAAGCGCCTTCTCGGTGCGCAAGCGCTCTTCAAGCTCCGCCAGCGTCACCGGGTAGGCATCAAGAAACACCTGCCCGGCATCGTTGATCGAAATCGCTTTGGTTTTCGGCTGCGACAGCGAGACGCTGGATGAAGCCTTCGGCAAATTGACCTGAATACCGGCAATCTGCGCGGTGGCGGTGAGAATAAACATCACCAGCACCACCATCAGCACGTCCACCAGCGGTGTGATGTTAATACTATCGACCGCGCTGCCTTCGTCGTCGTCCGGGGATGACGTTGGGGAAGCCATATTCTCTCTCCTCAAGATTGGGGTTGCGCAGCGCCGTGTTCTGCGAGGCGAGCGATAAACTCATCGACGAACACGCGCATATCGGCGCTGATCTCCCGGTTACGGCTGAGAATGCGGTTGTAACCAAAGAGCGCCGGGATCGCGACAAACAACCCGGCGGCTGTTGCCAGCAACGCCGCTGCCATGCCGGGGGCAATGGCGTTGATATTCACGTCACCGGCCATCGCCGTGCCGAGAAACACCACCATAATGCCGAGCACCGTACCGAGCAGGCCGATGTAAGGGCCACCGGCGATGGCGTTGGATAACACGCCCATACGCGCCGCCAGCATCTGCATTTCGCGCGTGCGGGTCGCGTCCATACAGACGCGCAGAGTTTCGAGGGTTTCGCTGGTTACGCGCGCGGTGTCGACGCCTTGCTGGCGGCGCGTGCGCAACTCATGCACGCCCACTTCATACAGCCGCCACAACGAGGAATCACGCAGGTGCGCCTGGGCTTCGTGGTTATCCGCCAGCGATTCAAGGTGCATGCCGACGTTGGAAAAGGCAGTGCGAAAAGCTTCGTTGCCGACCTGTAACTGGCGGGTACGCTTATTTTTGCCAATCATCACAATCCACGTGTGCACCATCATCCAGCCAAGGATCACCAGCACGATCCACGCGTCGAACGGCACGGCTTTCACCAGGAAAGCCAGTCCGCCGAAATCAAAACCGGATTGCTGTTCATCCGCGCCGTACTGCACCAGCCGCGATTCACTGCCCTGTGAAGTGGCATCGGCCAGCAATAACGCCGCCGGGCGGGCAATTTTCGACAGGCGCACTTCATCAATCGCGCCCGTAAAGGGCAGCCAGGCCACTGGTTGAGTTGCGCCGGTCTCAGGCGCGGCAAGGTTCGGTTCGGCGGGCGCAGGCACATCGCCGCCAATCGCCGCCGCCGTGGTCAGCGCGGGCAGCGCCACCGCCAGCACGGCGGTTTGTCGCCCCTGCACATACAGCGCCACGTGCTGGCCGTCGGCGGCGACCGCCAGATGCTGCCAGGCGCCGGGCGTCAGCGGTTGCGCCTGCGGGCTGCGCTGGCCGTTCACTTCAACAAAAGGCGTGCCCTGGCTCACGCCGATCAACAGGCTGTTACCGGCTTCGCGGCGGGCATACAGCAGTTGGTCGCCCGCCGGTTGATCCTGGCGCACCCAGGCGCTGAAGGTGAACGCCCCACCCGCCGCCAGCGCCAGAGAAGGCGATGCGGGCAGCATCAGCGGCGTGCCGGTCAGCAATAAACCGCGACCAATCACGCTGTCGACTGGCGTTCCGGCAACGGTTTGCGCGTGGTTGCCGTAAGCGGTGGTATCGCGCGGTGGCGCATCGGCCGCGCCGTTAAAGTGATAAACCAGCGTGTAATTGGCATCGAAGGTCGTCTGACCGTTGGAAGTCTGCGGCGCGTCGTCGTTGCCGTAATAAAGGCTGATGTCGTGGCGGGTTCCACCCTCGATTTGCGGCATATCCAGCCAAATGGTCGCCATGCCGAGCAGCGGATCGAAACTCTCAATCTGGTAGTTGAGGACGGTTTTCCCGTCGTCGGTGACAAAACGCAGGTCTTTACCTTCGGCGCCTTCGCCGTCAAAGCTAAAGTTGCCGGTATGCAGACGGATCAGCAGCGGCACGCGGCTGACGGTTTCGCTGACGTTGCCATTGTTGGGCGTCGCATCGACAGCAATCTGCTTGCGGTATTTCCACTCCGTTTGCCACCAATCGGCGGCATGCGATAACGAAGGCAACAGCAGGCTTGCCGTTACGATGAGCAAACTGATGAAAGAACGTAGTAGCATCGTCATAGCTCCGAAAGTCTCTGAAAAATCAAAAACTGGCGCTCAGGTTCATGTTCAGGCGCGAGTCGTACTTGTCGGTGTTTGGGCCATCTTGCAGCGGGTATCCCCAATCGACATCGGTGGAAAACCCATCGAAAAGCTGCTGACGCGTGCCAATGCCGACGCTGCTCAGTTGATAGCGCGAGCGTTGTTCAGGCAGCGGTTCTTGCAGTTTCACCTCAGCCGTTTCGGCGAACAGGTAGAAACGCCATTCGTTAAACGGCTTGCCAACCCAGTTGCTCAACGACGGCGTGCGCAGTTCTACGCCCGCCATATAACCGTCGTCACCGGTGCTTTCCGCCGCGTAATACCCCCGCACGCTGGTCGCGCCGCCGGCGGAAAACTGCTCGTTAGAGACCAGCGGGCCAGAGGCGAACTGAAAGCCCAGCCGCCCGTGCAATTGCCAGCGCCACCAGATGTCTTGCGTGTGGCTTAAATTGCCTTTAAACAGCATGAAACTGGGGTTCGCCAGCCAGCGTTTGTCCTGAAAACGCGCCTCATCGCTGCCGATGGAAAAGAAACTGCGTGAGGCACCGGTCAGGCTTAAATCCACCATTGATTGCGAGGTGTCAGCCGACCACATGCCGCTGTAACCGAACGTGAACGGCACATAGCGAATCGGCACATGCTGTTTGTCCGGGCCAAACGTCACGTCTTCGTCGAAGTTTTTCAGCTCCAGCCCCAGCGAAACCGAGTGATACCCGTTGCCTATCGGCTCCCAGCGATAGGTCGCGCTGGTACCAAACGAGTAACCTTTGCCCAACACGTTGGTGCCGCCGACAGTGGCGACATCGCTGTCGCTGGTGTAACCGCTGAAATCGAGGCTCCAGCGGGAAGCCAATGGCAACGAGTAAGACGCCGAAAAAACTTTCGCGTCGTCCCTATCGCGCGGGGCGGTGTAAAAGGTGAGCGATGCGCTGTGCGACTTTTGCCACAGATTGTTGTGGCTGAGCGTCGCCATCGCGCGAAGCGTGGTGGTATCCACGCTGTAATCATTGTTCAGGCCAACACTGGCTCCCCACGGCGATTCATCTTTCACCTGCAAATCAACATCCATCGTGCCTGGCACCACACCCTGTTTGACGCTGGGGATCACTTCCTGCGAGGCGCTGTTCAGCTCGCCAAGCTGGCGCTGCGCAAGGCGAAAATCCGGCACTTCGCCCTCGCGCAAGGCCGGAACCTGGTCGCGGATTTCCAGCGGCGAACGATGTTGCGCACCGGTCACCCGCAACCGCCCGACGCGAGTTTCCGTCACCAGCAACAGCACCACGCCGCCGGTCACGCGCTGCTCGGGGAGATCGACATACACCGATTCATACCCCCGTTCGTTGTACGCTTTCTGCAACGCTTCGCGGGCGGCTTGCAGGTCGCTCATTGCGCGATCCGGCCCCAGAAACGGGTACACCGCCCGTTCGATGGTCTGTGTATCCAGTACGGTGTTGCCCCGCACGATGTACTCGCGAAGCGTCACTTTCGCGGGTGTTGCCGCTTCCCCGGCAGCCTGCGCCACACCCAGCATTCCCGGCATTAACAAGACAACTCGCACTAACCGCCGGACCTGTTTTGTTCGTAAATTTGGCATACAGAATTCCCCGCAAAACCTGCGCCTGCGTTGTTCAAAAAGTTCGGGAAAGTGGCTTTGAGGCGTTAATCGGGCATACGTTAACCAGGCATGATCGGGCCGTTCCTCTTTGGTTTTTGATCTGCGGCGTGCGGCGTCAGGCTCTCTTTGGCCTCGTGACTTCCCTCGGTCACCGCAAAATGCGCACGCAACGTATTGAGCAACCCGTAATTGACGACAAACTGCCCCGCATCCGCCAGCATCTGCATATTGTTGAGCAGGCAGCGATGGATCATGTCCACGACGCGGGGATCGGCGCTCACACGCTGCATATCGCGCAGGAACATCGTGTCTTCCGGCAGGGTTTCCCACACGTCGGTATAGCCGACAAACCAGCGCCACAGCATGTTGTAATGCAGCGCCTCACAAACCATTTCGTCTCGCCAGACGGAATACACCACTTGCAGTACCCAGGCGCGAATGACGATTTTCGGCGCGACGCCGCTTTCACAGCGTTCTGCCAGGTCCACAAGGGCGTCTCCGGCATAGGCAAGCGCGTTATCAATGGCTTCGCGCAGGTTAATCAGCGCGTGGTTATCTGCAGGAATATAGGACTTTAAGTGACTGATTTTCTGCCAGGTTGGGTAGGAAACAATGCAAACCCAGGGAGATTCATAACGGTCAACAATCACCGGGCCTTCACTGCGTGCGATGGCTACCCACTCCGCCAGTTTCCCGTCAAGTTCGGTCATCGTGACGCGGTTTCCTTTCTTGACCGGCTTGCTCTGTTTCGTCGTCCTTCTTTTTTGCATAAGGATTCTCCGACCGATTTAGCACCCAATACGCGACGGCGGGATGAGGTGAACGACTGCGGCACATTTTCCCTTGCGCACCATTCTTTTTTCTTCGACTCATTTCCGTAATGCGAAAACCCTATTCTTTGTAAGTGACAAAGTAATTAAGTAAAAACCCGTAAATATTTATGTTGTTTATGACAATAGACAGCCCCATGACTCGGACGGATAATTAATAGTCAGCGTGATCATAACGAGGCGGAATATGCGCAATAGAGTGATCGTTATCACACTGCTACTGACGGCTGTCGGTAGCACAATGGTAGCCGCCAACGAGGGTGAAAAATCGTGTGTCTCGGTCACCGTCAATGGCAACCGTACGCTGCCGTATGACTGTCTGAGCCAGCGGCTGTTGCCGCCGAAGATGAGTGAAAAAACCAGTGAGAATAAAGGGTTGAACGCGCTTTCCGCTCGCCAAATCAACCAACCTGCCAATCATCTGGGGCTGTTTAACCAGTCCGCGACGGCGGTGCGAATGGGGGCAAATTTCGGCCATTCCGCGCAGTCACAACGCCCTTCGCCAGCGCCGATCAGCTCGCCATTGCTTACCGGGCATTAACAGTGTTCGCCCTGCACGCGCGACGAATGGAACCGATAAATAAGCCTAATCAGCACGCGTTTGATGACGAAATAATGACAACCACTCCCGAACTTAACGCGATTGTTCGCGGCGAACGATGCCATTTTTCGGCAATTGTGGAGAGATTGGGGAGGTAATAAGGAACAATTTTCCTTTACGGTCGAGCACCACGCCTTCGGCATTAATGGCGTGGACGGTGACATTTTCCATAACACGTTCCCCGGCAATAAACGGTTCCGGGTTCGCATCATTAATACTCAATAGCGCCACCGCGCGATGGCGGCGAATCATTACCCCCTGCACCACCACGTTGAGGCGAATATCGCCCGGCCCCAGCCATTTCGCCACCGCGTTGGCCGTTGGGTTCTCAATCGCAGGTTGAACAGCGAGTGAAGCCGCACTGCGCGGCGGGATGTGCCACCCGCGTAGTCCCCAAAACAGCAGGCCACTCGCCACCAGCGCAACGCCGAGAATATGCGCTATACGTGCGGGTGAGACGGCTGAAAATGACGCTCTGATCGCCATCCTTTTCTCCTGTTGATATGCCCGGAATTAGCGCTAACAGATTTATGTTGTCGCTTCATGTCAGTGCCATATTTCAGCCCTAAAATGTGACCATTTATCACTCCCGCGTCGGGAAAAACGATGAAACAGGCCATTCACAGTGCGGGGTTTTCCCTGATTGAAGTGATGGTGGTGCTGGTGATTATCGGTATTGCGTCGGCGGCCATTAGCCTCAGCGTGATGCCCAACCCGGCGGATACGTTGCGCCTTGATGCCCGTGAACTGGCGCTGCGCCTGAATGCCGCCCAGCAAGCGGTGCGCGTTGATGGGCGCGTGATCGTCTGGCAAACGGTGGGCAATGGCTATCGGTTTAGCCGCGGCGTGTGGGTTAATCGGCCTGACAGCGTAGTACCGCAGGTTTCCACGCGCGAGGCGCTGGATACGTTTTCGCACGACGAGGTGCTACACCCGGCAAGCTGGCGCGCGGCTGCCGTCACCGTTGTTCCCGGCAAACCGCTGCTGCTGACCGCCGAATGGGTGGGCGAACCGCTGCGTCTGGAGCTACGCAGCGCCACCGCCACGGTGACGCTGGAGCGCGATGCCAGCGGCGCGTTTCGGGTGCTTTGAAATGCCTGCCCCGCAACATTCCCGCCAGTCCGGCTTTACGCTGGTTGAAGTGCTGATCGCGCTGACCATTGCCAGCGTAGCGCTGGCGGCGTTTTTGCGGGTAAGCAGCCAGACCACCCACAATTACGGGCTTATTGAACAACGCACGCTGGCAATGATGTCAGCCGAAAACACGCTGGCGGAAAGCCGTTTGCACAGCCCCTTATTGCCAGAGGTCACCCTGGTTGACTGCCCGCAAGCCGAGCAAAAATTTGTCTGCCGCGTGCGCAGCGATCCGCCGCAGCAAGGGCTACGCACCGTCACCGTGGAGGTGTACGTCAGCCGCAGCGACCCTTCCTCGCTCCTCAGTTTGCAAACGCGCCTGCCGGACGCCGCGCCATGACGCCCGCGCACATCACCGGTTCGCAAAGCGGCCTGACGCTGATTGAAGTGATGATCGCCATTGTCATTATGGCGATCATCAACCTGATGGCCTGGCGCGGCATTGATGTGTTAAGCCGCGCCAACACCACATTGCAACTGCACAGTGAAGAGGATTCACGTCTCGTGCGCGCCCTACAGCAGCTTGATCGCGATATCGCCTGGCATACCACCGTCGAGTTGCCGCCGCGCACGAGTGTCGGCGAGCATCTGCAACCTGGGGATTTGCTGCCTGCGGGCATGCAAATCACCGAATTCGCCTCCGGGCAATTGCGCATGACAATAGTGCGCGCCGCGCCCGCCGCGCCAGGTCAATGGCAACAGGTGCAGTGGTGGCTGCAAGGCGGAACGTTATGGCGTGCCGCCGGTCTCCCTTCGGCGCAGTATCCGCTCCCCGCGCCACGCGTGAACGCCCGCGTGGCGGTGCTCGACGGTGTCGCCAGCTTTAATCTTCGCGTGTGGATACCGTCGCGCGGCTGGCAGACCTTACCGCGCCCCCGACAAAGCCCCTCTGCGGCAACCGGGCTGGAAATTTCCCTCGCGGTTCGCCGCAATGCAGGCCCGGCGCAGCCGTATCGCCGCGTGCTGGTCTTCAACTAATGACACTTTTGGCCGGCTGCCTGTTCGCCGCCGCACTGGTGGTGTTGGTGCAACTGGCGCGCATTGACTGGCGCACCGGTTTATTGCCGGACGCGTTAACGCAACCTTTGCTTTGGGGCGGCTTAGCGCTCGCCTGGACGGGTGACGGGCTGGTAACGCTGGACGTTGCGCTCATCAGCGCGATGGTAAGCTACCTGGCGCTGCGGGCAGTGAGTGAGCTTTACTGGCTGATTTGCCAACGCGAAGGGTTAGGACGCGGCGATGTGAAGTTGGTTGCCGCCGTCAGCGCATGGCTTGGCTGGCACGATACGTTATGGGTGGTGGTGTTAGGCGGCTTGTTTGGCCTGCTGCTCGCCCTCATACAGTTGCGCCGTGGCATCGATTTGCGCACCCCCCGCCCCTTCGGCCCGCCGCTGATTCTGGCTACGCTTTTTATCGCCGCGCTGAGTATCGCGAAACAGGGGTTTTAGCCCCTGCTTCGCGCCGCGATTTATAACGGCTGATCGCCAAAGCCGAGAATTTGTACCACCACCGATGAACGCTGCCCTTGCCGGTCGGCGTTTTGCTGCTGGCGCACCACCGCCTGTGCGGCCTGGCTGGCGGTGCTCGCCGCCGCACTCGCCGAAGACAGTGCGCCAACATTTACCGTCGCCATCACCGGGATCCCCGCCGAATCGCCCTGCACCTGAATGTTAGCGGCGTTGATTACGTGCAGAGCGGCAATGTTGACACTGCCCGACACGCGAATGCCCGCTTCTCCGGCATCAATCGTCCCTTGCGGCGCAATCAGATCGACATCGCCCGGCGGTACTTCGGCGATCGGGTTCAGGGTCGCGATACCCGCTCCGGTGCTCGGCACATCCGGGGAAATCGTCACGTTGCCCGCGTTATCATAAACGCGGCGCGGCGGCGTATAGACCACCGTGGTTTTGCTCCCGCGCCCGGCGTTGATGTCGCCCTGCGCCGACCACGCCTGAATGTTGCCACCAAAGGTGGTCATAATGCGGCTCTGGCCGAGCAGAATACTGTCATTCGAAAACAGTGCGATATTGCCGCTGCCGCGGGTGATCAGCCCCGCGGTTGCCGGTGGCGCCTCGCCTTCCACGCCGTAGGTTTGCCCGCCGCCGGGCGTCAGAATCTGAATATCGCCGCCAAGATTGGTGTGAATGCCCGACGCGCCATACATCAGCAATTCACCGCTGTAGCGCTGCGGGAAAAGCACCGCGATGGCATTGCGCCCGCGCAAATAGCTGCCGCTACGCGGGCCGTCGGGGTCGTTGTACTCGCGCCCGCTGGCGAGCAGTTCGGCAAAATAAATCTGCCGCGCGAAAATGCGCTGCTGCTCCGGCGCAAGATTGGCGAAGAAGCGCAACGCCGCATTCGCATCACCGCTGAATCCGTAGCGCTGCGCAAGCCATTTGATCAGTTCCTGATCGTAGGTTTTCACCACTTTTCCCGGCTGGTCAGCCAGCGGCACCCCGCTTTCGGCGCGGTTGGCGATATCCAGGTAGCGCGCCAACAGCGCGTCGTATTGTGCGCCGACGCTGCCCATGCCCGCCTGCACCACAATGCTCGCGCCGGGGCGATGATCGCCGCTGACCACCGGGCCGATGCTGGTCAGGTTGGCAACATCGTTCTGGATGATGTTACGCCCGGCGGAGACTTCCAGCGTGCCTGGCCCGGCAATATCAATGTTGGCAAACAGGATGTCGCGCCCGGCCTCGAACAGTGACACATCGTTCGCCTGGGTGTGAACAATCAGGTTGCCGCTGACGGTAGCGCTGGAGATGTCGTTGGCAAAATCAAACAGTGGCGGCAAGGTTTCATCACCCCGCGTGCCGGTATAAACAATATCGCGCCCGGCGCGCACCCTCACTGGCCCGGCAGCGACATAATCCACCTGATTTGCCCGCACGCCCGCGTTCTGGAAACTGACCACCGAACCCGTGCGCAACCCGACGATATCGCCGTTCAGCGCATAAAAGCGTGATGGCGCTTGTGCCGCCTCGCGAATCCCCGCCGTACTGCCAACCGTGTTGAGGCCGAACGCAAACAGCGGATAGACACCCGCGTCGGCGATCGGTGACGTATCGCTAAGATTGGTCACCGCCGTGCCATCGGCAAGCGGCGCATAAAATGCCGGATGGAAGACCGTGGCGATGCTCGATGTTTCCGCGCCGGAACGGCTGATCGCAAAACCGCCGCCATACAACGACTCACCGGCCAGCAGGCTAATGTTGCCGCTGCCGAGCGGGGCGAGGAGCAACCCGCCGCTGTTGGAGTAGTTGCTCTGGCTGGTGTAAGCCGCGGAACTGCCATAGTAAATGCTGCCGCTGTCCGCCACCGCGCTGACGTTACCCGGCAACAGATACCAGCCGCCGTTTTTGACGAAATCATTATTGACAGTCGTGGCGATCAGGTTGTCGCTCGGGCGCGTGTCGAATGCCAGATTGCCGCCCGCCGCCTGTAAATTCAGCGCGGTGTTGTCCGTCCACAGGCTAAACCAGCTTTGCCCGTTTTCCCCGGAACCCGCCGTGCCCCGGTAAGCGCTATAGTTGGCCATATCCAGCAAGCCAGCATCCAGCGTCGCGCCGAGCACCAGATCGCCCCGGCTACCGATCGCCGCAGTGCTGTCGCCGAGCACCAACGTCAAGCCGCCGCTGGCATTAGAGGCGCTGGAAGTCCAGGGCGTTGAGGGGCGCACCTCGTGGTTATCCTGCTGGGCGGCGCGCCCGTTAATGCCATAGAACAATTGATGGGTGCCAATTTGTGAGGACGTCATGGCAATGTCACCGCGCAGGTTCACCAGCGATCCGTACAGATCGTGCATCTGAAACAGCGTGCCGTTGTCTGTGGTCACGCGCGCCTGCGCATGGCTGTTCCAGCCGCCGCCGATCCGCACATCGAGATCGCCGCCGCCGGTAAACGCAATACTGCCATCGCGCCCGACGCGCCCGGTGCTGCCTATCGCCAATACCAGGCCCTGGCTGCGCGCCAGTTGCCGGTAATCACCGCTCACCGCAGGCGTCGTTAATACACCAGCGTCGCCGCCGACACGCACCGACAGGTTGCCGCCGCCGAGCGTGCCGAAGCCGGTAAAGCCCGAGACCATCGGCATCTCGCTGCCGGTCTGTGGTTGCCAGGTGTAGGTGCCAAAGTTTATCCACCACGCCGTCGGCACATTATCGACCCCGGCAGTGTTGCCCGAGCCCTGTCGCCACAGCCAATTTCCGACACTGGCGCTGGCGGTCGGCAACAGGCTACCGGCGCTCCAGGCATCACCGGTCAGATCGCCGCCGGCAACGATCGTCAGATTACCGCCCTGCTGCGGATACCAGGCCTGGTAAAGGCTGTTGTCACCGCTGACCAGCGCTTCGTAATCTGGCGCCGCATCGCCTGCGCCGTTGCCCAATACCGTGCCATCTTCCGCCACCTTGCCGCGCGCCCGGTTCCAGCGCACATCCAGGTTTTTACTTTGTGTCCCGGCGGTATAAACGCCCCACGCCGAGCGCATCGCCACATTGCCCCCGGCAATGACATCCAGATCGCCGGTCCCGGTGCGCAACACGCTGAAGATTGGCGAGGTCGGGGTGATGCCAACCAGCACGTTTTCCCCCGGCGTGCTGACATTGACGCACTGGCCCGGTTCGAGTTCGCAGACGTTATAGTCGCCCCAGTCATCAAAATTGACCGGTTTGCCCGGCGCGCCGCCGTAAAAGTTGCCGTCTGCCCACACCCAGGTGACTTTCACACACTCGGACGGGGTGAAGCCGCAGACATCAAAACCGACATCATCGAAGTTAAACGGCGTGCCGCCTTCAAAGCCCCAGCTATTGTTATCCGCCCAGTACCAGACCGGCCCGCCTTCGTTTTTCCACTGTTTTTGCGAGATGTAATGGGTGTCGGCGAGTTGCACATCACCGGCATCCTCGCGCGTCAGGCGGCTGTCCGCCGCTTGCAGATCACTGCCGCCCACCACGCGGATATTCCACGACTGAGAACCCGCCGGCAGCATGTCCGCTACCGCCCAATTGCTGCGCGCGATGTACTCGCCCTGCGCGTTTTTCGGGCGTAAATCGACAAACAGCGCGTCATCCGGCAACACCACATCGGTGCCGCTGGCAATCAGCGCGCCGACCGGCAGCGTCAGGGAACCCACCTGCACCATAGCGACCGGTAGCGCGACGCCTTTCGGCCAGGTCAGTTGACTGAGAGTGACCGCCACCGGCAAATGCGCGCCCGCCAAGAGTTGAGCGCCCGCTGGCAGCGCCAGCCCATCGGCGCCGACTACCGTGCCCGCCGCCAGCAAAACCTGACCATCGGCAGCCAGTACATTACTGGCGAGCACCGTGCCCGCAGGCAGCGTTAACGGGCTGTCGAGCGTGACCGCCACCGGTAATGTCGTGCCAACAGGCAGCGTCACATTCCCGGCGGTGATCGCGTAGTTGAGGGTTTTCCCGACCGGATATTTCGTTCCGGCGTCGAGCGTCACGCCCGCGACCGGCACCACTACGTCGCTGGCAAAAGCCTGCACGCCCGGTGTCAGCAGCCAGCCTTCGTCATCCGGCGTGGTACTGGGTTTGGCAAAACCATCGGTGACACTGCCAAAAATCGACAGATTGCCCCCGGCACGCAGCGTCAACTGCCCGACGTCGCCGGAACCGGCAACGCCCGTTTTCGCTGTATGCGGATTAAGGCTGGCATAGCGATAGCCGGAAAGATCCAGATCGCCGCTGACGATCAAATCGCCGTTTGCGGTGGCGCTGACCACCTCAATCGCCGGGCGCAAATGGAACACATCGGCATAGCGGCTGTTGTTCAGCCCGGCCAGCCGACTGTTCAGCAACGTATTGTTGGCGAGCGCCGCATTGATAAAGCGGTTGGCGTCGGCGTTTTTGCCATCCAACCACGTCTGGGTAATCTCCTGCCACGGGTGACCGTCCGCCGTTTGCCCGTTGCCGCTGGGCGCATCGCGGTAAATTTGCCGCCCGTAGACGGCTATCGACTTCGCCCCCAGCACCGCGATTGCGCCACGGGCGTCAATGGCGATATCGCCAAAGGTTGCCGAATCGGTCGTGTTGGCCTGCCCTGCGCCATCAATACGCGGCGCATAGAGATCAAGCGTGCCACGCGCTTGCCCGTCACCCGTCGTTGAGGCAGTGCCGTGGCGCAAATCAATGCGCGCGCCGTTCGCCAGCGTCAACGTGCCGTGGCCGGAGTCCAGCTCAACCACCGCGCGGTTCGGGCTATCAATGATTTCGCCATAGCTGTCGACGCGCAGCACCGTACCGTGTGCATCGAGCCGCGCGTTGCCGCTTAGCGTCAAGCCATTTGCCGCCGCCAGACGAATCGCGCCAACCTGTTCGCCGCTGGCATCAATCGTACCGACCACATTCAGATGGCCGCCATCCAGGGAGATCGCCACGTTATGGGCGCGCACGTCATCGCCAATGCGCAGATCCCCGTGTTTAAGCTGGAAGCTGCGCTCGCCAAAGAAACCGCCCGCATTAAGGCGGTTATTGAGTGCGGCGAACGGCTCGCTGAGTACACCACCGTCGCCGAGCGTTTGCGCGCGGATAATCGCCACGCCTTCGCGATAGGGCACCCGTGTGCCGCCCGCATTGTAATGGCCGTTGCTGCTGCCCAGTAACGTGCCGCGCAAATCCACACGCCCCGCCGTATCCGCCAGCGCCACCGCGCTCAGTGTCCCGGCATTGTTGTTCTGCGCCGAGAGGTCAATCGTCGACCCGGCGGATTGCACAATGTTGCCCGCCTTACTCGTCAGCGCCACGTCGCCGCCCCATGAATAGCTGGTCGCGTCATAAAATTTAAGCGCCCGTCCGGCGAGATCCAGCCATGCGCCATCCGCCAGCGTGACATCGCCGGTAGCGCTGGCCGTTAATTTGCCGCTCGGTAGCGCCACGGTGGTATCCAGCAGCACCGTGTTACCCGTCAGGTTCAACTCGGCGCCGGTTTCTTCGTTTTTGGCGAGCGAGACCTTGCTCGCGTCCCCGCCACCGGACAACGGCGCAACCACCCGCAATGCGCCGCTGGCGGTGATGCTGTTAACGGATCCGCCTTCGCCCGTCACCAGCGGCGCGCGGAGCGTGACATTGCCGAAAACCTGCAACGAACCGTGCTGATTGGCGGTGATGCGATCGCTCGCCGCAAATGTGATGTCACTAAAACCGCGGATCGTGCGGCCAAAGTTATCGATAGCGTTAGGTTGCGCGTTTTCGTCGTAACCGAATTCCACGACCTGCGCGTTGACCCGCAAACTGCCCTCGCCAGTTCCTCGCCCGCCTTTCACCGGCGCGGGCGCATCCCCTTTCAGCCCGGCCCAGGTCAATTTCCCGGTGGTGATGGTCGCCACATCGCGGGCATCGCCATAGCCGTAAATCGCGGGCGTCGAGAGCACCAGATTCGCCAGTTTTGATTTGCCGGTCGCGGCGTCAAGAGTGTTCAGGCTGACATTGCCGAAGAAATTAAACGATTCACCGGCGGTGAGCACCAGCCGCTCCAGCGCGGGCGCGCCGTACGCGGTGTCGCCCTGCAACAGGCGATCGAGCACCGTCTGGTTGAGCACTAACCCGCGCGTCAACGCACCGCGCGCGGCAACGGCGTTAAGGTCGGCGCTGCTCCCGGCATTGACCGTGCCGACCCCCAGCACCAGGTTGCGCGTACCGTAACGTACCGCTTCGCCGAGATCGAAATCCGCCAGCGTCGCCGCCAGCAATGTGCCGGAGGAATAAAGCCGCGTGATGCCGCGACAGGTTATGCCACAGGCACCGATATTGACGGGCCCAGCACCTTTATCGGCGGGGGCGGGGTTCGGGTCGGCTTGCGGGGCCAACATATCCAGCCAGCCGTTAGAGGCGGCGACCACGGCGCTATCCAGCGGTTGGTAAACAAAGCCGTCGGTCGAGTCATACGCCACATCGCCCTGCCCGATGGTGTTAATCCCCGAACCGGTTTCGAGGGTGATGCCGCCGGTTTTGCCAACGGCGAAGAGAAACACTTCCGGCGCGGCAAGCACAGCGCCTTCGCGCAGTACCACGCTTTTTTCGCGCCCGATAACCTGCAAGTAACGGCTGAGGTTTTGCCCATTGGACGATTGATAGTTGGAAACCAGCGTGCCGCCAATGGTCAGACGGCTGGCGCCGATGGCGTTCAGATCATCGGCATACACGGCGATGCCATCGAAATCACGGCTTCGCGTCGCGCCGCGCGCCAGGATCTCAATCGATCCCACGGCGTTGTCATCGCCAATCATCAGGCTGGCCGTGCCGCCATAACCCCCTTTCGCCGGGGTAAAATCGGCCAACCCTTTAAAGCGAAATGTGTTGTCGTTGCCCGATGAGAGCAGCGACAGCGTTTTGGCATCGGC
Source organism: Kosakonia sp. BYX6 (assembly GCF_038449125.1). Taxonomy (NCBI): domain Bacteria; kingdom Pseudomonadati; phylum Pseudomonadota; class Gammaproteobacteria; order Enterobacterales; family Enterobacteriaceae; genus Kosakonia; species Kosakonia calanthes. The sequence continues at coordinate 2,201,012 of NZ_CP151800.1, read as the reverse complement.
GGGCAACACCGCGCGCACGCCACCTGCCCGTTCCGCCTGCGCCTGCACGAAATCTGCGTACGGCGTTTCATTGTATTGCGCATATTTTCGCAGCACAGCGGCAGGCGTGATAATGAACTGGCGGGTCAGGCTGTCGGCAATCGCGGTGTTCGCCACGGTTAAACGCCCGCTACTGGCCCAGGAACCATTGCGCAGCGCCACGGTTTTCGACCCGCTCAGGCCCGTGGCGCCGCCGTTGAGTTCAACGCGAAACGCCCCCGGTAACAGGGCATAGTTGGACGGCAACAGCGTATACGTTCCGACGGCAAGCCCCGGAATGTCGCCGTTGGCAAGGGTGATTTGCTGCCCGGCGAGCGGGCTGACTGCGCCAGTGTTATCTGCTGGCGCATAGGCGGAATCATAGCCGGGAATGATGGCGTACACCGGGTTGCTGCCAAGCGCCGGCAAGGTAAAACCGTTGCTACTGACCTGCACCAGCGGGTAAAAACGCGCGTCGGTGGAACCGCCGCGACCCGAGACAAAGCCTGCACCGAGCAGATCGCCGCCGCCGGAAAGATCCAGCACCGCGCCATCATTCACCGCCACATGCGTGGCGGCAAGCGTCAGCGTTGGCCCATTGCCGATACCCGTGAGCGCGACTTTCTCGCCCTGGTAGTACCAGGTTACGCCATCGGAGGTGCCGCCCCACGGCAGCACCAACCCATTGGCACTCACCGAGGTCAGGCTGCCGGAACCGAGCGTTACCGAGCGAGTACCCTGTTCGCCGCCCGCCACGCCGCCGCCCAGCACAATCGATCCCAGCGGCGCGCGCAGCACGCCGTTTTGCGCGATATTGGCCGCGCCCAGCCGCAAACTGCCAAACACCGAATAAGGTTGCGCTGGTGTGCCCGCCTGGCTGCGCGCAAGGGTCAACCAACTGTCCGGCGCAAAGGTGCCGTCGGCCTGCATCCCGGCCATCACCCGCGCACTCACACCGCTCGCCGGGTAGATTTGCGTCGCGCGCAGGGTGATGTCGCCTGGCGAGCGCAACTCCGACACCACGCCCTGCGAGGTGCCGCTGATCGCCTGGGCATTAACAAAGCGCAGGTCGCCCCGGCTGTTGAGGATAAGTTGTGCAAACCCGGCTCGCTCGGCGTTTATCCCATTGCGGGTGGCATTCAGCCCAAGGCCAACCATGCCTTTGATATCAATGAGATCGGCGCTGGCGCTCAGCACCGCCTGGCTGGGCAGGCTGCTGACCCCGCCGCTAAACGCCGGGCGCTGAAAACCGTCGGCGATAGCAATGTTGTCGCTGACGCCGCCCAATAACAAATACGGCGCCGTCAGCGACACTTTCGACGCGGGATCTGCGCCTTGCGCCAGCGTCAGTGCGCCCGCATACAGGCGCAGCTCGCGCCCAAGCGTCAAATCGACATCGCCGTCAACGCTGATGGCGCCATTGCTGTAAACCGTGAGCGCCGAAAAGCCGCCGTCCGAGACCTGGCTTGCCGCCAGTTGCCCGTCACCGTAAATCAGATTGCCCGGGCTGGCTTGCACTTGTTGCACCAGACGCAATTCGCGCAGCGCCAGCACCGCTTTATTCACCGAGTTGCTGCTACTGTAGTTCGGCGCTTCTAACGCCACCGTCAGGCTGCCACCGGCGGCGTTCGCCCCACCCGCCAGCGCGCGCAGGGTGCCGTCCAGCAAAAGACCGTTATTCGACGCGATGCTGATGGCCCCACCATTGCTGGCAACACGCTGGCTGCCGCGCCCGTCGACATCCAGCACGGCAGCAGTGCCGCTGGCATCCAGCAAGGCGCCTTTGCGGATAACCACAAACGCATCAGATGCCAATGCGCGGGTCGCCAGGGACTCCAGCAGCGTGCCGCCCACCACAATGTTGCCGCCGTCTGTCACCACACCGAACGGGTGACCGGACGCATCGCGCGTGCTCCAGCTTATTGCCGAAGCGTCCAGCACCGCATGCTCGCCGATCGTAATCGCGCGCTGCGACGCTGTCGGGTCGCCAAGCCCGCCGCCTTCTTTGATGCTTTTCGCCCCGGCGGTTTGCGGCCCGAGCAGCGTAATATTGCCGCCCCGCGCCTGCAACAGGCCATCGACATTCAGGTTGCCACGGCTATTCAGGGAGATAGATGAACCGGGATCGACCAGTAAACGCGCGCCTTCGGCAATGGTCAGCGTGCCTTTATCGCCGGTGTCAGCCACCACGGTGATACCGGACGTCAGGCCATCTTTGACACCGGCGGAAAGCGTTAAGCTGGTGCCGCCACGCTGGGTGACGCTGCGCGCATTATTGTCCGCTTGCCAGAGTTCCGGCAGTTGCCATTGCAAAGCCTGTTCGGCGCTGCCGCCGGCTTGCAGGATTTTCGCATCGGCATACAGCACCGGCTGGGTGACGGCTAGCGTCACATCGTCGGAGACCAGCAACCCGTGATGCGCGCGCACGTCGTAATTGGCGAAACCGGACTGGAACAGCGCGGTATCGAGATGGGTGGTATTGGCGACGGCCACCGGGCGCGCCACACTCATTCCGGCTTCGATCACCGTTCCGGCTTTAAACAGCGCATCACTTGCCAGCACCGACCCCGCAACCGCAGTGCGCGGCGTGGCTTCCGTCGGGATACCGTCGGGGAAGACGTTTGCCGGAACAATGTAATCCAGCGGGAAGTTGTTCGGGCGAACAAACGTTGTGATGGTGGCCCCCGCAGGCAGTTTATAGACGGCGCCGTTCGCCGTACCGGCAGGATTGACCTGGAGTTGCTGGTCGCTGGTGCCGCCCGGCAAGCGGTAGAAAATAATGTAAGAGTTCCCTCTTACGGCGTAAGGCAGCGTCCACTCCGATGCCAGAGTGATGCCCACCAGCGAGGGCTTCGCCGCCACTTCTTCGCCGGGCCGTGCGACGGTGGATAAGTAGTGATAATCGGCGGGCAAACGTTCGCCCGCTTTCACTTGGTAATCGTCGAGTAACACCAGGCCGAATGGCACGGTTTCGCCCGGTTTTAACAGGCCATCCTGCCACTGGCCGCCAATCGAGGCGGAACTTGCCGATTCAATCTCCAGCGTGCCGCCGCCGCGCACGCCGTAACCGCGGATGGTGCCATCGAGCGTTAACACCGCGTTGCTGTTCCCGGATCTGGCGACGATCAGCCCCGAACCGAGTTTAACGTTGCCGCCTTTGCCGCCGCTTACGCTGCCGTCACTGTTGACTATCGCGCCGGAGGTGACATCCAGCAGCGAATTTTTCGCCAGCGTTACGCTGCCCGTCGAGCGGATGCTGATTGTGCCGCCATCAATCCACGCCATTTCGCTGTCGCGCTGCGCACCGCGCTCGCGCAGATCGCCAATCATCCCGGAGGCATCCAGCGTCACCCCTTCGCCCACCCGCACACCGCCTGTTAGCCCGTCCGGCGGGGTGATTTCCGTGTCGCGCAGCGGGTCGTCGCCAGGGTTGGCATAAATTTGCTTGAGCACGTTGCCAAGATGGATGCTGCCGCCTTTGGCGGTGAGATCTGCCGCCACCTCAACGACAGGCGCATAAAGGACAATGTCCCCGCCCGCGTCGACGTTGAGCGCGTCTTTCACCGCCAGCGTCTCTCTGGCGGCAATGTGCAGCGCCCCGAGTCGGGCGTCATTGAGCAAATCAGTATCAAGTTGCAAAACGCCGAGCCGGTCGGCAGGCACATCGTCTTGCAGTTGCACATCTTGCGCCACGCCGTTGGCATTCGCTTTTAACGTGACGTTGTTCATCATTGCCGACAGCGCATAGCGCAGCATGCCAGCGGCCGCATCGTAAATGGGCGTATATTGTCCGACAATCAATTGGCCTTTGCGCGCCACCGCATAGTGCGACTGGTTGTAACCGTCCACGCCTGCACGGGCGGCTTCGGTTTGGTCATCGCCTTGATAGACATCGCTGATGATATTCCCCTCGAGCACGGCGCTGGTGGTGGAGACCACCAGTTTGCCCGCGTCGCGCCCGACGGTGTAACCGGGTTGATAGCGCTGGCTCGCGCCAATCAGCGGGTTGTAATACGTATTGGTTTGCCCCCAGCGCGCGCTGGTGACTTGATACCCCTGATAAAGGCCGTCGTAGAGCAGGTCGCCCGGCGCGCGGGAAAGTTCGTACAGCCGCCCGTCGCTGCCTTTCAGCCAGCTTTGGCGCAGGTAGCCGCTTTGCACATCCAGCGTACCGCCGGAGAGGTTAATGTCGGATCCGGCGCGGGTGACCACATCGCCGCCGCTTACGGTGATCGTACCGCCCTGCGCCAGCCATTCACCGGCGGCGTGGCCGCTGGTCGCCAGGTAACCGCTCACCTCCAGCAGGCCGCCTGCGGTGTACCAGCGGTCGGTGCTGTACCCGTTGGTGCCTGCCGGGACAAACACCAGCGTGCGTTTATCAACCCAGACATCGGTGTTGTTCAGTTTGCCGCTGTCGCGATTGCTGGCGCTGTCGCGCTGCTCGTTGCCCTGAATATTCACCGCGAGGTTGTTGCTCTCCATCGCCACTTTGACGCCAATCGCTCCGGCGACATCCAGCGTTGCGCGGTTGTCGATCAGCGTGCGTTTCGCACCGGTCACGGCGATTTCGCCGCCGGTGGCGAGGGTCAGCGAATCGTCGCCAAAATCCACCGTGTTGCCGCTGACAATCTCGATCCGCGACAGATCGCGCCGATCAACAAGCGTGCTGAGGTTGTCAAAATTGCCACGCGCCAGCAGGTTGCTATTGTTGCCGTTGAGTTTTTCAAGCGCCGTGTCGCGCTGGCTGTCATAGGCGGTTGTGTTGCTGCCATCCACCAGCACAGCGGTGACGCCATTGCCGGTCAGCGTCACGCTGCCACTGTTGTCGCTGGCGCGCGTTGAGAGATGCACCGTGCCGCGCTGGCGGGTAGAAGTGGTGGCAATCGCCACGCCGTTTTGCACCACGTCATGCCCGGTTAGCGTGATATCGCCGGTGGTGGCGGTGATTAACCCGTTATTTTCCACGCGCCCGGCCTGGCTGTTTGCGGTGCGTAGCGTCGAGATTTCGTTCCCGGCAGTGGTGGAATCGACATTAGATTCCGTACCCACGCCCTTGCGGATGTAAAAACTGTCGCCCGCCGCCAGCGCGGCCTGCCCGTTTTGCGTCGTTATCTGCCCGCCGTTATTGACGTTAGCGCCCAGCAACATCACGTAGCCGCCCCCGACGGTGGAACTGGCCGGTTGCAGGGTGGTGATTTGTGCGCCGGGCTGAATCACGATATCGCCCAGCGCGTCAGTAAAGGTGGGTTGACTACCGTTGGTGTCGACATACAAGCCGTTGCGGGTGAATTGGTCGTCACTGATTTTGGCGGCAGCCACCACCAGGTTACGCACATTGATTTGACTGCTGCCGCTAAATATCACGCCGTTCTGGTTGACGACCATCACCGTGCCATCGCCTTTTACCGCGCCGAGGATCTGGCTTGGGCGCGTATCGGCCCCGACCACCCGGTTGAGCAACGCATCACTGCTGTTTTGCTGGAAATCCACAGTGGTGTTGCGCCCGACGTTAAAGCTGTCCCAATTGAGAATCGCTTTGTCGCGGGTCTGTTTAATCGCCACGGTGGTTTTGCCCTTGTTCTGCGTTTGCACCGCGCGGTTGGCACCCGTCCAGGTCAATAAATTGCCGTTGGCGTCACGATCCCATAATCCGCCCTGCCCGAGTCCGTCCGGCACACTGCTGGCCGTCTGATTCGCATTTGCGCGCGCCGCATTTTGTGCCGCCTGTTGGGCGGCAATCGCCGCCGCCGTGCGCCCGAGGTTCGCCACCGAGTGTTGTAACGTCTGTTTCGCCGCCGCTTGCTGCCTGAGCCGCGCGGCTTCAAGGCCTTCGTTGATTGCTACCTGGCCTGCACGCTCGCTGCGGGCGTTATTCACCGCTCTGGCGCTGGAAAACCAGTTGCTGTTAACCGGCGTGGCGGCGTGCGACGCACTGGCAAAGCCGAGCAGCGCCAGCGCAATGGCCTCGACGAGGGGCTTCATTTTTACGCGGTGCGCTATTTTGCGCGGCAAACATGACGTAGTGGACATAGGACAGGCTCACCCTTGTTATTTTAAATACGCCAAAAGACCGCGTTACCCGGCGGTCTGCCTTACAACGTAAAGGGCGGCAGGCACCGAAGTGTCCGCCGCCTTTGCCCTGTCAACAACACTTACAGTGGACGGCCAACCCCGTTACAGACCGAGGTGTTGCCAATCCCAAGACTGCTTGACTGCGTGAGGAACGCGTCAGTGATAGCGGTGCGCCAACTGGCCGGTAGGCTGATAAACAGATGTGTGGCAATCTGCGATGCATAGCTGCCATTGTTCAGTTTGGTCAGGAAGTCTCTGACCGCGCCGCCCACGCTGTCAGAGGTAATTCCGCCGGTGTAGCACTGACCCACCAGCAGGTTCGTCGTCCCGTAGATCGGGTAAACGGCGGTATTGGTAGGCAGCACATAAGCCGGAACCCAGTTCAGCGGGTTGTTGCGTGCTGTACCGGTTGGCGGTGTCGCGCTGGCCGGAAGCTGCACAGAAGTAGGTAGCGCGCCGCCAATGGTGGCAACGGCGGTCGCCGACCCAGGGTTGAAAGCGAAGCTGGGGCTAAGGTAGCCAAAGCGCCCTGCCGTCTGTAGCGCGTTAGACACGCCTTCGCTGCCGGTTGCCGCAATCCAGTTGCTGTTCACACCGCCGGAATTCGCCACCACGGTGGTAAAGAGGTTGGATTTCTGGAAGTTATAACCGCTGCACGCCGCAGAGGTCAGGAAGTTAGAGAGCAATTCGGTGGTTCCGCTGGCTTCTGTGCGGTAAACCACCACAAACGGCGTGGTGTTGGTGTTACCGAGGATTTGCCCCCAGGTGGTTATCTGGTTGGCAAAAATGCGGCACACCTGATCACGCGTGAGATTGAGCGTCGTTTGCGATGCGTTGGCCGGCATTTTGAACGGTAGCGTGACCGACGTCAGAACGGATGGGATCTGGATCAGCGGCCCCCAGCTGGCGCGCTGCGATGAGTTGTAGGTGGCGAATTCCGTCGCGGTGAGCACGGAATCGCTCCCGGCGAAATTAACAGTGTTGGTGGTGGTCAGAAAACGGCTTTTCCCGCCACCGCTCCCGACACCGTCGTAGGTCCAGGTACCGATCACATCCTTGCTGGTACCGTCCAGGCCAAACAAGTCTTCATAGAGCGGCTGCGGTAGGGTCGCACCTGCGCCATTGACTGTTTGCGCCGAGGCAGCACCCGTTATCGCCATCATGCCAACCGCAAACATTGCGGCCAGCCCTTTCAGTTGGAACGCTTTCATAGGATTAACTCCGTTGCGAGTACGCAATGAAAAAAACTACCGACTGAAACTCGATTGGTGTTTCCCCGCCTGTGCGAGGTAACACGGTAAATCCGCGGACTGCTACGTTACCCGTCCTGGTAACGGGTTCCATTTTTGGGGGCGTCAGTGACATCTGAGCGAAGATAAATCCCCAGAACGCAAAATAAATCTCCCGAAACGCGGGGGATTAACCGGGTGTACTGGCGGGCATAACGACCGGCTTCCCCGGCTCGTCGTTTCATCGTTATCCCGTTGATACAGCCTCTCTTTTTTGTACGCGCGCCTGCGGGTTTGGGTTTTTACACCCACGCCGCCACTCCCGAATCGCGCGAAAAGTACCCCCGAAATCATCACTGCACCATTTGGTTGATCGACATAATCGGCAGCATGATCGCCAGCACAATCATCATCACTACGCCGCCCATCACGAGGATCAGCAGCGGCTCCAGCAAGGCGGTCAAACGCGTGGCGCGGCGTTCCAGATCCCGCGACAAGTTTGCCGCCGCGCGCTCGAGCATCATCGCCAGCGCCCCGGTTTTCTCGCCGCTGGCCACCAGGTGCACAAGATTAGAGGGAAAGATTTTTTGCGCCCGCAGCGCCGAAGCCAGCGCCGCGCCTTCACGCACGCGAGCGGCGGCGTCACTGGCGCACTGTTTCAGGCAATCATTACCCAGCGTCTGGCGGGCGGCATCCATCGCGCGTAGCAGCGGCACGCCCGCGCTCATCAGGATCGCCAGCGTCGAGGCGAACCGCGCAGTATTCACACCGAGGGTGTATTTGCCGATCATCGGCAAACGCAGCACGGTGCGATGCCAGCGCAACCGCGTCGCCGGATCACGCAATAACCCACGCCACAGGAAAAAAGCAGCGCTCAGCAGCGTGCTGGTGAGCAGCCCCCACTCGCGCACAAAGTGGCTGACCGCCAGCATCACCAGCGTGAGGGTCGGCAAGTCCTGGCGCGCCTGAGTAAAGGCGCTGACCACCTGCGGCACCACGTAACTGAGCATGAAGATGACAATGCCGACCGAAACACAGGCTATGACGCCGGGGTAAATAAACGCGGTGAGCATTTTGCTGCGCAGGGTGTCGCGGTTTTCCAGGTAATCGGCCAGTTGCTCCATCACCCTCGCCAGGTCGCCCGAATCTTCCCCGGCACTGATCAACGCCCGGTAGATCTCCGGGAAGTCGCGCGGGCGTTCGGCCAGCGCATCCGCCAGCCGCATGCCGGCGCGCACATGGTCGCGCACCTCACTGAAAGCGGCGTTGACGGTGCGTTTTTCCGCCTGCTCCAGCGTGGCGGTTAATGCGGCTTCCAGCGTCAGGCTCGCGCCCAGCAAACTCGCCAGTTCGCGGGTGGCCCAGCACAGGTCGGCGGCGTCGAGTTTAGATGCCAGCCACGCGGGCCCGCGTTGGGCGACGGCTTCGCTGACTTCCAGTGCGGTTAAGCCGCGATCGCGCAGTTGCAAGCGCGCCGCGCGGGAAGATTCCGCATCGATCACCCCGCGCTGGATCTGCCCCTGCGCCGTCGCCGCTTCAAAATGAAAACGTGGCATATCCCCTCCTAACCGTCATCGCGGGTGACACGCAGGATCTCGTCAACGGTTGTTACCCCGGCCTGCACCCAGCGCTGCCCGTCTTCGCGCAAAGTGCGCATGCCGCGCTGTCGGGCGGCAGCGCGCATCGCCTGTTCGTTACCGCCTTCGTGAATCAAACGGCGGATGCTGTCATCAATAATGAAAAGTTCATGAATTCCGGTGCGCCCGCGAAAACCGGAATGATTGCAGAGCGCACAGCCGACCGACACCCAGCGCGTTTCGCCATTGGGCAAGGTTTCTTGCTGGCGACACGCCGGGCACAGACAGCGCACCAGCCGCTGAGCCAGCACGCCAAGCAGTGAAGAAGAAAGCAGATAGGGTTCAATCCCCATATCGATAAGGCGCGTGATGGCGGAAACGGCGTCATTGGTGTGTAACGAGGCCAGCACGCCGTGGCCGGTGAGCGAGGACTGCACGGCAATTTGCGCGGTTTCCAGATCGCGGATTTCGCCGATCATGATGTTGTCCGGGTCCTGGCGCAGCGCCGCGCGCAGGGCGGCGGCAAAGGTCATGCCGATTTTGCTGTGCACCGGAATTTGGTTAATGCCCGGCAGGTCATACTCCACCGGGTCTTCCACCGACAAAATATTGCTGGCGCCTTTATCCAGCTCGCCAAGCGCGGCGTACAGCGTGGTGGTTTTGCCGCTGCCGGTCGGCCCGGTGACCAGCACAATGCCGTGCGGCTGGCGAATCAGCCGTATCAGCTCAAGCTGCACATCCCCTGCCAGCCCCAGATTCGCCAGTTGCAAGCGCCCGAGATCTTTTTCCAGCAAACGCAATACCGCGCGCTCACCGTGTACCGTCGGCACGGTGGAAACCCGCACATCAATGGCGCGCCCGCCGACGCGCAGGGTAATGCGCCCGTCCTGCGGCACGCGTTTTTCCGCGATATCGAGTTTGGCCATGATTTTGATGCGCGAGATCAGCGCCGCGTGCAGCGCTTTGCGCGGGGAGACCACTTCACGCAGCGTGCCGTCGACGCGGTAACGCACCATCGAATGGGTTTCGAAAATTTCAAAATGGACGTCGCTGGAACTGTCGCGCGTCGCCTGGGTGAGCAAGGCGTTGATCATGCGGATCACCGGCGCGTCATCGTCGGCGTCGAGCAAGTCGGTTATTGCAGGCATGTCTTGCATCAGGCGTTCGAGATTGACTTCCGATTCCGCCGCACCGACCACTTCCGCAGCGCTGCCCGCCTCCGCGTAGGTTGCTGCCAACAGCGCGTCCATTTGCGCTTCGTCCACTTCCTGCCAGCGCAGTGCTCCGGTGCGGCGCAACGCTTCTGCCAGCGCCCAGCCCTGCGTGCGTGGGCTGGTGGTCAGCCACGGCTCCTCGCCGTCGCGCTGTAATACAATCCGCTGGCTGCGCGCCCAGCCGTGCGGGAGTTGCATTTCACTCATTATGCCCTCCTGAAATTCAGTTACGGTGTCACAACAAGCTCCGGTTGGTAGCCCAATTCACGCAACGTTTCGGTGGAAGCATCCACCGTGCGGGCGTCGCGCGCCACGTCGACGCGCACCGCGTAACCGCTGCCGCCAGGCGCGGTCACGATGTACGCGGTAAGGCCGCTAATGCGTAAGCGGCTGGCGATACGAATCGCTTCTTCGCGCTGGCTAACGTCGGCGGCTTGAATCACGGTTTTATTGCTGTCGGTGCTGCGTAATGCTGCCGAGCGCATATCTACAGCATCATTGCTGCCCGCCACCGGCATGTCGGCAGGCGGCAAAATGGGCGCATTGATATCGGATAACAGCGGATGGCTGCCCGGCTGGGTGTCGCTTTGCACCGAGCGCATATAGTCGTAGCGATCCAGCGTCAACCCGCGTCCCGCGCTGGCATCGCGGATCACATACGGGCGCAGAAACACCATCAGATTGGTCTTCACGCGCTCGCGGGTGTCGTAGCGAAACAGGTTGCCGATGAGCGGGATCGAACCGAGAATCGGCACCGACTGGCGGTTGCCGGTAACGGAGTCTTCCAGCAGGCCGCCGAGCACCATAATTTGCCCGTCGTCGAGCAAAACGCTGGTGTCCAGCGCGCGCTTATTGGTGACAATGCCCGCGCTGGTGGAGCTTTGCGCATCAATGCTGCTCACTTCCTGGTAGATATCGAGCTTCACGGTGCCGCCTTCGGAAATCTGCGGGCGGATTTGCAACTTGAGGCCAACGTCTTCGCGCTCGACGGTCTGAAATGGATTGTCCGACCCGCCGCTGCCGGAGGTAATGTACTGGCCGCTGACGAAAGGCACGGTTTTGCCGACCATGATCGACGCCACCTCGTTATCCAGCGTGAGCAGGTTCGGGGTCGACAGGATGTTCGCCCCGCCGTGGGTTTGCAGCGCCCGCGCCAACACTTCCAGATTCAGAATCTGCCCGACACCCGGCAAATTAATGGTGCCATCGATAATGCCGAGATTCAGACCCGCAGGCAGTGCGTCAATGCCGGTTTTGGCCGACGTATTGATGCCCGTGCCGCCAAAATTGCTCCCGCCGATAAACCGACCGCTCTGTTTCATCCACTGAATGCCCAGCTCGGCGGTGTCGCTGGCGGTGACTTCGACAATCAAGCTTTCCACCAGCACCTGCGCGCGACGCTGGTCGAGCAGATCAATCACTTTGCGCAGGCTGCGGTACATCGGATCGGGCGCCGAGATAATCAGCGTGTTGGTGCTGGCATCCGCCTGCACGGTCACCCCTTCGGCGCTAAAGGCCGTGCCCGTTTCTTCTGCGACGGTGTCTTCCGGCGCGGTGCCGAAACGCTGGCTGCCGGTATTGAGGGCGTTACTGTTACTGGTGGAAGAGGAAGAGTTACTGGCGGTGGTATTTGCGCTGGTGCCCGCGCCGCTGGTCATGCCGCCCGCGCCGAGCGTGCTGCGCGCGTTGTCAGAGAGTTTCGTGCTGTCGGATTCGCCTTTCAGCAACCCGCGCAGCACCTTGGAAAGGGACACCGCCTGGGCGTTACGCAGATAAACCACGTGGAGATTGCCCGGATCTTCCTGCACGTTATCCAGTTCAATTAACAAATTATTCGCCAGTTCGCTGCGCGCCGGGCTGCTGGCGCGGATCACCACGCTGTTGGAGCGCGGGTCGGCGAGAATGGCAATGTCCTGACGCCCGCTGGCGCCGCCCTGCTGTTGCAGGATGTCGTTCGCCAGCGCGGCGATATCCACCGCCACGCCGTTATAGATTTTCACCACCCGCGTATCTAACGAGGTTGGCGTATCGATGCTGGCGATAATCCGCGCGATGCGATCGAGATTGTCGGCGTAATCGGTGATCACCACCGTGTTATTGGCCGGGTACGCGGTAATGCTGCTTTCCGGGGCAATCATCGGTTTTAATACCGGCACCAGCGCTTCCGCGCTCTCATAGGCCAGCCGATAGGTGCGTGTGGCAATGCCGCCGCCGGACGTTGCGCTGTTAACAGCACCACCCTGCATTTTGGCATCCGCCACCGGCACCACCCGGCTGACGTTGCCGACATCGACAATGGTGTACCCGCGCATGCGCAGCGCGGAGCCGAGCATGGTGTACGCGGTGTTGAGATCGACGTCGCCGTCGGAAACCAGGGTGATTTGACCTTTTACGCGGGGGTCCATCAGGAAGTTGCGCCCGAGAAAGCGCGCCAGCGCGCCGATGACAGCGGAAATCTCCGTGTCGCGAAAATTAAGCGTCACTTTCTCGCCGCTGGCCTGCGCCGCGCCGGTGTTGCCGCCGGCGCCGCCGTAGCGGTGTGTGGTCTGGCGCTCAACGCGCCGGGAAGGGCTGTCCGACGGGCGATCGGCGCCAAAGGTTCCGGCACTCTCTTTCGGCATGCGTGATGAGGTGCTCACCACCCACGGCCCGTTGCGAAACAGCGATCCGTCGCCATGGGTGCTACACCCCGCCAGCATCAAGCAGTACGCCACCATTCCCAGCGTCAGGCTTCGTGACAGGCCAGTTTGCTTCATTCTCCCTTCCTCTGTTGTGGTGCTGCCAGCGTCACTGAAGCCGTGACGCGCGTATCGGTTTCACCCGCGTCCACTCGCTCAATACTGACCTGCTGTACCGCCATGCCGGTGGTGGCGGACGCGCTCAGTAACCAGCTCACTAGCCTTTGCGCATTCACCGGTTGCGCAAAGATAAGCACCCAACTTGCGCCCTCTGCCTGTACCGCGTGCTGTTCCGTCAAACCAGCGGCGGCAATGCTCTGCGCCAGCCGTTGTTCGGGGCTTTCCTGGCGCGCGCCGTTATTGATTGGCCCGCCACCAACCTCCGCCAGCACCTTTTGCAGCGCGGCATGCTGCGAGCGCAGGCGCGGTAATTCCTGCTGCCAGTGGCTGAGCGTGTTCAGCGCCGGGCGGGTCAATAGCAGCCACACCAGGGCAATCGCCAGCACGGCGATCATCCCTGCCACTTGCTGGCGCTCGCGCCGGGTTAATCCTCGCCAGTAGAGAACCACCTGACGCAGCGGCAGCACCACGCGTTGTCGCAGCGTCTGCAAAACGACCCGCGTTTTCATGGTGAGGGTTTGCTCTGTTCCTGCCCGGCGCGCAGATGGAGGCCCTGCGCGTCGCTCATTACCAGCACTTGGTGTTCGCGCGCCTGTTGTTGCAGGGCGTCAACCTCGGCGCGGCGCAATGCGGCACCTTCGCGCCAGCGGATATCAAGCTGGCCTTGCTGATAACTCACCTTCGCCACTTGCCCGTCGCTTGCGCTCAGCAACGTGGCGGCGAGGCGCAACAGCGTGGGGAAATCGGCACTGTTTTGCTGCGCGTTGCCGCTGATGCGCGCATCCCGAAGTTGCCGCGCCTGCTGCAAGGGGTTCAGCACCACCGACACATCGGGAAATGTCGCCTGCACTTGTTCAGCCATCTGCTGTTTCAGCGCCAGCCCTTCACGCTGTAAACGCCACGCGTAAAGATTCAGCCCGCCCAGCCAAACCACGGCGGCGGCGAGCGTCCAGCCGACCAGCGGACGCAACCACTCTGACGCGCGGGAATCGCTGCGCGGGCGTGAAAGCGGAAATGACCAGTGCCAGCCTTCACCCTCTTCACTCGCCTGCACCCAGTGAAATGCATTGATCGCCGGAAACGGGTCGCGCAGCCGGCTTTCCGGGTCTTGCGCGCCGTGCGGGAAAGGCAACATCGCCCCGCTGGCCGCGCCGCTACGCAGCACGAGCCAGTTATCGACACGCGCGACGCTGGCTTCATCCGCCACGGGCTGCGGTAAAAACGCCGGTGGCGGAAGCAGCGCGTCGATGCGCAGCCCGGCGTGAGTCAGTGCCGCCAGCAAGGCTTGCAGGTGCGCTGCCGAAAGCCAGGCCACCGGCAACGTGCCGCTATCATGGCGCTCGCCATAACCAATGATGAGTTGTTCCGGCGGCATCAGCGCCAGCAACTCAACCGCGCCGCGCACCGCTTTATGCAGCGCACTGCCGCGCAGCGGTGGAATGTCGATTTCCGTCATTGAGACATCCGCCGGATGCGGACAAACCTCGACGCGGCTAGCCTGAAAACCCGCAGCTATTTCGTGCAGGCTGGCAACGGTTTCGGTCTGCCATTCACCATTGATCGGCTGCCACGCGAGAGTTATCTCGCGGGTCGCCAGCTCGCGCAGGGGCGGCAGGCGCACATGCAAGCGGGCAACGTGCCGGGGTGTCATGTTCCCTCCCTCAGCCAGATCACCTGCGGCAGGTTAGCTTTGTTATCAAACAGCAGCGCCTGGATGAGCAGCGTGCGCTGCGGGGTGCGTAGCGCGCCGTTGAAGCGAAACCACTGGCTGGTGATGCCGATCATGATGTCGATTTCATCAAGCTCCGGCATTTGCAGGCGCCGCGTGAAATCGCCCCGGTTGATAAACCACTGGCCGTTATCGCGCGTCACCAGCAGCGCTTTTGCCCGCTCAAGCGTTAACCCCGGCACCCAGGCGGCCAGCACTTCAGGCCCGGCGGTGTTGGCGTTGATCCAACTGCGCTGCGGCAACATCGTCACGTAGGGTTGCAGGCGGGTGATGCTGCTGGCGCTAATGCCAGGCACGGCGAGCAAATCGCTGAGATCGCGCAGCCTCGGTGCCAACTCGCGGCGACTCAGATGGCTAAGGCCAATCGATTCCGCTGCTGCCTGCGCGGCTTGCGCATCTTGATCGTTGAGTTGCTCGTTGCCAGGGGATTCCGCGTCGACCAGGCTTGTCGCCACCCGGCGGGCAATCAGCGACGCCTGCTCGCGCGAAACCCCAACAAGGGCGCATAAACGCAGGAACGCCGCCGTTTCCCGGGCATCCATTTCGCCGTTATCCACCAGGTTGCGCAGGTTGAACTTTGCCTGCTCGTCGTCGATTTCAGAAAAGATACGTGCGGTCGCGCCGCCCAGTTGACCGACAATCGCCCCGTTGCGTGGCTGCCGCCAGCGGCCATCAAGGCGGGTGACCGGCGTGCGGCGCGCTTCGTCGTACAGCACGACCTGACTGCGGCTGATTTCGCCGCGCAACAGCCACTGTCCCTGTAGCCGGGTGTGTTCGTTTTGCACCCCGTATAACACGGTGGTCTGGCGCGCCAGCAGTGCCGAGGCCATCAGCGCGATGACCGCCACCAGCAGCAACATGGCGATCACCGCCATTCCAGACTGCGCGTTCGCGGGCCTGATCATTGGGCAGCCTTAGAGCTGCCACGAGCCGATATCGGCGCGGGTGCCTTCCCCGTCGGGCTTACCATCGGCGCCCAGCGAAAACACGTCGATCTCCCCATTGGCGCCTGGGTTGAGATAGTGATACGGGTTTCCCCAGGGATCGTTGGGCAGACGTTCGAGGTATTTATGCCAGTTGGCGGGCGCCACGCCGGTGGTGGGTTTTTCGGTCAGCGCGCGTAACCCTTGTTCGTTGGTCGGGTAACTGCCGTTATCCAGGCGGTACAATTTGAGGGCTTGCATGATGGCGCCCACATCCTGACGCGCCGCCGTGGCGCGCGCCTGGTCTGGCCGGTCAAGCAAATTGGGAACGATAAGCGCCGCCAGCACCCCCATAATGACCACCACCACCATGATTTCAATCAGTGAGAAACCACGCTGCACATGCGTGTCTGCGCACATCGATCTGGCGAATCGACTTTTCATCCCCGTCTCCGTGTCACACCTTTTTATCCCGGGGAATATTCTCAAATCAGAGTGTCAACTTGATGTAATGCACTCGGGAGAACTTCCCGCTAACGGGCATGAAGTGTGGGGAAACGCGCGAATTTACGGGTATCACTCCCGAAAAGCCGTCATGAAAATGACATTATCGGGAAAAGGGGAAAGTCAGGAAGGAAAAAGAAAAGGCGCTGCCGGAAGACCTGGAAGGTGGCAGCGCCAGACAGGGAACTAAATATCGTCGGTGGTGTGGTGAACAACGATTTCCAGCGTATGGCGGATAACATCACTTTTCACCACGTTTTCGGTGGTTTCCAGCATTCTTATCAGCTCAAGAATCAGCGCTTTATGGCTAATACGTTCACCCGCAGCGAGAATACGACGGATCACGGCACCGAGTACCGCAGACTCCTCTGCCAGCAAATCGCCGCGGCTGCGAAAATAGTCAGCGAGCGTGATGTCGGGCAGATTTTCGTATCCCTCTGATTGTTCGAGCGTCGCCTGGCTCATCGATTTCTCCCCCCGTGTTGTGTAAATGGTTACCGGTTAGTGTTTTTTTGAGCCGCCTGGCTGTTTTTCGCCAAACAATTGATAGACGTTATCATGGCTTTCCTCATCCGGATTGCGCTGGCTTATCGCGCTGCGGCGCATCGCGGCCAGATTGTCACTATCGATTTCAGCGATGATCTGCCCCAGCGTTTGACGCCGCTCGCTGTCTGGCTCGTGGGCCTCCATCGACCTCAACCGGGTGATGAGCGCCTTCGTGCTGATGGGGGCGTTGTCATTCAGGAGTGACAGTACCGCCACGCCGATAAGTTCATCTGTCAGTTGCTCATTTTCACTACTGTTCATAACTGCATCTCGGTTGCCGCGACTTGCCGAACGACTCGTGCGGCATGAAGCCAATTCTCCCGAGGGGACGATTAACTCATGCTAGTCAGAGCGAAGAAACGCCTTATCACCCCGCGAGAATTAGCTCAAAAAGTCTGATGAATTGCGATTGGTCACTCAGCCTTAGCGGTCAAATAACATACCAATCAGCACGTGATAGTGGCTCTCCTCTTCCGGGCTGGAAGCCTGCTCAAGTCGACAAAGTAATTTAGTACAGATGGCTTTACGGTTCAGATTGCGTCCTTCGCTAAGGATTTCCACGGCAATTTGACCCAGTGTCTGCTGCTGCGTTGGCAGCGTCGCTTTGTTGAAGTAGCGGGTAATGGCATTAGCGGTGCTCGGGTGGTAACCGTTCTGGTGCATATGTCACGCCTCTCGATTCATTGAGTCAGTAAATGTTGACTTAAAACTTATACAAAAATGGTTTATATGTACATAGAGTTTGTACAAGTTTTTTATCACTCTAAGAAATATCTTATAATGTTGCAGTTTATCAGTCGGTTACGGAGATAGAATTTTTCTGACTGTTAACGGAAGTCTGTACAAGTTCAGGAAAAGGTGAGAAATCGTCGCCGGTGGGGCGTTTGGCAGGCGAAAAACGTAAGGTAATCAAGCATGACGCCATGGTGTGCTTCTGTTAGTGTGGTCGCTCATTCACCGCCAACCGGGGCTCCTATGCTCACTACCATTATTTACCGTAGCCATCTGCGTGACGACGTTACCTACCAGATGCTTGAAGAGATGGTCGCAGCAGCCAATATCAAGAATGGTCAGGCAAACGTCACCGGCATTTTGCTGTTCAACGGCACGCATTTCTTCCAGTTGCTGGAAGGGCCGGAGGAGACGGTTGTTCCCATCTATGACGCCATTTGCGCGGACCCACGTCATTACAATGTGGTGGAGTTGCTGCGTGATTACGCGCCTTCTCGCCGCTTTGGTAAAACGGGCATGGAGCTCTTTGATTTACGCGATCACAACAGTGAGGCGGTTTTGCAGACGGTGCTCGACAAAGGTACCTCTAAGTACCAGTTGATTTATGACGATCGCGCGTTGCAGTTTTTTCAAACCTTTGTCGAAGAGGGTGAAAAAGAGAACTACTTTGAGATCCCGTCAGCCGATAGCTGGGAGTTTATTGCCGATGGCAACGCCATCGCCCTGCCTGCCTCGGCAAGCGATAACCCCGCCGATTGCCGCTTTGCGTTTCAACCGCTGATCGATCCGTTTGCCCGCGAAATTGTCGCCATTGAAGCGCTGCTGCGCACGCCCGCCGGTGATTCGCCGCAAACCTATTTCGCGGGGTTGACGGGCGATGCGCTGTACCAGGCCGATCTGCAAAGTAAGAAAGTCGCTTTCGCCATGGCCGCCGCGTTAAACCTTGGCGCGCAGACGCTCTCCGTCAACCTGTTGCCAATGACGTTGGTTGAAATCCCGCACGCGGTCGAGTTTATTTTGCAGGAGATCAACGCCAACGGGCTGGTACCTGAGCAGGTGATTGTCGAGTTTACCGAAAGCGAAATCATCTCCCGTCTTGATGAGTTCACCCGTGCGGTGAAACTGCTGAAAGGCGCCGGTATTCGCGTGGCGATTGATCACTTTGGCGCGGGCTTTGCGGGCCTGGTGCTGCTGGCGCAGTTCCAGCCGGATCGCATCAAAATTAATCGTGATCTGATTCAGGATGTGCACAAGAGCGGCTCGCGCCAGGCGATTGTCCAGGCCATTATTAAATGTTGTACATCGTTGGAAATCGCCGTGTCCGCCGTCGGCATTGAGAAAGCGGAAGAGTGGATGTGGCTGGAGTCTGCGGGCATTTCGCAGTTCCAGGGTTTTCTGTTCGCCCGCCCGGATCTGGGCGGTATTCCTGCGGTGGCGTGGCCTGAGAAGAAAGAAGAATGAGAATAAATCGATAAGCAAATGTGTACAAAGTGCTTGTACAGCTTGTTGAGGTTAATTAGTCTTTGCAAAGAATATATCGGCATCAATAGTTCGAGGGGTCATGGCTTTTTACAGTATTGGCGAGGTCGCCGAGCGATGCGGCATAAATCCGGTCACCCTACGCGCATGGCAACGTCGTTATGGATTGCTAAAACCTCAGCGTAGCGAAGGCGGGCATCGCCAGTTTGATGAGTCTGATATCCAGCGCATTATGGAAATAAAGCGCTGGATTGAAAGCGGCGTATCCGTTAGCAAAGTTAAAGCATTGCTTGATGAAAACGTTGTTACCGACGTTCCCGGCTGGAGATCCATTCAGGAAGAGATGATGTCCATGTTGCGCCAGGTGAACCCTGCCCGGCTACGCGCGGCCCTTGTCGAATTAGGCCGCCAACATTCGTCTGAGCAACTGATCGACGAAATCATCATGCCGGTGCGCCTGCGTCTGGCGCGCGATCACAACACGGCGCGGGTCATTTTAAGCCTGCTGGATGGCGCGCTGATTGATTACGCCGTGTTGCGCATTGCTGCGGCGCGCAAAGACGCCGTGAAAGACGCGTTGCTGGTTTCGTGGGGTAATGACGATCGCACGCGTTTATGGCTGGAAGCCTGGCGGCTGACCGGGCAAGGATGGCGTGTTGATGTGCTTGCCGAACCGCTCGACTCCCCTCACCCGGAATTTTTCCCCGGTCAGCATCTGTTTGTCTGGACAGGCAGAGCGTTAACCCAACGCCAGACGCAGCAGTTAGCGCACTGGCGTGAGCAGGGTTTCACCGTCGCGATTCACGGCGAGTAAAACCCAACGATTACGGTTGCCAGGTCTGCTGATTCCCGGACATCTTTTTATCGAGGTAGAACGCCGCACTGATCAGCGCGAGATGCGAAAGCGCCTGCGGGAAGTTGCCGAGTGGAAAGCCGCGCTCATCAAACTCTTCGGCGTACAGCCCCAAATGGTTGGCGTAATGCAGCAAGCGTTCGAACTCGATCCTCGCTTCATCAACAAAATCCGCCCGCGCCAGACACTCCACATACCAGAACGAACAGGGCACAAAATAACCCTCTTCGCCGCGCAGTGAATCCGACGGCGTTTCCGCTTGCAGATAGCGACGCACCATGCCGTCGCGCATCAACTTTTTGCGAATCGCCGCAAGCGTCGCCAGCCAGTCCGGATCTTTCGAGCCGATAAAACGAAACAGCGGCATGAGCAGCATCGAACCGTCGAGATCGGTGCCGTGCCGCGTCGACGTGAAATGCCCCAATTCATCGTTCCAGAAATTGTTCCAGATATCGTCGCGAATTTTCTGCCGCGTTGCTTCCCATTTGGCAAACGGCATTGAGAGTGAACGCTTGGCGCCCAGACGCAGCGCGCGATCCAGCGCCACCCAGCACATCAAACGCGAGTAGAGGAAATTCGCCGGTTCGCCGCGCATTTCCCAGATCCCCGCATCCGGCGAGTCCCAAATCTCGCAGACATAATCCACCAGCCGAACCACATGCCCCCAACCGCGGTGCGACACGTTGTCGCCATATTTGGTGGTGAGATACACGGCGTCCAGCAATTCACCGTAGATATCCAGTTGCAGTTGTTTATAGGCTTCGTTGCCCTTGCGCACCGGCTTTGAATTCAGGTAGCCGGCAAGATGCGGCAAGATTTCCTCGGTCAAATCCGTTTCACTGTCCAGCCGGTACATCACCTGTAAGCGTTTCGGGTCGAATTTGCTGTTTTCCATGCAGCGACCAATCCACGCGCTAAAGGCTTTGGCTTCCTCGACATAGCCCAGGCGAATCAACGCGTAACAACTGAACGACGCATCGCGCAGCCAGGTGGCGCGGTAATCCCAATTGCGTTCACCGCCGGGCAGTTCCGGCAAACCGAACGTCGCCGCTGCCGCGATCGAACCGTAACGCTGCGAGGTTAACAGTTTCAGCACCAGCGATGAGCGCGTCACCGCTTCGCGCCAGCGTCCGCGATATTTGCTTTGGCTGACCCACTGCTGCCAGAATGCCAGCGTCTTGTGGTACTCCTGATCCACGTGTTTTAAGGCGGCGTGTTTCACCTTCGCGTCGCCAAACACAAACTCGGCGCACTCGCCTTCCATCAGGGTAAATTCGCCGTCGAGTTGGCCTTTTTTCACCTTCAACGGCTGAGAGGACGCCAGCGTCATGGCGACGTTTTGCTCGCCCTTAAAGCAGTAAACCTTTTTATCGACGCTCACCTCAGGGATTTCACTGGCGTAATTGAAGCGCGGCGAGCAGTGCAGTTTGATCGTCGCGCTGCCGTATATCATTTTGATTTTGCGGATGATCACCGGGTTGGCATCAACGTCGTCATTGATGGCGATAAAGTCCGTTAGCTCGACCATTGCCCCCTTCGACAACCAGCGGGTTTGCAGCACATTGCTGTCCGGCAGGTAATGCTGAATCGCCCGCCACGCGTCCCCCACCGGCGCGAGGGAGAAATAACCGCCTTTTTTAGGATCGAGCAACGAGGTGAAAATGGACGGGCTGTCTAAATTGGGCCAGCAGAGAAAATCAATCATGCCTTCGACGGTCACCAGCGCACAGGTTTGCAGGTTGCCAATGATCCCATGCTTATCAATAACCGTAATGGTGTTGCTGTCAGTTTTCATGCGACTCCTTGCGAAAGCGTTGGCTGTTTTAAGATTAGGCGAAACGGAAACATCCCGCATCTGTGCCAGGGGCAAAACGACGCGCCAGAGTACCCTTTCGTTTTTCATCGATTGACAAGGTAGAACGGTCGTTCTACTTTGTCGGCATGAAAACACAACTCCCCACGACGCGCGACAAAATCCTTTCCACGGCGGAAAGGCTTATCTATCAACAGGGCATCCAGGCCACCAGCCTCGACGCGCTGGTGAAAGTTTCCGGTGTCGCCCGGAAAAGTATCTATCACCATTTCACGAATAAAGATGACATCGCCATTGCCGTGCTGGATGCCCGCGACGATCGCTGGATGCACTGGTTTTGCGAGGAAACCGAAAAAGCCGCGACGCCGCACGCCCGGCTGATTGAAATGTTTAACGTGCTGGCTAGCTGGTTCGCGTCGCCGGAGTTTTATGGCTGCGCGTTTATCAACACCGCCTGCGAAATCGGTGACGCCGAGGCGCCAGTGCGCGCGATCTGCAAACGGCACAAACAGCGGCTGCTCAGTTACGTTCAGCACTTGTGCGAGCAGGCGGGTTGCGCCGAGCCGGAGCCGCTTGCCAGGCAGTTGCTGATCCTGATCGACGGCGCGATCACGGTTGCCAGAGTCACCGGAGATATCCACGCGGCAGAAAGCGCGAAATCCGTTGCCCTCGCCTTGCTGCAACCCGCCAATGTTTCAACAACACCTTGATGAGAGAGGCTTTTATGTCTGAACAACACACAACCCGACCGCCCCTGCCGCCGTTTACCCGCGAATCGGCAATCGAAAAAGTACGCCTGGCGGAAGATGGCTGGAACAGCCGTGACCCGGCAAAAGTGGTGCTGGCCTATTCGCCGGAGACAAAATGGCGCAACCGCGCAGAGTTTGTTACCGGGCGCGCGGAGTGTCAGGCGTTTCTGGAGCGCAAATGGAAAAAAGAACTGGATTACCGCCTGATCAAAGAGATGTGGGCATTTACTGAAAATGTGATTGCCGTGCGTTTCGCCTACGAGTGGCATGATGATTCGGGAAACTGGTTTCGATCGTACGGCAATGAAAACTGGGAATTCGGCCCGGACGGCCTGATGACGCGGCGTTACGCCTGCATTAACGATCTGCCGATCGCCGAAGCCGATCGCAAATATCACTGGCCGCTCGGCCGACGCCCGGACGATCATCCGGGGTTGTCGGATTTGGGGCTGTAAGTTTCGCCGGATGGCGCTTGCGCTTATCCGGCATAACGTCCCCTTATTCCGGCGTGCTTTCCAGGCGCTGGCGATGGCGCAGGCCAGGGAACCACTTCATCCACAGCCCAACCACGACAAGTGTACCGATGCCGCCCAGCGCCGCCGCGGGCACCGCACCGAGCCAGGCGGCCAGCATGCCGGACTCAAACTCGCCAAGCTGGTTGGAGGTATTGATAAAGATGGAGTTCACCGCGTTGACGCGCCCGCGCATGTCATCGGGGGTATCAAGTTGCACCAGCGAACCACGGATCACCATACTCACCATATCGAAACCACCGAGGGCGAACAGCGCCAGCAGCGAGAGCCACATCCAGCTTGAGAAGGCAAACACCAGCGTTGCCACGCCAAAGCCCGCCACACACATAAACATGATCATGCCGACATTGCGTTTCAGTGAACGATGGCTGAGCCAGAAGCCGATCAGCAAGGCGCCAACGGCGGGCGCACTGCGCAACAGGCCCAGCCCAAGCGGGCCGGTGTGCAACACATCGTGGGCGAAAATCGGCAACAACGCGGTCGCGCCGCCGAGCAGCACGGCGAACAGATCCAGCGAAATCACACCCAGCACATCCGGGCGGTTGCGGATAAAATTCACCCCGGCAAACAGCGAGGAAAGCGTGGCTGGCGTGCGTTTCGGTGGCGCCTGCTCATAACGCAGCGTGATCACCAGCAGCAGCGAGACCAGATACAGCGCGGCGGTGACGCTGTAGACCACATCCGCGCCTGCCGCATAGAGAAAACCGCCGAGCGCCGGGCCAACGATTTGCGCCGCCTGGCCGGAAACGGCATTCGCCGCGGTTGCCCGTGGCAAAATCGACGTCGGCACCAGCGCGGGCAGCATTGAGATCATCGACGGGGATTCCACGGTTTTCGCGCAGGAGATAACAAAAATCAGCGCGAGGATCACCCACACGCTGGCATCGCCCTGCCATGTCAGCCACGCCAGCGCGACAATTGCCACCCATTCACAAATCTGCCCCAGCAGCACGACGCGACGCCGGTCAAACTGATCGGCGATATGCCCGGCAGGCAGCGCCAGCGTGACGGAGGGAATAAACTGCACAAGGCCAATCATGCCGAGCCAAAACGCGCTCTGGGTCTGGGAGTAAATCTGCCAGCCGACGATTATCGACAACATCTGGAAACCGAAACTGGAGCTGGTTCGTGCCAGCCAGAACGCCACAAACGAACGGTGCTGCAATAAACGTCCATCACTGCCGGGTAAAACAGGTGCCATAGCTTTTCTCTTTTCGTTGTTATTAATGCCCTGCCGACGGCGCGCCCGGCGCACCGGAGCGCACAAACGGCGGTCGCGCAAACCAAATCAAGATCATCAACGCCATAAAGCCCCAGCCCAGCAGCCAGAAATAGTCGATGGTTGACATCATGTACGCCTGCGTTGCGATGGTGTTATCCACCGCCGCCAGGTGCTGCTGCGTCACGCCGCCCATTTTGTGCAGGTAGTCCATTGCCGCCGGGTTATAGACAGAGACGCTCTCGGTGAGGTTGGCATGATGATAAACCTCGCGCCGCGACCAGATCCAGGTGGTGAGCGAGGAGGCAAACGAACCGCCCAGCACACGGAAAAAGGTCGCCAGGCCGGAGCCTTCCGCCACTTCCTGTCCGTGCAAATTCGACAGCACAATGGTGGTGATTGGCATAAAGAAAAACGCCACGCCAATACCCATAAACATCTGCACTTCGGCGATGGTGCGAAAATCGACGTTGGTGTTGAACTGCGCGCGCATCAGGCAAGACGCGCCCATGGTCAGGAACGACAGCGCGGCCAGAATGCGCAAATCCACTTTGTTGGCGTAGCGGCCAATAAACGGTGTCATCAACAGCGGTAAAAAGCCCATCGGCGCCGCTGCCAGCCCGGCCCAAATGGCGGTGTAGCCCATCTGGGTTTGCAGCCACTGCGGCAGAATAATGTTGATGGCGAAAAACGCCGCGTAACCGAGCGTTAATGTCGCGGTGCCAATGGCAAAGTTGCGATCGCGAAACAGCCGCAGGTTAACAATCGGGTGCTTCTCGCCCAGTTCCCACATGACAAACGACACCAGCGCAATCGCCGAGATAATCGACATAACGATGATTTCTGTCGAAGCGAACCAGTCGAGATCGTTGCCTTTATCCAGCACCACTTGCAACAGGCCGACACCCAGCACCAACAACGCAATGCCGATGTAATCAATCGGCGACGAGACGGTGGTTTCCTCGCGCTCGCGCAGTTGGGTCCAGACAACAATTGCCGCGAAAATGCCGATCGGCACGTTGATATAGAAAATCCACGGCCACGAGTAGTTGTCGGTGATCCAGCCGCCGGTGATCGGCCCGATGATCGGCGCGACCACGGTAACCATCGACAATAGCGCCAGCGCCATACTGCGCTTGCTGGTCGGGAAGATAACGAGTAACAACGTCTGGCACATCGGGAACATCGGCCCGGCGAAAAAACCCTGCAAGGCGCGGAAGATAATCAACTCGGTCATGCTGTGGGCGAAGCCGCACAAGAACGACGTCAGTGTAAACAGCGCCACAGAGCCGACAAACAGCTTCAGTTGCCCGAAGCGGCGGGTAAACCAGCCGGTTAACGGCAGCGCGATGGCGTTACACACCGCAAACGAGGTGATAACCCAGGTGCCCTGATCCGAACTGACGCCCAGATTCCCGGCGATGGTCGGCAAGGCCACGTTAGCGATGGTGGTATCCAGCACCTGCATAAACGTCGCCAGCGACAGCGCAATCGTCGCCAGCAGCAGGCTGGGCGGCGTAAATGCCGATTTATCTTGCATCACGTCTCTCTTAGCGGGCGCGGGATGACGCTACCGGCTGGCTGTTGTCATGAAGAATTTTCGCCACCAGCTTATCGGCATTTTCCAGCGCGTTTTGGTAAACGTCGGTGGTAAAGCGCGGTGCTGCCACGGTTTTTTGCGGCAGCAAGTGACCGTCCGTCTCGCGGATATCGACGCGGGCGAACATCGACAAACCGACGCGCAGCGGGTGCTTCTGCATGTCGTGCGGATCAAGGGTAATGCGCACCGGCAGACGCTGAATAATCTTGATCCAGTTGCCGCTGGCATTCTGCGCTGGCAGCAATGAGAACGCGCTGCCGGTACCAATGCCGAGGCTCTCAATGGTGCCGTGGTATTCGACATCATCGCCGTAGAGATCCGCCGTCAGCGTGACTTTTTGCCCCAGACGCATGGTGTTCATCTGGCTCTCTTTGAAGTTGGCGTCCACCCAAACTTGATCGAGCGGCACAATCGACATCAGCGTGCTGCCGGAATCGACGCGCATGCCAAGCTGGACGGCGCGTTTGGCGACATAGCCGCTCACCGGCGCAACGATGGTGCTGCGTGCGTTATCGAGGAAACGCTGGCGCAGGGTGGCGACGGCGCTTTTGATCTCCGGGTGGCTGTCGATCACGGTGTCATCCACCATCGCCAGATTAGTGTTCAATGCCTGCTGTGCGGCAGCTAAATCGCTTTGCGCGCTGGTGACAGTGTCACGATAATGGGCAAGATCTTCCGCCGTGACCGCGCCAGTGGCGAAAATCTTCTGACGGCGGGCATAGTCGCTTTGCGCGGTTTGCAGCGCGACTTTTTTCGCGGCGACCTGGGCGCGGTAATTATCAGCGGTGCTGTAAAGCCCGCGCACCTGGCGCACGGTATTGGCGAGGTCGGCTTGCGCCTGTTGCAGAGCGATGTCGGTATCGCTTGGGTCAAGCAGCACCAACGGCTGGCCTTTTTGCACATAGTCGCCTTCATCAACGGAAACTTGCGTCACGGTACCGGCGATTTGCGGCGTCAGGGTCACCAGGTTGGCGTTGACGTAGGCGTCATCGGTGGTTTCGTAATAACGCGCATACAGCAGATACCACGCAAGGCAACCCGCAGCGATCAAGAACAAGACAATGAACAAAATAGCGAAATTGCGCTTACGTTTACTCGGTGCACGCTCGGGTTGTGTAGCAGTAGTTGACATCTTTTTACCTTAATCAGGACAGCTTAGCGATGTGGCTGGGTTGCCTCGTCCGGCAGCATTTTGATCAGAAGCTCTACCAGCAGTTGGGATTCTTCGGGCGTCAGGCGCGAGGTCAGCGAACTTAAGATCGAGGCCAGCGCCTCGTTCTGAAAACGATCGCAAATACAGCGCCCTTTTTCGGTCAGGGCCAGGATGACCTGGCGTTTATCCTCGGGGTTGGTGGTGCGCAAAATGAGCTCGCGTTTGACCATGCGTTCGAGCATGCGGCTCATCGCCCCGGCGTCCATCAGCAAATTTTTGCTCACTTCCACCGGGCTATTGAACCCTTTGTAAATGCTGATCAGCACTTTGAACTGCGCCGCGGTGATATCCGCTGGCGAAAAGTAGTTGCTGATCAGTTGGTCTTTGAACTGGTTCGCCAGATGGATCAGCAAACCGAGATGCAGTTTGGGGTTAGGAATATCCGCAGCGTTACTCATGATATTTGCCTGGACAATAATTACATTTGAAATTACTGACCAGGCATATAACTGTCAATAAATTGTCAAGATAAGCGCACGTTTTGTCAGCGCGTAGGCCTGATAAGCGAAGCGCCATCAGGCGTTGGCATCCGCCCGTATGGCGAAATACCCACTGCTTCACTATGTGAAGCAATTTCTCCTGACAATCTTTGATAAGCCTCACGCAACCTGGCACTGCGCTCGCCTGTTTCCCGCCAATCCTTAACACTCCGATGACGATAACAACACACCGACTACCCTACTTAACCTCGGGAGGTTAAATGGAGCACACAACATCCTCGCCGGGAAACTATGCTGCCGCGCAGCAGAAAGTTCCCGCCAGACGCACCGCCAAAATCATGCTGTCGGCGGGCGTCGGCCACTTTATCGAATGGTTCGACTTCGGGCTGTACGGCACGCTGGCGGCGATCATCGCCAGTAACTTTTTCGTCAGCAGCGACCCGGCGGTCGGCTTGCTGAAATCCTTCGCCGTCTTCGGCTCCGGCTTTTTAATGCGTCCACTCGGCGGGCTGTTTTTCGGATCAATGGGCGACCGGCTGGGGCGGCGCAAAGTGCTGGTGACGGTGATTGTCATTACCTCCATTTCCACCTTCATCATGGGCATTTTGCCCACCTGGCAACAGGCGGGCATTGTTGCGCCGATCCTACTGGTGTTAACCCGCCTGCTCCAGGGCTTTGCCGCTGGCGGCGAGAGTTCCGGCGTGATCACTTATCTTGCCGAAAGCGCCCCACCGCATCGCCGCGCCACGCTGACCTGCTGGAGCGAAAACTTTAGCTTTATGGCCTTTGTTTGCGGCTCCGGGCTGGTGCTGATGCTGACCCACTGGCTGGGCGAAAGCACAATGAACGACTGGGGCTGGCGCATTCCGTTCCTGCTGGCTGCGCCGTTGGGGCTTGGCGGGTTGTATATGCGCCGCAATATGGAAGACTCCGAAGAGTTTCATAAGCTGAAAGCCAGCGGCAAGCTGGAAAAATCCCCGCTGCGCAAATCGCTTTCGACCTCGATGAACGCCCTGCTGTTCTGCACCGGTTTTGTGGTGGTGAAAGCGGTCAGTAGCTGGGTGCTGCAATCCTTTATGCCGGGCTACCTCTCCACGCACCTGCACTACAGCCGCACCGACTCGTATTTGATCACCACGCTTGGGCTGTTGAGCGTCGCGATATGTATGCCGCTCACCGGTTATCTTTCCGACCTCTGGGGACGTCGCCCGCTCATGTTAATGGGCTGCGGCGGTTTTATTCTGTTCACCTGGCCGGCAATGCTACTGATGAGCCAGGGATCCGTTGGCGCGTCGATTGCCGCCATGAGCCTGCTCGGCGTGTTTGTCGCGATGTTTAATGGCGGCTGCGGCGCGGCGATGGTGGAACTTTTCCCGACCGCGATTCGCTACGGCAGTATCGCCATCGCTTACAACCTGACTGTCGCTGTGTTCGGCGGTGTCACGCCGTTCGCCTCGGCAGGCTTGATTTCGCTTACCGGCGACCCGCTCTCCCCGGCGTGGTACGTCATGGGAACGGCGCTTATCTCGTTTATTGTCGTGTGGATTGCCAAAGAAACCGCCGGCAAAGTCCTCGATTAACCTGACCCGGAGTTGTCATGAAGATCAGCCAGATCGACTGTTTTCCGCTCAAAATCACCCCGCAGCAGGTTTACCTGGGCGGTGAATCACAAGAACACGACGCGGATTATTACTACCGCCCGGAATACCGCTGCGTCTACTCGCGCAAGATGGAAACGTGCCTCGTAAAAATCACCACTGACAGCGGGCATGTTGGCTGGGGAGAAGCGCTGGCCCCGGTGGTGCCTCAAGTGATTGCCGAACTGATTACGCACCTGTTCGCGCCGTTGCTGAAGGGGCAATCGCCCTTAGCCAGCCAGGTGCTGAACTCGCGGATGTACGACGCGATGCGCGATCGCGGGCATATCACCGGGTATCACATCGACGCACTGGCCGCTGTGGATATCGCGCTGTGGGATCTGAAAGGCCAGATCCTCGAACAACCGGTTTATCAATTGCTCGGCGGCGCCTACCGCGAGTCGGTTCCCTGTTATGTTTCCGGGCTGCCGGAGCCGGATTTGCCCGCCCGCTGCGCGCTGGCGAAACGCTGGCAGGAGAAAGGCTTTAACGCCGTGAAACTGGCGCTCGGCTATGGCGTGCGCGAAGACATCGACAACGTGCGAGCCATTCGCGAAACGCTGGGCGACGAGGCGAAAATCTTCCTTGATGCGCACTGGAATTACAGCGTGGCGCAGGCGGCGGAACTGGCCAATGCCCTGCATCCGCTGGGCTTAGGTTTCCTGGAAGCGCCGCTGTTGCCGGAAGATATTGCCGGGCATCGCGAACTGCGGGCGAAAAGTCCGCTGCCGATTGCGCTCGGCGAAACCGAGCGTACCCGTTACCAGTTCAAACCGTTTATCGAACAGCGCGCGGTGGATATTTTGCAGCCCGATGTCGGGCGCACCGGTATCAGCGAATTAATGCATATCGCCTCGCTGGCAGAAACCTGGAATTTGCAGGTCGCACCGCATTTGAGCGTTGGCTTAGGCCCGTGCATTGCCGCGTCTATTCACGTCGCCGCCGCGCTACCGAACCTGTTTATGCTCGAATACCAACCGCCGGTGTTTGCCATCGCCAACCAATTGCTCAATACCCCGCTGGTCTGTGAACAGGGGCATTACGCCCTGCCGCAAGGTACGGGGCTGGGCATTTCAATCAACGAAGAAAAAGTACGGGCATCTGTTATGGGGGCAACATGTTAAAGGGCAATGTGCCGATTCTGGCAACCGCATTTGATGAGCACGGCGCGGTGGATTTTGCGTCTATCGAAAAGTTAGTGAAGTTTCTGCTGGCCCAGGGGATCGACGGGCTGGCGTTGTTTGGCAATGCGTCGGAAGGGTATGCGCTGACATCCGGGGAAAAAGAGGCGCTGTTTGCCTGTGTGAAACGCCTGACCGGCGCGTTGCCTCTTGTTGCGGCGGCGGGCGGCGCGTCATCCGCCGTCGCCATTGAAGATATTCAGCGCGTGCAGCGCTGGGGCGCCCAGGTGGCGATGGTCAACCCGCCCTCGGTGGTGAAACCCGGCCCGGACGAAATTTACAACTTTTGGCGCGATATCTGCGAAGCCTGCGATATCGACATTATGATTCAGGACGCGCCGCTGATGACCGGGGTGAACATTGCGGTGCCAACGCTGGTGAAGCTGTGTGAGGATTTTCCGACCATCAAATACATCAAGGTGGAACAACCGCCGACAACGCTGAAAATCACCGCGCTGAAAAAAGCGCTTGGCGATCGCGTTGGGCTGTTCGGCGGCCTGAATGGCGGGTTTCTCTATGAAGAACTGCGCCGGGGGATTGTCGGCACCATGCCCGCCTGCGAATTCCCTGAGGTGATTAACGCCATTCTTAACGCCTGGCAGCACAACCCGCGTGACGCGCAGGCGCTGTTCTACCGTTATCTGCCCTTCCTGCGTTACGGCGTCCAGCCGGGGATTGGCGTGGCAGTGCATAAAACTGTGCTGCACCAGGGCGGCATTTTTGCCACCGACGTGGTGCGCGAACCGGCTAAACGCATTGACCAGGTAACACGCGACGAACTGCGCGATCTCACTGCCGCCCTGCCGCTGGCGGTACTGGAGGCGAACCAATGAACTATATCGCCGTCGACTGGGGTACCAGTAATTTCCGCGCCCTGAGCGTGCGCAATGGCAAGGTGATCCGCACGGTTGAAGCAAGCTGCGGGGTGGGAAAATGTGAACGCGAAGATTTGCCGGAGATTTTGCGCGCGCAGCTTTTGCGCCTCGGCGATGCCTGGGATGAGCAACTGCCGGTGCTGCTGTGCGGCATGATTGGCAGCAATATCGGGCTTGCCGACGCGGGATATCTGGAATTACCGCTGAGTTTTGCCGATCTCACGGCGAAAGGCCGCGAACTCACCGGCATCCTGCCGAATCCTGTGACCTTGCGGCCCGGCATTTGCGACCGCCGGGTGCATGAAATCTGCCGAGGCGAAGAGATGCAACTGGCCGGTGCGCTCACGTTAACGGACAACCAAACGTTCGCAGCGGTCGGCACACACAGCAAATGGCTGACGGTGGATCGCGCCAACCAAACCGTGACATCGCTGCGCACCTTGATGACCGGTGAGCTTTATCACCTGGTGCTCAACCACTCGATTGTCGGCAAAGGCCTGCCCACGCAGATCACCTCCCCGGAGGAATTTTTGCAAGGTGTCGCCACCGCGCAATCGATTGAAGCGGGGCACACCACGCTGGTCTGCGAGCTGTTTCGTTGCCGTGGGCGCTACATTCTGGGCGATCTGGACGCCTCTTTGGCGGGTGCGTGGCTATCGGGTTTGCTGATCGGTCATGAAATTCTGCAAGGCCATCCGCGAAATGCGCCAGTGTGTTTTATCGGCAGCGACGCGCTGCTGCCGCTTTACCGCCAGGCCTGCGAAGCGCTCGGTTTGCCCTGCACATCCCTTGAAGCAGAGCGTGCGCTCATTGCCGGGCTGAATGAGGTGTTTCGTGAAAGAGAGTAACCAGATTGTGGCGATCCTGCGCGGCATCACGCCACCAGAATGTATCGAGCATATCGCCTGCCTGCGCGACCACGGCATCAACAGCGTGGAGATCACCACTAATTCGCCGGAGTGGGCCACCAGCCTCACCCGCGTGCGCGAGGTGTTTGGCGACGCTATTCATCTTGGCGCGGGCACGGTGTTGACGCCGCAACACGTTGTCACCTGCGCCAATGCGGGCGCGGGGTTTATCCTGACGCCCAATCTCGATGAACGCGTGGTCGTTGCCGCAAAACAGCAGGGTTTGCAAGTGTGCGCAGGGGTGTTTACCAGTAGCGAAATTTTTCGCGCCTGCGAATTGGGGGTGGACGTGCTGAAGATCTTCCCGGCCAGTGCGCTGCCGCTGAACTACCCGCAGATGATCAAAGGTCCGTTATCACAAAGTGTGCTGTTTTCTGCCGTCGGCGGTGTCGATTGTGACAATGCGGCAGATTATTTGCGCTATTACGACAGCGTTGGCATCGGTTCATCGCTTTATCGGCCAGGGCAACGCGTCGCCACCACCGCCCTGCACTGCCAGCAGTTATTGAACCGCGGGGAATGACTCCCCGCTGATTTTGCGCGCCGCCGACACCAGAAACTGGCGCAGGCTGTCGATATCCACTTTGTCACCGCCGATATTGGACAAGGCAATCGCCGCCTGCATCCCCGGAATAATACAGGCCAGCCGGTAATCGCCAGGCGCCCACGCGTTGCCAAACACCTGGTGCTGGCGCGCCTGTTCAATCTCTTTTTGCAGCAAATGGTAATCGTGGATGCCAATGCGCTCGACGATCTCCTCATCGCTCATGGTCGACAGCAGTTTGATGCCAATTACCGAGTCGCGAATCGGCCAGGATTCATAGTTGCCAATCGCACGCGCAATGCTTTTCCCGCCGCGCGTGTGCAGCAAATACACCACATGGCTGCCACTCAGCACGCCAATCACGATAGAGACATTGTGGCTGCCGGTTTCTTCCAGCATCTCCAGTACTGCGGTGTAAAAAGCCGAGTTGTGGATGGCGCTCGCCGATAAACGGTGAATGCCCATGCCGAGACGGTATTTGCGTTTCGCGTCCTGCTGCACCATCTCCAGCGCCAGCAATGTTTGCATCAGACGCGTCACTTTGGCGGAGTCCAGCGACAGCTCACGGCCAATCTCGCGAATGCCAAACGCGCGGCTGCCGGTTGCCAGTAAATTCAGGCAACGAAACGCGTCAAAGACGGTGCTGTTCATTTTGCTCATGGCGAAAGGTTCCTGGTGCGACGGCTTTCCAGTGTAGGGATTTGTCGGCGAAATAACAGGCGCAAACGCAGCGGATGTGATGCTCGCCAACCTGTGCTGTTTTCGGGCCGGGATCAAACAAGCGGCAAATAAAACGTAGCGGCAGTGGGTGAATTGCTATGGTTTAAGCGTTACAGGTTTTAGTTATGTGATTTTTGTCGATTTTTTTTGTTTTTTAGAAAGGTATTAACTATCAAATCCGTAGATTCATTCAGGTACCTTTAACTGGAAGCAGTGTATATCGTAACGCCATTACACACGCAAAATGGAGCCAGATATGAGCACGTCAGACGATTTAACCCCTGCTACATCCGTCGAGAAATGCCCTTTCCATGATAACGCCAGCAAGCCGAAATCCGACGGTGCCACCGCCAACCGTGACTGGTGGCCGAACCAACTCCGCGTTGACCTGCTGAATCAACATTCCAACCGTTCCAACCCGCTGGGCGAAAACTTCAGTTATCGCGACGCGTTCAAAAACCTCGATTACTCCGCACTGAAAGCCGATATCCGCAATGTTCTGACCGACTCGCAAGAGTGGTGGCCCGCCGACTGGGGCAGCTACATCGGTCTGTTTATTCGTATGGCCTGGCACAGCGCGGGCACGTATCGCACGGTTGATGGGCGCGGCGGTTCCGGGCGCGGTCAGCAACGTTTCGCGCCGCTGAACTCGTGGCCGGATAACGTCAGCCTTGATAAAGCCCGCCGCCTGCTGTGGCCGGTGAAACAGAAATATGGTCAGCAAATTTCCTGGGGCGACCTGATTATTCTGGCGGGCAACGTCGCGCTGGAAAATGCCGGTTTCCGCACCTTCGGTTTTGGCGCAGGCCGTGAAGATGTCTGGGAACCGGATCTGGATATCGACTGGGGTAACGAGAAAGAGTGGCTGAGCCATCGCCACCCGGAAAGCCTGGCGCAGGCCGCCATCGGCGCAACGGAAATGGGGCTGATTTATGTGAACCCGGAAGGGCCAAATGCCAGCGGTGAGCCGGTTTCCGCCGCATCAGCCATTCGCGCGACGTTTGGGAATATGGGGATGAATGACGAAGAGACCGTGGCGCTGATTGCCGGCGGTCATACGCTGGGTAAAACGCACGGTGCCGCACCCTCGCCGGATCACGTTGGCCCGGAACCGGAAGCCGCGCCGCTGGAAGCGCAAGGTCTCGGCTGGAGCAGCAGTTTTGGCAGTGGCGCAGGTGCCGATGCCATCACGTCCGGGCTGGAAGTGGCCTGGACACAAACGCCAACTCAATGGAGCAACTACTTCTTCGAGAACCTGTTCAAATATGAGTGGGTGCAAACCCGCAGTCCTGGCGGCGCCATTCAGTTTGAAGCGAAAGACGCCGAAGCGATTATTCCTGATCCGTTCGATCCTGAGAAAAAACGCAAGCCGACCATGCTGGTGACCGATCTGACGCTGCGTTTCGACCCGGAATTTGAAAAAATTTCGCGCCGTTTCCTCAACGATCCGCAAGCCTTCAATGAAGCGTTCGCCCGCGCTTGGTTCAAACTGACGCACCGCGATATGGGGCCGAAATCCCGTTACATTGGCCCGGAAGTGCCGAAAGAAGATCTGATTTGGCAGGATCCGTTGCCGGACGCCGTGCATCAGCCAAATGGTGCGGATATCGCGAACCTGAAAGCGGCCATTGCCGAGTCGGGTTTATCCGTAAGCGAACTGGTGTCGGTGGCCTGGGCATCGGCGTCGACATTCCGTGGCGGTGATAAACGCGGCGGTGCCAACGGCGCGCGTCTGGCGCTGGATCCACAAAGAAACTGGCCAGTGAACGCCATTGCGACGAAGGCACTGCCTGCGTTGCAAAGCATTCAGCAAACCTCCGGCAAAGCATCGCTGGCGGACGTGATTGTGTTGGCGGGCGTGGTCGGGATTGAGAAAGCCGCCGCCGCGGCGGGTGTGCAGGTCACGGTTCCCTTTACGCCGGGCCGTGTCGATGCGCGCCAGGATCAGACCGATGTCGAATCCTTCTCGCTGATGGAACCGCTGGCCGATGGTTTCCGTAACTATCGCCGCGTGTGGGATGGCATCAGCACCGAAACGCTGCTGATTGATAAAGCGCAGCAACTGACGCTGACCGCGCCGGAAATGACCGCGCTGGTTGGTGGTTTACGCGCGCTGGGTGCCAATTATGACGGCAGCCAACACGGTGTCTTTACCGACCAGGTGGGCGTGCTGAGCACGGATTTCTTCGTCAATCTGCTGGATATGCGCACCGCGTGGAAAGCCACGGATGAGAAGTCCGAACTGTTTGAAGGCCGCGACCGCCGCAGCGGAGAAGTGAAATACACCGCCACGCGCGCGGATTTGGTGTTCGGTTCCAACTCGGTGCTGCGCGCGCTGGCTGAAGTCTATGCCAGCGCCGACGGCAAGCAGAAATTCGTTACCGACTTCGTGGCCGCGTGGACGAAAGTGATGAACCTGGATCGCTTCGACCTGCTGTAATCCCCTCTTCCTTACGCAAGCCTGCGACGCCTGAAAAGGCCCGCAGGCTTTTTTATTGCAGGCAAAAAAATCCCGGCGTTGGCCGGGAAAGTGTAGTGACAACGAGTCTGGGTCGACGGCAAGGGGGAAAGCCGCCAAAAATCAGGGTAACAACACATGGAGCCGCGAGCCGTTTGCAACAGGATCCGGCAGGCTCGCGGCTATTAAAGGGGAGAAATGTAACGCGAATGTGACATCAGCATGGCTTTCGGAAGAATCCGGTACACCTTTCGCGTTGCGGGCCAGTATAGTTCTTTAAAATCAATCGCTTCAGCCAGAGGCTGACGATTCTTCTTGCTCAAGCTTGAGCACAAAATGATTATCGTGGCGGTCAATTTTTGCCCCGCTCATCCCGTAGTTCGTGGTTAACATAAAGAACGTATCCGCATCGACATCAAATGCCAGCTCGACCTGTTGGTGCTTTCCCGAGCTAACCATTTGATATGCCTGCTTCAGGTTGTAAGCTTTTGCTCTGGACATGGAATCGTCTCCGCGCAGTGCTGCTTATTGAACATTCTTGCCCTTATTTTTATAGACCCGTTTTGCAAAATTAGCCGACAATTTTTCCATTAAATAAGCAAAATGCTCAGCCATTGAAAACCGGCTTACAGGCATCGCCTGTCCGCTTCGCTATTCATTCTAAGATTCATCTCAAAACCAAAAGAAAAAATGATATAGCTTTCCGCGAAAGGTAAAAAATCGTCAGAAATACCCCCTAAGCCCGCGTTTTTGTCACAGAATCATGGATTAGTAACGCCAGTGATTATTTAAATTAAATCGAAGTACCGCTAAGTTATTTATAAGGACGCGGATAAATAACCGATTCGCTAAATAAAACACACCTACTTACAAGGGATTATTTTGTCTATTGCGCAGATTAATACCTGCATAATGAATATATTTAGAATCTGTCAAAACGTTACAGGCATGGAAGGTGTCGTTAATTTTTATCCATCATTTTGGCAATTAATTAGCTCATCAACGTGGAATAGAGCTTTGACGAAAACTGTTAATCATTTCTTATGATTACATAGGATCATCCTATAGCTCATAAGAGAATGACTCTGGCTGCTTACGCCGTCAGATCGTCACTGCCCGTTGACTTATTGTGTAGGGAGCGTACTTTTCAGGACATGAAAACTTTCCTGATTATCGTTCCTGATGGCGGCATGCTGTTCGAATCCGCCGGTATCGCCGACATTCTGATGCAGGCTAATCGCCTGCATCCCACTGATACGCACTCACCGCGTTACAAAATAACCATCGCCACCACGCAGCCGCACCAGGTGATCCACGGGCAGTCCGGGTTAAACCTGCTGGCGGATCATCGCTTACCGGAAATCGATCCGCGTCAACCGTGGGACACCATTATGATTACCGGGCGCGGCATTGATGAAGACGAAGGCACCGCCGTGGTGGACTGGCTGCATCTCGCCGCGCCGCACGCCCGGCGCGTTGTGTCGATTTGCGGCGGCGCCATGCTGCTGGCGCAGACCGGTTTGCTGGACGGTCGGCGCGCAACCACCCACTGGCGCTTGCTGGAAACCATGCAGGCACAATTTCCAAAAATTCAGGTCGAAGGTGGCCCGCTCTACATTCAGGATGGGCCGATATGGACGTCCGGCGGCGTCAGTTCCGGCTTTGATTTAACGCTGGCGCTGGTTGAAGAGGATTACGGTTTTACCCTCGCCCGCGATGTAGCGCAGGATCTGGTGATGTACCTGCGCCGCCCCGGCGGGCAATTGCAGTTCAGCCGCTTTCACTTGCAACAGGCCAGCAGCGTCGGGCCGATCAGTGAGTTGCAAAGCTGGATTCTGGAACACCTTGCAGACGATTTATCCGTCGAAACCCTGGCCGCGCAGGTGGCGATGAGCCCGCGCAATTTCACCCGCGTCTTTACCCGCCAGACGGGCGTCTCCCCGGCCCGTTATGTCGCCGAAGCGCGTCTCGCCGCCGCCCGCGATCGTCTGGAACAAACCAGCGACACGCTGGATCGCATTGCCACTCTCAGCGGTTTTGGCAGCAGTATTAACCTGCGGCGCATTTTTGAACGCCAGTTGCACCTAACACCCGGCGAATACCGCCAGCGCTTCCATAGCCGCAAAATGGCGTAAAGTGATCCTTTTTTGTCATTTACGCCATCGCCCATCAAACCTACAGTGAACGCAGATACCTGACACAAGGAGTTCATTATGGTTAACGTCGGCATTAATGGTTTTGGCAGGATTGGGCGCAACGTTCTGCGTGCGGCACTTGGCAACGCGGATATACAGATTGTGGCGATTAACGATCTGACCGACAGCAAAACGCTGGCGCATTTGTTGAAACACGATTCCCTGCTCGGCACCCTGCCCGTCCCGGTTGAAGCGGGCGAAGGCCAGTTGTTGGTCGACGGCAAAGCGGTTCGCGTATTCAGCGAGCGCGACCCGGCCAATATTCCGTGGCGCGACGCGGGTGTCGATATCGTGATTGAAGCGACCGGCTTTTTCACCGACCGGGAAAAAGCGGCGGTACATATCAGCAGCGGCGGCGCGAAACGCGTCATTATCTCCGCGCCGGGGAAAAATGACGATTTGACGATTGTGCTGGGGGTAAATGACCAGCAGTACGATCCGCAGCGCCACTTTGTGGTCAGCAACGGCAGTTGCACCACCAACGGTCTGGCGCCTGCCGCGCAGGTTCTGCATCAGCAGTTTGGCATTGAGCATGGCCTGATGAACACCACCCACGCCTATACCAACAGCCAGGCGCTGCACGATCAGCCGGAGAAAGATTTGCGTGGCGCACGCGCCGCCGCCCTGTCGATTGTGCCGTATTCCAGCGGTGCCGCGAAAGCGCTGGGCAAAGTGATCCCGGAGCTGGACGGGCGTTTGACGGGCTACTCGTTGCGCGTGCCGGTGCCGGTGGTGTCGATTGTCGACCTGACCGTGACGCTCAAACGCGAGGTGACCGTGGATGAAGTGAATGCCGCATTCCGCGAAGCGGCGGCAAACGGGCCGCTGAAAGGCATTCTCGGTTACAGCGATGAACCGCTGGTTTCCAGCGATTACCAGGGCGACCCGCGTTCATCCATTATCGACGGGCTATCGACGCTGGTGATTGGCGGCAATTTGGTGAAAATTCTCGCCTGGTATGATAACGAGTGGGGTTTCTCCAACCGGCTGGTTGATCTGGCGAAATTGATGGCACAACGCGGTTTGTAATGAGTTGCCGGATGGCGCTGCGCTTATCCGGCCTACCATTGGTGTAAAAATAACGGGGCATTGCGCCCCGTTTTGCTTTGTTACATCGACATATCCACCACAATGCGGCCGGTGATTTTCCCGGCGCGCATGCGATCAAAAATGCCGTTGATGTTTTCCAGCGGTTCGACGGCGATTTCCGCATGCACTTTATTGTGCCCGGCGAAATCCAATGCCTCCTGCAAATCCTTACGCGTGCCAACAATCGACCCGCGCACGGTGGTGCCATCCAGCACCATATCGAAAATCGACAGATCGAATTTCCCCGGCGGCAACCCGTTCAGCACCATAGTGCCGCCACGGCGCATCATGGTGGTCGCCTGCTCAAAGGCTTTGGGCGACACCGCGGTGACCAGCACGCCATGCGCGCCGCCAAACTCGGCGTGAAAACGCGTACCGGGATCCTCTTCGCGGGCGTTCACCACCACCGATGCGCCGAGCCGACGGGCAAAGTCGAGTTTTTCATCGTCGATATCCACCGCCGCCACGTTCATGCCCATCGCCACCGCGTACTGGATCGCCAAGTGTCCCAACCCGCCGATACCGGAAATCACAACCCACTGCCCGGCGCGTGCTTCGGTCATTTTCAGCCCTTTATAGACCGTGACGCCGGCGCAGAGGATCGGCGCAATTTCATTAAAACCGACATTGTCCGGCAAGATCCCGACGTAGTTCGCATCCGCCAGGCAGTACTCGGCAAAGCTGCCGTTGACCGAATAACCGGAGTTCTGCTGTGAATGGCAGAGTGTTTCCCACCCGCCCAGGCAGTGTTCGCAATACCCGCAGGCTGAGTAAAGCCACGGCACGCCGACTCTGTCGCCCTCCTTCACATGCGTCACGCCTGGCCCCACCGCCACTACATGCCCGACACCTTCGTGGCCGGGAATAAACGGCGGATTCGGCTTCACCGGCCAGTCGCCTTCCGCTGCATGCAGATCCGTGTGACAGACGCCGGTCGCTGCGATTTTGACGAGGATTTTGCCCGGTTCAACGGCAGGCACCATCACCTCTTCAATCACCAGCGGCTCGCCAAACGCCTTTACGACGGCGGCTTTCATGGTTTTCAGTTGCATATTATCACCTCATCCTGATGGATAATTAGTACAGGCCCAGCGGCGAACCGCTGTAGCTGACCAGCAGGTTTTTGATCTGCTGGTAGTGGCTCAGCGCCAGTTTGTGGGTTTCACGCCCGACGCCCGAGTTTTTGTACCCCCCAAACGCGGCGTGTGCCGGATAGAGGTGGTAACAGTTGGTCCATACGCGACCGGCTTTGATCGCGCGCCCCATGCGCCACGCTCGATTGATGTCCAGCGTCCACAACCCGGCGCCCAGGCCGAATTCCGTATCGTTGGCAATCTGCAACGCTTCCGCTTCGTCTTTAAACGTGGTGATGCCAATCACTGGCCCAAAGATCTCCTCCTGGAAACAGCGCATGCCGTTGTGCCCTTTAATCAGCGTGGGCTGGATGTAATACCCGTTTTCCAGCGCGTCGCCATGTTCAACATGCGCGCCGCCGGTAATGATTTCGCCACCCTCTTCACGGGCGATGGTGATATAGGAGAGGATTTTTTCGTACTGCTCTTGCGAAGCTTGTGCGCCGATCATGGTATCCGTGTCAAACGGGTCGCCTTTACGAATGTTCTCCATGCGGGCAATCACTTTTTCGACGAACTGCGGGTAGATGGACTCCTGCACCAGCACGCGCGACGGGCAGGTACACACTTCTCCTTGGTTGAAGAAGCCGAGCACCACGCCTTCAATCGCTTTATCGATGTAATCCGGGTCGCCATTCAGCACATCTTCGAAGTAAATATTGGGCGATTTGCCGCCCAGTTCGACGGTGCTCGGAATGATGTTTTCCGCCGCGCAAGAGAGGATGTGGCGGCCAATCGGCGTTGAACCGGTGAAAGCGATTTTTTCAATGCGTTTGCTGCGCGCCAGCGGTTCGCCCGCTTCAGTGCCGAAACCGTGAACCACATTCAGCACACCTTTTGGCAGCAGATCGCCAATCAACTCCATCAACACACAAATGCCGAGCGGCGTTTGTTCGGCGGGTTTGAGTACCACGCAGTTGCCCGCTGCCAGCGCGGGCGCCAGCTTCCAGGCCGCCATCAGAATCGGGAAGTTCCATGGGATTATCTGCCCGACCACGCCCAGCGGCTCGTAAATGTGATAGGCCACGGTGTTGCTGTCGATCTCCGCGGCAGTGCCTTCCTGCGCGCGAATACAGCCCGCGAAATAGCGGAAATGATCGACTGCCAGCGGAATATCTGCGCCCATGGTTTCACGAATCGGTTTGCCGTTATCCCAGGTTTCCGTCAGCGCCAGCAGTTCGAGGTTCGCTTCAATGCGATCGGCAATCGCCAGCAATACGTTCGAACGTTCCTGCACACTGGTTTTGCCCCACGCGGCGGCGGCGGCGTGCGCGGCATCCAGTGCTTTATCAATATCGGCCGCGTTAGAGCGCGGGAACTCGGCAATCACCTGTCCGGTGACCGGCGAGGTGTTGGTAAACCAACGGCCTTCCACCGGGTCAACAAATTCGCCGCCAATATAGTTGCCATAACGCGCTTTAAATGACACGTTCGCGCCAGCAAGGCCAGGGTGCAGATATTTCATAGGATGTTCCTCTTTTATTATTCGCTACAGGTGAGGCGTCTCGCGCACAGGGCGGACGAAAGGACATAAGCAGTTCTTATGCCAAATCAACCAGTGGAAAGAAGAATGTTTTTTGCTCAACAAAATCAATAAGTAAGAGAAAGAAATAAACCAGACTGTCACGGGCAGTAGCAAAAAAGCACAACTCGCAATGTAGGAAGTGTGTCGCTCGTCGACACAGGCGTGACACTTATATGCTACACAAATGTAACATCTCAATGGTCGGAGAGTCCTATGGCACCACGCGCCCGCGCTTTATCCCCCGCCTTTCACCAGGCGAGCCTGCCTTATCAACTGGAAGACTCATGGCAGCGCAGTTCGAGTTACGGATTGACCCGAGAGGATGACGCGCAGCCCTGGGTTGCCTCCTCGATGCTGAAAGATGCCCGCGCTGAAAATGGCTGGATCAACCAGCTGGTTGCGCCAATGCTGGCGCGCCTGCGCCCGGAACTCTCCAGCCATCCGTCGATTATGGTGATGTCCGATGCCAGCGGTCTGGTGCTCGAAACGTATGGCAATCGCGATTTTCTGCATAAAGCGCAGCGCTATGCGCTCGCGCCCGGCAATTTATGGGGCGAACCTGCGCGCGGCACCAATGCCATCGGCACGGCATTAGCGTTACAACGTCACTGCGAGGTGGCAGGCGGCGAACATTTTCTCAGCCGCAACGCCGGGTTGTTTTGCTCTGCCGCGCCGATATTCCGCCCGGATGGGCGTATCGCCGGGGTGCTGGATCTCTCGACACCCGCGCAGGCGCCGCGCCATGATGCTGCTGCGCTGATTCGCCGCGCGGTGTGCCAAATTGAACATGCCTGGGCGAGCAGTGCGCTCGGCGCCGATCGCTGGTTGCTCAGCCTGCACCACGATCCTCAGGTGCTCGGCAGCGCCCAGGAATTGGTGTTGATTTTTGAAGACAACACCCTGCTCGGTGCCAACAAGCTGGCGATGGATGAGTTTTCGCTGACGGCAAACCAGTTCGGCGCGCTGGATATTCACACCCTGTTTCCAGGCATTAATCTGCGGGCAGGCGAAACGGCGCTCAAGTCCAGCAACCGTCGCCACTACTATGCCCGCCAGACGCTGCCAGCACGCCGCTTCAGCGCGCGCAGCATTGCTCATCAGCAAGATGAAAATGCGCGCGAGAAAGAGAAAGCGTTGCGCATTGTGAATGCCGGAATTGCGCTTTGCATCACCGGCGAAACTGGCTGCGGCAAAGAGCACCTGGCGCGCGAACTCCACCAGCGCAGCCAGTGGCGCGCGGGGAATTTCGTGGCGATTAACTGCGCCGCACTGCCGGAACATTTGATTGAGTCTGAACTGTTTGGCTATGTTGCCGGTGCGTTCACCGGTGCCAGCCCGAAAGGCTATATCGGTAAATGCCGCGAAGCCGACGGCGGTATCCTGTTTCTGGATGAGATCGGCGATATGCCGCTGGCGTTGCAAACCCGTTTATTGCGCGTGTTGCAGGAGAAAAAAGTGACGCCGCTTGGCGCGAACAGCACGGTTGAGGTCAACTTTGCGCTGATTTGCGCCACGCACCAGGATTTGGGCGCGCGGGTTAACGCCGGGACATTTCGGGAAGATTTGCTGTATCGCATTCAGGAATTTCATTTACGCATTCCGCCGCTGCGCGAATGGCTGCATGTCGAAGGCTTTATTCACAAGCTGTGGCAGGAGCTTGGCGCGCCAAACCGCGGCCTGACGCTGTGTGATGAGGTGGTCACCACCCTCGCCCGCCGCCCGTGGCCGGGAAATGTGCGGCAGTTGTTAAGTCAGTTACGCGTATTAATGGCGCTGGCAGAGGATGGCGATCGTATTACGCTTGCGGATTTGCCGGGTGAAATTTTACCTGCGCAATTCGCTGAACCGGCGCGGCACGCAGATGAACAGCAGGCGATTGCCGAGGCGCAAGGCAATATGAGCCTTGCGGCCAAAAAACTGGGCATTTCCCGTAGCACGCTGTACCGGCGTCTGGAGAAAAACAAGCTGATGCACAGTTGAGCGGCAACGCCTGCCCGGTTGCTGATTTACTCTGCGGTGGTGTTCGCGATCCAGTCCGCATAGTAACTGACGCGAGTGAACTGTTGCGCAGGCAGAATCAAGTCACGCGAGACCAGCCCGACGACATAGCGCGTTCCGTTATAGGTTGCATACAGCGGACCGCCGGAATCGCCACCAGCTGTGGCGTATCCCGCACAAATATGCATCGCGGGATCATAATAAGTTGGCGGATAGAACTGCGGAACATCGGTGCACATGTTATCGGCCAGCACGCTTAAATGACCTTTATAAAGCACATTGGGTCTGATGCCGTTTTCATTATCACCAAAGCCGATGCCTGTCAGCGGAATATCCTCCAGTGCTGCTGGCGGAGTATCCGGTGTATTAATTCCGGTAAGCGTTGCGAAATTTGAGCTATTTGCGTCACGGGTCAATTTAATTAACGCAAGATCATATTTAGCTGTTCCTTCCATTGTCGTTGTATCGTAGGAAGGATGTATTACCACTTTTTCAATGGTCACACTGTCTTTTATTTTTAACGGTTCATAACTTTCGATACCGACTAAAATATTCGCCGTTGCGGGATCG
Organism: Kosakonia sp. BYX6; assembly: GCF_038449125.1. Taxonomy (NCBI): domain Bacteria; kingdom Pseudomonadati; phylum Pseudomonadota; class Gammaproteobacteria; order Enterobacterales; family Enterobacteriaceae; genus Kosakonia; species Kosakonia calanthes. The sequence goes on along the minus strand of NZ_CP151800.1, from coordinate 2,156,938 downwards.
AATACCGCGGCACAATGTGCGGCAGTCAACACCCAGCGCGCGTTAACCAACACGCCGCCGCACTTGTGTCCGCTGAGCGTGTTGTTGGCATTGATGGTGATAAACTCCGGGAATTCACCAGCCTGAGCAGGTGTGCCGTTGACGATCCTGACCAATTTTTCATTCGCTGAAGCGGCGTTAATCATACTTAACGGCAATAGAGCGGCAGCGACGCAAAGCGCCGCCCTTAAATTCTTAGTGCTCATTGTTATTCTCCAAAACAATTCTGATATCAACGATATTACCAGGGTCAGCAGCGCTATTTAATAAATAGCGTAATCCTGATCTGCGGATATTATTTCTGATATAAAAGCGTGGCGAATATACAAAGCATAAACATTGAAGTAAATAGAGATATTTTTCCAGTTGTTGCGATTATTCTTAAATGAATTAATAATGCGGACAGGTCACTTACACTGCCGCGCTTTACAGCGAAGATCGGAATTAAGGGTAAAGCTTAAATTTTTCTTTAATTGCCAACGTCTGGAATACCGTGCGTGGCCGCACAAAATGGACAGCGTGTGCTGTCGGCGTGTGGAGAAATAGCAAGCAGGCAGTTACTATACACCTTTACTGCTAACATTTTGATAATTCAGATAAATAATGAAAGGGGTAATCATAAGCGCTATGGATATTTCAACACACCTGCTCACCACTGGCATTGCCGTTACGCTTCATCTCCCCGCCGGTCAGGAACCGCACCCGACCATCGTTTTGTGCCATGGATTCTGTGGCATCCGCAAAATTCTCCTTCCCGCTTTTGCCGAAGCGTTTGCTCAGGCCGGGTTCGCGACGGTGACATTTGACTACCGCGGGTTTGGCGACAGTGAAGGTGAACGTGGTCGCCTGGTCCCGACCATGCAAATCGCCGATATTCTCTCTGTGGTGGAGTGGGCGCGCCAACAGCCTGCGCTTGATGCCGATCGTATTGGGTTGTGGGGCACTTCATTTGGTGGCTGCCATGTCTTTGCGGCGGCGGCGCAGGATAGCAGAATCAAATGCGTGGTCAGCCAGTTGGCGTTTGCCGACGGGGAAGCCATCGTTACCGGCCATATGAGCGCGGAAGAGAAAAGCGGGTTTATCGCCACGCTGGACAAGATGGCGGAAAAGCAGAAAACAACCGGGAAAACGATGTTAGTAGCCATCACTCGCGTGGTTTCAGACAGCGAATCGAAGGCCTTTTTTGAAGAATACCGTGTTCGTTTCCCGGAGATGGACATCAAGATCCCGTTTCTGACCGTTCAGGAAACCTTGCATTATAAACCGGCGCAGTATGCCGCACAGGTCACGTGTCCAACACTGGTGGTGATTGCCGGGCAGGATATCGTTAACCCGCCGGAACATGGCCGGGCGCTGTTTGACGCTGTCGCCGCGCAGGAAAAACAGTTGTATGAAGAACCCGATGCCCGTCACTACGACATCTACAGCGGCGAGCATTTCGAACGTGTCAGCCGCGTGCAGGCCGACTGGTTTCGCGCGCATCTGTAAGGCATAAAAAAGGCGCACCGCAGTGCGCCCTTCTCTTTTACAGCGCCATGTCGTGCTGAGGCGCGTTTTCCGTTTTCGGTTCTGCCGGTTTTTCAGCCGTGACCTGGTCTTTCATCTGAATAACCGGCGGCTTAACCAGTTGCAACGTCGCAGCGGTGTCGTCCCACACCTGCTGCGTCAGCGCCACGTTGCCGTTCATCTCCTGGCCGTAGCTCGGCACGATCTCTTTAATCTTGCTCTGCCACTGCGGCGAGTTGAACTGCTCCGGGAACATCTTCTTGATGACATTTAGGGCGATCGGCGCCGCAGTGGATGCGCCCGGTGACGCGCCCAGCAGCGCAGAAAGGGTTTTCGGCTGATCGACAACCACTTCGGTGCCGAGTTTCAGCACGCCGCCTTTGTCTTCATCTTTCTTGATGATCTGTACGCGCTGGCCGGCCTGGATCAGTTTCCAGTCCTCTTTACGCGCCTGCGGATAGTACTCTTTCAGCGCGTCGAAACGGTCTTCATCGCTCAGCATCACCTGGCCAACCAGGTATTTCACCAGATCGAAGTTATCCAGACCTACGTGGGTCATCGGCATAAAGTTGCTGGTGGTCGTGGTGCTCAACAGATCAAAGAACGAACCGTTTTTCAGGAACTTGGTGGAGAAGGTCGCGAACGGCCCGAACAGCACCACACGTTTGCCATCGATAAAGCGCGCATCGATATGTGGAACGGACATCGGCGGTGCGCCCACAGAAGCCTGACCGTACACTTTCTGCTGATGGATGCTGGTGATAGCCGGGTTTTCGGTCATCAAGAAGGAACCGCCCACCGGGAAGCCCGCGTAGTTGTCCGCTTCCGGAATACCGGTTTTTTGCAACAATTTCAGCGCGCCGCCGCCGGCACCGATAAAGACATATTTTGCGTCGATGGAATGTTCGTCGCCGCTTTTCACGTCTTTGATGGTTACATGCCAGGAATTATCGGCATTGCGTTTAAAATCCGTCACTTCAGAGGAGGTTTGCAGCGAGAAGTTTTTGCTCTTTTTCAGGCTGCCAACCAACTGACGGGTAATTTCACCGTAGTTCACATCGGTGCCTACCGGCGTCCAGGTGGCGGCCACTTTCTGGTTCGGATCGCGCCCTTCCATCACCAGCGGAGCCCACTGCTTAATTTGCTGATGATCGGTCGAGAATTTCATACCCTGGAATAACGTCGTTTGCTGCAATGCGGCATAACGTTTTGCCAGGTAATCCACATTATCGCCCCACACAAAGCTCATATGCGGCGTGGAATTAATAAAGGCGTGCGGGTTATTCAAAATTCCGCGCTTCACCTGGGAAGACCAAAACTGGCGGGAAATCATAAATTGTTCGTTAATTTCCAGCGCCTTGCTGACATCAATCGAACCGTCTGCACGCTGTGGCGTGTAGTTCAGTTCCATGTTGGCAGAGTGACCGGTACCGGCGTTATTCCAGCCGTTAGAAGACTCCAGCGCAACGCCGTCGAGCTTCTCGACCATCACCTGTTTCCACTCCGGTTGCAGTTCTTGCAGCCAGGTGCCTAACGAGGCACTCATGATGCCGCCGCCAATCAGCAGGAAGTCAGTCTTTTGATTCTCTTGGGCAAACGCATTGGTCGCCGAGCTTACGAGCATCGCGACGGCGCTCAGGGTGATAATTGTCTTTTTAATTGCAGGCATAATTATAAAGTTACATAGCAATGAGGAATTCGTGGCGCAGATATTAACGTACTTTTACGTTAATTTAAAATATCATTCACATCTTTGCCAAACCTTGGCTTTATTTCTCCCCTGCTTTTTTAAATTAAAAAAATCACAACTACTTTTTGTGAGGAAATTATTTTCGTGGAATTTATCTTAAGCCGATGAAATAAAAAACGGCTTAACAATAAAGCGTAAGAAATAAAAAAGAGGAGGCATTATCGGCTGCGCAATGCAACCGATAATGCGCAGTGATCACCCGGCAAATTCTGTTTTTGCCTCATGAAGCGCAACGCGTAAATGACCGTTATTTTCCGCCAGCAACGCTTGTGCATGGGCCGCATCCAGCCCGGTGAGCAACATCAAAATGGCGCTGCGACAGTGATGATTCGCGCTCGCCAATGCGCTTTTCGCCTGATCGCGGGAACATTGCGTTGCCGCCATAACAATCGCGATTTGCCGCTCGGCCCAGTGGGTATCGCTCGCTTGCACATCAACACGCAAATTGCTGAACACCCGACCGGTGCGGATGGCCAGGCCGGTTGCCAACATGGTCAATATCTGCTGCTGGGCGAGACGTGCTTTGGGTTCGTTGAAGCCGCTCACCACTTCCGCCCCGGCGTCCGGCGCCAACAAAATATCCGCCAGTTGCGCGGCTTCACTCTGCTGGGTGCGGGTAATCAGCGCGACACGCGCGCCGAGCGACCAGGCATGGCGCAGCGCCCCGCTCGTCCACGGCGTTTTACCGCTCACCGAAAGCGCCACTAACATATCGCGAGGGTTAAAGTCGATGGCCCGTAAATCTGCAATTCCACGCGCATAATCCGCCGCGGCGCGCGCCTGTTCAGGCCCTTTCGCCTGTGCGCCACCGGCCAGCAGGCCGATAACATCGTGGTGATTATCCGGTGCGAAATCACGGGCCGTTTGCAGCGCCGCCAGCCCGGAAGCTCCGGCACCAACCAGCACGACTCTGCCGCCCTGGTGAACCGTCGCGCTGGCGTTATCCACCAGCCTTGCGATTTCCGGCAGGCAGGCGGTGATGGCCTCTGCAACATATTTGTCTTCCTGATGGATAAGCGCCAGCATGTCCAGGGTGGCGAGCCGGTCGATATCGGTCGAGCGAGGGTTGCGACGTTCTGTCATTGAACCGTTTGGCTTACTGCTCATACACTGCTCCTTTTCAAAGGTTCCACACGCACTATAAGGTTATTTCTCTGCCTTACCTGCGAATGAGGTCACGCTTCCCGTTTCCTTTGTCAGATGTGCATTCATTACTCTGCTTTATGAAACCGCCGCCATCGGTGATAATACGCCCCTCGTTGTTAATAATCGGGTTTGGCATGAATCACTTATCGCCGCCAGCGGCAAAACCACGTAAACGCCCTATGAAGCTCGGCACCACGGTCACGCTGATGGTTTGCAGCGTCACCGGATCGGTTTTGTTACTGGCGTGCGCGCTGTGGTTCTGGCAGATAAGCAATGCCACGCGCGATGGCGTCAAAGAGACAGCGCTGGCCGTTGCCCGCACCCTCGCCGATGCGCCCGAGGTTAAGCGCGGTTTGTTGCTGCCGCCCACCAGCAACGTTATCCAGCCGCTGGCCCAGGCCGTCGCTGCGCGTAACGACCTGCTGTATGCCGTGGTGACCAATATGCAGGGCATCCGGTATTCGCACCCGAACGCGGGGATCATTGGGCAAAACTTTATTGGCGACGACCTGCTTCCGGCACTGAAAGGCAAAGAGAATGTGGCGATTAACCACGGCGTGCTGGCCCCGGCATTGCGCGTTTTTACGCCCGTCTACGATGAGCGATACCAGCAAATCGGCGTTGTGGTGGTGGGTATTTCGCTGAGCAAGGTGGACGAACAAGTCAGCCGCAGCCGCTGGGCGGTGATGTGGACACTGCTGTTTAGCGCCTTTATGGGCGTAATCGGCGTCTGGCAACTGGTGCGGGTGTTGAAACGCATATTGTTAGGGCTGGAACCACACGAGATTTCCGCCCAGTTTAAGCAACGCCAGGCGATGTTGCAGTCCCTGAAAGAAGGGGTAATTGCTGTTGATGCCGACGGGCGCGTGACGTTGCTTAATCATGCCGGGCGGCGGATGTTGCTCACCAACGCGAGCGGTTCAGCGGGGCATGAACCGTTACTGGCGGATCTGCTCGACGTGCTGCAAACCGGCGTGCCGATTTATGACCGCGAGTTAGGTTGCAACGGCCTGCTGCTATTGAGCAACACCGTGCCGGTGCGCAGCCAGGAGAACATTATCGGCGCAATCAGTACTTTCCGCGATAAGACTGAGGTCAGCCAGTTGATGCAGCGCCTCGACGGGATGGTCAATTATGTCGATGCCTTGCGAGCCACCTCGCACGAATTCATGAACAAGTTGCATGTCATTCTCGGCCTGTTGAATATGAGACGTTACGACAAGCTTGAGGAATACGTGCTGCAAACGGCGCAGAATTACCAGAGCGAAATCGGTGCGATTCAACATCGCATTAAATCCCCGGTCGTGGCGGGGTTCTTGTTAGGGAAAATCAACCGGGCGAAAGAGCGCGGCTTTACGCTGGCGCTGGCGGATGAGAGCCTGGTCCCGGATAACCCGAACGAGAAGCAGGTGACCGTGTTGGTGACCGTGCTGGGAAATTTGATTGAGAACGCGCTGGATGCGATGAGCGACCAGCCGGAAGGCGAAGTCAGCTTGCTGCTGCATTATCAGGACGGCTGGCTGGCGGGAGAAGTGAGCGATGACGGGCCGGGCATTGCGCCGGGCGATATCGACGCGATTTTCCGCAAAGGCTTCTCCACCAAAGGCGATAACCGGGGTGTTGGGCTGTTCCTTGCCAGCCAACAGCTTACCGAGCTTGGCGGCACGATTACCGTTGAGTCCGAACCCGGTGTCTTTACCCAATTTTTTGTCCATCTCCCCTGGGATAGTGAAAGGAAGACCGCGTGATAAATGTATTAATAGTTGACGATGATGCCATGGTAGCCGAGCTGAACCGCATGTATGTGGCGCAGATTGCCGGTTTTCAGTGCTGCGGCACGGCGTCGACGCTACGCCAGGCCGAGGAGATGATTAACGATCCGTTACGTGAAATCGATTTAGTGCTGTTGGATGTCTATATGCAGCAAGACAGCGGCCTCGATTTGCTGCCAACGATTCGCGCCAGCGGTCGCGCTATCGATGTGATTATGATCACCTCGTCTGCCGATGCCGCCACTATCCAGACATCGCTGCATTACGGCGTGGTGGATTATTTGATTAAGCCGTTCCAGTTCCCGCGTTTTGAAGAGGCGCTCACCACCTGGCGCGAAAAGCGCAAACTGATGGATGCTCACCCCTATTACGAGCAGTCCGACGTTGACCGCCTGTTGCACGGCGGCGCACCAGAAGTGGCGGATACGCGGCGGCTGCCGAAGGGGTTAACGGCGCAAACCCTGCGCACTATTTGCCAGTGGATTGATAGCCATCCAGGGATTGAATTTTCAACGGATGAGCTGGCGAGCGCCGTGAATATTTCGCGCGTTTCGTGCCGGAAATACCTGATTTGGCTGGCGCAGATCAATATTCTCTATACCACCATTCACTACGGCGCGACTGGTCGCCCGGTGTACCGTTATCAATTGATTGCTGAGCAGTACGGCCTGCTTAAACAGTACTGTCAGTAAGCCGGTAGCTGTCGTCGAGAGGGGTAAAACGGAACTGGCGCTGTGAGGAAAGGATAATGTCGCGGTTTTTGGTGACGAAAATCGCTTCAATATCATCGCGTTGTTTCAGCAGCGCACAACCTTTTTCGACGCCAAGCCCGAAGATTAGCGTGGTCCAGATATCGCCGTCGAGGGAGTCGCTTGAGATGATCGTGACGCTGTCGAGTTCGTTATCCAACGGGTAGCCATTGCGCGGGTCGAGGATATGGTGCCAGCGTTTACCATCCTGCTCGAAATAGCGTTCGTAAGTCCCGGAAGTCACCACCGATTTGTTAACCACTTCGATCGAACCCACCAGCGCGTCGGCCTCAGCAAACGGTTTTTTCACCCCAATTGACCAGTTTCCCTGCGGCGTTCCAAGGGTTTGCACGTTACCGCCGAGGTTGATAAGCCCATTGTGGATGCCCTGCTGATGCAGATAGTCCCGCACTCGATCAGCGATAAACCCTTTGGCGATCGCGCCAAGATCGATCTCCATGCCCACCTGCGCCAGGAACACGCTCCCGGCGGCCTCATCAAGAATAACGTCCTGCGGACGTGTGATGCGCAGCCGCGCGGCAATTTCCTCAGCGGGCGGGACGCAATCGCCTTTAAAGCCGATGCGCCAGAGTTTGACCAATGGGCCAATAGCCAGGTTGAACGCGCTGTTGTGCACCATGCTGGCGGCTTTGGCGCATTTGATGAGTTCGAATACCGGGCGACTGACAACCACAGGATGCCGTCCTGCGGCGCGGTTGATATCCATGAGCTGGGAATCGGCGCGGTTTACGGTGAACAGGTCTTCGTAGCGTTTGATCAGGGCGAAGACGCGGGACGCGAGGGTTTCATCGTGGGTAAAGAGTTTGAGCAGAATGGGCGAACCCATCAGTACAGCAGAGTAGCTCCAGACACGGTTATCGGACATCGCCTACTCCTGTTGATTGCCTGATGGCGCTTCGCTTATCAGGCCTACCAATCTGCAAATCGGGTTTGAACCCTGTAGGCCGGATAAGGCGTAGCCGCCATCCGGCGATGGTTTATTCATGCTGGTTGCCTGATGGCGCTTCACTTATCAGGCCTACTAATCTACAAATCTGGCGCGAACCCCGTAGGCCGGATAAGGCATTTGCCGCCATCCGGCGATAGTTTATCAATGCTGATTGCCTGATGGCGCTTTGCTTATCAGGCCTACGGGTTTGTAGGCCGGGTAAACGCTGTGCCACCCGGCAACTTGTTACCGTTTGGCGCGCATTGCTGCCTGGTGACCCGCCAGAGAACCGAAAATGATGATATCGGCCACGGCATTACCACCGATACGGTTGCCGCCGTGGAGGCCGCCAACCACTTCGCCCGCCGCATACACACCAGGGATCACCTGATTTTCGGTGTTCAACACTTCAGTATCGGTGGTGATGGTGACACCGCCCATCGTATGGTGCACGCCCGGCGCAATTTGGATCGCGTGGAACGGACCTTCGTTAATCGGGGCGCGCAGCGCGGTTGTACGGCCAAAGTCCTCGTCGAGCTGTTTTTCCACAAAACCATTGTAGCGTTCAAGTGTTGCGAGGAACGCGTGATAATCGATACCCAGTTTATCCGCCAGCTCACGCGGTGAACTCGCACTGGTCACCAGACCGCGGGCAATGTACTCATCCGCTGCTTTGTTTTTTGAACGAACATGTTCGTCAAACACGATATACGCGTAATGTTCCGGCAGCGCGATAATCGCCGCTGAGACTTTATCGCGGGTCGACATCTCGTTGAAGAAGCGGTTACCCTGCTGGCTTACGAGGATACCGCCGCCACCACGAATCGATTCGGAAATCAGATACGAGGTATTTTGTTCTACTGTCGGGTGAATCTGAATTTCGCCCATATCGACAGTACCAGCCCCCAGACGCTCCAGCAGTGCGATACCCGCACCGGTCGCGCCTTTATGGTTGGTGGTCACGAAACCGTCCAGATCCGGGCGATATTTTACTACCATCGCACTGTTGGCGCTAAAACCACCGGTTGCCACAATCACACTTTTCGCCTGTACATTGACGGCTTCCTGCTCGTCAGTGAGCAAACGCACGCCACGCACTTCGCCTTGTTCGAACAGAATGTCTTCAACCGAGGTATCCAGCATTACGTCGATGTTACGTTTGGTGACGTTACGCACCAGGCCACTAATCAGGTACCCGCCGACGGCCGATCCATCGCGCGGACGGTGTGTACGGTCAATACTCATCCCACCAGTGGTGGTGATGTCGTTAAGCATAATGCCGCGACGCGCCAGCCATTCGATGGCTTCCGGCGCATTTTCCACAAATCGACGCAGCAGTTGCGGGTTGTTTTTGTTACCGCCGCCTTTCAGGGTTTCAGCATAGAAAAGATCTTTGCTGTCCTGAATGCCTTTCACACGCTGGAAGCGGGTTTCCGCCGCGTTCATGCCTGCCGACGCTTTGATCGTGTTACCGCCAATGGTCGGCATTTTTTCGACAATCAGTACGCTGGCACCTTCGTCATGAGCCTGAATAGCCGCTGCCAGACCCGCACCGCCGCTACCGACCACAACAACGTCATAATTCTTCGGCGCACTGACATCGCCGCCCTCTTCCACGACGCGTGCTTTGCTCGATTTAACCATCGCTTTCGAGACGGCTTTTTTGACCGCTTCGCTCTGGCTGGTCGCGCCGGAGATCGCATCAACATGCGGGGAGTTCGCATCCAGAATGCGGCCACGAATCTCGTCGAAGCTACTGGTGAATTCAACGTTTCCTATCGGGCCGGAAGCCAGTTCAATATCGACAATGCGATCGGTTTCCAGACTCACGTTGATCACTAATTCGTTGCTGTCATCCTGCACGGTTTCAGCAAACATTCCCGGTTTGAACTTCGCCGCGCCCATGCTCATGTCGCGGATCATCGCTTCCACCAGTGAGAAACGCCACAGCGGTTCCGGGATTTGCAGCGCTTCACGCTGCGTGCTGTCGATAAACAGCTCCAGATTTTCGCCATTAGCGATGCGCTCAGCCCAGTCCGGATAAGCGATGCAGGCACGGCCCACGGCAATCAAATCATAGCCGTGATCCAGCCCTTCTTCAGCGTCAGCGGCGTTGACGACACCGCCCACGCCCATTACCGGGATCTGCGCCAGCGCGTCAGAACGCATTGCGCAATATTTCTCAATCAACGGCGTTGGGTCGGTGGTGTCGTTGATGGATGGACGCAGCGCCGCGCCTAAGGAGAAGTGCATATAGTCAACACCGCGCGCAGCCAGTTTTTCCAGCAAGAACATGGTGTCTTCAAAGCGGATGCCGGGCACTTCCAGCTCTTCCGGCGAGAAACGGTAGCCGATGATAAAGGCGTCGTCGGCGTACTGACGCGCCATTTTATGGGTGATATCCAGCACGGCCAGCGGGAACTTCGCGCGGTTATCGCGGCTGCCGCCCCACTCGTCATCACGCTGGTTTGAATTCGGCGAGAAAAATTGTTGGATCAGATAGGTGTTTGCGCCGTGAATTTCGACGCCATCAAAACCGGCCTGAATGGCTCGGCGCACGGCCTCACCGAACTTCCCGATCATCCCTTCCACTTCGGCAGTCGTCAGCGCGACCGGCATCGCTGCACCTTCACGCGGCGCAGCTATGGCACTTGGCGCAACCGGCGTACGACCGCCGATCAGTTTTGGTTCAACCATGCGGCCGCCGTGGTAAATCTGCAGAATCGCTTTCGAACCTTCGGCTTGAATAGCGGCAGCGATTTTCGCCAGGCCCGCTATTTTTTCATCATTATCAATGCCGATGGCACCCGGAAATGCCAACCCGAGATCATCGACAAAACAGCATTCAACAATAATGGTACCGATGCTACCTGCGCGGGCACGATAATATTCCACCAGCTCACTGCTGACAGTACCGTCGAAATAACCTGTGCAGGTGGTCATAGGTGCCATTAACAAACGGTTTTTCAGTTCCGCGCCATTAGGCAAGGTGAAAGGGCTGAGAATGCGTTCGTTGCTGGTCATAATAAAACTCCACATCTAAAATTGAAAAATTTGAATTCGGTGACGGATTTATTTTTCGTTTTCTTTTTAATCCTGGCGTCGTGTATTTAATATACCGCGAATTCTATTTACTAAATTAATTACGTTAGTTATAAAAGTATTTAACCCCCTTAATAACACAGCTACCTCCACTGTATTATCATTTTTGAATATTGTATTTACAGATATTTAATTACCGGTAACATTGCGATTACTTTTCTTTGTACCTTTAGTTTTTGCTTATACAATACAAAATTATAATTATCAGTAAGTTACAACAAAAACAGGCGAAATGAGATTTTTTATCAGCTCCATTATTTAACATTTAATCTCAATTTGTGAAATTAACCACATAATTCATTGTGGGTATTCTTTATATTAAAAAAAGGACTACTCTTTTCTTTTTCTTGATCTCAATCAAGAGTATTCTCGAGTGGAAGAGCAATATATAAAAACACTCAGATTTTTTATTTATCGCCGTAAAAGTTGCGTTAAGTAACCGCATACGGAATAAGAAAGCGCGATATTAATAACTAAAGTAACTTTTGAAACTAAATAAATCGCAAATCTATTCCATTGCACATCCGAATTTTTAACTACTTGTAGATGCTCACTATGAACGAGAAAACAACAACTTCACCCTCTGCCAATGCAGATAGTGCAAAGGCCGGAAATAAAAACCGCCTGATAATGATGGCGCTGCCTATTATCGTGGCCGTCCTCCTGCTGTTTGTTCCGGTGCCGGAAGGGTTACCGCCTTTCGCCTGGCACTACTTCGCGATCTTCGTCGGCGTCATTGTCGGCCTGATCTTCGAGCCGTTACCGGGCGCCGTTATCGGTATGACCGGTGTGGTGGTTATCGCGTTGTGTAGCCAGTGGCTGCTGTTTAGCCCGGAGCAACTGGCGGACCCGAAATTCAAGCTGGCAGGCCAGTCCTTTAAATGGGCGGTTAGCGGTTTCGGTAACTCCACCGTCTGGCTTATCTTCGGCGCGTTTATGTTTGCCGCCGGTTACGATAAGACGCAGTTCGGTCGTCGCCTGGCGCTGATTCTGGTGAAATACCTTGGCCGCCGCAGCCTGACGCTCGGTTACGCCATCACCTTCGCCGACCTGCTTCTGGCACCGTTTACACCATCCAACACAGCGCGCAGTGGCGGGACTATCTACCCGATCATCGCCAACCTGCCGCCGCTGTACGGTTCTAAACCTAACGATCCGAGTTCGCGCCGTATCGGTTCCTACCTGATGTGGGTAGCGATAACCGCGGCTTGTATCACCAGTTCAATGTTCTTGTCTGCGCTGGCACCGAACCTGCTGGCGCTGGCGCTGGTGAAAAGCATCGTGGGCATTAACATTTCCTGGGGCACCTGGTTTATCGCCTTCCTGCCACTGGGTATCCTGTTGATTCTGACCATGCCACTGCTGGCTTACATTTTTTATCCACCAGAAGTGAAAGTGAATGATGAAGTGCCGCTGTGGGCGAGCCGTGAGCTGGAAAAACTGGGCAAGATGTCCCGTAATGAAATCCTGCTGCTGGTGTTTGTCTGCTGTGCGCTGCTGATGTGGATTTTTGCCGCCGACTTTATCGAACCGGCACTGGCTGCCCTGCTGGTTGTGGTGCTGATGCTGTGGACCGGCGTGCTGACCTGGAACGACATTACCAGCAACAAACCGGCGTGGAACACTTTTGTCTGGTTCGCCACCCTGGTGGCACTGGCTGACGGCCTCTCCTCTACCGGCTTTATCGCCTGGTTGGGTAAAGAAGGCGGCCTGCTGATGGCCGGTATTTCTCCGGGGATGGCGACTATCGCCCTGCTGCTGGCGTTCTACCTGCTGCACTATCTGTTTGCCAGCACCACTGCGCACACCACCGCCCTGCTGCCAGCGATGCTGACCATCGCCGCCACTATCCCGGGCATTAATATGGAAGTCGTCGTGCTGGTACTGTGCACCTCGCTCGGTGTGATGGGCATAATCACTCCGTACGGTACAGGCCCAAGCCCGATTTACTACGGCAGCGGTTATTTGCCGACGAAAGACTACTGGCGTCTTGGCACTATCTTCGGTGCCATCTTCCTTGCCGCCCTGCTGTTGATTGGTTATCCGTGGATTACCATGATGTTCTGATTCACAACCGTCGGGTTCGCCCGGCGGTTTTATTTTTATGGAGTAAAGAGCTATGTCGAACAAACCTTTTGTTTATCAGGACCCGTTCCCGCTGGCGAAAGACAATACGGAATATTATTTGCTGAGCCGCGAACATGTTTCCATCGCCGATTTTGATGGTCAGGAAGTGCTGAAGGTTGAGCCACAAGCATTGACGCTGCTGGCGCAACAGGCCTTCCATGACGCCTCTTTCCTGCTGCGTCCGTCTCATCAGAAACAGGTTGCTGCGATCCTGGCCGACCCACAAGCGAGCGAAAACGACAAATACGTTGCTCTGCAATTCCTGCGTAACTCGGAAATTGCCGCGAAAGGGATTCTCCCGACCTGCCAGGACACCGGCACGGCAATCATTATGGGGAAAAAAGGTCAACGCGTATGGACCGGCGGCGGCGATGAAGCGGCGCTGGCACGCGGCGTCTATAACACCTACACCCAAGATAACCTGCGCTATTCACAGAACGCCCCGCTGGATATGTACAACGAGGTGAACACCGGCACGAACCTGCCTGCGCAGATTGATCTCTATAGCGTGGATGGGGATGAGTATAAATTCCTGTGCGTTGCGAAAGGCGGCGGTTCAGCGAACAAAACCTATCTCTATCAAGAAACCAAAGCGCTGATCACCCCGGCTAAGCTGAAAAACTACCTGGTTGAGAAAATGCGTACCCTCGGTACCGCGGCATGCCCGCCGTACCATATCGCCTTTGTGATTGGCGGAACGTCCGCAGAATCCACGCTGAAAACCGTGAAACTGGCTTCCACGCGCTACTATGACGGTCTGCCGACCGAAGGCAACGAGCACGGCCAGGCGTTCCGCGATGTGCAACTGGAACAGGAATTGATGCAAGAAGCACAGGATCTGGGCCTGGGCGCCCAGTTTGGCGGCAAATACTTTGCTCATGACATCCGCGTAATTCGTCTGCCGCGCCACGGCGCATCCTGTCCGATTGGTATGGGTGTCTCCTGCTCTGCCGACCGTAATATCAAAGCGAAGATTAACCGCGAAGGGATCTGGATTGAGAAGATGGAGCACAATCCGGGCCAGTACATACCGGAAGAACTGCGCCAGCAGGGCGAAGGTGATGTGGCGAAAATCAATCTAAATCAGCCGATGAAAGAGATCCTCGCACAGCTCTCCGCATTCCCGGTTTCTACGCGCGTATCGCTTAACGGCACCATTATCGTGGCGCGTGATATTGCCCACGCGAAACTGAAAGAACTGATTGATAACGGCGAAGAATTGCCGCAGTACGTGAAAGATCACCCGATCTACTACGCAGGCCCAGCAAAAACGCCGGAGGGTTATGCGTCTGGTTCACTTGGCCCAACCACCGCGGGCCGTATGGATTCCTACGTTGATCTGCTGCAATCTCACGGTGCGAGCATGATTATGCTGGCGAAAGGTAACCGCAGCCAGCAGGTAACAGATGCCTGTGCTAAACACGGCGGCTTCTATCTGGGGAGCATTGGTGGCCCGGCGGCGGTACTGGCGCAGCAGAGCATTAAGAGCCTCGAATGCGTCGCTTATCCAGAGCTGGGTATGGAGGCTATCTGGAAGATTGAAGTGGAGAACTTCCCGGCGTTTATCCTGGTGGATGATAAAGGCAATGACTTCTTCCAGCAGATCCAGAACAGACAGTGCACAGGCTGTAGCCAGCGCTAAATGACAAAAACCCCCGGAGAGGAAACCTGCCGGGGGTTTTTATTCACGATTCGATTAGGCGTATTACCTGTCCATCAACATTCATCATTTCAATCGCATCCCCTTCTCTTCAGCGATTTTCACGTATCGTTTATATAGCCTTAGATGAGTGTTACTTCTGCCATTGCGCAGGTTGGTTGACGAGGATCTTTTTACCCTGCGCCACAATGAGTTCTGGTGGCTGGTAATTGACCCGATAGGTGACATTGCCGTTGCTGAATTCGGAACCAACAACGCGGTTGTCGCGACCCCGCACCGTTTTGCCCTTCAGGCTGATCATAGTGTTATCGCTGTTTCGCACGCCGGTGTAGAGCATGTCATCGCAGGGCGTACTGAACACGCCACAGTTATTGCGGATAGCAATAGTGAATTTGCTGGTACTCAGCAATCGCGCGGCAGCGCCTGCATTGGCGTGATCTTTTACGAGGTGATAAGACTCCGGTGCATAGTAATTGCCCTTTGCCGGTGGCTGAGTAAGCTGCCATTGCATCTTTTCTCCATCGACAACCAACGTTGCTTTGCCATTTTTTCCACCGAAAGTGGAATCAAAAGTGATGGTGGCAACATTGTTTTTGGCCTCACCAGAGAGATTATTCTGCTCTTCATCAGCGCAATCGATGCGGTTACCGCCCCGGGTAATAAAACAATATGAGCCGGTGAGTTTATTATTCTGCTGCAAGAGTTTGAGGCTGAATGTTGATGTGAAATCGTCATCCCCTTGCCATTTGCCGGAAAAGAGATCGGCAGACTGCGCAGGCAATGTCTCGAATGTCTTATCATCAAACTTGCTCGCCCACTGTTGGATATCGCGATTAATACCTTTCTCGGCGCGGTTTGTCCGGTAGTGAATCATCTTTTCGCCCGGTAATACCCACGCGGCAGACAACTTGCCATCCGGATAGATGACGAAAGCAGACGCGTTTTCTAACGCAAGGTGCTGCAAGAACCCTTCAACAAACAACCCGCCGTCTGCCGTATGATGTGGTTCACCATAAAGATCGAAATTAAGAATGAAGTCGTCGTACTTATCGCCCAACAGTTTCTTGAGTTGTGCTTCTACTTCTTTGTTCGAAGTAACACCTTCAATGGTTTCTAATTTGTCATATTGATTGAGATGAAGTTCTGCTGAAATAGCAAAGGATGAACCGAATAATAAGCAAGCCAAAAAAGCAGGAAGCAGTTCGCTTTTATCAGGGTTGATACGATGCATATTGTGGATTCGTTCCTTAGAGTTAAATATATTAGTATTGCAATTAATAGATTATGGCCTTACTAAAATCCAAATGTAAATTTGGATAAAGGTTAGAAGTCAATGCAGAAATAATATACTTACTACCTGACATTATTAAAGCGAAATAAGCTCGTTGTGAATAAATAACTTTAGCTATTTCAGTACACATAGCGGCATGTAACCTCAATAATTACCCTCAAGCGGTAGCATTACTTAAAACCCTTTAAATAACATCAAGTTTGTTTTTGGGTATTATTTTTATATGACCTGCTTTGACTGGTGAGCCATTTTTGGCAGCTTGTTTACAGGCTATTGTACTTTTGCTTTCGAGTAGTTCCAGGTTATCTAAATATTTCCCACTGGAGGTTTGATTTTGGCTAATAATTAGATAGATGATTTTAAACCCAGTTTTTCACTTAAACAAATAGGACATGCGCTGCAGAGATACCCTGACAACTTATTAATAACCAATCTATCATTCATTTTTTTATTAGTTTTATCTCTATCATATAAAACAATGCCACTCCTTTCTTCTATGCCAAGAGTTTTCAACAATTCCAAGTCAACAAATAGATGTTCTTTTGCCATATGCTCATCAGGCATGACAATCACTACCTCTACCACACCTTCAATAATTACGTTTCCCTCTAATGCTTTGCTTATATTTTTTGAGACCGTAACATCTCGAGCAACAGAATGAATTGGGCATAATGAAAACATAACCACCTCTTATTTTAATAATTTCAAAAGAAACTTCATTTGCGCGCCAGGTTCAGTAGGAACCTCTACCCCTCCACTTCTTAAGACATCACAGACATGTGTCACGCAACTTTGATTTTTAAGATCATAAATAGGTCCATTTTTATCTAGCACCCCACCCAAATATTTAACGGCTTCATCAGCTTTCGGCAATTTAAGTTCGGCCATTTTTGCTGCTGGAGGTAAACGTTCAAAACCGCGAGTGGTTATCATTGTTAATTCTCCCGGCGCTCCTGCTTGGTGTGTATGTAAACTCATGCCATTAATCTTCACTTCAACAGAATAATGACCAAATCTATTATTCCGTGAGCGATTGTCATGCCAGTGGATTATTGCTGAACCAGATTGATGTCTAATATTAGACGTGTTGTTTCCTGAATGTATGTTGGTATTAGAACATTTCCGCTGGCTCAACCCCCACGGGTCCACCCACCCGAGCGCATTTGGCGCGTATTGGTAGAGGTTTATCCCACCTGCCAGACCTATCGGATCCTGCTGAGTAAATCTGCCGCAGTCCGGGTCGTAGTAACGAAACAGATTGTAGTGTAAGCCCGTTTCACGATCCAGGTACTGCCCCTGCATGCGCAGATTCTGGGCGTATTCCGGCGCGCGCAGCTGAGGTTCGCGCAACAGTTTACCCCACGCGCTGTTTTGCCCTTCCCAGCGGATCTCCCCTTCGGCATCGGTCAGGCGCTCCGGTGTACCGTTTGGTTGGCAGTGGAACCAGTAAATTTCCGGATCGTTAATGCCGTCAATGCGCGCCAGCGGATCATGGCTCGTCTGGTCGCTGTAGACATACGTCAGCGGCACATTGTCGTGGATTTCCTGCAACAACCGGAAACCATCCCAGACAAAACGCGTGGTAACAGTGCGGCCGATCGCCTGGCCTGCACGCATCTGGCGCCGCGTTTTACTGATACGTCGCCCCAGCGGATCATAGCGAAAGCTGACCTGCACCTGCGGCTTATTACGATCGCGAGACTGACTGATAACATCCGTAAGACGATGCTCGCCGTCATAACGGTAGTGCCAGCACGTCTGACCGTTATCCTTTTCTACGGTGCGCCCATGGATGTCATACCGCCAGCGGATGCCATTCAACTGTGTCACGCGATTGTGCTGAACAGCTTGCTGCAGCGGATTATCCACCGGGTTACCTGCGCCGTCCCAGCGCCACTGCTCCTGGCCCGGCAGCGTGCCATCCTGTGTTAACAGACGTCCAGCATCGTCATATTTCCAGCGATACCAGTTGAACGGATTATCGTCGCGCTCTTCACGAACCAGGTTATTGCGATGATCGTAATCCCAGCGGCGTGACCAGCGGCGCGGCGCCGGGCGCTGCGCATTACCAGTAAAAACATCACGATGATGCAGCCGCCCGAGACGATCGTAGTCGCTGCGGGTGGTCAGCAGTCCTTGCGTTCGGCTCACTTCGCGGTGCAATGTATCGCGGCTGAAATCACTGATCGGCAGGTTATCCAGCACGATGCTCAACAGATGGCCGCTGCCGTAATAAAAATGTTTTAACGCGCGTCCATCAGGCAACTGCGTAGACGTGCGATTGCCCAGCGCATCGTAGCGCCAGGCCAGGGTTCCATTTTCCCCCTGCTCCCCCGTCACACGTCCAAGCGCGTCAAAAGTGAAAATAATTTCTTGCTCGGCTTGCGTGCTCCAGCTGTTTTCATCAAGTTGCGGATGCTGGCTGATGCGCTCAGGAACCCCTGTCGCAGACCAGTGCCAGCGCGTCTGCCCTTCCGGCGTTGTCCGCGCGAGCAGTTGCCCGGCCGTACTCCAGTTGAAACGATGCGTTATCGCTTGCGGATGATCGGCGGCAAACGTGCGCGTCAGCGTGCGTCCGCAGGCATCATAGGTATAGCGGCTTATGACACCATCCAGCCCCTGCTCTTCCAGCAACAGAGAATCCGCCCCCCAGCGGAACTGATAAGCTTCGCCGTTCTCATTATGCAGAGCGATAAGGCGTCCGCGGCTGTCCCAACTGCGGCGGATCTCCTCCCCCATGCTGTTGCGTGTCGCAACCAATCGGCCGGTCGTGTCATAGCGAAATTCACTGCGACTACCGTCCGGCGCTTCATGCTGCGCCGGAAGACCTTGCTCGTTCCAGACCAGCGTTTCCTGCCAACCTTCCGCCCGCTCCAGTTGTACAGGGCGTCCTGCGGCATCGTAGTGGTAGCGCGTCTCTTCGCCATCTGCCGCCTGGATGGACTGCAACCAGCCCAGAGGATGATAGTGATAACGCGTGACATGCCCGGAGCAATCGGTTTCACGGATGACCTGACCTGCGTCGTTATACTCCTGCTGCCGACGGTTTCCTGCCGCATCAAACTCTTCAATAACCTGACCAAATTCATCGCGTCGCCGGACTGTTGCCTGCCCGAGGGCATCCACGGTACGCGCCAGGCCGAAATGTTCGTCGTAATAAAAGCATGTTGCGCTGCCGCCGGGTTCGGTAATCACCGCAGGCAGCGCGCGGTTCTGCAACCAGTGCGTGAAACGAGAGCGCCCTTCGGCATCGGTTTCTTGCACCCGATTACCCATCTCGTCATAGACGAAGGTCATCGCGTGGCCAAGCGGATCAACACGGCGAGTCAGTTGCTCATCGTCATTCCATTCAAAGCGCCAGCTCTCACCGCGCTCATCAACGAAACGCACAATCAACCCCTGTGTGTTCCAGTAATGTTGACGCGCATGGCCGTCATAGTGCGTAACAGTGGTTAAACCGGCATCGAGATCGTAGGCAAAGCGGCAGCCGTCTCCGGTATTTGTGCGGTTTTCGATCACTCTCCAATGGTCAAACATCGCCCAGCGATATTCGCTCTCCAGCCCGCTGGCTACGCGGTGCCAGACCATCAGCCCATCATTGTTGTAACGAAATTCCCGGCGGACAATCTCTGTCGCATCGGTCACCGTGGTGAGTTGCCCGCGCGCGTCGTAGCCCCAGCGCATCAGCGGCCAGTGACGTTCACCGTCAAAATGGCTGGCAGATGTTATCCGCTCAGGAAAACGGTCATCCTCATACGCCAGCGACACGTCTATAGCACAAGGCGCATCGTGAATGCGCACCAACCTGCCATGCTCATCCCAGCCGGTTTCCAGCGCGTTGCCGTACTCATCGCTGAGCGATGCCAGCCGCAGAATCGCGGGGTTTTCCCGCGTCGGCTTAAACAACCGCCAGACCGCGCCGTCATCATCAGCGATGGCAATATCACCCGCTTCGTTGCGGCGGATGATTACCCCTTCGCTAATGCTGTATAACGCGCTCGTGACCGAAGGCAGTTCGAAACGTAATTCACGTCCGGTTTCATCGAACCAGGTGACCTCTTCGCCGTTCAGAGCCAGGTAGCTGTCAAAAACGGTCGCCCAGCCGAGGCCAAAAAGCCCGACGCGTGTGGTCAGGCTGTTGTAACTACGCTGAAATTGGAGCGGAAAACGTCCTGGCAAGACAAAATCGAGTTCATTTTCATCGTTAAGGACTTTTACACCTGTTGCGGCATGCACCGGGTGCGATGAGCCAAAAACAGCATTAACCGCCATATCCGCCAGCATGCCGCTCCCCGCAGAAGCGAGTGCACAGGGCATATTTTTAAGTATTTTTCCGGGGCGACCACGGACCAAAGAAAGCGCGATCATCGCGACCGCCAGCCCTGGCACTTTGCCGCTTTTGATATCACGTACGGTGAGGGTGTCGCCGCCGATAATCACGTTTGGCGAGACGTCATCGGAAATGGCCGCTTCGCAGGTGGTTTTGTCTTTCGCCCTGACGGCGGGCTGCCCGTTGATGAATACGCTTTTGGAACCCTGCGCCAGGTATTGCGGACCCGCGTGTTTGTCGCAGACAACTTTATCCTGTTCCAGCGGCGAGGTTCCGGCGTCCACCGAGCCCACCGTTGGCTGCCACATCTCACTGCCAAAATGTTTCGCCCCTGCAAGTAACACCCCGGCGTAGTCGGCAAAACTCTCCGCCGATTGCGGCTGCGCGGGCGGCGTTTCGCCGGAGGTTAATTCCCCGGCAGCCCGCGCTGCCAACTTGTTGTTGGTCAACACATTCGATGAGCCGGTAACAATGGTTCCCGCAGGAGAAGGAGGGAACAATGCGTCGCCAAGGCTATTGGCTGCATGACTAATGTCATCCGTGATCCCGGCGACATTGGCGAGGATGCCGCCGACAATGCCGCTCAAAATACAACTTGAGCCGATAGAGGCCACACTGGCAGCGGCGGCACCTGCGCCCAACAGCGGCGCTGCGGCGGTTGCGGCAAATGCCACTGCCGAACCGATCGCCGCATAGGCTACACCTTCCGCGACCAGGCTTGTGATATCGGCGAAAACGCTGGAGTGAATAATTTGATCGCCCTGGCGGGCGGCGTGTTTGTCGCTCATGCTACCGATTCCGTTATTCGTGCAGCTTCAGACTTTGTTTGATGGCGCTCCAGCGGGCGGAATCTTCATCCGTGAAGGCGCGCAGAGCGGAAAGAGTAAAGATCATCACCACCGCAGCACCCGGGACCTGAACGGCAAACTGCTTTTGCCAGATTTGCTGATCGTTACGGACGAATACCGTTTCCACTTCCACTGCGCGGGTTTTATTGTTTTGCCCGACAAGTACGCGCTGAAATTCGCTTTGCGTGATCTCGCCCATCTGCGAACGCAGCACGTCCCACTGGCGATGGAATTCTTTTTCAAAGTCGCTGCCGTCAGGGATCGCCCCACGGCTGACAATAAGCGATAGACCGCTTTCCTCATCGCGAAGCAGGGTCATGCTGGTGTCCTGCCAGTTGGCAGAAAAAAGAGAGAAGGAACCTTCCTGGAGAATATATTCCATAATAGAAACCTATTGCTGAGGTGTAGAAATCAATAAAGAACTGCAAAGAATAAGAATGACCTCACCGCCAGAAAATAAACTGGCGGCAATTTTTAGCAGCGAAATATTATGATTCGTAGTGCGTCATGGTGATGGAGCTAAGGCACTTCCGGTTTAACGCCGGGAAACCGAACCCCCATGCAAGATTATTGTCGTCACGTGTGGTGAGATAACCGAATGTTCTCCCTGGCAATTTTGCACGAGGCACGAAACGCAGGGTCGCGTCTGGAAAGTGGTCTTTAACCTCTTCGAGCGTAATGCATTGACCACTAACAGAAAAAGATACCAATGCAACTGTACCATCGCCATTCGCTCGAAGACGCACATCCAGATCACTGATCGTTATCCCGTCACTCAGCGTAAAAGGCGCAGACGTAAAACGATCATTCGCCGTCGGTGTAACAGGAACCAGCGGCTGGTCCAGGAGGGCACTGACTGCATTTACCTTTTTACCCCATACCGACTTCAATGCCTTTGTAATCTGCCACAGAGAATCATGGTTCATATTTTTTTGTTCCGCATGCGTAGTAAAAGTAAAAACAGAAGAGAATAGAAGCGCCGACAGATTTATTACCATCCTATTGGTCATACTGACTCCCATAATAATCGTCATATTTTTGAACGGTTCCAGAAGCAACTTCGTATTTACCTACAACCTTACCAATGGCTTGCATGGCATCGTTACGGGATATTTCACCACTGACCATTTTGTCATAGGCTTGTTTGTAAGCTGCTTCAGTTGCATCGCTGCCTGCGGCGACACCAATATCTATACCCCCATTGGCCAGGATCTCCCGCTGGATTTTGATGTTATTCAGCGTCGCGCCGCCCTCATCCATCAACTGACTATTAATATAATTTTCACGACTGGAGAAATCCGGCGTGACCGGATACATCGCATGGCCTGCTTCGTGCGCCAGCGTTTCGACTGTTTCATTGGTCGTCGCCATATGCTCGGGATCAATGACAATTAGCCTATTTTCTCCAATGGCGTAGCTACCGCCCCCCGCCGCCCCCGGCTGGATTGCCCAGTCCTTCTGCTTTAATTCTCTAAGCTGTGTCTGAAGCGTGGGTGATTTATTGATTTGATTAATGGTGTCTTCATCAAATGGCATTATTTGAGAGCTCGTCGGATCATTTTTATAAACATAATCGCCTCTCAAAGGTGGTGGCGCTGTATATTTTGCGACCGGCTTTTGCGCGACTGACGGTGCCGCCGTTGCAACCGGCGCAGCATGTTTAACACTGCCTTGTGGCGCAAAAAATCCCTGAACCGCCGTATCAATATCCCCTTTATGCCCCGATCCTGGCGCTGCCGTCGGGGCTTTTGCCCCCGAACTATTCAGATGCAGCTTGCCGCCCGTAGTGATATGCCCATCTTCTTCAACAAAGAAGTTAAAGGATTTACCGATCAGATTAATTTTTCCGTTCGCGTTTAACTCAATAGCACTGTCGCCGGAAACCAGGCGAAGTTGCGTGCCGGAGGCGAGAATAAACTGCTCGACTGCCGCATCCAGTTTGCCCTTGCCGGTCAGGTTTTCTGTCCGCCCTTTCACCGCCCGGGTTTGGTTCGCTTCGACACGATGCAGCTCATTTTTACGCACATAGTGGCTGTGATTGCTGCCAATTGAGCGTGAAGCGTCATTTTTAACGTGCACGTCCATATTGCGTTCGGCCTGGATCCACACCTGCTCTTCCCCGGCTTTATCTTCAAAGCGCAGGGCGTTGGCGTTATCCACCGAGCCATCTTTCGAGCGGCTGAGAAAGCCCATCTGTGTGGCGGCGGCGGGCAACGACCACGGTGGCATGCTGGCTTCGTTGTACACGCGCCCGGTCACCACCGGCCTGTCCGGGTCGCCGTTGATGAAATCGATCACCACTTCATCCCCGACGCGCGGGATTTGCACCCCGCCGAAACCCTGACCGGCCCACGCGCTGGAAACACGTACCCAGCACGAACTGGTGTCATCGCCCTTCGCCAGACGGTCCCAGTGAAACTTCACCTTCACCCGGCCGTATTTATCCGTCCAGATACTCTGCCCTTCCGGACCGACCACCTTCGCCGTCTGCGGCCCGTAGGTTTTCGGCCATGCCGTCATCACCGCCGGGCGGAACACCACTGATGACGGAATCACCGTGAAGTCGATGCGGTGCACCGTTTCACTGTCGCTGCCGCTGGCGTAGCGGTTCTCCTCGAAAAAGTAGTTCGCTTCGGTGGTCAGGTATTCCCCGTTATCGCTGAGGAACGGGGCGTTATACAGCGCGAAGGTGTGGCCCGGCGCCACGCCGATGGCCGTTGCCGTGGCCTGAATCTGCTGATGCTCCACCTGCCAGCGCTCCTGGCGGATACGCGCGTAATACTCGCCGTGGCCGTGCTCAACAAATCGGCCCGGCCAGTCGTAGACATCAATGCTGCCCGGCTGCGGTGAGGAGGGATTCTGGCGGGCCTGGAACAGCCAGGCATTGGGTTTGCGGAAGTCGTAGTCGTCGAGGCTGTAGATGCCGGGTGTCACGTTGTCTTCCGGCGCCCACTGGCTGATGCCTTCCTCGTCGGTGCTGCCGCCGGAGGGGGTCTGATGATAGGGGATGGTTTCGTAGCCGCTGAAGGGCGGGTGTTCGCTGGCGGCATCCGTCAGCACCATAATGTGACGGTCGGCCTCGTGGCGGAAATGATAAGCGATGCCTTCAAGCTCCATCAGGCGGCTGATGAAGTCCAGGCTCGATTCCTGGTACTGGACGCAGTAGTCCCACACCCGGTAGCTGCCCGTCAGCCTGTCCTCGGTGTTGACCAGGTATTCGCCGAGCAGCGTCTTGACTATCTGCGGAGCCGTCTGCCCCTGGAAGATGCGCAGGTTGCGGTCGCGCTTCATCGGCCAGACATCCGGCTCCACCGTCAGCCGGTACACCGCGTAGCGCGTGCCGGAAAGCTCGGTGGCGCTGACCGCCACGCGGGTGATTTTACCGTTGAGATACCGGCTGCTGCCGGTCAGCCCCTGCGCGGGAATGTTCACCGTCACCGGCTGGCCCAGCAGCTGGCTGCGGTCAAGACGCGCATCCGTGCCCAGCACAGTCAGCGCCAGCGTGAACGGCTCCGACAGCGCCTCGCGCCCGGAGAGTTTCCAGAAACGCAGGCCCTCTACCGGCAGCGTTACCGATATTCTGTTTTCCATAACATTGAGTCCGTAAAAAAATAATCACCTGAAAGCGCACTTGTTCATGTCTGTGCGTTTGTTTTTTGAGTGTAAAAATTGCTGTGTGGTCAGTGCTTATTAAGGTGCCAGCATCAGTACCTTGAACTGGCTGGGGACAATACGCATGCCAATGGCGTTGGTGGAGTTTTGCAGGCTGATGCTGGTTAAGCGTGTGGCCGGCGTGCCTTTAAGCAGCACAGTGAAGGCACCGGTCAGATGGCGCGAAGGCCCCATCACCGTGCCGGACGCGACACCGGTTGCCACGCCGGGGTTGTCCCCGTTGGTCAACGGCGTCACCGTCGCCATATTGTGCGCCGGCATCCCCATAAACAGGATATTGAGCGCGTTAGGAATGGCGGTCGGCCCAAGCGCGATATCCGGATAAGGAATCGGCGTGGGCGCTGGCATCGGTGTCAGGCAGACATCCGGAAACGCCAGATCGACACCCATTAGCTGGCAGTTGGCAAACATCTCGTCTCCTTACCCCATATGAATCTGTTCAGAATCGACTTTAGTGATGGCCTTCGAGGTAATCACCGTGTTTTGCGCGTGCAGGCGCAAGTAATCTTCCGCTTTCACATCGAGTTGCCCGGCGCGGACATGCTCAGTCTGGCGCGTGGTGCGAAATAGTTGCTGGCTGATTTGCGTCATCGTCTGCCAGACCGATTCCGCGCGCTTGCCAACAATGCGCGACAGCGACACCCAGGCGGAGATTTTCTCGCCGCTGTAATTCATGTCGTTGATATGACAATCGCCCTTCGCCGCGTTGATATTCAGCGCTTCACTGCTCAGGCTTAGCGCGCCCTGGCTGGAAATGTGCAGATCGCCTGGCACGCTCAGTTCCGCGCTATGTGGATTGATACGCTCCAGCACGGCAAGCAACCACATTTGGTTGTCAACGGCGCTGATCAGCACGGTATCGCCGGCCTGCGGCGCAATCACGCAGCTGACCGCCCGGCGGCAGTGCCAGCCGCGCCCTTCGCTTTCGACCATCAGGCTGCCGTCATCGAAGCAGTGCGTCACTTGCGCTGAGAATTGCCCGGATGGGATGGCGGCCATAACCAGTTGGTGGTTGATATTGTTCATTGCGGGTCTCCGTAGATTTTGCTGTGGCGTTCGGCGCTCCAGGCTTCCGCCGCCAGTAACTCTTCGTCGTATTCGAGAATGCCTTTGCGATCGGCAAAACGGGCATTGTCCTGCCGGGCGCGGTGAAAACGGGTGCGCGAAAATGCCGCGCCGCGAAAGTCGGCGTCACGCACATCGGCACCAGAAAAATCACCATAAGTGAAATCGCACAGCGTGAAGTCGGCCTGTTGCGCCGTGACCAGTTGCAGAATGCTTTGAAAAAAACGGCTCTGTTTAAAACTCGCCTGATTCAGCGTCGCGCCGACAAAAATCGCCTGATCGAACTGGCTGCTTTGCGCGTTAACGCCGCTCAAATCGGCCTCCATAAACAGCGCTTGTGTGGCGTTGACATTACACAGTTGCGCCTGCTTTAACGAGGCGCCTTTAAAGTTGCACTGCGTCAGCTGCGCACCGGCAAAATCGGCACCATCAAGCTGGTTATCAGTGAACTGGCAGCCAGTAAATTTATGCTGCGCATAGTTTTTCCCTCGCTGGTCACAGTTGAAAAACACCGCGCGCTCAAACTGGCTGCCCTGGAGATCAGCGTCGCGCAGATCGATGCCAAACCAGGTGGTCATCATATTGCGGCAGTTATCCAGCTTTGCGCCTTCAAGCGGGCTTTCGTAAAAGGTCGAGCGTTCCAGCGTCGAGCCGGTAAACACGCTGTTTGCCAACGGGCAGCGCATAAACTGGCTGGAATCGAATGTCGAATGGGAAAAATCGCTGTTCGCCAGATTACAGTCATTGAATACACAGCGGTTCAGCGTCGAATTTCTGGCGTTCAAAGCCTGCATATCGCACTGGTTAAATACCGTTTCTTCCAGTTGCGCCGCCGCCAGCGTGGCCTCGCTTAGCTGGCATTCGGTGAACACTGTTTCTTTCAGATTTACGCCTTGCAGGTTGGCGCCTTGCAGCGACACTTCCTGAAAAATACCGCCGGATAAATCGCAGTTTTGCAAGTCGCAGCCGTCCAGATTGAGCTCAATAATCGCTTCACCGCTTTTGACTTTCTGCTGTAACTCCGCCGCCGTTAATGCGCTCATATCACCTCTCCATCTCGCTTCGGCAAGGTTTTCACCCGTTTGGTATAAGCGCCCTGAAATTGTGTCGCATCACTGGTGATGGATTGCGACAAATCGGCACGAAACAGATTTGCATAGCTCAGATCGGCACCCTCAAGGCGGCTTTTTTGCAACATGGCGCCCATCAGGTTGGCATCGTTGAATCGCACGCCGCGAAAATCAGTGCGGATAAACAAACTGCCGGTAAGCGTGGCGCCACTAAAATCAGCGCCTTCACACTGGGCTTCGCTGAGATCGCTGTTATCCAGTTTCGCCCGCGTAAAACGCGAGCCGGTTAACACCGCCTGACGCAGATTGCTCTGTTTCAGATGCGCGCCGCTGAAATCCGCTCCCGCGAGCGTACCGCCCGATGCAACGGCGCTGGAAATGAGCGTCGCCCCGATGAAAACAGCGCTTTCCAGTTGGCTTTCAACCCAGGAGCAACTGTCCAGTCGCGCATGAGCGAAGACGGCGCTGTGCAGTTCACATTTGATAAAGCTGGTTTTGTTCATTACCCCGTGGCTGAAATCCGGTTGCGGCAGGGTGAGTTCCATGAATACGCAGTTATTGAGCGTCGCGTGCTGGAAAACGCAGTGGCTGAAGCCCGTTTCGCGCAGCAGCAAGTTGTCCATGCGGGCGCGGCTGAAATCGCAGGCTTCGAAGAGTGCGCCGGTCATGTCGGTTTCACTGAACTGCGCCCCCTGGAATTGTGTTTGTTTACATTGCGCCAGTGCCAGGCTGGCATTTTCGAGGCAGCATTCGCGCAGCGACGCATTCTGCAAATCGGCGCGCGCCAGCATCGCCTGCGAAAAATTCGCGCCATCAAGTTGGCAACCGCGGAGATTGGCGCATTCAAGCAATGCGTTGTGAAAATTCGCGCCGCGCAGATCCATACCGGAGAAGTCCGCACCGGTCAGGTCGAGACTGCTGAAATCCCCGCCCTGCGCCATCGTGCGCTCGGCGCGCTGGCGAATGATCAGCGCGATATCACCGGTCAGTTTGATGGCGGGTGGTTGCTGCGCCGCCGACAACAAGTACATCTTGTGGAGCGCTTCGCGGCTTTGCGCCAGCTTCTTCTCACTCATTTCATTGGCGTTGCGCTCCAGCAGCTCCTGCATGCGATGCATCGATTCCGGGCCGCGCGGCCGGTTATCGTCGTTCGCCATTTCCGGGTAGCGCGCTTCCATTTCGGCTTTGCGCGCTTCGGCCTGTTGTTGCATCTCCTGCGCTTTACGCTCCATTTCCTCTATGAATTCCGGCAGATCCTCTAACTTAGGAAGTTCCGGCTCATCACTCTCTTTCAGTAACGCGCTGACGTCACCGCCCTGCTCTTCCAACATGGCGCGGTGCTGCTCTCGCAATTGCAATGCGCGGTTATTCTGGTTATCACGCATCGGACTGTGATTTTCCTGCACTTCGTTATCGATCCACGGCCCGATAACCTCCTCTGGCAGCAGATCTTTTTCGCGAAAGGCAAACAGTGCGCCTTTCTCTTTGTCCAGACGCTGTTTGAGCACTTTGCGATAGTGATTGACCGAGCGCGATGCGCCGGATTTCTCCAGTGCAGGCATCAGTTGCAGCACATCTGCCGCATCGTCTTCATTAATGCGTTGATTACCCTGCCAGATCAGCACCATCTGCTCCAGATGTGGGAAAAACCACACCGTGGTCGCACGTAGGGCGATTTCTTCGAACAGGATCTCATCGCCTCGCTGGCGCTGCATAAAACACCGCGCTTGCCAGGGCGGCAGCGTGCCTTCCTGAAGATGTTTTTGCGGGTGCATATTCCAGATGCGCCAGGCAGCCTGAGGTGGCAGTGAATCTCGCTCTTCCCACCACTGGTCCGGGCTTGCGGCATTAAAAACTCGCCAGTCGATATCTGGCGCGAAGCCGGGGAAATCGTTCTGCAACCAGCGGGCGTCGTAGTTTTTGCCCATACGGCGAAAACGGCGCGGCCAGAGTAAATCCAGCGGGCCGAAGCTGGCGGGTTCGGGTTTTGTGCGCGGTGAAGTCACGCGCTGATTGAGGGCTTCGATATTGGGCAAACGGCGAAATTGCGTGCCGTTGTGGTTTTCCACCACTGCCCCGATGCCGTGCGGGTTTTCCTCAAACCCTTCGCCACCAAACGCGCGGCTCCAGTCGAGACGCATTTGCTCAAAAGGTTGCGGCGCGGTGGATCGCAAACCTGCCCAGTAGCGATCGCCGGTCACCGCCAGCGTTTTGGTGAGGTTCTCGACTTCGATGCGCACCGCGCAGGCGGTTTTGTCCTGATGGTGCTGCGTGTAGGCATAACCTGTAGCGAGGAATTCGGCACGCGCTTTGGGGATGGCCATATCCAGCACACCGCCGCTGGTTTGCAGTTCGTTGGCAGCGAGTTGCCACAGTTCCACTTCGGGTCGTAATTGCGGCGAGGCGCTCATATCAGCGAGCGCCATAACGGAAACACCCAGATGATTTTGGCCCTGCAGGCGAAACGGGCGGTTTAAAACGCTAAGCCGCAGCGGTTTGATAATCTTCATATAACATCCTTAGGAAGATTAAGAGTTGTGTTGGTGTTATGACCCTGACGGGAAGGATTTATTTCTGTGCGTTCAGAAGATTATGTCTGTCTGGATAACAAAGGCCTACCATTATCATCCCTAACAAAAGATATTTTTTGTTTTTTCATTTATTTTAACTTGATATGCATGACCAAATTGCCATGTATCAAGCGTAATAAACATAATGGTTCCATTATGCTTCTCGATTAACCATGGCTTATTTTTGCTTTTACCTTCAATTCTTAACGTCATTTCAACAACAGGATTGTTATTAACAAACACCACATCGGCTTCATGGAAATAATAGTGTCACTCACACCACCGCCTTCTACCAAGAATATTTTCTCGCGCTCTTGTTTGTTATAGTACTTTCAAGACCGTTATCAAGGTTCTCGGTTATTCTGTGGTAACATGGTGCAACACCGTACCTTCAACATCCGTAATACGCCTATCTTTAATATTAACGAAATCATCACCGCGGGTGATAATTTCGTGATTAAGATCACTCTCCAAGTACTAGCGGCTTATCATAAATAGCAATTTTCTTTGGATCCTTTGGATCGTATTTTATCGTTGTACCACTGCCTTCTTTAAAGTGCTCAATTTCTTTAAAGGTTAAGGCTTTCATAGTTGTTGCTTCAATCAACTCTTGCTCTCTGGTCATAAATCGAAGCGTCAATTGATATACTGGTTTATTGCCATCCCAGCTACTTGTTTGAGATGTATAAATAATGTCTGCATTGGCGGCTATTCCATTTTTCAAAACAAAATCTTGTGAAAACCCGTCTTTGAGATAGGGATAGACGTTCGTATATAAAAATCTCGCCATGGGAAATACGCCAAAAACGAGTGCAATGACGATCATCGATATAATAAAAACATTATCCATTCTTTTACCTGCCTTCATAAAAATAAAGTTAACAACTTAGATGACATCGATAATCCGCCAGATTTTACAACCGTCACAATTTTTTTAATCTCCATAGCCTTATTACTATAGCCGAAGGTATTGTGTGAAACAGATACATTACTGTGAGCAAGCGAAACGCCAGTTCGCGAAGCTGAAACACCAGTAATGCTTTCCGATGCGATAGTCATACTGAAGTTGTTACCTACGAAACTTTCTTTATGAGAAGATGCCCGGGATTCCATAAAGGGAACGTCAATGCTTACCTTACTTTTACTTTTTATGGTTATTACATTCGGGCTGTAAATTGTTATCGTTCCTGCATTAACATTTTGTGTCCAATTTCCGCTATTCACATCTACCGTAACACCACCATCGATAGTTTCTACCTTACCGCCAGACACAATTGTTTTCATCTGGCCACTATCATATTTTTCCGTTACCAATTCAGTAACATGGTGTAGCTCCGTACCTTCAATGTCAGTAATGCGCCCACCTTTAACATTAACTACATCGCCGCCGCTGGTAATATTCAGCGTGCGTCCATTCTTAATGGTTTCCGTCTGGCTGTTATTGAAGGTGGTGGTTTCCGCATCATCCACCGTCGTGGTGTGTTTTGCCCGGTAATAAAAAGTACCATCGCCAGTGACGTCATCTTTTTGCTCTTTCAGGATCGTCGTGGTGCGGTTGCCATCAACATTCACTGTCTTGTCATTCTCGACCGACACTTTCATGTCTTTCTCGGAGTGAAGCTCGACGGATTCGCTGCCTGATCGATCTTCAAAAAACAGGTAGCTGGCGTTGTCTTTGCTGCCGTCTTTGCTGCGGGTCATAAAACCCATGCGGGTTGAATCATCGGGCAATGACCACGGCGGCATACTCGCCTCGTTATACACGCGCCCGGTCACCACCGGCCTGTCCGGGTCGCCGTTGATGAAATCGATCACCACTTCGTCCCCGACGCGCGGGATTTGCACCCCGCCGAAACCCTGACCGGCCCACGCGCTGGAGACGCGCACCCAGCACGAACTGGTGTCATCGCCCTTCGCCAGACGGTCCCAGTGAAACTTCACCTTCACCCGGCCGTATTTATCCGTCCAGATACTCTGCCCTTCCGGACCCACCACTTTCGCTGTCTGCGGCCCGTAGGTTTTCGGCCATGCCGTCACTGCCGCCGGGCGGAACACCACTGATGACGGAATAACGGTGAAGTCGATGCGGTGCACCGTTTCACTGTCGCTGCCGCTGGCGTAGCGGTTCTCCTCGAAAAAGTAGTTCGCTTCGGTGGTCAGGTATTCCCCGTTGTCGCTGAGGAACGGGGCGTTATACAGCGCGAAGGTGTGGCCCGGCGCCACGCCGATGGCCGTTGCCGTGGCCTGAATCTGCTGATGCTCCACCTGCCAGCGCTCCTGGCGGATACGCGCGTAATACTCGCCGTGGCCGTGCTCGACAAAACGACCCGGCCAGTCGTAGACATCAATGCTGCCCGGCTGCGGTGAGGAGGGATTCTGGCGGGCCTGGAACAGCCAGGCATTGGGTTTGCGGAAGTCGTAGTCGTCGAGGCTGTAGATGCCCGGTGTCACGCTGTCTTCCGGCGCCCACTGGCTGATGCCTTCCTCGTCGGTGCTGCCGCCGGAGGGAGTCTGATGATAGGGGATGGTTTCGTAGCCGCTGAAGGGCGGGTGTTCGCTGGCGGCATCCGTCAGCACCATAATGTGACGGTCGGCCTCGTGGCGGAAATGGTAAGCGATGCCTTCAAGCTCCATCAGGCGGCTGATGAAGTCCAGGCTCGATTCCTGGTACTGGACGCAGTAGTCCCACACCCGGTAGCTGCCCGTCAGCCTGTCCTCGGTGTTGACCAGGTATTCGCCGAGCAGCGTCTTGACTATCTGCGGAGCCGTCTGCCCCTGGAAGATGCGCAGGTTGCGGTCGCGCTTCATCGGCCAGACATCCGGCTCCACCGTCAGCCGGTACACCGCGTAGCGCGTGCCGGAAAGCTCGGTGGCGCTGACCGCAACGCGGGTGATTTTACCGTTGAGATACCGGCTGCTGCCGGTCAGCCCCTGCGCGGGAATGTTCACCGTCACCGGCTGGCCCAGCAGCTTACTGCGGTCAAGACGCGCATCCGTGCCCAGCACGGTCAGCGCCAGCGTGAACGGCTCCGACAGCGCCTCGCGCCCGGAGAGTTTCCAGAAAAGCAGGCCCTCTACCGGCAGCCTGACCGTGATCCTATCCTGCATGATTCGATCCTTAATAAACCTTTGTCGTGGAAATACGAACCTGATACCGCACAATTATTTCGTACGATGGAATTTAAGACTCTGAATTATTTCCTGATACTGCTTTTGAAAAGACTCACTAAATTCGCCTGGGCAGGTGCCAACATAGCTGACCATTTTTTTGCCCGTAGCAGGATCCACCAGCAGGATAATTGTCTGGCGTTGGTAAATGACATGGTTGTCGTTTTTGAATTGATAAAAAAGCTCAACGGCGGGATTACCATCCACTTCCATCATTTGCGATGACTCAAGATGAAAGTCGGTTAATGTCATCTCCAGCTCACGTATTTTTCTGGCGGCGACCGTGTGGACCTTATCATCGGCTTGTGCACTTGCGCGAGACACGACAAACGTAAATTCACTGCCACCATGATTACTGTGTGTTAATAAATTCATAGTTCTGTCTTTTTAATATGTCGGGCGAGACTAACGTTGTTTTGAAATAAGAAGCCATTGCACCATGCGGCAATGCAAAAATGATACGCGCAGGAAGCGGACCCTCCTGCGCGTTACCGGGCAGTCATGCCCTGGCGGCACAATGACTATTGCGGTTGTGGGTTAATCAGCCAGGTGCCAGGGCTGGCGATAGTAACCGTCTGGCTGCGCGTCTGGCCGTTGCCTTGCAGTACCAGCTCGTAGCGACCCGGTTGTAGCTTCAACGAAGCGAAACCATTAGTGGCAGGCGAAACGGACTGGCTTTCGCCATTAAGCGTCAGCTTTTCACCCTCATTCATACGGATAAATATTTGCGCGACCGCCGCTTGCGTGGCGACTGGCGTCGCATTCTCATTCTGTGCCTGAGCAGGCGTTGCGGATTGCTCAGCCGGCACTTCCTGCTCTCGCTGGCGCGGCGGTTCAGCAGGTGCATTGGACTGCTGCTCCGGCTGAGTGTTGCTGGCTGTCTCTGCCGTTTCATTCCCAGACTCAGAACTGCCACTGAACAACATGCCACCGGCAATCAGCCCGACGATCACGCCAGCCGCCACCAGACCAGGCACTTTGTAACGCTGCCAACCTGCCACTTCCACTTTTTCCGGGGTTTCTTCCACCGGAACCAGCATGGTGCCTGGCTGTTTCACATTCATCACATCATCAATACCTGCGACGGGCATCTCAATCATCGCGGCGAATTCATCCACGGATTGCGGGCGATCTTCCATTTTCAGCGCCAGCGCGCGATCGACAGCCTGCAACAACGACACGGAGTAACCCGGCAGACCGCGCTGCGTCAACGGCACATAGGTGTCCTGAATACTGCGCACCACGCTGACCGGCGGCGGCGAACCGATGATTAAGGTATGCAGCACCGCGCCGAGGGCGTAAATATCGGTCCACGGCCCCTGCTCGCTTTCGTTGTCATCGGTATATTGTTCAATCGGCGCATAGCCAGGGCGAAGCATGGTTTCGGTTTCGTCAGACACCGAACCGATGCTGCGACGCGCCGAACCAAAGTCCAACAGTACTGGCAAGCCATTTTCCTGAATCTGAATATTATCCAGCGAGATGTCGCGGTGGAGATAACCTTCGTCGTGAATAGTTTTGATAGCGCCCAGCAGCATTGGCAGCATACGGCGGATCCACACTTCGTTGATCTGCGCCGGGTTCTTCTCGCGCAGGCGCGAAAGCGTCGTACCGCTGTAAAATACCGTGCCCATATAAGCGGTGTCGTTCTGCACCCAAAAACGCAGCACATGCAACAGGTTCGGATGGTTAAAGCGTGCCAGCAAGCGGGCTTCCTGGATAAAGCTGTTCAGCCCGGCGGTAAACGCTTTGCTGAAACGCTCGCTGCGCAGCACCAGCGTCATGTCGTCGTTGCGGACTGCCAGCGAAGAGGGCATAAATTCTTTAATCGCGATGGTTCGCTCAAGCTGGTGATCCCAGGCGCGATAGACGATGCCAAAACCCCCACCACCGATCACTTCTTTGATTTCGAACTCGTTGAAGCGATATCCCGGTGGCAGCGCGTTCGGTACACTCCGGTTGTTATCGTGATCCGTCATATTGGAAAACTCTCTTGATAATGGCTTTACGCCGCAAACTGACAGTGAAACTCACCCTGCTCAAACGTGACGCGTAAGCGCTTATATTGCTCGTCGCGCGCGCTGGCGTCGAGCAATAGCTGGCTCATTAACGGCAGCAAGGTATTCGTAAGGATGGCGTCCACCATACGGCCGCCCGATTCAACTTCCGTACAGCGCGCAACGATTTGCTCGACCACACTGTCATCCACTTCCGAGACAATGCCGTGGTTATCCGCAAGTCGACGCTGAATGCGTTTAAGCTGCAATCGCACGATCAGCGCCAGCATCTCGTCGCTGAGCGGGTAGTAAGGCACCACCAGCAAACGCCCCAGCAGCGCTGGCGGGAAAACCTGCAACAGCGGCGGGCGCAGCACGTCGCGCAAAGCGTCCGGTTCCGGCATCAAGTCAGGATCCGCGCACATGCCGGTGATCAGTTCGGTGCCGACGTTGGACGTCAAAATGATAATGGTATTGCGAAAATCAATATGGCGGCCTTCGCCGTCTTCCATCCAGCCTTTATCGAACACCTGGAAGAAGATTTCATGCACATCCGGGTGCGCTTTTTCGATTTCATCCAGCAGCACTACGCTGTAAGGACGGCGGCGCACCGCTTCGGTCAACACGCCGCCTTCGCCGTAACCCACGTAGCCCGGCGGCGCGCCTTTCAGCGTGGAGACCGTATGCGCTTCCTGGAACTCGCTCATATTGATGGTGATGACATTCTGCTCGCCGCCGTACAGCGATTCGGCCAGCGCCAGCGCGGTTTCCGTTTTACCCACGCCGGACGGGCCGCAGAGCATAAACACGCCAACCGGTTTGTTTGGATCGTCAAGGCGCGCGCGCGAGGTGCGAACACGTTTGGCGATCAATTCCAGGCCGTGGCGCTGGCCGATAACGCGCTCATTGAGCGTGTCGGCCAATTTCAGCACTGCGTCGATTTCATTTTTCACCATCCGCCCCAGCGGAATGCCGGTCCAGTCGGAAACTACGGCGGCGACCACATTGGCATCCACCGAGGTAAACAGCAGCGGCGCATCGCCCTGCAACGCCCGCAGCGCAGCCTGTTTCTGCGTTAGCGCCTCGCGCAGATCCGCCAGCGTCTCTTCCGGAGAGGTATGCAACTGCGCACGCAGCGCGATAATTTCGTCAACCAGCACCTGCTCCTGCTCCCAGCACTGCGTCAGTTCATCGCGCTGCACGCCGAGTTGTTCCAGCTCAGCCTGTAATTTCACCACGCGTTCGCCATCGCCTACCGCCACTTTTGCTTCGCGATTAGCGATCTCGATTTCCACATCCAGCCCGGCAATACGGTGCAGGCAATCTTCCAGTTGCGGCGGTGGAGAGCTGAGGCTGACCGCCACGCGTGCGCAGGCGGTATCCAGCAGCGCGACGGCTTTGTCCGGTAATTGGCGCGCCGGAATGTAGCGATGCGAAAGTTTTACGGCAGCAACCACCGCTTCATCCAGCAACAGCACGCGGTGATGTTTTTCCAGCGCGGAGACGGTGCTGCGTAGCATCAGCACTGCTTTTTCTTCGTCAGGCTCAGCCACCTGTACGGTCTGGAAACGGCGGGTCAGCGCCGGATCTTTCTCGATGTATTTTTTGTATTCTGCCCAGGTCGTTGCCCCGATGGTGCGCAATTGCCCACGCGCCAGCGCCGGTTTTAGCAAGTTGGCGGCGTCGCCTGTGCCCTGCTGCCCACCGGCACCAATCAGCGTATGGATTTCATCGATAAACAAAATGATCGGCGTCGGGCTGGATTGCACTTCGTTAATCAGTGATTGCAAACGCGCTTCGAACTCGCCTTTCATGCCAGCGCCCGCTTGCAACATACCGATATCGAGCAGCCACAGTTGCACATCAGTCAACGGCTCCGGGACATCGCCCGCCGCAATGCGCAGGGCCAAACCTTCAACAACCGCCGTTTTACCGACGCCCGCTTCACCGGTCAGTAGTGGGTTGTTCTGGCGACGACGCATCAGAATATCGACCATCTGGCGGATCTCTTCGTCGCGCCCGACAACCGGGTCAATTTTCCCGTCACGCGCGCGCGCTGTCAGATCCTGCCCATATTGCGCCAGCGTACCCTGCTGCTGCGGTGCGGTAACGCCGTTGTTGTCGTTCAGCGCCGTGGTCGACTGCTGTGTCTCTTTGCTGTTAGCGAAAATGGTGTCGAAACCGTCCAACAGCGCATCGGCACTGACCCGTTCAAACTGCGGCGAAATGCCTTTCAGGACGTTGGCAAGGCTCCAGGTTTTGAGGATCCCGGCCAGCAGATGGCCGCCACGAATGCGCGTAACGCCAAATTTGAGCGAGCCGTAGACCCAGGCGCGTTCAACGGCCGTATCGATATGTTCCGACAGATCCGACACCGAGCTTGCGCCGCGTGGCAGTTTATCCAGCGCCGCGACGATATCGCGGGTCAGCGCTTCTTCATCCAGGGAAAAGTGACGAATCACCTGTTGCAGGTCGCCGTCCGTCTGTTGCATCAACTGATGCAACCAGTGAACCAGCTCTACATAAGGGTTGCCCCGCAATTTGCAAAACGCAGTGGCGCTTTCCAGCGAGGTGAATAGCAGTGTGTCGAGTTTGCCGAATAATACGGCGCGGCTGATTTCTGACATGAGTTCTTCCGTTATTCATAATTAATTTGCACTTCATCCTTCGAGCCGCCTCTTTGTTGGCTACGCCAGCGCACCCCAGTCATTTACTTCAGTAAGCTCCTGGGGATACACCGGCTTGCCGCCGCGATGCAACTCGAATGATTTGTGCATACGTCAGATAAGGGTCTAAATCGAAGGTCACCCCTCCGGGCTGAAAACCAAATCTCCACGCGCTTCTGGCTGCGGCTGTGCTCCCAACCAGGCGCTATACCCCAGGCGGCTATCGCCACCCAGCGCTGCGCCCGCGACATCTTCGCTGCGCAAAATCACACGCACCGCCCATTGGTACTCGATGCCCAGATACTGGCGCACCCAGTCGCGAAGCGCGATGACATATTTTTCACCCGGCATAAAACGCCGGTAGGTTTCTGCGGGAAGCGGGCCGATGTCGATGCGAAATTTATGGCAAACATCACGAACCGCCTCACCAAGAAAAGCGGACTGCCCAAGACGTGGCGCGTGTCGTCCACCTTGCAGACGCGCACGCTCGCGCGGGCTAAGCGGCATCCATTGCGGGACGTTTTCCACGATGTTTACCGGCACATTGAAGTAACCGCGCAGGATCTTCGCCAACCCTTCCGGATCGCGGCCATTGCGGGTTAAATGCCCTGCGACGGCAAAGCGTGAATGTGCGCTAAGGCTGCCTTTCTCCAGTTGCCCCGGTTGCCCCATGCCAATCAGCGAAGCGATGTATTGTTCGAAGCGGTTGTTGTCCTGCCTGTCGAGCGATACCGTCGGTTGCGCATCCGCCCAGGCGCGATAAAAAAGCATCGTCAGCCGGTGATGAAACACATCCGCGAAGGCGCTCAGGCTGTCATCCTGATGATGATCGATACGCTCACTGGCGTATTCCGTCAGGTGAACCGGCAGCGGGCCGTTGGGGCCAAACAGACCAAAACTCAGGATCGACACATCGTACAGCGACGAGTTCTCACGTTTGCGAACGCCCGCCAGTGTCGAGGGGGCAAAACCCAGCGACGGTTTCTGACCAATACGCAGAGACTCAAAACGCGGCAAGGGCGCGCGTCCCAGCGGATAACGTTCACCGCCGCGCGCGTCTACGCGGCGCAGCAGCGTAAAAAGATCGTAACGCCAAGGAGTTGCCATCACGTTTTGCCAGAAGGCATCCGGCAATGTATTCAGGCGAACAATAGCGGGCGCGCGGGCGAGCGTATCGGTCATATCAGCGCTCGCTTGCCCATGCGCGGCGGCCAGTAGCCGACTTCACCACGCTGTTGGCTTTTCAAGGTGAACTCAGTAAAGCTGTTCATGCCGACCAGACGGGCAAAGACGCGCTCCAGCACGCTGCCAAACAGCCACGGGCTGAAGCCGGAAAACGCCTGTTCGTCAACGGTCAGCGTGATGCCCACGCCGCGAGCAAAAACGATCGGCCCCGGTTCCGGTACGCGGCGGTGCACCGGTTCCAGTAC
The DNA here is from genome assembly GCF_038449125.1 of Kosakonia sp. BYX6. Lineage (NCBI taxonomy): Bacteria > Pseudomonadati > Pseudomonadota > Gammaproteobacteria > Enterobacterales > Enterobacteriaceae > Kosakonia > Kosakonia calanthes. The sequence continues at coordinate 2,118,031 of NZ_CP151800.1, read as the reverse complement.
GCACTGGCGAACACCTTCAATTTGACGGGCAACCGGCGCTTCCGCCAGGCGGGTATAAAGCCCGAGCAACTGGCGCAGCGCCGCAGCGCCTTCGCCCTCTTCACCGTCCATCAGGCTGAGATAGTTCATTTGTAACTGGCTGATCAAGCGCCAGGTGCTTAACCCCTCTGCCAGCGCCGGACGTGGCGGCGTCGGCCCTTTGCGCAGTTGTAATGATTTCACCGGCAGCGAATCCGGCATGACAAACTGGCCGATATCCTGTTGCAGCATTAGCGGTAAATCACGGCTGGTGCACAGCACTTCCGCGGTGATGTATCGTAAATCTTCCCGCCACGGCGCATGCTGTTCATCCACCAACGAGGCGAAAACTTCGGAACCGATATAACCCGTGCGCGTGCCGTAACGTTGCGCATGTTCAGATAATGCGCGCTGTTCGCGGCGCACCGAGAAATAGGCGCCGTAGTTGCCCTCATCCTGGCTCCAGCTGTTCCAGAATGGGCGAAATGTCTGTTCGTCGCGCTGACCGTCAACGCTGGCGTGAATTTTGGTAACCGCGTAAATCTCGTAATCAAGCGGGCGGATGTTATCGACCACCAGATGGTATTCGTGCAGGCTGTCGCTCAATTTCTGGCGTTCGGCCACTTTCGGGAACAGGTTGATAACTGGCGTACAGTGCAGCGCCAGGTGGTTTTTATCGACCACCCGTTCCAGTTGCGCATCGGCTTTATCCAGCAGAATGATGATATCGAACGATTTCGCCTCGCCGCTATTCGCCAGCATGGCGCTCAACCCTTGCAGGCTGATAAACAGAAAACGCGCCGGAAACGCGAAATATTCCTGCAACAGGCGGTAACCGTCGAAGTTGCGTAAATCATCCGGAAGCAACGCCTGATCGGCATCGAAACCTTCCTGGCGCAGCGCGTCATCGCCCAGCACATGCACCGCCGAGTTCTGCCCGTTCGCCTGGCACACGATGCCAACCTGGTGGCCCATCAACAGTTCCAGCAGTTTTAATGCCTGCATATCCGGGCCACTAAGGAACAGTTCGAGGCGGTCAAAATCGAGATGGCTGAGATTCACCGGGCCATCGCAACTCAGGCGAATGCGTAATGCGCTCTGCGCGCCGCGCTGGCTTAAACCCACCTGCGCCAACGGCAAATCAGCGGGAACGCCACCCAGTTCAACCTGGCTAATTTTCAGCGGCAGCAGCGTGACATCATGCGCCGTGGTGTAACTGCAAGTGACGCCGTTCTTTTTCATCACCTGGCTGTCCATCATGGTGCCGCGCGGGACCACGAAACCATTGCTCAGATCGCCTTTGGCGCTGTCCGGTTGCAGTTCGGCAATCGCCATGGAAGGCGTCGGTGCCAGGTAGTTGGGCGCGACCATTTCCAGTAGACGCTGGGAAAAGCGGGGAAACTCGGCGTCCATTTTTAATTGCACGCGCGAGGTCAGAAAAGCGAAACCTTCCATCAGGCGTTCGACATAAGGGTCGGAGACGTCCATACCGCGCATGCCCAGGCGCCCGGCCACTTTGGGGTAACGCCCGGCGAACTCCTGTCCCATTTCACGCAGCCAGGCCAGTTCGCGGTTGTAGTATTCCAGTAATTTGCTGTCCATCGTTACCCCGCGTCTTTCAACTCGAAATGCCCGTTTTCAAGATCCACATCAGTGCGGAACAGGAACTCCAGCGGATACGGCACGCACCACAGGCGGCCTTTGATTTCAATCGTTAAGACGTTATGCAGGTCCAGCGACTGGGTATCGGAGATGCAACGTACCTGCAATCCCTGCGGCAAAATGCGCGGTTCAAAGTGCAAAATCGCGTCGGTCAGTTTGCGTTGAATATCCTGCCATTCAATATCGGACATGCGCTTGCCTGCCAGCGGGGAAACACCAAAGTTCACCACCGAGCGGCGTACCTGATCAAACCTGGAGAGATCCTGCTGCGCTTCATTGTTGATGGTGTTAAACAGCCATTGCAGATCGCGCAGAATTTGGCGGCGCAGCGCCGAATGCGAAACCAGATTGCTGTTCAGCGGCTCCTGCACTTTGTCCGGCGCGTCATCGGTCAGACGATCAAGCAGCGAAGGCTGCATCTTATCGCGCGCGCCGACGGTCTCTTTCCCGCGCCGCGAGCGCCAACCGCTGCGCAACAGGTCGTTATCATCACCTTGCGCAGAGCTACTCATGCACGGCTTCCACGTTGAAACTCAATGTTGCCAGGTCGAGCAGGGAATATTCAGCGCTGTCATTGAGCCAGACTTTTTGCCCCTGCCCGAGGTAATGCGGCGCATCACCCGGTAACTGCTGCCACTCGGTAACGCGACAGAGTTTGAAACGGTCATCAACATTGACATCCAGCGGATAGCGCGCCGGGATTTGGCACACCTGCTCGCTGCCGTCTTGCAGGCGCACCAGCGTGTGTCGCCATACCAGGTCGGTAACGCTGGCCGGTGGCTGAAATTGCATGGCGGAAATAGCGCTGAATGGCAGCCAGAAATAGCGGCCGTTGACGATCGCTTCACACACCGGGCCAAATCGGCAATCGCCATCCATCAACCAGTCGAATGTTACTGTCTGGCCGTCCTGCGTGGTGAGTTGCCCAGGATTAGCGTCCGCCATTTCCAGTGCCGTTTCACGATGATCGTTCGCCTCCGTTGCTTGCGGATCTAGTGCGCTGACCATCGCCGCCAGCCACGGCCATTGCTCGTCTGGCGTAACCGGGCGCGCGCGCCCTGCCATCACCTCGGCGCGCTGGCGTTCACCTTCAATAGCCTGTTCCAGTAACGTTACTGTCGGCTGCGCCTGAGGTTTTAAAGCCTGCCAGCTTTTAAGCTGCGCCAGCGCACGCGGCCAGTTGCCGTCCAGACAAAGCAATTGCGCAAACGCGGCGCGCAAATCAGCATCACCCGGCTGGGTGCGAATGCGGCTTTCCAGCTGCGCCAAGCTGTCCTGCAAGGACTCGCCCGCCAGTTGTTGAAACAACATGTTCATAGCCGCTCCTTAGTTGACGGTTTTGTACGCCCCAACGGCAGGGTCGCGCAACTGCGGGTGCAGCGAATCGATCAGCAAAATATTCAGGCGCGTGCCTGGCTCAAACCACGGCGTCCAGACTTTGCGCACTTCATCGAGGCGGGCCTGCAAACGCGCGTCATCACTGGCGACTTCACGGGAAATTTCCACGGCAACGGTGCCGTTGGCTTGCCAGCCATTCAGGCTGTTAACGTAAGGCAGGATCATCCAGCTCTGCGCCAGGCTACCTTCGCTGGCTACCATGCGTTCGTTATTGACGGTGGTGATCAACAGACGGTCGGCATCCACTTTGTCGCTCAGGCCGCTTACCGGGAAGCCATGAACAAAGGTCATGGTGATTTTCTTTTCGCTGCCATTGCTGACCTGGGTAATGTCGTTGCGCCCGTTCAGCCAGCCGCCTTTTTCACATTTGCCGTCTTCTTTAGCGGGGATAAACAACGCCGGAGCACTGGCACCGCCCTGCCAGAAAGTGCGCAGATGGCAACCATCCTGCAAGGTGAATTCCTGCCATGGCGCGCGGTTGGCCGGTGGGGAGAGATCTTCAGCGCGACCGACAGGCTGCGGAAAGGCGTTAGTTTGTGCTGCCGTTGCGCCGTTTGAGGTCACGACCGGCTGCCACTCTTTGGCTTTATCCGCCGTCCCTTCGGCAAGCGTTGTGCCTTGCGGGTCGGTTAATTTCCAGTGCACCTGCGTCAGGGTGCCACACTGGTTTTCCAGCAGCGCGCCCAGGCGCGGCAGGAAGTTGTTCAATACCGATGGCTTTTTGTCACCCCCGGCGACAATACGCAGCGGCAATGTTTTTGCGCACCAGCTTTTCGGTGTGTTATCCGCGACGTTATCGATCCAGACATCCAGTTTTTGCGAAGGCGATTGCACGATGCGGAAGTTTTCTGCCTGCGCGCCGCCGCACACTGCAAGTAGGGCCAAACCCGATAGCCAAAGTTTCATAAAAGTCCTTGTATGCTGTATCAATCACGAAGAGGGAAAAACTGAGCGGCTTCAGAGAGCGTGTGCAAAAGCGTGGTCTCTTGAGGCGTGCCCATCCACACCGCTACGGCGCTATAGTTATCCTGCTGGGTTTGCGCCCCGACACCGTTTTTCAGCAGGATTTGATTCATTAATGTCAGCCACTCATCCGGCGTATTCACCATATGTAGCGACTGTTGCATCTGTTCTTCGCTGACGCCATGCCAGAAACCATCCGTACATAACAAAAAGGCGTCGCCATCTTCAATCGGCACCACATCGCTATAGCTGGGTTCGCGTTCATCTTCCCCCAGGCCAAGTGCGAAATAGAGCAAGTTACCGTTGATGCCTTCCACCTGATGCCCGGCATCTTTCATCTGCTGAACCAGGCTGTGATCGGTGGTCACATGGTACAGCCAGCCGCGACGAAAGAGATACAAGCGGCTGTCCCCGGCGTGCGCCCAGTAAGCTAACTGATAATCCCGGTCGATGAACAGGCTGACCATGGTGGTGCCCATGCGGTGATAATCCTGCACCGCTTTCTGCTCTTTACGAATGGCGCTATTCGCACCATTGACATACTGGCGAATGTACTGGGCATTCAGGTGTTCATCGCCGTCGAACTCGGTAATGATGGCGTTTCGCGCAAGCTCGGCAGCTACGTCCCCGCCGGGTAAACCGGCGATACCGTCGCAGACCACAAAGCAGGCGGCACGCTCGCCGATGGTTTCTCCGGTCTGATCCTGATTACTGGCACGCTCGCCTTGTCTTGATATTGAGGCGGTGCTGATATTCATTCTTCCGATCCGCTTTGTGAGTCTTTGTATTGGTTCACTTCCATGTCGTAAGCGTGGAGGAACGCTTCGCCGAACAGCGTGTGGAAGTCATCGTCAATCTCACCGGCGGTTTGTGCATAGGTACGCACATAGTAATCCCACAGCGCGGCTTTGCGGTTAGAGAGCACACCGAGCCGCGCGGTGGCGCCATCACGTTTAGCGTCATCTTCCAGTTGTTCCGGGTTAAAGGATTGCAGCATCGCGGCGATGATGGCGCGAATACCGGAAATCATCCCTAACTGGTGAGCCTGCAAATCGATCAGCGCATCGCGCACAGATTTTTTCGGCGGCATAAAGCCCGGCATGCGGTTACCGAACATCTGCATCAACACGGTTTTACCGGAAGGCAGCAGCTTGAACGGGTTGTTGGCATCGTCCAGCACCATGGTCATATCCGCTTTTACACCGCGTTTCAAAATAGAACGCGAAGATAACAGCGCGACGGTGCCCTGCGAAAACATGCTGAGCATCTGGCCGAACTGGCGCATGTTCTCTTTATCGAACTGCGGCACCGGCTGCATGTCGCCAAGCCCCATGCCTTCGAGCAGCGCATCAAGCAATTCACCTTTCAGCACGTCGCCACTGTCGCCAGTACTGGATGACGGGGCACTTTTCGCGCCGTTGCTCTGTACCGGATCGATACGCAGACGACCTTTTGGCGTTTGCGCGGCGCTGCGCTGCACCGCCTGCGGCGTCGGCAGCGTAATGCCCGCGTAATCTTGCGGCTCTTCCGGCGCGGTAATCTGTTCTTCGTCGGCAAACAGCGGCGTACCGCTCAAATCTTCCGGGCGCAGCTCGGTAATGATCGGCTGCGGCGGCTGCGGTTCCACGGCGTTCAGGTCAGTGATAATAGGTTGTGGCACTGGCTCTTCTTTTTTGGCAGGTGCGATTTCATCGGCATGGGCCAGCGGTACGGCGCCGCTGAGCAAGCCGAGCGGATCATCGCTACGCGCTTGCGGCGCGCTGCCATTACCGCCAAACAGGGCCAGCGGATCGAGTTCGTCCGCCTCTGGCGTTTGCTGCTTCGGCGCAGGCTCTACCGGCGGCACCAGCGTAGACGGTGTTGCATCGTTAAAGATGCTGTCGTTTTTGAAGAGTTGTTCATCGTTGAACAATTGGTCTGAAGCGAGGGATTTTGGCGCAACCAGCGGCTCATTGTTATTCAGTAATGAGAGCGGATCTTCCGGATTACGTTCCGGCTCGTTTGGTGCGGCAAAAGGATTGAGATTCTGCGATTCCGGCGATTTTGCGCGGCTGCTGGAGATGCTGTCGGAGATGGAAAATTCCTGCATCAGGCTGTCCCAAATTTCGGTTGGAACGGATGCGGGAGCACTTTCTGGTGCGTTTTTCTGTGCCGGTGCTGGCGCAGATTTTGCCACCGGTGCTTGTGCGGGTTTCGGATACATCTCCTCCGCCATGCGGCTTACTGGCTGCGTATCCTGAATTAAGTCGGTCACTTCGATGCGGTATTCATCAATGGTGAGGATATCCCCGTCCTGAAGTTCAACCTGACGCCCACGTTCAAGGGGAATATCATTTAGCACCACGCGGGTGACGTTGCCACGATTGGTGACGCGACATTCACCATTTCCGGAAATATGGACAATGGCTTGCAGGCGAGAAATGGAGCGGTCATTGTCCGGCAGCACCAAATTGTTATCAGTGCCGCGGCCAATGGTGCCGCCCGGAGGGTAAAAGTCGCAGCGGCTTTGCGGCGGCTGATGACCGGGTTTACTGGTAATAATAGTGAATCGCATCGCGTATTCCTGCTGGAGTTATGTGCACTCAAACGGTGCCGTTTTTTGTAAAGCGGCTGCGTTTGACTACGTAGGCATTTTTATTGGGTTTCAAAGACCGGTGCGGTTGCGTCGGATCCAACGTTTTCATGTTTTACCGGATTATCTCCCCCGTTCAAATACCCGATTCCATATTGATTTTTACACTGCTGATAAGTCACCAAAACGATAGAGGTTCTGTCGAACCGGTACGGGAAGGATTAGCGATCCCTTGCGGGATCGCTCTTCATACTTATGCTTCTTTGTTTTCTTTGATGTTCCAGCCAGCACTGGTTTCAGCACCTTTACCGCCGGAAGTGGACTGCTCCCAGTACTGCTGTTTCACTTTCGCAGCCTGGAATGCATAGGTCACGCCTACGGTGTCGCCGTTATCAGCACCGGTGTACTGAACGGAGGTCACCAGCACGTCTTCCAGCGTGATGCGCGCATATTCAACCTGTTGGCCGCCTGCTTTGCAGACAGACAGTTCAACTTTGGTCAGATGCTTGCCGCTGGAGCAGTGCTTCAGGATAGCCGTCGTGGATTTATCAATGAGTGCGTTAACATGCAGGTCGTTGAAATTGACTTTACCGGCACCGCCGCCACCGCCAACACTCATGTTTCCGGGTTGTGAAGCCCCCCAGGAAAAAGATGTGATATCAGTCCAGCCGGTGTGGTTAGAGTCTTTAGATTCACCCGTAACTCCATCGACCTTCAGAAACATATCAATAGCCATAATATTTACTCTTCGTTAATGATAAATATTGCTTTCGAAAAAGCGCTTATATGACAAATGGGTAAGCATGGGGCCGAATAAAACCATCCATATTTTACCTCTGCCTCTTTTCTTTCTGAAAAGATGCTCATCTTTTCAGAAATTCTTCTCTCGATATGAAAGAAAGAATTCATCAAATTAAAAATGTTTTCCGCAATGATTAATTGGGACAATCCTGATTCCGGGTATAATCCGGATTTTCAACCAGTACGTCTTTTGCCCGCTTATCTTGTGCTGAATTAACATCTACGCCGCAACTAAAAAACTATAATACGTACAACTCATGGCGCTTTTGAGAATTCGCTTTAGGCATTGTGAAGATATTTTTAGTCAAATACTCAATTAATCTTCAGGCGAAACGCTGATAAAGCGTTACTTCAATTCCCAAAACCAAATCTCTTTGCAGTTTGTGTGACATCCACTATTGCAGTCCATCATGTTGTCGCCCACGGGTTCAAGTAAATCAATATGGCCGCCACCGTAACCGACAATCTTGTGGAAATAAACAATGCCTTTGCGATTGCGTAATTTCCTCCCTGCTTCACGGATGTCGCTATATAATTCAGCCTTTCCAAACACATTTTGTTTATAGAGTTGATCAGCGAGAAGTTTAGCGCCCGGCTCTATCTTTTTACCTTTATATGGCCCGTCTTTAATGATGATGCGTCCGATAAAATCGATATTATTCTTCAGCAACGCCAAACTCATCCGCACGGCGCAAGTATTTTCGAAATCGGGGTTATCAGCTTTCAACTTTTTGTAGTCATAACCAATTTCTTTAAATAACTCCTCAGGGGAAAGAAAACCAGGGCGATGTTTTAAGGAAGAACGATGATAACGTTTAAGCTGTTCATATAGCGGCCTCATTTCTTGTTCTCCTTTTTGCACGGCATCAATTCAGTCATAGCATCAGAAATTGTTTTTGATGCGCGTTGTTTTCCTTTCTCTGCACTGAGATTTTCAAAATATGAGTAAAGATTTTCATGTATTGACGATGGCAGAAGCCGGTTATAGCCGCACCAGATTGTCCCCTCAGTCGTATCAAGTACCCCCAGCAGGTACATATCCGCTTTAATACGTTCGCGCTCGTTAGTTTTAGAAAACCAGGCATCAGCAAAACGTTGTGCGCTCATATTTACGTCGAAACCATTCAACAATGCAGGATCGCGAAGTAAATTTGTCGTTGAATCCTCTGGTAACGGATCCGCCTGAGGATATTGATAGGTTTTCGTCTCGGCAGACGCCAGAGCAGATAAAACCACCAGGCTGCCGGCAACCACTATATGCATTTTCATCACATATCCTTCTGTTTGTGAAAATGAATCCAGGCCGCAAGCGTTTTAATGCTTACGGCCTGCCAGGCTTACGCCTCTTTGGTTTTCAGCGACGGCAGTTTAGAAACCAGACGCAGAGAAACGGTCAGACCTTCCAGCTGATAGTGCGGACGCAGGAAGAATTTTGCTGCGTAGTAGCCTGGGTTGTCTTCGATTTCCTGAACCTGCACTTCCGCGGCCGCCAGCGGTTTACGCGCTTTGGTTTCCTGCGAAGAGTTAGCCGGGTCACCGTCGACGTAGTTCATTACCCAGTCGTTCAACCAACGTTCCATCTCATCGCGCTCGCGGAAGGAGCCAATTTTGTCGCGCACAATGCACTTCAGGTAGTGCGCGAAGCGACAGCAGGCGAACAGATAAGGCAGACGAGAAGCCAGACGTGCGTTGGCAGTTGCATCGGCGTCGTGATATTCGGTCGGTTTTTGCAGCGATTGCGCACCAATAAAGGCCGCGAAGTCAGAGTTTTTGCGATGGATCAGCGGCATAAAGCCGTTTTTCGCCAGTTCCGCTTCGCGACGGTCGCTGATGGCAATTTCGGTCGGGCATTTCATGTCCACGCCGCCGTCATCGCTCGGGAAGGTATGGCAAGGCAGGTTTTCTACCGCACCGCCAGATTCCACACCGCGAATGGAGGTGCACCAGCCGTATTCTTTGAAGGAGCGATTGATGTTCGTCGCCATGGCGTAAGCGGCATTGGCCCACGAGTAATTGTTGTGGTTCGCACCCTCGGTCTCTTCTTCGAAGTCGAAACTATCAACCGGGTTGGTGCGAATCCCGTACGGCAGACGCGACAAGAAGCGCGGCATCACCAGGCCCAGGTAACGCGCATCTTCAGATTCACGCAGCGAACGCCATGCGGCGTATTCGGTGTTCTGGAAGATTTTGGTCAAATCGCGCGGATTCGCCAGTTCCTGCCAGGACTCCATCTGCATTACGCTCGGTGCAGTGCCGGTGATAAACGGACAGTGCGCCGCCGCACCGATACGCGCCATTTCGCCAAGCAGCTCAACATCCTGCGGGCTGTGATCGAAGTAATAGTCGCCAACCAGGCAGCCAAACGGTTCGCCACCGAATTGACCATACTCTTCTTCGTAGATTTTTTTGAACAGCGGGCTTTGGTCCCAACCCACGCCTTTATAGCGCTTCAGGTTGCGGCCCAGTTCCTGCTTGGAGATGCTCATAAAGCGGATTTTCAGCATCTCATCGGTTTCGGTGTTATTCACCAGATGGCTCAAACCGCGCCACGCGCTTTCCAGTTTCTGGAACTCATCATGGTGAATAATCTGGTTGATCTGCTGTGACAGCTTCTCATCGATACCGGCAATCAGATTTTGAATGGTGCGATAAGTATCAGAAGAGAATGTGACGGTATTTTCAAGCGCCTGCTGCGCCAGAGTTTTCACCGCGCTTTCTACTGCCGAACGCGCCTGATCGGTTTTCGGGCGGAATTCTTTATTCAACAGCGAGCTAAATTCGTCCTGGCTAAAGGACTGCGCGCCCTGCTGCTGTTCATGTTGTTGAGAAGGATTGCTCATGAATTATTCCTCTTTACCTTGCGCGCTCTCGTCACTGTTCGGCAGCTGGCTGAGCGATTTCAGCAGTGTCGGATCTTGTAGCACTTTGGCAATCAGCTCTTCGGCACCGTTTTTACCGTCCATATAGGTCAGCAGGTTGGAAAGCTGGGTACGCGCTTCCAGCAGTTTGTTTAACGGTTCCACTTTGCGGGCAACAGCGTCCGGCAGGAAATCGTCCATGCTGTCGAAGGTTAAATCAACGTTCAGACGGCCTTCACCGGTCAGGGTGTTGTCGACGTTAAACGCCACGCGCGGTTTCAACGCTTTCATGCGTTCGTCGAAGTTGTCGACGTCGATTTCGAGGAATTTACGCTCCTCAATGGAGGGTAAGTTCTCCACCGGTTTCCCTACCAGATCCGCCATTACGCCCATCACAAACGGAAGCTGGATTTTGCGCTCCGCGCCGTAGACTTCCACGTCGTACTCGATCTGTACGCGCGGTGCGCGGTTGCGGGCGATAAATTTCTGACCACTGTTACTCATTGCCATGATGTTCTCCATCGAATATGCGCGGTGAAGGTTTGATGACAGACAACACGCCTGCCTTCATAACGCGGTTTGCGTCAGTCTTGACGCCCAAAGATGTTTTGCAACTGATTGACGCCGTCCGGTGCCAGATCGCGAATAATCTCCATAAAATCCAATTCGATTAACCGCTGTACACGGTCAATCATCAGCGGTGCGGGATGGCTGGGTTCATGCTGGGCGAAGTACTGTTTCACTTTTTCCAGCATCAATTGCGCATCCGCTCGCGTCGTGACCTGCGCACTGCGCCAGTCGGCATTCGCGGGTAGCGGCACTGCGGCTACAGGCTGTGATGCATTGCTTTCCTGTGTAGGTTGTTCTGACGTCTCTTGCTGCTCATCGCTACGGGAAGCGCGGCTGACACCTGCGACCATCCCGACGGTCTTGAGTAACTGTTCCATTTCCGGCACCCCGCTTTCGCCAAGTTGTTCCAGCAGCCATGTACGGATGGTTTGCAGACGCCCTTCGATTTGTCCGATAGCATCAATACCGGGCTGACCGCCGCGCGTCAGTTCATCAATCAGACGTACCCGTCCGCCGGGGTAGCCCGCACATTCTGTTTTACTGCCATCAAGCAGCGCCTGCGCGTCACGTAAGATCAGCTCGTCACCGTTGCTGCGTAACAAGATGCACTGGCGCAACGTGGTGGTGAGTGCGGATTTATCACTTAACCCGGCCAGCGCGTTAATACGATAAAACGGGTCGAATTCGCCGCCGTCGGTCAGGGATGGCCAAAGCTGATCCCAGTAGAGCGCCAGTGCTTGCCCGAGCAACATCAAACCATCAGCATAGCCTTCCAGCCCGCGACGTCGAGTCCAGGCATGAGTCAGCGCCATCATCACGCGGATATCTTTGGTCCGCGCCAGCAGCCCGGTGGCCAGTTTTTCCACGCGCGTCCAGTCGGCTGGTTCGGCGGGAATAATAGTGTTACCAAATTGCTGCTCGGCTTTGCCAAGACTCGCCTGTTCCATGGCCTGGAAATCGGCGTCGTACTCCAGGTTTTCACCGCACGGCTGCTCCGGGGCCACCGGAGCGAGTAAGGATTCAATAGTCATCCGCAACCTGCTTATTCTTCAAACATAGGTGGATACAGACCGTGACGTCCGGGTCTTGCGCCGCCCGCCGGGTCAAACAACAAGGTAAACAGCTGCCCGGTAAAATTACCGCTATGCACATGGGTATAAAGCGGGTAACCGTCGCTGCGGTTGGTCCACCAGAAACTGATCTGGCGCAGCGGATCGAAACATTCAGCGGCCTGTCGCCAGCCAATCGTTGATTCGCCATCGCCTTCGTAGCCAATGACATCAAGAATTTCCGAGCGCGTTTCCGGCTCCACCAGTTGTACCGGCGGAATGGAGAGCAGCGCCATGTCGAGCTGTTCCGGAGAGAAGCCATTGCGCACGGCATGTAACATGGTGCGGCCCAATTGCTCATACCAGTCACCGGCCTGAGCCAGATGGCGTGGCGTCCACTCCAGCGGGTTAATCGCCATCAGCGCGCAGAGCGGATACTGGCGGCCTACGCTGTCGCGCCCCGGTAATAAGCAGCCCATTTGTACCTGCTGCCCACCGAGCATCGGTGGCACAACAAAATTCCAGATAGGCGCATTGCTGAACTGCCGATCGCTGGCGCGCTGTTCTTCTTTTTGCCAGTTCATCAGCCCCACCTGAAACCAGTGGGACCATTGGCGCTGGAGAGCGTCAGGGAAACGGCGCTGTAAAAAATCGCCCGCACTGGGCAATTTTCCATACCAGCTAATTGCAAAAGTCGTAGTCATTAGGCGTTCCTTTGCAGTTCAAGGACATGCGAAACGGGGAAGCTGGAACGGGTTGCGGATACTATTAGGTGCAAATTCCAGTGTTACCTGATGCCCGTCAACCGTGAATGTCGCCTGGCGGCTCAGGCTACTGCTGCCAGGGCTCACGCGTGCTTTATCGAAAAAGCGATTCAACGCCCACGCACCGTTGGTGACCAGCGTCGCGGTCGTTCCGTTAGCTAAGCCCAATTGCATACGTACCTGGTTGGTTCCACCCGTTCCCGGCCAACTGACAATTTGTACTGCCTGCGGGCCGTGGCTGTAACGCAGTATCTGACCGTCAACATCGAGCGTCAGGTTCAGGATAGTGTTATCCATCCGCACCGTACGCACGGTGGTACGAAAAGAGGGGGTTGCGCTGCCGTTAGCAAAGAAGGCATCGCGAATTGATTGCGCCTGCTGAAATGGCACCAACACACCTTCGCTACCCGGTAATGTTTTACCGTCGATCCCGGGCATAAAGCGCCATGTCGACTGCGTGGTATCCACTTTATTGGTCAAATTATCGCGGAAGAAAACATCCATCAGGCCTGTGCCCGGTGCGAACATGCGCGCCAGATCGTCCGGCGTCACTTCGCTGTTGGCGGAACGTACCAGCGGGTAACGTCCGGCGATCGCCTGGCGACAGAAGCTGCCGACTTCGACGCTGATACGTTTACGCACATTGTCCAGATCCCGGCGTTGGGTATCGCTGCTGGCGCCCACCGCCATATTGCTGAACATGGTTTGTAATCCGCCAGGCAAGCGTCCGGCGCTGGCCTGCAAGCGACTGATGGCTTCACCACCTGGCGCTGGCATGCCGCTGTTGGCGGCATCTTGCACGGCAGTCAAGTAACGATAAAGCTCATCCACTTGTTTGAGGAAATCATCAAAGACGATGGTTTTGCCGCCTTTTTCCAACGGCTGAGCCAGTTCGATAATAGGCGCAAAATGCTCCGTCACGCGCTGTTCCGGCGTTTGATTGGCGGCGGCATTACCGGCTGCGGTTCCGTTCTCATGCTTACTGAACAACGATTCCAGCATCTGAGTTCCACGGTTGCCGCTCTCGGTGCTTTTCGCTTTCTCTTCTTCACCCGGTTCATCACGAGCCAGCTTGAGTTGCTGGCTGAGGTTCATCACCAGGCGGCGCAGCGGCGAGTTGTTACCGGACAGCAAACGCGCGGTGTTGATACGCTGATTCAGATCCGCACTGTTGTTCAACTGGATATCGCTTAAGAAGCTATCCCAGAGGGTGATAAAGTCGCGGGCATACAACTGGCGCACCGCGTTATCCGTCTGCTGTTTATCTTCCGGTTGCGTTGTCGCGCCCAGTACCCAGACATCATCTTCATGTAATGACGCGGTCACCGGTGCGATTTGCGCATTGAAGCTGTTCCAGTAACCGTCCGGCGTGTACAAACCCGGCAGCCCTTCATTCACCGGTTTGCCGCTTTTACGTGAAAACACCAGCTCGCTTTGCGGGCCACCCAGCGTCGCCAGCGACACCGGTTTTAAGTTTTCATCACGCACCAGCAAACGTTTCAGGCGACCATAAACGCGTGTTGAGAGCGGTTGCTGGTTGATTAGCGCCTGCTCGCGGCTGATCAACGTCTCATCTTTGGCATACGGTGAAGATTGAATTTGCAGTTCCAGCAGTTGCGAAAGATGCCATTCCAGTTGGCGAATCTGCGCTTTAGTCACATTTTGCGGCAGATTACGCTCCAGATTGAGCATCACCCACGAATGCAGGAACTTACCGTCATAATGTTTCGGCTGGTAGAGCATCTGGTAGGCTTTCAGCGCTTCATAGCTGTATTCCACATCGCTGCCATTGTCGTTACGTAGCCAGGTCGTGATGCGCATCGCCACTTCCGGCAGCAACATCTGTTGAAGTGCTTTTTGATACAGTGCTTGCGAAGCGTCAGAGACGTCATTCCCACGATACAACCCCATACGACGGGTAATCGGTGGGTTATTGATGTCGAACTCTTCACTTTGCGGCAGTGCGGAAAGGCCATTTAGCAGCGGTAGCAGCGCAAACAAATCGCCCTGTTGGCGGTTACGCAACGCTTTGATCTGCTGATCCAACGCTGGCACTTTTGCCTGCACTTCGTCGAGATAATCTTTGTTGTTGCCGTAACTGGTAAACCACAATGCGCTAATGATGATAAGCAGCGCCAGCAGTGCCGCATAACCAGACCAAATCACCGCCCGGCTACGCAGTTCCCACCAGCGGTTTTGCCCGGCAATGCCCGCTTCCTGGAAAATGACGTTTTGCAGCACATGTTTAATAAAGAAGCTTTGCCCTTTCCCACCCGGTACCGGCTCCTCTTTACTGACGGAGTCCCAGTTCTCGCCGGATTTCCCTTGCGGTAGAGACAATGCGCGGTTTAGCTCGCCCATTACGCGGTCAAACGGCAGGCCTTCCTGCGTACCGCTGGCAAAATAGATACCGCGTGGAGAGAACTCTGTTTCGAAGTTAGAACGCGCAAAAATGGTATTCAGATAATCAGAGAGCAGCGGGCGAAGTGCAGCGAACTCCTGCGGGAACAGGAAACATTCGGCGCGGGCCTGCGCGTCGCTTTCACGCAGTAACGTATCCGGCAGAGCCGCATCCAGCCGCTGTTGCAGCAATGCGAACTCCTGAAGAAAACTGCCTTGCAGATCGAAGTCCGCCAGTTTGGCTTTTTCCCACGGGAACGTGAAGCCCCAGATTTGGTCACGTTGCGCTTTATCAAAGCCCGCAAAGTAAGCACGAAAGCCTTTCAGCAAGTCCGCTTTAGTGACCAGCACATACACCGGGAAGCGGATACCCAATTGTTCGTGCAGTTCGGTCAGACGCTGGCGTAGGTTTAGCGCTTGTTCACGGGAGGCTTCTGCCGATTGAGTCAGCAGATCGGCAATGCTGATGGTGACGATGACGCCGTTGATCGGCTGACGACGGCGATATTTTTGCAGCAGACCGAGGAACTTCGTCCATTCACTCGCATCCTGAACTTGCTCGCTCTCCTGCGTGGTGTAACGCCCGGCGGTGTCCAGCAGCACGGCTTCATTGGTAAACCACCAGTCGCAGTTGCGCGTCCCGCCAATCCCGCGCAGCGCGGTTTTACCAAACCGGTCGGCGAGGGGGAATTGCAGGCCAGAGTTCACGAGTGCCGTAGTTTTACCGGAACCGGGGGCGCCAATAATCACATACCACGGTAATTGATAGAGGTATTGCGTACTGAAACGCTGTGCCCACTGACCGCGATGACCAGGTTGATTGAAGTGCGCCTTTTTCAGCACCTGTGCCGCTTCTTCGAAACGTTCGTTCAGCACCTGATCGTCGTTCGTCAGGCGATGACGTTCGCCAGGATCTTTCGCCTCGTCACTTTTCAGGTTGTCCATCAGCTTACGGTTGAGCCAGGCGTTATACAGGCGCGGCACAATGTGGCTGTGAACCCAAATCAGGTACATCACCGCAATGGTTATCATGCGGTTTTGCTCTGACTCAAGCGGGCGGGAATCCACGACAGAGAGCAACGGACCAATCATCCAGATAACAGCAGCCAGCCCCGTTACGCCAAGGAACCCCCACAAAATGCGGTTGGTCAGCAATGAAAGCAACATATTCATCCTTAGTTTCCTTGCAGCAATCCGTTCAGCTCGGCGGCCGTATTATCCGGCGACACCAGCAAAGTAATTTCGACACGGCGGTTACGCGCGCGGTTTTCAGCCGTGTTGTTTGGCGCGATCGGGTTCATCTCCCCTCGCCCTTCGGCTTTCACGCGTTCTGGCTGCGAAAGGTGTTTTTGCAGCAGCGACTGTACCGAACGCGCACGTTCCAGTGATAACTCATAATTTGACGGGAAGCGCGCGCTGCGAATCGGCACGTTATCGCTATAGCCGACGACCAGAATTCTGCCGCTGACGTTGTTCATCGCTTGCGCGACGCGGTCGATAACCGGCTCGTAGCTTTCACGCGCGACCGTCGAACCAGAGGTAAACAAACCATCGCCTTTTAATGTCACGACGCTGCGGTCGGCTTCATCCCGCACAGCCACCAAACCGGCCTGAATTTCAGGACGCAAGAACGCGCGCAAATTGAGAACTGGCGGCACATTTTGTACAGGCTGTTGGATTGAGGCTTCGGGCAATGAGGTCTGATAGATTTTTGCCAGTACCGGGCTGGTGCTGTCGCCCAGACGCCAGTTGAGGACAATATAGAACAGACACGCCAGGAAACCTGCCAGGCCAACGCACGCCCACAAAGGGATCACCGGACGCCACAGCTTGCGCATGACCGGTTGATCTTCCGGGTGCGGTGAGAGCGGCGGCGGATAGTTACCACGCACGCCGCGGATCATTTGCCATAGGCGTTGTTTGATGGTTTCAAGCTGCGTACGACCGTTGTCCATTACACGGTAACGCCCTTCGAAGCCCAGCAGCAGACAGAAATTGATCAGTTCCAGCAGCGCAATATGTTCGCGCGGGTTTTGCGACAAACGCGCAAGTAACTGGAAGAACTTTTCACCGCCCCAGGTTTCATTGTGAAACGTTACCAACAAACCACTGCCGGACCAGACGCCACGGCTTCCCCACGGCGTGAGTGCGGCGGCTTCATCCAGCGCGGTGCATAAACAGTAACGCGCGCCAACGATAACCTCATAAGCCAGACCCGATTGCTGGCAGCGCACTTCAAAACGGCGGATTTCATCAATCAGGTGCTGACGCAGACCGCTTTGATCGTCATGAGAGACCGAATAGCGGATCTGCGGTATCGCGTTGAGCAGCGGGTTAGCGGCTGCAACTAACGGATTATTGCCACTTGCTCCTGCCAGGGTGGCATCGCTGCCGGAGGCATGTTGTTCCTGCATATTGTGCGCTCGCTGTGTTATTCAGTCGGGCTACGGATGGCCCAAAACTCCATATCAAGACCCGGGAATTCGCCCGCCAGATGCAGTGCGAACGCGCCCGATTTTTCCATTTCGTTCCAGAGCTCGCCGCCTTTTTCCAACTCGAAATAGTTGTAACCGGCATGCCATGGAATTTGCGGCGGTGCGACAGGCATGGCGCGCAGCATCATGCCCGGCAGTTGTAGCTGAACCAGGTCGCGGATTTTGGTGACGGGCGCCACTTTCATCTGCGCCGGGAAATGGGTTTGCAGGATCTCGCCAGGAACGCTGGCCTTGACTGCCAGCACAAAACCAAACTCGCGCGCCATGGTGGTGGTCGGCAAAGTCGCAATATTCAGACCGTGCGTCCGTTCGGTCAGCGGCAGCTGGATAGCGTGCTCTTCCATGACCAGCGACAGGCCCTGGCGTAGCATCAATTGCAATTTGCTGAAGCAACCGGCGAGATCGTCATGGTCATAGACTGGCAGTGACTCGTCGGGAGAGCGGGATGCCGTCCATGTAGTTAGCTCGGTGGCAAACGCCAGCCAGCTGCGCCATAACTCTTCCGGATGGATCATCGGCAGCGTTTTTAAATGAGAGATCTGCCCAACATGATGATTGATCAACGCCAGCAGCGTGAACTCCACCATTTCAGAGGTGTTAAAACGCCCCGGCTGGCGCAGACGTTGGCCAATTTGCTGGCTACGTTGCACCAGCAGGCTTTGCAGATCGTTGATGGTTGCGTAGAGCGAAGCGCTGTTAACGGCGTTCAACATCGGCGGGATATAGCGGCTATCGATGCGTACTTGGTTATCGTTGCGTTTTTCGAGCACGTGCGCCACGCCAATGGCTGTCCACTCGGCGCTGAGATCTTTTTCCAGCATCAGCTTGAGGCGCAAGCGCCCAAACTGCACCGCCGCAGGGCCGACCGACATGGCGTTGTCGTCATCGACTTCGCTTTCCCAGGTGATATAACGCGCCAGAGAATCTTTCTCTTCGCTGAATATCACTTCATCACGCCCACCACGGCGGGCAGGCAGCGCAAGAACAACACGTTCATTGCTGATGTTATCCGGGATCGCCAACGGTGTAGGTGCCTGGCGGGCATCATTGAATGAGAAGAATGTACCGTCTGGTAGCAAGCCGCTGGCATAGCTTAATGCAATGCAGCCCTGGCGAAGCATGGCGTCGTCCAGCTCGATATCAAGGTAGCCCCAAAGATATGGGCGCTGCAGTGTCCCCCACTCGCGAATATGATGCTGCAAGTAGCTTTCCGCACGCTGAAAGTGATGAGGGCGCAGAAACATACCTTCGGTCCAGACGACCTTTTCTGCTTTGTTCATACTGTTTTCCTGTTCGGGATGGCGCTATTTGGAAATCACGCGTATTCCGTTAATGTCGAGAAAGATGTTGGCTTCCAACTCATCCGACGACGATTTCCAGAATTCATAAAAATGCGACTCTCCCTGAACCGGAAGAGGCAAGGACATCCGCCATTTTTTGCCGTCCAGTGACTGATACTCTGCCATCACCCCGATATAACGCGCTTCCGGCGAACTTTTACCGCTCAGCGTTTTAGATAACTGACCGGGCATCAGGAAAAATTCATCACTGTTCAGCAGATTGGCACCCAGCACGGTATCCGCGTTGTTTTGCAGTGACCAGAAGTCAGCGGACATAAACGTCGCGTCTGATTTCAATAACAACACCCTGACTTTGAGGGGAGCGGACTCATTGATTTGCGGATGAGCCCTGAACTGAAGGTTATAGCTGGTAGGTACGCTGTGTGAAGATGAACCACAACCGCTGGCCAGGGTGGCCAGCACAAAGAAAAACGCCAGGCTAATCTGGCGTACAAACGAATTATTATTCATAACAGGTACTCATCACGGCTGGATTAATCGATGATCCAGGTCCCAGAGTTAGCGTTTTTGCAGGCTTTGCCACTGCCATCAACCGTTACGCAGGTTTGTTTTTTACGAATAACTTTGCGTCTGTCTTTACGCAATGTTTGTTCGTACAGATCGCTTTTTACCACCGCGCGCATTGGCACATAGCCAATCAGCTCTTCCTGACCTTCATCGGCCAGCGCCATCCAGAAATGTTCAACCTGTCCCAATACGACATAGGTTTTACCGGCTTCCAGTTGACGAATCACTTTGCCGCCGAAATCCGGTGTGCTCATTACCGATGACGGATAAAGTGCGCGATAGTCTTGCTTAACAGGTTGGAATTCCTTCGGTGGAAGGACTGCATAACGGTGGGTCAGTGTCACGCCATTGACTTCACTGGTAACAATGGTGTCATCGGACGGGGTGGGTTTCGGCTTAGGTACACAACCGGTAACGCCAAAAACAAAAAGAAGAGCCAATACGATTCGCATGTTCATAGGGTTTGTTCCATTGCAAATATATTACTGTGTTGACGTAGCGCGTTCTGGAAAGGGGAATTTAAATCGCTCAAAATGACTCAATTCCTTGTCCGATAAACGACCCGATAATGAATAAAACGCATAGCTACCGCACGAGCCTGTCACTATGGAAGGCAGCAATAATATTACTTTTCATTGATTATCGTGACATGATTTTACAGATCAGATAATTCAATTCAATATGATCTCCGACCTGTTGAAATACTATTATTTAATTCTTTTGCAAATTAGGATAAATCTCAAGAAATAATTTCACTTAAGATGAGAAACAATAAAGATACATTTGAAAAACATTAACCACTTAAGAGATCCATTGCTAACTACATGAATATTAATAAATATTTTATATGATTTCTTAGTAGCACATACTCGGAATTATGGGATAAGAGTAGTCCTAAAAATTAAAATCGTGCAATCAATACTACAATATTTGGTAGTTATTATTCCAGAACGAATGCAAGGACTTTGCAGTGAATGGGGTTATTTCGGAGTTTTCTTTGCATCAGATAAAATATATCTTGCCGAAATGAATGATATTCACCAATCAGTATAGTCACGCACAAAACTATTTCTTTTCTAAAACGCCAATAGTTGCCTAACAAAACATTTTGCGTATGAAACTGTTTAGCAAGACTACATTTCAATATATCAATAATAAATGAAACCATTCAGCAGAAGTGATTCTGCGCGATTTCGGGTGATTTTTAGCCTTTAGGGCAATTTGATCGCAATTAAACGTAGTCCGTTTTTTAAGCTGAGAACGATGATGTGTTCATTTTTGAAAGAAAGCCCCCCTTTTTATTGCCTCCCCTCACAGCCAGACGGGTAATTTGTCTGGAATCACGTAAAATGCCAAACGCGACACACGAATTATCTGATATTCGACTATGGTTTTGGTCAAGGTTGATTGCAACAGCACTGTTGCCCGCCAGCTAAGGAGAAATCGATGATACGACCTGTTCTGCGCCAGCCGCGCACCCTGTTTTTAGTTATGCAACTCGCGTTGGGTGGAGCATTACTTGCTGTTGTTCCCCATTCTTTTGCCGATGAACCACAAAATCAGCCACAGTCACCAGATATTCTGCTGGGTCCGTTATTTAACGATGTGCAGACCGCAAAATTATTTCCCGATCAAAAAACCTTTGCTGATGCCGTACCTAAAGGCGACCCGCTGATGATCCTTGCGGATTACCGCATGCAGCGTAATCAAACGAGCTTTGATTTACGCCACTTCGTTAATGTGAATTTCACGCTGCCTAAAGAGGGAGAAGCGTATGTGCCGCCGGAAGGACAAAACCTTCGCGAGCACATTGATGGGTTGTGGACTGAACTGACGCGTACAACAGATAGCGCAGGGAAATGGGATTCTCTGTTGCCGTTGCCGAAATCTTATGTCGTTCCTGGCGGGCGTTTCCGTGAAGTCTATTATTGGGACAGCTATTTCACGATGCTCGGTCTCGCCGAAAGCGGGCACTGGGACAAAATTGAAGATATGGTCACCAACTTCGCCCATGAGATCGATACCTGGGGCCATATTCCGAACGGCAACCGCACTTATTATTTAAGCCGTTCCCAACCCCCCTTCTTCTCCTTAATGGTTGAATTACTGGCAACGCACGATGGCGATGACGCGCTGAAAACCTGGCTGCCGCAAATGGAGAAAGAGTATCGCTACTGGATGGAAGGTGCCGATACCCTGCAACCCGGCCAGGCGAGTAAGCGTGTTGTCAAACTGAGCGACGGCACTGTGCTGAACCGTTACTGGGACGATCGTGACACACCGCGCCCGGAATCCTGGCTGGATGATGTGACCACAGCGAAAAACAACCCTAATCGACCTGCAACCGACATTTATCGCGATTTGCGCTCCGCCGCCGCATCAGGTTGGGATTTTAGTTCTCGCTGGATGGACGATCCAAACCAGCTTGGCACCATTCGCACCACCAGCATTGTGCCGGTTGATCTGAATGCCTTGATGTTCAAGATGGAAAAAATGCTGGCTCGTGGTTACCAGGCCGCGGGCGATACGGCCAAAGCCAACCAGTATGATTCGCTGGCCAATGCGCGACAAAAAGGCATCGAAGCCAATCTGTGGAATGAAAAAGAGGGTTGGTACGCCGATTACGATCTGAAGACCAACAAAGTGCGTAATCAGCTGACCGCTGCCGCGCTCTACCCGCTATTCGTCAATGCGGCGGCGAAAGATCGCGCAGATAAAGTCGCAGCGGCAACACAGGCGCGTCTGTTGAAACCGGGCGGCATTTCGACCACCACCGTCAATAGCGGCCAGCAATGGGATGCACCAAACGGCTGGGCGCCACTGCAATGGGTCGCCACCGCCGGTCTGCAAAATTACGACCATAAAAAGCTGGCGATGAATGTGAGCTGGCGCTTCCTCAGCAATGTGCAGCACACCTACGATCGCGAGAAGAAACTGGTCGAGAAATACGATGTCAGCAGCACCGGAACGGGCGGCGGCGGTGGAGAATACCCTCTGCAGGATGGTTTCGGCTGGACGAACGGCGTGACGCTGAAAATGCTCGATCTGATCTGTCCGAAAGAGAAACCGTGCGACAGCGTGCCGCAAACAGAACCAGCTCAGGCCACATCCCCAGCACCAGCAACGGAACCTGCCGCACAAAAAATGGCGCAGTAAATCACACCGACAAAAAAAGGCCGCAACTGCTTGCGGCCTTTTTTACGCATTCACTTATTTGAACGTTAATTCCTGCGTAGCAATCTGAAGATAGCCAATACCACGATTGCGCCAATCACCGCGATAATAAAGCTATGCATGTTGAACCCGGTAATGTCGCCACCGTAACCAAACTGGGTGGCGAGCCAACCACCGACTACCGCCCCTACAATCCCCAGCACACAAGTCAAAATAAAACCACCGCCATCGCGTCCTGGCATAATGAATTTGGCGATAATTCCGGCAATCAGACCAAAAATAATCCACGAAAGAATACCCATATTCACTCTCTCCTTCTGTTTATGTCGTGTACACGTACTCACCACAACGGCAGTGCGCTGGCTAAAGTATAGAAGCCTCTCCTAAAAACATTTTCAACTCACAGACTTAATTCAAACCCAATGTAAAAAAATTGCATCGTTTGTATTAAGTTTTGGCATAAATTGCCGATAAAGCATCGACGGTGTGTCAGTCATCAAGGAGCCATTCGGCGTGAGCAATTACAGTGAGCAGTTCCTGAAACAAAATCCTTTGGCCGTGCTGGGTGTGTTACGCGACCTGCAAAAAAACCAGGTGCCTGTTTGCATCACCTGGGGCAGCGGTCAATTCATTAGCAAGATACTGGAAGTAAATCCAGAAGAGCTGGTGATGGATTTTGGCAGTCAGGATTACGAAAATAATGCAGTACAGCGCGCCGGGAAGGTAACCATTACCGCAGAAACGCATGGCGCAAAAGTCGAATTCACACTGAATAAGCTCACTTCGGGCGATTTTCAGGCATTGCCTGCCTTCATTACTCCTCTTCCGGAAACGCTGTGGTTTATCCAGCGCCGGGAATATTTTCGCATCAGTGCCCCGCTCCACCCGGCCTATTTCTGCAAAGCAACGATGCCGGATAAAAGCCAAATCCGCTTTCGTCTGTTCGATCTGTCATTAGGCGGTATGGGCGCGTTACTGGATGGCGAACTGCCTGAAACGCTACAACCGGGAATGCGCTTTACTCAGGTTGAGCTGGATATGGCGTCATGGGGGCAATTCTATTTTGATGCGCAGCTGATTGCGATTGGTGAGAGAAAAGTGGTCGACGGGAAGAATGAAACAATAGTGACGCCGCGACTGAGTTTCCGCTTTCTGAATGTTAGCCCCGGTGTTGAGCGCGAGCTCCAGCGCATTATTTTTGCCCTGGAGCGCGAGGCGCGCGAACGCGCCAGTCGGGTGCGCTAATTACATCGCATCCATCGCTTTTTGTACTTTCCAAATATAGCGCGGCGCTTGTGGCGCGGGATGTTCATCCGCCACGTGCTTCAAAAAGGCGTCAGCGCTTAAATCATTTATCTCTTCAATAGCTTCGCTTCGGTTCGAAGAGAAGGTTCGCAATAACGCGCCTGCGCCATTAACGTAAGAGACCACCAAAGCATATTGCATGACTTGCGGATCGCGAATGCCCGCCAGCGCGCCATGTTCAAGAATGCTCAGATAGGCAGCGCCCATTGAAATATTGCGCTCCGGGTTTTTCAGCTCGCTTGTCGAAGGTTGTCCGCTCCAGCCCATATGGCGATAAACTTCACGGCCAGCCGTCGACGCTTTTAACTGCATCAACCCCACGGCATTGGACTTGCTCACCAGTTCCGGGTTACCGCCTGATTCCACTGCAATCATAGCGGTCAATAACCGAGGACTCACGCCCCACGCCGCACCAGCTTTTTCACTGATTGGCATCCACTGCATGGCACGTTTCACCGGCACTTCCGGGTTCCAGTCCGGGCTACGGTAATCCTGCTTTGAGCTACATCCGGCAAGCAGAACGACTAAAAAAGCAAACCATCTTAATTTCACGCCAAAAAATCCTTATTTGAGTATTCATCGCTGCGGATGACAACGACACAGGTTAGCGGCATGATAACCGTTTGTGTATAGATGTCAGCAAGGAAATGCCATGCCCACCTTCCACTTGATTGCCCCTTCCGGTTACTGCTTAAACCAACGCGCGGCGGCGCGCGGCGTCGAACGGCTCGCACAACAGGGCCATCAAATCGAAAACCTGCAAGTGATTACCCGGCGTGACGAACGCTTTGCCGGCAGCGATTCACAGCGGCTGGCGGATATCAATGCACTGGCGCAGTTGACGGGCGATAACATCATTGTGATGCCGGTGCGCGGCGGCTACGGCGCCAGCCGTCTGCTTGCCGATATCGACTGGCAGGCGCTAGTAGCGCGCCAGCAACAGCCGCAGCCGCAGCCGCTGGTGATTTGCGGTCACAGCGATTTCACCACTATTCAGTTAGGGTTACTGGCCACGGGTAATGTCATTACCTTCAGCGGGCCGATGTTGGCGGGCAACTTTGGCGCAGAAACGCTGGATGCGTTCACTGTTGAGCACTTCTGGCGCGCCATAAGCAATGAAACTTTTAGCGTAGAGTGGAATGGCGAAGGCCCACAGTGTCATGCCGAAGGAACATTGTGGGGGGGAAACCTGGCAATGTTGGTATCGCTTATCGGCACGCCATGGTTGCCCTCAATGCCGGGCGGTATTTTGGTGGTCGAGGACATCAATGAGCACCCTTATCGCGTTGAGCGCATGCTGTTGCAACTATTTCACGCAGGAATTCTGGCACAGCAGCGGGCGCTGATCCTCGGCAGTTTTTCTCACGCAAAGCCCAATGAGTATGATGCGGGCTACAATCTTAATAAGATGGTGGAATATCTGCGCAAGCATCTGGCTATCCCGGTGATCACCGGTCTGCCCTTCGGCCATGAGCCACAAACCGTCACGTTGCCTTTAGGCGCACACGCCATATTGCAACATGCTGAAAAATCGCAATTGATACTTTCAGGCCATCCCACAATCTCGGCATAAAAAAAGTGCTTAATGCCCTTATTAAAACGCTGTTTCTGCCGTTATTATAATATGCAGTTATAAATCCAGGCGGCAGACGCGGTCTGGATCCCTACGGTGAGGATAAGGAGAAGCATAACATTGGACGCTGAGGCGATAATCAGTCTGTTTATTCTGGGTTCAGTTCTTGTAACCTGCAGTATTTTATTGAGTTCTTTCTCATCCCGCCTTGGTATTCCGATTCTGGTCATCTTTCTTGCAATAGGCATGTTAGCCGGTGTTGACGGTATCGGTGGTATTCCGTTCGATAACTATCCTTTCGCTTACATGGTCAGTAACCTGGCGCTGGCGATTATTTTACTCGACGGCGGCATGCGTACTCGCGCCAGCTCCTTTCGCGTCGCGCTTGGCCCTGCACTCTCCCTCGCCACCATTGGCGTGCTGGTGACATCCGGTTTAACCGGCATGATGGCCGCCTGGCTGTTCAAGCTCAATATCATGGAAGGCTTTCTGATCGGCGCGATTGTCGGCTCGACCGATGCGGCGGCGGTGTTTTCCCTGCTCGGCGGCAAAGGGCTTAACGAACGTGTCGGTTCAACGCTTGAAATCGAATCCGGCAGTAACGATCCGATGGCAGTGTTTCTCACCATTACGCTTATCGAAATGATCCAAAAACATAAAGCCGATCTCGACCTGATGTTCCTCGTGCATATCGTGCAGGAGTTTGGTCTCGGCATTCTGCTCGGTGGCGCAGGAGGTTATCTGCTACAGCAGATGATCAATCGCATCGCGCTGCCGCCTGGTCTTTATCCCTTGCTGGCATTGAGCGGCGGTATCCTGGTGTTTTCTTTAACCACTGCTCTGCACGGTAGCGGCATTCTGGCGGTTTATTTATGTGGCTTCGTGCTGGGCAATCGCCCGATTCGTAACCGTTTCGGAATTTTGCAGAACTTCGATGGTCTGGCCTGGCTGGCGCAAATCGCCATGTTCCTTGTGCTCGGCCTGCTGGTGACCCCTTCCGACTTGTTGCCGATTGCAGCTTCTGCGCTGATTTTGTCCGCGTGGATGATTTTTGTTGCTCGCCCGCTGTCGGTGTTCGCCAGTTTGCTGCCGTTTCGCGGCTTTAACCTGCGCGAACGTATCTTTATCAGTTGGGTCGGCCTGCGCGGCGCGGTGCCGATTATTCTTGCCACGTTCCCGATGATGGCCGGGCTGGATCACGCCCGTCTGTTCTTTAACGTTGCTTTCTTCGTGGTGCTGATTTCTCTACTGTTCCAGGGAACATCGCTATCATGGGCGGCGAAAAAAGCCAAAGTGGTAGTGCCGCCAGTTGGCTGGCCGGTTTCCCGCGTTGGGCTCGATATTCACCCGGAAAACCCGTTCGAGCAGTTTGTTTATCAACTGAGTGCAGATAAATGGTGTGTTGGCGCGGCGCTGCGTGATTTGCATATGCCGGAAGAGACGCGTATTGCGGCGTTGTTTCGCGATAACAGCCTGTTGCACCCCACCGGGAGCACCCGCCTGCGCGAAGGCGATGTGCTGTGCGTAATTGGGCGCGAAAAAGATCTGCCTGCGCTCGGCAAACTGTTTAGCCAGTCGCCGCCGGTGTCACTGGATCAGCGTTTCTTCGGTGATTTTATTCTCGAAGCGGATGCCAAATTTGCCGATGTGGCGTTGATCTACGGTCTCGAAGAGGGGCTGGAGCATCGCGATAACCAGCAAACGCTGGGCGATATCGTGCAGCAACTGCTTGGCGCCGCGCCAGTTGTCGGCGACCAGGTGGAATTTGCCGGGATGATTTGGACCGTTGCGGAAAAAGCCGACAACGCGGTATTGAAAGTCGGTGTCAGAGTCGCGGAAGACGAGGCGGAGTGACCGCCTCGCTTGAAGTTACATTGTCACAACAGGCACGCGCGGTGCTAATGCGCACAGTAATTCGTACCCTACCGTTCCGGCAGCGGATGCCACTTCATCGATTTTGATCTCCTTGCCCCACAACTCAACGGGTGCGCCAATCCCGGCGTGCGGGCAAGGCGTAAGATCAACCGTAATCATGTCCATGGAAATCGCACCGACAATCGTCGTGCGAACACCGTCCACCAACACCGGCGTACCGGACGGTGCCAGGCGCGGATAACCATCAGCATATCCACAGGCAACGACGCCGATACGCTGTTCCGCTTGCGCGCGAAAATGGCAACCGTAACCCACCGCTTCCCCATACTTTAATGTCTGTACGGCAATAATTTCACTGCTGAGGGTCATTACCGGTCGAATGCCGCTGTTAGCAACGTCTTGCCATTTACCAGATGGCGACGCGCCATACAGCACAATGCCCGGACGCACCCAATCGAAATGGGCTTCAGGATGCCACAACGTGGCAGCGGAGTTAGCCAGCGAGCGCGGCAGCTCCATCCCTTCGGCCGCCTGTTCGATACGCGCCATCGGTTCAGCAATGCCATCCGGCCGTTCTGCCTCTGCGAAATGCGACATCAACGTAATGTTATCCACACTGGTAAAACTGCGCAGTTGTTGCCAGACGCTGTGAACACGCTCAGGCAAGAATCCGAGGCGGTTCATGCCGCTATTTATCTTTAAATAGACATCAAGTGGCGCTTGCAGGTGCGCAGCCTTCAGCGCATTGATCTGCCAGTTACTGTGCACACTGGTGGTCAGACGATACTGATCAAACAGCGGCAGTTCATCGGCATGGAAAAAGCCTTCC
Organism: Kosakonia sp. BYX6; assembly: GCF_038449125.1. Lineage (NCBI taxonomy): Bacteria > Pseudomonadati > Pseudomonadota > Gammaproteobacteria > Enterobacterales > Enterobacteriaceae > Kosakonia > Kosakonia calanthes. The sequence continues at coordinate 2,089,857 of NZ_CP151800.1, read as the reverse complement.
AGCATCAGGATAGGCCCTTTCCAGCCGCGCTGACGCAGTAAAATCGCCTCTTCCAGATTGAGCATGGCAAAGCCATCGGTTTTATTCAGTGCGGACCAGATACGATCAAGACCGTGGCCGTAAGCGTTGGCTTTAACCACCGACCAGACTTTTGACATTGGCGCAGCACGGCGCACGACCTGCAAGTTATTACCCAACGCCTGCAAATCAAGCGTGGCCAGAACCGGACGAGACATCGTTGTTCCTTATTAGAATTAATTATGAACGCCATGTAAGTGTCGTGCCCGGGCGGGAGAAAAGCCAGGCAGATAGCGCGCCACGCTCAAATCATCAGCGGCAATAGCTGGCGTGTTGCCAGACATCAGGTCGCTCAATAATTGCCCGGAACCGCAGGCCATCGTCCAACCCAGCGTGCCGTGACCGGTGTTAAGCCACAAGTTTTTAAACGGTGTGCGGCCAACAACGGGCGTGCCGTCCGGCGTCATGGGACGCAAACCGGTCCAGAACGTCGCTTGTTCAACGTGCCCGCCGCGCGGGAAGAGATCGCGCACGACCATCTCCAGCGTTTCGCGTCGTGGTTGCGGCAGATCGGTATTAAAGCCAACAATTTCCGCCATACCGCCAACGCGAATGCGCTGGTCGAAACGGGTAATAGCGATTTTGTAGGTTTCATCGAGAATAGTGGAAACGGGCGCGCCATCTTCTTGCGCAATCGGAATGGTCAGCGAATAACCTTTGAGCGGATAAACCGGGATATCGACAATGCCTTTTAGTAAGCCGGTGGACCAGGAACCAAAGGCCATCACATAGGCATCGGCTTTGATCACCTCGTCGCCGCATTTCACGCCGTAAATTTTTTCGCTTTCATACAGCAGACGGTCCACTGGCGTGTTGAAACGGAATACAACACCCGCCTGCTCCGCCATGGTCGCCAGATGCTGAGTGAAAAGCTGGCAATCGCCGGTTTCATCATTCGGCAGACGCAACCCACCGGTCAGCTTGTTTGCCACTTCGCCCAGAGCCGGTTCAACTTCCGCCAGGCGCGCGGATTCCAGCAATTGGTAGGGCACTCCAGCATCCTGCAAAACCGCAATGTCGCGGGTGGCGTTTTCGTACTGCTCGGCGGTGCGGAACAATTGCAGCGTCCCGCCCTGCCGCCCTTCGTACTGAATACCGGTGGTTTCGCGCAGCAGTTTTAGGCAATCACGGCTATATTCAGCCAGACGCACCATGCGCCCTTTATTTTCCATATAGTGGCGGGTATCGCAGTTGCGCAGCATCTGCCACATCCATTTAAGCTGGGATGACGAACCATCAAGGCTGATAGCCAGTGGAGCATGGCGTTGGAACATCCATTTAATGGCTTTTAGCGGTACGCCAGGCGCAGCCCACGGCGCGGCATAACCGGGAGAAATTTGCCCGGCATTACCGGCACTGGTTTCTTGCGCTGGGCCAGGCTGGCGGTCAATTACCGTGACATCATGCCCTGCCTGGCGCAAATACCAGGCGCTGGTAACGCCCACAACGCCGCTGCCTAATACAACTACTCGCATATCCCTCTCCCGTGAGTAAAGCACAATCATCTAATTACAAATTGATAACCCAGATGAAAATATTATTCAACATACGGCTTTTTTATGGTGACCTCCCTCACAATGCCGCCGCGCTACAGGGGCTGAGGATATTTAGCATCTCCTGCTGCGCACCATTTCGTCGCAGCATAATATTTCGATCAATTAGCAATTAACGCTGTTGATGTGCAGAAAAATCGCGAAGAAAAATCTTTGCCTGGCGCACAGTTTTAAATGGGTGTTCTATGCTTGAAAAGAGACGTTCCATACAGAGATCGTCGTTAACAACGAGGGCGCGCTAATGGCTACGATTGACTCAATGAATAAGGATTCTATTCGTCTGAGCGATGGACCCGACTGGACCTTCGATCTGCTGGATGTTTATCTGGCGGAGATTGACCGGGTGGCGAAACTCTATCGGTTGGATACTTATCCGCATCAAATCGAAGTGATCACCTCAGAACAGATGATGGATGCCTACTCCAGCGTCGGCATGCCAATTAATTACCCTCACTGGTCGTTTGGTAAGAAATTCATTGAAACCGAACGGCTATATAAACATGGGCAACAGGGGCTCGCCTACGAAATCGTCATTAACTCTAACCCCTGTATCGCCTATTTGATGGAAGAGAACACCATTACCATGCAGGCGCTGGTGATGGCGCACGCCTGCTACGGACATAACTCCTTCTTCAAAAATAACTACCTGTTTCGCAGTTGGACCGATGCCAGCTCGATTGTCGATTACCTGATTTTCGCGCGTAAATACATTACGGAGTGTGAGGAACGGTACGGTGTTGATGAAGTCGAAAAACTGCTCGACTCCTGCCATGCGTTAATGAATTACGGCGTAGACCGCTACAAGCGCCCGCAAAAAATCTCGCTGCAAGAGGAAAAAGCACGGCAGAAAAGCCGTGAGGAGTATCTACAAAGCCAGGTGAATATGCTGTGGCGTACGCTGCCGAAACGCGAAGAAGAGAGAACCGTCGCCGAGACGCGTCGCTACCCGGCGGAGCCACAGGAGAATCTGCTCTACTTTATGGAAAAAAATGCGCCGCTGCTGGAATCGTGGCAGCGCGAGATCCTGCGCATCGTGCGCAAGGTCAGCCAGTATTTCTACCCGCAAAAACAGACGCAGGTGATGAACGAAGGCTGGGCGACTTTTTGGCACTACACGATCCTTAATCATCTTTATGACGAAGGGAAAGTCACCGACCGGTTTATGTTGGAGTTCCTGCATAGCCATACCAATGTGGTGTTCCAGCCACCTTATAATAGCCCGTGGTACAGCGGTATTAACCCTTATGCACTGGGCTTTGCCATGTTCCAGGACATTAAGCGGATTTGCCAATCGCCAACGGAAGAAGACCGTTACTGGTTCCCGGATATCGCCGGATCCGACTGGCTGGAGACGCTGCATTTCGCGATGCGTGACTTTAAAGATGAAAGTTTTATCAGCCAGTTTATGTCACCGAAAATCATGCGCGATTTCCGCTTCTTCACGGTGCTGGATGACGATCGCAACAATTATCTTGAGATTGCGGCAATTCATAATGAAGAGGGTTACCGGGAGATCCGCTCGAAACTCTCGTCGCAATACAACCTCAGTAACCTTGAACCGAACATTCAGGTATGGAACGTGGATTTGCGCGGCGATCGTTCGCTGACATTGCGTTATATCCCGCATAACCGTGCGCCGCTCGACAAAGGCCGCCGCGAAGTGCTGAAACACGTGCACCGCCTGTGGGGGTTTGATGTGCTGCTGGAGCAGCAAAATGAGGATGGCAGCGTGGAATTGCTGGAACGTTGCCCGCCGCGCACAAACAGCCTGTAAAACAAAACCCCTCTGTTCGTAGAGGGGTTATTTGCTTATCGACTTTGGAGCGCCAAATCACCAGGCATCGTTTTCTGCATGCGGTGCCAAATCTCACCACTGTCGTGACCGTAGCGACGGACCAGTTCGTAAACCTGGTCGTGCTGCGCATGTTCGCACACTTCCGCCAGGCGATGGTAAAAGCCCAGCGCCAGGCTACGCGCTTCGGGGCTGGAGAAGTAATGGCGACCGATTCGGGTATACAGCCCTTTCATTCCGTTGAGGATCAGGCCGTAGATCGGGTTGCCGGAAGCAAATGCCAGACCACGGAAAATGTTGTAATCGAGATCGGCAAATGCGTCAGCGTGATCTTCCACTTCGCGCGCACTGGCCAGTACCTTTAATGCATCATCAGGATGCTGACGAAACGCGGTGCGAATAAAGATGGTTGAAATATTGGTGCGAACGGATAACAAGTTATCGATCAATTGCGGAACGCTTTCATGATCCAACCGCGCCAGCGTTTCCAGGATATTCAGGCCTGAAGTTTCCCAGAAATTGTTCACTTTCGTGGGCTTGCCGTGCTGAATCGTCAGCCAGCCATCGCGGGCAAGACGCTGCAAAACCTCACGTAATGTGGTACGTGTGACGCCAATCAGTTCAGAGAGTTCGCGTTCAGCAGGAAGAATCGAGCCCGGAGGGAAGCGACTATTCCAGATACTTTCAATGATGTACTCTTCCGCGAAACCCGCCGGGCTCTGCGCCTTAATGACCATAGAGAGATTTCCATTACACTGCTAAGCAAAGGACACTCATCATACCAGAGCGAATGCGGGTCAGATAGCGTCGGGCAGGAAGAAAAAAGGGGATCGGTGTTTCATTTTGACGAATTAGCCAGGCTAATCATTAGCGCATTATGATCTTTCATTCGAAATGGCTGTCAGGTGCAACACGTAATATTCAGTCAGATAATATTTACGAATGAAAATGCAATACCCCCCAATTTGGTTTTACTTTTCGCATGCTAAACATTCAATTACGCATTATTTTGCAGTGCGCTAGTGGCCTCGGCATTGATTTCGTTTACACTGCTTTGTCTACGCATCTTCCAGGGAAATGATTATGTTGCGATATTTAAACAAGTGCTCACACGGGCGCGGTGCCTGGCTTCTGATGGCACTGACGGCGTTTGCACTTGAGATGGTCGCGCTGTGGTTCCAGCATGTCATGCTGCTGAAACCCTGCGTATTATGTATTTATGAACGCAGCGCGCTGTTTGGCGTCATGGGCGCTGGAATTGTTGGTGCTATTGCACCGAAAACGCCACTTCGTTTTGTTGCCCTTGCTATCTGGATTTACAGCGCATGGCGCGGTATTCAGCTGGCGTGGGAACATACCATGATTCAACTGCACCCCTCACCTTTTTTGACCTGCGACTTTGCCGCACGTTTTCCTACGTGGCTACCGCTGGATAAATGGCTGCCGCAGGTATTTGTCGCTTCCGGCGATTGCGCAGAGCGTCAGTGGGAATTTCTGACATTAGAAATGCCGCAATGGCTGTTAGGGATTTTCATGGCTTACCTGGTTGTTGCTCTACTGGTGCTGATTGCCCAGCCGTTTAAACCGAAAAAACGCGACCTGTTTGGTCGTTAAGAGAACGCTCCTTCGGGAGCGTTTTCATTTAATTATGCCGATGCTCATCACTCATCGAAATTGATTAGAAGTGGTAACCATTCTGACATTTTCTGCTAAGTGCTAACGCCAGTTCCTGGCGTAATCTTCCCGACTGGTGGCTGCGCAATTTTTTGCTCACACTGCTTCACACCAAATACACGACAAATATCTTCGTCTAACGGCATGATTGCTCTATCAATTCGCCTTTAGTAGCCCTCTGTGCAAGTCATGCCAGCGATTCATTTCCTGATTATGCAAGAGGAGTCTGTATGCGTCTGTCGATGAGTACGTTCTCACTTACTCTCCCTCTTGTTTTTCTCCTTAGCCCTGACATCACTCAAGCAGAGAGTGCTTCCAATGCGGGTGTAAAGGTTGAAAAACTGCTGGAGACGGAAAAAGCATGGGACGGGTCTGTTTACAAGACCTATCCGGAAGGTACGCCGCAGCTTACTGTTCTCAAAATTACTGTTGCACCACAAACGCATCTCGACTGGCATACACATCCAGCCCCGAATGCGGCTTATATGCTCAGCGGTGTTCTGACGGTGGAAAAAAAATCTGGTGGCGAAAAACGTATTTTTAAAGCAGGAGAAGCGCTACCCGAAACAGTGGGTACTGTTCATCGCGGGTATACGGGGGACGAGGGAGCAACCCTTGTGGTCTTTTATGCCGGGAAAAAAGGGCTTCCACTCTCGCAACCCGCAAAATGATCGTGATGCTGTGGAGATCGGTATTGAATGGTCTCCACAGCTCATCAGTATCATATAAGGTACTTCAATCCGCCCATTCGGTTTGTTGAGGACAGGCGGTAATTAAATTTGACAGTGTGTTGAAGTAAAAAGGAAGCAGGTTAAAAGCAATGCATTAGCGCAAAGCGAATCGACATCTTCATAGGTTTTGAGTTGTTTTGCGCTAATTTTTTGCCCCATGCATGTCCCATTTATCACATCACCGGATTATCATCGGACTCGCCGCTTCTCGCGTCGTTGATGATGTACGTGATCACGCCTTTAAAAACCAGCCTTCCTTCATAATCGTCATGCGTCATCGCATAACTGACCTCCGGGCGATCCAGTTCCTCAAGCCCAGGTCGAGGATACAAACGCAGCCTCAACATTCTGATTCTCTCATCCATATGACACATCACTATCGATCCTTCGACCGGCGTGGCCGACATATCCAGGACGAGCAGCGCGCCTTTCTTGATGGAACTTTGCTGAGAACAGCATCTATAATAATCATCATCTCGAAATCAATGCTTTTTTAGCTCTGTAATTTATTATTAGTGAAGCCATTTTTTTTCCAGCGATATGAACAGGCTTGTCAACAACATAATAAAAGATAATGCTGATAACAAATACACATGCAAGTATCACCACAAAGTGATAATGAACATTTTTAAGATTCAGCCATTCAAAATAATAAACTCGCAAATTTATTGCTATGTAGTGACATAGATACAGTGAGTAAGATATTCCCCCGAGCCACATTAGAGCTCTTTCTATATATGAAGGACTATCCTCCTCATCTTGCATGAAATGAACTAGCAAGAAACAACCAAACAGCACGGTAGAAAACGCCCCCATTTGTAATATTCCGTGCCCCGACATAAAGAAATAACCAGAAAATGATAAAGACGAACCTATCAAAATGTAAAAAGCAAGAGTTCCCTTTCTTACTTTAGATACAACCATCTTAAGACATTCAAAATATTTAAAGTAAAACATCCCTATTATAAACAATAAATTTATAGGGTTTGTCAGAAATGACCAAACCACAGAACGGCTGTTATTGACAGAATTAGAAAACCCAGGCGTTAAAGTTAATGAACCATTTATTAAAAATTGCAAAACAGTGACATTAAAAATGATAATTCCCGCAGCAACATTTAATCTTTTTGCCGGAGAGAACATCATTGAAAATGCAAAAACAACATAAAAAAGTAATTCGTAGACCAGAGTCCAGGTGATGAAAAATGGTCCATAACCGTAGTAAGGAGCAGTCCCACCATCCGGAAATAGAATTAATACACTGCTGATTTTTATATCCTTCCCAGACGCCAGCAGGTACAGAATCGTTGCCACAACAGCAGGAATGTAAACCCTGAAAACACGCTTGATCAAGAATGAGACAAAGTCAGTATCTCTGGATGTGGCAATACCGATAACGAACCCGGACAGAATGAAGAATACAGACACGCCAAGGTAACTTCCACCATTAAAAAAGTGGGAGTTACCAGGAGAAATGTACTCTATGAATGGCTTCATATGAAAAAGCGTTACAAGAAGCGCTGCAATCCCTCGCAGCATGTCAAGTTGTCTGATGTTCAAACCGGTATACCCTGATAAGTGATTTGTGGCGATATTAGATGTATACCGTACTGGCGTCAAAACCTAACTGTTGTAGTATGGAGTCCACCCAAGAACAGTTGCTCCATCAGCCGCATATACAGGTGATTTCCCTTTGTATGTACCAAGTGCGGATGTTGAGTTGATTGCTCCTGACTTGAGATAACCAGTAGCAGTGAAACCTGCTACAGTTGCTCCTGATGTATCCGTTACGTCAGCACCACCAACAGAAACTACTTTTGGTAAGACGCTAACACCATTTATTGTAAGAGAAGAATTTCCTGAAACTATTGCCGTATTATTTACCGTCCCAACGGAGTTGTTCAGTTTAACTGTGCAGTTAGCTATCGTGTTCCCATTACTGTTGATAACGTCAAATACATTTGACGTTGAGTCGTACATTACAGAAAGGTCTATGTCGCAACCACTCGTATTACCAGCAATGCTGGCTGAATATGTGGTACCACCAACAGCATATAATGTGTCAATATCCTGTATATCCCATTTATAACCACTTTACTGTTTTTACATCCAAGCATTTGTAGAATGCGTATCGCTGTATCGTAAGGTGCATAAGCTGGCAGAGTGGACTTAGCTAATGTATTAATTGCATGCATATTAACATCAACACCCCATCCTCTTACGAGAACAACGTGCTGCTGGCAGTTTTACTTAACCCACGAACCCTTAACCCTGCATAAAATTTACTGTTTGTGGATGGGGTTGTCCCTCCGATGGAAATACCTCTATATGCTGTATCAACATCAATGAACACATCTATGGATGTCATTTTTTTGACAGCAACCAATCCATATTAATATCTGCACCGAATCCGTAAGATACGTTTTTAGCGCGCCTACAGTTAATTTTTATATTATCGATGCTAAGTCCGGTTAAATTTGGTTGTATTGTTACAGCCTTACCACCATCGAGATGATCTGATTTCACTGTAAAAGGCAAATCAGTACATTCAATTTCTGCATAAATATTTTTACCACCATATGTCAATGAAAGGCCGTTTGATCCGGCATCAGATGTTGCTGTCAGGGATGCTGTGATGGTAGGAAATCCATTCATACCAAAATTAGAGACACCATTATATTAAAAACATCAGCACCTGATGATGATGTTGTTTTAAAAATTACCCCTGGACCATCACAGATAATAGAAGCTCCGCCGTAATTTTTGTAATCAGAGGGGGGAACATCTGGATTTTTCCATGGCATATTCTGGCTGATGATGTTGTAAGTGCCGTTGTGGAAATAGCACGACACATGCTCATTGAACATCAACTGCTCAATAGCCTGCATTTGCGCATAGCAATCGTCAGTCGCGCTATTAAGCGGCAGACCAGCCCAGTGTGCGTCAATGAAACCTTTATACTTACGTTTCCAGCGCCCGGTTGTTACGCCTGTCACAGCAAAAATGGTAATGCCGTTATCCGCATCGGTACTTGATGAATCCCAGAACAACTGCCCGCCACCAAAACCACAGCCGGATCGATATTCAGTTACCAGAACAGCTTTGCCATTCTCACCAGCCATAGTGCGCAGCGTTGCAATATCCGGAACCTGCCCGATGAGCTTGAAACCGTCCGGCTCAGCCAGGTCTTTACGCAGAACATCGCTGATATCGACCGCCTGCCATGCTCCCACCCCGATGCCGCCTGTTCCCGCAGGAGTTGAGCCAGGCGCCACCACTTTCGGTAATGTGGATGCATCATCCCAGCGATACCAGACCCCGTCGGTTTCATCCTGAATCAGGCTGTTGGGATTATTCAGTGTGACTCCGTCCTGAAATGTCCCGACAGGCTGCCAGCCATAGTCATAAATGGCCTGCAAAATAAGGGGCTTCAACCCTTCAATTGTGTAATAAGCATTTCCAAAGCGGTCAATGTACTGATGCGCCAGCGAGGTTACGAATTCGTCTATTTCCCGGCATTGAATTTCAGGCCGCGCGAGCTTTCACTCGGTACTGGCAGATTAGTTGGTGTGGTAGCCATATTTTTTCCATAAAAAAACCCGGCACATTGGCCGGGTTGGGTTGATAAGAAAGAAGTCGTTATGGATAAATCAGATCGCTGTATTCGGCGACGGTGAGGGAGACTGTGTTATCTGTGTTGGGTTTGATGCTGTTGACCGTCCATAGCTGGCTATCCAGTTCTTCCACCGTCGCGATGAGATAACGCGAAGGTAGCTGCGTGTCTCCGTCCCATATGTTGAGCTGGATGTCAGGCACTTCCGCAGTGACGCCGTATTTCGTATCGCTGCGCGCTGTTGCCGGATAGCGAAGCGTTGGGTTTCCCAAGTTATCGGTCACCAGAACATACATGGAACCGGTAAATGTGATCGTCTCGCTGGTATCAAAGTCATTACCGGAGCGGCCGGTTATATAACCCTGCTGCTGATTGCTGTCATAAATATCCGGCATCTGGATGACGCTGCCCACCTGAATGATCCCGTCTTCGAAAACCTTAGCGTTCATCTTCACACGGGAGTAAATCAGGCGTCTGGTTTCCCGCAGCGCGCGCTCCCGCGCCTGATACTCGTTGCGGAACCCGACGATCTCTATCTTGTTAGGATTCTCTGCCTCCTGCTCGACGATGACGCCGTTCAGCATACGATAGTTGATGTACGTTTTGTTGTTGGTAGTCGGGTGAACATAAGACACCTGCACGCCGTCATAACCGCCGGGAAGCGTGGCTTCGTACGTGATCTTGTACTCGTCCGTCTTCATGTTTGCCCGGTTAAATACCGCCGCCGGATAGTCTACGGGTGAACGTCAGAACACTATCGTCCCAGTACGCCACCACCGACGCCGCATAGCAGATCGCCTGCACGCGGTCACCGAGTGAGTCGTTCTCATCGCCAAACGTGTAGTCGAAGAAACCGAGGCGTTCGTCAGGTAAGCTTTCAGCAATGGAGTAGAGCCCTTAAAGGTCAATGCTACTTACAGGCTGCTCGCCGATAATCAGCCACTCATGAGCCACAGCATCAGCAAACGAGCGTGACGCGCGCAGTGTGTAATCAACGGTCTGGGGGTTGAGGCTGTATGTGATCGTTCGGCGAGTCACCAGCGCATTATATTTACGCTCACGGCTTCCCGGCGCGTTCTCTGTCGCTCGCACCCGCACCAGTGTGTCGGTCGGGTGAACGACATTCGTCCTGATATTGACTGCATGGATTTATTCGATCTTTAGAATCGAAGCGTCAGCGGAGTTATTCGTCCGCTGAAAGCTGATGGCATATTTACCAAAACCACCGGATGGTATGATCCTGTCGGTCCGGTAAAAAACTTCGCTGGTTGATTTATGCGGCGTGCTCTGGTGGTAGCTGAATGTTTGCTGTATCCCCGGAACCTGATTGTAATCGTCGTCAATTTTCCAGATCACTACATTCCAGGCAGTATCATTTCTTCCGCCAAGAGAAGACTGGGTATGAACCCACAGTTGTGTCGATTCAACGGGCGAGAAAAACGGACCAACGATCAGCGCCTGATTGTCATTCAGGATAAATTTTGTCGTATTGATTGTTGCGTTTGCCGGGACGTCAGAAGGGCCATTCAGATTATTCATCGTGAAGGTGTACCATCTGACCGGGTTTGTCACTGAGCCATCGTCAGTCTGAACGGCTGAAATCAGCGAACCGGAAAACACGACATCCTGCGTGACGCTCCCGGATGTTGTGTTATAAGTGACGTTGATCGTAAACGTGACCGAATGTGGTAGAACGAGACCCATGAAATAATCGAAAGCATCCTGCTTGACGATTTTCACTGCAATCTGGCCACCAGCATAGCTCCCGCTGACAACTGTATTGGCTGTTGCGGTTTCTATTGGAAAGCTATCACTTTCATTCGGCCCCGGCACTTCCTGCCCGTCTACGTCGTCAAATCCATATCCCTCATTAATGGTTGGGATAACCGTGCCTGGTTGATAGACCTGATATCCAGCACCAGCCATCGACCCGAGGCTTGATTCGGAATAGCGAACTGATTCGTAATCGTACTGGCCGACGCCGAAACACATCCATTCGGTAACATATTTCAGGCCGCCGTCACTGTCGGTCTGGTGCACATATTCAAAGAGGGATTCCTGAATCAGGTCAGGGAAAGAGCGGACCTGCCCGTAAATGTCGGGCTTCGCTTTATACACGCGCGCCGTGTTGGTCTGGCCTGTGAGGGAGTTATTCGGCGAATCGACACTCTCCCCGCCAGTGTTTGAAATAGCCGGCTTCGGTGCAAGGGACGAAAAAACCTGGCTGGCCGATAATAACAGCAATCAAATGGAAATCTTGAACGTTAACTTTGGAGGTTTTGCCCCACTGATGCCCCAAGCACAAAATCAGTAAGGCAAAAATCCTTTCAATTCAACATCTCAATCCGCCCATTCGGGTTTGTTGAGGATATGGTCTTGCCAATCGCTCACTTCCGATTCTTTTACCGCAATATGACGTACAGAAATGCGTTCGGCGTGCATTGCCGCTTTTGATCCGGTGCGTAACGGGTGCCAAATCGGCAACGCTTTACCTTCCGCCAGCAAGCGGTAAGCGCAGCTTGGCGGCAGCCATTCAAAGGTGGGTAAATTTTCGCGGGTGAGCTTGATGCAGTCCGGCTCATACTCGAAGCGGTGTTCGTAGTTACGGCACTGACAGGTTTTGATGTTCAACTGGCGACAGGCGACATTGGTGAAATAGATTTCGTCACTGTCTTCATCCATTAACTTATGCAGACAGCATTGCCCGCAGCCGTCACACAGCGACTCCCACTCCGCGTCCGTCATTTGGTCGAGAGTTTTGCTTTGCCAGAAAGGAGTGTCGCTCATGATGAAATCCGCCATTTGAATCCAGGGTGCACCTTATAACCAGTCTGGCATGCGGATGCAAGTTTTGCCGCCCAATAAAAGGCGGCAAACTGTGTCAAAGTACGCGGGTAGTCAATGAAAGGCCGTTAAAGCTAACGTCCAGTTCATCACCGCTGTTCAGCGGGCCGACACCGTCCGGTGTCCCGGTCAGAATCACATCCCCAGCTTTCAGGGTGAAGAAACGGCTCATATAGGCAATCAGCGGCACAATTTTATGGATCATGTCAGCGGTAGTGCCCTGCTGGCGAACGTCACCGTTGATTTTCAGGCCGAGCGACGTATTTTGCGGATCGCTGGTGAATTCCGCCGCCGGGATAAAACCTGAAACCGGGCAAGAGTTATCGAACCCTTTCGCTTTCTCCCACGGCTGCCCCGCTTTCTTCATTTTGCTTTGCAGATCGCGCAAGGTGAGATCCAGCGCCACGCCATAACCGGCGATCGCTTTACGGACATGTTCTTCGGTGGCCTGGCGCAGCGTCGCGCCAATCAGTACCGCCAGTTCCACTTCATGATGGACCGAACCAAATTCCTGCGGCAGTGCCAGCGGTTGGCGGATATCGCAAAGCGCGGTTTCGGGTTTGATAAACAACACCGGTTCTTCCGGGGTAGCGCTCCCCATTTCTTTAATATGTTTTGCATAGTTGCTGCCAACGCAAACCACTTTACTCACCGGGAAATCCAGCAGAGCGCCCTGCCAGTTATGATGTTGATACATTATTGCCCCTCCGGTAACACATTGAACATGAGCGAAAAATGACTATCCGCGCCACCCGGCGGTTTGTCAAATGTCAAAATGTGACGAGCGTTGATGGAGGCAGAAAAAAGAAAACGGCGGGAAATTCCGCCGTTGTCAATATGCTCGTTTATTCTTTGCCACTCGCGGCAAGGTGTTGTTTCAATAAATTTTCTGCGGGCGGAGGGAGCTGTAAATAATAACCCTGCGAGGTGAGGGATTCTTTTACTTTATCCAGATCCGCGCCTGCCAATTTCTTGCTTCCGTCGAGTAGCAATAACATTGCCAACTGCGGCTGGCCGAAACTCTGCATTAATGTTTCCGGCACGCGGGAGAAATCGTCTCTTTTTTCGACATACAGATAAGTCTGCTCACGTCGGGTACTTCGATAGATCACACAAAACATACTTTTACTCGGAATTAGCGGGTGGTTACTTGCCTGAATATAATAGTGACTATAACATGCCTGATAGTCTTCAGAATATCACCCCGTTTTCGGGTGTTTATAGCAAAATGAGTAAGGTCAGGATGTCAAATACGCCCATCGAGCTAAAAGGCAGTAGTTTTACCTTATCCGTGGTTCATTTGCATGATGCAAAACCCGAGGTTATTCGTCAGGCGTTAGAAGACAAAATCGCTCAGGCTCCTGCATTTCTGCAGCATGCTCCCGTTGTTGTGAATGTCTCCGCGCTGGAAGGCCCGGTCAACTGGCCCCGGCTTCAGCAGAGCATTGCCGCAACCGGCTTGCGCGTTGTCGGTATCAGCGGTTGTAAGAACCTTGAACTGAAAGCGGAAATCGAACGCGCCGGGTTTCCCTTATTGACTGAAGGCAAAGAGAAAGCGCCGCGCAAAGCTGCGGCTTCTGAACCTGTGTCAGTTGCTACCCCGGTCACAAAAACACGGTTGATTGATGCCCCGGTTCGTTCCGGTCAACGCATTTATGCACCAAACTGTGATCTCATTGTTACCAGTCATGTTAGCGCAGGCGCGGAATTAATTGCCGATGGCAACATCCACGTTTACGGCATGATGCGCGGCCGGGCACTGGCAGGCGCAAGCGGTGATAAAGACGCACAAATATTTTGCACACATCTCACGCCGGAGCTGGTCTCCATTGCGGGGGAATACTGGCTGAGCGACCAAATCCCAGCCGAATTTTATGGCAAAGCGGCGCGCCTGCAATTGGCAGGTAACGCTTTGACAGTTCAACCCTTAAATTAAGCCCTTTTAACAAGGAACTCCTATGGCACGCATTATTGTTGTTACTTCGGGTAAAGGGGGCGTTGGCAAGACCACCTCCAGCGCGGCCATCGCTACTGGTTTAGCCCAAAAGGGCAAGAAGACGGTCGTTATCGACTTCGATATTGGTCTGCGTAACCTTGACCTGATCATGGGTTGTGAGCGCCGCGTAGTTTACGATTTCGTTAACGTCATCCAGGGCGACGCCACCTTGAACCAGGCGTTGATCAAAGATAAACGTACTGAAAATCTCTACATTCTCCCGGCATCGCAGACGCGCGATAAAGACGCCCTCACCCGTGAAGGTGTCGATAAAGTGCTCGAAGATCTGAAAAAGATGGACTTCGATTTTATCGTCTGTGACTCCCCGGCTGGCATCGAAACAGGCGCGCTGATGGCGCTCTACTTCGCTGACGAAGCCATTATCACCACCAACCCGGAAGTGTCGTCCGTGCGTGACTCTGACCGCATCCTCGGCATTCTGGCTTCCAAGTCACGTCGTGCGGAAAACGGTGATGAGCCGATTAAAGAGCACCTGCTGCTGACGCGCTACAACCCAGGCCGCGTTAGCCGTGGTGACATGCTGAGTATGGAAGATGTGCTGGAAATCCTGCGCATCAAACTGGTTGGCGTGATTCCGGAAGATCAATCCGTGTTGCGCGCGTCAAACCAGGGTGAACCGGTTATTCTGGATACCGATGCTGACGCCGGCAAAGCTTATGCCGATGCCGTTGACCGTCTGCTGGGAGAAGAACGTCCTTTCCGCTTCATTGAAGAAGAGAAGAAAGGTTTCCTCAAACGCCTGTTCGGAGGATAAGTTATGGCATTACTCGACTTTTTTCTCTCCAGAAAAAAGAACACTGCCAGCATCGCTAAAGAGCGCCTGCAAATTATTGTTGCAGAACGTCGTCGCAGTGACGCTGAACCGCATTATTTACCGCAGTTAAAGCGGGATATTCTGGAAGTGATTTGCAAATACGTGCAGATTGATCCGGAAATGGTGTCGGTGCAACTGGAACAAAAAGGGGACGATATTTCCATTCTGGAACTTAACGTTACTTTGCCAGAAGCAGAAGAAACGAAATAAATTCCGCTATTTATGGGAATTAAAAAAGGCAGAATATTTTCTGCCTTTTTTGTTTTTCATCGCAAATATACTGTAATTATTTACAGTCTTTATCGCGGATATTCCGCTAGCAACGCATTTAGCTGATCGGCCATCACTTCTCCGCGCCAGCCGCTAATTAATTCCGGTGCTGTATTTTGCGGTTTCAATTTCCAGTGCCAGTTTAATAACTGATTTATCTGGCGACGGGAGGCCAGCAGCTCCGCGCTAATACTTTTGCTTTCGCTAATACTCTGCACCAGCGCTTTAATGGCTTTAAACGCTTTGCGATAACCCGGCATATCCATCAGGTTGAGCAAGGGTTCAGGCAATGCTTCATCCGGGAGCGCCTGCGCTTGCGCAACTAACGCCAGCAGGGTTTTGCCATGAAAGCGGATTTCGCTGCCGGAAAGCCCAATACTATCCAGTTCGCCCATGCTGCCCGGCATGTAACGCGCCACCGCCCACAGGTTCTCTTCGCGCACCACAAAGTTGACCGCCAGGTCACGTTCGCGAGCTTTGCGCAAACGCCAGTCGGCGAGGAGCTGCAAGCAGGCAAGCTGACGTGTGCGTAATTGCCAGGCGTTGGTGATTTCACGCCACGCGTCTTCGGGCGCCAGCACTTCCTGGCGACGCTGCATCATCAAACGGCACTCATCCAGCGCGGCATCCAACCTTCCTGCCTGCTCCGTTTCCGCCATCAACTTACCGGCGATAGGCAACAGATACCAGACGTCTGCGGCAGCATAATCGCACTGGCGCTCGGTGAGCGGGCGCGCCAGCCAGTCGGTACGGGATTCACTCTTATCGATCACAAGCCCGGTGAACTCTTCCACCATCGATGCGAAACCCCATGACAGCGGGCGACCGCAAAACGCGGCGAGGATCTGCGTGTCAATCATTGGCTGCGGCTGTACGCCAAAGGCATTGAGGAAAACCTCCAGATCTTCGCTTCCCGCGTGGAGGTACTTGGTCACGCGGGTGTTGGTAAGCAAATCGCGAAACGGCGTCCAGTCGGTGATGGTCAGCGGATCGATCAGCGCCACACGTTCGCCGTCGTACAGCTGGATCAGCCCCAGTTGCGGATAGTAAGTGCGGGTACGGACAAATTCGGTATCCAGGGCAATGGCTGGAAACGCACTGGCGGCCTCACACAGAGCCGCCAGCGCGTCGTTCGTCGTTATCATCTGGTAATTCAAATCATCTTCTCTTCAGTTTGCGCCCATAAAAAACGCCGGATTGACCGGCGTTCGGGAGACTAACGCATAGCTCAGGCGGTATTGTCCACTTTGCCACGCGCTTCGTCACGCAATTCTCGCCGCAAAATCTTACCTACGTTCGATTTTGGCAGCTCATCGCGAAATTCAACTTGCTTCGGCACCTTGTATCCGGTGAGTTGTCGGCGACAAAAAGCGATCAGCGCAGCCTCACTCAGTGACGCCTCTTTTTTCACGACAAAGAGTTTTACTGCTTCGCCGCTGCTTTCTGACGGTACGCCGACAGCAGCCACTTCTTTAACACCTTCGTGTTGCATCACCACATCTTCGATTTCGTTCGGATAGACGTTGAAACCGGAGACCAGGATCATGTCTTTCTTACGGTCGACGATGCGCAGAAAACCTTCATCGTCCATCACCGCGATATCGCCGGTATGCAACCAGCCGTCGCGCAGGATCTCATCCGTTGCGTCCGGGCGTTGCCAATAACCGAGCATCACCTGCGGCCCTTTCACGCACAACTCGCCCGGCTGGCCCGGCGGCACTTCGTTATTGTCGTCATCGACCAGTTTGGCTTCTGTCGACGGCACCGGCAGGCCGATGCTGCCCGTGTGGTAATCAATATCGTACGGGTTAACGCTCACCAGCGGCGAACACTCTGTCAGGCCATAACCTTCCAGCAGATATTTACCGGTCAGCTTCATCCAACGCTCGGCGACCGCCTGTTGCACCGGCATACCGCCACCAGCGGAAAGGTGCATCGAGGAGAAGTCGAGTTTGTGGAACTCTTCATTGTTCAACAAGGCGTTGAACAGCGTGTTCACCCCGGTCATCGCGGTGAACGGGTATTTGCTCAGTTCTTTGACCAGACCGGGAATATCGCGCGGGTTGGTGATCAGCAGGTTTTGTCCGCCCAATTCGATAAACAGCAGGCAGTTCATCGTCAGCGCGAAAATGTGGTACAGCGGCAACGCGGTTACCACCAGCTCTTTGCCACGATGTAACAATGGCCCGCCGTAAGTGGCATTTACCTGCTCGAGGTTCGCCAGCATATTGCGGTGAGTCAGCATCGCGCCTTTCGCCACGCCGGTCGTCCCGCCGGTGTATTGCAGGAAGGCTAAATCATCCGCAACCACTTCCGGTTTCACATACTGCATGCGGTAGCCGTTATGCAGCGCACGGCGAAACGAGATGGCATCCGGCAGATGGTATTTCGGTACCAGGCGTTTAACGTACTTGACGACGAAATTCACCAGCGTGCCTTTCGCCGTGGAAAGCTGATCGCCCATGCGCGTCAGAATGACGTGGCGCACCTGGGTTTTATCGACAATTTTTTCCAGCGTATGGGCAAAGTTAGAGACGATAACAATCGCCGCCGCACCGCTGTCGTTAAGCTGATGTTCCAGTTCACGCGGGGTATAAAGCGGGTTCACATTCACCACAGTCATGCCCGCGCGCAGAATGCCAAATAACGCGACAGGATATTGCAGCAGGTTTGGCATCATTAAGGCGACCCGGTCGCCCTTCTGTAACCCTAAACCTTGCTGGAGATAAGCGGCGAATGCCCGGCTACGCTCTTCCAGCTTACGAAACGTCATCACCTCGCCCATATTGATAAATGCGGGCTGGTCAGCATAACGCGCCGTGGAATTCTCAAACAGTTCAACCAGGGATTGATAACGGTCGGGATTGATCTCCGCAGGCACATCGGAGGGATAACGGTTTAACCAAACCTTCTTCAATGAATCACCTCTAAAATACGTATTTTGTGTCATCGCAACCCCAGATAATAAACAAGTCATTAACATAATATTAACTCAGCGTACCAGTTTATTAATTAACCGGTATGAAGGTTGCGAAGCACATCACTAATTATTTTTCTTATAAATCAATCAATACAAAAACAGCGGCCAGGCCGCTGTCTCTTTTTCTTGGCAAAACAAGAAATTACTCGGTAACGACCGTCTCGACGCGGGCAGGCTCAGGAGGGTACCAGCCCCATCCGCCGTAGCCTGCGCGCCACGGATGCGGCCCTGCGCCCCAGAACCACGGGTCAATAGGTTGCGGTGGCATCATCACCTGCTGAGTCAAGCGCCAGCGTTTGTAACCGTCGACCCGCATCACCATGAATTTGTAAGGCGCATTACCGACTTTGCCTTCGGCAGTACCGGTAATCGGGCCGACGACCGTCACTAACTGGTTGCGAAAATCGACCGGGTCGAGGAAGCCGTTTACTTCGGCGTAGATCCGCCCAACGGAAGGTTCGCCCAGGATAGGCCGGGCGCCACTATCAAGGCGCATTGAGGCAATTTCCAGCCGGGTTTTCCCCTGCTGATTCTGGATATCGACAACTTTCCCGCCGAAGCGCCCTTCCTGGCCTACATACAGCGACGGCGCATTCATCACTCGCACAAGATCTTCTTGCGGAGTGGCACTGGTTCCTTTAATCGCGTCAGGCACAGAAACACAACCACTCAACACCGCCGTTGCCAGCCCTGCCAGCAACCAGCGCATTACCCCTTTTTGATTCGCCATGATGCGACTCCTTAACTCAGTTGGTAGTACTGAGATTCATTCCCGGCCAGGAAGTTTCTTCCACGCCACTTCGTTACGCAAATAAACCGGCTCGGCATGCTCAACGGCGACGGTTTTATTCGCGGCAAACAACTGGCGAGCGATGGGCAGCATATCTTCCGCCGTCGGCAGCAAAATCTCACCATCGGTCAAGGTCACAGGACTATTGGCAGCCATATCCGGCCATGCAGGCCAGCCAGTACCCACCGTCGCCCAACCGCCATCAAGCTGCTGCAAACGTTCACTCACCGCTTCCGGTTTGAGCACCGCTTCCGTCTCTTCACCGTGCCAGACGCCGTCGGCATCGCGCTGATACTCGGCCCAATAAACTTCCCCCATGCGGGCATCAATTGCCGCCAGCACACGGGTTGCGCCAGTTTTACGCCATGCGCCTTGCGCCATCGTGGCGAGCGTCGAAATGCCGATCATCGGCAATTCAGCACCGAGCGCCAGACCTTGCGCAATGCCAATGCCAATGCGCACCCCGGTGAAACTCCCAGGGCCACGCCCAAAGGCAAGTGCATCCAATTGTTGTAATTTTAGTTCAGCATCGCCAAGCGCATCCCTGACCAAAGGCAGGATGCGTTGCGTGTGTTCGCGGGGGCAAAGTTCGAAGTGAGCGAAGGTCGTACCATCATTCCACAGGGCAACAGAACAGGCTTCTGTGGCGGTATCAATAGCCAGAATTCGCATGGGTATAGCAGTCCACTTTCAACAAAATGGCGCGCATCTTACCACAGTCCGTAGCAAATTACTGCGCCGGAGGAGAAGCAAGAAACTCAACGGCACGCCGGATATCCCGCGTGCGCGGCGCGGGCGGCAGGCTGGCAAGGAACACCGCGCCATATGGGCGCATCACCAGCCGGTTGTCGCAAATCACCAACACACCGCGATCGTCGATGTCGCGGATCAGGCGGCCAACGCCCTGTTTCAGGGTGATAACCGCATCTGGCAATTGCACGTCATCAAAGGGATCGCCACCGCGCAGGCGGCAATCTTCCATACGCGCTTTCAGGAGCGGATCTTCTGGCGAGGTAAACGGCAGCTTATCGATAATCACCAGCGACAGCGCGTCGCCGCGCACATCAACCCCTTCCCAGAAACTGCTGGTGGCCACAAGCAGCGCGTTACCGGCGCTGACAAATTGCTGCAACAGTTGGCCTTTACTGGTTTCCCCTTGCAGCAAAACCGGCAAGCTCATGGTGGCGCGAAACTGCTCAGCCAGATCGCGCATCATGGCGTGCGAGGTGCAGAGCATAAAACAACGACCATTATTCGCTTCAATCATTGGCCGAAGCATTGCCGCCAGTTGGCGCGCGGCACCGGGCTGATTGGTCTGCGGCAGATTACGCGGCACGCACAGCAGCGCCTGGCGCTCATAATCAAACGGGCTTGGCAACAGCAGCGATTCGGCGTCGTCGATACCGAGACGCGCAGTAAAGTGATGCAAATCATCATTCACCGAAAGTGTTGCGGAGGTGAAGATCCAACTGCCCTTCTTCTGCGCCATCACCTCTTTAAATTTGTCCGACACCGTCAACGGCGTCAGCGCCAGGGTAAAGTTGCGCGAAGTGCATTCGTACCAGTAACTGTAGCCGGGCTGGTTGATCTCTTTCAGGCGTTTCAGCCGGGCGCGATACACCGTCGCGCGCTCAAACGCGGCATCCAATAAAGCAGAGCGCCCGAGCGACAACTTCGCCACGTCGTAGCACAGCTCCAGAGCGTCATCGAGCAACAGCAGCGCACGCTGGATATGCGCATCGGCCAGCAGCTCGCGCAGGTTCCCGCGATAACCGGGTTCGCCAAGCTGTAAGCGGAAATCTTGCGTGCTTTGCGCCAACCGATCGGCGCATTTCTGCAACTGCGCGGTATCTTTTAATTCGGTGCGGTAGGCGATGGTGAAATCTTTAGCCAGATCGAGCAACTGACGGCTGGAGAGGGATTGACCAAAATATTGGCTGGCGATATCCGGAAGCTGGTGCGCTTCGTCAAAAATCATCACCTCCGCCTCGGGGATCAATTCGCCGAAACCACTCTCTTTCACCACCATATCGGCAAGAAACAGGTGGTGGTTGACTACCACCACGTCGGCGTCCATCGCCTTTTTACGCGCCTTCACCACAAAGCAGTCTTTGTACATCGGGCAATCGCTGCCCAGACAGTTGTCGTTGGTACTGGTAACCAGCGGCCAGGCCTGTGAGTCTTCCGCCACGCTGACGCAGGTGCTGATATCGCCGTCGGTCGTTTGGTTAGACCAGGAGCGCAGCAGGATCACATCACTCAGCGTCTGTATAGGCAGATCGCCACCGGCCAGCACTTGCTGTTCCAGACGTTCGATACAGAGGTAGTTTGAGCGCCCTTTTAGCAGCGCCGTGCGCCCGGTAAATTCCAGCGCTTTGGCAACCGTCGGCAAATCGCGGCTGTAGAGTTGATCTTGTAGGGCTTTCGAGCCAGTGGAGATAATGACTTTTTTACCGGCGCGTAACGCGGGGGCAAGGTAGGCGTAGGTTTTCCCGGTACCGGTTCCCGCTTCGACCACCAGCGGCTGCGTTTTTTCAATCGCTTCGGTAACGGCATACGCCATCTGACGTTGCGGCTCGCGCGGATTGAATCCCGGTATCGCTTTGGCAAGACTGCCATCTGTTGCAAAATCGTCCGTCACACTACCCCCTGGTTAAATCGACAGTGATTATGTCAGGGTGAGCGGATTTACGCCAGCCAGGTTTTTGTGGCACTCTTGCCCGCGAATACATGGAAAACAGAAAGGAAAAGGTTATGACAATTGTGCGTATTGATGCGGAAGCTCGTTGGTCTGATGTAGTCATCCATAACCAGACGATCTACTACACCGGCGTGCCGGAAAACCTGGACGCCGATGCGTTCGAGCAAACAACCAATACGTTGGCGCAAATCGACGCGATTCTGACAAAGCAAGGCAGCGATAAGTCCCGTATTCTTGATGCCACCATTTTTCTCGCCGATAGCAACGACTTTGCCGCCATGAATAAAGCCTGGGATGCGTGGGTCGTTGCCGGTCATGCGCCGGTGCGTTGCACCGTTCAGGCTAAACTGATGAATCCGCGTTACAAAGTTGAAATCAAAATTATTGCCGCGGCGTAATTACTCGTCTTCGTCTTCATCTTCAAAACGCGCCACAATCCGCTCGCCGGTATGGTTGGCGCGCAACTCTTGGGCCACTTTAGTGATCGCTTCCCCGCTGCTCATGCCACCGGCCATGAGCTCCTGAATACGCTCCACTGCTTTTTGCTGCTGTTCGTGACTGAGGGACGGTAAACCTGCAAACATCGTGAACTCCTGCTAAATTGACGGCGCTAATTATTTCACGCGTCTGCGCTCTTCGCCAGCGAAGACACACGAGTCAGGATCAATGAACACATTATCCCCCAACGTTATCTCGTTGCCGTGGCGCCCGGACGCCGCTGAGCACTACTTCGCCCCGCTTAACGCACAACCGTGGGTCATGCTGCTGCATTCCGGTCACGCGGATCACCCGCACAACCGCTTCGATATTCTGGTGGCAGCCCCGCTGATGACAATCATAACGCGTGGCGAAACCACCACCATTAACGATAAAGATGAGCATAGCGGTGATCCGTTGCAATTGCTGCAACAGGCGTTGGATAAGTGCAATTTGCACTGCGAACCGAACCCGGATTTGCCTTTTCTGGGCGGCGCAATGGGTTTATTTGGCTACGATTTAGGGCGGCGTTTTGAAAGGCTGCCCTCCCACGCCACACAGGATATCGCGCTGGCGGATATGGCGATCGGCATTTATGACTGGGCACTGGTGGTCGATCACCAGTTGCAGAGAGTCACGTTATTAAGCCACGGCGATGTACATGCTCGCCTGGCGTGGCTGCAAGCACAAAACGCGCCGCCGCAGGATGATTTCCACTTGACGTCCGGCTGGCAAGCCAATATGAGTCGCGCCGAATACGGCGAAAAATTCCGCCAGGTGCAAGCCTGGTTGCACAGCGGTGACTGCTACCAGGTCAACCTCGCACAACGTTTTCAGGCGCAATATACCGGCGATGAATGGCAGGCTTTTGTCCGGTTAAACCGTGAGAATCGTGCGCCGTTCAGCGCTTTTTTACGTCTGCCGCAAGGAACGATTCTCAGTCTGTCGCCGGAGCGCTTTATCCGCCTTGAGCGCGATAACATCGAAACCCGCCCGATCAAGGGCACTTTGCCGCGCCTCGCCGATCCGCAAGCCGATGCGCAGCAGGCCGTAAAGCTTGCCGCATCAACGAAAGATCGCGCTGAAAACCTGATGATTGTCGACTTAATGCGTAATGACATTGGTCGAGTCGCGACTCCCGGTTCAGTGCGCGTACCGGAATTGTTCGTCGTTGAGCCTTTCCCTGCGGTACATCACTTGGTCAGCACCGTGACAGCGAAGCTCCCCACCGGACGGCATGCCACGGATTTGTTACGCGCCGCGTTTCCGGGCGGTTCCATTACCGGTGCGCCAAAAGTCCGGGCGATGGAGATTATTGATGAACTGGAGCCGCACCGGCGCAACGCCTGGTGTGGCAGCATCGGCTATCTCAGTTTTTGCGGCAATATGGATACCAGCATCACGATCCGCACATTAACCGCCTGCAACGGGCAAATTTACTGCTCTGCCGGAGGTGGGATCGTCGCCGATAGCCAGGAAGAAGCGGAATATCAGGAAACCTTTGATAAAGTTAACCGTATCTTGCGGCAACTGGAGAGATGATTCGTGGAGCAACCTGCTTTAACACTGGATGATTTTTTATCGCGTTTTCAACTTTTACGCCCGCAACTGAATACGGCAACGATCAACGCGCGCCAGGCGGCGGTATTGGTGCCTGTCGTGCGCCGTGAACAGCCTGGATTGCTGCTGACTCAGCGTTCATCGCTCTTGCGCAAACATGCGGGTCAGGTGGCCTTTCCCGGCGGCGCGGTCGACAGCACGGATGCGACGCTTATCGCCGCCGCGCTACGCGAAGCGCACGAAGAAGTTGCTATCCCACCGGAAGCGGTTGAAGTGATTGGCGTTTTGCCGCCTGTTGATAGCGTCACCGGCTTTCAGGTCACGCCGGTCGTCGGCATTATTCCCCCGGATTTGCACTATCACGCCAGCGAAGATGAAGTGTCGGCTGTCTTTGAAATGCCGCTCGCCGAAGCGCTGCGACTTGGGCGTTATCATCCCCTGGACATCCACCGTCACGGCAATGCGCATCGGGTGTGGTTATCCTGGTATCAGCATTATTTTGTCTGGGGCATGACGGCGGGGATTATTCGTTCACTGGCGCTGCAAATTGGCCTGAGACCTTGACTATACTTTACGCATAACATCTTTGTGACAGCGTTCGCGCTATTAGTTTATTCGCGGTTGTTCATTAGTTTAATTCATGTGAATAGTTAAGCTGATACGAGACTTCCCTCTTACACTATGCGCAGTTATTACATCGTTACTGGAACCTCCAGTAACCCTGTCAGGAGCGTTAATGTGATTAGTATATTCGACATGTTTAAGGTGGGGATCGGTCCCTCATCCTCTCACACTGTAGGCCCAATGAAGGCCGGTAAGCAGTTCGTCGATGACCTGGTCGAAAAAGGATTGCTGGAAAGCGTCACCCGCGTGGCGGTCGATGTTTACGGCTCACTCTCCCTTACCGGGAAAGGCCACCATACCGATATCGCCATTATTATGGGGCTGGCGGGAAATGAACCCGCTACTGTGGATATCGATGCGATTCCCAGTTTTATCCGTGACGTTGAAAGTCGTGGCCGCCTGTTACTGGCGCAGGGTCGTCACGAAGTGGATTTCCCACAAAATGATGGCATGCGTTTTCATAGCGATAACCTGTCGCTGCATGAAAACGGCATGCGGATTACTGCGTTGAGCGGTGAGAACGCCGTCTACAGCAAAACCTATTATTCCATTGGCGGCGGCTTTATCGTCGATGAAGAGCATTTCGGCAAAGAAACGCTTAGTGCCGTCACCGTTCCCTACCCGTTCAATTCCGCGACGCAGATGCTGGAGTATTGCAAAGAAACCGGCCTTTCGTTGTCCGGCATGGTGATGCAAAACGAACTGGCGCTGCATTCGAAAAAAGAGATTGAAGCGTATTTCGCCAATGTCTGGTCAACGATGCGAGCTTGTATCGATCGCGGGATGAATACCGAAGGCGTGCTGCCGGGGCCGTTGCGCGTTCCGCGCCGTGCTTCCGCGTTGCGCCGTTTGCTGGTCGCCAGCGACAAGTTGTCCAACGATCCGATGAATGTCGTCGACTGGGTGAATATGTTCGCGCTGGCGGTCAATGAAGAGAACGCAGCGGGTGGCCGTGTGGTTACCGCACCGACCAACGGCGCCTGCGGCATCGTTCCGGCGGTACTGGCCTATTACGATCACTTTATCGAATCCGTGAGCCCGGATATTTATATCCGCTATTTCCTCGCCGCCGGTGCCATTGGCACGTTGTACAAAATGAACGCCTCTATTTCCGGCGCGGAAGTGGGTTGTCAGGGCGAAGTCGGCGTGGCCTGTTCAATGGCTGCGGCGGGACTGGCAGAACTGCTGGGAGCAAGCCCGGAGCAGGTGTGCGTAGCGGCGGAAATCGGCATGGAACATAACCTCGGTTTGACCTGCGATCCGGTTGCTGGCCAGGTACAGGTGCCTTGCATTGAACGCAACGCGATTGCCTCGGTAAAAGCGATCAACGCCTCACGTATGGCGATGCGCCGCACCAGCGCACCGCGCGTTTCGCTTGATAAGGTTATCGAGACCATGTACGAAACCGGTAAAGATATGAACGCCAAATACCGTGAAACATCACGCGGCGGTCTCGCCATCAAAGTTCAGTGTGATTAACACCCACTCCCCCAAACGCCGTTCAGCCGAGTGGCGTTTTTTTGCCCGTGCGTTGCAGATAAATGATTTTTCGCCGATCTTCTCGTGACTTGTGTAAATCCCCACTACACTTTCTTTGTTCTGGGGATGTATTCAGACCAGAGACTTCACAGGCGAACATGGCATGCAGACGGCTCAGCGAATCATTAAAAGCTATCGACGACGACGCGCCATTGTTTGCGTTCTGGCGGGCATTGTCGCGCTTATGGTGACGCTGGCGTTTCGCTTTATTTCGGAGCGTAATTTAAATCAACAGCGCGTCGCATTGTTCACCCACCACGCCGTTGCGACGCTCGATCGCTTGATGCTACCGCTGATATCCAGCCGCAAAGCGTTGGCTCCGCTGGTTGGCGTGGCATGTTCTGATGTGCATTTGCAACTGCGCAAACAGGCGGCAAGCCTACAAACTGTGCGGGCCATTGGCCTTATCGAAAATGGCATTCTCTACTGCTCAAGCATCTTCGGTAACCGCAATGTTCCCATTCACCAACTACAACCGGCTCTGCCCGCCAGCCAGCCGCTACTGGTGCTTTCAACGGATCAATCACTGTTAAAAGATCGCCCAGTGTTGATCATGTGGTACCCCACCACGCCAGACGGGCAAAGTGGTGTGATCGAAGCGGTGAATATTGAGTTGCTGAGCAGTTTGATGCTGGAACCGCAAGCGCCGTTGATAACGGGTGTCATTCTGAGCGTCGCCGGACGGCATTTGGTTCACGGCAAAAGTGTTTTGACGGATTTGCCGCTTTTAGCCGATGAAAAACGTTATCAGCGAGCCTCACAGAATTTTCCGTTTACGGTCAGCGTAAGTGGACCGGGCTCCACGCGGCTGGCGCTTCGTCATCTGCCTTCCCAGTTACCTCTGGCGCTGATGATGGGGCTGTTGACCGGTTTTATCGCCTGGTTTGCGACCGCCAACCGTATGAGCTTCTCCCGCGAGATCAACCTCGGGCTGGCCGGGCGCGAATTCGCGCTGTTTTGCCAGCCGCTGGTGCATGCGCAGAGCCTACAGTGTGTGGGCGTTGAAATTCTGCTGCGCTGGCATAATCCGCGCCAGGGGTGGATCTCGCCGGAAGTGTTTATCCCGATCGCAGAAGATCAACACCTGATCGCTCGACTTACCCGCTATGTGTTGATCGAAACAAAACGTCAGCTGCATCTGTTTCCGGCCGATGCGCATTTTCATATTGGCGTTAATGTCGCGCCGAGCCATATACGCCACGGCGAATTGCTCAAGGATTTGCATCGGCTATGGTTTACCGGACGACCTGTTCAGCAACTGACGATCGAACTCACCGAACGTGACGCGCTGCTGGATGTTGATCCGCGCATGATGCGCGAGCTGCACCGTTACGGGGTGAAGATAGCAATTGATGATTTTGGTACCGGCAACAGTTCCCTCAGTTGGCTGGAGAAGTTGCACCCGGACATTTTGAAAATCGATAAATCTTATACCGCCGCCATCGGCACGGATGCGGTGAACTCGACCGTAACCGATATGATTATTGCTCTTGGGCAACGCCTGAATATTGAACTGGTGGCGGAAGGCGTGGAAACCCAGCAGCAGGCGCAGCATTTGCGCCAGCAGGGTGTTCAGACTTTGCAGGGGTTTTTATTTGCGGTACCAATGCCGATTGAGGATTTTCCTGACTGGCTGGCGGGGAACACTGCCCCACCGGCCAGGCAAAACGACCAGGTCGCACCGCTGATCCCGGGTTGAGGATTACTCCTCTTCGTCGTGAATCGGTTGTTCTTTAACAATACGAACCAGATCTACGCGGTAATCATTGGCTTTCACCACCGTGATGTGCAGCGGCGCGATCTCAAGCACTTCACCAGCCGGTGGAATTTGCCCTTTCGCCGCAATCACCAGCCCGGCGACGGTAGCAATATCGTCGTCGTCATTGAGCAGATTATCGAGGCCGAGCGTGTGCTTCAGTGCGTGCAAATCGGTGGTGCCTTTGACCAGCCAGCCGTCGCCATCGGCAACGATTTCTGGCGTTTCATCCGCATCCGGGAATTCACCCGCGATGGCTTCCAGCACGTCCAGCGGCGTGACCAGCCCCTGCACCACACCAAATTCATTCGTGACGATAACAAAGCTTCCGCGAGCACGGCGTAAAACGCCAAGTAGCTTGATGGGATCCAACGTTTCCGGAACCACAATCGCTGGGGAAGCAGACGCGATAGCGGCAACATCGACGCCTTCTTCGAGTGAGACCAGCAACTCTTTAGCTCGCACGATACCAATCACTTCGTCCAGCTCGCCACGACAAACCGGGAACAAGCTGTGCGGAGAGGACAATAGCTGTTGGCGAATCTGATCGACGCTCAGATTCGCATCTACCCAACTGATATCCCCGCGCGGCGTCATCATGCTGCGCAACGAACGGGACGCCAGCGTCAACACACCGTTGATCATATAACGCTCTTCTTCAGCAAACGCGCCTTCAGGCACCGGCCCCGGCGCGTTGCTGTCCGCTTCAATCTGCGGGTTGCTCTGACGGCGACCGCCCATCAGGCGCAGAATCGCGTCAGCGGTACGGGCACGCAGCGGCAAATGCGACTGATGGCGAATGAAGTTACGACGAGCAATCTGGTTAAAGAACTCGATGATAATTGAGAAACCAATCGCGGCGTACAGGTAGCCTTTCGGAATATGGAAGCCAAAACCTTCGGCCACCAGGCTCAGGCCAATCATCAGCAGGAAGCTCAGACACAGAACCACTACCGTCGGATGCTGGTTCACAAAGTTGGTCAGCGGCTTTGAGGCCAGCAGCATCACGGCCATGGCGATCACCACGGCAGCCATCATCACCGGTAAGTGGTTCACCATCCCCACGGCGGTGACCACCGCGTCGAGGGAGAAGACGGCATCAAGAATAACGATTTGCGCCACGACCACCCAGAAACTGGCGTAGCCTTTGCCATGTCCATCGTCATGCTCGCGGTTTTCCAGCCGTTCATGTAGCTCTGTAGTGGCTTTGAACAGCAGGAACACACCACCAAACAGCATGATCAAATCACGCCCTGAGAAGGTGAAATTCCAGACAGAAAAGAGCGGCTGCGTCAGCGTGACCATCCAGGAGATAAGCGACAGCAAACCGAGTCGCATAACCAGCGCCAGCGACAAACCGATCAAACGCGCTTTATCACGCTGTTTGGGTGGCAGTTTGTCGGCAAGAATGGCGATAAATACCAGATTATCGATACCCAGTACGATTTCCAGAACAACAAGTGTCAACAATCCCGCCCAAATCTGGGGATCCATTAAGAATTCCATGACAGGCTCCTGAAAAGGGAAATGTTATACGGCGCACTGAGTTGCGCAGGCGTGATGACATCGAACATATTTGGAAAGTGGTGTGAAACACCGGAATGCGTGGCGCGGGAAGGCCAAAAGGCGAACTGACGTCGGTGACGGTCCATACGGTGGGCTGCTGCCCTATACTCCTGATGAATTAAACGGAGGGTAAACATAACAGAGAGAGTTTGGCGTTGGCAAAGATTTACCAGACTTTGCAAAATGTGAGGATATTTTGCGCCTCAAAATTTCATTTACAGTAAAGCTAAATTACGGATCTTCATCACATAAATTATTTTTTCACTATCTAAAATAATTCCCGGAAGTCATAGGTGTTCTCTTTAACTTTTATCTGAATCGATTCGGTTTACCGGGACAGATTCACAATACATCAATTGATGGTGTGTTAACGACAAGAAGAAGGAGGTAGCAAGTGACTATTGCTATTGTTATAGGCACACATGGTTGGGCTGCGGAACAACTGCTTAAAACCGCCGAGATGCTGCTGGGCGAGCAGGAAAACGTCGGCTGGATTGATTTCGTTCCCGGTGAAAATGCGGAAACGTTAATCGAAAAATACAATGCACAATTGGGGAAACTGGAGACCAACAAAGGCGTGCTATTTCTCGTCGATACATGGGGTGGCAGCCCATTTAATGCCGCCAGCCGCATTGTCGTCGATAAAGAGCATTATGAGGTGATCGCCGGTGTCAACATCCCGATGCTGGTGGAAACACTGATGGCCAGGGATGATAATCCCACGTTCGATGAGCTGGTCGCGCTGGCGGTTGAAACCGGACGCGAAGGCGTCAAAGCGCTGAAAGCGCAGCCGGTGGAAAAAACCGCGCCTGCTGCTGCACCCACTTCTACCGTCGCAAAAGCGGCAACACCCGCGAAACCGATGGGGCCGGACGATTATATGGTTATCGGCCTTGCCCGTATCGATGACCGTTTGATCCACGGCCAAGTCGCGACTCGCTGGACCAAAGAAACCAACGTCACACGTATTATTGTCGTTAGCGACGAAGTCGCGGCAGATACCGTACGTAAAACCCTGCTAACTCAGGTTGCGCCCCCGGGCGTGACGGCGCATGTGGTGGACGTTGATAAGATGATTCGTGTCTACAACAACCCCAAATACGCACGAGAAAGGGTGATGCTGCTGTTTACTAACCCGACAGATGTGGAGCGTATCGTTGAGGGCGGTGTCAATATCACCTCCGTCAATATCGGCGGCATGGCTTATCGTCAGGGGAAAACCCAGGTGAATAACGCCGTTTCAGTGGATGAAAAAGATATCGAAGCGTTCAAGAAGTTGAACGATCGCGGCATTGAGCTGGAAGTCCGTAAAGTTTCAAACGATCCGAAACTGAAAATGATGGATTTGATCAGCAAAGTGGCGAAATAACCGCGACGACCTGATTGACTCAGTTTTCACACTTACGTCTGATTTAGCTATAGGAGAAGTACAATGGAGATTACCACTCTTCAGATTGTGCTGGTTTTCGTCGTCGCATGTATTGCCGGTATGGAGTCGATACTTGACGAATTCCAGTTCCACCGTCCGTTGGTGGCTTGTACGCTGGTGGGTATTGTTCTGGGCGATATGAAAACCGGTATCATCATCGGTGGTACGCTGGAAATGATCGCACTGGGCTGGATGAACATCGGTGCGGCAGTTGCGCCTGATGCGGCGCTGGCGTCCATTATCTCAACCATTCTGGTTATCGGTGGCAACCAGAGTATCGGTGCAGGTATCGCGCTGGCTATTCCGCTGGCAGCGGCAGGCCAGGTGCTCACCATTATCGTTCGTACTATTACCGTGGGCTTCCAGCACGCGGCGGATAAGGCGGCGGATAACGGCAACCTCACGGCCCTCTCCTGGATTCACGTTTCTTCCCTGTTCTTACAGGCCATGCGTATCGCCATTCCTGCGGTGATCGTGGCAATCTCTGTCGGAACCAGCGAAGTCCAGAACATGCTGAACGCCATTCCGGAAGTGGTGACCAGCGGTCTGAATATCGCCGGTGGCATGATTGTGGTCGTTGGTTATGCGATGGTCATCAACATGATGCGCGCAGGTTACCTGATGCCGTTCTTCTATCTCGGCTTCGTGACTGCCGCATTCACCAACTTCAACCTTGTATCGCTGGGTGTTATCGGCGCGGTTATGGCCATTCTCTACATTCAGCTTAGCCCGAAATATAACCGTTCTGCAGGTGGCGCGGCTCCGGCAGCGGGTTCCAACGATCTTGATAACGAACTGGATTAACAGGTGAACGACATGGTTGATATGACTAAAACTCCGACTGAGAAAAAACTCACCCAGAGTGACATTCGTGGCGTATTCCTTCGTTCTAACCTGTTCCAGGGTTCATGGAACTTCGAACGTATGCAAGCGCTGGGCTTCTGTTTCTCGATGGTTCCGGCAATCAGACGCCTCTATCCGGAAAACAACGAAGCGCGTCGCCAGGCGATTAAACGTCATCTGGAGTTCTTTAACACCCATCCGTACGTTGCCGCACCGGTACTGGGCGTGACGTTGGCGATGGAAGAGCAGCGCGCGAACGGCGCAGAGATCGACGATGGTGCCATTAACGGTATCAAAGTGGGTTTGATGGGGCCGCTGGCAGGCGTGGGTGACCCGATTTTCTGGGGAACCGTACGTCCGGTTTTCGCCGCTCTGGGCGCCGGGATCGCGATGAGCGGAAGCCTGCTCGGACCGTTGCTGTTCTTCTTCCTCTTTAACATTGTTCGTCTGGCGACACGCTATTACGGTGTGGCGTACGGTTACCGTAAAGGTATCGACATCGTTAAAGATATGGGCGGTGGCTTCCTGCAGAAACTGACTGAGGGGGCGTCAATCCTCGGCCTGTTTGTCATGGGGGCACTGGTAAACAAGTGGACGCACGTTAATATTCCGCTGGTGGTGTCGGAAATCACCGACCAGACCGGTAAAACGACGGTGACCACAGTGCAGACCATTCTCGACCAGCTGATGCCGGGTCTGGTTCCTCTGCTGTTAACCTTCGCCTGTATGTGGCTGCTGCGTAAGAAAGTGAACCCGCTGTGGATCATTGTTGGGTTCTTCGTCATCGGGATTGTCGGCTACGCCATCGGCTTGTTGGGCCTGTAATCTGTGATCTCATAACCGGGGGCATGCCCCCGGTTTTTTATTTAAGGAGGAAAAATGACGGTTGCGGACATTGTTTTGGTTGTGGTTGTTGCCGCCCTGTTGGCTTTTGCTCTCTATGATGAGTTCATCATGCCCCGCCGCAATGGCGAGACATTATTGTCGGTTCCCCTGCTGCGCAGAAGCCGTACCGATGGCGCTATCTTTGTTGGTCTGCTGGTCATCCTTATTTATAACAATACGGCGAATGGCGGTTCAGCATTAACGATGTGGTTATTATCTGCATTGGCATTACTCGGTATTTATCTTTTTTGGATCCGCGCACCGAAGATAATCTTTAAACAACAAGGTTTTTTCTTCGCCAATGTCTGGATTGAATATACCCGTATAAAAGAGATGAATTTATCGGAAGATGGTGTGCTGGTAATGCAATTAGAACAACGGCGCTTACTGATTCGTGTGCGAAATATCGACGATCTGGAAAAGATTTATAAAATTATGATTAAAACTCAATAGTTTAAATCATAGACTTAACTATATTATTCCGCACAAAAAACAGGCGCAAATATAGCCATAGCTATATTTCGCAAAGAAATGTACTTATATTTATTAACGTTATCTTTACCGTTAAATCTAAATGCAAATCGTTATCAATTGGTAAAATACCTTATATTTTTCTGTTGTTGTTTTATATTCTCAAAATATGCTAAGGTGCGTCGGTCGTTGGGGAGTAGCCGATTTCCACCTACCCGGAAATGTACGTGTCAACATACTCGTTGCAAAACGTGGCACGTACGGACTGAATCTGTTTCAGTCAGGCGAGACCATTGACACACCGACTGCTGTTTACTGGGGGCAGTGGTGTGTTATATGGAACCCCCGGTCAGGACGCACTCATGAACTTATCTGCAACAATTCTTCTCGCCTTTGGCATGTCAATGGATGCTTTCGCTGCTTCCATCGGCAAAGGGGCAACACTCCATAAACCTAAATTCTCTGAAGCACTGCGCACCGGCCTTATTTTTGGCGTGATAGAAACGCTGACCCCGCTCATTGGCTGGGGATTGGGTATGTTGGCAACGCAGTTTGTACTGGAGTGGAATCACTGGATTGCCTTTGTTCTGCTGGTCTTTCTTGGCGGCCGAATGGTGCTTGAAGGCATTCGTGGTAATGATGCCGATGATGAAGAAACACCACATCGTCATGGATTCTGGTTATTGGTTACCACCGCAATTGCCACCAGCCTTGATGCAATGGCCGTTGGTGTTGGTCTTGCCTTCCTGCAAGTTAATATCGTCGCAACCGCGCTGGCTATTGGTTGCGCGACGCTGATTATGTCAACGCTGGGAATGATGGTAGGCCGTTTTATCGGCCCAATGCTTGGAAAACGCGCCGAGATCCTCGGCGGTGTTGTGCTGATTAGTATCGGTATGCAAATCCTCTATAGCCACTTCGTCGGTTAACTTTCCCGCTGTAAGCAGTGAATGCTGAAATCCGTCTGGCAACGGAACTCATCTGTTGCCGTAAGCTTTTCCCACACTTCCGGTTTTGCCCGCCAGGCAAATGGCGTCATTTGCAATAAAGCAATGGCTTCTGGGCCGCTTAATGCCATCTCATACGCCAGGGATTGTTTTTCCTCGACATTGAATCCAGCTATCTCACCGCTGTTTTCAGGATGCAGCTGCACATCATCATAGATAAGCCCCTTTAACTCCATCAGGTGTCGTGGCCCAGGCGCAACAGTGATCACCACACCTTCTGGTTTCACTACACGGACAAGTTCTTCCGCTTTGCAGGGCGCATAAATTCGTATAAGCCCATCAATACTACAGTCCTCAAATGGTAAGCGATGGCTGGACGCCACGCAAAACATGACTTGAGGATAACGCTTAGCCGCTGCGCGGATCGCGGCTTTCGAGACATCCAGCCCCAGTGTCTGCGCGCCATGTTGCTGCGCAATGTCTGCAAACGCCTGCGTGTAATACCCTTCCCCACAGCCGATATCCAGCACAGCAGTTGCTTGCGTTGATAACCGGACCTGCAAAATGTCAGTAATCATGTCTCGCAAAGGCTGATAATGACCGGCATCGAGGAAAGCGCGACGCGCATTCATCATCTCTGCACTGTCACCCGGATCACGTGAACGCTTATGCTGAACCGGCAGCAAATTCACATAGCCCTCTTTCGCGAGATCAAACTGATGCCGTTGCGGACAGACGAAAGACTTCTCGCGACGGCTTAATGGCGCGTGGCAAAGTGGGCAACTGAAAGGCATAAACACTCCGGAGGATTTCTCAAAGGGCGAAAGTGTACCGCCATTTGTTATATCGAGGAAATTAAAAAGCCCCGCACGAAGGCGAGGCTTTATAATTGACATTGATACGCTAAACGCGCTTCAAGCTCAGAGGTGTCGAAATCAGATAGCAGTTACGTTAACTGCAGCCGGGCCTTTCTGACCGTCCTGAATTTCAAACTCAACGTTCTGGCCTTCGGCCAGAGTTTTGAAACCGTTACCCTGGATTGCAGAGAAGTGTACGAATACATCTTTGCTGCCATCAGCCGGAGTAATGAAACCAAAACCTTTAGACTCGTTGAACCACTTAACTTGACCTTTAATCTTTGCCATTTGCAAAATTCCTTAATGTATATACTTCGCCCGCAGGCATTGACTGAGAAAACTGAGACATTACTGCTTGAGGCACTAATATAAGGTTCGGCAGAGAAGCTGTATTCAACGCAACGTGTTTACTCAGGACTTCTTTACTGAAAATGCCACACATAAACAGAACTGTACCTCGATTGACCCAAAACGTTTTATCACATAATACGTAAACTATGGCAAGCCATTTTTAAACATGTCTGGATCCGTCGCACAAATTCCAAAGATATTGAGACATCTTTTGTTCATTTATTCATTGCAATGAACGCTATAGCAGCCGTTACGTACAAGCGTTTTGGCGCTGAAAATAACCTGTTTATCACTATAGTTCAATAAGTTCCGCGCAACTCCGCCGCCGCCAAACCGTCGATACCTTTCGCATATATCTTAAGAACAATTTGCGCATAGTTATGCTTTTTTGCACGACCAGGAAGATTCTTAAACAATTATGCACAGAGGAGAAACTATTGCCGATGTTTACTATGGATAGTTGTTGTGCAAATAAGCAAAGTACTGCACCAAAATAATGAAATTATGATGACAATGCATCATAAAAAGGCAGTAAAAACGTTTCGATAAAAATAAAACAGCACAGTTTTAATACGGCTACAATTTGTGAGCTATGCCGCTGAATTAACGCAGGGATAAATACTGACCGATTTTCAGGATCCTGAAGTTATCACTCTCATCTGCCGCTTCGCTTAATGCGTACTGCAATTCTTTAACCGGTTCATCAAGGGATTCATCCGCCAATTCAAATACACCCCAATGGATTGGAAAAGCCAGCGGCGTACCCAACTGCTGCCAAAGCGTCACTGCACTTTGCGGATCCATATGGTTTATCGCCATGAACCAGCGCGGTGCATATGCTCCCACAGGCAGCGCCACAACATCCAACGCGCCCAACCGTTCTGGAATAGCGAGCAGTTCTGGCATATATCCGGTATCGCCGGGAAACCAGAACCGCAGCCCGGCCGATTCAACAACCCATCCGCACCATAAAGAACGGTTGCGATCCCATAATGTCCGCATACTCCAGTGCTGAGCGGGCACGGCGGTAAAACTCATCCCGGCGAAAGAGGTATTTTTCCACCAATCAAGCTCGCTCACGTGGCGAGCGCCCTGTCGACGAATCCACTTTCCCAAACCCAGCGGTGCAAAAAAATGCACCTCAGGAAAGCGGCGCAACAGTGCGCGTAACGTCCATGCGTCCAGATGATCGTAATGATTATGGGAGATCAGCACCGCATCAAGTTGCGGAATATCGGCAATCGCCAGCGCTGGCGGAGTACGACGCTGTGGCCCTGCAAAACGTAGCGGGGAAGCACGGCGAGAAAAAACAGGATCTGTGAGCAGGTATTTCCCCTGCAAACGAAGGAGGATACTGGAGTGGCCTAACCACCAAAGACCATCGCTGTCGCCTGCGATTTCGGCCTTTTGCCACCACTGTTCAATAAATCCGGTGTAGCCATTTGATGGCGGTCGCGGAAGCCCGGCGGCTTTGCGCTCATCGTGCCAGCGCTTTTTGTCTCCGGGCTGGTGGGTAACCGGCGTCACGTTAGTAAAACCACCAGGAGAGTGATGAGATATTGCAGGATTATACCAGGGGTTTTTCCAGACCATCTCTGCCCTCCAGGCTTTTAACGCTCAGCCACCAGGCGGATGAACTCCTCATCGTCACCATTACTTTTGCTCTTCACAGGTTCAGGGGCATTTTCTTTTTCTGGCTCATTGGATTCACAAAGTCGGCGCAACAACGCGTTCTGCCGTTTTTGCTGATCTAACAGTGCTTCAAGCAACTCAATCTGCTCATTCGTTCGCGAACTGGAACGATTAACGAAGAACCACACGACTAAACCGACGACCAGAACCACCAAAGAAACCAGCATAGACGCAAGATTGACCGCGCCCGAATTTAAAACTTCGTTCATTTCACCACCTCAATGTTGACGCGGCATTTTACCACTGGCGCCAAGGAAGGAAATCACTCACTGCAGAAATGCCATTACCAGGGGATGAATTTGTTGATGACGCAGATGCCGCTAAAGAATTGTACATCCTGATCACACATCACGTTAAGCATTTGAGTCCAGAGCAGCAGGCAGCCTACCAACACGGCAATCAGGATCAGCCATCTATATTTTCTCACTCCACTCTCCGATACATTACAAGGTGTAACCAGGTTAACATGGCTTCCTTAAACCGCGACTAACTGTATCTCTTTTGGGTATTTTTAGGAATGCTCGGCTTGTTTCATCAGAAAGACACGGTAGCCTTAAAGCGGTAGTTTACCGATATGCAAGGAGCGAAAATGCGTACACTCATTAGAAGCGTAATTATTCTGGCGCTACTGTGGATTGGGCTCTTGCTGAGCGGTTATGGCGTGCTAATAAACAGCAACGAAAATGCAGCAGGCCTTGGTTTACAGTGCAATTATGCTACAGCGCGTGGCACCAGTACCGCACAATATGTTAATTCCAGCAATGGTTTCTTTGGCCTGGCGAACTGCCCGCTGCTGCGTAAAAGCGACACCGTTATCGATAACGGCTAACCCTTACAAACAAAAAAGCCGCTTATTCAGCGGCTTTTTTGTATCAGAATGGATAATTGTTATAACCCATCTGTTCGGAAATTTTACGCGCCGCCTGGTGCAGCATTGCCACGTATTCATGAAGACGCTCTTCGGAGAAACGCAGCGTCGGGAAGGAGATGCTGAGACCCGCAATGACCACGCCGAAACGGTCGAAAACCGGAACGCCAATGCAGCGTAAGCCTTCTTCCTGTTCTTCATTATCTTCGCCATAACCCTGTTCACGAACCACATCCAGCATCGGCAGCAGATCTTCTGTGCTGGTGATCGTGCGATCCGTACTGCGCTTGTATTCAACGCCCTCAAGGATCTGTTTCACTTCTTCACGGTCGCGCCAGGCAAGAAGTACTTTGCCGATAGCCGTGCTGTAAAGCGGGTTGCGACGACCGATGCGTGAATACATGCGCAGGTTATACATCGAATCGATTTTGTGGATGTAAACAATGCTGTCTTCATCTAGCGCACCCAGGTGGATGGTCTCTTTCGTCAGGCGAGAAAGTTCACGCATCTGGATATCCGCACTGCGGATCAAATCAACGTTTTGCAACGCGCGCGCGCCCAATTCAAACAACTTTAACGTCAGGGAATATTTTTCAGACTCCCCTTCCTGCGCAACGTAACCCAAAGATTTCATTGTTTGCAAAAAGCGATAAACGGTGCTTTTTGACATCATGACACGCTGCGACAGCTCGGTGATGCCGATTTCACGCTCTTCACCGAGCGCCTGCAGAATGCCAAAGACCTTCAATACTGAAGAGACAGAATCTGGCTGCTTATCCAAATCTGCGATTGCCATTAATCACCTCATCGCCTGTGTTTTATAAAATTCAGAATCGGTTTTTATTATAAATTCGTCATCCCGCTGCCGCAATGCGCGTTTGTCAACTTCGTTACAAATCTGCGACATAAAGCCGGAATAGCGGTGGTAGAATCATTATACAAATGACGCTGTTATATTAACCCTGAATACTCCATGGATAAATCTTCTTTAGACGGCTTGCCCGTACCGCTGCGCTACGGCGCAATTTTGACCATTGTTATTGGTATTGCCATGGCTGTCCTTGATGGTGCCATCGCCAACGTCGCGCTGCCAACAATTGCGCGCGACCTCGATGCTTCACCGGCTGGCTCCATTTGGATTGTTAACGCCTACCAAATTGCCATTGTCGTCTCATTGCTTACGCTCTCTTTTCTGGGAGATATGTTTGGTTACCGCCGCGTCTATCAATGCGGGCTGGTTCTCTTCACTATCACTTCATTGCTTTGCGCGTTGTCGGACTCGTTGCTTACATTGACACTTGCGCGTGTAGCACAAGGTTTTGGTGGCGCCGCGCTAATGAGTGTGAATACCGCGTTGATTCGCCTGATCTACCCGCATCGCAGTTTGGGGCGCGGCATGGGGATTAACTCTTTCGTCGTGGCAGTTTCTTCAGCTGCGGGGCCAACGATTGCCGCGGCAATCCTGTCGGTTGCCTCCTGGCAGTGGTTATTTTTGATTAACGTGCCGCTAGGGATCATCGCCCTACTGTTGGCGATAAAATTTTTACCGCCGAATGCGGCGCGCAGCACAATGCCGAAATTCGATCTGCCAAGTGCGGTGATGAACGCATTGACATTTGGTCTGCTAATCACCGCATTAAGCAGCTTTGCCCAAGGTCAATCCACCGAGCTTATTGTGGCTGAAGTCGTTGCGTTGCTGGTGATCGGTTGGTTTTTTGTGCGCAGGCAGTTACGTTTGCCAGTGCCATTATTACCGGTCGATTTGCTGCGTATTCCACTTTTTTCCCTCTCCATAGGTACATCAATCTGCTCGTTCTGCGCGCAAATGTTGGCCCTGGTATCCCTGCCCTTCTTTATGCAAACCGTGCTCGGGCGCAGCGAAGTTGAAACGGGGCTTTTGCTGACACCCTGGCCGCTGGCAACAATGGTGATGGCACCTCTCGCCGGGTATTTGATTGAGCGCGCGCATGCAGGATTGTTAGGGGCGCTTGGTTTGGTCATGCTGGCGGGTGGATT
Organism: Kosakonia sp. BYX6; assembly: GCF_038449125.1. Taxonomy (NCBI): domain Bacteria; kingdom Pseudomonadati; phylum Pseudomonadota; class Gammaproteobacteria; order Enterobacterales; family Enterobacteriaceae; genus Kosakonia; species Kosakonia calanthes. Next base: position 2,050,119 of record NZ_CP151800.1, on the reverse strand, counting down.
ATTCGCTCTGGCACTGCTACCGGCGGCACCAGCGGATATCGATATCATCTGGCGGATGGCACTCTGCGGCGCGGGTTTTGGTTTATTCCAGTCACCCAATAATCACACCATCATTACTGCCGCCCCGCGCCAGCGTAGCGGTGGCGCAAGCGGGATGCTGGGCACCGCGCGTTTATTAGGCCAAAGCTCAGGCGCAGCGCTGGTAGCATTGATGTTCAATCTCTTTGAAAACAACGGCACGCACATTTCATTACTGCTAGCGGGAACGTTGGCAACGCTTGCCGCTATCATTAGTAGTCTGCGCATCACGCAGCCACGAGCACAGTAATAAAAGCGCGTCAATTGACGCGCTTTCTGTTTTCTTTGCGGAAATTACTTCAGGAATTCACCGGTACGCAACGCTTCGATACGTTTATCCAGCGGCGGGTGTGTCATAAACATTTCGCTCAGCGACTTCGACTTCCCGTTAATGCAGAACGCCATCATGCTGCTGGCTTCCTGCGGCTCGTAGCTGGTTTTCAGACGCTGTAGCGCAGCAATCATCTTCTCACGACCCACCAGTTTTGCCGAACCGGCGTCGGCGTGGAATTCACGATGCCGTGAGAACCACATCGTAATAATGCTGGCCAAAATACCAAACACCAGTTCCAGTACGGTTGCGACAGCAAAGTAGATCAGCGGGTTGCCGTTGCTCTCTTCGCCCTCATCCCGATTGCCACCCAGGAAACCTGCGGCGACCTGCGCAATAATGCGCGAAATAAAGATAACGAAGGTGTTAACGATGCCCTGAATCAGGGTCATGGTCACCATGTCGCCATTAGCAATGTGGCTGATTTCATGAGCGATAACCGCTTCGGCTTCATCGCGGCTCATGTTTTGCAGCAAACCGGTGCTCACAGCCACCAGCGAAGCATCACGGCGCGCACCGGTTGCAAACGCGTTGATATCCGGCGCATGGTAAATCGCCACTTGCGGCATTGCGATACCCGCCTGGCGGGATTGCTGAGCCACAGTTTCCATCAGCCAGCGTTCCATATCATTACGCGGCTGCTCGATCACTTCGCCACCTACCGATTTCAGCGCCATCCACTTCGACATCAACAGCGAAATGAACGAGCCGCCAAAACCAAACAGCAGCGCCATAATCATCAAACCCTGAACGCTGCTCGACTGAATGCCCGTCAGGCTAAGTACCAGGCCGAACACCAACATGACAGCCAGGTTAGTCAACAGGAAGAGCGCGATTCGCATCATAATTTTCTTTTAACCTCGACTTAACAAAACGCACAATGCGCTTACCCACATCGTATGGGCATGCGGGCTATTTTCAAGCAAGAATATGGCGTAAGTCACGAGAAAAACACAACTTTACATTTTGTAGCGCAACGCTTACGCCAATGTAGAGTTGTTAAAAAAACAGGCACAATTTCTTGTGCCTGTTGTTATCACTTCGCGGGAGCGGGTTGTTCCGCTGGTTGATCTTTTTGCAGATGTGCCAGGTCAGTTGCAATGTGAACCGTTTCATCAAGATACGGATCAGGCTCCTGATAATCCTTCGGCAGATCGTCTAGTTTTTTCAGCAATGGCTTGCCTTCGCGTTTGAAGCGGTCGTTGAGACGCGAGAGACGAATAGCGTCATCTTCCGCATTCTCTTTCTCGCGCTGCGCCAGATTCAGCGACACCACGTTACGCTTATCTTTCAGCGCCTCGAAACGCGCAATATCTTTGACGATGTACTGGAACTCGGGATCTTTGGCGATGCGCTCATCATGTTTTTTGAGCAGCTCCGCACCAAACGGTTTCAAATCGCCGGATCGCACAAAGGTAGCAGCGTTAATGCTATCCCACGGCAAGGCGTTGTCTTCGAATTTTTCACCCGTTTCCGTAACCTGCGTACCGGTTGGCATGATGATGTCCGGCGTTACACCTTTACGTTGCGTACTGCCGCCGTTCACTCGATAAAATTTCTGGATGGTGTATTGCACCGAACCCAGCGCTGGCCATTCCGGGCGCAGCATCTGATCGTAGATACGGTTAAGCGAGCGATACTGCTGCACAGTGCCTTTACCGAAGGTCGGTTCACCGACAATCAGCGCGCGGCCATAGTCCTGCATCGCGGCAGCGAAGATTTCCGACGCCGAGGCGCTAAAGCGATCCACCAGCACCACCAGCGGGCCTTTGTAATACACCACGCCATCAGTGTCACTGTCTTCGCGCACTTTGCCGTTGTTATCACGGACTTGCACCACCGGACCCGACGGAATAAACAGGCCAGAAAGCGATACCGCTTCCGTCAGTGCTCCGCCACCGTTAGTACGCAGGTCAATCACCACGCTGCTGACATTCTGTTTTTCCAGCTTCTGCAACTGAACTTTAACGTCATCAGTCAGCCCGACATAGAAGCCAGGAATATCCAGCACGCCGACTTTCTCTTTGCCGACGGTCTTCACGGACATTTTGACCGCACGATCTTCCAGGCGTATACGCTCGCGCGTCAAAGTGACGATACGCGTTTTCGTACCCTTGCCTGCCGGCAGGATTTCGAGGCGCACTTTACTGCCTTTCGGTCCTTTAATCAGTGCTACCACGTCATCGAGACGCCAGCCGATCACGTCGACCATATTTTGCCCGGTCTGACCCACGCCAACGATACGATCGCCAACACTAATGGCTTTACTCTTCGCCGCCGGACCGCCCGCCACCATGGAGTTAATCACGGTGTAGTCGTCATCCCCTTGCAGCACCGCGCCAATCCCTTCGAGTGAGAGACTCATCTCAGTGTTAAATTGTTCGGTGTTACGCGGAGAAAGGTAGTTCGTGTGCGGATCGATTTCTCGTGCGAACGAGGTCATCGCCAGGGAGAACACATCTTCGCTGTTGGTCTGCGCCAGGCGACGAATTGCAAACTTGTAACGCCGGGAGAGCGTTTCACGGATCTCTTTCTCGTCTTTGCCGGTGAGTTTGAGGCTCAGCTCGTCATATTTAACTTTACTGTCCCACAGCGCATTCAGCTCGGCTTCATCTTTCGGCCAGGGCGCTTTGCTGCGATCCAAATTAAACGTGTCGTTACCGGAGAAATCCATCGGGCGTTCCAGCACTTTTAGTGCGTACTGATAACGCTCAAAGCGACGCTGCTGTGCCTGGTTATACAGGTCGTAAAATACGTCCAGTTTACCGCTGCGCAACTCATCGCCAATCTGGCCTTTCTTCTGTGAAAATTGCTCAACATCACTGGCCAGTAACACATTGTGGCTGTAATCAAGCAGATTGAGATAGCGGGTAAAGATCTTCGCCGAAAAGGCTTGATCCAAATCGAACTGACGATAATGAGAGCGGGTGAAGCGCGAGGTTACGCGTTCGCTCACCGTCGCGTGCTGGGTCTCTTCCTTCAAAACCGGAATTTGATCGGCACGGGTAATATCTTCCACAGCCAGGGCATGGCCTGTTACGAATAACAGACCAGCCAACGCGGTGCGCTTAAACAAAGTGTTCATGCCAGGCCAGGCCTCCGTTTCAGAACAATAAATGTTCTGCGCGTACAATCATCGACATACCCGAGCTAAGCTGTACGCGAACGCCGTCTTTAGTGATTTCCAGCACTGTCGCGCTCATCGCATTGTTTCCCGCTTTCACCTTCAGGTTCTGTCCAACGCTCAGTACAGATAAATCTGAAACTGGCGTATGACGTTCTTCCTGCTGTGGTGCGCGCTGCTGTTTCGCGGCCGGTTTATCAGTGCGAGGTTTACGCTCAGCCCCTTCTTTACGGCGCGGAGCCGGGCGGGCTTTACGCTCACGACACGGTGCGTCTTCCTGACCGGCAGCAGCGGCAGCTTCTCGTTTTTTAGCTTGCTGTTCAGCGCGTTGCGCCTGAACACGCGCTTTGGCTTCTTCCAGCTGTTTGCGGGCGTGCTCTACATGTTGCTCGTCCAGAACGCCACAGGCGTTACCGTCGAGATCGACACGAGCCGCGCCAGCTTTGATACCGTAAAGGTAGCGCCAGCTGGAAGTATAAAGACGTAAAGCGGAACGAAGTTGGGTTTTGCTGAGATTCATCTCACCCTCAACACGCTCGACTAGATCCTGAAAAATACCGATTTTCAGGGGGCGTGCTTCGCCTTCAGCACTGAAACAGTGAGGGAAACGTTCGGCCAAAAAAGCGATAACTTCTTTACTGCTATTCAACTTAGGTTGATTTTCCATGAAATTTCCTGATTACAACGGACGTTGCCAACAAGCGCAGGCATGAACAGGCGTCATTATAATGACGCTATCGGTAAATGCTACGTTATCCGTTGATTATCCTTCGACGGGCGCAAAGATTTTTTTGTAATCGGTCGCTGCAAGGATATTTTCCAGTTGCGACACCAGCTCGCATAACCCCTGTTCATCCTCAGCGGTGAAACGAGAAAATTCGACGCTGTCGATATCCAACACGCCAATAATCTGATTATTAACGGTCACCGGCAGTACGATTTCAGAGTTACTGGCCGCATCGCAGGCAATATGCCCGTCGAATTGGTGCACATCTTCCACGCGTTGTACGCGATTTTGCGCAACAGCCGTGCCACAGACGCCGCGTCCCACCGGAATACGCACACAGGCAATTTTTCCCTGAAACGGCCCCAACACCAGCGTGTTGCCTTCCAGTAAATAAAAGCCTGCCCAGTTCACCCCATCCAAACGTTCAAACAGCAGCGCGCTGGTATTGGCCAGCGTCGCTAAAAAACTGGTTTCACCTGCCATCAACGCCTGAAAATCGCGATTCAGATCCGCGTAAAATTCTGTTTTGTTCATTATCCAACCATTTTGGTGTCTTACTGAGAAAAACTGCTTAGCCTATTAAAATAAGCATTAAATGCGTTGTTGCTCAAGATGTTCCATTCATGAGTTAAGATAGATTCATTCAAACCTTTTCTGACGCATGCAATGGCACTGAAGATACAACAAATTTCGCTTACGAAAAAAATTGCGATCCATCGCGTTGGCGAAGCCTTGCCTCGCGCACATTATCAGCGCTGCCCGCAATGCGATACGCTTTTTGCGTTACCGGTGATGAAATCGCACCAAAGTGCATTTTGTCCATGTTGCGATGCCAAAATCCGCGACGGGCGCGACTGGTCATTAACTCGCCTGGGTGCCATGGCCGTCACCATGTTGTTGCTGATGCCCTTCGCATGGGGCGAACCGTTGTTGCATCTCTATCTTTTGGGCGTACGCATTGATGCCAATCTATTACAAGGGATCTGGCAAATGACGGCGCAAGGCTCGCCGTTAACTGGTGCGATGGTGCTGTTTTGTACCGTTGGTGCGCCACTGGTGTTGGTCACCGCGATTGCCTATCTGTGGCTCGGAAACATTCTCGGCATGAATTTGCGGCCCGTGTTATTGATGCTGGAGAAGTTAAAAGAGTGGGTCATGCTCGATATTTATCTGGTGGGTATCGGTGTCGCCTCGATCAAAGTGCAGGATTACGCCTTTCTCCAGCCCGGCATTGGCCTTTTTGCATTTGGCGCGCTGGTTATTTTGAGTGTAATGACGCTCATCCATTTGAACGTTGAGCAATTGTGGGAGCGCTTTTATCCGCAGCGTCCAGCTAAGCGCCCGGATCCGCAGTTGCAAGTCTGCCTGGGTTGCCATTTCACCGGTTTCGCGGATCCACGCGGACGCTGTCCGCGTTGCCATATTCCGCTGACGCATCGCCGCAAACACAGCCTGCAAAAATGTTGGGCGGCGCTTATCGCATCAATGATTCTTCTCTTTCCGGCGAATTTGATGCCGATCTCGATTATTTATGTCAACGGCGCGCGGCAAGAAGACACCATCATGTCGGGCATTATGTCGCTGGCGAACAGCAATGTCGCCGTGGCGGGCGTCGTTTTTATCGCCAGTATCCTGGTGCCTTTTACTAAAGTTATCGTGCTGTTTACATTGCTTTTCAGCATTCATTTCAAATTTACACAGGGGTTACGCGCTCGCATCCTTCTCTTGCGCTTAGTGACCTGGATCGGGCGTTGGTCGATGCTCGATCTTTTTGTCATTTCGTTGACGATGTCACTGATTAATCGCGACCAACTCCTCGCTTTTACCATGGGACCCGCTGCGTTTTACTTCGGCTCGGCGGTAATATTGACTATTCTTGCTGTGGAATGGCTGGACAGCCGCTTACTTTGGGATGCACATGAGTCAGGAAAACCCCGCTTCGCCGACTGAAGCGCGCATAAAAATGAAACGACGCATTTCGCCGTTTTGGCTGTTGCCGGTTATCGCTTTGTTTATCGCGGGCTGGCTTGTCTGGAGCAGCTACGAAGATCGTGCCAACACCATTACTATCGATTTTATGTCCGCCGACGGAATAGTCGCCGGGCGTACGCCTATTCGCTATCAGGGGGTGGAAGTCGGCACCGTGCAGGACATTCGCCTGAGTAAGGATCTGAAGAAAATCGAAGTTCGCGCCAGCATCAAAGCCAATATGAAAGATGCGCTACGCAGCGAAACCCAGTTTTGGCTGGTCACACCGAAAGCTTCGCTGGCCGGAGTTTCCGGCCTCGATGCACTGGTAGGCGGTAACTACATCGGCATGATGCCGGGCAAAGGCGATCCGCAAGAGCACTTTGCCGCGCTGGATACTCAGCCAAAGTATCGGCTAAATAACGGCGAACTGATGATTCATCTGCACGCGCCCGATTTGGGTGCACTCAACAGCGGCTCGCTGGTCTATTTCCGCAAAATCCCCGTTGGTCGCGTTTATGACTACTCAATCAATGCCAATAAACAGGGTGTCACTGTTGATGTACTGATCGAACGCCGTTTTACCAATCTGGTGAAAAAAGGCAGCCGATTCTGGAACGTTTCCGGCGTAAAAGCCGATGTTGGCTTAAGCGGCGCGAAAGTGGAACTTGAAAGCCTGGCTGCGCTGGTGAATGGCGCAATTGCCTTCGATTCGCCAGACAACTCACAACCGGCAGCCCAGGATGATGAATTCGGCCTGTACGAAGATTTGGCCCACAGCCAGCGCGGCGTGCTGGTTAAACTCGATTTACCCGGTGGTCAGGGGCTGAAAGCGGGTTCAACGCCGCTCATGTACCAGGGACTGGAAGTCGGCGAGTTAACCAAAATCAACCTCAACCCTGGCGGTACAGTCACTGGTGAAATGACCGTCGATCCGAGCGTCGTTAATCTGCTGCGCGACACTACGCGCATTGAAATGCGCAATCCAAAAATCTCGCTGAGTAACACGAATCTCAGTTCGCTGCTTACCGGCAGCACGCTAGAGTTACTCCCCGGCGAAGGTAAACCGCGCGACCAGTTTGTCGTGCTACCAGCCGATAAAAACCTGCTGCAAGAGCCGGGTGTTATCACGCTCACGCTGACCGCACCAGAAAGCTACGGTATTGAAGCCGGGCAACCTTTGGTGCTGCATGGCGTGCAGATTGGCCAGGTGCTGGAGCGTAATCTCACCAGCGAGGGCATCTCTTTTGCTGTCGCCATCGATCCGCAGTACCGCGATCTGGTGCATGGCGACAGCAAATTCGTGGTGAATAGCCGAATCGACGTCAAAGTGGGTCTCGACGGCGTGGAGTTTCTTGCCGCCAGCGCGAACGAGTGGATCAGCGGCGGGATCCGCATTCTTCCCGGCAACAAAGGCGACATGAAGAAAAGTTACCCGCTGTTCGCCAATGTCGATAAAGCGCTGGAAAACAGCCTGAGCGATCTGCCAACCACCACGTTAACACTGACCGCGGATACGCTGCCGGATGTGCAGGCAGGCTCCGTGGTGTTGTATCGCAAGTTTGAAGTGGGCCAGGTGATCACCGTGCGTCCGCGCGCCAACGCGTTTGATATCGATCTGCACATCAAGCCGGAATATCGCAACTTGCTGACGAACAACAGCGTGTTCTGGGCGGAAGGCGGCGCGAAGGTGCAACTCAACGGCAGCGGTTTGACCGTGCAGGCCTCCCCTCTCTCACGCGCCATCAAAGGTGCGATCAGCTTTGATAATCTCAGCGGTGCCAGCGGACGTGTGCGCAAAGGTGATAAACGCGTGCTTTACGCCTCTGAAACCGCAGCACGCGCAGTTGGCGGCCAGATAACGCTGCACGCGTTCGACGCGGGTAAGCTGGCTGCGGGCATGCCGATTCGCTATCTCGGCATCGATATTGGCCAGTTGCAGGAACTTCACCTGCTCACGGATAAAAACGAAGTGCAGGCCAGTGCCGTTCTCTACCCGGAATATGTGAAGAACTTTGCCCGCGCCGGCACACGTTTCTCGGTGATCACCCCGCAAATCTCTGCTGCGGGCGTCGAGCACCTCGATACGATTTTGCAGCCCTATATCAATGTCGAACCCGGCCACGGCGATGTGCGGCGCGATTTTGAAATCACTGAAGCGACGATCACCGATTCACGCTATCTCGATGGGTTGAATATTGTGCTGGAAGCGCCGGAAGTCGGTTCGATGAATATCGGTACTCCGGTGCTGTTCCGTGGCATTGAAGTGGGCACCGTGACCGGGCTGGCGCTCGGTTCGCTCTCGGATCGCGTGATGGTCGCCATGCGCATCAGCAAGCGTTACCAGCATCTGGTACGTAATAACTCGGTGTTCTGGCTGGCTTCTGGTTATACGCTGGACTTCGGCCTGACCGGCGGCGTGGTGAAAACCGGGACCTTTAACCAGTTTATTCGCGGCGGTATCGCCTTCGCCACGCCGCCGGAAACCCCGCTGGCGCCGAAAGCGCAACCGGGTAAACATTTCTTGCTGCTGGAAAGCGAACCGAAAGAGTGGCGTCAGTGGGGCACCGCTCTGCCACGTTAACCCCTCCGGCTCCGGCGTGCCTGCGCCGGAGCCTTTATGCTACACTGCGCGCCTGTTTTATTCCTTGTGGTGCGCCCCGTGGCTCAAAACGCTGTTTACCTTCCTGATGAATTCCTGGCCCAGATGCGCCTGGCCATGCCTGAGCATCTCTCCTTTGACGCCTTTATCGCTGCCTGCCAGCGTCCGCTGCGTCGCAGTATCCGCGTGAATACCTTAAAAATCGCTGTCGACGATTTTCTAACGCTTGCTGCGCCGTATGGCTGGCAGCTCACGCCGGTGCCGTGGTGTGCGGAAGGTTTCTGGATTGAGCGTGATGACGAGGAAAGCCTGCCGCTGGGCAGCACCGCCGAGCACCTGAGCGGGCTGTTTTATATTCAGGAAGCCAGTTCGATGTTGCCGGTCGCGGCGCTGTTCGCCGACGGCGAAATGCCGCAGCGGGTCATGGATGTTGCTGCCGCACCCGGTTCGAAAACCACGCAGATCGCCGCACGCATGGGCAACCAGGGCGCCATCCTCGCCAATGAGTTTTCCGCCAGCCGCGTCAAAGTACTGCACGCCAATATCAGCCGCAGCGGCATCCATAACGTGGCGCTGACCCATTTCGACGGGCGCGTATTTGGCGCGGCGCTGCCGGAGATGTTCGACGCCATTTTGCTGGACGCGCCCTGCTCTGGTGAAGGCGTAGTGCGTAAAGATGCGGATGCGCTCAAAAACTGGTCCATTGCCAGTAATCTGGAAATCGCCGCCACTCAGCGCGAACTGATCGACAGCGCGTTTCACGCCCTGCGTCCCGGCGGTGTACTGGTCTACTCCACCTGTACGCTTAACCGTGACGAAAACGAAGCAATTTGCCATTGGCTGCAACAGCAATACCCGGATGCGGTCGAATTCTTGCCGCTTGGCGAATTGTTTACTGATGCCGATCGCGCACTGACCGCCGAGGGTTTTTTACATGTCTTCCCGCAGATTTATGACTGCGAAGGTTTCTTCGTTGCCCGCCTGCGTAAAGCCGCGGCTGTCGATCCGCTGCCAGCCCCAACTTACAAAGTCGGCAATTTCCCTTTCTCCCCGATGAAACCGCGCGATACCGCGTTGCTGGAAAAGGCAGCGGGCGACGTAGGGTTACGTTGGGGCAACGAACTGCACGTGTGGCAGCGCGATAAAGAGATTTGGCTATTCCCCGCTGGCATTGAGGGACTCATCGGAAAAGTCCGTTTTTCCCGTATTGGCATTCGTCTGGCCGAGACGCATAACAAAGGTTATCGCTGGCAACACGAAGCGGTGATTGCACTGGCGGGCCATGAAAATCCGCTGGCTTTCGCGCTGACGTTATCGGAAGCCGAAGAGTGGTATCGCGGCCGGGATATTTACCCGCAGACCCTGCCACAGCGGGATGACGTGATTGTGACGTTTCAGGGGCAACCACTGGGCCTTGCCAAAAAAGTGGGGTCGCGTTTGAAAAACAGTTATCCGCGCGAACTGGTGCGCGACGGACGTCTCTTTGCCGGCAATGCGTGAAGGCGCGCAAAAAAACAGCATTTTTTGACTGGAAAGCTGCTCTATGTTGTACCAGGCTGAAATGTGGGTGGCTTTACTGGTCTTACCACATTTATTGACGATCAACGGAGAGCATTATGACGAAAACCAGCGTGCGCATCGGCGCATTCGAAATCGATGATGCCGAGTTGCAGGGAGATAACCAGGGCGAACGAACGTTACGTATTCCCTGCAGTTCTGACCCGGATTTATGTATGCAACTTGATGCCTGGGACGCGGAAACCAGCATTCCAGCGATCCTCAACGGCGAACACTCGGTGCTTTATCGCGAACATTATGATCAGAAGTCTGATACCTGGGTTATGCGCCTTGCCTAATCCAAAAGGAACCCGTCCGTAAGACGGGTTATTTATCTCCCTGATTTCCCCTGCCTTCATTCATCCCCTACACTTATCGTTACGTTGTACAGAACCGAGGATGGAATGTTCGCGCTGGTCTTATTCGTTTGCTACCTGGACGGTGGATGTGATGACATCGTCGTTGATGTTTTCAATACCGAGCAACAGTGCCTGACTGCCATGGACGATCAGCGTATGCGTCACGGCGGCTGTTTTCCCGTGGAAGATTTTATTGATGGCTTCTGGCACCCAGCCAGTGAGTTCAGCGATTTTTAATCACTGCACTTGCACCAGCGTCAACTCACCACCAAACACCGCACCAGTGTCAATATAGTGCTGATTATGCGCATCGAAGCGTTCTTTCAGCGGAGTATGGCCGAACCAGAAATGGTCGGCGCCAGCAATTTTCTCACCCTTCCCTGTTAACAGTTGATTGAGCCGATCGCGCCGCCACAGCACCGACTCGCTATCCACGTCTTTTTCCCACTGATATTCCGTTGCCGGGTAATCCGCATGCGCGATAACGTTGACCACGCCATTTACACGTAGCTCCAGAATGTAAGGCAATTCCGCGCAGCGGTGCAGCGCCTCAAGCGCCTGTTGTTGCTGCGCTTCGCTCAGCGCACTAAACCAACTGCCACCGTTGAGTTGCCACATTGCCATATCGCCATAACGCAAGGCATCAATCGCCATCTGTTCATGGTTGCCACGCACGGTTTTAAACCACGGTTTGGTGAGCAACGCCAGGCAGTGCAAGCTGTCCGGGCCACGGTCAATCAAATCGCCGACGCAAATCAGCAAATCCTGATACGGGTCAAAATGGCGCTCGCGCAGTGCCTGCATTAAGCGCTGGTGGCAGCCATGCAGATCGCCAACAATCCAGATATGTCGCCAGTCGGTACCTTCAATACGTTGATACATTTTTGCCCTCCGTGCTTTCAGTATAGAAAACACCTAAAAGCAAGGCTGAAATCCATCGTGGCGAGTCTCTACGTCCTTTCAACACACTCTCGGGCATGGCGGAATGCGTTTCTGAGTTCGGATATCAGAAGCTCGGGCTGTTCCCAGCCGGGGTAGTGCCCGCCGCGATCCATTTCGTTCCACGCTATCAGGTTGATAAAGCGGCGCTCTGCCCACTTGCGGGCAATCGGATAGGGCTCAGCCGGGAATAACGTGCAGGCGGTCGGTACGCTAACGGTTTGCGCATTCTCCTCTTCTGCACTGCGCGGCGTCCAACGCCTGGCTTCCCAATACCAGCGCGCTGTTGAGGCACCCGTCGCCGTGAACCAGTACAACGCAATATTATCCACCTGCTGCGCCAGACTGACCCCGCCGCCCACTTCCGGGCGCGTGTCGGAGAAAGCGATCATTTTTTCACTGAGCCAGGCCGCCAGGCCGGCCGGCGAGTCCTGTAAGGAATAGCCCAGCGTTTGAGGGCGTGTTCCCTGGATCATCGCAAAACCACCGACATCCACGAGAAACAGGTTACGCTTTTCGAGCTTTTTCTTTTCCGCAGCGTCCGGCGCGGCGAGATCTTCTGGCAAAGGCGACGCCAGCGGCATGGTCAGATGCAGACCCAAAACCCGCTGCGGAAATCTACGCGCTAATTCGATGCTAATAAACGCTCCCCAGTCGCCCCCATGCGCACCAAATCGCTCATAACCCAGCGTTGACATCAGTTCGGCCCAGGCTTGCGCTGTGCGGCCTGGGTTCCAACCAGATTCACAGGGCCGCTCGCTAAAGCCGAAACCGGGTAAGGAAGGAATAACAACGTGGAATGCGTCCTCTGCCGACCCGCCATGTGCGACGGGGTCAGTCAGCGGTCCTATTATTTGCTCAAACTCGAGTGCCGAACCTGGCCAGCCATGTGTCAGTAAAAGGGGGATCGCGGTCGGCTCCGGGGAGCGTACATGCCAGAACGCAATGTCCAGACCATCAATGTGTAAGCGGTAATGGGGGATGGCATTCCAGCGCTTTTCCACATGACGCCAATCATGCTGTTTCCAGGCATCGAGCAACGTTTTTAGCTTCTCCAGCTCAAGTCCTTGGCTGGCATCCGGCACGGTTTCCCGTTCGGGAAGTCGGGTAAGGTCAAGACGGGCACGCAGATCGTCCAGATCGCGCTCAGGAATATTTACAGGAAAAGGGATGACTTCGGACATGTCGAACCTCCTCAATAAAATAAGTTTTACCCTGCTTGCTGAGTGTAGGCTGAGTTGCTGATCGGCTGGCGCAATATCGGATATAGCTCAGCTTGCCGATAACGCTATGAAGGTGTTCATGGAAAGGGTTTCGCTCTGCGTTTCCAGGTCATAAAAACATCTATTTGGCAAAAAAATACCTGGACGGACGCGGTGCTGAATATGTTATGGTTTGAACCGGAAATGAGGTTTTTAGGAATTTTTAGGGATGAAATGGAAAATACCTTGTATTCCAACAAGATAAAAAAAGACCGAATACGATTCCTGTATTCGGTCCAGGGAAATGGCTCTTGGGAGAGAGCCGTGCGCTAAAAGTTGGCATTAATGCAGGCTAAGTCGCCTTGCACTTTAAGAATAGATGACGGCACCAGCTTTTCCAGTCCACGACAAAAGTGGTCAGAAAAATCCGGTTATCGTCACGCTTAGAAATGTAAAAACCGCAAGACTTGTTGAAGCAGGCTTGCGGTTTTTCTATTTTAAATCAGACAGTTGAGTGCAGAAATTAACACAGAGATTCGGCGCGGGCGATAAACGGCGCAAGGCTCATTTTCTCGCCGGGTTTGGCGGGGTCATCAATCTGGATAATGCTAATGGGCTGACCGCTGCTTTTGCCGTTGGCAACCTGCTTCTCGGCGATATCATTGAGCGGGTATTGTACCAGCGTGCTCGGATTGATAGCGTACAATGCGTTGCCTGGCCGGCAGGTGAGCATCACCTCTTCACGGTTAAACGCCCATTTATCTTTACCCATTTCAAAACGGCTAACGGTAATCACCTGCGGTGCGGCCAGCGCCGCACCGGAACACGTCAGCATCAACAGTACCAATAAACTTTTCTTCATTCTTTCCGCCAGGTTCAATCAAAAAGGTTCCCAGGTTGCAAACAGACTTACCGCAGCCAGCACCAACGCGCCCAATCCTACTTCCGCCCGCGTCAGCGAGATAAAGCGTTGCTGCGCAGCTTCGTTATCCAGGCTCAAGCGTGGCACCAGAACATACCGATTCACGAGGGCAATTGCCACCATCAGCGCCACAAGCGCACATTTCAGCAACAGCATGCGTCCCCAACCGCTATGCCAGGGCCAAACCAGCCCCTGTATCAGCAACGTATTGATCATGCCGGTAAGGAGCACGCCTGCCACCGCCAAATGACCATAACGCGAAAAGCGCATCATGGCCGCAATCGCAGGTTGCCGCCACTGCCCGCTCGCCAGTTGCATGCAAAACAGCACGGGCAGCAAGCCGCCCAACCACATCGCCGCGCACAGCAGATGCAGTGCGTGGTTACCGCGCTGCACAACGCCCATCACGCCATAGCGCATCGCAGCATGCCCGAGGCCAGCCGCGAGCAGAAACTGAATCGCCACCAGCAGCACAAGGCGCTTTTGCTGCATCGGTTGCAGTAGCGCGGCGATAAGCGTCAATAGCGCGATGATGATTTGCCAGGCCAGTATCGTACCGGATTGCGTACCGACCACCGCCATCCAGACCACCGGCCGCCAGACATCCGGCCAACCATCCGCCATCATGCCACCCTGCACGGCGTACATCATGATGGCGCTGGCAGCGCAAAGCCATAGGCAGTACCGCTGCAAGATGTGGAAGCGTTGGGTTAATAAACGCCGCAATTCACGCGGCGCGAGCCACGCACTAAACAGTGCGCAGCCAAAGATAAGCATCAGGGTTGCGAAATGAATAAACCGCAGCCCGACAAACGCCGCCGCCAGCATCGGTCACTTCACGGAAAACGCATATTGGCCGCGGGTTTTGTGTCCGTCGACAGAAACAACATGCCAGTCAACGGTATAATTCCCCGACGTCAGCGGCTGTTCCAGCGGCACAATCATCTGGGTTTTGTCTTTCTCATTGCGCTTGACCGGCCCGGTCTTGATAATTTGCTGCTGCGCGTTAGCCAGCGTTACGCCGCTGAACTGAGGTTCAATGCCTTCAGAAAAATTCAGCGTCAGGGCTTGCGGCGCGGCAGCGACAGACGCATCGGCTGCCGGATACTGGCCTTTCAGATGAGCGTGCGCCAGCACGGTTGGGGTCGCGAACATGCTGGCGACCAGCGCCACAGCTTGCCAGTGGCGATGAGAAGCGGTGAACATAGAATTCATTCCATTTTGTTATACATATATTGCAAAGGATAAACCTGTACAATAAGCACGTCGAGTATCATCGTCGGCGCACTTGTCTTTCTGCGACAGCCTTAGTAACTTTTGCCGCGTGAACTCAGGAGAAAATCATGATTACTAATCTTGCGCAGCTCGAACAACAAGAGATGGACAAGGTCAATGTCGATCTTGCCGCCGCAGGGGTCGCTTTTAAAGAGCGTTATAACATGCCCGTTATTGCCGAAGCCGTTGAGCGCGAGCAACCCGCGCATTTACGCGACTGGTTTCGCGAACGCCTGATTGCGCATCGTCTGGCCTCCGTGTCGCTCTCTCGCCTGCCTTACGAGCCTAAAGCGAAATAATGGAGCCAGCCATGTTACGTGTTATCGATACCGAGACCTGCGATCTGCAAGGCGGCATCGTAGAGATAGCCTCGGTCGATGTTATCGACGGGAAGATCGTTAATCCGATGAGCCATCTGGTGCGCCCAGACAGGCCGATTAGCCAGCAGGCGATGGCGATACACCATATTACGGAAGCGATGGTCGCGGATCAGCCGTGGATTGAAGAGGTTGTACCGCTTTATTACGGCAGCGAGTGGTATGTGGCGCACAACGCCAGTTTTGACCGCCGCGTGCTGCCTGAAATGCCCGGCGAATGGATTTGCACGATGAAACTGGCGCGCCGTTTATGGCCGGGCATCAAATACAGCAATATGGCGCTGTACAAATCCCGCAAGCTCAGCGTGCAAACGCCGTCGGGTTTGCATCATCACCGCGCACTTTATGATTGCTATATCACTGCGGCATTGCTGATCGACATTATGCAAGTGTCGGGCTGGACGCCGGATCAAATGGCGACCGTGACGGGCCGCCCGGCGCTGCTGACCACGTTTACCTTTGGCAAATATCGCGGCAAACCGGTCTCGGAAATTGCCGATCGCGATCCGGGCTACCTGCGTTGGTTATTCAATAACCTTGATAGCATGAGCCCGGAACTACGCTTAACGCTGAAACACTATCTGGGCGAGGGATAATTACCCCTGCCCCGGTAACGTCCCCTGTGCCAGCGCAATTAAAAACGCATACTCCAGCGCTACGCCTTCGTACGATTTGAAGCGCCCGGATTTTCCCCCGTGCCCGGAATCCATGTCCGTGCACAACAACAGCAGATTATCATCGGTTTTATACTCGCGTAGTTTCGCGACCCATTTCGCCGGTTCCCAGTATTGCACCTGGGAATCATGCAAGCCGGTCGTCACCAGCATATGCGGATAGGCATGCGCTTCGATATTGTCGTAAGGACTGTAACTTTTGATGTAGTGATAGTAGGTTTCGTCTTGCGGGTTGCCCCACTCTTCAAATTCGCCAGTGGTTAACGGGATGGATTCGTCGAGCATGGTGGTGACCACATCGACAAACGGAACCTGCGCAATCACACCGTGGAATAATGAAGGCCGCGAGTTGATGACGGATCCCATCAATAAACCACCTGCACTTCCGCCCATTGCATAGCAGAACAGCGGCGAGCCATATCCCTGTGCCAGCAAGCAATCGGTGACATCAATAAAGTCGTTAAAGGTATTTTTCTTGTTGAGGAATTTGCCGTCTTCGTACCACCCATGTCCCAGCTCGCCGCCGCCACGAATATGGGCGATGGCGCAGACAAAACCGCGATCCAGTAAACTCAAGCGGCTACTGCTGAAATCCGCATCCATGCTGGCACCGTATGAACCGTAGCCATACACCAGCAGCGGATTCTCCCCCTGGCGGAAATGTTTTTGGTTGTAAACCAGCGAGACGGGCACTTCAACGCCATCCCGCGCGCGAATCCATAAGTGCTCGCTGCGATACTCGCTGGCGTCAAAACCCGCCACTTCAATTTGCTTCAGCACTCGCCGTTCACCGGTGTCCATATCCAGCTCGAACAACGTATCCGGGGTGGTCATCGAGGAGTAACCGTAGCGCAAGCGCGAGGTTTCTGGCTCGGGGTTATAGGCAAGCCAGGTCACATAAGCGGGATCGTCAAACGCGATACCAATCACTTCGCGGGTTTTACGGTTGATTTGCCGCAAGCTGGTCAGCCCACGTTGCCGCTCCTCCACCACCAGCCAGTCGGTAAACAGCGTAAAACCCTCCAGCATGATCTGCTCACGCGCCGGGATCAGCACTTCCCAACGCCGCTCATCACGCACTTTGGTGCGATACAAACCGAAGTTTTTGCCATCACGATTGGAACGCAAATAGAAGGTGTGCTGGAAGTGATCGAGGCTATATTCGTGGTCTTTGCGCCGTGGCAGAAAACACAGCGGCTGAGCATCTGGCAGCTCCGCATCCAACAGCAATACTTCGCTGGTTGTCGCGCTGGCGAGATGAATGGTGATGTAGTGCTGCGAGGTCGTTTTGCTTAACCCGACATAGAAGGTGTCGTCATTCTCTTCATAGACCAGTTCATCCTGCTGTGCAGGTGTGCCGACGGTGTGACGCCAGACCTGAAACGGCAGCAGCGTGGTCGCGTGTTTACGCACGTAGTAGATCGTTTCGGAATCATTGACCCAGACGAATTCCGGCGAAATGTTATCAAGGACTTCCGGATACCAATTGCCTGTGTCGAGATTGCGAAAACGCAGACCATATTGCCGACGCGAAAGGAAATCTTCCGCGATCGCCATAATGGTGTTGTCAGGTGAGATTTCGAGGCCGCCTAAAGTGTAGAACTCGCTATGCGACGCTCGCTGGTTGGCATCAAGTAAGACTGACCATTCATCCCATTCTGAACTGAGTACGGATTGGCGCTGATAGATGGCGTATTCGTTACCGGGTTCGTAAATATGCCGGTAACGATAGCCATTTTTGATGTAGGGCGCGGAGATTTCTCGCTGCGGAATGCGGGAAATGATTTCCTGCAACAGGTCGTCTTGCAGCGCTTGCTGGGACGCCATCACTTCGCGCCCGTAGTCATTTTCCTGATGAAGATAATCAAGCACTTCTGGCTGCGAGCGCGAGTCGTCCCGCAACCAGAAATAATTGTCGATACGCGTATCGCCATGCATCGTCATGGCGTATGGGATTTGTTTTACTTTCGGCAACATAGCACCATTCTTTTTTTGGTTTTACATACCTATAAGGTTGGCAAAACCCGCGCACGTTGCAAGCGAAACGTCGTAATGCTCAGGGGGGAAGCGTCAGTTTTTGCTGTTTGAGATCCTGTTCGATGCCGTCACGGACGTCTTGCGGGATATTGAGCGCATCCCCGAGCGCATTCAAATAGCTGCGCTCCATAAAATGATCAATGTCGATTGCGGCACAACTGAGGAAGTAGACTTCCAGCGCCTCTTCTTCATTCTGAATACCCTGCGCCAGCCGCGCCGGATCAAGTGGCTGCTCAATGGCTTTCGCGACCAGTTCCCTGCCCTGACTTTCAACACCCGCTTCGCGCAACTGTTGTTCAATGGCAGCCTGTTCTTTTTCATCAATATGACCGTCGCTTTTGGCGGCGAAAACCAGCGCCAGGATCAGGCGCTCGGTACGCACATCTAGCGGCGAATGGTGCTGACCAAATTGCGGCTCGCCTTTGTGCGCTTCGCGAATACGGTCTTTGTATTTATTCCACAGCACGGTTCCCGCAACGGCTCCACCGCCCACCAACAATGCGCCAGTGCCATATTTTGTCAGCAGTTTGCGCGATGATTTGCTGGCGACCAGCAGCCCGGCTAAACCGCCCAGAGCACCTGGCACAAGCAGATTATTCAGCCCTTGCCCGTTGGAGGGTACTGCCGTCGTGGATGCGCTCTTTTGACCAAGTAGCGATTGTAATTGATTCAACCAATTCATAATGCCCTCTCGCTTACAGATGTAGGTGTGCCAAGAGTAAGCGAGAGGGGTGTCAGGAAATGTCTATGTCTGGAAAGGAAGGGAAAATTGTGTCACTGCGCTTGCGGTTGGTACTCTGCTTTTCCCGCTTTGCAGTCAACCATGACACGGTAATGGATATCGGCACTCTTACCGCGCACAGTCAGAGGCACCGTCCATTTATCATTCTTGCCAGTAATATCTTTCGGGCTGACCCAAACCACCGGATCGGCCTGACCGATTTTCTTTTGATCGTCAGCCCAACGAACGATGCGGTTTTGCAAATAATCGCGCTTGACGCTGGCGGTAATACCCGCAGCGTCAAGCCCCTCACAAGAGGGAAACTTCACGACTTTATCTGCTGCGGCCTGGTCCGTTGCGGCATACGCCGCCATGCTGCCTGCCAGCAAAAGCAGACCGGTAAAAAACCCTGCTATTTTCATGCTTATCTCCTGGTTCGTGCCCATTCAAAGCATGGTACAAATTGCTGGCGGTGCAAGATCAGGCGACTTTCGCGCGCTTCGCTGCGCTTTTGATATCCACCGCATCGGACGGTTGTTCCTCATCCGCTTCGGCAGGTGAAGCAGCTTCTTCACTTTCAGCATCAGGCAGCTTGCCTGATTTCAGGATGCCGTTGAGCGCGTCTTTTTGCTCGGCCAACCACAGCGCCATACGATCGCGCGCGTCATCTTCCAGTTCTACCGGGCCAGTACCCAGCCAGTCGCCCAGCACTTCAGCCAGATCGAGCATTTTATCGTAAGCATCAGCTTCCTTTTTGCTGGCAAAAGACATTTTTTCCTCACCTTCTCGAATGACTACGTATTTAATTTCTACCGCCATGATGCAGCCTCATTTTACTGTGTATTTATACAGCATGCTAGCGCGATGAAAAAACCACCGCAAGTGAAAAAAGACAGACGCAAACGTTTTCGTTTATACTGCGCCCAGTTTTTTTCCAATGGTACGATGCTATGACTCTTTTAGGAACAGCGCTGCGCCCTGCAGCCACGCGTGTGATGTTATTAGGCTCCGGTGAACTGGGTAAAGAAGTGGCGATTGAATGCCAGCGCCTGGGTATTGAAGTGATTGCGGTTGACCGCTATGCCGACGCGCCGGCCATGCATGTGGCGCACCGTTCGCATGTCATTAATATGCTCGATGGTGAAGCGTTAAAGACGCTGGTCGCGCTGGAAAAACCGCATTTTATCGTGCCGGAAATCGAAGCAATCGCCACCGATATGCTGATTGAGCTGGAAGCCCAGGGCCAGAATGTTGTTCCCTGCGCTCGCGCGACCAAACTGACCATGAACCGCGAAGGGATTCGCCGCCTGGCTGCCGAAGAGTTGCAATTACCGACCTCCAGCTATCGTTTTGCCGACAGCGAGGCGGCATTTCGCAGCGCAGTGTCTGAAATCGATTTGCCTTGCATTGTAAAACCGGTGATGAGTTCCTCCGGCAAAGGACAAAGTTTTATCAAAAGCGCCGACCAGCTGACAAAAGCCTGGGACTATGCACAGCAAGGCGGGCGCGCGGGTGCCGGGCGCGTTATCGTTGAAGGCGTGGTTAATTTCGATTTTGAGATTACGTTGCTGACCATCAGCGCCGTCGATGGCGTTCATTTTTGCGCACCGGTTGGTCATCGCCAGGAAGATGGCGATTATCGCGAATCCTGGCAGCCGCAGCAGATGTCCGACGTGGCGCTTGAACGTGCGCAGGAGATTGCCCGCAAAGTGGTACTGGCGCTGGGCGGCCATGGCCTGTTTGGCGTTGAACTGTTTATTTGTGGCGACGAAGTGATTTTCAGTGAAGTCTCACCACGCCCTCATGATACGGGCATGGTCACGCTGATTTCTCAGGATCTCTCCGAATTCGCGCTGCATGTTCGCGCGTTTCTCGGGCTGCCGATTGGCGCTATTCGCCAGTACGGCCCGTCCGCGTCGGCGGTGATCCTGCCGCGCCTGAGCAGCCAGAATGTCACGTTCGATAATGTGCAAAATGCCGTGGGCGCGGGCGTGCAACTGCGTCTGTTCGGCAAACCCGAAATCGACGGAACCCGACGCATGGGCGTTGCGCTGGCCGTGGCGGATGATGTCGAAAGCGCAGTAGAACGCGCAGTTGCCGCAGCATCGGCAGTGAAAGTCAACGGATAAAAAAAACCCGGTCAGCTTAACGCTACCGGGCATCTTATCATCAGGCGGGTCATGCACCCGCCTGACCCATTACTGTTTTGCGCCTTCGACTGCTTCGCGCGCCAGTTTGGTGATGCGATCGTAATCCCCTGCTTCCAGCGCATCGGCCGGTACCAGCCAGGAACCGCCGATACACAGCACGCTTTTCAGCGCCAGGTAATCGCGGTAGTTAGCCGGAGAGATACCGCCAGTCGGGCAGAAACGAACCTGAGAGAACGGACCCGCGATAGCCTGCAGCGCTTTGGTGCCACCATTCGCTTCAGCCGGGAAGAATTTGAACTCTTTCAGGCCGTAATCCATACCCAGCATTAGTTCAGAAACCGTGCTAATACCCGGGATCAGCGGGATAGAGCCTTCGGTCGCGGCTTTCAGCAACGGCTCGGTCAGGCCAGGGCTGATTGCGAACTGCGCGCCAGCAGCGGTCACTTCCGCCAGCTGCTGCGGGTTCAACACGGTACCCGCGCCGATGATGGCATCCGGCACTTCTTTCGCGATAGCGCGGATAGCGTCAATGGCACAAGCCGTACGCAGAGTCACTTCCAGAACGCGAACACCACCTGCAACCAGCGCTTTCGCCATCGGTACGGCGTGCTCCAGTTTGTTCACTACGATCACCGGCACTACCGGACCCGTTTTCAGGATTGCTTCTGCACTCGTTTTCCAGTTTTTCATCAGTGTTTTTCTCTCGCCAGAACTAAATCTTATCGTCTTAAAAAGTGATACAGGTTGCGCCCTGTTCCGCACCGGAAAGTTTTTCCCGCAGCGCGCCGAACATTTCGCGCCCTGTGCCTACGCGCATCGCGCTCAGGTCAGGAATATGCGGCTGACGCGCGGCAAGTTCGTTGTCATCAACCAGCAGCGTTAACTCGCCTGTCTGCCCGTTAACCCGGATAATATCGCCATCACTCACTTTCGCCAGCAACCCACCATCATAAGCCTCTGGTGTAACGTGAATCGCCGACGGCACTTTACCTGAGGCACCTGACAGCCGTCCATCGGTAACTAATGCAATTTTGAAACGGCGGTCCAATAATACACCAAGTGGCGGCATGAGTTTATGTAATTCTGGCATACCGTTCGCTTTTGGCCCTTGATGACGCACAACAACCACGCAATCGCGATCCAACAGACCCGCCTCAAAGGCCGGTAAAACGTCATGCTGGCTTTCGAAAATCACTGCTGGCGCTTCAATCACCTGGTTTTCTACCGGCACAGCGGACGTTTTCATCACCGCGCGACCAAGGTTGCCGCTGAGTACTTTAGTACCACCATGTTTGGAGAATGGTTTCTCAATGGTGGCGATAATGTCTTCATCCAGCGACGCGGCTGCGCCTTCACGCCAGTCCAACTCGCCATTGTTCAGCCACGGTTCGTTGGTATAACGCGTCAGACCAAAGCCCGCCACAGTGTTCACATCTTCATGCAGCAGACCGCCTTTCAGCAGTTCACGCAGCAATACCGGAACACCACCGGCTGCCTGGAAGTGGTTAATGTCCGCCGGGCCATTCGGGTAGAGGCGCGCCAGCAGCGGTACCACTTCAGAGAGTTCAGAGAAATCATCCCAGTTGATGATGATGCCTGCGGCGCGCGCCATTGCTACCAGATGCATGGTGTGGTTGGTGGAACCACCGGTCGCCAGCAGGGAAACGATACCGTTCACCACCACTTTTTCATCGATCATTTTGCCAAGCGGCATCCATTCATTGCCGTTGCCGGTCAAACGCGTGACCTGGCGGGCTGCGGCTTCCGTCAGCGCTTTACGCAGCGGTGCGTCCGGGTGAACAAAAGAGGAACCCGGCAACTGCATACCCATAAACTCAATCACCATCTGATTGGTGTTCGCGGTGCCGTAGAAGGTACAGGTTCCCGGCGCGTGGTAAGACGCGGCTTCGGATTCCAGCAGCGCCATGCGATCGACTTTCCCTTCTGCATAAAGCTGGCGGATGCGCACTTTTTCTTTGTTTGCCAGGCCGCTGGACATCGGACCTGACGGCACAAACAGCGCCGGTAAATGGCCGAATGACAGGGCTGCCATCGCTAAACCCGGGACAATTTTGTCGCAGACGCCGAGATATAACGCGCCATCAAACATGTTATGGGATAACCCGACCGCCGCTGACATGGCGATCACTTCGCGGCTCAGCAGCGAAAGTTCCATGCCATCCTGCCCCTGCGTTACGCCATCACACATTGCCGGAACGCCGCCCGCAACCTGGCCGACTGCGTTCACCGAATGCAGGGCTTTGCGAATGATGTCCGGATAAACCTCATAAGGTTGGTGTGCGGAAAGCATGTCGTTGTAGGAGGTGATGATGGCAATGTTGTTGCGCAACATGCTTTTGAGCGAAGCTTTATCATTGGGCTGGCACGCGGCAAATCCGTGCGCCAGGTTCCCACAAGCCAGGGTTGAGCGGCGTACTGTGTCGCTTTTCGCTTGTTCAATGCGCGCCAGGTAGGCTGAGCGGGTTTCGCGCGAACGTTCAATAATGCGATTTGTTACGCGTAACATTGTTGAGTTCATAGAGGCTCCTGAAATTTATCTGTTCGGGGAAACCGCGTTGACAGTGTTTTTCGTTTTGCGTAACAAGTTGAAAACACCAGAGCGCCGCGCCCCAAAGGCAAAATCGCTTCAGCCAGTGTAATAAAAAAAGCCCCGCTGGTGAATCCAGTCGGGACCTGAAAGATGAAAAATTGTGCGGATATCTGTGTTAGATCATGTTACCGGTAAAATAACGTAACCGTAATTACTCGAATTCGTTCCAGGAGCGGCCATCGCGGGTGATCATTGCCACCGACGCAACCGGGCCCCAGGTGCCGGCCTGATAAGGCTTCGGCGCATCGTTATCCGCCGCCCAGGCTTCGGTAATGGAGTCCACCCATTTCCACGCTTCTTCCACTTCATCGCGACGCACAAACAGCGCCTGAATGCCGCGCATGGTTTCCAGCAACAGGCGCTCGTAAGCGTCGGCCAGATGCGTCTCGTTGAAGGTTTCGGAATAGCTCAGATCAAGCTTGGTAGTTTGCAGGTTGTGTTTATGATCCAGACCCGGCACTTTGTTGAGAATCTGAATATCCACGCCTTCATCCGGCTGCAGACGAATAGTCAGCTTGTTCTGCGGCAGCTCCTGCCAGGACTCTTTAAACAGGTTCAGTTCCGGGTTCTTGAAGTAGACAACCACTTCAGAGCATTTGGCCGGCAGACGTTTGCCTGTACGCAGGTAGAAAGGAACCCCCGCCCAGCGCCAGTCATCAATATCCACGCGAATCGCCACGAACGTTTCGGTATTGCTGGACTTGTTCGCGCCCTCTTCTTCCAGATAACCCGGCACTTTTTTGCCCTGGGCAAAACCGGCGGTGTACTGACCGCGCACCGTTTTTTCACGCACATTAGAGCGATCAATACGGCGAAGTGATTTCAGTACTTTTACTTTTGCATCACGAATACTGTCGGCGCTCAGATCGGACGGCGGCGACATGGCAATCATGCAAAGAATTTGCAGCAGATGGTTTTGAATCATATCGCGCATCTGCCCGGCCTGGTCGAAATAACCCCAGCGTCCTTCGATGCCCACCTCTTCAGCAACGGTGATTTCCACATGATCGATAGTGCGGTTGTCCCAGTTATTGACGAACAGGGAGTTGGCAAAGCGCAGCGCCAGCAGGTTGAGAACGGTCTCTTTACCTAAATAGTGATCGATGCGGTAAACCTGGCACTCTTCGAAAAACTCGCCCACCTGGTCATTAATTTCGCGCGAGGTAGCAAGCGAAGTGCCCAGCGGTTTTTCCATCACCACACGAGCCGGTTTGGCGTTGAGTTTCGCCGCGCCAAGCCCTTTACAGATGGCGCCAAAAGTGCTCGGCGGCATGGCGAAGTAGTTGATGGTAGTGCGGTTTTTCTGATCCAGCATTTCGCCGAGGCGTTTAAATGCGGAGGTGTCGTTAACGTCCAGATTGCAGAAATCCAGGCGACTGCTCAGCTTATCCCACAGACCTTCGTCGATCTTTTCCTTCATAAAGGTTTCGAGCGCTTCGCGCACGATTTTGGTATAAGCCTCTTTATCCCAGTCGGCGCGCCCGACCCCAAGAATCCGCGTATCCGCATGAATTTGACCCGCTTTTTCCAGCTGGTACAGGGAAGGCAGCAATTTCCGGCGTGCGAGATCGCCTTTCGCGCCGAAAATGACCAGGTCACATGCCTGGGCTGTTTGTATTACCGCCATGTCATTCTCCTCAGTTGGCTATCTTGCAGCTTCTTACCAAGCTACAGTTGTAATTTTATTACGGTGCACTGTACCGCTTTTACGTAATTCCCGAAACCGTTAAGCCTTCTCAGGATGTGCGTTATTTAGTTGTGACGAAAAAACTGGGTTTTCGCCCTGATAAAGCTGGATGTTTGCCCGAGGCTTAGCGGTTAAAACCCGACTTTGATCATGTTATGAAAAAAAACAACAACATTTCTTGTCATGACTTACCTTTCTGTATCGTGCAGGGGTAATATCAAGTTAAATCGCGTTACGATTCTCACTATTGGTGTAATCGTTTTACCATGAGCGCTTTATCACCCATGAATATGCTGGAAAAAATCCAGTCTCGGCTGGAACACCTTAGTAAATCCGAACGTAAAGTCGCGGAAGTGATCCTTGCCGCGCCGGACCAGGCAATCCATTCAAGTATTGCCACGCTTGCCCAGGAAGCCGACGTCAGCGAGCCGACGGTAAACCGTTTCTGCCGCAGCCTTGATACCCGTGGCTTCCCCGATTTCAAACTTCATTTGGCGCAAAGTCTCGCCAATGGCACGCCCTATGTTAATCGAAATGTCGATGAAGATGACAGCGTTGAAGCCTACACCGGCAAAATCTTCGAGTCCGCAATGGCAAGCCTTGATCATGTGCGCCAGTCGCTGGATATGGCTGCGGTTAACCGCGCGGTGGACCTGCTGACGCAGGCGAAAAAAATCGCCTTCTTCGGCCTCGGCTCTTCGGCTGCGGTGGCGCACGACGCGATGAATAAGTTTTTTCGCTTTAATGTTCCGGTGGTCTATTCCGATGACATTGTGCTGCAACGCATGAGCTGTATGAATTGTAGCGATGATGACGTCGTTGTGCTGATTTCCCATACCGGGAGAACCAAAAATTTGGTCGAACTGGCACAACTGGCACGTGAAAACGATGCGATGGTCATTGCGCTCACGTCTGCGGGTACGCCGCTGGCGCGCGAGGCAACACTTGCTATCACTCTGGATGTCCCGGAAGATACCGACATCTATATGCCGATGGTGTCCCGTCTTGCGCAACTGACCGTTATCGATGTGCTGGCAACCGGCTTTACCTTACGGCGGGGAGCAAAATTCAGGGATAACTTGAAGCGAGTCAAAGAAGCACTGAAAGAATCGCGCTTTGATAAGGAACTGCTTATCAAAGACGATAACCATCAATAGTAATAGCTAATAAAAAAAACGGTAACATCTTACGCTATTCGGTCAGTTGCATCGCTCTTCAGCGGTGCATTTACAACCGGATTCATGTTCACGCAACACCTAGTTGTTTCAGTCAACGGAGTATTACATGTCCAGAAGGCTTCGCAGAACCAAAATCGTCACCACCTTAGGCCCAGCCACAGACCGCGATAACAACCTCGAAAAAGTTATCGCTGCGGGTGCCAACGTGGTGCGCATGAACTTCTCACACGGAACACCGGAAGATCATAAATTACGTGCGGATAAGGTGCGTGAGATTGCGGCAAAACTGGGACGTCATGTTGCTATCCTTGGCGATTTACAAGGACCGAAAATTCGCGTTTCCACCTTTAAGGAAGGCAAAGTCTTCCTGAACATCGGTGATAAATTCCTGCTCGACGCCAACCTGGGTAAAGGCGAAGGCGACAAAGAGAAAGTTGGCATCGACTATAAAGGTCTGCCTGCTGACGTAGTGCCTGGCGATATTCTACTGCTCGACGACGGTCGCGTTCAGTTGAAAGTGCTGGAAGTTCAGGGCATGAAAGTGTTCACAGAAGTCACCGTTGGCGGCCCGCTGTCCAACAACAAAGGCATCAACAAGCTCGGCGGCGGCCTTTCGGCTGAAGCGCTGACCGAAAAAGACAAGGCGGATATCGTGACCGCTGCGCTGATCGGTGTTGATTACCTGGCGGTCTCCTTCCCGCGCTGCGGCGAAGATCTCAACTATGCTCGTCGTCTTGCGCGTGATGCTGGCTGCGATGCGAAAATCGTCGCAAAAGTGGAACGTGCTGAAGCGGTTTGCAATCAGGATGCGATGGACGATGTTATCCTCGCTTCCGACGTAGTGATGGTCGCGCGTGGCGACTTGGGTGTGGAAATCGGCGACCCGGAACTGGTCGGCATCCAGAAAGCGCTGATCCGCCGTGCCCGTCAACTGAACCGCGCGGTGATCACCGCAACGCAGATGATGGAATCGATGATCACCAACCCGATGCCAACCCGTGCAGAAGTGATGGACGTTGCGAACGCCGTGCTCGACGGTACCGATGCAGTCATGCTCTCAGCGGAAACCGCTGCCGGTCAGTACCCTTCTGAAACCGTTGCCGCCATGGCGCGTGTCTGCCTGGGCGCAGAAAAAATCCCAAGCATTAACGTATCCAAACACCGCCTCGACATTCAGTTCGATAACGTGGAAGAAGCGATTGCGATGTCAGCCATGTATGCAGCAAATCACCTCAAAGGTGTAACCGCTATCATCTCTATGACAGAATCTGGCCGCACCGCGCTGATGACTTCACGTATCAGCTCTGGTTTGCCAATTTTTGCGCTATCCCGCCATGAACGCACGCTGAACCTGACTGCGCTCTACCGTGGCGTTACGCCGGTTTACTTCGACAGCGTGAACGAAGGTGTTGCCGCCGCGAACGATGCGGTGAACCTGCTGCGTGATAAAGGTTATCTGTTGTCTGGCGATCTGGTGATCGTGACCCAGGGGGACGTGATGAGTACCATTGGCACCACTAATACCACGCGTATTCTGACCGTCGAATAAGCGCGCTACTGAAATGCAAAGGCCTCTCATTGAGAGGCCTTTTTTTGTGGCTTATTTCTTCGCGTAAAGCTCTTTGCGCTTGTAAGGCTCTGTCTCACCCGGTTTGCGCGTTTTAAGCAGCTTGAGGATCCAGGTGTATTGCTCAGGATGCGGGCCGACAAACACTTCGACTTCTTCGTTCATGCGCCGGGCGATGGTGTTGTCATCTGCCGCCAGCAAATCATCCATTGGCGGCCGTACCTGAATAATCAACCGATGCGATTTGGCGTCATACACCGGAAACAGCGGCACCACGCGCGCCCGACATACTTTCATCAGGCGACCGATGGCCGGTAGCGTGGCTTTGTAAGTCGCAAAAAAATCGACGAACTCGCTGTGCTCCAGCCCGTGATCCTGGTCCGGCAGGTAGTAACCCCAGTACCCCTGACGCACCGACTGAATAAACGGTTTGATGCCATCATTACGCGCATGCAGACGGCCGCCATAGCGGCGGCGAACGGTGTTCCAGACATAATCGAACACTTTATTGCCCTGATTATGGAACATCGCCGCCATTTTCTGCCCCTGCGACGCCATTAGCATCGCCGGAATATCCACGCCCCAGCCATGCGGAACGAGAAAAATCACTTTCTCATCGTTGCTGTGCATCTCATCGATAATCTCTTTGCCCTGCCACTCGATACGCGGCAACACCTTTTCCGGGCCACGAAGTGCCAACTCGGCCATCAACACCATGGCCTGCGGCGCAGTAGCAAACATTTCATCAATGATGGCTTCCCGTTCCGCCTCGCTTTTTTCCGGGAAGCAGTAAAACAGATTGATCTGCGCACGACGACGTGCGCTTTTGCCCATTCTTCCCGCCAGGCGGCCCAGTTTGCCAAGCAGCGGATCGCGAAGAGACGGCGGGATCAGCGCGGCGCCCGCAAAAGCCAGCACGCCAAGCCAGGCACCCCAGTTGCGCGGATGGCGAAACTCGCGTTCAAATTCCGGAATGTACTCAATGTTATTTTTTTTCGTTTCCATGCATCTTCCGCAGGCCAGAGAACTCATCAAAAAAGATAATGGGATAGTGTAGCGATGCCTCATCTTTCGCACAAAAGAAAAAGCCGATGCTGAGACGGCATCGGCTTTAGACGCGCATTTGTTAAGCGAATCAGTCCAGGCGCAATTGCGGTAAGACGTCTTTAACCTGCGCCAGGTAATCCTTACGATCCGAACCGCTCAACCCTTCGGTTCTTGGCAGTTTCGCGGTTAACGGGTTCACGGCCTGTTGGTTAATCCACACTTCATAGTGCAGGTGCGGGCCGGTAGAACGCCCGGTGTTACCGGAAAGCGCAATGCGATCGCCACGCTTCACTTTCTGCCCAGGTTTAACCAGCAACTTACGCAGGTGCATATAGCGCGTGGTGTAAGTGCGACCGTGGCGGATGGCGATATAGTTTCCTGCCGCACCGCTACGTTTTGCGACCACCACTTCACCATCACCCACTGCCATCACAGGCGTGCCTTGCGGCAGTGCGAAATCGACACCTTTATGCGGCGCGACGCGCCCGGTGACCGGGTTCAGACGGCGCGGATCAAAGTTCGAGGAGACGCGGAACTGTTTCGAGGTTGGGAAACGCATAAAGCCTTTTGCCAGCCCGGTACCGTTACGATCGTAGAATTTTCCGTCTTCCGCGCGAAACGCATAGTAATCTTTGCCATCAGAACGCAAGCGTACGCCCACCAATTGGCTTTGTTCCTGCTTGCCTTCCAGCATTTCACGGGACATCAGCACGGAGAATTCATCGCCTTTTTTCAGTTTGCGGAAGTCCATTTGCCACTGCATGGCTTTAATCACTGCACTCACTTCGCTGCTGCTTAAACCGGCGTCTTTGGCGCTGGAGACGAAACTGCCGCCCACCGTGCCTTTCAACACCGCGTTCACCCAGTCGCCCTGCTGCATCTCGCTACTCATTTTGAAGCCGCTATCTATGCGGTCATAAGTGCGGGTTTCGCGGCGCGACATCTCCCAGGTCAAGCGTTGCAGATCGCCATCTGCGGTCAGCGTCCAGGAGAGCTGTTGACCAATTTTCAGGTTACGTAGCTCTTTATCCGCAGCGGCAAGTTGGCTGATATTGCCCATGTCAATGCCGTACTGATTGAGAATGCTGCTGAGCGTGTCACCGGTGGACACCACATATTCGTGAACGCCGGCTTCATTGGCTGTTTTCTCGTCCAGCTCATCTTGCGGAATATCATCGACATCGTCAGACGTCGCCTGATCAATAGGCTCACTGGCTTCGGGAAGAAGCGAACGAATTTCGTTTTTCGGCAGTTCGATGGCTTTGACAATCGGGGCCGTGGACTCGGGATGATAAACATAAGGCCGCCAGACGGCGACAGTGAGAGTAAGAACCGTAAGCGACCCCAGCATAACGCGATGGGGTCGGGGCAGATTATTAAATGCCAGGGCGACAGAGCGGGCTATCTGTTGCACGTATTCACTTCCTCGTTATTCTCCTTTCAGGCAGCTCGCATACTGGTTTGAGAGTTGGGCAAGGAACTGTGGGTAGCTCTCTGTACCTAACTTGATACCGATGCCGAGTGGATCCAACGTTCCCATTCGAACGGATGTCCCTCGGGCAACAGCTTCAACGACCGCTGGCCTGAACTGTGGCTCAGCAAAAACGCAGGTTGCTTTTTGCTCAACCAACTGTGTTCGGATTTCATGTAAACGCTGCGCACCAGGCTGAATTTCAGGGTTGACGGTAAAATGACCCAGCGGTGTCAGACCGTAGTGTTTTTCAAAGTAGCCATAGGCGTCGTGAAAAACGAAATACCCCTTCCCTTTCAGCGGTGCCAGCTCGTTACCGACTTGCTTATCGGCCCGGGCTAATGATGCCTCAAATGCCTGCAGGTTGGCGTCAAGCCTCGCTCGACTTTGCGGCATAACTTCCACTAATTTATCGTGGATTGCAACCGCCGAGAGCCGCGCAATCTCAGGGGAAAGCCACAGATGCATGTTGTATTCGCCGTGATGGTGATGTTCATCACCTTTTTCATCATGATGATGATCGTCGCCGTGTTCATGCTCGTCTTCTTCCGTCCCTTTCATCAGCAGCGTTTTCACCCCGTCAAGCTGCGCCATCACCACTTGTTTTTGTGCTGGCACTTGCTGGGCGGAGCGCGCCATGAAGGCTTCCATCTCCGGGCCAACCCAAAAGAGTAAGTCCGCGTTCTGTAAGCGTTTTACATCTGATGGACGCAGTGAATAATCATGCTCTGATGCACCATCTGGAAGTAATACTTCGGTGGTTGTTACGCCATCTGCGATGGCTGAAGCGATAAAACCCAGTGGCTTTAACGAGGTGACGACGGCGGCGTTAGCGGTTTGTGCTACACCCGCGAGAAGCGCAGCCGAAACCGCTGCGCAAAGAAGCGTATTTTTATGTAACATAATGCGACTATTCATCGTAATGAGTATGTGGAATGTGATATTATAACATTCTACAACTTGTGCAACCCCTTAAATGCTATGACGAATCTTGTAACGCTCGAAAATGTCACCGTCGCGTTCGGCCAACGGCGCGTCCTGTCTGACATTTCTTTGAATTTGCGTCCCGGTAAAATTCTGACGCTGCTCGGCCCAAATGGTGCGGGCAAATCAACCCTGGTGCGCGTGGTGCTTGGGCTTGTAGCACCCGACTCTGGGATTATCAAGCGCGACAAAACCCTGCGCATCGGCTATGTGCCACAAAAATTGCATCTCGACGCCACACTGCCATTGACCGTCGGGCGTTTTATGCGCCTGCGTCCTGGCACGCGTAAAGACGACATTATTCCGGCGCTGAAACGCGTGCAGGCAGCCCATCTGGTGGATGCCCCGCTGCAGAAACTTTCTGGTGGTGAAACACAGCGTGTTTTACTCGCTCGCGCACTGCTCAATCGCCCGCAGTTGCTGGTGCTTGACGAACCGACGCAAGGCGTGGACGTCAATGGTCAGGTCGCGCTTTACAATTTGATCGATCAGTTGCGTAAAGAGCTGGATTGCGCGGTTTTGATGGTCTCACACGATCTGCATCTGGTGATGGCGAAAACCGATGAGGTGCTTTGCCTGAATCACCATATTTGTTGCTCGGGAACGCCAGAAGTGGTTTCCCTGCATCCGGAGTTTATCTCGATGTTTGGTCAGCGCGGCGCAGAGCAACTCGGCATTTACCGCCATAACCACAATCACCGCCACGATTTGCAAGGCCGCATTGTACTGCGTCAGGGTAATGGACACTCATGATTGAATTATTACTGCCCGGCTGGCTTGCCGGGATCATGCTCGCTTGCGCGGCCGGGCCGCTGGGCTCGTTTGTCGTCTGGCGACGCATGTCTTATTTCGGCGATACGCTGGCGCATGCCTCTTTGCTCGGCGTTGCCTTTGGTCTGCTGCTGGATATTAACCCGTTTTACGCGGTCATTGCCGTCACGTTACTGCTCGCCGCTGGGCTGGTGTGGCTGGAAAAACGCCCGCATCTGGCCGTGGATACCTTGCTGGGGATTATGGCGCACAGCGCCTTGTCGCTTGGTCTGGTTGTGGTCAGTTTAATGTCGAATATCCGCGTTGATTTAATGGCCTATCTGTTCGGGGATTTACTGGCCGTCACGCCAGAAGATCTGATCGCTATTGCATTGGGCGTGGTGCTGGTACTGGGGATTTTGCTCTGGCAATGGCGCAATTTACTGTCGATGACCATCAGCCCGGAGCTGGCATTTGTTGACGGTGTCAAACTGCAACGCGTGAAGTTGTTGCTGATGCTGGTGACAGCGCTGACGATTGGTGTCGCCATGAAGTTTGTCGGCGCGCTGATCATTACTTCACTGCTGATTATTCCGGCCGCGACAGCGCGTCGTTTTGCGCGAACGCCTGAGCAGATGGCGGGAGTCGCCGTCGGTGTCGGGATGGTTGCCGTCACCGGTGGACTAACGTTTTCGGCCTTTTACGATACGCCCGCAGGCCCATCCGTGGTGCTGTGTGCAGCGGTGTTATTTATCTTCAGTATGATGAAAAAAACCGCCAGTTGAGTGTTGCCCAATAGCGCCGGAGCGCGGATTTACCGCATCCGGCACATTCATGTATTACGATGTCGCCGGTGGCTTAATCCCAAAGTGATCCCACGCCCTGACAGTCGCCATGCGCCCGCGCGGCGTTCGCTGCAAAAAGCCTTGCTGAATCAGATAAGGCTCCAGCACATCTTCAATGGTTTCCCGCTCTTCACCAATTGCCGCCGCCAGGTTATCCAGCCCTACCGGTCCGCCAAAGAACTTGTCGATCACCGCCAGCAGCAACTTGCGATCCATATAGTCGAAACCTTGCGCGTCGACATTCAACATATCCAGCGCCTGCGCAGCAATATCCGCAGTGATATCGCCATCGTGCTTCACTTCGGCAAAATCGCGCACGCGGCGCAGCAGTCGGTTGGCGATACGCGGTGTACCGCGTGAACGACGCGCCACTTCGAGCGCGCCCTCTTCGCTCATCTCCAGCCCCATAAAGCGCGCGCTACGGCCAACAATATGTTGCAGGTCGGCAACCTGGTAAAACTCGAGACGCTGAACGATGCCAAAACGATCGCGCAACGGCGAAGTCAATGAACCGGCGCGGGTTGTTGCGCCAATCAGGGTAAAGGGAGGCAAGTCGATTTTGATGGAGCGCGCTGCAGGGCCTTCACCAATCATGATATCCAGCTGGTAATCTTCCATCGCCGGATAGAGCACCTCTTCCACAACCGGTGAGAGACGGTGAATTTCATCAATAAACAGCACGTCGTGCGGTTCAAGGTTGGTAAGCATTGCGGCCAGATCGCCCGCTTTTTCCAGCACCGGGCCGGAGGTGGTACGCAGGTTAACGCCCATTTCGTTGGCGACGATATTCGCCAGCGTCGTTTTCCCTAAACCTGGCGGGCCGAAGATCAGCAAATGGTCCAGCGCGTCACCGCGCAGTTTTGCCGCCTGGATAAAGATCTCCATTTGTGAACGAACCTGCGGCTGACCGATATATTCGGCGAGCATTTTCGGGCGAATGGCACGATCCGCGACTTCTTCCACAGTGATGCTGGCGGGTGCCACCAGACGGTCTGCTTCAATCATCCTCTACCTCACAACGCCGCGCGCAGCGCTTCACGGATCAGGGTTTCACTGTTAACGTCCGGACGCGCGATTTTGCTGATCATCCGGCTGGCTTCCTGAGGTTTATAGCCCAGCGCCACCAACGCGGCAACCGCTTCTTGTTCAGCGTCATCTGTTGCCGGGCTTGCCGGAGAAGTCAGCACCAAATCAGCGGCTGGCGTAAAGAGGTCGCCGTGCAAGCCTTTAAAGCGATCTTTCATTTCAACGATCAGGCGTTCAGCGGTTTTCTTACCGATACCCGGCAGCTTAACCAGCGCGGCAGGATCTTCACGTTCAACGGCGTTAACAAACTGCTGCGCCGACATGCCGGATAAAATCGCCAGCGCCAGTTTTGGCCCTACGCCGTTGGTTTTAATCAGTTCGCGAAACAGCGTACGTTCTTGCTTATTGTTGAACCCATAAAGAAGCTGCGCATCTTCACGCACCACAAACTGAGTAAAAACAATCGCCTCTTTACCGGCGTCCGGCAACTCATAGAAACAGGTCATTGGCATATGAACTTCATAACCCACGCCTCCGACTTCCAGCAGTACCAACGGGGGTTGTTTTTCTACAATAATGCCTCTGAGTCTGCCTATCACGTGACGCTCCTGCGTTAAGGGCTAAAAATGTAATGCTGTATCATAAAAAAAGGCTGGATAGATATCCAGCCGATTATTGATTAAAAGCGCGAGCGCGGTTCAGGAATTGGCATAATACGCGCCATCGCGCAGGTCGGTTAATAAATCCCGCTGCGTAGGTTGCCAGCCTAGTACTTTTCGGGTTTGCTCACTCGATGCTGACATGTCGCTTGCCGCAAAAGAGGCAAACCAACCGAAATGCGCTGCTTCGCGCGGTTCTGCGGGCAGGCCGAGCATCTGACCAATGGCGACAGCTATCTCGCGCAACGTGATCCCCTCTTCGGCAACCGCATGGTACACCGGTTGCGTAACACCGCTTTCGAGCGCCAGCCGGTACAGTTTCGCCGCATCCAACCGGTGTACCGCCGCCCAGCGAATATTTCCTTCTTTCGGCCAGGCGGAAACGCCCGTTTGTTTCGCCAGCGCGATCAGCATCGGGATAAAACCGTGATCGCCAATCCCGTGCACGGTGGCCGCCAGCCGTACCGTGGCGGTTCGGACCCCTTGCTGCGCAAGCTTCATCGCCGTTTGCTCGGAGCGACGCAGGTATTCCGGTCCGCTACCGGGTTTATCCTCTTCGATCGCCAGGCGCCCCTGCGCCAGTCGAGCCAAACCCGCAGTAACTATCAATGGGCGCTGGCTGCCCATCAGCGCTTCGCCCAGTACTTCAATGGCGCGCTGATCCTGAATACAGCTCTCCGCAAAGCGGGAAAAGTCATGACTAAATGCAGTGTGGATTACCGCGTCGGCTTGCGTGGCTGCATCAAATAGCACTTGATGATCGTCCAGCGTTCCGTGAACGACCTGTCCACCTGCGGCAAGCAGCGCCTGTGCTTTATCCGCGTTACGCACCAGGCCACTTACCTGGTGCCCTGCGGCCAATAATTCCGCCGCTACTTTTGCGCCGACCCATCCGGTCGCGCCAGTCAGAAAAACGTGCATGCGTGTGCCTCCTGATGTTGACTCGCGCAGCTATCCTGATAAATATCCGTAGTGGAAAAAAGTAGTGACTTTATAGTGGTATAAGGACTAACAGGATGCAGAGTGTTACTCAGCCAAAAGATCTGGGCATTTACCTGAAATCCCGCCGGGCGCAGCTTGATCCCGAAGCGTTGGGCTTTCATACCGGACGTCGCCGAACACCAGGGCTGCGCCGCGAAGAAGTGGCGCATCTGGCTTGTATCAGCGCAACCTGGTACACCTGGCTTGAGCAAGGGCGCGGCGGCATGCCGTCGGCAGAAGTGCTGGAGCGGATTTGCAAGGCACTGCGTCTCTCCGGGCGCGAGCGAGAGCATGTGTATCACCTGGCGTTGGGCCGTGCGCCAGGTGTGCAATACAGCGCGGCGGGCACCGTGACGCAAAGGCTGCAACGCGTGCTTGATGGCATGCCGCTCAGCCCGGCAATGGTGCGCAACGCGACATGGGACGTTCTCGCCTGGAATAAGCCTGCTACGGTGGTGTTGACGGATTACGCCGCCCTGCCTGCGCAAGATCGCAATATTATGCGCCGCGTTTTCTTGAACCCTACAGTGCGCACCGCGCAGACAGACTGGCATGGGCTGGCGCGTTTTCTGGTCGCGGCCTTTCGCGCGGATGCCACGCGCGCAGGCGCATCGGCAGAGATCCAGCCGCTGGTTGAGGAGCTGAGCACGGCTTCACCGGAGTTTGCATCGCTGTGGCAGAGCAATGATATTGGCGCGATGGAGGAAGGCACAAAAGTGTTGCTGCATGGCACTGTCGGCAGGTTATCACTGGAGTATTCGAGTTTTACGGTCGAAGGACAGCCCGATTTGACCGTGGTGGTCTATAACCCTTCAGACGCGGTGGACGAGGAGAAAATCCGTACACTGTTATAAAAAAAGCGCCGGGTTTCGGCGCGTTTTAGCGTAATCGACCGCGCGCCAGGTTAAGCCGCGAACTGCTTACCTGCAACGCGTTTTGGCTAACATGACAATGCGTGATGGCGATAGCCAACGCATCGGCGGCGTCGGCCTGTGGGTTAGCGGGCAGTTTCAGCAGATTACGCACCATGTGCTGCACCTGGCTTTTTTCCGCGCTACCAATTCCCACGACCGTCTGTTTTACCTGACGTGCAGCATATTCAAACACTGGCAGGTCCTGGTTGACGGCCGCGACGATTGCCACACCGCGCGCTTGCCCGAGCTTCAGTGCAGAATCGGCGTTTTTCGCCATAAACACTTGTTCGATAGCAAAAAAGTCCGGTTGGAACTGGGTGATGATTTCCGTCACGCCTGCATAAATCAATTTCAGGCGCGACGGCAAATCGTCCACTTTGGTACGGATGCAGCCACTGCCAAGATAGGTCAGTTGCCGTCCCGTCTGGCGAATCACACCATAGCCGGTGACGCGTGAACCCGGATCGATGCCGAGAATAATCGCCATCATGCGTCTCCAGCTACAGGTGGATTAGTCAGCGACATTACAGAGTCGCCGCGACCTCATCAGAGATCTCACCATTGTGATAAACCTCCTGCACATCGTCGCAATCTTCCAGCATATCGATCAGACGCAGCAGTTTCGGCGCGGTTTCCGCATCCATGTCCGCTTTGGTAGACGGGATCATCGACACTTCAGCGTTGTCGGCTTTCAGACCGGCGGCTTCTAACGCATCGCGCACGGCACCCATCTCTTCCCACGCGGTATAGACGTCGATTGCCCCATCGTCGTAGGTCACAACGTCTTCCGCACCGGCTTCCAGCGCCGCTTCCATAATGGTGTCTTCGTCACCGGCTTCGAAGGAGATAACGCCTTTTTTGCTGAACAGGTAAGCAACGGAACCGTCGGTACCCAGGTTACCACCGCATTTGCTGAAGGCATGACGCACTTCGGCAACGGTACGGTTA
Organism: Kosakonia sp. BYX6; assembly: GCF_038449125.1. Lineage (NCBI taxonomy): Bacteria > Pseudomonadati > Pseudomonadota > Gammaproteobacteria > Enterobacterales > Enterobacteriaceae > Kosakonia > Kosakonia calanthes. The sequence continues at coordinate 2,012,408 of NZ_CP151800.1, read as the reverse complement.
CGGTTGTCACTCAGGCATTCCACCATCACAGCTGTGCCGCCAGGGCCGTAACCTTCATAAATGATGGTTTCCATGTTCGCATCATCATCACCGCCGACGCCGCGCGCGATAGCACGGTTTAAGGTATCGCGGGTCATGTTGTTGGACAGCGCTTTGTCGATCGCCGCGCGCAGACGCGGGTTGGACGCGGCGTCACCGCCACCCAGACGCGCTGCTGTCACCAGCTCGCGAATGATTTTGGTGAAGATCTTACCGCGTTTGGCATCCTGTGCAGCTTTGCGGTGTTTGGTGTTGGCCCATTTACTGTGACCTGCCATAAAAATTCTCCAGAAAAACCACCTGTTCAGGCGGCATTAATTACAAATTCTTCAATCGCCTGCCGGTTACTCCACGACTTGGTTAATGCGGCCGCAGCGGGCGCATCAAGCCAGCGGTACGCCAGATGTTCAGTGAACACAATCGGGCGTTCGTGGGGCAGCGCTAAACAAAACCAGGATTCGGTATTGTGCGTAACGCCCGGCGCATAGCGATGACGTAAATGACTAAAGATTTCAAACTCCACCGTGCGCTGACAGTCAACTAAGCGAAGCGACTCTTGAGCCACATCGATGTTGACCTCTTCCTTTACTTCACGCACGGCGGCCTGCGACGCGGTTTCCCCTGCTTCAAGGCTGCCGGTAACCGACTGCCAGAAATCAGCATCGTCGCGTCGCTGCAACATCAGCACCCGTTTTGTGTCCTCGGCATAAATCACCACCAGCACGGAAACGGGATGCTTAAATGACATCTTATTTATTCTCCGGCGTCTCTTTTTTGATGACTTCAATACCCAGTTCAGTCAAAGAGGCCGGATTGGCGAAGCTCGGCGCTTCAGTCAGTAGACAAGCCGCTGCCGTGGTTTTCGGGAAGGCGATAACATCACGGATATTGTCGGTGCCGGTCAGCAGCATGGTCAGGCGATCCAGACCAAACGCCAGGCCCGCGTGCGGCGGCGTACCGTATTTCAGCGCATCAAGCAGGAAGCCGAACTTCTCACGCTGTTCCTGCTCATTGATGCCCAGAATGCCGAACACTGTCTGCTGCATTTCACCACTATGAATACGGACAGAACCGCCGCCAACTTCATAGCCATTGATAACCATATCGTAGGCGTTCGCGATCGCGGTTTCCGGTGCCACTTTCAGCTCTGCCGGGCTCATATCGCGCGGAGAAGTGAACGGGTGGTGCATCGCCGTCAGGCCGCCTTCGCCGTCGTCTTCAAACATCGGGAAGTCGATAACCCAGAGCGGAGCCCATTTGGCTTCGTCGGTCAGATTCAGATCTTTGCCCAGTTTCAAACGCAGTGCGCCCAGCGCGTCGGCAACCACTTTTTTGTTGTCTGCGCCGAAGAAAATCATATCGCCATCTTGCGCGCCAGTGCGCTCAAGGATCGCGCTTACGATGTCCGCGTTAAGGAATTTCGCGACCGGGCTGGTGATCCCTTCAAGGCCTTTCGCCGCTTCGTTGACCTTGATATATGCCAGGCCTTTCGCGCCGTAAATTTCGATAAATTTGCCGTAGTCGTCAATCTGTTTACGGCTGAGTTGTGCGCCACCTGGCACACGCAGTGCGGCAACGCGGCCTTTGGCATCATTTGCCGGGCCGGAGAAGACTTTGAATTCGACGGCTTTCAGCAGATCAGCGACATCGACCAGTTCCATCGGGTTACGCAAATCCGGCTTATCGGAACCGTAACGACGCTCGGCTTCGGCAAAGGTCATGATCGGGAAATCGCCCAGATCCACGCCTTTGATTTCCAGCCATAGTTGGCGAACCAGCGCTTCCATCACTTCACGCACTTGCGGCGCGGTCATAAAGGACGTTTCCACATCGATCTGGGTGAATTCCGGCTGGCGGTCAGCGCGCAGGTCTTCGTCGCGGAAGCATTTCACAATCTGGTAGTAACGGTCGAAGCCAGACATCATCAGCAGCTGTTTGAACAGCTGTGGAGACTGCGGCAGCGCATAGAATTTGCCTTTATGCACGCGGCTCGGCACGAGATAGTCGCGCGCGCCTTCCGGTGTGGCTTTGGTCAGCATCGGCGTTTCGATGTCAAGAAAACCGTGGTCATCCATAAAGCGGCGTACAAAGCTGGTGATTTTCGCGCGGGTTTTCAGGCGCTGCGCCATTTCCGGGCGACGCAGATCGAGGTAGCGGTATTTCAGACGCGCTTCTTCGGTATTGACGTGGTTGGAGTCGAGCGGCAACGCTTCCGCGCGGTTGATGATGTTGAGCTCGGTGGCGAAAACTTCCACTTCACCGGTAGCCATATCTTTGTTGACGTTTTTGCCGTCGCGCGCGCGAACGGTACCGGTAATTTGAATGCAGAACTCATTACGCAGTTCAGAGGCGAGCTGGAACGCATCCTGACGGTCCGGGTCGAAAAACACCTGCACGATGCCTTCACGATCGCGCATATCAATAAAGATAAGGCTGCCGAGGTCACGACGGCGGTTGACCCACCCACAAAGCGTTACTTGCTGTCCCACATGGGATTGATTGAGCTGCCCGCAATATACTGTACGCATGAGATATCCCTTAATTAGCTGCGCGCGACCTGTCACCTGCGGTGCAGGCGCTTTGGTGGCAGCTATTTTCGTATGTCACAACTGGATGAAAAAAGGGGGCTATTATACTGGAAATAATGCCCTACGATAAGCCCGCTACTGACTGTACGCACGTTTGCTGCGCGCTTATTGCGCATTCTCACAAAATTTAACAAAAATTGTAAACCCTGCACGGCGGCAGAACGCGTAAGGTAACGACCGACGTCATTCTTTTTTCTGGAGTTATTATGCTGGAACTCAACGCGAACAAAACCGCGCTGGTGGTCATCGATTTACAGGAAGGCATCCTGCCTTTTGCCGGTGGTCCGCACACTGCGCAAGACGTGGTGAAACGCGCCGCCAAACTTGCCGAGAAGTTTCGTGCCAATGGCGCGCCGGTTGCGCTGGTACGCGTCGGTTGGTCGGCGGATTTTGCCGAGGCGCTGAAACAGCCCGTCGATGCCGCGACTGGCGGTCACGCGCTGCCGGACAACTGGTGGGTTTACCCGGACGCATTGGGTAAAAAAGAGAGCGATATTGAAGTCACCAAACGCCAATGGGGCGCGTTTTACGGTACCGATCTGGAACTGCAACTGCGCCGCCGCGGTATCGACACCATCGTGCTGTGCGGGATTTCGACCAATATCGGCGTGGAATCCACCGCCCGTAACGCCTGGGAAATGGGCTTTTCACTGGTGATCGCCGAAGATGCATGCAGCGCGGCTGACGCGGAGCAGCATCAGGGAAGTATGAAAAACATCTTCCCGCGTATTGGCCGAGTGCGCAGCACGGACGAGATCCTCAGCGCGTTATGATGTATGTCGGCTTGCCGCAATGGTCGCACCCGAAATGGGTGCGCCTTGGCATCACCAGCCTTGAAGAGTATGCCCGCCACTTTAACTGTGTCGAAGGCAACACCACGCTTTACGCCTTACCGAAAGCGGAGATCGTCGCGCGCTGGCATGAACAAACCACCGATGATTTTCGCTTTTGTTTTAAGTTTCCCGCCACCATTTCGCACCAGGCTGCGCTTCGCAACTGCACCGATCTGACGAACGAATTTTTTAGCCGCATGTCGCCGCTCACCAACCGGATTGGCCAATATTGGTTGCAGTTACCGGCCACCTTCGGCCCACGCGATTTGCCCGCTCTGTGGGCGTTTCTCGATGCGCTGCCTGCAGGTTTTACCTACGGCGTTGAAGTTCGTCATCCCAGTTTTTTTGCTAAAGGCGAAGAAGAGAAAACCCTCAATCAAGGTTTGCATGCCCGCAAGATCAACCGCGTAATCCTTGATAGCCGCCCGGTACACAGCGCCAGGCCACACAGCGAAGCAGTACGTGAAGCGCAACGTAAAAAGCCAAAAGTGCCGGTACACGCGTTAGTCACGGCCAATAACCCCATGGTGCGCTTTATCGGCAGCGACGACATGCAACAGAACCGCCAGCTTTTTGATGTGTGGTTACGCAAATTGCCGCTGTGGGAGCAAACCACCACACCCTACCTTTTTTTGCACACCCCGGATATCGCTCACGCCCCTGAACTGGTGGAAACCCTGTGGCAAGATCTCCGCGCCGTGGTGCCCGCGATCGGTGCCGCACCTTCCCTGCCGTTACAATCTTCTCTTTTTTGAGTACAGCACCTATGATTGGTAAGCCATCGCCGTAACCTTAAAGGGAGTTTGTATGGTAAGCGCGCTTTATGCCGTGCTGGGTGCATTGTTACTGATTAAGTTTTCTTTTGATGTTATCCGTCTGCGTTCGCAGTACCGCGTGAGCTATGGCGACGGCGGATTTAGTGAATTACAAAGCGCCATCCGGATTCACGGCAACGCGGTGGAATACATTCCCATTGCCCTCCTGTTGCTCCTTTTTATGGAGATGGACGGCGCGCAAACCTGGCTGGTGCATGTCTGTGGATTACTGTTGATTGCGGGCCGTCTGATGCATTACTACGGCTTTCATCATCGGCTAATTCGCTGGCGTCGTTCCGGAATGGGCGCGACCTTCTGCTCGCTGTTGCTGATGGTGCTGGCAAATCTGTGGTATATGCCCTGGGAGTTGGTTTTCTCCCTGCATTAGCGCACAATACGCCCCTTTGTTTTCCCGGGTATTTATTTATGTCTGATCGCGACACGCTTTTTTCCGCGCCAATTGCCCGCCTGGGCGACTGGACTTTTGACGAACGGGTAGCTGAAGTCTTCCCGGATATGATCCAGCGTTCCGTTCCGGGTTACTCCAACATTATTTCAATGATCGGCATGCTGGCGGAGCGCTTTGTGCAACCCGCCACGCAGGTCTACGATCTCGGCTGTTCCCTGGGCGCTGCAACACTTTCCGTGCGCCGCAATATCCATCATGACGGCTGCAAAATCATCGCTGTCGACAATTCACCCGCCATGGTTGAACGCTGCCGTCGTCATATTGACGCCTATAAAGCGCCGACGCCGGTTGAGGTTATCGAAGGCGATATTCGCGATATTGAAATCAAAAACGCCTCAATGGTGGTGCTTAATTTCACCCTGCAATTCCTTGAGCCAGACGATCGTCTGAAGCTGCTGACTAAAGTTCACCAGGGGCTGAACCCCGGTGGCGCGCTGGTGTTGTCGGAAAAATTCAGCTTCGAAGACCACACGGTCGGCGAGCTGTTGTTCAACATGCATCACGATTTTAAACGCGCCAACGGCTACAGCGAGCTGGAGATCAGCCAAAAACGCAGCATGCTGGAAAATGTCATGCTGACGGATTCGGTCGAAGCCCATAAAGCGCGGCTGAAAACCGCCGGTTTTGAACACAGCGAGTTGTGGTTCCAGTGCTTTAACTTTGGTTCTCTGGTGGCGTTGAAGGCGGTTGCAGCATGATCGAGTTTGGCCGCTTTTATCAGCAAATTGCGACGGGCACCCTCGCCCACTGGCTGGAAACGTTACCTGCGCAGATTTCGGCCTGGCAGCGCGAAACCCTGCACGGCCAGTTCAAACAGTGGAATAACGCGGTTGAGTTTCTTCCCACCCTCGCCCCGGCGACGCTGGATTTACTGCACAGCGTGACGGCGCAAAGCGCAGAACCCTTAAGCGCGGGCCAGCTTAAGGGCATGGAAACGCTTTTGCGCAACCTGATGCCGTGGCGTAAAGGGCCGTTTTCGCTTTACGGGATTGATATTGATACAGAATGGCGTTCCGACTGGAAATGGGAACGCGTGCTGCCGCACCTGTCAGATTTAACCGGGCGCACGATCCTGGATGTCGGCTGCGGAAGCGGTTATCACCTGTGGCGCATGATTGGCGCAGGCGCGCAGCTTGCGGTCGGTATCGATCCAACGCAACTGTTTTTGTGCCAGTTCGAAGCCGTGCGCAAACTATTAGGCGACGATCGTCGCGCACATTTGCTGCCGCTGGGCATTGAGCAACTGCCCGCGCTGAATGCGTTTGACACCGTGTTTTCCATGGGCGTGCTTTACCATCGCCGCTCGCCGCTGGAGCATTTGTGGCAGTTGAAAGATCAATTGGTGAAAGAGGGCGAACTGGTGCTGGAAACGCTGGTGATCGAAGGCGATGAGAATGCCGTACTGGTGCCGGGCGATCGCTATGCGCAAATGCGTAACGTCTACTTTATTCCTTCTGCGCTGGCGCTGAAAAACTGGCTGGAAAAATGCGGTTTTGTCGATGTGCGCATTGCGGATATGAGCGTCACCACGAGCGACGAGCAACGTCGTACGTCGTGGATGGTGACCGAATCGCTGGCGGATTTCCTCGACCCGGCAGACAACAGCAAAACCGTGGAGGGCTACCCGGCTCCGCTGCGCGCGGTGCTGATTGCCCGCAAACCGTAGATAAAAAAAGGCCCCTGTTAATGGCAGGGGCCTGGTACAAACAAGCATCATATTGGGCGACATGATGCGCGGTAAAAACTGTTTCAGTGGCTGTGATCCATAATCATCTCTTTCATCAGCGCCACTGCATCTCCGTCAACACCGTAGCGGGCATACTCATCCGCCTTCACATCGGCTGACATCGATAATCCTGTATTGCGATAACGCATCGGCGACGGTGTCCAGCGTCCTGCCGAGCTATGCACCTCTTTCACATCAGCATTGAGAAAGGTTTCTAGATTCTCGGGGCGCACACCTGCGCCAGCCATGATGATTGGAACACCGCACCGGGCATTTAGTTCCCTGATTAATGAAAGTCCTTTTTCCGCCGAGGCTTGTTGACCGGATGTCAGGATGCGCGTGATACCCAATTCAGCCAAAGAATCAAACGCCTGTTGCGGATCCGCGCACATATCGAACGCGCGATGAAATGTCACCGCCATCCCCTCTGCGGCCTGCATAATTTCACGCATGCGGGGTGTATCGACATTGCCGTCTTCATCCAACACGCCTGTCACCATCCCCGGAAAACCGAGTTCGCGCAGCAAACGAATATCGTCGAGCATGGCGGTAAATTCATCTTCGCGGTAACAAAAATCCCCACCGCGCGGGCGCACAATCGGGTGTACCGGAATCGTCACCCGCTGGCGAATCGTTTTTAGCGCGCCGTATGACGGAGTTAGACCGCCCTCTTTCGGCGCGGCGCAAAACTCAATGCGATCGGCTCCGTGCCGCTGCGCAATCATTGCGTCTTCGACGCCATAACAACAGATTTCCAGTAATGTCATGGTTCCTCCTTTATTCATCATCGCACGCGCTGACAAACGCAGATCTGCGCGCCCTCACACCCTTGCGTTTCACTGCTCGCTGGCGACAATCTCTTCAATGCTCCACGGGTGGAATTTCACCGTGACCTTACCGTCTGTCACCGCCAGTGTCGGGTTAGGCAGCCGTTCGCGCTCGCCTTTTGGCGAACTGGTTTTGACCGCGATCCCCGGCTGGCTTAGGCCTTCGTCCGCCAGTAGCGCCAGTGCGCGCGCATTCAGCATTTCCACTTCTCCCGGCAGCACAATTTCAATATGCTCCCAGCCTTCGTGCGGGTAGCGCTTTTCCCCCGGCCACGGCAGTTCAATGACTGTAAATTGCCAGTGCGCCACACAGATTGGCTCGCGCAGCTTGAACAGGCAAATCGGGCGACCATTGATGGTATTTTCTGACAACAATTCACCGCACTGTTCAAAACCACGACGCCAGCGTTCCGCAGTGGTGTTTTGATGGCAACGCAGCGAAATATGGTCGGCGGTTAATGGTGCGATATTTAATCCGAGACGGATAGTGAATTTCTGCAAATCGTTGGCGAAACGCGGGAGATCTTCCACGATATCCTGCAACTCTTCGATAGTTTGCCAATGGCTCATAACAGTGCTCGCAAATCATAACAAAGCGCATAATCTACCGTGTTATGCAGTGCTGACGCCACCGGGCATTTGCAGTATACTCCCGCCTCTATTTAACACCCGGACGCCGCCTCTGTTACGCGGCGCCCTAAATGTAAGGTATCCCGGTGAATATTCAGGCTCTTCTCTCAGAAAAAGTTAGTCAGGCCATGATTGCGGCAGGCGCGCCAGCAGATTGCGAAGCGCAGGTTCGTCAGTCAGCAAAAGTTCAGTTTGGCGACTATCAGGCTAACGGCGTGATGGCAGTTGCGAAAAAACTGGGCATGGCGCCACGACAACTGGCTGAGCAAGTTCTGTCTCACCTCTCTCTCGACGGGATTGCCAACAACGTTGAGATCGCCGGTCCGGGCTTTATCAATATCTTCCTCGCCCCGGAATTCCTCGCCGAACACGTCAGCACCGCGCTGAAATCCGATCGTCTGGGCATTTCCCAGCCGCAGCCGCAAACTATCGTCGTTGACTACTCCGCGCCGAACGTAGCGAAAGAGATGCATGTTGGTCACCTGCGTTCGACCATCATTGGCGACGCCTCGGTGCGCACGCTGGAATTCCTCGGCCATAACGTGATTCGCGCTAACCACGTCGGCGACTGGGGCACCCAGTTCGGCATGCTGATCGCTTTCCTCGAACTGAAACAGCAGGAAAACGCGGGCGAAATGGCGCTGGCGGACCTGGAAGCGTTCTATCGCGAAGCCAAAAAACACTATGACGAAGATGCCGAGTTTGCCGAGCGCGCACGTGGTTACGTGGTGAAGTTGCAGGGCGGCGATGAATATTGCCGTGAAATGTGGCGCAAGCTGGTCGACATCACCATGAGTCAGAACCAGAAAAACTACGAGCGTCTGAACGTGACCCTCACCCGCAAAGACGTGATGGGTGAAAGCCTTTATAACCCAATGCTGCCAGGGATTGTCGCGGATTTACGCGCCAAAGGTCTGGCGGTGGAGAGCGAAGGCGCGACCGTGGTGTTCCTCGACGAATACAAAAATAAAGAAGGCGAACCGATGGGCGTCATCATCCAGAAAAAGGATGGCGGCTACCTCTACACCACAACCGATATCGCCTGTGCGAAATACCGTTACGAAACCCTGCATGCCGATCGCGTGCTTTATTACATCGACTCCCGTCAGCATCAGCACCTGATGCAAGCATGGACCATCGTGCGTAAAGCCGGTTATGTGCCGGAGTCTGTGCCGCTGGAACACCACATGTTCGGCATGATGCTCGGCAAAGATGGCAAACCGTTCAAAACCCGTGCGGGCGGTACGGTGAAGCTGTCTGACCTGCTGGATGAAGCGCTGGAACGCGCGCGCCGTCTGGTGGCGGAAAAGAATCCGGATATGCCAGCAGATGAGCTGGAAAAACTGGCGAACGTGGTCGGTATCGGCGCGGTGAAATATGCCGATTTGTCGAAAAACCGTACCACCGACTACGTGTTTGACTGGGACAACATGCTGGCGTTTGAAGGAAACACCGCGCCGTATATGCAATACGCTTATACCCGCGTGCTTTCCGTGTTCCGCAAAGCGGGCATTGAAGAGAGCGTGCTGGAAAATGCCCCGGTGCAGATTAACGAAGAGCGTGAATCCCAACTGGCTGCGCGCCTGTTGCAGTTTGAAGAGACGCTGTCCGTTGTCGCGCGTGAAGGTACGCCGCATGTGATGTGTGCTTATCTGTACGATCTGGCGGGTCTGTTCTCCAGCTTCTATGAGCATTGCCCCATCATCAGCGCGGAAAGTGACGACGTGCGTCACAGCCGTTTGAAACTGGCGCTGTTGACCGCGAAAACGCTGAAACAGGGCCTCGATACGCTGGGTATTGAAACGGTTGAGCGGATGTAAAGTTTACGCCTGATGGCGCTTCCCTTACCGGGCCTACGGGTAATGCATGCGGGTATAACGTGCGGGTTTTGTAGGCCGGATAAGGCGCAGCCGCCATCCGGCACAATCCCCCCACCCCGCACAAAAAACCCCGGATTCCCGGGGTTTTTCTCTTTTCGCACACTCAAAAATATTTGCGTAGATACTCGGTCAAACAGAGCATCGCCATCGCCTGACCATACGGCATGGAGGTCAATGGGATCTGGCGGTAAAACTCAAGATTGCTGCCCATCCCGGTGCCGAACGACACCTGCAACAACTCCCCTTCCGGCGAAATATTGCCGACAATCGCTTTCACCGCTTTTTCTGCCACCGCACTGTAATCGGCGCTGATATAACGCTTACGCAACGCTTTCAACATGCCATAGGCAAACCCGGCGGTGGCCGACGCTTCCAGGTACGAATTCGGATCGTCGAGCAGCGTGTGCCACAACCCACTCTCATGTTGGCATTTTGCCAGCGCGGCAATTTGCGCGTTCAACACCTGCACCAGATAACGGCGCACCGCGTTGGTTTCCGGCAGATCCACCAGCTCCAGGAAATCCGGAATCACAATCGTCAGCCAGCTGTTACCGCGTGCCCAGCGGGCATTGGCAAAATTGTGCTGCCCCTCGTAATTCCAGCCGTGGAACCACAGCCCGGTTTCCCGGTCCATCAGGTTCTGCACATGCAGCAGGAACTGATACACCGCCTCTTCCACATACTCCGGTTTGTTGAGCAACTTGCCGATTTTCGCCAGCGGCAGCACGGTCATCATCAGCGTGTCGTCCCACATCTGCTGATGGTTCTCTTCCGCCAGCGTGATGTGCTGCATACCGCCGTGATCGGTACGCGGCATTTCGTTCATCGCCCACTCCGCCCAGCTCTCCAGCCACGGCAAATACGTTGGGTTGCCGGTCTCTTCGTAGCGATACGCCAGCGTCAGGAACGGCGCCATAGTATTGACATTTTTGGTGGTTGCGCCTTCCGCAAAGCGGTCGGCGAACCAGGCGTCGATCACCTCGCGGATGCTCTCATCCCCTGTCTGGCGGTAATACTGATACATGCCATACAGCCCAACACCGTGCGTCCATTCCCAGCCAGCCCAGCCTTTGGTGTCAATCACACGACCATCGTCGAGACGCAGTAAAAACTCGCCGCTGTCATCGTGAATATTGACCAGGTTGTGCGTCACCTTGCGGATCAACGCTTTCAATTCATCACGGTCGATAAAGCGCGCTGGCTGACGCAGTAACGGGCTGTGTTTGACAGGCCAAACCTTCATATTCTTAACCTCAGTTGTAAGTCGATTTCAGTTGCGCGTCTTTCAAAGCGGGCGCAGCCGGTTTATTACGATTCAGGTAACCGATATTGTTGTTCCCCCACAGGGATTCGTACGGCATGCCCGCCAGCATTTCGACAGTTTCACGCGCCTGCGGCGTGATGTTTTCTGGCATTGCATGGCCGCTTTCACGCATTTTCGCCGTCTCTTCGCGCAGCACGCTGTGCGTTTTCAGGTTCAGCTTAAAGCGCAGGGAAACCAGGAAGCCGCAGCACAACACCGCCACCGTGCCGAAGCACATGATCATCAAAATGGTGTGGCTCACTTCCGGAACCTGGGTTTTCTGGCCGGAAACAAAGCCGGAAGCCTGCATCACGATCCCCACCAGCATCACCGCCCCGGCCTGCGAGGCTTTACGGGTCAGCGTCATAATCCCGGCGAAGATACCTTCGCGACGCTGGCCGGTGACCACTTCATCAATGTCTGCGATGTAGGTGTAGGTGTTCCACGGCACATAGTTGATCCCGCCCCGGCCCAAACCGGCGACAGCAGAAATCAGCAGCAACAGGGAGTAAACATCGCTCAGCCCGGCGTAATAGAGCACCGCGTATGACATGGCGCTCAGACCAAACAGCACCACCACCATGCGGTAAGACGGCGCAGGCCCGAAGCGGATGCACAGCGGGATCATGGCGATAACGGCGATGAACTGGAAGATAGCCATAGTGCCCAGCAGGCTGGAGGCGAGCGATGCTTCCTGCATCAGCACAAACACCACGTAATACGTGAACACGGCGTTGAACACGTCCTGGGCGATATAGCCGCCGAGGTACATGCCCAAATGCTGGCGGAAAATTTTAATGCGCAGCGTCGAGCTCAGTTCAACGAACAAGCGGCGCAAACTCTGCCCAAGCGACAGACTCTTTTTCTCCTCTTCCGCACGCAGCGCGGCTTCTGTCCACTCTTCACGCGGGCGCTCCCAGGTAAAGATCCAGACAAACGTCAGCATCAATGCGCACAGCACCGAGAACACCAGGCTGGCATAGAAGAAAGAGACCGGGTTGTCCTTTCCGAAGTGGGTCAGCAGGATGCCCGGCAGGAAAGAGGCGAGAATCGCCGACATCTGCGCCATCGAAATACGCGCGCCAGAGAATTTGGTTTTCTGTTTGAAATCATCGGTCATTTCCGGCACCAGCGTTTCATACGGCACCAGAATCATGGTGTAAACCACGTCAAACAGCAGATAGGTCAGCAGGTAATACCAGAAGCTCATGTCCCCTACCCACATAATCGAGTAGCTGAACACGCAAGGAATACCTAACAGAATAAAGAACTTACGCCGACCAAAGCGTTTACCCAGTTTGGTCGAGCCGAAGTTATCGGTTAAAAAGCCCATTAACGGGCTGACCACTGCATCCAGCACCCTTGCCGCAGCGAAGATAAAAGTGGCTTCAATCGGCGTCAGGCCGCAGAAGGTCGTATAGAAATAGAGTAACCATGCTGCGGTTAACGCAGTCGTGCCCGCACCCAGAAAATCGCCCGAGCCGTAGGCGAGGTAATTAGCCAATCCAATTTTTCGTGTTTTCATTGCCGTCAACCCTGTTCATTATTGGGGACCTTTGACGATCCGGCTTAGCCAAAGGAATTTCTTACACGGCTAAAGTAAGAGGATGTGCAACGGGAAACCTTTCTGTTTCTGCCATCAAAACTATGCCGTTGGCAAAAACGCAAAGAGTGTCGATACTCGCTTCACTGATTTATAAAACAGCGTTTCTTTTGCTTCAAAAGGAGAGGTCAGAAATGAGGCGCAGATAGCAAAATCCCGCACAGACGGCGGGATTGGCGTTTAAAAAAGCAGCTAACAGCTTGTATTAATTCCCAGCGAAACGGTCAATTTTGCGCGGCGGGTTGGCGATAATTGACGATAACCTGGTTGCTGCGTACCGTCAGCGTCGGCCATAAACGGCCACCGCCGGGGACTTCCCAGACAAAACGCAGCGGTTCCAACGCTGGCACATTGGTAAAACCGCGCGTGGTGCCGCTTTGACCATCCAGTGCCACACAGCGTGTTTGCGAACATAGTTTTACCAACAAACCGGCAGGCGTCGGGCCGTTCAGTTCATAGCGCCACGACACCTCGGTCATCAGGCCATTGACCGGCTGCGGTGGCCCCAGCGGTCGCGATGAGGCCACCACACCGCGATTCGCCAGCGTGATGCCAATACTGCTGGCCTGCCAGGTGCCGTCTCCGGCAGCCTGCGCCAATAGCGGGAAGGCGAACAGCAAGGCAAGAGAGCGCATTATTTGCCTCCAATGGTTGCCGTCATGCGGATACTGCGGTTGTCGGACATTTCCATATTCGACAACACCACCAATTGCGGCAGGCTGCGGCGCAGGAAGCGGGCCAGCAGCGGACGCAGCGCGTGGTTAACCAGCAACACCGGCGGGGCGCCGAGCATCTCCTGGCGAGCCAGCGCTTCTTGCGTTTGTTCGAGCAAACGATCGGCCAGGCCAGGCTCCAGACCGCCACCGCCCTGCAAAGCTTGCAGCAGCAAACGCTCCAGCGGCGTATCGAGACCAATCACCTGCACTTCATCATTGCCCGGGAACCACTGCTGAGTAATCGCACGGCCCAGCGCCACACGAACCACGGCGGTGAGTTCATGCGGATCGTTTTGCAACGGCGCGTGTTCCGCCAGCGATTCCAGAATGGTGCGCATATCGCGGATAGGCACACGTTCTGCCAGCAGGTTTTGCAACACTTTATGCAGCGTGGTCAAGGTCACCACGCCCGGCACCAGATCTTCGGTCAGCTTCGGCATCTCCTGGGTGACGCGGTCAAGCAACTGCTGTGCTTCCTGGCGACCAAACAGTTCCGGCGCGAATTGACCAATCAAGTGGTTAAGGTGCGTGGCAACCACGGTACTGGCTTCCACAACGGTGAAACCCTGGATCTGCGCCTGCTCTTTCAGGGCGCTTTCAATCCAGATTGCCGCCAGGCCAAAGGCCGGATCGACGGTCGCTTCACCCGGCAGTGAACCGGCTGCGGTGCCTGGGTTGATTGCCAGCCAGCGCCCCGGATAGGCCTCGCCGCTGCCAATTTCCACGCCTTTCATCAGAATGCGGTAACGCGCCGGTGGCAAATCCATATTGTCGCGGATGTGCACCACAGGTGGCAGGAAGCCCATATCTTGTGCGAACTTCTTACGAATACTGCGGATGCGCCCGAGCAATTCGCCGTCCTGCTGGAAGTCGACCATCGGGATCAGGCGGTAACCCACTTCCATGCCGAGGGAATCTTCCAGTTGCACATCGTTCCAGGTCGCTTCAACGGCTTGCGTGTTTTCCGGCGCTTTGATTTGTACTGTTTCCACCGGCGCTTGCGTCTCTTTGCCGCGCAGCCACCAGGCAAGACCCAGCAATGCGGCGGTAAACAGCAAGAAGACAAAGTTCGGCATGCCCGGCACGAGCCCCAGCAGACCCAGCACACCGGCGCTCAACATCATCACGCGCGGGTTGGAGAACAGTTGCCCGACCATCTGCTGACCGACATCCTGGTCAGTACTGACGCGCGTCACGATAACGCCCGCGGCGGTAGAGATAACCAGCGCCGGGATCTGCGCGACCAGGCCATCACCGATGGTCAGCAGGGTATAACTTTCCGCCGCATCGCCCATCGACAGGCCATGTTGCAGAACACCGACCAACAGACCGCCGATAATGTTGATCACCATAATCAGGATACCGGCGACGGCATCACCACGGACGAACTTACTCGCACCGTCCATGGAACCGTAGAAATCCGCTTCCTGAGTCACTTCTGAACGGCGGCGTTTCGCTTCATCTTCGCCGATGATCCCGGCGTTGAGGTCGGCGTCGATCGCCATCTGTTTACCCGGCATCCCGTCGAGAACGAAACGCGCGCCCACTTCGGCGATACGCCCCGCACCCTTGGTGATAACCATAAAGTTGATGATCACGAGGATGATAAACACCACGATACCGATGGCGAAGTTACCGCCGACGAGGAAGTGACCGAAGGCTTCCACCACGCGACCCGCCGCACTCGCACCGGTATGCCCTTCCATCAGGATGATACGGGTGGACGCGACGTTCAGCGCCAGACGCAACAAGGTGGTGAACAGCAAAATGGTCGGGAACGCGGCAAACTCCAGCGTGCGCTGGGTGAACATCGCCACCAACAGCACCATAATGGACAGCGCGATGTTAAAGGTGAACAGCAGGTCGAGGACAAACGCCGGCAGCGGCAGCACCATCATCGACAAAATAAGCAAAATCAGCACTGGCCCGGCGAGCACTTGCCATTGGGTCGATTTCAGATTGCTCGGCAGACGCAGCATTGCTACCAGATTAGCCATCAGTGTCCTTCTCGTTCAAAAAGTCCAGCGCCTCTGGCACCGGGAGATTCTCAGGTTTAATGGGGCGTTGTCCGCCTGACAAACGCCAGCGCTTCAACTGCCATACCCAGGCCAGCACTTCAGCCACCGCCGCATAGAGCTGGCCGGGGATCTGCTGACCAATTTCAGCATGGCGATACAGAGCACGCGCCAGCGGCGGTGCTTCAAGAATAGGGATACGGTTTTCCGTGCCCAGCTCGCGAATACGCAGCGCAATGATGCCCGCGCCTTTCGCCACCACTTTCGGGGCACTCATTTTGTTTTCGTCATATTGCAGCGCAACGGAGTAGTGCGTCGGGTTGGTAACAATCACATCCGCTTTTGGCACATCGGCCATCATGCGACGACGCGCCGCCGCACGCTGCATCTGGCGAATACGCCCTTTCACATGCGGGTCGCCTTCGCTCTGTTTGAATTCGTCGCGAATATCCTGGCGCGACATGCGTAATTTTTTCAGGTGGCTGTAGATCTGCCAGAACACGTCAAAGCCGACCATCGGGATAATGCTCAGCGCCACCAGCAACGCGCACAGGCCGGCAATGTTCATCGCGCTCGCCATCGCCATCACCGGCGATTCGCTCATCAGGCGCATCATGTCCGGCCAGTGGTTCCACAAATAGATTCCAGCGACGCTGCCCATGAACAGGGCTTTCATCAGCGCTTTGACCAGCTCCGCGCCCACCTGGGCGGAAAAGAGCCGCCCCAGCCCGCTCAGCGGGTTGAGTTTGGAAAACTTAAACGCCAGGGATTTTGTGCTGAACACCAGCCCGCCGAGCATCACCGGCGCGATCAGGGCGATAATCACCACGCCCACCAGCAGCGGCAGCATGCCGATCAGCGCGGTTTTCAGCATCATGATGATCTGCCCGAGGATCAGGTTCGGGTCATTAATGATTTTGTGGTCGAAGCGTAACCCGGAGGAGAGCACCATCGTCAGACGACGGGCAAACGACTCGCCGCCAAACCACAGGATGCAGATACCGACCAACATAATCAGTAACGATGTCAGCTCTTTTGATCGGGGGATCTGCCCTTCTTCGCGCGCTTTTTGCAGTCGTTGCGCGGTGGGCGATTCTGTTTTGTCGTCGTTGTCTTCAGAGGCCACGGCCAACGTCCACGGGTTACAGGTGTGACGTCATATTGCCAGAGTCAAGCCTGTCTAATGGGCGGAGTAAGGCATAAAAACAGGGGGTTTTCGCCATTTGGCGCAGGGAAGATTCACGCATAGGTTGCGAGAAAAAGCGGTTAAAACCGCAAAGCAGGCAAAAAGCGGGAGGGTTCTGCCCTGCCCACTTTTCTGTAAGCCACTGATAACGCTTGGTTAGAAACCGAGGCTGTCCAGCAAATCGTCCACCTGGTCCTGGCTTGCCACCACGCCCGCTTTGGTCGCGTCGAGTTGTGGGCCATTGAGCAGGCTTTCGTTTTCACGTTTCGGACGCGCTGACTGTTCTGGAATGTTTTCCAGCAGCACCATCAGCAACTGACGTTCGATTTCCTGCACCACGTCCATCATGCGCTTGATCACCTGACCGGTCAGATCCTGGAAATCCTGCGCCATCATGATGTCGAGCAGTTGGGCGTTGGTGAAACTGGTATGCCCAGGCACTTCACCCAGGTATTTACGGGTGTCGGTCACCAGTTCACGCGCGTCCGCCAGTTCAATCGGGTTTTCGAACCACTCGTCCCAGCGTTTGGTCAGCGCTTTCGCGCCTTTTTCCATCTCATCCTGATGAGGTTGAGAGGCTTCCACGCTGTTCAGCGCGCGTTCAGCCGCTTGTGCCGTCATCTGCACCACATAGTCCAGACGGTCGCGCGCATCCGGAATCGCTTCCGCCGCTTCGGCAATCGCCTGGTCCAGACCCAATTCGCGCAGGCTGTCACGCAGCATACGCGTGAGGCTGCCTATGCGGGCAATAATGTCGGTGGGTGAATGTTCATCCGCTGGTTTCATTAAAGGTTGAATCATTTATCCAGTCCTCACATGCCAAGTTTCTCGAAGATCTTACCGAGTTTCTCTTCCAGGGTTGCAGCGGTGAACGGTTTCACCACATAGCCGCTCGCGCCCGCTTGCGCCGCCGCGATGATGTTCTCTTTCTTCGCTTCCGCCGTTACCATCAACACCGGCAAAGATGCCATGTTGCCGTCGGCACGAATGGTTTTCAGCAGTTCCAGACCGTCCATGTTCGGCATGTTCCAGTCAGAGATAACGAAACCAAAACCACCCGCTTGCAGTTTGTTCAGCGCGTCAACGCCGTCTTCCGCTTCTTCAACGTTGTTGAACCCCAGTTCTTTCAATAGGTTGCGCACGATTCGACGCATCGTGGAGAAATCGTCCACCACCAAAAACTTAAGCTCTTTGTCCGCCATAAAAAATTACTCCTGGTTCAAATACGTATTGCCTGTCCGGCACTGATTTTCGCCAGCATCTGCTGGCTTACCTGGCTAAGATCGACCACTTCGCTGACGCCACCCATATTGATGGCCTCACGCGGCATGCCGAACACCACACAACTTGCTTCATTTTGCGCGATGGTCCAGGCGCCCGCCTGGTGCATCGCTAACATTCCTGCCGCGCCATCGTTCCCCATCCCCGTGAGAATCACCCCCACGGCGTTGCGGCCCGCATGTTTCGCCACCGAATGAAACAACACGTCCACCGAAGGCCGGTGCCGGTTTACCGGCGGGCCATCGTGAATCTTAATTTGGTAGTTTGCGCCACTGCGCGCCAGCTCCATATGCCGATCACCGGGCGCAATATACGCGTGTCCCGGTAATACGCGCTCACCATCTTCCGCTTCTTTGACGCTGATCTGACATAACTTATTCAACCGTTCAGCAAATGAGCGGGTAAAGCCCGGCGGCATATGCTGCGTGATAAGAATACCCGGGCTTGAAAGCGGCAATGGCTGGAGTACATGCCGAATTGCCTCTGTTCCTCCGGTTGACGCCCCGATAACCAGCAATTTTTCCGAGCTGAGTAGCGGCCCGGCTTTCAATGTCTCCGGAACCACCATGGTTTTATGTGCCGCAATGCGGGCGCGTGAGGCAGTGCGCACTTTCTCGGCAATCATTTCGCTGTAAGCCAGCATGCCTTCACGAATGCCGATCTGCGGTTTGGTGACGAAATCAATCGCCCCCAGTTCCAGGGCCCGCAGCGTTACCTCCGACCCTTTTCCGGTCAGTGACGAAACCATCACCACTGGCATCGGGCGCAAGCGCATCAGTTTTTCGAGGAAATCCAGCCCGTCCATGCGCGGCATTTCCACATCCAGCGTTAAGACATCCGGGTTAAATTTTTTGATTAAATCCCGGGCGACCAGCGGATCCGGTGCCGTGGCCACCATCTCCATATCGCTGTGGCTATTGATGATTTCTGTCATGATCTGGCGCATCAATGCGGAATCATCGACGGACAATACCCTGATTTTACTCATGCTTTATCCTTACTCAGCGCATAAACGGTTTGCCCACGCAGGCTAAACTCGCGCACGAGGTTGCTGAAGTTCTCCGAATGCCCGGCAAACAGTAAACCGTCCGGCTTAAGCAGTGGAGCGAAACGATGCAGAATGTCCTGTTGCGTCGTTTTATCAAAATAAATCATAACGTTACGGCAGAAAATCGCGTCGAACGGCCCCGGCACGTTGTACTGCTTATCCAGCAGGTTCAGCGTGGTGAACTCGACGCAGTTCGCCAGTTCCTGCCGTACGCGCACCAGCCCGGCGTGCGGGCCGGTGCCGCGCATAAAGTAGCGCTGCATCTGCTGGGGCGAGAGGGTTTTCAACTCGTCCTGGCGATAGATGCCACTGCGCGCTTTTTCCAGCACTTCGGTATCAATGTCACTGGCGAACACTTTCCATCGACCGGGCGCCATACCCAGCGTGTCCGCGAGGGTAATGGCAAGGGAGTACGGCTCTTCGCCCGTGGACGCCGCCGCGCTCCAGACCCGGTATTCACCCGTGCGCTTACGCGCATGCTCTGCCAACACCGGGAAGTGATGCGCTTCACGGAAAAAGGCGGTGAGATTGGTGGTCAGCGAGTTAATAAATGCTTGCCACTCGGCGCTGTTCTGGTTCGCTTCCAGCATGCTCAGATAGCGGCCAAAATCATCTAACCCTAGCGTGCGCAAACGGCGAACGAGGCGGTTGTACACCATGTCACGTTTATGATCCGCGAGGACAATCCCCGCACGCTGGTAGATCAATTGACATATCCGACGAAAGTGCGCGTCGGACAGCGCCAGGCGCTGTGTCATCTGCTGCAAAATGGATGACGTTTGCCCGTTGGGCATGGATGATGTCATAGCGCCTTCTCAACTCAGTTCAGGATGCAACAGGCACGGCTTTGGGCGGTGCCACTTCGGGTACTGCGACATGCTCTTCAATCTTAAATACAGCCACCATCGCGGTGAGGTTATCCGCCTGGTGTGCCAGTTGGTCGGTAGCTGATGCGGCCTCTTCTACCAGCGCCGCATTCTGTTGTGTCACCTGATCCATCTGAGTTACTGCCTGTGCTACCTGCTCAATACCGCGGCGTTGTTCATCTGACGCGGAGGCGATCTCGCCCATAATGTCGTTAACCTGAGTGATGGAGCGGACGATTTCGGTCATCGTCTGCGCGGCAGTATCCACCAGTTGGGAGCCCTGCTCGACGCGGGAAACCGACTCTTCAATCAGGTCTTTAATCTCTTTTGCCGCCTGCGCGCTGCGTGACGCCAGGTTGCGCACTTCTCCGGCGACCACGGCGAAACCGCGACCCTGCTCACCGGCGCGCGCCGCTTCCACGGCGGCGTTCAGCGCCAGAATATTGGTCTGAAACGCGATGCCATCAATCACGCTGATGATGTCGCCAATTTTCTGCGAACTGCGCGCAATCTCATGCATGGTGCTCGCCACGCTGGACGTTTGCTGCCCGCCTTTGGTCGCCGTTTGCGCCGCGCTCTGCGCAAGCTGGGAAGCCTGTCCGGCGTTTTCGGCGTTCTGGCTGACGGTCGCGGTCAGTTGTTCCATGCTGGCGGCGGTTTGCGCCAACGACGCGGCCTGTTCTTCGGTGCGCGCCGACAAGTCGGTGTTACCGGCGGCAATTTCCGAGATGCCGGTATGCATCGCGTGGCTGCCCTGGCGAACATCGCTCACCGTGGTGCGCAGCGCGTCCTGCATCTTTTTCAGGCTGGCGAAAATCGCCGAAATTTCGTTACGCCCGTAGACCATAATCGGCCGCGCCAGGTTGCCTTCGGCGATGCTGTCAAAATGACTGCTGATAATCGCCAGCGGTTGCACAATCATCTTGCGTGACCAGAACAGCGCCACGCTGGTCAGCAGGGCAGCCAGGATCACTACAGCAATGAAAATCACCGCCGAGCGGTGGTAGTTGCTTTCGCTGTCCGTTCTCGCCTGAACAGCAAAGTGGTTGATGTGTTTCTCCCACGCGCTGAAATTGGCATCAAACTTGGCCTGCGACTCCTGCACCGGCGCGGTCATAAAATCGGACAACTGGTTATTCTCAAGCCAGGTGGCCTGATGCTCCAGGTCGCCGCGCCAGGCGGCAAAACTGGCCTGCGTACCGTCCTGTAAAGCTTTGCCTTCCGGCGTCATCGCCGCATTGCCGACAAAAGCTTTTTCTGTTTCCGCCGCTGCTTTGAGGCTGGCTTTCGCCTGCGTCATCAGTGCTTTGATATCATCCGGCGGATAGCTCAGCGCGGTCAGCGTACCGGCTTTATTCAGCGCCGTGCTGGCCTGTAATAAAGTGGTGCGCATCTCCATCAGCGCGCTGCGCTGCTGGTTACTCTTTTCCACTTCTTGTAAATGGGAGGTGCTCTCCCTGAATGCCCAGAAAGACAACCCGTTACTGCCAACCTGCAAAACGCCACACACAATCAAAATCAAAAATAATGTTGTTGAGATACGAATTCGATTTAACATCAACGCCCCAAATGGCGGAAAAAGTCCGCGGTTAAGCACTGCTTAAAAGGTTTCCCAATTCTCTTCTTGTCCGGTGTCAAGTTGGCGACTCCGCGCCGGGGTCTGAGCGCGGCCTGCTGCCGGTGTAATAGCGTGCTGCGCCATGCCAGGTACAGAGGAAAGGCGGAAGGCCGATACCGCCTGCGTCAAACGACTGGCTTGTTCTTCTAAGGCTGCCGCTGCGGCCGCCGATTGTTGCACCAGTGACGCATTTTGCTGCGTGACACGGTCCATTTCGGAGACGGCCAGCGCAACCTGATCGATGCCGCGGCTCTGTTCATCAGATGCCGAGGCGATCTCACCCATGATGTCGTTCACCCGCGTAACCGCGTTGACGATGTCCGACATGGTTTCCCCTGCACTTTCCACCAGTACTGAACCGGTATCGACACGGGAAACAGAATCTTCAATTAATGATTTAATTTCTTTTGCCGCCTGGGCACTGCGGCTGGCGAGGTTACGCACTTCACCCGCCACGACCGCGAAACCACGGCCTTGCTCACCGGCGCGCGCCGCTTCCACCGCCGCGTTAAGGGCGAGGATATTGGTCTGGAAGGCAATACCATCAATCACGCTGATAATATCGGCGATTTTCTGCGAACTGGTGGCGATCTCGTGCATGGTTTTCACCACGCCATCGACCACTTTGCCGCCGCGTTCTGCGGTTTCGGAAGCGCTTTGCGCCAGTTGCGACGCCTGACGGGCGTTATCGGCGTTCTGTTTCACCGTCGCGGTCAACTCTTCCATGCTGGCGGCGGTCTCTTCCAGCGCGGAAGCTTGTTCTTCAGTTCGTGAGGAGAGATCGTTGTTACCGGCGGCAATTTCGCTGGTGCCGGAGTAAATCGCATCCGAGCCCTGGCGCACATTGGTGACGGTTTCAATCAAGGCGTTTTGCATATGATCCACGCTCTGCGCCAGTTCAGTCATTTCACTGCGGCCAGCAACGCGCAGCGAGTGCGTCAGGTTGCCGCTGGCGATTTCGCGGATGTGGGCGATCACCGCCGACAACGGCGAGAGCAGAATGCGACGGATGCCGTACCAAACGCCCGCCAGCACAATCACCAGCGCCAATGCGAGCACCGCCATCTGCCATTTGGCGAAGGTGTAATCACTGACGCTCTGATCCCAGGCGTTGCGATAGAGGCTGTCGCTCAGGCTGGCGTATTTCGCCATTGCGTCGCCGAGGGCGTTTTGCATGCCCTGCGTCGGCTGCGCCATGAAGCTGTTGATATTGCCGCTTTCGAGGAACTGCACCAGTTCGCTGAGCGCGGCGTGATAAGTCTGGTATTTCTCATCCAGCGTTTGGCGGGCGGCGTCCATTTCCGGGCGCGTTGGCAGCGCGCGGTAAGCGTCGTAATGTTTCGCCGCATCGGCCAGCGAGGCTTTCGCGCTGTTCAGCAAGTCGGTTTTGGCGCTGCTTTGTTGGTTGCTCGGGTCGAGCAACATACGCGCAGAAGAACGGCTCAGGTTGATACGGGTTTGCAGCATCAACTCCCAGGCTTTACCCAATTCCGTTTGCTGCATGCGCAAGTCATTGGAGACCGCAAAACTTTGCTGGTTTTGCTTAAGCGACGAGAAAAAAAGTCCCCCGGAAACGAGCTGCAACAGTGCGAAGACCACCAGCACGCTCATAAGCAGAGTAACGACGCGGATACGGTTCAACATGCAACACCTTCTTCATAAGTGATTAACGGTGTTATCGGCATCCGGCCAGGGAACTTTACATTTGCGAAAGGGAATTAAATTGTCGCTTAAAAAGTGATATCGACAGTCAACGTATCGCTGTAGGTTCCTCCCGGCGGTGTGGTCTGCGACGTCAGCACCTGCGCGGTGTAATTGTAGGTACGTAACAAGCCGTCGGTACTGACTTGCGATGACACGCCGCTCGACCAGCGATCGGCGCCGACACTTCCCCAGCGGCTGGTGGTTCCCGCTTTGTAAATCTCATAACTCAGGCGATTGCTGCCGCTCGCCATATTGCGCACGCTGCCGTTGGCATAAAGACCGTTATTGATACCGACCGTATAGGTGCTGCCTTTGGTACAGGTAATGGCGATGGATTGCGAAATGGTCGGGAAAGAGCGCACCAGCGGCGCGCTACCAAAATTGACGTTCGGCGCGCTGATGGTGGTGCAGTCGTTGGTGATGGTGCCGGTTATTTGTGTGCTGGTCGAGGCGGTACCGACTTGCGCCGTGGAACACAGCCCCAGCAGACCAACAGCACAGATGTTATAAGCGACGCTGAAGTTAAGCGTCACCCGGTACGGCCCGGCAGAGACATTCTGCCCCGGCACGGTCATAAAATAGAGTGGCAACGTATAGGTTTTCGAACCGAGCAGCGCCAGCAGCGTCGGGCCACTCCAGGTGTAGCCCGTACCGCCGATCACCGCCTCGCTGTTATTGGCACAGTTCGCCTGCCCGCAGACGCGAATCGGGATGGTATCCGCGACGGTCGCGTCATCGGTGCGTTTCATCACCCCACGGTTGGTCGCGGTGGCCGATGCGCCAATTAATGTCAGCGTCGCCGAGTCGTTGGTGAGCAGGTTGAGCGTCGCATCGCATTGCAAAATCAAGTTAGCGGTGGTGCTCTGCGCGGTAGCGTTGAGCACAAACGAGGTGACGGTGCCGAATGCGCCGTTGGTGGTGCTGACGGTGCACGCCGACCAGGCCTGGCCGGTACAGAACAGTAAAATGAAAAAGAGAAGCCGACGCATTATGGATTCCTCCGGCAGGTAAGCGGCCCGTAGGTCTGCAATTTATGTTCGGGATTGGGAGCGACCGTGAAACTCGCATCGCAGCTTCCCCCTTCCGGCAAGCGGACATGCAGCGGGTTAACATCGTCAAGCGTTTCCAGCCAGGCGATGCCGTCATAGCCAACGATGGCGGTGGCTTTACCTGTGCGATCCACCAGGCTGGCAACCGGAATCGCCTCGCCGTTTTCGTCATGCAAAATCACGCTGGCGACGCGCTCCTGCACCATCGGGAATTCCACCAGGTAACCACTGTGGCGGCGCAGGGAGATTTTCCGTTCGGTGTCTTTCAGGCGAGTATCCGCCGGGAGATTGAGCGTGTCGATGCTGTAACTGGCCGGGTAATAGGCCGACACGCCGCTGACCAGCAGATAACCATTGTCGTCGGTTACGCCGACCGGCTGGTTTTCATAATTCACCGGCACGTTGGCGTGCCCGCCGGTGCTGATCACCGCAAAGGCGTCGTTGATGCGGTTGGCAGCAAACACCTGGCCGTCCATCAGCACCACGGAACCGAGCGCTTCGCCCCACCAGGTCATCATGTCGCGCTCACCATATGCGCCGCCCTGCAATTCGACTTTATTATTGCGCCAGCCAAGTGTGCCTTGCTGGTACGTTTTATTATCCGCCTGACGTGCCAGCGCCATGTTCCAGCTAAAGCCGCCGTCTGTCGGCATCACGTGGTTGTAGTTGATCCGCTGCGTACTGCCTGCATCCGGCGTTTTCTCCATGGTGATGGCGGCGCTGTCGGTTTCGCCGATCGGAATTTGCAATGACATGGCAAAGGTCCAGTCGCCTTGTTGGTTATCGCGGCTGGCGGCGAGGTAAATACTGCTGCTGCCCCACAGGTTGCGGCTCCAGGAGAGGTTCAGCAGTTCGGTTTTGTCGTTGTCGAAGCTGCGCACGCCGATCCACGCCGCGCCAACGTTACCGTAATTGCCCATATTAAAAGTCAGCGAATATTGGTCAGTATTGCGGCTCAGGCTGGCAATCGGCGTTCGCTCCCCGCCCTGACGCATATCGTTGTAATTACCGATTTGGTCATACAGCGCCAGGTTGCCGAACGCCGCCGTGCGGCGGCTATGTTGCGTGTTCACGCTAAACAGGCTGGTGTTGTACTGGTAACCCCAGGTGAACTGGTTGCCGTCTTCGCCGTACATATGGCTTTGCGTCCACGCGCTGTTCACCACGCCTAAGCGGCCCAGTTTTACCACCGCGCCCGCGCCGCCAAGCGCCAGCGACTCGGCCCCTTCGCCGTGGGCTTCCAGAGTTAAATAATCGTTGACGCCATAACGATACGAGCCGCTTCCTACCAGCGGCCCGTAATCAAAATTGTCCACCCCGTAATTTCGCCGCAGCGAACCGACCGTAATCGCGCCATCGCTGAGACCCGGTTTGAGAAGATCGCTGGCGACATAGAAAGGTAACGTGGTACTGACCTGCCGCCCGAGCGCATCAGTCGTGACCAGCACCGCGTCACCGGCGCCGTTGATATAAGGCATGTTGGTCAGTGTGAAGGGGCCGGGCTGAATCTGTGTGTTCCCGGCGCGGTAACCATTAATGAAGACGTCGACCGAAGTGGGAACCGCCGCTTCACCGGAAAACGCCGGAATCGGCCAGGTCACCAGATCCGGGCGCAGCGAGAAATCCCGCCCGTAACGCAAGCCCCCCACGCGCACGCTGCTGCTCCAGGTTAACGCGTCGGTTATCACATCCCCGACATCCCATTGCGTGGCGTCATCTTCATCGAGGAAAGTGAGGGTGGAGTCATAACGCACATAGCCCTCTTGCTGCTCCATATCGCCAGTGATCGTTTTGCGCAGCGAACCGGTGGAAGAGAACGTGCCATTGCCGTTGAAGTAACGAAACTCATGCCATAACGCCGCCTGCCCGCCCGCATGTTCCGTGGTGCTGGTATAGACGTCGTAGTTGAGCAGTGCGCCCTGCCCGTATTTCGGTTCGCTGCGTTTTGCATTGCCGGAAAAGGCGGTGTCGCGTTCCGGCACCCACTCTTTGGGCACCGTCAGCAATAAGCGCTGGCCTTCGCTGTCGTATTCGGCGCGCACATTTGGCAAGGTCGAGAGATTGACTTCGCCCTGCGGCAGATGCTCCGCGGGGATCCCCGCGTGCAGCAGATCCGCGTTCGAGATGTAAAAATCATTCTGCCGCCGGGTCACCGGCACGACTTGTTGCGTGTCGTAATGGTTGATTACCAGACCTAAGTGAAAAACAGCCTGTTCGTTGATCGCCCGCGCATCCGGCGGCGGCGGTAACCCATCGTCGCCTTGCTGCGCCCAGGCCGAACTTCCCAGCAGCATGATTGTCACCGGCAGGATCAGTTGCCCGCGGACGACTGCCATTGGCCTTCCCGCGCGTTAATCGTCGCGTTCAGCTCCGATGGATTGGTAACACTGGCCGGCAATGGCCAGCTGCGCGCGCTGTGCGGAAGAACGTAACCGAGTAAGCCATCGGCGATTTGCCGCATCTGGCCGCCCTGGCGTACCCGCACTTTACTTAACCGGACGTGAACATCGCCGTCGTTACGGACTTCGAGCGCCGGACGACCACCGTCACGCACCACCCGCCAGCTCAATTTGGCCGGATCGGCCACCGCATGGTGTGCGCCTTCGGTGTTGGTTTGGATGCCCTGCCCGTAAGCAAAGAGTGGAATGGAGTAACGCATTTGCAGTTTCAGGCCGATTTGCGGGTTTGCGGTGTCTTCCGGCTGCGGGATCTCATCGACAATAATTCGGTAGGCCTGTTCTTTGCCGGTGGGGATGTGCACCTGTTTGATCAGGCGAATGAGCTGTTTTCCCTCTTTGTCGATGCGCACGATAGGCGGGCTGGCGACCACATCGTTTTGTTGCTGGTAACGCTCAAGGCCGCCCTCTTGGGTCCAGCGCACGATGCGCACCTGCATGGTGGCTGGGGTTTCGCCCTGATTTTGAATCCACAATTCGGTGGCATTCGTTGTCGCGCCGAGCCAGGGGTCGATGGGCCAGAGTAAGATGGTTGCCGCTGCTTGCGCTTTTCCCGCCGTCAGTGTCAGCGCGCCCGCCAGCAATAAGCCTGCCGCGCGGGCAGACGAGGTGACGTTCATGCACTTCTCCCTTTTCACCATGACAATGTCACGGTCAGTTGATCTGTATAGTTTCCTGCCGGGCTAAACCCGGTGAGTTGCGCCGCGCCAAAAATCGCCAGCGAAATGTTATTGCCATCGGTATACGCCACGGAGACGGCCTGATTGACGCCAATTTCCGTATTCGCCGCCAGCGTACTGCTGCTGTAAATGCGGTACGGCACACGCTCAGTCCCGCCGCTGCGCTGCATATTGCGCACGGTGGAATAATTCTGCCCGCCGTTGATGCTCATACTGAGCGCCACGCCCGGCGTGCACCCCAAAGAGAGTGAGGCGTTGGGGACAAAAGAGGTGGTCACCTGCCCGCTTTGTACACCCGTTCGGGTGCCAAAATTGAGCGCACCGAGCGCCCCGCCACTGCCGCTCACCACTGAGCACCCCGGCGTTATTGTTGCGCCCACGGTGAATGTTTGCGTCGTCACCGCGAGCGCTTCTTGTCGCGCCAGCATTCCCAGCAGAATCAGCCCTGAAATTGCGCGCAGAACTCCCCGGTTCCCCCGCAGGGAAACACGCACGCTGCCCTTTCTCATAGGAAGAGGTTTAGTACGTCACACTCACGTTAATCGTATCGGTGTAAGTCCCTGGTACGACGGTCACGCTGTTCCCGCCTCCGGTGATTCGCCCGTAGAGTGTGTAGTTGTCGACGCCGCCTGTGGTGGAGGCGCGAGGAATGTTGGTGTTGTTGGCGATAACGTTACTGAAACCGCTATCGCTGTAGAGGCTGTACGCCACGCCCTGGGTGGTGTTCGCCGCGT
Organism: Kosakonia sp. BYX6; assembly: GCF_038449125.1. NCBI lineage: Bacteria > Pseudomonadati > Pseudomonadota > Gammaproteobacteria > Enterobacterales > Enterobacteriaceae > Kosakonia > Kosakonia calanthes. The sequence goes on along the minus strand of NZ_CP151800.1, from coordinate 1,984,342 downwards.
TAACCAAATAACGCGCCGGTGTGCCCGGCGTGCCGATAACCGTACCCGGCGCGGTGGAGTTGGTGTTACCGGTGATCTGCACGGTGTAATCGGTGGTGGTACATTGAATACCGAAGCTGTTACCGCCGCTGGCGCCGGTTAACTGCGTGGTGAGCTGCGAGAAGGTCGCCGGGTGCGTACCAAAATCCAGCGTACCGAAGTTGATCCCGTTCTGGCTCGGCGAACCGTTAATCAGACAACCATTCGTCAGCGTTAATGTTGCACCAATGGTACCGCTACTGGTGACCGCCTGAGCATTCTGCCCAACCATCACCAGCGCGCCACTTGCCAGCACATAAAGAAGTTTTCTGTTCATGTTGTCGCCTCCGAAGATGCCGTGTGCCATTCATTACCCAATCAATGAGTCACCCGGGAAAAACGCAAAAAAAGAAACAAAGTAAAAAAACGCAGGAATAACTGAAATTTAGTTTACGTCGGAGGGTTCAACCACTTTGACGAAGCGCGAAAATGTAACGCGCTCGTTAACATTTTTAATGAATAGATTCAGAAGGTTAAGTGCACTTTTTGCAAAAAATGTCAGCAATTGCAAACGATATATGCATGAAAATGTGACAATTATCTCAATATATTTAAATGTGTAAAAAGAAGATATTAGAAAGGGTAAATCGTGCTTAAGCGTTGCTGAAGGGTAAAGCGGGGTTTGGCGGGTGGGAAATAAATGGGCGGATGATTATTTCACCCGCCCGTTAAATTACGCTACGTGGGTCGCCGCGATGTCCAGCAGCGCCATTTCGTCGCTGTTGAGCAGTTTTTCGATGTTCACCAGAATCAGCATACGGTCGCCGAGCGCGCCGAGGCCGGTCAGGTATTCAGTCGACAGGGTGACAGCGAATTCCGGCGCCGGGCGAATCTGGTCCGCCGCCAGCGACAGCACGTCAGACACGCCATCCACCACGATACCGACCACGCGCTGACCGAGGTTCAGCACGATGACCACCGTGTTTTCGTTGTATTCGACGTCGCCCTGGCTGAACTTCACGCGCAGGTCGACAATCGGCACGATCACGCCGCGCAAGTTGGTCACACCTTTAATAAAGTCTGGGGTATTGGCGATGCGGGTCACCTGATCATAGCCACGAATTTCCTGCACTTTGAGAATATCGATGCCGTACTCTTCATCGCCCAGCGTGAATACCAGGAATTCCTGACCTGATGGCTCGCCCGCCAGTTTTGCTACATTACTCATACCGGTCATGTTTTATACCTTTTTAACTAAATCAGGCGGCTGTGTGCGCCATACGATGTTCACGATTCAACCCCTGCAACGCTGATACATCAACGATCAGCGCGACACTACCATCACCGAGGATGGTGGCGGCAGAAATCCCCGGCACTTTGCGATAGTTACTTTCCAGGTTTTTCACTACCACCTGGTGCTGACCAATCAGTTGGTCGACCAACAACGCGTAGCGACGACCTGCGCTTTGCAGAATAACGACAATCCCCTGCGTGGCTTCGGTTTTCGCGCCCATGACGTCAAACACTTTCCACAGTTCCACCAGCGGCAGGTATTCGCCGCGCACTTCCAGTACGCGCTCGCCGCCGGCCAGCGGGTGCAGATCTTCTTCGCGCGGCTGCAAGGATTCCATGACAGCGTTGAGCGGCAGAATAAAGACTTCGTTATTCACTTTCACTGACATGCCGTCGAGGATCGCCAGCGTCAGCGGCAGCAGGATACGGATGGTCGTACCGGTGCCTTGCTTCGATTTGATTTCAACGTGGCCACCCATTTCCTGGATGTTACGTTTTACGACGTCCATCCCGACACCACGGCCAGAAACGTCCGTCACTTGTTCTGCAGTCGAGAAGCCCGGCGCGAAAATCAGCATCCCGACTTCTTCATCGGTCATGTTTTCGTTAACCGCCATCCCTTGCGAAATGGCTTTCGCAAGGATTCGCTCGCGGTTAAGACCTGCGCCATCGTCGGTCACTTCGATGCAGATATTGCCGCCCTGGTGTTCCGCAGAAAGAATCAGGTTACCAGTCGGCGACTTACCGGCTTCGACACGTTTTTGCGGCGTTTCAATACCGTGGTCGAGGCTGTTACGCACGAGGTGCGTTAACGGGTCGATAATGCGTTCGATCAGGCTCTTATCCAGTTCGGTCGAGCTACCTTGCAGCGTCAGTTCGACCTGTTTGTCGAGTTTGCTTGCCAGGTCGCGCACCAGACGCGGGAAGCGGCTGAAGACATATTCCATCGGCATCATACGGATGGACATGACCGACTCTTGCAAGTCACGGGCGTTGCGCTGCAACTGGGTCATGCTGGTGATCAAATCACCGTGCGTTACCGGATCCAGCTCATTTGAGCGCTGGGCCAGCATCGACTGGGTGATCACCAGTTCGCCCACCAGATTGATCAACTGATCCACTTTTTCGACCGCCACACGGATGCTGGTGGATTCGCTGCCGCGCGCCGGTTTTTCGCGGCCTGCCGGTTGTTCTTTTGGCACGGCTTTCAGCACCGGCGCAGTGGCCGGTGTTGTTGCTGGAACGGCGGCTTCAACCGGTGCTTCTGCGACTTCAGCAACACCTTCAGCCACCGCTTCAGCGGCGACCGGGGCGGCGGCTTTTTCAAACGCAATCTGGTCGGCTTCGATAACAAAGCACAGCACGGCGATAATATCGTCTTCGCTGATGCCGCCATCGAGGGTCGCGCTCAGGCTATCGGCACCTTTCACGACATCGCTCAGGGTACCGAGGTTACCGAGTTCTTCTTCCAGCAGCCCGACTTCGTTCTCTTTCAGACGCGTCAGGACAATGCGCAATTTTCCGTCGCTTTCAGCTTGCGGTGCGGTAGTGGTGTCAGCGGCCAGCGCAGCACTTTCTACAACGGAGAGTTTTGCGCCACTGGTGGCCGCAGGAACACCTTCTCCTTTCGCTTCCAGCGCCAGCTGGCGCAGGGCATTGCAGATATATTCAAAGCTGGCAGCATCTGGCTCTTGAGAGCTTTTATAGGCGTCGAGCTGTTCCTGCATAATATCTTTGGTTTCCAAAAACAGGTTGATGATGTCGGTGTTAAGCTGCATTTCGCCGCGCCGGGCTTCATCCAGCAGGTTTTCCATCAGATGCGTGGTTTCCTGCAAGACGGTAAAGCCAAACGTTCCCGCACCACCTTTAATGGAGTGTGCGGCACGGAAGATGGCGTTGAGCTGTTCTGAATCTGGCGCTTCCGGCACCAAATCCAACAAATGTTGTTCCATATCGGCCAACAGTTCGTCAGCCTCATCAAAAAATGTTTGGTAAAAATCACTAATATCCATGCTCACGCTATCACCTCGGATTGGCTTGTGGCGATGTAGGAACTGCTACCGGAGCCGCTGGCGCGGGGGCGAGTGCAGGCTCTGGCTGTGTAATCGCGCTTATCGGCGCACTCTGACTTTCGGCGTTCTCATGCAAAATGGCCGCTTCTGCCTGTTTGTTGAGCACCAAAAGACTAATTCGGCGGTTAATTGCATCATTCGGTCCTCGGTCAGCAAGGCGCATTGTCGCTGCCATGCCGACCACGCGGAGAACCTTGCCATCATCAAGCCCACCGGCAACCAGCTCGCGGCGCGACGCGTTAGCGCGATCGGCAGACAGCTCCCAGTTGCTGTACCCTTTATCGCCATTGGCGTAGGGGTAATCATCGGTGTGGCCGGAGAGGCTCACTTTGTTCGGAATGCCGTTCAGCACCGGGGCAATCGCCCGTAAAATATCGCGCATATAAGGTTCGACTTCTGCGCTACCGGTTTTAAACATCGGCCGGTTTTGGCTGTCGATAATCTGAATGCGCAAGCCTTCCTGCACGAGGTCGATTTTCAAATGCGGGCGTAACGCGCGCAGTTTCGGATCGGCCTCAATTAACTGGTCTAAATCACCGCGCAATTTACTTAAGCGCGATTGCTCCATGCGTCGTTTTAAGTCATCAATGTTCGGCTGTTTTTGCACTTCGCCGTGTTGCTGTGTGTAGTCATCGCCACCGCCCGGAATCGGGCTGTCGCTATTGGAAATTCTCGGCCCACCCGTGACCGCGGTCGCCAGCGGCGTACGGAAATATTCCGCAATCTGGATAAGCTCTTTTGGGCTGGAGATAGAGATCAGCCACATCACCAGGAAGAACGCCATCATCGCCGTCATAAAGTCGGCATAGGCAATCTTCCAGGAGCCATGTCCGCCGCCGCCATGGCCTTTATGTTTTTTTCGTCTGACTACGACGATCGGATGGGACTGGTTTTTCATGCGTCCTCAGTGGTCGTCTGTTGGTTAGGATTGCGGACCGCACGCACGTGTTCATCCAGTTCGATAAACGACGGACGCTCGCTGGAGTACAGCGTTTTACGACCAAATTCGACGGCGATTGGCGGCGCATAACCATTCAGGTTCGACAGCAGTGTGATTTTCACACACTGCATCATTTTGGCGGTTTCGGCACTCTTCTGGCGCAAAACGCTGGCCAGTGGAGAGATAAAACCGTATGCCAACAAAATGCCGAGGAATGTTCCGACCATGGCGTGCGCAATCAACGCGCCCAGTTCAGCGGCCGGACGATCTGCCGAAGCCAGCGCGTGAACCACGCCCATGACTGCCGCGACGATACCGAACGCCGGAAGCGAGTCGCCCACCGCCGACAGGGCGTTAGCCGGGACTTCCGCTTCACTTTCGTGGGTTTCGATCTCTTCATCCATCAGTGCTTCGATTTCGAAGGTGTTCATGTTGCCGCTGATGATCAGACGCAGGTAATCGACAATAAATTCCAGCATCGTTGCGTCCGCTAAAATGCGCGGATAGCTGGCGAAAATTTCGCTCTCTTTCGGGTTTTCAATATCCCGCTCTAAAGAGAACATCCCTTGTTGGCGCGACTTCGCCATCAGGCGATAGAGCAGTGCCAGCAAGTCCATATACATACTTTTTGTATATTTCGAACGGCGAAACAGCAAAGGCATCGCTTTCAGCGTTCCTCTGATGGCTTTCCCGTTGTTGCCTACGATAAATGCACCTACCCCCGCGCCACCGATGATGAGCAGTTCAGACGGTTGATAAAGTGCGCCAAGTTCCCCGCCGGTCATAATATAACCGCCGAAGACTGCACCAAGAACAACCAGGTAACCTAAAACGATAAGCACGACATCATCCTTCTGCTAATGACTAAGGCTCGGGATAAACATTTCGGAGGGGTTTAACGAATAACAGGTAAAAAAAAAGCAGCGGCATAAATGCACCGCTGCTGGAGTGTTTTTCCACCTGGTTCGGTTAAACAGCCTTTGCGATCTGTTCATCCAGCAGTTGTGGAATAATATCGGCAGCATCACCGGAAAGTTTACGTCTTTTTACCGCGCGAGACGGCGGCTGGCATAAACTGCAGGCGAAACTCCCAACAGGCTGATGCGCATGAGTAATAAAATTACCACCGCAGCAATTACAGCGTGACAACTCCAGCAATCCGCTCTCCACGAAACGAACCAATGTCCAGGCGCGAGTCAGCGCCAGCAGTGGTCCTTCCTCAGCTTGAGGGCATTGTTCGAGATAAAGTCGGTAGGCTTTGATGACTGCGTCAACGCCGCTGCAAAGACCGGTCTTTAACAAAAACTGCCAGGCGTTACAGAACATCGACGCGTGGATATTTTGTTCCCAGGTCATAAACCAGTCGGTGGAGAATGGCAGCATGCCTTTTGGCGGTGGGCTACCACGCAACTCTTTATAAAGTTTGATAAGACGACCACGGCTAAGCTGCGTCTCACTCTCCAGCATTTGTAAACGCGCACCCAGCGTAATCAGTTCCATTGCTAACTGAATATCGCGTGCTTCCTGAACAATGCTCTTCTCGCTCATGGTTAAGCCCTTTTCTTCCTGGCCGCGTCGCCGGTTTGAGTTGATTCGTTGAGCAGGCGCGTTGAAAGTAAAATACCGGTGTGGACTTGCTGCAAATCATCCACGCGAGATTCTTGGGTCAGACGAGTAATAGTCTGATGACTGTCAAAACGGAACTGGCAGATCAGCTGATTAGTTTCAGCTAATTTAACCATTTGTGGCAGGGTTAACTCACCCAGTGTAGTCGCCATCTCTTCATTAATACCGAGACGGAACATGGCGGACGCTTTGTCCTGGCTGATCAGACGCTGAGCAAGAAGTAAATACGACAGATTGATGTCATAAACGTGTTTCAGCAACTCGGATGTATGCATTTTTCCCATCCCGAATAACCAACTTGTACTTATGCGGTGGAACCGCACCCCGTGATGTCGCCGGGAAAAAACCCGGTATAAAAAAGAAAGGCCAAATGCATAACTGACTTAGGATCTCGCGAGCAAGGCGCTTCGCTCAAATGTTAATACCTTGCTACGCTCTTAATCATTTCTTACAAAGAACTAAGATTTTTCCTAATTCGACGCAACTGTACTCGTAGGTGCTGACACATACAATCTGACTAGTGTGAAAATTTGAAATTTTTGTGATCCACGTCACATAATTTAAGTGATTATGGACAAGAAATCTATCAGTCCCGCTTGTGAGTTGATTGTTTTTTGTTCTATTAACCCTCTTTTCTATTCCAATTATCCGAATACTCATGCAAAACACAGCGGGAATGCATCAACTGGTCTGAGGTGTTCGATACCAATCAGTTAACATTTAACAAACCGTATCTAACTCAGAGACAAAAATAAAAATACATATAAAACAATAGATTAAGATTTAAGCATCGCTAATTAATTAACCAAAGTGACCATTTCAAATTTGTTAATCGGTACGATTGATAATTTAACAATCTAACCGTAAATTCTTTGAATTTAGGTTAAGACTCTAAATTCGATTAACACGGTTAAAGCGCGACCAGGTCATTTATTAAGAATAATTAATGAATATTTATGATTACCTTCACAGACCTGTCATATTCGTGGGTTGCACTGGCTCGACAAACGGAGTAATGGTGAGAAAATCTTGATTGCCACGGGGAGTGAGGAATGAATTATGCTCATCTTCTGGTCGCTGTAGCCGTCACGCCAGAAAGCCAACAATTACTGGCGAAAGCCATTGATATTGCCCGCCCTTTTAATGCCCGCATTAGCCTGATTACCCTGGCTTCAGACCCAGAGCTGTATAACCACCTGGCCGCGCCGATGATGGAAAATGTACGTGAAGTGTTGCAGGAAGAGACGCAGCAGTTTCTCGACGAACTCATCAAAAACGCAAATTATCCTATCGAACGCGCGCTGATTGCTTCCGGCGAACTGAGTGAACATATCCTGCATACCTGTCGCAATGAAGGGGTCGATTTAGTGGTGTGCGGGAATCATAACCAGACGTTTTTTTCGCGTGCCGCCTGTTCGGCGAAAAGCATTGTGCATGCCAGTGAAGTGGATGTGCTGCTGGTACCGTTGCGGGAGTAAACGAAACGCTCCCACCGAAGCGGGAGCGTTTTTAGATCAGGCTAGTTTGGGGAACGTCGCCACTTTACTTTGTAGCTGACTCTGCGCGCTACGTGGCGTGATCTGCTTTAGATCGCTGAGAAACCTCTGCTGCCAGTGTTCAATATCGTTTTCTTTGATGACTTTCAGCATTTCGGCGTGACGGGAAATACGTTCCGCCAGCGGCATGCGCAAAGCGCGATCCATTGCCGCCGCCACATCATCGCGATCGTAAGGGTTAACCAGCAGCGCGGAAGTTAACTCGTTGGCCGCACCGGCGAATTGCGATAACACCAATACGCCAGGGTCTGCCGGATCCTGCGCGGCAACATACTCTTTCGCCACCAGGTTCATGCCATCGCGTAGCGGCGTCACCAACCCGACTTCCGCGTAACGGAACACTTTCATCAGCACTTTGCGATCAAAATGCTGGTTGAGGTAATAAAGCGGCGTCCAACCAAGCTGGCCGTATTTACCGTTAATGCGCCCTGCTTCCGTCTCCAGTTGATGCCGAATGTCTTGATACGCCTGCACTTCGCCACGGGAAGTCGGCGCAATCTGCGTATAACGGATTTTGCCGTGATGCTGCGGGAACTTCTCCAGCAGGGTTTCATAGGCAAGGAAGCGCTCCGGCAAACCTTTGGAGTAATCCAAACGCTCAACCGAGAAGATGTTCTTCACATTCTTCAGTTCGTTCTTCAGTTGCGCCAGCTTTGGTGGCAACGGACCAGCGGCCTGCTGGGCAATCTCTTTCGGCTCGATACCAATCGGGTAGACCTCGGTGCGGAAGCTTTTGCCCCACGCCACATGCTCTTTCCCGTGACGCGTAGTCAGCCGCGTTTGCATCGACAAGCTGTCAAGGAACGCCAGGCGGTCACTTTCCGTCTGGAAGCCCAGCAGATCGTAATCACACAGTTGTTCCAGCAATTCCGCATGTGGCGGTAACGCGTTGAAGATCTCCGGTGTCGGGAAAGGGATATGCAGGAAGAAGCCGATTTGGTTGTTCACACCGCGTTGGCGCAGCTCACTGGCGAACGGCAACAAGTGATAATCATGGACCCACAGAATATCGTCCTCTTTCAACAGCGGCAGCAGTTTGTCCGCCAGCAACGCATTGACTTCCTGATAGCCATCCCAGGCTTCGCGCTGATATTTGACTAAATCCAGACGGTAGTGGAAAGCGGGCCATAACACGGCGTTGGAAAACTGCGAATAATACTGATCGTAATGCTCTTCACTGAGGTTAAAAGAGGCCCAGGTAATGTTGCCCTTTGTCACCTTTTTTAGCGGTTTATCCTCATCGCCAATTTCACCGCTCCAGCCAAACCATAGCCCACCGGTCGCTTTCAATGCGCCCAGAATCCCTACAGCCAGCCCGCCAGCGCTGGACTTTTTATCATCAGGCGGTGCAATACGATTAGATACTACGACTAAGCGACTCATAGCCATCTCTCCTGTTTGTTAGCGCCTTTTCTTGTTGTTGTTGATGGTCGGTTATACGTTCCAGCCACTGATAAACATCCCCGACATCGGCCAGCCGCCACTGCGCTTGCGTCGCGCCGCTGCCGACTTTTATCGAGACGCCGCCCAGTTTATTGACGGCTTTAAAACCATGCTCATCGGTCAGATCGTCACCCAGAAACACCGGTGTCCTGCCGGCGAATGGCGGAGTACGTAAAAAAGCCTCTATGGCTGCGCCCTTATGAATGCCGGACGGTTTGAGTTCAACCACGCATTTGCCCGGCTGCATCGCCAGTTGCGGGAAGTGCTCAACCATTTTTTTCGCCAGCGCAAAAACCGCCTCTTCATGTTGCGGCGCCTGACGGTAATGCAAAGCAAACGCCATGCCTTTGGCTTCAAGTTTGACGCCGTCAAGAGACGACAGCCCCTGCTGGAGCGCCTGCTCCAGTGGTATTAACACCTCTTTCGGTAGTGTGACTCGCTCGGTTTGACCATTGATATCGCGGCGCTCGGCCCCATGCACCCCGGCAAGGGGGAAGCGATAAGGTTTAACAAGCTGTTCAAGCTCGTTAATTGAACGCCCTGAAATCAACGCCAGCGCCCCGCTGTTCATCTTTGCAAGCAATGAAAGTCTCGCCAGCACATCATCTGGAACAAAGACATCTTCCGGGCGTGGTTTGATGTCGGCGAGGGTGCCATCCAAATCGAAAAAAAAGGCAAAATTACCGGAAAAGAGAGGCGGTATAGATAACGCGTCTTCCACCCTGGTTTCCTCCTTACAGTTATCATGAGAGCCGTTTATCACTAACGTCTCATTATCATTAGCCATGTAAGTATAGACAGTGTGACGGCGCTCGCCATTTTAAGAATGCGTTACCAGCCGGGTTAGCGGCTGGTAAGCAAGGGAAGTAAACTGAAAGGTTGTCTCTAAAATACAAGTAAATAGCGCTAGACGGTGCGTTTGGCTTTTTGTTTGTAGCGGTCAAAAATCACCGCCGCCAGTAGGATCAAACCGCGCACCACATATTGCGAGAACGGTGAGATGTTTAACAGGTTCATGGCATTTTCCACTGTGCCAAGAATCAAAATCCCTGCCACCACGTAAGAGATTTTGCCGATGCCGCCTTTCAGCGATACGCCGCCGAGCACACAGGCGGAAATCACAATCAGCTCATAGCCAATTGAGGTCATCGGTTGGCCGCTGGTCATACGCGAAGCGAGAATAATCCCCGCCGCTGCCGACACTAACCCCGACAGCACAAAGATGATGATTTTGGTTCTGACCACCGGCACACCCGCCAGCCGCGCGGCTTCTTCATTCCCGCCAATCGCCAGCGTATTGCGGCCAAAGGTGGTTTTGTTAAGCAGGAAGCCAAAAATAATCAGGCAGCCGACCGTCAGCCAGATCGGCGCTGGCAAACCAAACCAATTGGCATAGCCGAGCGTAAAGAAGCGCTCGTCTTCAATGCCCACCGCTTTCCCGTCGGAAATGATATACGCCAGCCCGCGCACAATTTGCATGGTGGCAAGGGTGGTAATCAGGGCGTTGATCTTCAGGCGAGCAATCACAAAGCCGTTAATAAAACCGCTGACCACGCCGAGCAACAAACCGGCGAAGACGCCAATCCACAAGCTTTCGCTGAGGTTAATAACCACAGCGGTGGTGACACCGGCGCAGGCAATCACCGAGGCGACAGAGAGGTCAAAATCCCCTGATGCCAGGCAAAAAAGCATGCCGCAGGCCACCATGCCGGACATGGAAATCGCCAACCCCAGCCCTTTCATATTGACGAAGGAGGCGAAGTTCGGCACAAAAATCGCGCAGCCGAGGAACAGCACGGCGAACACCACCAGCATGCCGAACTGATCCCAGATGCGCCCGAAGCTGAACGGCGACTTCGACTTTGGCGCGCGGGACGTAGTTAAAGATGACATCGTATTCTCCTCACTCAGGCGACAGCCTGGCTAACTTTAGGCATCGCAAGGCTTAGCACCTGCTGTTCATCGCCCTGACCGTGCAGCAACTCACCGGCAATCTCCCCTTCACGCATCACCACAATGCGATCGGCCACGCCAATCACTTCTGGTAAGTCGCTTGAGGCAAACAGCACCGCAACACCGCGGGCGGCCAGCGCGTAAATGACGTTGTAGATTTCATGCTTCGCCCCGACATCAATGCCGCGCGTCGGCTCGTCGAGCAAAATGACTTTCATCTCTTCCGACAGCCAGCGCCCGAGAATGGCTTTCTGCTGGTTCCCGCCGGAGAGATTCATAATGAGCTGATCGGCGCCCGGGGTTTTGATATTGAGCGCACGAATATGATGCTCCGCGTTATCACTCTCCCAACTGTTGTTAATCAGACAACCGGCATGAATGTATTTGCGCCGCGCACTGATATTGATGTTCTCCTGCACCGAATGCACCGGGATAATGCCTTCCGCTTTGCGGTCTTCCGGGCATAACATCATGCCCGCGCGAATCGCCTGCGCCGGTTTCTGGATTGAGACGGCTTCCCCGTCGATAAATACCTGCCCTTCGGTGATCTGCGTGCCGCCGAACAGCCCTTTCATCAATTCGCTGCGTCCGGCACCCACCAGCCCGAACAGACCGACAATTTCACCGCTGCGCACGCTCAGGCTAATCGGCGTGCGCACACCGGGCGCTTTCACCTGTTCCAGCCGCAAACGCTGCTCGCCATATTCCCGCGGCTGCCAGCCATAGATATCGCCTAATTCACGCCCGACCATCGCCTGCACCAGTTGGTCATGGTTGACTTGTTCCATATCCGTAAAGGTGCGCACATAGTGACCATCTTTAAACACCGTAATCGCATCGCTGAGGGCGAAAATCTCTTCCATACGATGAGAAACATACAGAATGACGCGCCCTTCTTTGCGCAGCTCGCGGATCACGCGAAACAGGTTGTCGATTTCACGCGCGGAGAGGGAACTGGTCGGTTCATCGAAAGCGATAATTTTGGCGTTACGCGCCAGCGCTTTGGCGATTTCAACCATCTGCCATTGACCAATGGAGAGATACTTCAACGGTGTTTGCGGGTCGATATCCAACCCCAGATGTTCAAGCTGTAAACCCGCTTCGTAATTGAGTAATGAGCGGTTCACAATGCCGCTTTTATGCGGCAGCTGCCCCAGATAGATGTTCTCGGCGACGGTCATTTCCGGCACCAGATGCAACTCCTGGTAAATGATGGCCACGCCCGCGTTCAACGCGGCGGTGGTGTCGGCAAACGCCACTTCTTCGCCTTTGATCGCCAGCGTGCCGCTGGTTGGCGCATAGTTACCGCTGAGGATTTTTAATAGTGTCGATTTACCCGCGCCATTTTCGCCCATCAACGCGTGAACTTGCCCGGCATGACAATCAAAACTGATGTCGCTGAGCGCCTTCACACCGGGGAAGGTTTTGCTGATGCCGCGAAACGAAAGATAAGGGGTAGACTGTTGCATAACGTCTCCGTAAAGCAGTTGATTGTACGTCTGGCTCCCCGAGTTACCGGGGAGCGCAACCTGGAGAATTACAGTCCTTTTTTCGCCAGCTCTTCTTTGAAGTTATCGCGAGTGATCAGCACAACATCGGTGACCGCAGTGAATTTCGGCGGTTCAGTTCCTTTGGTCACCCAGTTGTAGAGCAGCTCGCTGGTTTTATACCCATGCACATCCGGGCTTGGCAGCAGCGATCCATAGAAGCCCGTCGCTTGCGCTTTGGACAACTCGCTCACCGCGTCCACGCCGTTAATACCAATACCAATCACGTCCGGAGCTTTAAAGCCCTGACCTTCTGTCGCACGCACGCCGCCCAGCACGGTGTTATCGTTCATGCCGAGCACCAGCCAGTGTTTCACTTCAGGGTGCTGAACCAGCAGGGAGTTACCGGCATCGAATGCGCCGGGGATATCGTTAGATTTGGTCGGCACCTGATAAATCTGTTTTTCCGGGAAACCGGCTTTTTTCAGCGCGTCCATTGAACCGGTGGTACGGCGACGCGCGGTATCCAGTTCGTTAGCGGTAATCGCCATCACACCGGTTTCTTTCACGTTCCAGCCGCGTTTTTGCATCTCTTTGTATAGCTCCTGGCCCTGACGCGCGCCGATTTCGCTGGCCGCCATCATCACCAGCGGAACGGAGGTCATCGGTTCGCCTTTGGCGTTGACGAACTGATCATCGACCGCAATCACTTTCATGTCGTAACCGCGCGCTTTGGCGGCAATCGCCGAGCCGAGTTTCGGGTCTGGGGTACAGATAACAAACCCTTTCGCGCCGCTGGCGGCCAGGCTATCAATGGCGTTCAGCGTTTTTTCACCGTCGGGAACGGCGATTTTAATCACTTCAAAACCTAAATCTTTGCCGGCCTTGTCGGCAAATTTCCATTCAGTTTGAAACCAGGGTTCCTCCGGTTGCTTGACCAGGAACCCGAGCTTCATGGTTTCAGCGATAGCGGATTGTGACATAACGGCAGCCAGACCGATGGCCGCCAACGCTTTAGTGAATTTGTGCATGGTAAACTCCAGCTTTAACGTTCTTTTATGTAGGGAAAACAAACTATCGGTTCATTTAAAAGGACATAAAACAAGGCATTAGAGTCCACGCGCCCCATGGACATCTGTGCTGGGAGTAGTTGTAGCGGGAAATTGATTCTCCATAGGAGAGCGGCATCACACGGCAGAATTACAGTAATTACGTACATAAATTCAGCGATTTTTCACATAAAGTTAACCGCTATTGTCGGACAAATCGGAAGGGTAAAAGCAGGATAATCCATAACATCAGCCAGCTTATCCTTGTGCCCGACTGAGGTGCGCAGCCGGGCGAAAACATCACCAGCTATAGTAGATATGATCGGCGTGATCTCGCGCCGCCGTTTCGTCTCCTTGCAAGCGAGCGGCCACGGTCAAGGCGAAATCGAAGGCCAGCCCGAGGCCTTTGCCGCTGATCAGGTTGCCGTCTTCCACCACAGGCGCATCGACATATTCGCCATCACGCACCGTTTCGTAGAGATCGCCGGAACAGACATAACGGCGGCCTTTTAGCAGGCCATTCCCGCCCAGCACGCGCGCGGCAGCCGAGCAAATCGGGCAGATAAACTTGCCCGCATCGTCATGGTGTTTAACAAATTGCACCACGGCTTCGCTGGCGGCCAGATTGACGCTGCCCTGCGGCCCGCCGGGCAACACCACCGCGTCGTACAGCGTGTTTTGCCGTTCTGCCAGCGTGGCGTCCGCCACCATCGGAATATTGTGATAACTCACCACCGCGCGCGATTCCGCGCAGGCCAGCGTTTCCACATCGATTTGCAAGCGGCGCAAAATATCAATGGTGATAATCGCTTCCGCTTCTTCAAAACCGGGCGCTAACAACATCGCCACTTTTTTCATTCCCGACTCCTTGTGTTTAAGGTTGGTTGACTAAAGTGGCGGTATTGTTGATCAAAACAGCGTTTCAAAATCCCCGCTGCGTCACAGACCGGGCGCTGTGTTTCGGTGAGGATCCGTTAGTGCGCTTCGCCCTGCGGAGTGAACTTCAGTTCAATTAAGGCGATGGCTTTTTGAATGGCGCGGCGCGTGACGGGATCGGCAGCGGCGGGATGAGTAGAAAAATCGATGCTTTTTAATTGGTTGGCCATTTTTTCACGCACTTCAACGGGCGCGATAACATCAATCACATCGAGGATTTGTTTGATGACCAACTGGCAGGCGACGACGTCGGATACCAGTTCCTGGTCGACGGGGGTGTTTTGCGACATGGGAAGCTCCTTTCGTAAAGGGCGCCATAGTAGCGGGAAACGGCGGGCAAGAGTAGTTTTGCGCTTTGGCGGTAAATTGCGGGCATAAAAAAACCTGCCTCAGCAGGTTTTTTTATTATCAGAACATAGCGCCTGGCGGTACGTCTTTGAAAGTCTTGCAATAAGTTTCAAACATATGCTTCAGGATTTTACGCAGTTTCATGTGTTGCTCCGGCGATTTGTTATGCAGGTGTTAAGCCTAAGTGCGTACATAATATGACCTTAGTCACAAAAATCAACTCACCTGTGATAGAAATCACGTTTCAAAAATCAGAAATGCCGTAACTTTGTTAAAAATTCGATTATAAATCCTGCATTTAGGGCGCTAAAATTTTTTTTAGCATTCTCAACTTTTTTTGGCAAATGGCAGATCCACAATGAGTGAAAGCACCCTTTCGCGGAAGACTGGAGGTCTTTCTCCCGCTGCGTTACTGGTAGCCGGCGCGTTCTTTATGGAGTTTATCGACGGCACGGTGATCGCCACCGCGCTGCCGGATATGGCAAAAACCTTTGGCGTGGAAGCCGTGGCGTTGAATATCGGTATCAGCGCGTATCTTATTACCCTTGCGGTATTGATCCCCGCCAGCGGCTGGATTGCCGACCGCTTCGGCGCACGCAATGTGTTCTCAATTGCGCTGGCGATTTTTACCATCGCGTCCGTGCTGTGCGGGCTTTCCACCAACGTTGATATGTTCGTGTCGATGCGTATTTTGCAAGGCGTCGGCGGCGCGTTGATGGTGCCGGTTGGTCGCCTTGCTGTGCTGCGTACCACGCCGAAACATCAGTTGATTACCGCCATCGCCACGCTCACCTGGCCAGCGCTGGTCGCGCCGATTATCGGCCCGCCGCTCGGCGGTTTTATCACCCACTATGCCGACTGGCGCTGGATCTTCTTTATTAATGTGCCGCTCGGCATTTTGGCGATTGCGCTGGCGCTACGCATTATTCCCAATATTCGCGAAGAGGAGCGCCGGCCGTTCGACCTGGCCGGGTTTATTTCCACCGCCGTGGCGATGGTCAGCCTGGTGTATGCCATGGAAGCGCTCGGTTCGGAGCATCCGCAAGGCCTGTTAACCTTCGGCCTGCTGGCGCTGGGCGCGGTGACAATGGTCTTTACGTTGCGTCATTTCCTGCGGGCAAAATGGCCGATGATCCGCCTTGATGCCATGCAGGTACCGACGTTTCGCGTGACTATGTACGGCGGTTCGCTGTTTCGCGCGTCGATTAGCGCCGTGCCTTTTCTGTTGCCGCTGCTGTTTCAGGTGGGTTTTGGCATGGATCCGTTTCATGCCGGGCTGTTGGTGCTGGCGGTGTTTGCCGGAAACCTCAGCATCAAACCCGCCACCACGCCGCTGATCCGCTGGCTAGGCTTCAAAAAATTGCTGCTGATTAATGGCGCGCTTAACGTGCTGGCATTGGTGGCCTGCGCGTTGCTGACGTCGCATACACCGGCCTGGCTGACCTTTGTGATTCTTTATCTTGGCGGGGTTTTCCGTTCGGTGCAGTTTACCGGTGTCAGCACCCTCGCCTTTTCCGATGTGCCGTCACCGCAAATGAGCTACGCCAACACGCTGTTTAGTACAGCGACACAACTGGCGGTCGGTTTGGGGATTACGCTGGGCGCAATTGGCATTCGCATTGGCGAGCACGTGAGCAGTTGGCTGCACATTACAAATATTGAAGGGATCAGTTTCCGGCTGGCGTTTGTATTTATCGCGCTGATTTGCCTGGTGGGCATGTTTGATACGCTTCGCCTGACAAAAGATGCCGGTAGCGCGGTGTCGCAGAAAAATACCTAATGTTGAAATGCCCGGTGGCGCGAACGCTCACCGGGTCTGTAGGTCTGATAAGCGAAGCGCTATCAGGCACAATATGGCTATCAGGCCAGCACTTCGCGAACGAACGCTTCGATCTCTTTGCTCTGGCAATTTTCAAAGAAGCACTTCTGGAAACGCTCACCGGAAACGGCGGTTTTCACCAGTTCACGGTCAATGGCGCGCAGCGTATCAAGATAGTTTTCTTTTACGACCGCCGCTTTCACCTGATTCAGAATGCCCGCGTTACGCACCTGCGGCTCTTTACGTTCCGGTGGATAACCTTCCCCGTTACGGCCAGTAAAGGCTTTCTCAAAGATAAAGCGCACGTTCAGTTCCGCGCCCCAGCCAAAGCCTTTCGCGAACGGCAGCGCCAGCGCATTACCGTTATTGATTTGCGCGAACAGGAAGGCATCCGCCGGATCGATGCAGTAGCCGCACACCACGCCCGGATGAATGTTCAGCGACATCAATGCACCCTGACCGGTGCCGCAGCCGGTAACCACAAAATCCACCGCTTTGGCGTTGAGCAAAATACTGGCCATAATCCCTAAGTGGATGTAAGTCAGATGATGGTCGTTTTCGTCGCTCATGCCGACGTTATACACCGGGAAATCTTTCTCATCGGCAACCGTTTTCAGCTCTTTCAGGATGATGGCGTTTTTCGCCGCCTGGCTGTTTTCCATCATCAGTGCAATTTTCATTTTCGATCTCCTGTGGACATGCTTCAGATAGCAAAGGTTGCTTAAACCTTACTACCTGACAAACGTACTTTCAAATTTAGTGAAAAATGGTTTTAAAAATCAAAAGCAGGTTCACAGTTTTCGCCGATCCCCCGCCTCGCACCGCTATTCCGGTCTGGCTTTACGACGCGGAAATCCTCACGCGTTTCAATGAAGACAGCTACGGGTTGTATGCCGGGGTGTTGCGTACCGAAAATCGAGGTGCATTATATCGATAACGACTACGCCGAAATGCGCAAAACCCAGTGGCCGGTGCGGTTGGTGGAAATCCTCGACGTTTCACAAACCCCGGCGCACGGCGGCATGATTGGCCCGTGGCACAAAGGGGTCACCCGCTGCACAATTTGCTGACCCAGGTACACCGGCTTTCCAGTTATCGATTGAAAATTACGCGTCACTGCATGATGTCGGTAAAATTGCCGTGCCGGACCATATCTTGCGTAAACAAGGGCCGCTCACCCCGGAGGAATTTAGTGAGATGAGGCTCCATACTATTAAAGGCTGGCGCATTATTCAGAGACTGGGGCTGGGACAGGTGGCGGAAAATATCATCCATTTCCACCATGGAAAATGGGATGGCAGCGGTTAACCGGAGGGGCTAAAGGGGGAGCAAATCCCACTGGAAGCCCGCATTTTGGCGCTGCCCGATGTGTACGACGCGTTACGCCAGAAGCGCGTTTACAAGCCGGGCTTTCGCCATGAACTCACCCGGCAGACCATTATCGACGGTGCGGGCAAACACTTTGATCCCCGGCTAATCGCGGTGTTTCGCCAGCATCATGAACGTTTTCGCGTGATTTATGACAATCTCGCCGACTGAGCATCGCCGTCGCGATTAGTAGGGGCTATTCAACGGGTTATTCCACCGATTGGCGCCCAATCACCGCGATAAGATGAGATCATGCCAAATGAATCAGAGCGATTTCATGAAGAGAATATGTGTTGCCGTCTCGTTGCTGCTGCTTGCCGGGTGCACCATCACCAAGGAAGCGGAAGTCAGCAGCGTGGATACCACCAGTGGTCTGGTGCGTCTTAGCTTTAACCAGTCAATGATGCAGACCGCGCGTTATGACGAATATACCGCGCAGGGTACGGCAAATAAGCAGTGCCAGCAAATGGGCTATGCCACTGCCGTGCCATATGGCCAGCCAGTGCAGACCTGTAGCTTGATCAGCGGAACGGCCTGCATGAATACCAAAATCACGATTCAATATCAGTGCCGCGGTGTGGCAGTGAATCAAACCCAGTCCGCCTGGTAATATTTTAAGCCAGCATAGCGTTGCTGGCTTATTCTTCTATTAATAATTAAAACAATTCTCATTCATTTAATTATGTGCGCGGGCAATGCGTGTTATTCTCATTCTCTTTTTTAATAAATGAGTTTTTTATTTTACCTTTTGCAAATAATTAAATAACAAATTATAGTGGCCGCAGATTTTTCCCTTATTCTATTTCTGGAGCGGTACCATGTTAAAAGCAGAGATGATTGAAAAACTCAATGAACAAATGAATCTGGAACTCTTTTCTTCCCTGCTTTATCAGCAAATGAGCGCCTGGTGCAGTTACCACAGTTTTGAGGGTGCCGCCGCGTTCCTGCGTCGCCACGCGCAGGAAGAGATGACCCACATGCAGCGCCTGTTCGACTACCTGGCCGACACCGGCAGCCTGCCCCGCATCAATACCATCGCGTCGCCGGTTGCGGAATACACTTCTCTTGACGATCTGTTCCGCGCCACTTACGAACACGAACAACTGATCACACAAAAAATTAACGAACTGGCGCACGTCGCCATGATGTCACAAGATTATCCGACCTTTAATTTCCTACAATGGTATGTGGCAGAACAACACGAAGAAGAGAAATTATTCAAATCGGTCATTGATAAATTAACGCTGGCCGGTAAAAGTGGCGAAGGTCTTTATTTCATCGATAAAGAACTGGCGACGCTTGACGCGCAAAATTAATATAATTGCGGTTAAGGTAAATCTTAACCGCTTTATTTTTACATGCATCCCGCACAACTTGTGCAACGCCAGTCTTGCTTATTCACCGCCTGGTAGAAATAGCGATAATTTTCCGTTTCCAGCGCAATACCGTAATCAAAGAACAAATCCGTTAGCCACTCGACGTTTTCGATAATCCACTCATCTTCCTGTAATCCTTGTGCAAAGGTTTCATCGTCCGGGTCGATTATCGAATAGATAGCCCAGGTTCCCATGTCTTTCTCCTGGCGAGACTCCGGCAGGATGATGGTCTGACCCTGCCAGCTAATGATCCAGTGCCCGTGGCAAAGCAGGTTTCCGTTGCGCGACCATTTCGCTGTGAAGGGGTTTGCACCCGGCATCGTCTTCCTCATTTTTTTGATAATTTATAATTCTTTTTTAAGGTACGCCTGATTGTCGCGCAAAAATATTCCCCTGATGAAGTAGGCAAATTGCCTGATTCTGTTGGGCAGATGACCGGCCAAATGAAGCTGTAAACTTATATATACAGCGATTGTAACGGTCGTTTGACGAAATGAATGAATTCACTTACTCTGCGCCGCGAATTGCATATGCAGTATGTTCCAGGACAGAGGAAAAACGTGAAAAATCGGACACTTGGCAGCGTCTTTATTGTTGCCGGAACAACCATTGGCGCGGGGATGCTGGCAATGCCGCTGGCAGCTGCGGGCGTCGGCTTTGCCACCACTTTAGTATTACTTTTCGCCCTGTGGGCTGTGATGTGTTACACCGCCCTGCTGTTGCTGGAGGTTTACCAGCATGTTCCGGCAGATACCGGTCTCGGCTCGCTCGCGCGGCGCTATTTGGGCCGTTACGGCCAATGGATCACCGGTTTCAGCATGATGTTTCTGATGTATGCATTGACTGCTGCGTATATCAGCGGCGCAGGCGAATTGCTGGCATCGGGCATCAGTGCGTGGTTTAACGTGCAACTTACTCCGGTGGCGGGGGTTCTGCTGTTCACAATCGTTGCCGGTGGCGTGGTCTGTGCCGGAACGTCGCTGGTCGATCTGTTTAACCGATTCCTGTTCAGCGCGAAAATTCTTTTCCTTGTGATCATGCTGGTGTTGTTGATGCCGCATATCCATCAGGCCAACTTGCTGACCCTGCCGTTGGAAAAAGGCCTCGCACTCTCTGCCCTGCCGGTGATTTTCACCTCATTTGGTTTTCATGGCAGTGTGCCGAGCATTGTCAGCTATATGGGCGGCAACATTCGTAAACTGCGCGGAATATTTATCACTGGCAGTGCAATTCCTTTAGTGGCGTACATTTTCTGGCAACTGGCGACGCTTGGCAGCATTGATTCAACGACCTTTATGGGATTACTCGCCAGCCAGGCGGGACTGAATGGTTTGTTGCAGGCACTGCGTGAAGTGGTGGCGTCGCCGCATGTTGAACTGGCGGTGCATCTGTTTGCTGACCTGGCGCTAGCAACCTCGTTTCTTGGCGTTTCGCTGGGGCTATTTGATTACCTCGCCGATCTGTTCCAGCGCGGTAATAACGCCGCCGGGCGTTTGCAAACTGGAGTGATCACCTTCCTGCCACCGTTGGCGTTCGCGCTGTTCTACCCGCGCGGGTTTGTGATGGCGCTGGGTTATGCCGGTGTCGCGCTTTCCGTGCTGGCGCTGCTGCTGCCATCGATGTTGGCGTGGCAGAGCCGTAAACACCATCCGCAAAACGGTTATCGCGTACTCGGCGGCAAACCGGTGTTGTGCCTGATTTTCGTCTGCGGGATTGGGATTATCGCGATTCAGTTCCTGATAGTTGCAGGATGGCTGCCAGAGGTAGGGTAAATCAGGAAGAATACACACCGCACGTGAGGTAACTTGCGTGCGGTTTTTTGTTGAATTGAATAACGAAAAATATGGCGAAAGGTGTTTTGCCGGCACAAAAAAACCACCTTTCGGTGGTTTCACGACACTGCTTATTGCTTTGATTATTCTGCTTTTCCCATGGTACCCGGAGCGGGACTTGAACCCGCACAGCGCGAACGCCGAGGGATTTTAAATCCCTTGTGTCTACCGATTCCACCATCCGGGCTCGGGAGGAAATTGGAGGCGCGTTCCGGAGTCGAACCGGACTAGACGGATTTGCAATCCGCTACATAACCGCTTTGCTAACGCGCCAGAATTCCTGAGGCTTTTCAGCCCGCATCCGCTATAGAAGCCGATGCATAAAACTGGAGCGGGAAACGAGACTCGAACTCGCGACCCCGACCTTGGCAAGGTCGTGCTCTACCAACTGAGCTATTCCCGCATAATCAAGATTGATGTAATCGCTTGATTTTACTATCTTCTGACGAGCTATGCTGCCTTCCGATGCGTTGCATTCTACTTACCTGACGCACTGAGTCAACGATATTTTTCAAAAGCCGGATCGTTTGCTGAAAATTGCGACGAAACGATCACGGTTCAAGCAGATCGCCGCGCGCGGCATTTAAATATTGCAACATGGACCACAGCGTTAACACGGCGGCCACGAAGAATAGCGCAATTCCCGCGTACTCAACCCACAGATTTGGCCGCCATAGCAGCCAGACCAGCGCCACCATTTGCGATGTGGTTTTGACTTTACCAATCCACGACACCGCCACGCGGCTGCGTTTACCCATTTCGGCCATCCACTCGCGCAGCGCGGAGATAATAATCTCACGGGCAATCATCGTCGCGGCCGGCAGCGTTACCCACCAGCTGTGGTAATGCTCGGCGACCAGCACCATCGCAATCCCCACCAGCACCTTATCGGCAACCGGGTCGAGAAACGCACCAAAACGCGTGCTTTGGTTCCAGCGGCGCGCCAGAAAACCATCAAACCAGTCAGTGATCGCCGCGCAGCAGAAGATCAGCGCACAAACAAACGGAGCCCACTGAAACGGCAGATAAAACGCCAGCACGAAAAACGGAATCAGGATGACGCGAAAAAGGGTGAGCAACGTAGGAATATTGAATCGCATAGCGGCGTTAACTGTCTGTTGTCCGTAAATATTCGCTCTATGTTGCTACAGAGCCCTTAATGTTTCAACGAGTAGTAGATCTTTTCTGCCAGACCTTGCGAGATACCCGGCACTTTTGATATTTCTTCGATGCTGGCGTTGAGTAAACCCTGCAGCCCGCCCATATATTTCAACAACATCTGGCGACGTTTTGGGCCTACACCTTCGATGGTCTCCAGCGAACTGGTATTTTTCACTTTGGCGCGTTTTTTACGATGCCCGCTAATGGCGTGATCGTGGGACTCATCGCGAATATGCTGAATCACATGCAATGCCGGGGAATCCGGCGGCAGGCTAAAGCCCTCACCTTCCGGTTCGAAAAACAACGTTTCGAGGCCCGCTTTACGATCCGCCCCTTTCGCGACGCCTAACAACAGCGGTTTGTGCTTATCCCAGGGAACATCCAGCTCGGCAAAAACCGCTTTCGCCTGACCCAGTTGCCCTTTGCCACCATCGATGAGGATCACATCTGGAATTTTATTCTCTTCAATCGCTTTGCCATACCGACGGCGCAATACCTGGTTCATCGCCGCGTAATCATCACCCGGTGTAATGCCGGTAATGTTGTAACGCCGATATTCGGCGCGCAGCGGGCCATTCGCGTCAAACACCACGCAGGAAGCTACGGTTTGCTCGCCCATTGTGTGGCTGATATCAAAGCACTCCATCCGTTTAACCTCTGGCAACTCCAGGACGCTCGCCAATGCGGCGAGGCGTTGATGTACGGTGGATTGCTGCGAAAGTTTGGTGCTGAGCGCCGTGGCGGCATTGGTGCGCGCCAGTTTTAAATAACGCGCACGATCGCCGCGCGGTTTGGTCTGCACATTTACTCTACGCCCTGCCAGTTCGGATAACGAATCGCTGAGCAACGTTTTGTCGCTGAGATTGAAATCAAGCAAGATTTCGCCTGGCAGCGTGCGCATCTGGCTACCCTGCAAATAAAACTGACCAACAAACGTTTCCACGACTTCGCCAAGCTCTGTGCCACCCGGCACTTTTGGGAAATAACTGCGGCTACCCAGCACTTTACCCTGGCGAATAAACAGCACATGCACGCAGGCCATCCCGGCATCAAACGCCACGCCGATCACATCAAGATCGTCGCCTGTGTTTGACACGAATTGTTTTTCCGTTACTCGACGTACGGCCTGGATTTGATCGCGAACGCGCGCGGCTTCTTCAAACTCCAGTGACTGGCTGGCTTTTTCCATCCGCGCGATAAGCTGCGTCAATACCTGGTCGTCTTTGCCGGCGAGAAACAAACGCACATAATCAACTTGCTGCGCATACTCTTCTTCGCTCACCAGCCCCGCAACGCACGGCCCGAGGCAGCGACCAATCTGGTATTGCAGGCACGGACGGGAGCGGTTGCGATAAACGCTGTTTTCGCACTGGCGAACCGGGAAGATTTTCTGCAACAGCGCCAGGGTTTCACGCACCGCGTAACCATTCGGGAAAGGCCCGAAATATTCACCTTTCGCATGCTTCGCACCGCGGTGCATTGCCAGGCGCGGGTGAGTATCGCCGCTGAGAAAAATAAAGGGGTAAGATTTGTCATCGCGCAACAGCACGTTATAACGCGGCTGATACAGCTTGATATAGTTGTGTTCCAGCAGCAACGCTTCGGTTTCGGTGTGGGTCACCGTCACATCGATCTGTTGGATCTGTGCGACCAGCGCTTCGGTTTTGCGTGAGGCAAGATTGCTGCGAAAGTAACTGGAAAGACGTTTTTTGAGGTCTTTCGCTTTACCGACATAGATAACGGTACCGCCGGTATCATACATACGATAGACACCGGGCTTACTGGTTACCGTTTTGAGAAATGCTTTGGAATCAAAAACTTCAGTCACTGACTTATTAACGTCTCCGCATTGCACAAACCATGGCGAATGGCGAGGTGCGTCAATTCGACGTCACCGTGAATGTTCAATTTACTGAACATCCGATAGCGATAGCTGTTCACCGTTTTCGGGCTCAGATGCAGTTGCTCTGAGATCTCATTGACCTTCTGGCCTTTAGTGATCATCAGCATAATCTGCAATTCACGTTCAGACAAACTGTCGAACGGCGAGTCCGTTTTTTCCGGTTCGATTTGGCTAAGCGCCATTTGTTGAGCAATATCAGAAGCGATGTAGCGCTGGCCAGAATGCACAGAACGAATGGCATTCACCACATCCTGCGGCGCGGCGCCTTTGCTGAGATATCCCGCGGCTCCGGCCTGCATAACTTTTGCCGGTAGGGGATTTTCAGTGTGAACGGTAAGCATAATGACTTTGGTGTCGGCAGTGCCGCGCGCGATTTTACGCGTCGCTTCAAGGCCACCGATGCCGGGCATGTTCATATCCATCAATACGACATCAACGGAATTGGCGCGACACCATTTGATAGCGTCTTCACCACAGTTGACTTCGCCCGTGACTTTTATGCCCTTAATATCTTCGAGAATGCGTCGTATCCCTGCGCGCACCAGTTCATGGTCATCAACAAGTAGTACGTTGATCAATGGAGTATCTCCGGAATAGGGATAACGCTGCGAAAACCTAATTCGGCATATATTAGCTTTTTTTTGCGTAACAATGAAAGGTCAAAAAACAACTACAGTCGGATTTTGTTCTCGCTTTTGGAAATTAAGTTGTACATGAAGTGGAAACTTTTGTCAGCTTTTTAAATGCGGTGCGAGTTTTTTAAAAATGCGTGTTTTCAGAAAGTTACCAAAAAAGCCGTTTTTTACTGGTACAAATTACTGCGCGCTATATGTAACAACAATTAACCCCGCTTAAACGTTGGTTAAACATATATTCTCAGTGCAATAAAGTGTGCCGAGATTTATTGCCGTACGAGTTTAATTCAATAAACGGACACAATGATCAAAAAACAACCACTGCTTTTTTTTGCGGTCCTTGTGGTATACTCCGCCGCTTTGACAGTGATCGTCGCGTAAGTTCGCGACACCGTAACGAGGAAAATAAATTGAGCACACCTGATTTTTCCACTGCTGATAATGCAACGGAACTGGCGCAGGAAGTCTCTTGCCTGAAATCAATGATTACACTGATGCTGCAAGCGATGGGCCAGGCGGACGCGGGCCGCGTCATCATCAAAATGGAAAAGCAAATTGCACAAATGGAAGATGAAGCTCAGGCCAGCGTATATTCCGTCACTGTTAAGCAAATTAAACAAGCTTACCGCCAATAAATAACATCCGGCTGTCAGAGTCTTCTGTCAGCCGGATTTGTTTGGCATGCGCCGCGCGCTTATTTCTCAAATCATTCCCGTTGCTGCCGCATAGCAAGCAATCTGCGTTTTGTTCGGCGCGTTGAATTTCTTCTGCATGTTCTTCTGGTGGAAATTGACGGTATTTTCCGAAATAGACAAAATCATCGCTATTTCCGCCGAGGTTTTCCCTTCCGCCGTCCATTTCAGGATTTCGCGTTCGCGTTTGCTGAATTTCATTTCCGGCGTCATCACGGTGTGATCTTCCAGTCGCGTCAGCGCCATCAAACTTTGTTGCACCAGCGTTTGCAGCCGCAACTCAATTTCATCATCCGCCATCATTTTGCCAAACAGGCTGGTGCGTGAAACGGACAAAAAGCCCAGCGAGTGGTTAGGCAGCATCAGGCATTGCGAGATACCTTTGCGCAAGCCGTGATCCCGCGCGGCATCCCACAAGGTCATCGCGTCATGAAAGAGCTTGTCATTCCACGGCAAGTGCCCCTGAATGAAGTTCTCTGCTTTGAGCACAGGATCGATGGCAAAGTAATTCTCTGCCTGGTAGTGCAGCATCCACTCTGCCGGATAAGAAGTTTCAACGCTCAGCTTTGGCCGGGTAAAAGGAACCGGATGGCGCACGCAAAGCGAAAAATAATCAAATTCCAGCAACTGAGTCTGCCGCTGAATCTCCGTATAAACGTCCTGTGCCGCTGTCATCTCCTGGAATCGCGCGATCATTTCACGCCGCCAGGTAAAGAAATCTTTCTCCTGCATACCGACCGGTAATACCCCTGCTTTTAATAATCATTATTTTGTATACAATAACCTAACACATAAAACTTAATTATAAATATAAAATATCGGAACATTTGGAAATAAGTCGGATTAATTGCCGGATTTAACGACAAAGAAAGGAAGGAAATAGCGGCAGGCGTTTAAGGCACATTGTCAGAAGGGAAAAATAGCGCCCGATAATATGTGCGCTAATAATTCCCTCTCCAGCCTGATTTAAGGCAAATTACCGCGATTCAGGCAATAAGCGTTGCTGAATCGCGGTGTGTTTATTGCAACAGAAACGTTTCCAGAAATTGGCGGATACGCGCCGGTGCCGTTCATCAACCAAAATCGAATCCGAACAACAGTTACACGTGCGGATGGTAGGCAAACAGTGCTGGCGCGCCGCCTGTATGGATAAACAAGATGGGGCCATTATCTTTGAAACGCTTTTGTTCAATACCATCAAGCAAGCCAGCCATTGCTTTGCCGGTGTAGACCGGGTCAAGCAAAATCCCTTCCAGGCGAGCCAACAGTTTCACTGCTTCCATCCCCTCGTCATTCGGCGTGCCGTAACCCGGCGCGAAATAGTCATCCCACAGCAAAATATCCGCCTGCGCCGGCACGTCCAGTTCTTGCGCGATGGCTTGTTGCAGCGTGACCACTTTCGGTTTTTGATCTGCGACACTGCGCGAGACTGTGACACCAATCAGTTCCACGTCTGGCATCAGTTGTTCAAGACCGACCGCCAGCCCGGCATGGGTTCCGGCGCTGCCGGAGGCCACCACAACAGAGGAGAGCGAAACCGCGCCTTCGCACTGCTGGGAAATCTCCAGCACGCTTTCGACATAGCCCAGCGCGCCGAGCGCGTTCGAGCCGCCAACCGGAATGACATACGGGCGAAAGCCCTGCGCTTCAATGCGCGTGGCCAGCGCGTCGAGTTGTGCCACCGGGTCATGTAGCGCATCGCACATTTCGATCTGTGCATTGAACAAATCCAGCAGCAGGCGGTTGCCGTTGGTGAGGTAGTTTTCCGCGGTTGTGCCAATCGGGTTTTCCAGCAGCGCTACGCAATGTAAACCGAGTTTCGCCGCCACTGCCGCCGTCTGGCGCACATGGTTTGACTGAATAGCACCAGCAGTTACCAGTGTATCCGCCCCTTCACGCAGCGCATCAGCGGCCAGAAACTCCAGTTTGCGCAGCTTGTTGCCGCCCATCGCCATCGGCGTGACATCATCGCGTTTGATATAGATTTCGCGGCCCAGGTAGTCAGAAAAGCGCGGCAGATACTCGAGTGGCGTCGGGGCGCCAATAAACTCCAGGCGGGGAAAGCGGGTCAAATTGTGCAATGGCATAAAACCTCCGGGTGCCGGATAACGTAATGTATAGGTTTTATTATGCACGTAAAAATCTGAACCAAGAAAACCCCAGCGTTTTGGCTGGGGTTTTTTATGGACGTTTCTTATCGGCGTTTACTGTCACACGGCGGCGGGCTCTTTCACTGGCGTATCCACCAGCCATCCCGCAGCATGTTTCAACGTTTCATATTCTCGCTTACTGATCCACACAACCGACTCAACTCCCCCACTGCGCGTAATCTCAATCGGTGCAGCCGTTGCCGCGTTAAGCGTAGCGCTGAAATGCTGACGAGCTGTACGGCTGTTTATGGTCTGCATCACGATTCCCTTACTCACTTCAGCTTATGCGAACTTAAACACAGCGACGGCATCAGAAAGCGCGCCGGACTCACCGCTAAGTACTCTCGCCTCGCTTGATGATTCTTGCACCAGTGATGCATTCTGCTGCGTTACCGTATCAATCTGCGCAATAGCCTGGTTAATCTGTTCAATCCCTACGCTCTGTTCATTTGTTGCCGTGGCGATCTCTCTCATCAGCGTAGTCACACCGTTAATCGTGTTCATGATTTGTTTCAGGCTCTCACCTGCATGTGCCACGTGCTCGCCGCCGGTGGCGACTTCCTGCGCTGATTTTTCCAGTAACGCGGCAATCTCTTTTGCAGCCGTGCCACAACGCTGCGCCAGATTGCGCACCTCGCTCGCGACAACCGCAAACCCTCTTCCCTGCTCGCCAGCGCGCGCCGCTTCCACAGCTGCGTTAAGCGCGAGGATATTCGTCTGAAACGCAATACTTTCAATAACGGAGATGATCTCACTCACCTTGACGGAACTGGCTTCGATATCACGCATAGTACTCACTGCCTGTTGCATTGTGGCGTCACTATCAATGGCAGCTTCGCGCATTTGCTCCGCAAGCCTGGTCGCCTGGTTTGAGTTATCAGACGTGGTTTTAACCGTTGAGGTGATTTGCTCAAGGCTGGCGGCAGTCTCGCCCAGCGATGCGGCTTGCTGTTCTGTGCGCGATGAGAGATCAACGTTACCAGATTCGATACTACCCGCGCTGTGTGACACGCTATCACTGGAATGTTTCACCTTACGGATGATCCCCATCAGGGAACCGCGCATTTTTTCCAGCGCGCGCAACATGTCGCTGATTTCGTCGTTTCCGTTTACGGTGATCGGGTTGCTTAAATCACCGGAGGCGATGCGCTCACACTCTTTCTGTGCACGGTGCAACGGTGTGAGTAATCGACGGCTGATAATAATTAACACCCCGATGATAATGAGCACGAACACTATCGCGAACACTATCGCTGTGTTAACGCCGCTATAAAAATCTGCGTGCACCTGTTTGGTGCGTTTATCTGCGTACGCATTTCGAAACGCTAACAGCTTATTGAGATCAATCTCAAACGCCCGGTCAAGCTTAGGCACTACATCGCTGGCCAGATCATCAAAGCGCGCATAATCTTTCGCCTGAGCCGCGGCTAAAAGCGGTTTAAGCCCATCGTTAAGATAGTGTTCCCAGCTCGTTTTATACGCAGATAAATAATCATCCTCACCGGGAAAGTGATTAGCTTTGATGAGGTTTTCCTCTGCTGCGCTGGCTTTTTGTAATCCCTGATTTGCGCCTTCTAGTGCGGCTAAAAAGTTCTTATCATTCCCCCGCTGCGCGTGGAGGACAATCTCACGGGCACGCACACGGAAAGTGCGCGAATGGTAGATAGGGTCAATCACGAACAACATCACATCACGCTCGTTATTCATATTTTCTAAAGAGCGGTTGGACTTGGTTAACATCCATATATTTGATGCGGAACTGGCAAGGAACAGGACTATCAAAGCGGCAAACAATATAAAAGAAAAACGACGAACACTCATAGTAACCCTCAATTAATCAACCAATAAACAATAACCCATGCAATTACATTGCTATAAGGCGACCGTTTTACGGGCAATCATTAATCGAGGTTTAAATTTTGTGTACGCGTTTTATGTTCGCCCTGCGTGCTAAGCGTGTTTGCCACCGGCGCCTGGACGCGCCAGCCGGACTTGCACGATGTAATGCAATTGAGTGCGACCGCAAGATAGTAAAAAAGCCCGCTCGTTAGCGGGCTTTCCGGGGGATTTCGGAGATTGAATGCAATACATGCACACCCAATCTCTCTCTTTTTAATAAATATCAGATGTCGCGCCGACGGCGATTTTTTGCACGCCGGCAAAACGCGTCTGGGTCTTAAACTGCGCGTATTTACGTAAAGCAATCCGATAATTATTCGTGCTGGTCACAGGTAACCAGGGTTCCAGATTTTCATCAAGAAAACCCTCGTCCAGCAATTGACGGGAGATATTTAACTCGCTGAGATGGTTGCCCAGACGGCGAAGACGCACAACATATTCGCGCACCGTACCGTGACTCATCTCGGTTTGTTCGAAGAGATATTGCTTAAAGCCAATGATATCGAAAAAGTCGCTCTGCTCTTTACAATGCAGATCGCCGCAAAAACGACAGAGTGCAACCCACTCTTTTTGCTCTTGTTGCCAGGCCGCTTCATCCAACAGCATATCCAGACGCGAAATCGCAATCTTATTCACGATTTCGCCCCGGCGTACCAACGTAATGCGATCAAGCAGCTTGTGGCAGTGAGCGCAATGCGTCTGGCTGTGTTTAAAGTCTTTCAGGTAGCGGCTTAATGGCCGTCTTTTTAATTGCTGCACCGTCATGATAACTCCTGGTTGTCAATGCGTTGTACGGCATTTACCAGGAGCGATGCAGTCACATCACCAACCTATAACTTACCCAGTTTAGTACGTAAGCGCTTAATGGCCTGGCTATGAAGCTGGCTAACCCGAGACTCCCCTACTTCCAGAACCGCGCCAATCTCTTTGAGATTCAGCTCTTCCTGGTAGTAAAGCGTCAGGACAAGTTGTTCACGTTCCGGCAGCGACTCAATCGCTTCCATCACCCGGTGACGTAAATTACTTTCCATCAGCTGGAATAACGGGTTTTCCTGTTGATGATCGTCCGTCACCAGCTCGATACTGTCGCCGTGCTCTTCTCGCCATTCGTCATAGGAGAAAAGCTGGCTGTTATTGGTATCGAGCAACATCTGACGGTACTCCTCGACAGGAATCCCAAGACGCTGCGACACTTCTGTTTCCGTCGCGTTACGCCCCAGTTCTTGCTCTAGCTGCCCCATTGCCTGCGCCACTTCGCGGGCATTTCGCCGAACGCTGCGCGGTACCCAATCTCGGCTGCGCAATTCGTCCAGCATTGCCCCACGAATACGCTGTACTGCGTAAGTCGTAAATGCCGTTCCTTGCAGAGCGTCATAGCGATCTACTGCATTTAATAGACCGATGCCGCCCGCCTGTAGCAGGTCGTCCAGTTCCACACTCGCCGGCAAGCGCACCTGCAAGCGCAATGCTTCGTGACGCACAAGAGGTACATAACGCTGCCACAGCGAGTGTTTATCCATTACACCTTCAGCGGTATAGAGTGAATTCACGATAAACAGCCCTGCGTTAATTGAGTTATCGGCGTGATTATCCTTTTCTATAGGGGTTTTAATCGGATGAATAGTGGGTGAAATGGGGGTTTATTTCCGTTAATAAACAAAATCGGCGGATTTTGAGACGTCAAAAACCCCGGAAATCCCTAACAATCAAGGCGCTAAGCCCATGGGGGTAACGCCATGCACTTTTTCGTTTTTTGCTGCTGAAATATTAATGCAGCAGCACTTCATTTATTAACACATCTACTCAATCTCATTGACTTAACTGAAATTTTTCTATAACGCGGATTTTCTTTACTTACTCTATCCGTTAATAAGCGAGACAAAATGACGGTTATTCTCTGCCTGAATCCCCCCCTTGCTCATTTACATTAAAGCCCTGATCCGGGCTATCGCCTTTTTCACACGCGCGAGCGCAACCTCTCTTCGCGCGTGGCTGTAATGCCCGGCGACACCGCATTTCGAGGATATGATGAAACTGGCAATCTATGGCGCAGGCGGGCTTGGCAAAGAAGTCTATGAGCTGGTCAAGCAGATCAACGCAATCGAGTCACGCTGGAGCGGCTTCTGTTTTATCGATGATATCCATCCTGGCCGTGAGTTAAAGGGCCACCCGGTCGTGACGCTCAACGACCTTTCCGCCGATGAATATGAAGTCGCAGTTGGCGTCGGTGAACCCGCTGTTCGCCAGATGATGGCGCAAAAAGCGCGCGACGCCGGTTTTCGCCTGGCGACATTAATTCACCCTCTGGCGCGCATTAGCGATGATGTGACCTTCGGCGAAGGCTGCATTGTGTGTGACCGCGCCTATGTCTCATGCGATTGCACCATCGGCAACAACGTCTATCTGCAACCCAATTGCAATGTCGGCCATGATTGTGTGATCGGCGACGACAGCGTGATTTCTGCTTACGCCAACCTCGGCGGAACCTGCCAGATTGGCCCCCGTGTGTATATCGGTTTGAACGCCGCCATCCGCGAAACCACCACCATTGGTGAAGACACCATTATTAGTATGGGCGCCATCGTGTTTAACGATATTGGCCCGTCGGTGATTGCGCTGGGCAACCCGGCGCGCGTGATGCGCCCGAATGAGAATAAAAAAGTGTTCAGGTAATGCCTGAAACTCAGTTTGCTGCTATCTGGAGAACGTGATGTCCAACCTGGAAACATACAACCGTATTTTTGTCGAAACCTTCGAAGTCCCGGAAGAGACCCTCGCGGGCTATAAATATCAGGACACGCCGTCCTGGGACTCTGTTGGTCATATGACGCTGATCGCCTCGCTGGAAGACGCCTTCGACATCATGATGGATACCGATGACATCATCGAATTCGCGTCATGGGAAAAGGGCAAAGAGATCCTGAAAAAATACGATGTTGCGCTGCAAAGCTAGTGTGATGACCTTATGTTGATGCAAGGTAAAAACGTCATAATCACCGGCTGTCGCCGTGGCATGGGGCTGGCAATGGTTAATGTGTTCGCGGCAAACGGCGCGAACATTTACGCCCATGCCCGGCAAGCCGATGATGCCTTTGTCAGCCAGATGGCGCAAATAGCCGAACGGCACCAGGTGCAGATCTGGCCGCTCGGTTTTGACATCACCGATACGGCGGCGATGAAAGAGGCCGTTAAGCGCGTCATGGCTGACAAACGCCCGATCGACGCGGTCATCAACAACGCCGGTATCGCCATGAACAGCCTGTTCCAGATGACCAGCGAAGCGCAGTTGCGCAGCCAGTTTGAAGTGAACTTCTTCTCTGTCTATTTCTTCACCCAATACATCTCCAAGCTGATGGCCCGCCAGCAGCGTGGCAGCATCATTAATATCGCCTCGACAGCGGGTGAAGATGGCAACCCAGGTAAATCCGCCTATGGCGCGTCGAAAGCGGCGCTGATTGCCATGACGCAATCCATCGCGGCGGAACTGGGCGAGAAAGGCATTCGCGCCAACTGTATCGCGCCTGGGGTAACCGAAACGGAAATGCTGCTTACCATGCCCGCGCAGGTGGTCGAAGAGGCGAAGAAAAACGCCGACCTGCGACGCGCGGGCGAACCGGCGGAAATCGCGCAGGTGGCGTTATTCCTCGCCAGCGATCTCTCAAGCTACATCACTGGCCAGACAATTCGCGTGGATGGTGGTCTCAAATGACACAAAAAATTCAGGATGCGGCACGACGCATTCGTAACCGTATTATCAGCGTGGCGCACCACGCGCCCAGCGATGGCGTGCACGTCTCCCCTGCACTGTCGATGACCGACATTCTGAGTACGCTTTATGGCGTCGTCATGCAGTACGATGCGCAGAACATCACCTGTCACGATCGTGACGTGTTCATTCTGAGCAAAGGCCACGCAGCGCTCGGTCTGTACGCCACGCTGTGCGAGTTCGGCATTATCAGCGAAGCGCAGTTGAATGAATTTGAAATCAACGGCTCGGTGTTGCAGGTTCACCCGACCAAACATCCTGAATACGGTATCGATTTTTCCGGCGGCAGCCTGGCGCAAGGGCTTTCTTTCGCTACCGGGCTGGCGCTTGGCCGTCGTCTGAAAGGCGAACGCTGGCAAACCTATGTGCTGGTCGGCGACGGCGAGTGCAACGAAGGCGCCATTTGGGAATGCGCATTTATGGCCGCCCATCACAAGGTGGATAACCTGACGCTGATTGTCGATCGTAACGGCCTGCAATCCGACGGCTTTACCCAGGACGTGATGCAAATGGATCTCGACGCCCTGTGGCGCGCCTGCCAGTGGGAAACCCTCGTTTGCGATGGTCACGACATCGAGGCTTTACAAGCGGCGTTTAGCGCCCCGCATCACGGCAAACCGAAGGTCATCATCGCCAATACGGTGAAAGGCAAAGGGGTCTCGTTTATGGAAAATAATAAAGAATTCCACCGTAACCGGGTCTCCGCCCAACAGCTTACCGACGCGCTGGCTGAACTGAACGGAGGCCAGCATGATTGAGTTCAAGCCCGCCACTATCCGTTCCTGGTCGATGCTCGGTTCCCGCGGCACCTTCGGGATGACATTGCTTGAATTGGCGCATGACGATGCCCGCATCGTCGCTCTCTCCG
Organism: Kosakonia sp. BYX6; assembly: GCF_038449125.1. Lineage (NCBI taxonomy): Bacteria > Pseudomonadati > Pseudomonadota > Gammaproteobacteria > Enterobacterales > Enterobacteriaceae > Kosakonia > Kosakonia calanthes. The sequence goes on along the minus strand of NZ_CP151800.1, from coordinate 1,950,152 downwards.
GCGATCTGTGCAAATCCTCAGGATTGGATCGCTTTAGCACCACCTACCCGGATCGTTTTATTAATACCGGCATCGCCGAACAAAACCTGGTCGGCGTGGCCGCCGGTCTGGCAGCCAGCGGTTTTGTGCCGTTTGCCACCTCGTTTCCCAACTTTTTGACGCTGCGCGCGGCGGAACAAGTGCGCCTGAACCTCGGTTACATGCAGGAAAACGTCAAGCTGGTCGGGCTGGCTTCCGGGCTGGCAACCGGCATGTTTGGCGCCACGCACCACGGTATCGAAGAGCTGGCGATGCTGCGTTCGGTGTCCAATATCGCCATTTTTTCCCCGGCGGACTGCACGGCAACGGTGAAAATGACCCAGGCGGCACTGGCTTACGATGGCCCGGTCTATTTACGCCTGACCGGCGGCATGCGCGCGCCGATCGTCTATAAAGAAGATTTTGAGCTGATCCCCGGCAAAGCGATTACGCTTCGCGACGGCAACGATGTGGCGATTATTGCCACCGGCAGTATGGTGCATGTTGCGCTCACCACCGCGGGTCACCTGGCCGATCGCGGCATCGACGCGGCGGTGATTGATATGCACACCCTCAAACCGTTGGATGAAGCCGTTATCGCCGCGCAGTTAGGGAAAAAGCTGCTGGTGACGATGGAAGAGCACAGCATGATTGGCGGTTTGGGCAGCGCCGTTGCCGAATACGTTGGCGGCCAGGCGCAGCGCCCGAAACAGTTAACCATCGGTATTCCGCAAGGTTACCCGCACGCGGGGGATTACGGCTGGATGCTAGAACAGAGCGGCCTGACGGCAGAACAAACGACCGCCCGCATTATGGACGCCCTGCAATGAACACTTTCTGGCAGACGCAACAGCATGACACCGCGCAACTTGCGCTGAAAGATGATCGTGGCGCAAGCCTGAGCTATGGCGAACTGACCGCCCGCGTTGACGCGCTGGCAAGCCACATCCCAGCCCGTTCATTAGTGTTTGTCTTTTGCCAGAATCAGGTCGAAGCCGTTGTCGGCTATCTCGCCTGCCTGCAAAGCGATGCGGTGGCATTGCTGTTGGACAACGCGCTCGACAACACGCTGGCGCAGCAGTTGATCGATACCTACAAGCCTTCGCTGATCTGGCAGCCGACACCAACCGTTTCGCCGGATGGCGGCTGCGCCTTATCCGGCCTACAAACTTCCGACTCGGGTACCGTAGGCCTGATAAGCGAAGCGCCATCAGGCGTTTTGTCGGATGGCGGCTGCGCCTTATCCGGCCTACAAACTTCCGGCCCGGGTACCGTAGGCCTGATAAGCGAAGCGCCATCAGGCGTTTTGTCGGATGGCGGCTGCGCCTTATCCGACCTACAAACTTCCAGCCCGGGTACCGTAGACCTGATAAGCGAAGCGCCATCAGGCGTTTTGTCGGATGGCGGCTGCGCCTTATCCGACCTACAAACTTCCGGCCCGGGTACCGTAGGCCTGATAAGCGAAGCGCCATCAGGCGTTTTGTCGGATGGCGGCTGCGCCTTATCCGACCTACAAACTTCCGGCCCGGGTACCGTAGGCCTGATAAGCGAAGCGCCATCAGGCGTTTTGTCGGGTGACGGCGGTTATCAATTACACGCCACCGGGTTAACGCCGTGGCCACTGCACGATGAGCTGGCCTTGCTGATGACCACCTCTGGCTCAACCGGTAGCCCGAAATTGGTGCGCCTCAGCAAACGCAATCTGCAAAGCAATGCGGAGAGCATTGCGCACTATCTCGACATTGATGCGCGTGAACGCGGGCTGGTGAGCCTGCCAATCAACTATGTCTATGGTTTGTCGATCATCAACAGCCATTTGCACGCTGGCGCCAGCCTGTTACTGACCGGGTACAGCGTGATGCAGCGCGAACTGTGGGAGTTTGTGCGCACCGAGCGTGCAAGTTCGTTCGCGGGCGTTCCTTACACCTGGGAGATGCTGCGCAAATTGCGCTTCATGCGTATGGATCTGCCGGATTTGCGCACGCTAACGCAGGCAGGCGGTAAACTCGCCGCCGCGTTGCAGCAGGAGTACACCGAGTACGCGATGCAAAACGGCAAGCGCTTTATCGTGATGTACGGTGCCGCCGAAGCCACCTCGCGCATGGCCTGGCTTGCGCCGGAGCACGCCGCGAGTCGCTATGGTTTTATCGGCAAGCCGATCCCCGGCGGGGAATTTTTGCTACTCGGCGATGATAACCACCCGATCACCACGCCGGATACGCAAGGTGAATTGATCTATCGCGGGGCAAATGTGGCGCTCGGTTACGCCGAGTGCGGTGAAGATCTGGCGCTCGGCGACACCTTCGCCGGCACGCTACACACCGGCGATATCGCCACCGTCGACAGTGACGGTTTTTACCGTATCGTCGGGCGCAAAAAACGCTTTTTGAAAATCTTCGGCAACCGTGTCGGGCTGGATGAGATGGAATCGCTGCTGAAAACCGCGTTTGCGGATACCGCCGTCGCCTGCGATGGCCGCGACGATCTGCTGTGTATTTTTATTACCGACGAATCCCTCGCCGGCGACGTGAAGCAGTACGCCGCCGGGATCAGCAAATTGCATGCGTCGGCCTTTCGCGTGATCGCACTGAGTGAGATCCCCAAGAACCCGGCGGGTAAAACCCTTTATCACAGGCTGAAAGAGTATGTCCCTGTCGCTTGATGAAATGCTGGGCATTGCCCCCTATTCGCTGGCGCGCGAGGATAAGCGTGCGCTTCAGTTGGCGCGCCTGAAGGCGCTGACCGCGCACCACTACGCCCATTGCGCAGACTACCGGCATATGCTGGATGCGCAAAACATCACACCGCAATCCATTCAGGCGGTGGAAGATCTGCCCTTTCTGCCCGTTTCGCTGTTTAAAACGCTGACGCTAAAAAGCATCGCGGATGATGAGATCGTCAAAACCATGACCTCTTCCGGCACCACCGGGCAGCAGGTGTCGCGGATTTTTCTCGATAAAGCCACCGCCGCGTATCAGCAAAAAACGCTGGTGAAAATCGTTAATCAATTTACCGGCGCGGGCCGTTTGCCAATGTTAGTGATCGACTCGCCGGATGTGCTGAAAGACCGGCAGCAATTTTCAGCGCGCGGCGCAGGCATTTTAGGTTTTTCGCTGTTCGGCGCCGATCGCGCATGGGCGCTGGATGAGCAGATGACGTTGAATCTGCCGGTCATTGAAGCCTTCCTCGAAAAGCACCAGGGAAAACGCATTTTGCTGTTCGGCTTCACCTTTATGGTGTGGCAGCACTTTTATAAAGCGCTGGCCGCCAGCGGTAAAAAACTGGCGCTCGACAACGCGTTGTTGATTCACGGCGGCGGCTGGAAAAAGCTGCAAAATGAAGCCGTTTCCCCGCAGGCGTTCGCCCGTTGCCTGCACGATGTCTGCAACTTGCCTGCGGTGCATGATTATTACGGCATGGTGGAACAAACCGGCTGTATCTCGATGCAGTGCGAGCACGGGCATCTGCACACCTCGATTTTCTCGGACATTATCATTCGCGATCCGGCGGATTTCGCCTGCGCGCCCGTTGGCAAACCGGGGATTATTCAGGTGCTCTCCCTGCTCCCCGAATCCTATCCGGGCCATTCGCTGTTGACCGAAGATGAAGGCGTGTTGCTCGGCGAAGATGACTGCCCGTGCGGGCGCAAAGGCAAATATTTCCACGTTATCGGCAGACTAAAAAAAGCAGAATTACGAGGGTGCAGCGACACGTATGCAGCAACATTTTGACGGTCTGACGTTTGTCATCGGTGATGAAGCGCAGTTGCAGGCGATGCCTGATCTGGCGCCGTTCCCGCCGTTCGCCGCAGAAATGCTGGCGTTGTTACAGACCTTTTCGCGCCTGACATTGCGCGACGACGAAGCCAAAGCCTGGCCGGATGTGATCAGCCTCGGTTTCTGGTGCCGTGCCGCCTCGCTGAACCAGATGCGCGCCGCCTATGGCGATTTAGCCCATCGCTACGGTCGCGGCGTGGCGCTGCATATTGCGCCTGGCAACGTCGCCGCCAACTTTGCCTATTCGCTGTTCAGCGGTTTGCTCACCGGTAACGCCAATATTGTGCGGCTGCCGGGGCGCGATCATCTGCAAGTGCCGATTATCGTTCGCCTGTTATGCGCCGCGCTGCACGAACACCCGGCGCTGGCGCCTTATATTTGCCTGCTGCGCTACGATCGCCAGCAAGGGATCAATGACGCGCTGTCTGCCTTGTGTGATACACGCATTATTTGGGGCGGCGATGAGACAATTGCGCAGATTCGCCGCTCGCCGCTGAAACCGCGCGCGCTGGATATCGCCTTCGCCGATCGTTACTCCCTTGCCGCTATCGATGCCGACCGCTATTTGGCGCATGCGGATAAAGGAAAACTCGCGCAGGCCTTTTTTAACGACACGCTGTTAAACGACCAAAACGCCTGCTCGTCGCCGTCGTTGCTGGTCTGGCTGGGCGTTGAAACACAGGCGGCACGCGAGCAATTCTGGCAGCACTTTCAGGCCTTCGCCGCTCGCCATTATCCGCTTGAGCCGGTGGCGGCGGTCAATAAGCTGACCCGTTTGTACCAGTTGGCCGCGCAGTATCCCGGCGTGAAGAAAGTCTCTGACGATGACAATTTAGTGGTGCGTGTCGAACTGGCAGCGTTAACGCCGGGCGTGATGGCGCTACGCGGTAATTGCGGCTTCTTTATGGAGTATGTTGCCGACTCGCTCAATGACATGACGCCGCTTTGCGATGCGCGCTGCCAAACGCTCGCGACGTTCGGTATTGAGAAAACGACGATCGACGCCTGGCTTGCCGCACGCCGCCCGAAAGGCATTGATCGCGTCGTGGCGTTTGGGCAAACGCTCGATTTTACCCTGCAATGGGATGGCTACGATTTGGTCGCCCTGTTAACGCGAAACGTTGCAAACACGCTGTGATGCGCCCTGCGACCTTTTATTTTTCATTCCCCGGAGACGGCAATGACCTCAATCGTCAATTTGATTTCTGCCACGCGCAACCATTTCGTTGATACCGTGGCGCGTATGCAAACCAATGGCGACCCCATTGTGTTGTGCGGTGCCGGTTACGCCGCGCAAGTGACCTGGGAATTTATGCAGCGCGAACACATGCGCGTCGATAAGGTCGCCATCGGCGGGAGCTACCTGCGCCCCGGCAGTGAATTTAACGGTTTCGCGCTGGAATCGTTTGAGGCGCTGGCGGCCTCAGGCAAAACGTTTAACTACATCATCGCCATGCAGTTTGCCGATGAGGCGCTGCTCACGAGTTTGCGCCAAAGCGCCAGCGAAATGCTGTTCTACGATTGCGCCTTTGTCGGCGTGAATACCAAAGCGTATTTCACTTTTGGCTGGTGCGAAGAACATCAACAGGCGCTGACCGCGCTGTATGACCAGCTTGGCGACGAGAGGTCGAAAGCCACCCTGCTCGCGTATCTGAACCAGCGCATTAGCGCGTGTGAAGGCGAATATGGCGCGCTTTACCATCCACAGCATTACTTTCCGCAAGAAATTATTGCGCTGGGTGATAACGAAGTGTTTGTCGATTGCGGCGCGTTCGACGGCGACAGCATCAAGGCGTTTGTCACTGCGCTCAAGCGCGACGGCGCGGGTGAGGCCGAAAAAATCTATGCCTTCGAGCCAGACAGCACCACCTTTGCCCAGTTGCAGCACAACACCGCCGACCTGCCGCAGTGCGCTCATTTTCAGGCTGGCGTGTGGAACGAAGCCACCACGCTCTATTTCAATGCGTCCAACTCGTTCTCGTCGTCCCTGAGCGACGCGCCCGTTGGCGATAAAATCGATCTGTTGAAAATTGATGATGTCACCGGCGGCAACCGCGTCAGCTTTATCAAGATGGATATTGAAGGCGCGGAACTCGCCGCATTGCAGGGCGCGCAAAACACCATTACGCGCTGGCAGCCGACGCTCGCCATCAGCCTGTACCACAAGCGCGACGATTTGCTGACCATTCCGCAATTCATTCAGCAGTTACACGGCGATTACCGTTTCTACCTGCGCGCCCACCATCCACGGCTGGCCTATGAAATGGTGCTGTATGCGGTTCCCGCGGCGAAGGTGAAAGCGTAAGACAAAAAAAGCGCTGGTTAACCAGCGCTTTTTTGTTCAGGCCACGTGTTGAACCGGGCTGGCGGGTTTTGCTCGGTTCAGGGCATGCTGGCGAATCACGTCAATCACGCGCTGCTGATCCGCTTCGGTTAAATCCGGGTAGATAGGCAAGCAGAGGATTTTCTCGGCGATCACATTCGCGGCGGGTAAGTGTTCTTCGGCAGCCGTCGGCAGATGGCGGTACATGGCGAAGGAACTGATTAGCGGGTAGAAATAGCGGCGGGAGTAAATCCCCTCCGCTTTTAACGCTTCGTACAAGGCATCGCGCGCCAGCGGATATTCGCCTTCCACCAATACCGGATAGTAGGCGTGGTTCCACTCGAAACGGTCGGCGGCATCAAACCAACTGATTCCCTCAACACCCTGAAGCCCTTCGCAATAGCGCTGATAAATCGCCTTGCGCGCCGCCAGTGCGCCATCAATGTATTTAAGCTGGAGCAGGCCAAACGCCGCTTCCATCTCGTTCATCTTGGCGTTGATGCCCGGTGCGACCACACGCGTTTCACCCGCGAAGCCGAAGTTTTTCAGGTAGTCGATGCGCTGTTTGGTGCGCGCGTCGTGGCAGATAATCGCCCCGCCCTCAAAGGTGTTAAACACTTTGGTGGCATGGAAACTCAACACCGACAAATCGCCATGATTGAGAATACTGGTGCCGTTCTGGCGCACGCCAAACGCATGAGCGGCGTCGTAAATCACTTTCAGCCCGTAGATATCGGCAATCTGCTGGATCTTCTCCACCTCGCACGGGATGCCGTAACAGTGCACCGGCATAATGGCGGTGGTCTGCGGCGTGATCAGCTCTTCGATACGCTCGGGGCTGATATTAAACGTCTGCGGGTCGATATCGGCGAACACCGGCGTCAAACCGTTCCACAGCAGGGTATGGGATGTCGCCACAAACGAATACGGCGTGGTGATCACCTCGCCTGTCACGCGCAGCGCCTGCAATGCGGTTAACAGCGCCAGCGTGCCGTTGGAAAACAGGCAAACATGCTTAACGCCCAGGTAATTCGCCAGCTCGTCTTCCAGTTGCTGATGAAAAGCGCCACCGTTGGTCAAAATACGGTTTTGCCAAATCTGCTCCATATAAGGAATAAATTCCTCAAGCGGAGGCAAAAGCGGACTGGTGACAAAGATGTTATCGGCCATAGGCGGACCTGCAGGATAAAGGGGTAGGCTTGCATCATAGCGAGGTGCGTTGCCTGCTTATCGGCAAAACAAAACCATTTTCATGGGCTAATTATTCTGTTGATGACGCAATCCCAGAAAAAGAGGGACAAAACGGCGGATATTTGGCGGCTGGATATGGGTGAAATATGTCAAATTCTTACATTATCGCGCCACGACTCTGCGCCCGCCGCTAACTACTCAGGACAGTTATGAAAATCAACACTTGCCTCATCTGTGATACGGAAATGAAATTCTATTTCCAGAAGGATAACTATTGCGCGCCATCGACCGAAAGCTTCACCCAGAAGCTGGTGCCGGTGCAGTTTTATGAGTGTCCGCACTGTGGCTTTTTAAGCTCGCAAACGCATAAAGCGTTGTCGCATGACGAATGGGAAAAGCTGAACACCGATTTTCACCACTACAGCGAAACCGGCGGTCGCGATACCACCGGCTTCAACCAGCCGCCGTATGCCGAGCAGGCGTTAATGATTGAACTGCTGGCGCGCAATAACATTATCGATACCAGCAACATGCTGGATTACGCCTCCGGCTATGGCACGCTGAGCCATATTCAGCGCAAGTATTTCAACCGCGAAATCCCATGCTACGACAAATATGTCCGCAACCCGGCACACCGCTATATCGATGAGCCGCAGAAGAAAGCCTGGTCAATGGTGATTAACTCCGCGATGTTCGAACATGTGCTGACGCGCCAGGATCTGGACGACGTTAACGCGCTGGTTTCCGATACCGGTTCCCTGCTGATCCACACGGTGGTGGTGGATCGCGTGCCGCAAGATCCAAACTGGTTCTATACCGATGTGCCCGTGCACACGGTGGTACATACCAATAAAAGTATGCAAATTTTGATGGACCAATGGGGTTACAAATCGTCGGTTTATAGCCCGAAAAGTAAATCCTGGGTGCTGCTGCGCCAGCCTTACAGCGAAATCAAACCGCTGATCGACAACATCAATAACGAGCTGCAAACCCTCTGGTTGTACGGTAAAGAGGGCTTTATGGATTATTGGAAAACCCGTTAAAAACAAAAAACGCCGGGAAACCGGCGCTTGAGAATGATGACCTGCCTGATGGCGCTGCGCTTATCAGGCCTACGCGCCACATGCCCGCCAATGCACCTGATTTTGTCCACGCCTGATGGCGCTTCGCTTATCAGGCCTACACAACTTATTGATATCACATAGCTTGTAGGCCGGGTAAGGCATCGCCGCCACCCGGCATAACCCCTTGTGGATCAGTCCGGCAACCAGGCTTTCGCCCACGCTGCAGCGGTGTCGGCGTTGTGCATCCAGTCGCGGAAAATCGTGGCTTGCAACGCCTGCCCCATTTGCGCGCTTTGCGACGGGTTATCAAGGTGGTAGCGAATCGCATCCGCCCAGTCTTTATACCGGTTACGCACGCGCGTCACGTCATTGATGGAGCGGTAGCATTCTACATCGCTGCAAATCACCGGCACGGCACAGGAGCCGTACTCCAGCAGACGCAAGTTACTCTTACAGGCGTTGAACAGGTTCTCTTCCACCGGCGCAATCGCCAGATCCAAATTGAGCGAAGCCAGCTTGCGTGGATAAAGTTCAATGTCCACGCCGCGATGGAACTCACGCACATACGGGCGCAGTTTTTCCGGACACATGCCGAAGAACACCCAATCCACTTCGTCGGCAAAGGCTTTGACCACATCGGCGACCATTTCCAGGTCACCCCGGTGGCTGGAACCGCCCGCCCAACCCACACGCGGCTTACGCCCCTGCCCGCGCAGGCTGGTTAAGCCTGACCACCAGTCGGCGGAAACGCGGTTCGGCATCACCACAATGTTGGAGTGCCAGGCGGAAAACGCATCGGCCAGCGGCTGCGTCGACACCACAAAGCGGTCCATAAAGTTAAGCGTCTTGCGCAAATTCTTCAGCGTGTCGCTGTCGAAATCCGACTTATGCTGGTTTTTCACCGGAATGTTCGGCAAGTAGTCATCCAGTTCAAAGACCATAAACACGTCGGTGCGCTTTTTCGCCGCACTCGCCCACGCCTGGAATTCCGGCGAGAAGTGGCGCTGGATAATCACGCTGTCCGGCTTATAGCGCGCCAGCGTCGGAATGCTCAGCAGCGCGGGGGATAATTTGCCATCCACGCACGCGTTTTCAACCATCGCTTCGAACGGTTTGATCATGCGGTAATACCCGCAACCCGCGTAGTCGCCCATGTGCGGAAGCACCACCGGCAGCGGGTTCCACGACAGGGGTCGCCAGCTCAGTTTGCTCTCCGGGCAGACCATAAACTGCTCGTTGCTAAGGGAAAGGTTAATGTTGTAAGCCGGGTCGTTGCTGATGATCGGCATCCAACGGGCGAACATCTCATCTTCTTCGCGCTCTTTACGTTCCCGGCGAGCCGCCGCTTCGCGCGGGGTTTCATCGGCTTTACGGCCCACGGTGCGTAACACCGCCGCCGACGGCGTCCAGACGGTGAACCACCCTTTCTGGCGCGCGCGCAGACAGAAATCGACATCCCACAGTGTGTCGAGCGTTTCGTCGAGGCCGCCCACGCTTTCAAAAATTGCGCGGTCAAACAGCATGAATTCGCCGGAAACTGCGCTGTAGTTTTGATCTGCGTGCAAGCGTCCCATGTAACTTTTGAAGCCATCATCGGTGCGGAAAAATGCTTCCCCCGCCACACCGTTCACGCCAAGCAAATACCCGGCGTGGCGCACGGTGCCATCGCTGTAAAGCTGTTTGCCACCAACGATCCCCACTTCGGGGCGCTGGCCGTGGTTAAGCATCGCGTTCAACCATTTGGGCTGAGTGATAACCAAGTCCGGGTGCAGCATGGCAATGTATTGCCCCTGTGCCAGCGCGAAAGCCTGGTTAACCGCGCGGGCATAAGTACCTACCCCGTCGCCTTTCAGCACTTTAATGCGCGTCGGGTCGATCTCTGACAAACCTTGCAGCCAGTTGTGCATCTCTTGCGGCGCGGCAGAATCCGCCACCACCAGCAGTTCATACTGTGTCCACTGCGTTTTTTCCACCACCGAGGTGACGCAGGTCACCAGCGGCGCAAGCTGCTGCCCGGCAGGAATAATGATCGACACCAGCGGCGTATCCGCGTGACCGTAGCCAATATGGTAATGGCCATAAATATCCACGGTAATTTCGGCGCGCCCATATCCACGGTTACGTAAATGGCGTTGCAGGATGCGTTGTTCCTGCTCTGGCGCGGCGATCGGCTGCATCGCCAGGAACAGCGGTTCTGCCAGGTGGCCCATCGGCGCGAAGCCCTGGCTTTCAATCAGTTTGATCAGCAGATCGAATTCAAATGCCGCGCCGGTGCTGGCATCGACGCCAAACTGGCTGATCACCTCGCCGCGCAAGAACCAGTTGCGCCCGAGCGAAAAAGGCTGGCTGAGAAACAGATCGAGGTTGAAGTCCGATTTGAATTTCACGCCAATGGCGCTGCCGTCGATGTTAAACACTTCATCGCCATAAATGGCCGACAGCGAATCAGCTTCAATCAACGTTGAAGCCAGCGACAGCAGGCCGGAATCATAAAATTCCCCGCCCGCCTGAAAGGCAATAAACCAGCCGCGCGGCATTTCACACGCCAGTTCTTCCAACGCGCGATGCACGCCCGCGAACTCGCCAATCGTGCGCACACCGTCAAAGGTGTCGTTGCTCAGCACCACCGGATGAATGCGCAAACCGCTATAGGTTTTTTGCGTTAATGAGGCGAGCGTTTTTTCAATATTGCCCGGCTGCCCGTCGCCACCATAAATCAGCACCGTCAAATCCGCCGTTTCAAAGGCCGCGTTGTGTTTATCCACCATGCGCTGCTGAACCGGCAGTAACTGGCGCTGTGCGATCCAGTCTGCCAATAGCGACTCTTTCACCCCGTTATCAATGTGGCTGCCGACATCCTGCAAAGCAAAGTGGGTTGGATCGCTCATCGGCGCGACGCGCACATGGTGGCGCGGCGTGGTTTCGGTATCGCCCATGTTGAGTTTTTTAATTAACTCCGGGAACGCTTTCAGGGTTTTGTCGGCGCGCGGATCGTCATCGCGTCCAAGCTGGCTAACCTGCTGGCGAGAAACGCGCAGCGCAGAAAGCGGCTTGACCAGGTACGCCAGGTTGCCCTTGCGCAGCAATTTCGCGTACAGCGTTAAGTCCGCGAGGAAGTGCATCACTTCGCCGTTCAGCGCGAACAGCCCATCCGGGTGGTTCAGCAAATCAATGAGATCGTCGCGGTACATTAATACCGTGCTCGGCTCCCCGATAAAGTTAACAATGCCGTGGAGCTGGAAGCTGATGACATCGCGCCCGTTGAGAATCGCATCGCTTTTTACTGCGGCGGTCGTCGCGTTAATGTCCGCTAACGCTTCGCCGTGAACGCCAATCCGGCGGCGGCGCGACGTGGCAAGGCGCACGGAAGCATCGCTTTCCATCGCCTTGACCAGCGAAGAGACGCAGTCCGGCTCAAGGGTGTCGTCGTCGAACAAAAACTTGATGTACTTGCCCTTTGCCAGCCGAATGCAGGTTTCAACGTTTTGGTTATCGCCCAGCGCCGGTTGGTTATGAATATAGGTCAGCGGAAAAGGTGAATGCTCTTTGTTACGTTCGACAATGCGCTCAATATCGTTGGTCGGGCAATCATCAGAAATAATAATTTCAAGGTTGTCATAATCTTGCGACAACGCGCAGCGTAGCGTTTCTTCAAACCAGGAGGATTTATAGCTGGGGATGACAAGGCTAACGAGTGCAGATTGCGGCATAACAGTATTCCCAATAATGGTCGACAGACACCGCATGCACCGGTATCCACATATTACAGGAAACGATACTGCATTGACGGCGCGCCAATCCGCGTAAAAAACGGGTAAAAATAGCGGTTTCCTGACGTTTACCTTTGGGGGAGCGGCAGGCAAAAAAAAACCCGGCGGCGCCGGGTTTCAGAAATGTGCGTTTTACAATTAACGCAGCAGGGACAGCATGGTCTGCGGAACCTGGTTGGCCTGTGCCAGTACGGAAGAACCCGCCTGCTGCAGGATCTGCGCGCGGGACATGTTCGACACTTCCGTCGCGTAATCAGAATCCTGAATACGGCTGCGGGCAGAAGACAGGTTGTTCACCGTGTTGTTCAGGTTAGTGATGGTGGATTCGAAACGGTTCTGGGACGCACCCAGCAGGCTGCGCTGAGAGTCAACCGCTTTGATTGCCGCATCGATGTCTGCCAGCGGAGTGGAGCCAGAAGCTGCACCGCTCGCGCCACCAGTGACAGAACCTTTCAGTACGTCGAAGCCAACCGCTTCAGTAGTACGTGCAGTACCGTTGACAGTGTCGCCAGAGGTCATGGCTTTGGTGTTCAGGGTGGTGCCTGAAGAACCGGCAGCGGCCAGGTTGTAGCTGTCGCTGGAGCTGATGGCGATGCTGATTTTTTCGCCGTCTTTAGAACCAACCTGGAAATCGTAGCTGCTTGAACCGGAACCGGTGTTCAGCACTTTGATGCCGTTGAAGTCGGTCTGGTTGGTGACACGGTTCACTTCTTCCATACGCTGGTTAACTTCAGCCTGGATGGAGTCGATATCGGACGCGGAGTTGGAGCTGTTCTGCGCCTGAACGGTCAGGTCACGGATACGCTGCAAGTTGTTGTTGATTTCGCTCAGCGCGCCTTCAGCGGTCTGAGACAGAGAAATGCCGTCGTTCGCGTTACGGGCAGCAACGGTCAGACCGTTGATGTTGGACGTAAAACGGTTAGCAATCGCCTGACCCGCAGCGTCGTCTTTCGCGCTGTTGATGCGCAGACCGGAAGAGAGACGCTCAATCGAGGTGCCCAGAGAAGACTGTGATTTAGTCAGGTTGTTCTGGGTCATCAGCGACAGGGTGTTAGTATTAATAACAGCCATGATAGTTATCCTTCAGTGAGAAATTTATATTCCGGTATGCGCCAGAGGCTTCATCACCGTCATGATCATTATCGACGGCCTTACAGAACTCTTTAGTGTTTTTTCTATTTTTTGAACAATTTTCGTCGAAAAAACACACAGATCACAAAATAAAAAAGCGCCGACAAGCGGCGCCTTTTTTGTACAACTCAATTTGCGATTAACGCAGCAGGGACAGCATAGTCTGCGGAACCTGGTTGGCCTGTGCCAGTACGGAAGAACCCGCCTGCTGCAGGATCTGCGCGCGGGACATGTTCGACACTTCCGTCGCGTAATCAGAATCCTGAATACGGCTGCGGGCAGAAGACAGGTTGTTCACCGTGTTGTTCAGGTTAGTGATGGTGGATTCGAAACGGTTCTGGGACGCACCCAGCAGGCTGCGCTGAGAGTCAACCGATTTGATTGCCGCGTCGATATCAGCCAGCGGAGTGGAGCCAGAAGCTGCACCGCTCGCGCCGCCAGTGACGGAACCTTTCAGTACGTCAAAACCAACCGCTTCAGTAGAACGTGCAGTACCGTTGACGGTATCACCAGAGGTCATGGCTTTGGTGTTCAGGGTGGTGCCTGAAGAACCGGCAGCGGCCAGGTTGTAGCTGTCGCTGGAGCTGATGGCGATGCTGATTTTTTCGCCGTCTTTCGCGCCAACCTGGAAATCGTAGCTGCTTGAACCGGAACCGGTGTTCAGCACTTTGATGCCGTTGAAGTCGGTCTGGTTGGTTACGCGGTTCACTTCTTCCATACGCTGGTTAACTTCAGCCTGGATGGAGTCGATGTCAGATGCGGAGTTGGAGCTGTTCTGCGCCTGAACGGTCAGGTCACGGATACGCTGCAAGTTGTTGTTGATTTCGCCCAGCGCGCCTTCAGCGGTCTGGGAGAGAGAAATACCGTCGTTCGCGTTACGGGCAGCAACGGTCAGGCCGTTGATGTTAGACGTAAAGCGGTTAGCAATCGCCTGACCTGCGGCGTCGTCTTTTGCGCTGTTGATGCGCAGACCGGAAGAAAGACGCTCGATGGAGGTGCCCAGAGATGACTGTGATTTAGTCAGGTTGTTCTGGGTCATCAGCGACAGGGTGTTAGTGTTAATAACGGCCATGATAGTTATCCTTCAGTGAAAAATTTATATTCCGGTAAGCGCCAAAGGCTTCATCACCGTCATGATTGTTATCGACGGGTTCAACCAACTCTTTAGGGATTTTTTCTTTTTTTCTGCGGCTTTTTCACGCACATAAAAAAAGCGCCGACAAGCGGCGCTTTTATGCGATCTGCGTAATAAAGGATTAACGCAGCAGGGACAGCATGGTCTGCGGAACCTGGTTGGCCTGCGCTAGCACAGAAGAACCCGCCTGCTGCAGGATCTGCGCGCGGGACATGTTCGACACTTCCGTCGCGTAATCAGAGTCCTGAATACGGCTGCGGGCAGAAGACAGGTTGTTCACCGTGTTGTTCAGGTTAGTGATGGTGGATTCGAAACGGTTCTGGGACGCACCCAGCAGGCTGCGCTGAGAGTCAACCGCTTTGATTGCCGCATCGATGTCTGCCAGCGGAGTGGAGCCAGAAGCTGCACCGCTCGCGCCGCCAGTGACGGAACCTTTCAGTACGTCGAAGCCAACCGCTTCAGTAGAACGTGCAGTACCGTTGACTGTATCGCCAGAGGTCATGGCTTTGGTGTTCAGCGCAGAACCAGAAGAACCGGCAGCGGCAAGGTTGTAGCTGTCGCTGGAGCTGATGGCGATGCTGATGGTTTCGCCGTCTTTCGCGCCAACCTGGAAATCGTAGCTGCTTGAACCGGAACCGGTATTCAGGACTTTGATGCCGTTGAAGTCGGTCTGGTTGGTTACACGGTTCACTTCTTCCATACGCTGGTTAACTTCAGCCTGGATGGAGTCGATGTCGGACGCGGAGTTGGAGCTGTTCTGCGCCTGAACGGTCAGGTCACGGATACGCTGCAAGTTGTTGTTGATTTCGCCCAGCGCGCCTTCAGCGGTCTGAGACAGAGAAATGCCGTCGTTCGCGTTACGGGCAGCAACGGTCAGGCCGTTGATGTTGGACGTAAAGCGGTTAGCGATCGCCTGACCCGCAGCGTCGTCTTTTGCGCTGTTGATACGCAGACCGGAAGAAAGACGCTCGATGGAGGTACCCAGAGAAGACTGTGATTTAGTCAGGTTGTTCTGGGTCATCAGCGACAGGGTGTTAGTATTAATAACAGCCATGATGTAATTCCTTAAAAAAAGTTATCAGATTCAGGCATCTGCCCACGGTTTTCTCACCGTTACCCAGATTATCGACCGTCATTTGGCAACCTTTAGGGAAAAAGATCATTTTTTTAAAGCCAGAAACTGCCCGCTATTCTCCCGCTTTATTTCGCCATTGTTTTATAAAAAACCCTCTAATCTTTTCAACATCGCTGCCGATACTGTCCACAGTGATTGTCTAAAACTGAAGGATGAAGATATGGCAAGTATAAGTTCGCTCGGCGCAGGCACCAGCCTGGATCTCAATACGTTGTATGACAATTTGCAGACGGCTGAACAGACGAAGCTGACGCCAATTACTACTCAGCAGACTTCGTATAAAGCAAAACTGACGGCATGGGGCGTGGTGCAAACCTCCCTGACCAAACTACAAACAGCAGCAGATGCGCTGAAAAACACATCAGCCATTGCCGGTACAAAAGTCTCCAGCACCAACACGGCGTTTAGCGCCGCGCTGGATAATGACGCAGCGGCGGGGACTTATTCCGTTGAAGTTACGTCACTGGCGGCTTCGCAGTCTCTGCTGAGCCCGAAAGTGGCAAGTAAAGATACCGATCTGGGCGACAGCAGCTTGAGCTCTCGCACGATCACCATTACGCAGCCGGGGCAAGACGACCCGATGACAATTACCTTGTCGAGCGATAAAACCAGCCTCGCGGATATGCGCGATGCGATTAACGCCAAACAAGGCAGCGTGACCGCCAGCATTATTAAAGCGGATGACAACAGTTATTACCTGGCACTGACCTCGCGTGATAGCGGTACGACTAACCAGATGACAATCACCACGGATGATTCGGAACTGGCGAAGTACATTAGCTATGACTCGACCAATACCAGCAGCGCCAGCAATGTGATGACGCAGCAGGTTGCCGCATCCGATGCCAAAGTGAAAATCAACGGCATCGAGATTACGCGTAGCAGCAACACCATCACCGATGCGCCGGAAGGCGTAACGCTGACGCTGAACAAGCTGACAACATCAGCAGAAACGTTGTCGGTAACTAAAGATAACGCGCCGATGACCGCGGCGGTGCAGGCGTTTGTTGATGCCTATAACTCGCTGCAAACCACCATTGCCAACCAGACCAAATACACGGCGGTGGATCAGGGCAGTGACGCGCAGGACACCTCGAACGGCGATCTGCTGGGCGACGGCACACTGCGTAACATTCAAACGCGTCTGCGTTCGTTGTTGTCAACATCGCAGTCGGGCGACGGCAGCTATTCCATCCTGTCGCAGTTGGGTATTACACAGGATACGTCGGGCAAACTGACCGTTGACAGCACCAAGCTTGATAAGGCGCTGAGCGAGAAAAACGCCGACGTGATTACGTTCCTGTCTGGCGACGGTAAAACCACCGGGTTCGCCACGCAGGCCAGCAATTTGCTGAGTGACATTTTAGGCACCGACGGCAGCGTACAGAACGCGACGGACGGCATTAACAAGACGCTGAAGCAGCTTGCCGCCCAGTACACCTCGGTGAATGATCAGATTACCGCCACCATGGCACGCTATAAAACGCAGTTTACAAGTTTAAGTCAGTTGGTTTCCTCCCTGACTACCACAGGGAACTACTTGACTCAGCAGTTTAATGCGATGAGTTCATAAACCATTAGTTGAGGTTGGAAATGTATACGAAATCGGGAACTCAGGCTTACGCTCAGGTCGGTGTCGAAAGCGCCGTGCTGAGCGCAAGCCCACATCAACTCGTGGTATTACTCTTTGATGGCGCGTTAAGCGCCATGAAAAAAGCCGCGATCCTGATTGAGCAGGGAGATATTCCCGGTAAAGGACAGGCGCTTTCAAAGGCTATTAATATCATTACCAACGGTTTGCGCGCCGGTCTCGACCACGAAGTCGGTGGCGAGATCGCCGCGAACCTGGACAGTCTTTACGACTATATGACACGACGTCTTTTACAGGCAAATCTCCACAATGACCTCTCTGCCATTGATGAAGTTTCAACGTTGCTAAACAACATTGCTGATGCCTGGAAAGAAATTGGCCCCAATAATCACACCGCGCGGGACACTTACTAATGGAAGCAAATTTCGGGTTGCTCCACCACTATCAGCAGCTGTTGGTTACCAGCCGTACCATGCTTAGCCTCGCGAGAGAAGGGCGTTGGGATGAACTTATCGAACATGAGCTGGGGTACGTGACTTCTGTGGAGAAGTTGACACAGTTCCAGGATTCAAGCGAAACCGCGCCGCAGATGCAGGCGCAACTTCGCCCGCTGCTGAAGCAGATTCTGGATAACGAAATATTACTGAAAGAATTATTAAGCCAGCGAATGGACGAGCTGCGGACATTGGTTGGTCAAACTTCCCGACAACACAATTTGCATTCGACATATGGACGTCTTTCTGGAAACATTCTCTTCCCGAATGAGATCTAACTCTCATTAGCGGCGGGTGTCGCGGTTTACTCCCCCTCACCCGCCACGCTTTCCTTACTTCTTCCCTCCGCCCGGTTCCCAAAAAACGATTTTTCCCTGTAACCACCGCACACACTGTGCACCGATAAAACCGCTGAATGCCAGTAAAAACACCCCGGCGAACATGGTCGACAAACTCATGCTGACCGAGCTTGAGGCAATCAAATAACCCAGCCCTTGCTGCGCCGACAGAAACTCGGCGACCACCGCGCCAATCAACGCCAGCGCGACGCCGATTTGCAGCCCGGCAAAGATCTCGCCCGCTGCCGATGGCAGCTTAACGTGGAACAACAGCCATGCGCGGGACGCTGAAAACGCGCGGCAGGCATCGAGCAACTCCGCATCGGTGCGCCGGATGCCATTCACCGTGTTGACAAATAAAGGAAAGAAGCAGACCAGTGCCACCAGCACAATCTTTGAGGCGACGCCAAAACCAAACCACACCAGAATGATTGGCCCCAGCGCCACTTTCGGTGTCGCCTGTAACGCCACCAGCAGCGGGTAAACAAAGCGCTCAAAAGTAAGAGATTCCGCCAGCGCCACGCCAAACGCAATGGCGAGCACGCTGCCGATAACATACCCCGAGAGCGTTTCACCGAGCGTCGTGGCAATATGCGGCCACAAACTGCCATCGGCAAACCCGCTTGCCAGCGCCTGGTACACCGCCTGCGGCGACGGCAACAGATAATCCGGGATGGCCCACAGCCGTACCGCCGCATCCCAAACAACAATCAACAGTGCAACGCTTATCAGCGGATAAAGAAATGGCAAAAATCTACGCACAGGCAAAATGTCTCCGTAACTGCTGGCACAACGCCATAAAGTGTTCATCCGCCAGCATCGCCAGGCTGCGCGGGCGCGGCAGTGCAATGGTTAAATCTTCGATGATTTTCCCCGGCCGCGTCGACATCACCAGCACGCGATCGGCCAGAAACACCGCTTCCTGAATGCTATGGGTAATAAACAGCACCGATTTTCGCTGCTGCCCCCAAATGCGTTGCAGTTCCAGCATCAACCCTTCGCGTGATAACGCATCCAGCGCGGCGAACGGTTCATCCATCAACAACAGTTCCGGATCATGCAGCAACATTCTGGCGATGCCGACGCGCTGCTGCATGCCGCCGGATAATTCGAACGGGTAATCGGCGGCGAAATCCGCAAGCCCCACCAGTTCCAACAATTCCCGCGCCCGTTGCCGTGCATCAGCGAGCGGTAAGCCCAACGTTTTCGCGGGCAATAACACGTTTTCGAGCACCGTTTTCCACGGCAACAGGTTCGGTTTTTGAAAAACCACACCAGTGTGCCGACCAGGGCCGCAAACCGGCTGCGAAGCAACCTGCACCGCACCGCGCGTGGCGGGCAATAAACCGGCGGCCAGTTTTAACACCGTCGATTTGCCGCAACCAGATGGCCCTAACAGCGCGACAAACTCACCGTCGGCGACCTGCAAACTCACCTCATCCAGCGCGGCAATTTCACCGCGCCGGGTGGCGTACGTCAGCCCGACATCATGCAGCGTCAATGCCGCACTCATAACGCCACCTGCGCCGAGGCCAAAAAGGCGAGTACCCGCGTCCAACTGTGGGCGTTGGCCTGCGCATTCGCCAGCGCTGTACCGCCGCCGTCAATCACTACACCGGCAACCGGGTGGACTTTTGCCCGGTCGGTGGTCGGCAGATACGGGAAACTGATCGCATGCCCGGCGCCTTCGTTACGCACATGCTCAACCGGCCACGGGTGATTGGCCGCCGCCAGTTCCGCTTTGATGCGCTCACAGTACGCCGTCGACGGCCAAAAACCGTCATCGGTGCCGGAAATCAACAACACCGGGCCAGCAATGCGCTCCACCGGGATACGCGCCGCCGCCCTGCTCGCGTCATCCCGCTCGACATTGACGAAAGCAGGCGCCTGACGAATGGGCGCGCCGGGTTGTGGCGGGTTGTCAAACGCATGCCAATCGGCAAAGGGATTGCCCTGCCAGATATTGCGCAGCGGCTTACCGCGCCACAGCCAGGCGTCGGCATCGCGCGGTTCATCCGGCCGACCGGCGCGTAACGTGCCATGCACCACGGCGCTCGGCACATAGCCAATCACCGCCGAGACACTTTCCGGGAACAGTGAACCGAGGATCAGCGCCAGTTCGCCACCGCGCGAATGCCCGGCCAGCGCGATAAACCCGTTGCGCGGCTGGAGCGTCGCTTTGGCCCACGTCAAGGCCTCTTCGAAATACTCCAGCGGCGTGGCAGAGATAAATTCCGGGCGCCCCGGTGCTTTGAAATACGCCAGCGCCAGCGCGCTGTAGCCATGTGCGGCGAACAGCGCCGCGCGTTGTTCCGGCGTACCGCCTCCGGAACCATTCAGCACAATCACCAGCGGGTGCGGCCCTGCGCCTTCCGGTGTAAATAAGGTGCCGGAAAGACCCTGTTCACGGATTTCCTGTCGCGACACGCCAGCGGGAACAACGCGCTGAATCAACGTCGCCTGCGCCGTGTTACCTGCCGCATCGTCAATGCGCAGATGGATCGTGCGCGCGTCAAGGCTGTCGCTGCGCGCGCTGTCTTCGGGAGGAGAAACCTGCCGCAGGCTCCACACTGGCGCCATGGCCTGCGCGTCTTGCCAGTCACCGGATAAAGGCACCGCCACGGCCAAATCCAGCAGCCCGTTTTCACCAACTGTGAACGTCGCGCCGCTTTGCCAGCGGCTGCCGTCGGCATGGGTAAACGCGGCCGAGAATTGTGCGACGCCGGGCGCGAGGCTGTCGGCAGTAATGTGGCGCGGGCGGTCGATCAGATCATCCGGGATATCAATTATCAGGCGACTCATTTCGCGGCCTCCGCTTTGCTACGCAGCGCGTTTTTATCAAAGTCATTAAACGCGCTGACAAACTGGTTAGAGAAAATACGCTCGACGGGCACATCGCCGCGCGGGTATTCGCCTGCAGCAGCCATTGCATTAATGGCGCGACGGATCACTGCGACATCATATTCGCCAGGCACCCGGCGTGTGCCGTCTGCGCGGTACAACGTGCGTTCCAGACGCCGGATCAGCAGCGTTCGCGCATCGCTAAGCCCTTTGCCGTCGGCATCCGCCGGTTTGCTTTCCGGGTGCTGTCGCCAGAAGGCGCGCACGCAGAAATCCGGGTTAATCTCACAGACGTACTGCGCTTCGGTATAGGCGCGACCAAAGCGGCGAATCAGATCCGGTTGCTGGGTGAAGGTGTCGATGTGAGCGATAAACCCGTTTCCGGGCGTTTCCTGAAAGACATCCGGGTAGGCGATGCGGCGGATTTTCGTGCCGGTGAACTCGAAGATGTCGCCCCAGCTACTGTTGAAATTGAGCGCATCCACCTGCTTGCTGCGCAACACCTGGAAGCCCGAACCGAGCGAACCGACGGCGACAAATTCAACATTCTTGCCCGGCTCCAGCCCGGCTTCGCGCAGAGCAGCGCGGCTACCGGGTATCGTTCCCCAGGTCAAGGAACCGACGCCGATTTTTTTGCCTTTCAGGTCGCTGAGGGTTTTGATCGGCGAGTCCGCCAGCACGGTGTATTCCATGGTCTGGCTCGGCGTGCCGTTATAGAAGTAGCGCAGCGGCAGCGGGTTTTTACCGTTGAAGTAGCTGGAAATAACCGGTTCCGACACCGGATAGCCAAAGGTGACGCGCTTGCTGGCGACCTGCGGCAACAACGCGCCCGCGCCCTGAAACACCAGCAGTTTTACCGACAGATTTTGCTCTTTAAATAACCCCAATTCCTCGGCTGCCGCATACGGCGCGCCGTCATGTACCGCCGGGGGGATCGCCAGCGCGACGGTCACCTCATCGAGCGCCTGCGCCTGGGCGGCGATGAATAAAAGTGACGGCAGCCAATATTTAATATGCATATAAGTTCCTTGACCGAATATAACGCAGAGGCAAAAAGGTGTCGGTCAAACTAGAACATGCGCCGTCGAATAAAAACGAACAAATTGCGCTAACAATATGCTGAAAATGGCAAAGTTGAACTGCCCACTAATAATCTCACATGAAATATCTGAGCATCCCACAATAGATAAATTTGCGCATTGCATTGCCATTTTAATTATTAGGCGCGACGTGAAAGCTGTCACAGAATGGCCCCTCTAAGATATTCAAAACATCACAGTGGGCTGCTCACAGTTCGCTAATGTCATTAAGAGGCCCGGCGTGACGAATTCTTTATCTTTAAGCGAACAGGCTTATCACACTCTGCGTCGCGATATTCTGACCTGCCAGATGATGCCCGGCACGCTGGTCACAGAATCTGAATTGATGGAACGTTACCAGTTAGGCAAAAGCACCTGTCGGCTGGCGCTGGCGCGCCTCAGCCATGATTTTTTGGTGGAGTCGCGCCCGCGTAAAGGCTACCGCATTGCGCCGATCACCTTACAGGATGTGGAAGAGATTTTTACCCTGCGCGCTCAGCTTGAGCCGCTGGCGGCAAGGCTTGCGGTACGTAAAGTGGATATTGATTTGCTGCGCAAGCTGGAAGCGGATTGCCGCATCGAATTAACCGCGCCGCTTTCCACGCGCATCGACGTGTTTATGAATGCCAACAAACGCTTTCATTTAGCCATTGCCGAAGCCACCGGCAATAGTCATTTAATTCGTACTTTATCTGGCTTAATGGATGAAATGGCGCGTCTGGTGGCATTAGGATTTAACGTGCAAGGCACCAAGCCGGAAATAAAACACGACCATAACGCAATGATTGAGGCATTTATTGAAGGCGACGCCAAACGCGTCGAATTTATTGCCCGACGCCATATCGAAACATTCCAGGCTATGACCCTGGAAAAGATTTACGCGACATTAAGTAAAGAAGGCACATTATTACCGGTGTTATTTCAGGAGGCCGTCGAGTGACAATATCTACCCTACCTGATACGCAAAAAAGTATTGCGCTGTTGGCGGTGAGCAAATCCTTTGCCGCGCAAAAGGTGCTGGAGAATATTTCGCTGACCATCCAGCGCGGTGAAATTGTCGCGCTGCTTGGCGCGTCCGGCGGCGGAAAAAGCACCCTGCTGAATATCATGTCCGGCTTATTGCCCGCCGACAGCGGCGAGATCCTGTTGCAAGGTGTGCCATCTGAGAAGTTTCAACACTGGCAGCGCGTCGCTTATCTGTTTCAGGAAGATCGCCTGCTGCCGTGGCGCACCGTCGAACAGAATGTTCATTTCGGTCTGGAAAACAGCGGCCTCGACGCCAAAACGCGTCGGCAACGCGTCGCTGAGGCGCTCGAATTAGTCGGCCTCGCCGAGTTCATCCGCCACTGGCCGCATCAGCTTTCCGGCGGCATGCGCAGCCGCGTGGCGCTGGCACGCAGCCTTGTGGTGCAGCCCGAAATTTTGCTGATGGACGAACCCTTTTCGCGCCTCGATCCGCAAACCCGTAGCGCGATGCATGACGAGTTATTGCGCATTCAGCACCTGACCGGCATGACCGTGGTGCTGGTCACGCACGATGTGGAAGAAGCGGTGGTGCTCGCCGACCGCGTGCTGATCCTCAAACCGCATCCGGGGCGTTTACACAATGAAACCCCGCTTGATTTGCCACGCCCGCGCATTGCCACTCATCCCGCGGTCAATGAGCAGATCCGCCTGCTGCGTCTGGAGGTATGAGATGAACCTGCTGACCCGCACCTTCAGCCTGGTGCTGCAACGGCTGGCGATGTTACTGCTGTTTCTTGTCGGCTGGTGGCTGGCCTCGCAGCATCTTCCGGCGTTTGTTTTACCTGGACCGGCGACCACCTGGCAGGCGCTAGTGGCGCTGTGGCAAGGCGATAACCTGCTGCACGATGTGCGTGTGACATTTGGTCGCGTGGCCTCGGGCTTTTTACTCGCCGCGCTGGTCGGCACGGTCGGTGGCCTGGCGCTCGGCGCCAGTGCGCGGGTAGCGCGTTTCTTCGAGCCGCTGCTGGCGGTGTTCAACACCGTGTCTTCCGCCATTTGGGCCATTTTCGCCATTATCTGGTTCGGCATTTCCGACGCCACCACCATTTTCGTGGTGTTTATGACCGCCATGCCGCTGATCCTCACCAATGTCTGGCAAGGGGCGCAAAACGTCGACGCGCACTTTGTCGAGCTGGCGCGCAGCTTTCGCATGAGCCGCTGGCAAACGCTGCGCAAAGTTTATCTGCCCACCATTTTGCCTTATTTCTTCTCCGGCGCGCGGCTGGCCTTTGGTTTCGGCTGGCGCGTCTCACTGGTCGCCGAAACGCTCGGTTCGTCCGACGGCATTGGCTATCGCCTGCGCCAGGCGGGCGATCTGGTGCAAACCAGCCAGGTGTTCGCCTGGACGCTGTTACTCGTTTCATTGATGTTGCTGCTCGAAGGCGGGTTGTTAAAACCGCTGGAGCGACATCTTTTTCGCTGGAAAAAACGCGCATAACACGATTCACACAGGGGTAAAGAGATGAAAAAGCTGTTGGTTATTTCCACACTGCTGGCGGCATTGCTGCCGCAAATAAGCCTCGCCGCCGGTAAGGTGCGCATCGGGTATTGGACTTCTGGCGTAAGCCTCGGCTATGGGTCGGTGCTGGAAAGTCAGGACTTTTTGAAAAAACGCGGCGTGGATGCCGAGTTTGTTCACTTCCCGGATGTCAATGCGCCGCTGAAAGCGCTGGCTTCTGGCTCCATTGATCTGGCGTTTGGCGCGCCGGTGGCGGGCGTGTTTAGCGTCGCTTCTGAAGGCGTACCGGTAAAAATCTTTGCCGCCACCCAGCCCGCGGATGTGGCCTTTGTGGTGCCGCAAGGCTCGCCGATTACCTCGCTCGCGCAACTGAAAGGCAAGAAAGTCGGTATGTCGCCCGCCGGTTCGTCGGTGGCGGTGATTGGCACCACGCTGTTGCAGGAAAACGCCGGTATCGCCGCCAATCAATTCTCGCTGGTCGGCGGCAATGAATCCCGCCTGGCGCAGTTCCTCGCGCAAAAACAGGTGGATGGCGCCGCGCTGCGCACGCTGACGGTGAACCAACTGCCGGAACTGAAACTGACCGTTATCAGCACCTTTGCGGATGAGTGGAAAAAACTCACCCACAGCGATGCCCTGCCCTATATCGGCGTTGGCGCCGTGCGCAGTGAACTGATTGAGCAACAACCACAAACCGTGGCGAACGTGGTTGCCGCCCTGCGCGACACCCTCGACTGGGGACGCCGCCACCCGGATGAGGTGGTGAAGATCCTGAAAAGCAAAGCCAGCCTGCCGGAAGACCAGGCGCGCGCTTACGTCCAGCTCTGGGATCGCATGAACCAGATGTCCTTTGAACCAGCCGACATCGACACCCTGAAACGTGAACACGCCGTGCTGTTAAGCAGCGGTGCCATAAAAGGCGGGCTTAGTGACAGCCTGTTCGACGCTCGCCCATATCTGGCGGCAAAAAATAGCAAATAGAGGAAAAACCCAATGAAAGCGCTGGTATTGCAACAACACGGTGGCCTTGAGCAACTGCAAATCGATAACCATAAGGCACAGCCGCAGGCGCAAGCCGGGCACGTGGTCGTGCGCGTCGGCGCGGCCTCGTTTAACTATCACGATGTGTTCACCGTACAAGGCATGCCGGGCATCAAAGTGCCGCTGCCGGTGGTGCCAGGGCTGGATCTGGCGGGCACCATCGACAGCATCGGCGAAGGTGTCAGCGGCTGGCATGTCGGCGATCGGGTGCTGGTCAACCCGCTGAAACCGGGTGTCGGGCTGATGGGCGAAATGACCGACGGCGGCATGGCGGAATATGCGCTGGTCGATGCCCGCCAGCTTATCGCCATCCCGCAGGGAGTCAGTGTTGAAGCCGCCGCCGCGCTGCCGGTGGCCTATGGCACCGCGCACCGGATGTTGATCACCCACAACACCATTAAAGCGGGCGACCGGGTGCTGATCCTCGGCGCCAGCGGCGGCGTGGGTACGGCCTGCGTGGTGCTGGCGAAACACCTCGGCGCGGAAGTGATTGCCTGCGCGGGCAGCGATGAGAAAGCCGCCGCCCTGAAAGCGCTCGGCGCGGATCGGGTGGTCAATTACCGCGAACAGGATTTCTCGCGCTGGGCGATCGAGCAATATGGCAAACCGCAGCGCCGCACCTATGAAGGTGGCGTGGATGTGGTGATTAACTTTACCGGCGGCGACACCTGGCGCCCGTCGCTCAAATGCCTGAAACGCGGCGGCACGCTGCTGGTGTGCGGCGCGACGGCAGGTTACGACCCGCAGGAAGATCTGCGCTACGTCTGGAGTTTTGAACTCAATATCAAAGGTTCCAATAGCTTCTATGCCGAGGATCTCACCGCGCTGCTGGAGATGGTGGCGAATGAACAAATCAAACCGTTAATCGACCGGGTGCTCCCGCTGGAAGAAGCGGCGGAAGGGTTGCGGTTGATCCGCGATCGTGAAGTGTTGGGCAAAGTGATTGTTAAACCATAAGCAGGAGTGAGCAATGAACGCGCAGGAAATCGAACAAAAGTTACTGCAAGGCCCGTATCACCAGTGGCTGGGGCTGAAAGTCCAGAGCGCGGGCGAAGGCGAAATCACTCTGCTGGCGCCCTTTCGCGAAGAGTGGGTGGTGAACGCGGCGGGCGGGTATATCCACGGCGGCATTCTCGCCACACTCATTGATTTAGCCGCCGACTGGGCGCTGGTCGCGTGGACGGGCAAAGGCGTGCCGACGCTCAATGTCCATGTGGATTATCACCGCCCTGCCCGTGGCGATCTGACGGTGAAAGCGAAAGTCATCAAACGCGGCAAACTGGCCTCCAGCGCCGAAGCCTGGGTGTATGACGCCGAAGGGCAATTGGTTGCCAGCGGGCGCGGCCTTTACGCTACTCCGGCGCAAGTGGGGGCGGCATGAACCTGAAGCTCGATCATGTGGTTATCAACAGCCACTTCGCGCTGGAGGAATGCGCGGGCTGGTTCCGGGCGCTGGGGTTTGCCCTCACGCCTAAGGGCTACCACACGCTCGGTTCGATTAACCATCTGATCATGTTTAACGACCACTATCTTGAGCTGATTGGTTTGCCCGAAAGCGGCGAAACGCGGCGCGAAGAGTTACTCGCCACCCCTCCGGGCCTCGACGGCCTGGTGTTTGCCAGTGACGACGCCCAGGCAACAGAAAACGCGCTGCGCGCGGCAGGCTTCAATGTGCAGCCACCGCGCCACTTTTCCCGCGAGGTGGTCAGCGGCGAGGCGCGCGGTGAGGCGCGCTTTACCACCGTGCGCCTTGCCCCCGACACCTTCAGCGCCGGGCGGGTCTATTTCTGTCAGCACCATACGCCAGAGTGGGTGTGGCGCGACGAGTGGCTGCAAGCGGGTGCCATTCGCGAATTGACGATTGTGGCGCAGGACATTGCCGCGACCCGTGCGCAGTATGCGCAGCTTGGCGACAGCGATTTGCTGCGCGTGCTGAGTTACGACGACTGGCGCGCTGACTACGCGGCGCTGCTGCCGCTCGACGGGCAGCGGGAAAGCCTGTTTGCCGCCGTCAAAATATCGGGGCGTGATCTGAATGACGTAGCCACGGCAGCGCGAGAACTTAACCTGCCGCAGGCATCTCACAACGGGCAACTGCGTGTGGCAATCCCCGCGCTGACCCTGGTGCTGGAGTTTATTGATGGCTGATAACCTGGGTGTTTTTTCCCCCGAATTACGTAACAGCGAACGGGCAGCGTTTATCACCCCGCTTGATGATCACCACCAACAGGAGATCAGCTTTCGCCAGCTTGATATGCAGGCGGACGCCATCGGCATTAGCTTGCAGCAATTCGGCTGGCCGCAAGGCGCGCGGGTAGCAATCCTTGCGCGCAACTCCATTGACTATATCGCCAGCCTGCTTGGCATCATGCGCGCGGGCCTGGTGGCGGTGCCGATCAATTTCCGTTTTCCGGTCGAGACCATCAACCGCATTCTCGTGGACAGCGGCAGCCGCATGCTGCTGGGCGATAGCGATCAGCTTGCGCGTTTAGAGGGCGACATCCCGCGCGTGGCCTTCGGCGAGGAACTGGCGCAACGGCAACGCGTGGGCGAACGCCCGGCGTTTATTCCCGGTGACGACGATCTGGCGCTGCTGCTTTATACCTCCGGCTCCACCGGCATGCCGAAAGGTGTGCGTCTCACTCACGCCAGCCACCGCTGGGTGGTTGAAACCCGGCTGGCACAGCGGGAGCTGAGCGGCGAGCGCGTGTTGATTGCCGCGCCGTTTTACCATATGAACGCCCTTGCGCTGGCGTTGTTAACCCTTGCCAGCCATGTCACTACCGTTTTATTGCCGCAGTTTGCCGCGCGCAATTATTTGCAGGCGGTGCACCGCTATCGCTGCACCTGGCTGACCGCCGTACCGCCGATGCTGGCGATGATGCTGCGCGAAACGGATTTACGCGAAACCTGCGACCTTTCATGTGTGCGGGTGATCCGCATGGGTTCCGCCCCGGTGAGCGACAGCCTCGACAGCGCATTACGCCAGTGGTTACCGCAGGCGCGCATTATCAACGCCTACGGTACCACCGAAGGCGGCCCGGTGGTGTTTGGCCCGCACCCGGATGGCACCCCAACACCTGCCGGTTCACCGGGTTACCCGCACCCGGCGGTCAGCGTGCGGTTGCGTAATAGCGCGGGCGATCCCGCCGATGAAGGCGTGCTGGAGATGAAAAGCCCGGCGCTGATGCAGGGTTACCACCAGCGCCCGGATGTCGCCGCCCCCTTCAGTGCTGACGGCTTCTACATCACCGGCGATGTCTTTCGCCGTGACGCGCAGGGTTTTTACTGGTTTGTCGGTCGCCACGACGACATGTTTGTCTGCGGCGGTGAAAACATCTGGCCAGGCGAAGTTGAGAAACTACTTGAGCGCCACCCGCAGGTACAACAAGCCTGCGTGGTGCCGGTGCTTGATGACATCAAAGGGCAAAAACCGGTGGCGTGGGTGATCCCGCGCGCGGGCGAAGATGTTACGCCGCACGCGCTCAAAAGCTGGGCGCTGGAACATGGCCCGGCCTATCTGCACCCGCGCCATATCTGGCTGACCGACCATTTCCCGCTGGCGGGCACCAATAAAGTCGACCGCCGGGTGTTGCAGACCGCCGCCGAACAACGATTACAGGGGAAAGTGCATGACCTTTAACTGGCATAACCCATACCGCATGGTGCGCACCCCGGTGTTCGCGCGTAATGTGGTTTCTACCTCGCACCCATTGGCGGCACAGGCCGGTCACCGCGTCTTGCTCGACGGCGGCAACGCGGTGGATGCCGCCATCGCCACGGCCGCGACACTGACCATTGTCGAACCGGTCTCCAATGGACTGGGCAGCGATGCGTTTGCGCTGGTGTGGGCGGACGGGCAATTACACGGTTTGAACGCCTCCGGCCCGGCGCCGTCAGCCTGGGATGTTAATTATTTTCGCCAACGCTACGGCGAGGATGCGCAAGGGCTGGCGCGACGCCCGGAGCGCGGTTGGGATGCGGTAACGGTGCCGGGCGCGATTGCCGGTTGGGACGCCCTGCACCGCCGTTTCGGCAAACTGCCCTTCTCGCGCCTGCTGGAGAGCGCCATCGAACTGGCTGAGCGCGGCGTTACGCTGGCACCAATGGTGGCGCGCAAATGGCAGGCGGCGGTGCCGGCGCTGGAAAATCAACCGGGTTTCGCGCAGGCTTTTATGCCTGCCAAACGCGCGCCGCACACCGGCGAACTGTTTCGCTTTCCCGCCGCCGCCAAAGCGTTACGGTTGCTGGCGGATCAGGGCGCACGCGCGTTTTACGAAGGAGAAATTGCCGACGCGACGGTGCGCTGGGCGCAAAAAAATGGCGGCAGCCTGACACTCACCGATCTGGCGCAGTATCAGCCAGAATGGGTGACGCCAATAAGCCAGCGCTATCGCGGGTATGACGTACATGAGTTGCCGCCGAACGGCCAGGGGATCGCGGCGCTGATTGCGCTCGGCATCCTTGAACAGTTCGATCTCACCGCGTTTGAACTGGACAGCGTGGAAGCGCAGCATCTGCAAATCGAAGCGATGAAACTGGCCTTCGCCGATGTTTACCGCTATGTCGCCGACCCAACGTCGATGGAGGTGACGCCGGAGCAGATGCTGGAGCGTGGTTATCTGCAACAGCGCGCAGCACAAATTGATATGACGCGCGCCAGCACGCCGACGGCGGGCCTTCCGCGCAGCGGCGGCACCGTTTACCTCACCACCGCCGACGAGCACGGCATGATGGTGTCGTTTATTCAGTCCAACTACATGGGCTTTGGTTCGGGCGTGGTGGTGCCGGCGTTTGGCATCAGCCTGCAAAACCGTGGCGCGGGTTTCTCCAGCGATCCACGTTCTGCCAACGTGGTGCAGCCGGGCAAACGCCCGTTTCATACCATTATTCCGGCGTTTCTCACCAAAGACGGCCAGCCGCAGATGAGCTTCGGCGTGATGGGCGGCGATATGCAACCGCAGGGCCATGTGCAGACGCTGGTCAGAATGCTGGATTACCAGCAGCAACCGCAGGCCGCCTGTGACGCGCCGCGCTGGAAACTTAACCGCGATTTCTCGTTAGATCTGGAAAGCCATTTCGACCCACAGGTTGCCGCGCAGTTGCAGGCGCGGGGTCAGCGGCTGCATACCATTGACGATGCGTATATGGATTTTGGCGCCGGGCAGTTTATCTGGCGTTTGTCTGACGATGCGCACCACGGTTATGTGGCAGCAAGCGACAGTCGGCGTGATGGGCAAGCGATCGGTTTTTAACGTTCGCTTTTTCAAAACTCATCCATACTTCGAGAGTCGCATTCTGGAGCATGGACGATGAGAAACCCCACTCTGTTACAAACGTTTCACTGGTACTCCCCGAACGGCGGCACGCTCTGGTCTGAATTGAGCGAACGCGCCGCCGGTTTTAATGATATGGGCATCAATATGGTTTGGCTGCCGCCAGCCTGTAAAGGCGCGAGCGGTGGCGATTCGGTGGGCTACGACAGCTACGATCTGTTCGATTTAGGTGAGTTTGAGCAAAAAGGCTCACTCGCCACCAAATATGGCGATAAACAGCAGTTGCTCGCCGCGATTCGCGCGCTGCAACAAAACGAGATTGCCGTGCTGCTCGATGTGGTGGTGAACCACAAAATGGGCGCCGATGAAAAAGAGGCGATTCGCGTTAATCGGGTCAACGGACAAGACCGCACACAAATCGATGACGAGGTGCTGGACTGCGAGGCGTGGACGCGCTTCACCTTCCCTGCCCGCGCCGGGCGCTATTCAAAATTCATTTGGGACTATAAATGCTTTAGCGGCGTCGATCATATCGAGAACCCGGACGAAGACGGCGTGTTCAAAATCGTTAACGACTACACCGGCGAAGGCTGGAACGATCAGGTTGACGATGAACTGGGTAACTTCGATTACCTGATGGGCGCGAATATCGATTTTCGTAATCACGCGGTGACAGAAGAGATCAAATATTGGGCGCGCTGGGTGATGGAGCAGACGCACTGCGACGGTTTTCGCCTTGATGCGGTGAAACACATTCCCGTCTGGTTCTTTAAAGAGTGGATTGAGCATGTGCAGGACGTCGCACCGAAACCGCTGTTTATCGTGGCGGAATATTGGTCGCCCGACGTCGACAAACTGCACCAGTATATTGACCAGGTTGATGGCAAAACGATGCTGTTTGACGCGCCGCTGCACATGAAATTCCACGAGGCGTCGAAACAGGGACGCGAATACGACATGCGCCAAATTTTCACCGGCACGCTGGTGGAAGCCGATCCGTTTCATGCGGTTACGCTGGTGGCAAACCATGACACTCAGCCGTTACAGGCGCTGGAGGCACCGGTGGAAGCGTGGTTTAAACCGCTGGCGTATGCGTTGATCCTGCTACGCGAAAACGGGGTGCCGTCGGTGTTCTACCCGGATCTGTACGGCGCAAGTTATGACGATATTGGCGGTGATGGCGAAACGCATCACGTTGATATGCCGGTCATTGATAAGCTCGAACAGATGATCCTGGCCCGCCAGCGCTTTGCCCACGGCGTGCAAACGTTATGGTTCGATCATCCCAACTGCATTGCGTTTAGCCGCAGCGGAACGGCGGAGGATCCGGGGTGTGTGGTGGTGATGTCAAACGGCGACGACGGGGAGAAAACGCTCGCGCTGGGCGAAAACTACGCCAATAAAACGTGGCAGGATTTTCTCGCCAACCGCGAAGAGACCATCGTGACCGACGAAAACGGAACTGGCGTGTTTACCTGCCATGGCGGAAGCGTCAGCGTGTGGGTACAACAAGAGGCGCTGTAACAAAATACGCCGGGCGAAAACCCGGCGCAGTGGGATTATTTATTGATATCCAGGCCAGCTTTCTCCAGCGCTTGCTGGCACTCCACGGTCGGCTTATCAACACGCTTGAGGGTTAAACCGTCGAACTCCAGCAGGTTATCTTCACGTGAAAGACGGTAAACATCGCGTTTTTGCGTCACGTTATAAAGCGTATCGCCGCTCAGCATCAGCTTGCCGGGCACCGCAATCACGCGCTGCCACTGGCGGCAATCCAGCGTATCGCCTTGCGGCGTGACGATAAGGCTAGCGATCGCTTCCGGGCTGACCAGGCTGCTTTGCGGCCCTGCCGACTGCCAATAACCCGCTAACCCTGCGGGTGCCGGGTGTTTTACCACCGCCTGATAATTATCCACCTGAACACAGCCGCTCAACAGCAGCATCGCGCCGAGAATCACTCGCTTTTTCATTCTTCATCCTGCTCGCGAAAAAAAACGATTGTGGCATTAAAGCCTTATCATCGCCAGCCTTTCGCCCGGCGCGAACAACTTTGATCTGCGCCAGGTTTTCGCCGTATTGTGCATGGGATTACGGGCGGTGGCGTGTATTATCCGGCTTCTTTTATACGACTTATCTGCACCATTCAACACCTTCTGAGTTCAGAGGCTCACCACTATGTCATGGCAACAGTTCAAAGACCGCTTTCTGATTAAGTTCTGGTCGCCTGTCCCGGCGGTTATCGCGGCGGGCATTCTCTCTACCTACTATTTTGGTCTTACCGGCACGTTCTGGGCGGTTACCGGCGAATTTACGCGCTGGGGTGGCCAGTTATTGCAACTGGCGGGCGTGCACACCGAAGAGTGGGGCTATTTCAAACTGATTCATCTCGACGGCACGCCGCTGACGCGCATTGATGGGATGATGATTATCGGCATGTTCGGCGGTTGTTTCGCGGCGGCGCTGTGGGCAAATAACGTCAAACTGCGCTTCCCGCATAGCCGGATCCGTATTGCTCAGGCGGTGATCGGCGGCATCATTGCCGGTTTTGGCGCGCGTCTGGCGATGGGCTGTAACCTCGCCGCCTTCTTTACCGGCATTCCGCAGTTTTCCCTGCACGCGTGGTTTTTTGCCATCGCCACGGCGATTGGTTCCTGGTTTGGCGCGCGCTTTACTCTGCTGCCGCTGTTTCGCATTCCGGTGAAGTTGCAAAAAGTCAGCGCCGCGTCACCGCTGACGCAAAAGCCTTCGCAGGCGAAGCGCCGTTTTCGCCTCGGCATGCTGGTGTTTATCGGCATGGTCGGCTGGGCGCTGCTGACGGCGATGAACCAACCGAAACTCGGGTTGGCGATGCTGTTTGGCGT
This sequence comes from Kosakonia sp. BYX6, assembly GCF_038449125.1. Taxonomy (NCBI): domain Bacteria; kingdom Pseudomonadati; phylum Pseudomonadota; class Gammaproteobacteria; order Enterobacterales; family Enterobacteriaceae; genus Kosakonia; species Kosakonia calanthes. The sequence continues at coordinate 1,916,603 of NZ_CP151800.1, read as the reverse complement.
GGGCTTTGGGTTGCTGATTGAGCGGGCGCAAATCTGCTTTACCTCAGCGTTTCGCGATATGTGGATCACCGGGCGCACGATGATGGCGAAAGCGATCATCTTCGGCATGGCGGCGAGCGCCATTGGCATCTTCAGCTATGTGCAATTGGGGATGGAAGCCAAAATCATGTGGGCCGGGCCAAACGCGGTGATCGGCGGTTTGCTGTTCGGCTTTGGCATTGTGCTGGCGGGCGGGTGCGAAACCGGCTGGATGTACCGCGCCGTTGAAGGCCAGGTCCATTACTGGTGGGTCGGCCTCGGCAATGTGATTGGCTCCACGATCCTCGCCTACTTTTGGGATGATATTTCCCCAGCGCTGGCCACCCACTGGGACAAAATCAATTTGCTCAATACGTTCGGCCCGCTCGGCGGCCTGCTGGTGACCTATCTTCTGTTACTGGCGGCGTTTTTGTTTGTCGTGGGCTGGGAGAAACACTTCTTCCGCCGCCGTTCAACCCCTACCACCATTAAGGAGCCAGCATGAGCATGGTGCCTGATTACCGCCTCGATATGCGCGGTGAACCCTGCCCTTACCCGGCTGTCGCCACGCTCGAAGCGATGCCGCAGCTTAAAAAAGGGGAAATCCTCGAAGTGGTGAGCGACTGCCCGCAGTCGATTAACAACATTCCGCTGGATGCGCGAAACCACGGCTACACGGTGCTGGATATCCAGCAGGATGGGCCGACGATCCGCTACTTGATCCAGAAATAAGCGAATCAGCGCCCTCTGTCGCCCGGCAGAGGGCTTGCACCGCTCAGTCAGTCACCTGCCGAATCTCCCCTGTTTCATCCATAAACATGCAGCGGTTACGCCCGGTCTGCTTACCGCGATACATCGCCGCATCCGCGCGCGCTTCAACCTGCTCCAGGGTTTCGCCAAAACGCACCCGCGTCACGCCAAGGGTGACCGTAATAAACAGTTGCAGGTGTTGATACTGAATCGGCTGCTGTGCGATGGCTGCGCACAGGCGTAACGCGGTTTGGCAGGCGCCTTTATCCGTCGGCGCGCGCAATAAAACGATGAACTCTTCGCCGCCGTAGCGGTACGCGGTATCGCTGTTGCGGATTTCATCGCGTAAGCGCTGCGCCAGCGCGCGCAACACTTCATCCCCGACCAGATGCCCCCAGCTATCATTGATTTTTTTGAAGCGATCAATATCCATCAACAGTATGTAAGTATGCTGCCCGTCGGCCATCGCCAGTTGTTGCGCATAAATCTCATCGAGCAAGCGTCGGCCCGGTAAGTCGGTCAGCGGATCGAGGGCGTTGCGCCGGTTTAAGAGTAGGCTTTTCCAGGCCTGCACCGCCGTTGAAAAGATCTGCAAACTGTTTTTTAAGTCATTAAAGTTCGCCGCCGTTGCCTCATTTTCTCGAATCGACGCCAGCAAGTTGCGACCGCTTTCGTGAAGCTGGCTATGCGCGGTGTGGATCACCTGCAAACATTGCGCATCTTCAGGCCCCACTGCGTTCAGCGCTTGTAACAATTCCTTCACGACGCAGCAATCATAAGCATCCGGCGAATGCTCAATGGAGTTATCCACAACGCTTGCAAATAGCGTGACTAGCCATTCGTAGTGCCCGTCGACGATTTTATTCAGGTTGGCAAGCGTGGCATCAATTTGATCGGTATCACGTAACACTATCGACCCCCTTATCAGTTTATTGGCGGGTAAAAAGTGTAAAAAACGTAAAGTAGAGTTCTGTAAAGAACATCAAGGCAGGGAAAAATACCCTACTACTAAAGGGGGATATTTTTTACAGAAACGAAAAAAACCAGGCGGGAACGATCCGGCCTGGTCTCTTCGCTAACGCTGCAAACTACAGTTGCATATTCATGATGTCCTGGTAAGCAGACACCAGCTTGTTACGCACCTGAATCCCCATTTGCAGAGAAATGGAGGATTTTTGCAGATCGGTCATCACGTCGTTCAACGCCACACCCGGCTCACCGAGTGTAAATTTTTCCGCCTGGGTACGCGCTGCGTTTTGCGTGTCGCTAATGCGATCCAGCGCAGCATGCAGTTGCCCGGCGAAGCTGACCGACGGTTCGCTTTCCACGCTCTGATTGCGCGCAATCCCGGCAGTTGCCTGCAACTGACTGACGACGCTCTCAATGCCTTGTATAGCCATTGTAAATCCCCGGATGGTTTGATACCCGACAAGGTTAACAGCTTGTCAATGGGATAATGGCGGTAAATAGCGACAAAAAACCAGGTTATTTGAGGCATAGAAAAATCCGTTTCGTCAAATAATGGCATCGCCATGTTAATGGACATATGTCGAGTTTGCCGACCCGGGAGTCTGTTTTGTTTCTCAACTCAAATAACAACATCCACCCAGAGTTACGAGGTGCGCAATGAGTGCGACTGCAACAACTGCACCGCAGAATAAATCTCTAGAGTGGATCAACCGCTTACGCGCGAACCCCAAAATTCCTTTGATGGTGGCCGCCGCCGCAGCCGTTGCCATCGTTGTCGCGATGGTTCTGTGGGCGAAAGCGCCGGACTATCGCACCCTTTATAGCAACCTGTCCGATCAGGATGGCGGCGCAATCGTCACACAGCTGACGCAGATGAATATCCCTTACCGTTTCGCTGACGGCAGCGGCGCGATTGAAGTGCCAGCAGATAAAGTGCACGAACTGCGCCTGCGTCTCGCTCAGCAAGGTCTGCCGAAAGGCGGCGCGGTCGGTTTTGAACTGCTGGATCAAGAAAAATTCGGCATCAGCCAGTTCAGCGAGCAAGTTAACTACCAACGCGCGCTGGAAGGCGAACTCGCACGCACTATCGAAACACTCGGTCCAGTTAAAGGCGCGCGCGTTCACCTCGCGATGCCGAAACCCTCTTTGTTCGTCCGTGAGCAGAAATCCCCTTCCGCGTCGGTCACCGTGAATTTGCAGCCGGGTCGTGCGCTGGATGACGGTCAGATCAGCGCGATGGTGCACCTCGTGTCCAGCGCAGTGGCAGGTTTGCCGCCGGGTAATGTCACTGTGGTTGATCAGAGCGGCCGCCTGCTGACGCAATCCGGCACCGCCGGTCGTGATCTCAATGACGCACAACTGAAATACACCGCCGATGTCGAAGGCCGTATTCAACGTCGCATCGAATCGATTATTGGGCCGATCGTCGGGAACGCTAACGTTCACGCGCAGGTGACGGCGCAACTGGATTTCGCCAATAAAGAGCAGACCGAAGAACAATACACGCCGAACGGCGGCGACCCAGCACAAGCGGTGCTGCGTTCTCGTCAGGTGAATAATAGCGAGCAGATTGGCGGCCAGTATCCTGGCGGCGTACCGGGTGCGCTCTCTAACCAGCCAGCCCCGGCGAACACCGCGCCGATTACCACACCGCCTGCGAATCAGCAGAACGGTCAGCAGAATCAAAATGCGCAAGGTCAGGCGCAACAAGGCCAGTCGACGACCAGCACCAATACCACGTCCGGCCCGCGTAACACCACGCATAACGAAACGAACAACTATGAAGTCGACCGCACCATTCGTCACACCAAGATGAATGTGGGCGATATTCAGCGTCTCTCTGTCGCCGTGGTGGTGAACTACCGCACGCTGGCAGATGGCAAAACCGCCGCGCTGACCGCCGACCAGTTGAAACAGATTGAAGATTTGACCCGCGAAGCGATGGGCTACACCGAAAAACGCGGTGACTCCCTCAACGTGGTGAACTCGCCGTTCAACGCGACAGATGATGTCGGTGGTCAGATCCCGTTCTGGCAGCAGCAGTCGTTTATCGACCAGCTGATGACCGCAGGCCGCTGGTTACTGGTGCTGATTGTGGCGTGGCTGCTGTGGCGTAAAGCGGTGCGTCCGCAACTGGTTCGCCGCCAGGAAGAAGCGAAAGCCGCACAGGAAGCCGCGCAAGCGCGTTCAGAAATTGAAGAGTCCGTGGAAGTACGTCTCAGCAAAGACGAGCAGCAACAGCAGCGTCGTTCTAACCAGCGCCTGAGCGCCGAAGTGATGAGCCAGCGTATTCGCGAAATGTCAGATAACGATCCGCGCGTCGTGGCGCTGGTCATTCGCCAGTGGATGAGTAACGAACATGAGCAATAATCTTTCCGGAACGGACAAAAGCGTCATCCTGCTGATGACCATTGGCGAAGACCGCGCGGCCGAGGTGTTTAAGCACCTCTCCGCCCGCGAAGTCCAGCACTTGAGTACCGCGATGGCCAGCGTGCGTCAGATTTCCAACAAGCAGTTGATGGACGTGTTGCAGGAGTTCGAAAACGAGGCGGAACAATTCGCGGCGCTGAACATCAACGCCAACGATTACCTGCGTTCGGTGCTGGTGAAAGCACTCGGCGAAGAGCGCGCCTCCAGCCTGTTGGAAGATATTCTCGAAACGCGCGATACCACCAGCGGCATCGAAACGCTCAACTTTATGGAGCCGCAGAGCGCCGCCGACCTTATTCGCGACGAACACCCGCAGATTATTGCCACCATCCTTGTGCACCTCAAACGTTCGCAGGCGGCGGATATCCTTGCGCTGTTTGACGAGCGTATGCGCCACGATGTGATGCTGCGTATCGCCACCTTCGGCGGCGTCCAGCCGGCCGCGCTGGCGGAACTGACCGAAGTGCTGAACAACCTGCTCGACGGCCAGAACCTCAAACGCAGCAAAATGGGTGGCGTGAGAACGGCGGCGGAAATCATCAACCTGATGAAAACGCAGCAGGAAGAAGCGGTTATTACCGCAGTGCGCGAGTTCGACGGCGAGCTGGCACAGAAAATTATCGACGAGATGTTCCTGTTCGAAAACCTGGTGGATGTCGACGACCGTTCCATCCAGCGTCTGTTGCAGGAAGTGGATTCCGAATCCTTGCTTATCGCCCTCAAAGGCGCGGAGCCACCGTTGCGCGACAAGTTCCTGCGCAACATGTCGCAGCGTGCGGCAGATATCCTGCGCGACGACCTGGCCAACCGTGGCCCGGTACGCTTGTCTCAGGTGGAAAACGAACAGAAAGCTATCCTGCTCGTCGTTCGCCGTCTGGCGGAAACCGGCGAGATGGTAATTGGCAGCGGCGAGGATACGTATGTCTAACGAAATGCCGTGGAAGGTGTGGACGCCAGACGATCTGGCGATCCCGCTGGCTGCCGAATTCGCTCCGCTGATAACGCAGGAGCAACCGGCTACCGATGTCGGCGAAGGTGAAGAAGACGAATTAAGCGACGAGCAGAAGCAACAGCAGCATCTCGCGCAGATCCAAATGCAGGCCCACGACGCCGGGTATAACGCCGGGCTGGCGGAAGGCCGCAAAGCCGGTTACGACGCCGCGTACCAGGAAGGCCTGGCGCAAGGTATTGAGCAAGGTCTGAACCAGGCGCGCCAGCAGCAAGCGCCGATCCATGCGCGGATGCAGCAACTGGTCAGCGAATTTCAGTACACGCTGGATGCGCTGGACAGCGTTATCGCGTCCCGCCTGATGCAGATGGCGCTGGAAGCCGCGCGCCAGGTGCTCGGCCACGCGCCGGTGGTGGATAACAGCGCGCTGATTAAACAGATTCAGCTGTTATTGCAACAAGAGCCGCTGTTCAGCGGTAAACCGCAGTTGCGCGTTCACCCGGACGATTTGCAGCGCGTGGAAGAGATGCTTGGCGCGACCCTCAGCCTGCACGGCTGGCGTTTGCGCGGCGACCCGACCCTGCATCAGGGCGGGTGCAAAGTTTCCGCCGATGAAGGCGATTTAGACGCCAGCGTAGCAACGCGCTGGCAGGAACTGTGCCGTCTGGCGGCACCCGGAGTCGTTTGATGACCGCACGTTTAACCCGCTGGCTGACAACGCTGGATAACTTCGAGCAAAAGATGACGCAACTGCCTTCTGTGCGCCGTTATGGCCGACTGACTCGCGCAACCGGCCTGGTGCTGGAAGCGACCGGGTTACAACTGCCGCTGGGAGCAACGTGCATTATCGAACGTCAGGACGGGCTTGAAACTCGCGAAGTGGAAAGCGAAGTGGTCGGTTTTAACGGCCAGCGCCTGTTCCTGATGCCTCTTGAAGAAGTGGAAGGCATTTTGCCTGGCGCGCGCGTGTATGCCCGCAGCGCGACGGGCGATAATTTACACAGCGGCAAGCAACTGCCGCTCGGCCCTGCCCTGCTCGGCCGCGTGCTGGACGGCGGCGGTAAACCGCTCGACGGCCTGCCGGCACCGGATACCGGTGAAACAGGCGCGTTAGTCACTCAGCCATTTAACCCGCTGCAACGTACAGCGATTGAACACGTTCTGGATACCGGCGTGCGCGCCATCAATGCGTTGTTAACCGTCGGTCGTGGTCAGCGTATGGGTCTGTTCGCCGGTTCCGGCGTCGGGAAAAGCGTGCTGTTAGGCATGATGGCGCGTTACACCCAGGCCGACGTGATTGTCGTTGGGCTTATCGGCGAACGTGGCCGCGAAGTGAAAGATTTTATCGAGAACATCCTCGGGCCTGAAGGCCGCGCGCGTTCTGTTGTGATCGCCGCACCGGCGGATGTCTCGCCTTTATTGCGTATGCAGGGCGCTGCCTACGCCACGCGCATTGCTGAGGATTTCCGCGATCGCGGTCAGCATGTGCTTCTGATCATGGATTCCCTGACGCGTTATGCCATGGCGCAGCGTGAAATCGCGCTGGCGATTGGCGAACCGCCCGCCACCAAAGGTTATCCGCCTTCTGTCTTCGCCAAATTACCGGCGCTGGTAGAACGTGCGGGTAACGGTATTCACGGCGGCGGCTCGATTACCGCGTTCTATACCGTGCTGACCGAAGGGGATGACCAACAAGATCCTATCGCTGACTCCGCGCGCGCCATTCTCGATGGACACATTGTGTTGTCGCGCCGCCTGGCGGAAGCCGGTCACTACCCGGCTATCGACATTGAAGCGTCCATCAGCCGCGCGATGACAGCCTTGATTACCGAACAACATTACGCACGCGTGCGCAACTTTAAGCAGTTGCTGTCGAGCTTCCAACGTAACCGCGATCTGGTGAGCGTCGGCGCGTACGCGCGCGGGAGCGATCCAATGCTGGATAAAGCCATTACTTTGTGGCCACAGTTGGAAGCTTTCCTGCAACAGGGCATTTTTGAACGTGCCGGGTGGGAAGATTCAATGCAGGCGTTAGAGCTTATCTTCCCGACAGTTTAAGTAATGGAGAGCTGACTTTATGACGCAGAACAGCGCATTAACGACGCTAAAAGATCTGGCAGAAAAAGAAGTGGACGACGCGGCACTGAAACTGGGTGAAATGCGTCGCGGCTGCCAGCAAGCCGAAGAACAGTTAAAAATGCTGATCGATTATCAGCATGAGTACCGCAGCAGCCTGAATAACACCATGAGCCAGGGGATTGATAACCAACGCTGGCAGAACTATCAGCAGTTTATTCAGACGCTCGAAAAAGCCATTGAACAACATCGCCATCAGTTAGCTCAGTGGAACGAAAAAGTGGATTTCGCGCTGGGTTGCTGGCGTGAAAAGAAACAGCGCTTACAGGCCTGGCAAACGTTGCAGGACCGTCAAAGCGCCGCCGCACTGCTGGCGGAAAACCGTCTCGATCAGAAAAAAATGGATGAGTTTGCACAGCGAGCATCCCTGAGGAAAATAGAATGATCACGTTGCCAAAACTGTTAGTTACGGAATCCGACACCACTACCACCGGTGCGCAGACGGGCAAAACCGGCGGGGATGCCGCACAAGATTTTCTTGCCATGCTGACCGGCGCGATGTCCGGCGTGCAGGGGCAAGAAAGCGATGCGCCGCTGACCCTTGCCGACTTACAAGCGGCGGCGTTAAGCGGCAAGCTGGGCAAAGGCAACCTGACGGCGGCTGCGGGCGAAGAAACACAAGCACAAACGCCCGCGCAGAAATTGGCGGATTTGCTGGCGCGCCAGAGCGCGAAAAGTGATGTGATTGCCTCGGCGAAAAGTACGGAAGACATGCAGAATCTGCTGTCTGGCCTGACGCCTGCCGCCAAAACCGATGTGCTGGCGGCATTAAGCAAAACCGCGCAAGCCAGCGACAGCGATGAAAAAACTGATTTAAGCGATGACGAGCTGGCAGGCCTGAGCGCGCTGATGGCGATGTTGCCGCATCAACAAGCCGCGCAGTTGACCACCAGCGCACAGCCAACAACCGCCACAGGCAAAGTCGATGTGGCCGGGGCGGCGAACCGCGCACTGAATAACAGCGCGATGTCGACGGCCACCGACGCCGACCTGCCGCGCACCGGCGCGAAAGCTGATAACGCCACAGGCGCAGCGCCGTTCAACGTGGCGGATGACGCGCAGCAAACCGCGACGCTCGCCTCAACGGCTTCGGCGAAAAAAGAGAATGACACCGCCGCGCTGCAAACCACCAACACCACCGCCAGCCTCGCGCCGGTCACCACCAGCGTGAGCGCTGCGCAGGCCAGTACGCCCGTCGCGGCACCGGTACTTAGCGCCCCGCTCGGCAGCCATGAGTGGCAGCAGAATCTTAGCCAGCATGTGACGCTGTTTACCCGCCAGGGTCAGCAGAGCGCGGAATTGCGTTTACACCCCGAAGATCTGGGCCAGGTGCAAATTTCGATTAAGCTTGAAGATAATCAAGCGCAATTGCAGATGGTGTCAGCGCACAGCCATGTTCGTCAGGCGCTGGAAGCGGCGTTGCCGATGCTGCGTACGTCTCTTGCTGAAAGCGGTATTCAACTCGGTCAGAGCAATATCAGCAGCGAAAGCTTCGCAGGCCAACAACAGCAGTCTTCCCAGCAGCAACAGGCTTCACGCTCGGGTTCCGGCGATCGTTTTGGCAGCGATGATGAAGAGGCGCTGGTCGCCCCGGCGAGCTTGCAGTCTGCGGCTCGCGGTAACGGCGCGGTCGACATCTTTGCCTAACGCCAGAGGTAGCATGATTATCCCCGTCTTTTCCGCCCTTTGACCGGAGCAGGACACGGGATAATCACCTCATAAGCTGTTAACAGGAAGCCCGTATCAGATGACTGACTCCGCTCTCAACAAAAAACGCAAGCGCTCTATCTGGATCCCGCTGCTGGTGTTAATCACACTCGCGGCATGTGCCACAGCTGGCTATAGTTACTGGCGTATGCAACAAAAACCAGCGGCTAACGCCAAAGTGGAAGCTCCGCCTCCGCCTGCGCCTGTCTTCTTCGCACTGGACACCTTTACCGTGAACCTGGGCGACGCAGACCGCGTGCTCTATGTCGGGATCACGCTGCGTCTGAAAGATGACGCCACGCGGGCAAGATTGAGTGAATATCTGCCGGAAGTGCGTAGCCGCTTGTTGCTGTTGTTCTCACGTCAGGACGCTAATCAGCTCGCAACCAACGAGGGCAAGCAGAACCTTGCTACCGCGATTAAAGAAACAATCGCAACGCCATTAGTGCCAGGACAACCGAAGCAGGAAGTCACTGACGTTCTTTATACAGCTTTCATTTTGCGGTAAAGACATGGGCGATAGTATTCTTTCTCAGGCAGAAATCGATGCGCTGCTTAATGGCGACAGCGATAAAAGTGATGAGCCGAAACCGGGTATGGCGGGCGAAAGCGACATTCGCCCCTATGACCCGAATACCCAGCGCCGCGTCGTTCGTGAACGTTTACAGGCGCTGGAGATCATCAACGAACGTTTCGCACGCCAGTTTCGCATGGGGTTGTTCAACCTGCTGCGTCGTAGCCCGGATATCACCGTCGGCGCGATCCGCATTCAGCCCTACCATGAATTTGCGCGTAACTTACCCGTTCCCACCAACCTTAACTTGATCCACTTAAAACCGCTGCGCGGAACCGGCCTGTTCGTGTTCTCGCCAAGCCTGGTGTTTATCGCTGTGGATAACTTGTTTGGCGGTGACGGGCGTTTTCCAACCAAAGTGGAAGGCCGCGAGTTCACGCACACTGAACAACGCGTGATCAACCGCATGCTGAAGCTGGCGCTTGAAGCGTACAGCGACGCGTGGAAAGCGATTCACCCGCTTGATGTTGAATACGTGCGTTCTGAAATGCAGGTGAAGTTTACGAACATCACCACATCGCCTAACGATATCGTCGTCAATACGCCGTTCCATGTGGAAATCGGCAACCTGACCGGTGAGTTCAATATCTGTCTGCCGTTCAGCATGATCGAGCCGCTGCGCGAAACGCTGGTTAACCCGCCGCTGGAAAACTCACGCAATGAAGACCAGAACTGGCGTGACAACCTGGTGCGTCAGGTTCAGCACTCTGAGCTGACTTTGATTGCCAATTTCGCGGATATTCCCCTGCGCCTGTCGCAGATACTTAAGCTCAAACCCGGCGATGTGCTGCCGATTGATAAACCCGACCGCATTATCGCGCACGTCGACGGCGTACCGGTGCTTACCAGCCAGTACGGTACGGTCAACGGGCAATATGCGTTACGTGTTGAGCACTTGATAAACCCGATTTTGAATTCGCTGAATGAGGAACAGCCCAAATGAGTGATATGAACAATCCGTCCGATGAGAACAGCGGAGCACTGGACGATCTGTGGGCTGACGCGTTGAACGAACAAAAAACCACGTCTGGCACGAAAACCGCGGCTGACGCCGTGTTCCAGCAGCTTGGCGGCGGCGAAGTTGGCGGTAATCTTCAGGATATCGATTTGATTATGGATATCCCCGTCAAACTGACGGTTGAATTGGGTCGTACCCGCATGACGATCAAAGAGCTGCTGCGCCTGACGCAGGGTTCGGTGGTCGCCCTTGATGGGCTGGCGGGTGAACCGCTGGATATCCTGATCAACGGTTATTTGATAGCTCAAGGTGAAGTCGTGGTGGTGGCCGATAAATACGGCGTGCGCATCACCGACATCATCACGCCTTCCGAGCGTATGCGTCGTCTGAGCCGCTGAGGCAAGTATGAAGACACAGGCCACGGTTTCTCAACCGTCCGCCGTTTCCGGCGCGCCACTGTTGCAAGTCAGTGGCGCGCTGTTTGGCATCATCGCCGTGATTTTGATCGCGGCCTGGCTTGCCAAACGCTTCGGCTTTGGCGGCAGAACCGCCAGCAGTCGGGGTTTAAAAGTGACTGCCAGCTCCACGGTTGGCCCGCGCGAACGCGTGGTGATTGTGGATGTTGAAGATGCACGCCTGGTGCTGGGCGTTACGCCCACCAACATCAATCTGTTGCACAAACTTCCGCCCGCCCCCGTCGACAGCGAAGCCGTGAACGAGAAAAATGTGGATTTCCAGTCCGTGATGAAGAATTTGCTCAAGCGTTCCGGGAGATCCTGATGCGCCGTTTGTTCCCTTTTGCGCTGGCCGGGCTGTGTCTGGTTGCGCCTGCTGCGTTCGCACAACTTCCGGGGCTGGTCAGCCAGCCGCTGGCAGGCGGAGGCCAAAGCTGGTCGCTGCCAGTGCAGACGTTGGTGTTTATCACCTCCCTCACCTTCCTGCCCGCCATTTTGCTGATGATGACCAGCTTTACTCGCATCATCATTGTGTTTGGCCTGCTGCGAAATGCGCTCGGTACGCCGTCGGCGCCGCCGAACCAGGTATTGCTGGGTCTGGCGCTGTTTTTGACCTTTTTCATTATGTCGCCGGTGCTCGACAAGATTTACACCGACGCGTATCAGCCGTTTAGCGAAAACAAGATTTCGCTGGATGTGGCGATCGACCGGGGCGCGCAACCGCTGCGTGAATTTATGCTGCGTCAGACCCGCCAGGCGGATCTCGCACTGTTCGCCCGTCTTTCCAATAGCCCGCCGATTGAAGGGCCAGAAGCGGTGCCGATGCGCATTCTGCTGCCGGCGTATGTCACCAGCGAGCTGAAAACCGCGTTCCAGATTGGTTTTACGATTTTTATTCCCTTCCTGATTATCGACCTGGTGATCGCAAGCGTGCTGATGGCGCTGGGGATGATGATGGTGCCACCTGCGACGATCGCGCTACCGTTCAAACTGATGTTGTTTGTGCTGGTGGATGGCTGGCAGCTGCTTGTCGGCTCGCTGGCGCAAAGCTTTTACAGTTAGGAGTAAGGCATGACACCCGAATCGGTCATGATGATGGGCACCGAGGCGATGAAAGTCGCGCTCGCGCTCGCCTCCCCGCTGCTGCTGATCGCGCTGATCACCGGCCTTGTGATCAGCATTTTGCAGGCGGCGACGCAAATCAACGAAATGACGCTCTCGTTTATCCCGAAAATTATCGCGGTGTTTGTCACTATCGTGGTTGCCGGGCCGTGGATGCTCAATTTGCTGCTTGATTATATGCGTACTCTGTTCAACAACATTCCTTACATCATCGGGTAATCCGGCCTATGTTGAACGTCACCAGCGACCAGTGGATACACTGGATCAGTCTGTATTTCTGGCCGCTGCTGCGCGTGATGGCGCTGATCATGACCGCGCCTATTCTGAGCGAATCGCGCATTCCCCGGCGGATTAAAGTGGGCCTGGGGATTGTAATAACGATGGTGGTCGCCCCGACACTGCCGCCGGTGCCGGATATTCCGATTTTCTCGCCGGCTGCCCTGTGGGTGGCGCTTCAGCAGATTCTGATTGGCATTGCGCTCGGTTTCACTATGCAATTCGCCTTTGCCACCATCCGTATGGCCGGGGAATTAATCGGCCTGCAAATGGGCCTTTCATTCGCCACTTTTGTTGATCCCACCAGCCACCTGAACATGCCGGTCCTGGCGCGCCTTGTCGATATGCTGGCGTTGCTGTTGTTCCTGACACTCAATGGGCATTTGTGGCTGATTTCAATGCTGGTGGACACATTCCACACTTTGCCGATTGGCGGTAACCCGGTAAACGGCAATGCTTACATGGCGTTAACGCGGGCGGCTGGGATGATTTTCCTCAATGGTTTAATGCTGGCGCTGCCGATTATCACCCTGCTACTGACCATTAACCTCTCCCTTGGCTTACTGAACCGTATGGCGCCGCAATTATCGGTGTTTGTGATCGGTTTTCCCGTTACGTTAAGCGTCGGTATTTTACTGATGGCGGCCATGATGCCGTTAATCGCTCCGTTCTGCGAACGTTTATTCAGCGAGATATTCAATCTGTTAGCGGATATTGTCAGCGAGCTGCCACGAAATACAAACCCGTAATTTTCGTATTGCCTCTCTGAGGAAAATCCTAAAGTTAAATTAGGAAAACACAGACCAGGATATATCTGACGCGGTTTATTTGTTTTTAGCGCCCTCACAGAAAGCAACATTTACTTTACTTTGAGATGATTCCTGGCAAATTATACGTAACTTTACGGGATAGTGGATTCGCCTGAAGTCTTCGTCTCGCACTTCAGTTATATATATTTTTTCCTGTATGGCTTCTGAAGCTTCTGGCGGGTGGTAGATTATCGTTACGCATTGAGTGAGGGTATGCCATGTCAACGATTATTATGGATTTATGCAGTTATACCCGGTTGGGATTAACAGGGTATCTGACGAGCCGGGGGGTAAAAAAACGGGAAATCAACGACGTTCAAACTGTCGATGAACTCGAATCAGCTTGCGCCACACTACAGCCATCCGTGGTGTTTATTAATGAGGACTGCTTTATCCATGACCCAAGCAGCAGTCAACATATAAAGCAAGTCATTAATCAGCATCCCCGTGCGCTGTTTATTGTGTTTATGGCAATCGCCAATATCCATTTTGATGAATACCTGTTAGTCCGTAAAAACCTGTTAATCAGTTCTAAATCAATAAAACCGGAATCACTGGATAATATTTTGGGAGATTACCTGAACAAGGAGAAAAAAAGCGTCGGACCCATTAATTTGCCAACGCTTTCACTAAGTCGGACCGAATCCAGCATGTTAAAAATGTGGATGTCAGGTCAGGATACGATTCAAATCTCCGATCAGATGAATATTAAAGCCAAAACGGTATCATCACATAAGGGAAATATTAAAAGGAAAATTAAAACGCATAATAAACAAGTCATTTATCATGTAGTGCGGCTAACAGATAATGTTACCACTGGTATATTTGTTAATATGCGTTAAAGAGATTGTTATATATTCACCCTCCTTTTTTTGGAGGGCGAAAATTAATTTTCTAATTCAACAAATACCCCGTCCGGGTGGTCTTTTTCATTAAAGAACCAAATACCGAGCGGGTAATCTTCCAGTGAAACCAGGTACATTGTACCTTCATTAAACGCTTCAACAGCCAATACCACACCCGGACGGCGAGGTCCCCCGTCCGTTTTAACTGTCACCCGATCGTTAACCTTCATTTTGTCCCCCTCCTTTCGTATTTACGCCAGTGTAGAACAAAACGCCGTGGCTGACAGCGCCCCGCAGTTTGGCTGGCGTTTTTTTCTACCGTCTATACTTATTTTCAGGACTGTGAACGAGGTGACAGTATGAAAACGGCGAGAGAGTACGACGAAACGGCCAAACGCGATGTGCACGTAGATGTCGACGCGCTGCTGGCGGCCATTAATGAGATCAGCGAAAGCGAAGTTCACCGCATTGAGGACGGAGATGGTCAGCGCGTAAGCATTGATGGTCGGGAGTATCACACCTGGCGGGAACTGGCGGAAGCTTTTGAGCTGGACGTGCATGACTTCAGCATCACAGAGGCAAATCGCTAGAACGAAAAAAACCGGCCATGAGACATGGCCGGGATAACTTGCTTGCGCAAGAAGCACTTAAAAATTCGTACATCAGGGGAAACTGATGTCGCTGCAACTCTATCGACAAAGAATTGCTAAGACAAGATATATCCATAAAACAAATATTTAGAATCCGTACAGTATCCAAGTGAATACAATGCGCGATCGTCATTCTTCTCTTACTCACGCTAAGGAGCCCAACATGCCGAGCCTGGAAGACCCGTTACTGGTGTTTACCGATGTGGATGGCACATTGCTCGATAGCCATACCGGCGAGTGGCAAGCGGCCGCAGGCTGGCTTGCCCGCCTGCGCGAAAAGCAGATCCCGGTGATTTTATGCAGCAGCAAGACGGCGGCGGAGATGATAGCTATCCAAAACATGTTGCAGCTACAGGGCTTGCCGTTTATCGCTGAGAATGGCGCGGTTATACAACTTGATGAACATTGGCAGGATCATGACGATTACCCGCGCATTATTACCGGTGCGCCGCATGCGGAAATCGCCCGCGTGCTTATGCAGTTACGTAAGAGTAACGACTGGAAGTTCACCACGTTTGCCGAGCTGGATGAGCATGTGCTCGCCGAGCTGACCGGCCTGCCGCCTGCGCAAGCGAGCCTCGCGAAGTTGCAGGAAGCGTCTGAAACGCTGATCTGGCGCGACAGCGATGAACGCATGGCCTCGTTTGACGAAGCGCTGTCGCAGTTAGGCCTGCGTTTCGTGCAGGGCGCGCGCTTTTGGCATGTGCTGGATGAGCGCGGCGGGAAAGATCAGGCGGTGAATTGGCTGACCCGCCAATATCGCCATTACCGGGGAAAACATTCGCAGACCGTTGGGCTAGGCGATGGCCCCAACGATGCGCCGCTGCTTGAAAACGTTGATTACGCGATTGTAGTCAGAGGCCTGAACCGCCAGGGGATCCAGCTTCACCACGACACGGCAGAGCGCGTCTACCATACTGAACTGGAAGGCGCAGCGGGCTGGCGCGAAGGGCTGGATCACGTGTTCGGCGTTTCATCCGAGGAACAAACCTGATTTCGCCCGTTGTTTTTCGCCCGGTATAAACGACGATCGGCAACGGATTGCAGATATTCGAAATCATAATTGCCCTCTTCCAGCGCGTCGCAGACACCGAAAGAAGCACTGATGCGGATGGTCGTGTGCTTATGAATCAACATCTCTTTGCTGCCGATGCGCTGGCGAATACGCTCGGCGATCTGCGTCGCCTGCAATAGCGTGCTCCCCGGCAACAGAATGCAAAACTCCTCGCCGCCGACGCGCCCGGCGACATCCTGATCGCGGATGGTGCTGCTGATAAGCCCGGCGGTATGCGACAGCACTAAATCCCCGGCCTGGTGACCAAAGCGGTCGTTGACGTTTTTGAAGTGATCCAGATCGAGCTGAATGACTGCGAAAGGCAGTTTTTGCGAGCGCGTGAGTTTCGATATGGTTTTCGCCCGCTCAAACAGCGCGCCGCGATTGCACAGGCGCGTTAACGGGTCGTACCACGCTTGCCATTGCAATGTTCTTTGCATGGCGTACATGTTTTTCACCATCCGGCGGATCACGCCCCAGGCCACCAGCAGCATCGCCATAAACAGCAGCCACAGAATAAACATCGCAATGGTGATGCGGCCAAAATCGCCGATAATCCCTTCGCGCAACGTATGGATGCGCAACAGTACGCCGCCAAAATGTTTTAGCTTTTGCCAGCTCACATAGCGCGAGCCAAGCCGCATGCCGCCAATGGTGTCGCGCGCCATATCCGCTTCGAGCAACGCGCGCTCTTTGCGGTTGAAGGTGCGATCCGCCGCGCTCGTCGACAATGTGCTGGTCAGCAGCTTGAAATTCGTATCATAGAGCTGATATTCGCCGCGCTCACGTTCCTGTACGCCCTGCTGGGTGCCGATCAGCAACTGAGTAATCGCATCCACCGGGAAACTCATCATCACCACGCCAAACCAGTAGCCGTTGTAATCAAGCGGTACACTGGCAACGACATTGCTGCCGTTGGGGCTTTTCGGCGCCAGGTCGGTAAACCAACGCACGCCTCGACCGTGATTCTCGTGCAATTGTTGCCCGCTAAACCACGGATGCATCAGTAAGTGATAGTAAGTCGGGACAATATCTTGTTCGTTGTTCACGGCTTCGGTGGAAATAAAAAACCCGGCGCGCGAAACGTACCAGGACTTGCGCGGCGCCAACAGCGCATGGGAGGAGAGACGAAATAGATAGCCGAGTTCAATAGCGGCGGTCAGTTCATTGTGCAGCGCATCGTTGTCGCGGTTGAGCAAATCGGTTTGATTGACGAAATAATCAGAAACGCCATACACCGGCAACGTACGCGGATTATCCACGCCAACACGCCACTGCGGCAGCGCCCGTTTGCTGTCGAACTCGTCGTGACGTTTACGCAGTATGTTCAGATCCAGCGGCGTTTGCAGTGCTGCCTGCATGGTGTGGCGGAAAAACAGTAGCCTGTCGATACCGACCTGCATTTGCATGTCCAGCGCGTTGCTAACGTTGGCCAGCGCACTGCGTTGACTCGCGCCATACGCGCCCTCAAGAACAATCACTTCACGCCAGGTCAGCATCGTGGAAAAGACCATAACGATCACAAAACAGAGGTTGACCACCCATGTTGGATCGAAATAGCGTTTAGCGTTTTTATGTTGTCCGGGCACGTTGACGACATTGAGCTGCCGCACTGTGGCTCCCTGATAAGTTAGAGATTGTTGCTTTGGTCCACGCCGGACAACAAAACGGCTGCTGTGTTTGCAAGAAAAACGCCCAGCAATGCCGGGCGTTTCAAGGGGTTATGCTTCTTCGTGGATCCTGCGCCTGTCGCCAGGCATCAGTTCATCTTCACGAAAGGCTTCCCGTTTGACTCCATAGCCGTCATACCACCGACACTCCACCATACCGCTGGCGTAACCGGTGACGATCATGCGCGGACCACCATTTTTCGCCTGAACTTCATCGCTGACCACAAAGACCATTACTGCCTCCTGTATCAGGGTGAAACTTTTTCACCTTAGACGAAGTTTGTTTATTTTGCATAACTCCAGGCGAGAGAATTTATGCTTCGCTGCCGCGCAAACGGGTCACCATTTTCACGATAACCACAACAATTGCACCAATAACAAAGCCGAGCAGCAGATTTGCCACCATCGGCGTCAACGCCTGTAACAACGCATTTTGTGCGCTGGCGAAATGTTCAATGGCGTGATGCAGTGGCGCAATACCGTGCACCACAATTCCGCCGCCGACCAGAAACATCGCCAGCGTACCGACCACCGACAAGACCTTCATCAACCACGGCGCAACGACCAGCAGGCCTTTACCCAGCCCTTGCGCCAGCGCGCCGTTTTTCTCCACCAGCCAATAGCCCATATCATCAAGCTTGACGATAATGCCCACCAGGCCGTAAACGCCGACCGTCACCAGCAGCGCAATGCCCGAGAGAATCAACACCTGGTTGAGCAAAGGCGCGTCCGCGACAATGCCAAGGGTGATGGCGACAATTTCCGCCGACAAGATGAAGTCGGTGCGTATCGCGCCTTTGATTTTATCTTTCTCAAACTGCTGCGGGTTTTGCGCCGCCAATGCTTCTAACCGCTGCTGGCGTGCTTCCGGGTTCTCTTTGTGTTTGCGCGACTCAATGGTGTGCAGCACTTTTTCAACGCCTTCAAAACACAAGAACGCGCCGCCGAGCATCAACAAGGGGGTAATCGCCCACGGAATAAAAGCGCTGATCAGCAGCGCCAGGGGAACGAGGATCACTTTGTTTAATAACGATCCGCGCGCGACGCCCCACACCACCGGCAACTCACGGTTGGCGCGCACGCCGGTGACTTGCTGGGCATTCAGCGAGAGATCATCCCCCAGTACGCCAGCGGTCTTTTTCGCCGCCAGTTTGCCCATCACTGAAATGTCATCCAGCAAGGTGGCAATGTCATCGAGTAAGGTTAATAAACTACTTCCTGCCAAAATGTCTTCCTTTTGATTATGCTGCGCAAAATCGCCCAGCGAGTAACGAACGGTGAACAGTATGAAGTAAAAGATAGCAGGCGAAAAACACCCTGGATTGGCATCAAAAAACATCAACAAAAATTTAACAGTTTCAGCACAATTAACCACTCGCCAGCCGGATAGTTTTGGCGTTTACTATAAGCCTCTTATATTCCTCCGTGGTGGGTTATGCGTTTCAGGCAAGTTTTACCTCTTATTGGAGCGCTTTTTGCGCTCTATATCATTTGGGGTTCCACGTACTTCGTTATCCGTATTGGCGTTGAAAGCTGGCCGCCGTTTATGCTGGCCGGTACGCGCTTTTTCTGCGCCGGGGTGCTGTTAACCGCGGTGTTGCTGTTGACCGGCCACAAGCTGCCGCCGCTGCGCCCGCTGCTCAACGCCGCGCTGATTGGCGTGCTGCTGCTGGCGGTGGGTAACGGTTTTGTCACCGTGGCCGAACATCAGAATGTCCCGTCCGGTATTGCCGCCGTGGTTGTCGCGACGGTTCCGCTGTTTACCCTTTGCTTCAGCCGCTTTTTCGGTATCGCCACGCGCAAACTGGAATGGTTAGGCATCGCCATTGGTCTGGCGGGCATTATTTTGCTCAACAGCGGCGGTAACTTAAGCGGTAACCCGTGGGGTGCCGGGTTGATTCTGCTGGGATCGATAAGCTGGGCGTTTGGTTCGGTGTACGGTTCGCGCGTCGAGCTACCGACTGGCATGATGGCAGGCGCTATTGAAATGTTAACCGCCGGCATTGTTCTGCTTGCGGCATCCGCCATCAGTGGCGAGCGCCTCACCGCCGTACCGCCGGCATCCGGCTTCTTCGCCGTGGCCTACCTGGCGCTGTTCGGCTCGATCATCGCCATCAATGCCTATATGTATTTAATCCGCAACGTGTCGCCTGCCGTGGCCACCAGCTACGCCTACGTCAACCCGGTGGTCGCCGTGCTGCTCGGCACCGGCTTTGGTGGCGAACACCTCTCCCCAGTTGAGTGGCTGGCGCTGGGTATTATTATTCTGGCGGTGGTGCTGGTCACGCTGGGTAAATACCTGCTCCCGGTGCGCCCGGTGGTTACGCCGTGCGAGGCGGAGAAGTAACCTCTATATTGCCCTGCTCAATGAGCAGGGTTTCAACACCGCTGTTTTGCGATCCTAGACCTTACTGAGATGGCGTTGCAGTAACTCAATTGCATAGCTGCTGGCATTCAAGACATCGGTGCTACGTAGGATGTAATCATCCGTACCTAACTCCTTCTTCGAGTGCAGTAAATTAATCTCTGCTCTGATCATCAGAAGCCCTTTCGTATACTCAGGTACTATTTCAAAAAATTGCTCCATCGACACATTGCCGCGCACATAATCAACGACATTGTTTAGCAAAACCCGCAATTCCTCGCTGATATCTTCAGCTTTACCAATCGGATTACCCTCGAAGAGCGATCGCAAACGTTTCCAGAAATCATGATTTTTACTTTGTTGTCTGGTCATAAGCGCAATCTCCTCGGCCGTAATATCGCCAGGGACATAGGTTTTGGCGCCTGATAACTTATTAATACTGCTCTGCAATTCGGGGGAGAAAAATGTCGGGTACACCGTCACTTTCTTATCCAGTAAATACGCTAACGCCTTGCCAAGCGGTACTTTCCCTAGCCCACCAAAACTTGTTTGCAGTTTGATTTCGGTGATTTTGGTCAAATCAATGGCATGACTTTCATCCAATGCCAGCCCGCGGATAACATCAGCCAGTTCTGTGGCATCCAGATGATTCACTGCGCCGGGACCGCCAGACGCTTTAATCACCAGCGTTGAACCCTCAACGGATAATTTCCCTCCAGGGCCCAGGAATGCAGCGATGCGCAACTTTTGAAGTGAAATCTCCCCGGATGAGACAACATTTCGGGTAAATATCCCCTCAGGCAGATCCGTTGCTTTCATCACCGCGGGCTTACCCGCCAGCGAAGCATCCAGCCGCCCAGGATTAACAACAAGAAACTCACCTTGTCCGAGGCTATATATCACATGTCCAGCATCGGATTTATCGCGTGGCATACAGGTAACCAGGTGACCAGCGGGAAGATCGGCGAGTTGCGATGGATTCTGTACTCTCACGGGTGAGTTGAGTATCTCATCCACGATGCCCAATTTCCCTAATTCGGGGGCAGGTTGAGTGATAACCGTATGCAGCGCCGTACGTAGCGCCTGTGCCTGTTCTGGTGCGAGCTTGCCGGATTGTTTCAATATATCTGTTAACCCGGCGTCGACGTTCACATTCGCCGGGATCTTGCTGGCAAGGTTTTTCAGGCTGGGAAGTTCC
Source organism: Kosakonia sp. BYX6 (assembly GCF_038449125.1). NCBI lineage: Bacteria > Pseudomonadati > Pseudomonadota > Gammaproteobacteria > Enterobacterales > Enterobacteriaceae > Kosakonia > Kosakonia calanthes. The sequence continues at coordinate 1,895,668 of NZ_CP151800.1, read as the reverse complement.
GGCACTAACATTCCTTTGGGATAACCAGCAATAATTTGCACATTGCCTTTCTCTCCCCTGAGTTTGAAACCGAGACCACTGGGTTCGACAAGCTGCTCGGCGGTTAATATGCGTGGGTCATTGCCCAACGAGACATTAAGCACGCTGTTGTTGACGCCGGTAAAACGCCCATTACCCAGACCGACCATTACGTGAATTTGCCGCCCTGTTTTTTCCGGCATGTTGGGGTCGACACGCATAAAAAATACCATTTCGCCCTCGCGGACGCGCAAGAGCGCCTCATGGCTATCGATGATTCTTGTGCTAGTGAACAGATCGGTTGACCCGGTGAGGGCTTGTCCGCTTTTTACCGCTTTTTTTATTCCCTCGCGCAATGTATTCGCCGCTGTCTTACCAAGCAGCTCGCTGTTTTCCAGCGAGTCAACAGCATAATCTATTGCCTCTTTCGCCGTGTTTTGCGTCAGCTTTCCGCGCCTAACCGTTGCCCTGATTGTACTGCCCACGCCTTTTTTGATGATTGAGCGTTTTATTGTCCCAACCTGTACTTCAGCTACTGGTACGTCAACGAGTGGTTTAGGGAAATACCATTCAGGTCGGCGTAGTACCTTTGCGCCAGGAATAATGGCATCCGGGCCATACGCCGTGTAATGACTGAAAATACCAAAATCGAGATCGGCTTTCGCGGCCGTGTTGTAATCTCCGTATTTAATCAGTGTGTTACTTGTAATATTGGCGTATTTTTGCGCCCATAACTCTTCAGGGAGGATAATAGGACCGTTCAGTTCATCATATTTACTGGCAAACTGTCCGGCCGTGAGATCAAAGACATAATCCTTGCCATTCTTTCTGCCCACGACCACGAAATGATTGCCGGGGAACCTGTCGCCCGCATGTAAAAATATCGCTATGCCGCGGTAGCGTATATCTTCAAAACCCTTCTTACGCATAAACTCTGCCACTGGTGCCATGGATATCTGACACCTTTCCTTAGGTTTGACTATCGCCTGGTGAGTTGAGTCCAGCTTATAGAGTTCATCCAGGTACTCTTTCGCCGGAATATCGCCCGTTTCCGGTTTGAGCGGGATGTTGAATGTGACCTTCTCCTTCGGTAGCCCTGTACGTTGAGGCTGCTCCCCTTTCTCCGGTGGGCCGAGCCTACTGTCGAAATCTACCTCAGCAAACCATGAGCCTTTTTCAAAGCGAACAATCTTACCGGGTTTCGTTGGGTCGGTAGGATCAACGGTACGCCATTGACGAAGCGTTTCATCCCAGCGAACTTCGCAGACGCCGCTGGAAGTATTGATGTAATAAGATCGGGTTCCCGCTGGTGAAACTGCGCCAACATAGACTTCGCCACCATGTAACATTTGTTTCTGCATATCGTTTAAAGAGACATCTTTGCGGATAAGCCCTTTATCAAATGTTTTACTCAATTTTCCCGGAACCACCTTGTTGAAATTCATGGCGGCTTTGGCTTTTGACGCCGCATAATTGATAAGATCCCGGGTGCGGAAAGCATCGACTAAGTCATATATTGTGCTGGCGCTTATTTTTGCTAATTCCCCAGCGCCAATAATTCCTTGTTTACCCAACCCTTTAACGACATGCATATACAGGCTTTTCCCTACTAACCCGCGTCCAATCCCTTCTCGGGTAAGCGTCGCTATACCTTTTGCATTTTTTACCAGCACACTCACTTTCATGCCGACTTGAGCGGCAACACAAAAGACCCCAATCATATCCGCAAGGATACTGGCTGCATCAGGTTTGTAATCCGGATCGGTGACAGCGTTATAGATTTCTGAATAAAACGGAACAAAGAGAGCTGCTGCGCGTTGCAGTATTGATGGCGAATAAAGGGCGGCTTTACTGCTATCCGCAGAACGTTTAAGCGCCTCTTGCATACTGATATTCAGCGTCTTAACCAAATTATCATGCGGCTGAGTTTCCTGTTCGTAGAAATCATACTCAAGACCACCGTATGGGGAATTAGCAAAGGGATTGGGATACTGCACATCATTCTCTTTCTTATAAAGTATGCCATTAATTAACTCTTTCTTTTCCCTGGTAGCGCGGCGCCGGCTGTCCCAGTAATTCTTTTCATTTGCATGGCCGCAATGTTGTTTAAAGAATGCTTCGTCAAAAACGCTTTCCAGGCCGTGTGCGTGGATCTTTTTCGGATCCAACGTCGCAATGGCTTTTAGCCAGGGACTGCCGTGCATTTGCGCATCGGTAAATATTCGGCTGAAAGTCGCTTCAGGGAAAATAGAAAAAAATATCCACCGCCCATCTTCGAGCTGAACAAAAAGTAATTCGCCTGCATGAATATCTTTAACATTATTGCTTTTGGTTACATTCAATCGAATGCGTTTTTTGACGGGAGCAGACATTTCATCGAGTGTAAGTCCAGAAACAGCCAGTAATTCACGGCTACGTTCACTTGCCTCCCATTCACTATATTTCTCCTTATACTCAATAAATTGCTGATTATATTCCAACTGCGACTCAAAATACTCACTCCCCAGCATTTCGGACAGTGCTGTATACCCTTCCGGCATTTCCTTTACGGCTATCAATGGATTAAGTGAATAGCGATCCTGAAAATACTCGTCAATAAGTTTAGTGGCGCTTAATCCTTTTACTGATGAAATCTCTGCTTTGTTTTTGAGCAACCAGTAAAGCATCGCTGGAAGAAGAATATAAACCTCAGGCTTTTCCTCATCTTCATACAACTCTTTAGATAGTTCTTCGGCTCGCTTATTCGCCCAGACAATATCTGCATAATTGTTTTGCAATATCGGTTTTGAAATATTTTTATTGGCCAATTTATCAACCAAATCGTTATAGTTGAGCTGTTGCGACATTGTGTTTCTGATCATTATTCTGGCAATACGTAAAGTACGAAGCTGTTGAAGGTCGGCCGCAGAATTTGAAAAACCCGTTTTACTACGAATACCGACCTCTTTCATCGCTAGTTCAATAATAGATTCCTCGGCAGCCATTAAAATATCTGACTTATCACGTTGTGCAGACAGGTATTGATTAAATACTTCCTTGCCAAGCTTAATACCCAGATCATAATGTTTATATTTTTCATTATAATTTTTTATCACTCGCTGATACTTTTCCTTTTGAGCGCGGGTTCTATCGACAATCGTACGTACAATGCTTTGCTGGGCCTCTTTACTTTTTAATTTTTCCGCAAGCTCACGCTTGCGCATGTAATAATAAGGGACATTCTCATTTTTATCAGGATTGCTTCTGTATCTTTCATATTCATCTTTCTCTTCTGCTTTTATCGATTCTATTTCATCATTAATATCACGCAATTTTTTTTCATTTTTATCGACACTTGTATTATTGAGTTTGTCTAATTTTACCTGTGCGTCATTAGCGAGAATACGAGCCTGACGGGCTGTTGCAAGGTCACTGTAATCTACGGCATCAACATTAAAAGCGTCCCAATAGGTTGCTAACAAAACCGGGTCCCAGTCCTGGTTGCTGTCGGTATTTCTGGTTTGCGGTGCAAGGTCCGAGTGTTGCGAGAGACGATTTCTGAGCCACAAAATATCCTTTAGCTTCTCATCATTCGGCTGGGTATACAGTTGACTAAACTCCTTATCCAGAATAATAAAAAGCTGGTTAATAAGGTTTTTAAATGAAATAAAGTGTTCAGCAGCGAGTTGAGATGCTATAGCCTGCCTCGTTGCAGGTGTAAATTCAGCCTTTGACATTCTTTCATTAATAACGGCGAATGTATTGAAATTAGTAGCATCAACTGCTTCAGAAAAATCCCAATAACCATCATTATTATTAATGATGACGACCATATTTTGTCCACCACCAGAAGCAGAAACCCCACCGAGATCATCGCTCAATGGTGTATATAGCCAATAGCGCCTGGAAATATAAATATAATGCTTACCGTCACTTTCTTTATATATTTCGCCCTCGACACCAGAAACAGGCAATTTGTGTTTATTTATTCCTGTTGCACCCCACCGTCTTGCTTCCTCAGACAATATAGCTGAACTACCTTTATGACCCGGCTGCTCCTTTAATTCCCATATATTTGAACCAGTTTTACGAAACAGCGTTTTTGCTCTTTGTTTGCCTGGGGATATAACAGCGCTGTTATCTTTCTGCAGCTGTACTGGCCAATATCGCTTATTCAGAAAGATATAATATTTGTCGCCATCGGCATAAAGTTGGCCTTCCCGACCCGATATCATTCTGCTGTAATTGAGCGTTTTGTCGGCAGACCATTTCTTTGCCGCCGCGATAAGTCCGGTACTTGCGCTGGTGAGTATTTGGTTATTTTGCTTGCCAGCATCGCCCTTCGCTGCATCTTCCTCACGCCCGAGATACCACGCCCAACGATAGTTACGGGGTTCAAAAATAATCGGCAGCCAGTTATTGTCATTTGGCGTTGTACTGTCAGTCAGGTAAAGCTGTGCCGTCACTATCCCCTGACTTTTATACCTTACATTGCCGATGTAATAATACTGCCCATCAATGTAGAGATACCTTCGTGCACCGGTATGATAGATATGAGGTTTATTGTTTTTTGTTCCCTCAACTTTTGCTACCGGAGCGCGGTAAGCACCCGACGCGGGGAAATCTGCTCTCACTTTTTTGATTAAATCAGCACTGATGATACTGGCTCGGGGCAACAACGGATAAGTAGGGACTGCAGGTGCAACGGGAGCCGGTTTTGCTGTTTCCACAACCTGAGTTGCAGTTTTTACTGGTACTGTTTCCGGTATTGTTGGTGCTGTTGTTATTGCATCGGGTATTGGCGTTGGAATAGTTGCTGGTGATGGAGTTACGACCTTTGGCTTTTCTTTTTTTGCTGGCGTTTTAACCTTGAGCGACCACTGGTTATCAACAAGCCAGATGTTCAGTGTTTGCGGCACACCTTCTGAAGATTTACCTATAGTAATTAGCGCGTTACTATCCTCCTGCATTTGCACGGGCCAATAGAAATTATTGAGGAAAATAAAATGCTTTTCAGCATCAGCATATATTCTCCCTTCCCACCCAGATGCCATTTCGCTATAGCTAAACGCAACATTCGATTTCCAGGTTTTTGCCGCAGCGATAAGTTCAGCACTGGCGAGTGTATGTGTCAGTACTTGCTGGTTTTTACTCTCGCTTCCCTTTGCTGCATCCTGATCTCGCCCCAGGTACCACGCCCAAACATTGTTGCGAGACTCAAAAATTATTGGCACCCAACTGTTGTCATTTGGTTTAGTGCTATCCGTGGGATAAAGCTGAGCGGTAACAATTCCTTTACTTTTATATTTGATATTGCTGATGTAATGATATTGCCCCTCGGCATAAAGATAATTGCGTTTTCCGGAGTGATAGATTTTTGCCTTACTATTTTTGACCCCTTCGACTTTCGCGACTCCGGCGCGGTGCGCGTCAGCAACGGGAAAATCTGCTTTTATTTTCTTTGATAATGCCGCACTGATGACAGATTTGCGCGGTAACAACGGATAAATCGCGGTGGAGGCTGGCATTACTGTAGTGGCTAAATTGACAGGCTTACTGTTGACTCCCGCGAACCTTTTCGGTCTGCTCAGCCGCGCAGCTTTGTTGTTCGTAGCCGCTCCAGAAGACGCTTGCACAAGCACATCAGCGACCACTGTATCGCCAGCGGGCGGCTGAGCTTGTTCAGTGTCATCCAGCTCATCAACCTTATCTGTAGCGTCGAACTCGTCTGTCAGGCCGAGATTAGCGAACGCTTCCTCGACCTGGCGCCTTATCGCCTGCTCGGCATACTCTTTTACCGCAGCGTTTATTCCTCTACCCGCGCCAATATAGCCACCCGACCATAACAACTCCTCCGGCAAGTTCAGGACAATGCGTTTAACCACCTTTTTTCGCCTATCTTTCTCCTGATATAACCGGGCGCCCATTACCGTTGTCGCAATCCCCATGCTGACGGCTGGCGACAGTGATAATGTCAATCGAAAGCCGATTTTTGACAGTTCCCGATTAATAAATCTATTTTTCACATTCACCGCAGGCCCTTCACCCAGACGTACACGATTAATGGCATGCACACCGCGATAGAGGTTTACGCCGGTACGTGTGCCGCGCAGTACCACGCGGACTGGTAGGGAGAATGGCCCCGTCACCATCCGAAACCCTCCCCTCACGATTGCCGATAACGCGCCACTCACCACCTTTCTTTCAGCCCAACGTCGAATATCTTCCGGCAAACTCCGCGAGCCCGCGAGGATCTCTTCCGCCGTTGGGGGATAAACGGTTGCGTTATCCGCTGCGTGCTGTAAGGCGAGCGTCAGCCGGCGCAAAAATCCTTCCGATTGTGGATCGGATTTTTTGGCAAAATGGCTGCGGCTATCGCTTGCAACCTCAAGGAATGCCTGGTCAAACAACATCGCCGCGGCATGCTTTTCTTGCGAGCTAATCCCTTGCAGATACTCACGTTTGACCGTTTCTGCCCATTCACTTATCCCACGAACAAGCATCCCGCTGCGGGAGAAGTTATCCAGAGAGTGGCCAGTAATATCCACAACGCGATTTTTGATAGTTGCTTTAAGCCGATTGAGTTCAATCAACCATTGTCTGGCATGTCCCCTTAACGCTTTGCCTCCGCTATACCCATGCCCGGCCAAACGCACGACAGAACCATTTACCTCGCGAGCAAGGCCGCTCAAAGCCTCGGCTATCTCGCGGATGGTTTTATCCATTTTTTGCATGTCTTTGTACCTGTCGGGCTCCAGGCTTCGCCGTGTCTGACCCAGTATCTCGCTTAAGGTGCCATAGAATTTCTCTTTCCTTTCATCGCTGGACCAACGCGTAACCGGTTTTATTAAAGCCTCCAGTTGTTCTTGTGCCTGGGAACTGATCCCCTGCCAACGCATGGTTTCTTCTGCCAATTGCTGATTGAGCACCACGCTAAGTACCGGAAGCTCTTCATCCCCTATTGCGGGATGACTGACTCGCAACCGCTGTTCCACCGCTTCGCCCATCAGATCGGCAAGCGCCGGGATCTGTTTGATCTGCCGTTCTGTCTGCTGGATTTCATCAAGCATCAGCATTGCACTGTTTTTTATCGCTCGATTAAGCCCTTCGGTATACACGCCAGGCAAAAGCGCATGGGTTGCCCTTGAAGAGAGTCTGCTGAGCGTGTTGCGCGTGCCGAGACCAAAACCCTTTATGCCCTGCATAACGTTTTTGACGCTGTCATCAACGTGCTTCCATTTACTCTCTTGAAAGGGCTTACGATCGTCCTCTTGTTCGGGTTCCACCCGTTTTTTTTCTCGCACCAATATTGTTGATATTGTGCCCAGCGTATCGGCCATATGCAGCATCGCCCGGACTAAACGGATATTGTCGGGTTCCTTTTCGCGGGCAGGCAATAGCGCCCTGGCAAGCGGGTTACCCACCAGCAAACGTTTATCTGGTTCGCCATCAACGGCCCGAAAATGTTGTGCATAAATCTGGTAATTTTGTGTCCAGTACGCCAGTTGTTCTGCATTGCCTAACCCGGTCGCATCGACCTGAGTGAGTAATGCGTTCATTGCATAAACCCGCGCGTCTCGCGCAGCCGTAAGAATATCCGCAATTTTGTGCTGCAGATAATCTGCCAGTTGCTGTCGGGTCAGTCGGCTTTCAGCCATCAGCGAATGTTGTAACTGGTTAAAACGCCGAAATTCGGCGCTGAGCATTGCGCTTTGCGAAACCAGCAATCCTTCCGCCTGTTGGCGTTGAATACCTTGGGGTACAACTGATTCCGGAAGCCGGGCAGCTTGCGGCTGTAGGCTGCCAAAATAAATTGCTTAAGATGATTTTCTTCAAAAGGATAGCGATCTTCTGAAAGGTCACTTTCTGTATTGGATATGACCGGCTCATACTCAGGTGAAATATCACCATATATCTCGAACAGATCATCGGCTGATAAACCAGGCCAGGTAACAGGTTCATGATTGTGTCGATATTCGTCTACTGACTCAGAAGGCAAAGAGATATCTTCTGCGTTGCTTTTCAGTAGAGAGAAAGGTTTAAGCATGTACTCGTGAAAAGGCATACTGCCTCCCTGACTAAACAGCGAGGTGACATGAGGCGTTATTAAAAAGCTCAGGATGAATAAAAGCTAGGCAGGTATCAGGGGAATGACAAACGCGAAAAAATGATTTGAGAATTTTCATCGGAGATTAAAAACAGGAATACATGCGGTTAATTAAAAGGGAAACCGCAAAATATAAGAGATTAGAGAGTGATAACTGAAACTATTTGGAGAAACCCATCGCATCCATACTGTGAATCCCGGTCGTGTCGATCTGCGCGGTTTGTTGCCCTTCGCAGATCCACTCTTCCAGCCTTTCGTTCAGCGCCGCGTCACTTAATTTCAGCCTTCCGCGCAGCGCACATTCCCAGACAATCAGCACCCGCCAGCCTTGCTGGAGCAACGAGGCGCAATCACGCGCGTCGCGTGTCACATTTTTGCCGATTTTCTCCAGCCAGAAATCGGTACGCGTTGCCGGGATTTTGAACAGATAACAGTTGTGACGGTGCCAGAAACAGCCGTGGGTGAAAATCACGCAGCGGTATTCATCCAGAATAAAATCAGGGCGCCCCGGTAAAGAGGCGTCCTGCACACGAAAGTCGAGTTCCAGCGAAGTCAGACAGGCGGCCAGGCGTTTTTCAATGGCGGTATCACGCGTGGCGATAGCGCGCATGTTCCTGCTGCGCGTCTCTTTATTGTGCACATCCGCCATTTTGTTTCTCCGTCAGGGTAGGAGCGGGCTATAGAGGCGCAGCACTTCATCGTCAAGATGCTGATGGTCGCCCTGCAACTCGGCACTCAGTTTCGCCATATAATGCACCAGAAAATCCGCATTGTGATTCGCCAATTCGCGCCCTTTTGCTGTCTGCATCGTCGCGGGGAGTTTGAGAAGTTTGCAGCGAAAATGATCCAGCGCGAAACGTTTATCGTCCAGTTCACGCCGCGTGGCAAACGGATCTTCACCGTCAAATAGCACGCCGCCCATTGAACCAGAAACAGCGAACACGCGCGCCAGGCCAATCGCGCCTAGCGACTCCAGCCTGTCAGCGTCCTGTACAATTTTGGCTTCCAAGGTTTGCGGCGCGATACCAGCGCTGAAGCTATGCGCTTCAATGGCGTGACGCACGGCGGCGATTAAATCTTCCGGGAAATCGGGAAAATCGGCGGCGAGGATTTCGGCGGTTTTTGCTGCTGCCAGCGTTGAGGACTGGTGACGTTGCGGGTGGTTTTTCGCGAAGCTGACAATGTCATGAAAATAGCAGGCGGTCAGAACGACCAGCGCATCAACCTGCTGACCTGCCATTAGCGTTTGCGCTGTTTTCCATACCCGGCGAAAGTGCGAAACATCGTGGGCGGCGTCGGCCTGGTTGAAGTGTTGCGTGATCCATCGATCGAAGCGCTGTTGCCAGTCGAGTAAATTCATTCTTACTTCCTGTGATGAAAAGGTAACCTGGTGCGTCAGGCATCAGGATCGCGCGGACGAGTATACCAGGCAATCGCACCGAGTATTGCACCCACAACGCCCAAAACGATAATGCCAGACACCGTATTCAGCCAGTTTCCGGCGGTACTTACGGCACCGTTGGCAAACCCTGAAGGTACGTTAATCTGGCTTGCCAGCCAGATATCATTAAGCAGTGTCCAGCAAAAATAGACGCAGAATATCCAGAAAACCCACAACGCCAGTTTTCCCCCCATACTTCGAACCGCGCGATCTTCCATAATGATTTATCCCTGTGTTAAGGGTGAAAAGAATGAAACTCTTGCAATTTTTTTGTGGTTTCTTTCACATCATATAGTCTAAGAATGAGTTTGAAAGATATATCAGCACAACTAATATATACGTCTTTCTGCTGATAAAACTGCCCGTCAAATAATTTGTTATGCACTGATGACGGTTTGATGTAATCCCATAAAAAATAACAAGAAAAACGCACCGCTGGCGTTATAAGTTTATTGTATTAATCATGCCGAAATAGATATAAGACTTATTACAAATAGGGCAGTTCTGATATTTAACATTCACCGCCTGGATAAATACATTTCTGGCGCTGTTGTTAAAAGAAGGTTATAAAATGTGCAAACGCACGAGCGGGGAAACATCTGTGACGAGAGTCGTGGAAAGCAAAGCGGGTAAGTGTTTGAATAATGGCGGAGAGAGGGGGATTTGAACCCCCGGTAGAGTTGCCCCTACTCCGGTTTTCGAGACCGGTCCATTCAGCCGCTCTGGCATCTCTCCGTTCAGATGGTTGCCATGATGCCAGGTAATTTGGCATTTTAACAGACCCTGTCCCGTTAATTTGGTTCAAGTGGCGAGTTTGCGAGCAAAACGATGATTAAGTGGCCCTGGAAAACAAAGGACTCCGCGGATAACGCAGAGCTCCCCTGGGAAGAAGCGCTAAACGCCCCGGTTTTAGCGAATTTATCCCCCGATGAACAATTCAAACTTGTTCAGCTGGCAGACCGTTTTTTACAGCAAAAAAGATTGGTTCCACTCCAGGGATTTGATTTAGATGCCCTGAAGAGCGCGCGCATTAGCCTGCTGTTTTGCCTGCCAGTGCTGGAGCTTGGCCTTGAGTGGCTGGACGGTTTCCACGAAGTGCTGATCTACCCTGCCCCGTTTATTGTTGATGATGAGTGGGAAGATGATATTGGTCTGGTGCATAACCAGCGCATGGTGCAATCCGGGCAAAGCTGGCAGCAAGGCCCGATTATTCTCAACTGGCTGGATATTCAGGATTCGTTCGATGCATCTGGCTACAACCTGATTATTCATGAAGTCGCACATAAACTGGATACACGAAATGGCGATCGGGCCAGCGGTATTCCCTTAATTCCGCTGCGTGAAGTGGCCGGTTGGGAGCATGATCTGCGTGCCGCGATGGATAATATTCAGGATGAGATCGATCTGGTGGGCGAAAGCGCCGCCAGTATTGATGCCTACGCGGCAACCGATCCCGCAGAGTGTTTCGCCGTGCTTTCCGAATATTTCTTTAGCGCCCCGGAACTGTTCGCCCCGCGCTTTCCCGCGTTGTGGCAACGCTTTTGCCATTTCTACAAGCAGGACCCACAAAACCGTCTGCGCGGTCAGCCTGGCGGCTATAGCGAAAGTACAAATCAGGTTCATTAAAACAGCGGCCTGTCTTTTAATTAGCCAATTGAATCAGCACGTTAATTTTAGTGTTGACACCAAAGTACGGGGCCAGTAGTATGCGCCCCGTTCACACGATTCCTCTGTAGTTCAGTCGGTAGAACGGCGGACTGTTAATCCGTATGTCACTGGTTCGAGTCCAGTCAGAGGAGCCAAAATTCGAGAAGCCCGCTTAAGGAAACTTAAGCGGGCTTTTTGTTATTAATCAACGGGGAGCAGGTCAATTAGCCCAGCGCACTCATACTGGTCAAACGCGCCTCATGGCTTCATAACGATGCGGCCAAGCGGTTTCGCTGTCTCGGCGAATTCGTGAGCCGCGGCAGCGTTAGCCAGAGGGAAGATGCGGTCAATGACAACCCTGATACGCCCTGCTGCTATAGCCTGCAACATGTCGTCCACACTTGTCCGAACTCCGGGCCTTTCAAAAAGGGGTCCCATGAATACTCCCATGAGTGTCTGGTTAGACTGCATTGGCGGCCACAAGTCGACAGTCAGACTGCCGCCGCCCGCATTACCGACGAAGACGAGACGTCCTTCCGGAGCGAGTGCAGAAAGCGAAGCAGGCAACGTCGTCCCCACCGGATCGATGACGAGATCAACACCGATGCCATGGGTGTACTGTCGGACACTGTCCACGACGTTATTCTCTGCACGATCCACGACATAATCGGCACCAAGTTCAAGCAACCGGCTTCTTCGCTGCGTTCCGCTTGCCACAGCGATGACCGTTGCGCCTGCTTGTGAGGCAAGCTGAACGGCCGCTAGCCCTACGCCACCAGCAGCTGCCTGAATAAGGACGGTTTCTCCGTGCCGGAGCATGCCTCGTGTGAAAAGGCAATGATGCGCGGTTCCAAAAGAAATCGGCAACACCGCCGCTTCTGCCATATCCACCCCATCGGGTATAAGCCAGGTTTGCTCCGCGGGTACAGCCCACCGCTCCGCATGTGATCCCTGCATGTGAAAAGCAGCGACTCTGTCCCCAACCGTACGACTACGGACGTTCGATCCGACTGCAACAACCGTGCCCGCGGCCGCGTAGCCGACAATCCATGAAGGACGAGGCGGCGGAGTTGAACGGCGGTTGATCAGATCTCCCCCTTCAATCGAGATAGCCTCGACAGAAATAAGGATGTCGTCAGGCCCTGGGATCGGATCTGGGATATCGACATATTTCAGGACGCCGGGAGCGCCTTCCACGTCATAAACCGCTGCTTTCATAAATTTTCCTCTGTCTCATCAGTAAATCCAGACCAGTCTGGCAAACTACCCCGATCCGGCATACAGCACGTCAGAAATCTCGCTGTTTCCTCTACAGGCCGCCCGGGCTGCCCTGTTGAATTTTCGACTGGCGGAAAGACCCGTAACGCTTAGGGCAGCCTGGCAATCACCTTAATCTCAAACTTGAATCCGTAAAGCCACGTCACGCCGATCCCGGTCAACGTAGGGTAAGGCGCTTCCCCCCAATATTCTGGCAGGATACTCCAGATAGCGTCGAGGTTTGACTCGGGATCGACGACAAAAAGGGTAACGTCAACCACGTCACCGAACGTGCAGCCCGCAGATGCGAGAACAGCATTAAGATTATTGAATGCCAGCCTGACCTGCGCTTTTAGATCGTGCTCAGGCGAACCATCCTCGCGGCTACCAACCTGCCCCGAAACGAACAAGAAACCGTTAGATTTGATGGCCGGTGAATAGCGATTGCGCTCATAGAGCGCCTGCCGACCGAAGGGAAAAACTGCTTCGCGTGCTGTCATGTTTGTACCTTTGCAAGGGGGCGAAATCTGCCCGGTGAACATAAAGACACTTTACAGGTGCTGGATCGGCTGGATAAACAAGCGACTTTGTCCATCATTGTTTGTAAAATCCAAACAATCGGTGAAAAAAGAGGATAAGGAATGGATCGTTTCGATGCGATGCGCGCCTTTGCTCGCGTGGTGGAGGCCGGTAGCTTCACAAAGGCTGCCCAAACGCTGCATATGAGCAAAACCACGGTGACGCAGCTCATTCAGCAGTTGGAAGCGCGTCTACGCGTTAAATTGATCCATCGCACCACCCGCAAGCTCGGCGTCACTCCCGATGGCGCGGTTTACTACGAACGCGTCATCCGCTTGCTGGCGGACATGGAAGATGCTGAAAACAGCCTGTCCAGTTCGGCGATTACGCCCAGGGGACGGCTACGGGTGGATGTACCCAGTCCGCTGGCCCGCCTCGTCCTGGTGCCGGCGCTACCGGCTTTCCATGCGCGCTACCCTGATATCCAGTTCGACATGGGCGTGAGCGACCGGGTGGTGGATCTGATCGGCGACAACGTGGATTGCGTGCTGCGCGGTGGCGAAATCAACGACCAGTCCCTGATCGCACGCCACGTTGGCGATTTGCAAATCGGCGTCTACGTCGCACCGAGTTATGTGGAACGCCTTGGCGTCCCCGCGCACCCGCGAGAGCTGGAAAACACCGACCATCGCATAGTGGGATTCTTGTCCTCACGCACCGGTAAGATTGATCCTCTGGTCCTGCACTGTGAGAGTGAACATATTGAAATCATGGGCAGCTATGTGCTTGCCGTGGATGATGGCAATGCTTACCTCGAAGCTGGGCTCGCTGGCTTAGGCGTGATTGCGCTGCCAATCTATATGGCGGCAGCACATCAGGTTGCTGGCTCTTTAATTCCGTTATTTGCACAATGGCGTATCAGTCCAATGCCCCTGCACCTGGCGTTTCCGCCGAACCGCCATGTCAACGCTAAACTACGCGTTTTTATTGATTGGATCGTTGAATTGATGCAGCAGCATATCCCCAATTCCAACAATAAGTAACTACATCCCAGCCATTCTCTCATCAGCGTCGATTTGTGGTCACTCTGGTGGTCTTGACAGTAAGGGATTTCTGATCGACCTGAATGCTCAATTGACAGCAAACGTGAAAACATGGTTGCATGATACAACCATATTTTAGAGATTCATGCGATGAGTATTGACCCACAAATCATTGAAGCGATCCGCGCTGCGTCACGTCTGATGGTGCGGGAACTCGGTTTTATGAACACTACCCTGGCGGCATCCGGCTATTCCCCTTCCGTTGTGCACACATTGCTTGAAGTGGAACGTCGGGGATCAATGACGGCGGCTCAGTTGGTGCAGGTTCTGGGGCTTGAGAAGTCCAGCGTCAGCCGAATGTTGGCAAAACTCGTCAGCGCCGGGGAGTTGGAAGAAAGCCCGTCTGTTGACGATGCGCGGATCAAGCAGCTTGGGCTGACCGACCAGGGCAGAGAAACGGTCGGGAAAATTAATCATTACGCCAACGCAGGCGTTATTGCCGCGCTGGAAAACATGTCCCGCCCTCAGCAACAAGACATCGCCAAAGGGCTGACCTATTACGCCAGTGCTCTACAAGCCTGCCGAAAAGACGCCGACCAGAGCAACCAAAGTAGTCTGCAAATTGTCTCTGGCTATCATGCGGGAATGATTGGCCGCATCACTGAAATGCATGCCAGCTATTACGCCCGCGAGCATAACTTCGGTATTTTCTTTGAAAGCAAAGTTGCTGCGGGTTTGGCTGAATTCTCAGGCCGCTTGGATAAGTCGTGCAATCAGATTTGGCTGGCGATGCTCAACGGGCGCATTGTCGGCTCTCTCGCCATTGACGGCGAAGACCTCGGAAACAATGAGGCGCACTTGCGCTGGTTCATTCTGGAAGACAGTTGCCGGGGTAGCGGAGCAGGGAGAAAGTTGATTGCCGAAGCGATGCAATTTTGCGAGGAAAGTGGCTTCTCTGCGGTTCAGTTATGGACATTCAGCAAACTCGCGGCGGCGAGACATCTCTACGAATCATTCGGTTTTAAGCTGGCAAAAGAGTGGCAAGGAGACCAGTGGGGAAGCAGCCTAACCGAGCAGCAGTTTACCCGCACACTTCGATAATGCCGGTTCGCCGCATCCACTTGAACGAAAAAGGTTGGGTTGTTCTGGTCGACAAGCGACCTGACCGCCCTAACCTTTTTTATTCGTTCCAAAACACTCTCAACAGGAACTACTCATTGCCCCATTGATTCAGAAAATTAGCGATCTCATCGATACGACGTTCGTCGATACCGGCTTCAGCGGCCATCTCTTTTTGCGCATCTTCGCTGATCTCTTCGTTATTCATTAAGCGGGTGATGAGCAATTGGAAATAGTGTGCCAGGGCGTCACGTTCTGACTCGCTCACCGGCGTTGCGGATTCCGTCGAATACTCATCCGCGATGTCATAGAATTTTAGCGGTATTTCTTTATTCATAAGTTGTCCTCAAGAAGGTACAGAATCAGCCCGAATGATTTCAGACCTTGAGCAGTTTCACCGTCGCGTCGATGTCTATTTCATCTTCCGAGAAGATTAACGTCGAGCCCTGGAAGGTGGTGATCGCCAGTTTTTTCAACGCGCGCATTTCACCCGGCTTCGCCGTGGATTTCGGCCGGATGCTGCTCATCAGTACACCCACAGACAGCACCGCATTTTCTTTATCAATGCGGGTATCCGCCGGCACTTCTTCGCTGTAAACGAGATAAGATTTGATCGAGGTGAGCTTAAGGCGCTCGCCCGCGATGTAGATGAACTTGCTTTCCGGTACAACTTTCACCGCATAAGCCGACAACCCCTTGTTATTGGTGGTCGGTTCAAACGTCACCGCCGCATCTTTCTTTATCAGTTCAGGGTTGGCGACTTTAATCACATGAAAGTAGCGGTTATCGCCATTTTCATCTTTGATAAATCCAAAACCCTTATCTTTAAACCAGGTTGTGATCGTTCCGTTCATCGCCATTACCGCCTACTTAATCGTTTATCTACTCAGTTTTTTGCAGCGCGCAGTGTAATGCACAATGCCTGCGCCGACTACGTCTTTGCTTTAAGTCTGGACGATAAATTTCGGGTATGCGAGGAGTCATCCAGATTCGCCAGTCGACTGAAAATTCGTTATTATCCGCAGCCACTTTCCCTTCAGGCAGCCTGATGTCTACGATTTTCGATACCTTTATTGCCCCACCGTGCGATGACCAGATAGACATTCTTCATCAGGATGAGCACCTGGTGCTGATCAATAAACCCGCCGGGTTGCTGAGTCTTTCGGGGAAAAATCCACACAATCTTGATTCGGTGCATCATCGGCTGGTGCAGATCTTCCCTGGCTGCACGCTGGTTCACCGCCTTGATTTTGGCACTTCCGGGCTGATGGTGGTTGCCCGCAATAAAGCCATCAATGCCGCACTCTGCCAACAATTCAGCCAACGCACGGTGAGCAAGGTATATAGCGCGCTGCTTTGCGGGCATCTGGACAACAACGAAGGCGTGATCGACGCTGCGATTGCCAAAGAACCGGCGCTGTTTCCGCTGATGTCGATTTGTGCAATCCACGGCAAACCCGCTCGCTCGCGCTATCAGGTCATTGAGCGTTTCTATCGTAAGTTGGAAAACGGAACATTGCTGCCGCTGACGCGCGTACAGCTCACCCCAGAGACCGGGCGAACCCATCAACTGCGCATTCACTGCCAGCAGTTGGGTCACCCTATTTTAGGTTGCGATCTGTACGGTGGACGCGTGCTGCCGGGCACCGAACAAACACCACGATTGATGCTGCACGCCAGCGAGTTGCATTTTGTGCATCCCATCAGCGGCGAGCCGATCAGCGCGCGTCATGCCTGCCCGTTCTGAATGCAAAAGCATCAACCGCGCATTACCACATCAGATCATCAGGCACTTTGAAATCGGCGTACGGATCGTCTTCATCCTGCGCTTCCTGACTCAGCGCGCTATTTAACACAATACTGTTTGCATCTCGCTGGGCGATTTTATCGGCTACGCTCGCGGGAATGATGGCGTATTCACTCTCACCACTATTACCCACAGCCAGGCGAGCAATGGCGAGACGGCCACTGATCAACTGAGCTTGCGTGAGCTTATCTACAAAGATTTTTTTGATGAGATTATTGTCGGTGAAGTTAAAACCAATATCGCCTTTTGAAACAGTGATTCTATTCATTTCAATCAGTTGCTTAACCTGCGCTTTGAACTCTTTCGATAAAGCCGCTTGCTTTTGTTGTTCACTTAACTGCTTATCACGCTCAAGCTGCGCTTTTTTATTTTCTTCAACAGCCTCTCTTGCCTCACGAGCCTGAACGCGGGATTTTTTAGCCGTTCTTTGCACTTTGGCCATTTTTTTGCTGGTCACTAATCCAGCTTGCAGCATCTGCTCTTGTAAGGTGAGTTTTGTCATCTTCGTTTCTGAACCCGTTGGAAAATTTGGGGGATTATAGCTGTAATTTTTGAGGCTGTACCAGGCGGGCGATGTGCGAAGACGCCCTTTGTCAGTGTGTATAGTTCAAAATCTGGTGGTAGATCCGCATGGCTTCCACACGTTAATCTGCATGCGCCTTCGTTATAAGTACCTGAAAGATAGAACTCGAAGGCAAAAAGCATGAAATCGGCGCACTGCAGGGTATCGAAATCCCGCCGAAATCAAAGCATCAAGCCAGAAATGACACTGAATCACCCGTTGAATTTATTGTCATTTCCCACCCGACAACACGGGGCGATCGTACTGACCTTCCCTAATTGTGATGACTGTTTTGGAGGTAAATTTGCGCGTTGAAACGAAACGCCTGTGTCTTCGTCCGGTAATGGCGTCCGATGCAGACGACCTTTTCAAAATTTATGGCGACCCAGCCACTAACCTCTTCAACCCAGCCGGGCCCTATCCGGACATTCACCATGCAAAAACGGTTCTGAATCGCTGGCTTAACCATTGGGAGAACAATGGGTTTGGTAACTGGGCGATATCGCTTCGGACTACCCCTGAAAATATCATCGGCTTTGGCGGGTTGAGCATTCTCAGCTATGCCGATATGTCGATTAATAATTTGGGATATCGTTTTGCCGCAAAAGTATGGGGCAAAGGCCTGGCGACTGAATTTTCTGAGTGCGCGGTGAGATATGGATTCATTGATATTAAATTGACTGAGATTTCTGCCGTCGTGAGAGGCAACCACTTGGCATCGCAAAAAGTGCTGCAAAAAACGGGGCTAAAATACATCAGAGATATCGATGATGTTAAAGATGCGCCCCCTAGCCTGCTTTATTCTCTCACGCGGGATGATTGGCTGAGAAATTCAACATAAACACGCGTCTCATCTTTCCGTAATCACGCATCAATCCGGCGGCATCCCGGCTCCCGTTCAATAACATTCAAACCTCATATAAACCCTAAAATTGATGCCACCATTTCGATGTCGCCGATCGACACTTAGCTCTGGGAACTGAATGCGTCGCGGGGTCAGCGACGCGGGTTTACCGGCCAGTTACTGTATCGCTGTTAGCAATGCCCGATGTTGAAACGTAACTGCTTTCACTTAATGCTACTTAAACTTCGCGTTTTTCCGCCCATTTCAGCATGGCATCAAGCGCAGGGCACAGCGCTTGCCCCCACTCAGTGAGTCGATATTCCACTTTCGGCGGCACTTGAGGATACACCGTCCGTGACACGATCCCATCGGCTTCCAACTGTCGCAGTTGCTGCGCCAGCATCTTCTGAGAAATACCGGGGATCAGTTTTTCAAAATCGGAATAGCGCTGTACCTTCCCGTCGAACAAATGAAAAAGGATGATTAATTTCCAGCGGCCTTCCAGCAACCGCAGGACGTGCTCCACACCGCTTGCGGCAGTTTCTGGGCTATATAACTTACTCATAATTCAGCAACTCACTTTTTTGTGCGTACTTGTCAATTCCACAGCCTATGTTGAAAATGCCCGTACTGTAAATAACGGGAGTACAGAGCCATGCCATTATCGTTACCACACCCTATTTCTGTCTATTTCTCAATTAGCAACGGGGCCGATATCGCCACAATTAAGCACTGTTTCACCGCCGATGCCGTTGTGATCGACGAAGGTAAAATCCATCGGGGGCACGCGGCGATCGAGGCATGGCAGCGTGCCGTGCAGGCCGCGTTTGACTACAGCGTTGAGCCGATTCAGGTTCTCACTAAAGGTAACCGGGTGACGGTCACCTCGAATGTCGTCGGTAATTTTCCCGGCAGCCCGGTAGTGCTTAAGCATGCTTTCGGCCTGGTCGGCGACAAGATCAACACTCTGGAGATTGTCTGATGCCGTTGGATCTTGATTTCCAGGATAAACGCGTGCTGGTTACCGCGGGTACCAAAGGCGTCGGCAAAGCGGTCGTCGGGTTGTTGAAACAGCTGGGTGCCAGGGTGTTAACCACCGCGCGCCACGCGCCCACAGAGTGCGTCGCAGACGCCTTCGTGGCAGCGGACCTCACGACGATCACGGGGTGTGCCTCAGTGGTGGAAGCCGTTCAGGCGCACCTGGGAGGTGTCGACGCCATCATCCATGTGGCGGGCGGTTCTACCGCACCCGGCGGTGGCTTTGCGGCGCTGAGTGAAGAAGTGTGGCAGCAGGAACTCAATCTTAATCTGTTGCCAGCGGTGCGCTTAGATCGCGCGCTGTTACCAGGGATGCTGGCACAGGGGGGCGGGGTGATCATTCACGTCACCTCTATCCAGCGTAAACTGCCGTTACCGGAATCGACCACCGGCTATGCGGCGGCCAAAGCGGCGCTGTCGGCGTACAGCAAAAGTCTGTCGAAAGAGGTATCGCCTAAGGGAGTTCGGGTGGTTCGCGTTGCGCCCGGCTGGATCGAAACCGAAGCGTCGGTGGCGTTGGCGGAGCGACTGGCGCAGCAGGCTGGAACGGATTACGAAGGCGGTAAGCAGATAATCATGAATGCTCTCGGTGGCATTCCGCTGGGGCGTCCGTCGAAGCCTGATGAAGTGGCGACGCTCATTGCCTTCCTCGCGTCATCTCATGCTGCAGCCATCACCGGTACCGAATATGTGATAGATGGCGGTACCCTCCCGACGGTGTAACTCTGTGCCTTAATCGGCTCAAATCATGAGCCGATTAAGATCGCTAACGACAGGAAATCAGGTAACAGTGCGGGCATTTTGCACTGGAGCCTGAATAGCCGGACATACAGACGTACTCTTACCTATTTTGCTGATTTGAACACATTCAATTTCAGACTTGAGGGATGCAGACCTGTTCGATGAGCCAATCAAGAAATGCCCGTACGGCTGGGTTAGTGCGCCGGCTTTCATGCCATAAAACCGTAATATTATCCCGGTTCACTGCAAATTCAGAAAGTACAGGGATGATGTCCCCTCTTTTGACCCAGGATTCAGCCATAAAGCTTGCCACCATGCCAATACCGGCACCAGCAGCCACTGCGGCCAACACTGCTTCACTCGCATCAACGATGACGCCGGATGACGGCACAATCTCTACCTCCCTGCCGCCAAACCGGAACGGCCAGCGAAAGCGTTGTCCGGTATTCTGGTAACGCAGGTTTACCGTTTTGTGATCCGTTAATTGTTCGGGATGATCAGGATATCCATGGGCCGCCAAATAGTCCGGGGAGGCATAGCAGCCGATTTGATAACGAGGAAGACGGCGCGATATCAGGCTTGAATCAGCGAGCTCGCCCATCCGTATCGCAATATCGATGTTGTCTTCAACGATATTCACCACGCGATCGCTTAACCGTAAGTCAATTGTCACCCTTGGGTGTTTTGCGCTAAAGGCAGGAAGAAGTGGCACGATGATGTGCAGACCAACGGGAAATGATGCGGCAATTTTTAACGTTCCCGCAGGTTCTGCTTGCGCGCTCCTGGCAACCTGCTCAATTTCTTCAGCATCCTGCAGCAAGCGAAGCGCACGCTCGTGTAAATCACGACCTTCAGCGGTTAAGACCAGCGAACGGGTTGTTCGCGTAAACAGACGGATGCCAAGACGTTTTTCCAGGCGTTGAATACTTTTGCTGATCGCAGAGGGAGAAACAGAAAGCGAACGCGCGGCGGCAGTATAACTGCCTAGCGAGCCTGCGCGGGCAAATGCGATTAAACCGGTGAGTCTTTCAAATGCTATTTGTTCCTTCATGGCATGATTAAAGCGAATCACACCCCCATTATCAACCCATCTCATTGGTCATATTATTTGCGAACGAAATGACATTTTGAGAGAGATTGTGATGATGAATATGATGAAAGCCGTTCAGCTCCATGCTTTTGGTGGCCCCGACGTCCTGAAATATGAAGCAGCGCCTCTGCCGGTTATTGGCAGAAATGATGTCCTTGTTCGGGTGCTTGCCGCCAGCCTGAATCCTCCAGATTTATATCTGCGTGATGGTTACAGGACGCTGCCGCCTGAATGGCAACCTGGCTCCAACTTTCCTCTTATCCTGGGTACTGATATCTCGGGTGTGGTTGCCAGGGTCGGAGAAGATGTTTCCGGTTTTGATATTGGAGACGACGTCTTTTCTATGGTGCGTTTCCCGGAAGATATTATGCAGGGAAGCGGCGCTTATGCAGATTACGTCAGTGTCCCTGTATCTGAGTTAGCGCTAAAACCGAAGGGAATTGACCACATACATGCTGCCGCTGCACCAATGTCACTGCTCACGGCCTGGCAGTTTTTGGTTGACCTGGGTCATGGTGCGCCAAATCCATTCCAGCCCAATCCGCATAAACCTGTGCCACTTGAAGGTCGCACGGTGCTTGTTAATGGTGCTGGTGGAGGAGTCGGTCACCTGGCTGTTCAGCTAGCCAGATGGAAAGGGGCGCGGGTAATTGCCGTTGCTTCAGGCAAAAATGAGGCGCTGTTACGCAGTTTAGGCGCGGATGAGTTTGTCGATTACACCAAAACCGCGGTGGAAACAGTTGCGAGAGATGTCGATCTCGTCATTGATGCTGTTGGGGGAACTAACATGGAGCGCTTCCTGAGCATCATCCAGCGAGGTGGCGCGTTGTTTCTTGTTAATCCTCTGGGTTTCTCCGGGTACGCTGAAGCCAGCGAAAAAGGAATTCTCGTGTCATCAACGCAGGTTCGTTCTAACGGTGCGCAATTGCAGGAAGCTGGACGTTTACTCGAGGAAGGCGTTGTTCGGGTGGTCATTGACAGCACATATCCGTTATCAATGGCATCAGCGGCGCATGCGCGAGCCGCACAGGGTGGCATTCAGGGAAAGATTGTATTGAAGATGACCTGCTTGCTGGCGTAATTGCCACATTTCAGCGCCGCCGAACTGCGGCGCCATGCGCCGAGTGCTGGATAAGCGCTCGACCGATTTTTGCTGCTTTTGTGCGTGAATAAATGCGCCAGTGTTTACCTTGTTTCCCCACACAACTATTAACAGCATTTTTGTCTAGTGCATTAAATCCTTGCCGGAAACGCGTCTTTTGCCTCTGCCAGAAACAGCACATAAAGCGTATCTATTATTCTTGCACTTAATTTAGCGCCTCCCTACAATCGCCGAAATAGTGTATCCGCAACTGTTACAGTTTTGTGGCGATGAACGACACAAATGGCCTTAAGCCAGCCCGGACAAAGGAAATGGCGCGGCGTCTCCCACTGCGTCTTGCCCGGCGGCACAACTACCGGAATAAAAATAATGAGCCTGCAAAAATCTTGGGTTAATTTTCATCTGCATGTGCTGGGAGCGATGTTGCTCTCCGTACTGCTCGTCGGGTGCGATGACGGCGTTGCGCAAAACGCCGCGCCACAAGCTCCCGCCGTCAGCGCCGCCGACGTGGTCGTAAAATCCATTAGTCAGTGGGATAGCTTTAACGGTCGGATTGAAGCGGTGGAAAGTGTTCAGCTACGCCCCCGCGTCTCTGGCTACATTGATAAAGTGAATTACACCGACGGCCAGGAGGTGAAAAAGGGAGAGGTGCTGTTCACTATCGATGACAGAACCTATCGCGCCGCGCTGGAACAGGCGCAGGCGACGTTGACGAGAGCCAAAACGCAGGCCAGCCTGGCGCGAAATGAGGCTAACCGTACCGATAAATTAGTCAATACCAACGTGGTATCCCGTGAAGAATGGGAGCAGCGCCGTTCGACCGCGGCCCAGGCGCAGGCCGACGTTCACGCCGCGCAGGCGGCGGTTGACGCCGCGCAACTTAACCTGGATTTCACCAAAGTGACCGCGCCTATCGATGGCCGCGCCAGCCGTGCGATGATCACCAGCGGGAATCTGGTCACCGCTGGAGACAGCGCCAGCGTGCTCACCACACTGGTATCGCAGAAGACGGTTTACGTCTACTTTGACGTGGACGAGTCGACCTACCTCCACTATCAAACTCTCGCCCGCAGCGGGCAAGGTGCGTCCAGTAGTCACCTGGCGCTACCGGTTGAGATTGGCCTTGTTGGCGAGGATGGCTTCCCCCATCAGGGCAAAGTGGATTTTCTTGATAATCAGTTAACGCCGAGTACCGGCACGATACGTATGCGCGCGTTATTGGATAACGCGCAGCGTCAATTCACGCCGGGACTCTTTGCCCGCGTGCGGCTGCCGGGCAGCGCTGAATTCAAAGCCACGCTTATCGACGACAAAGCGGTACTGACCGATCAGGATCGCAAATATGTTTATATCGTTGATAAAGCTGGCAAAGCGCAGCGCCGCGATATTACGCCGGGTCGTCTGGCAGACGGTTTACGCATCGTGCAGCAAGGGTTGAACCCTGGCGATAAAGTCATCGTTGATGGTTTACAAAAAGTGTTTATGCCGGGTATGCCGGTTAACGCGAAAACCGTTGTCATGACCGCCAGTACCGCCCTCAACTGATCCCTTACCTGAGAATCCACTACATGGACTTTTCCCGCTTTTTTATCGACAGGCCGATTTTCGCCGCTGTGCTGTCGATTCTGATTTTTATCACTGGATTAATCGCCATCCCGCTGTTGCCGGTCAGCGAATATCCTGACGTCGTACCGCCAAGCGTGCAGGTGCGCACAGAGTATCCGGGTGCCAACCCGAAAGTGATTGCAGAAACCGTGGCGACGCCGCTGGAAGAAGCGATCAACGGCGTTGAAAACATGATGTACATGAAATCCGTCGCGGGTTCCGACGGCGTACTGGTAACCACCGTCACTTTCCGTCCGGGTACAGACCCCGATCAGGCGCAAGTTCAAGTGCAAAACCGGGTATCCCAGGCCGAAGCGCGTCTGCCGGAAGATGTGCGGCGTTTGGGTATCACCACCCAGAAACAATCGCCGACGCTCACGCTGGTGGTGCATCTGTTTTCGCCCGACGGTAAATACGATTCACTGTATATGCGTAACTACGCCACGCTAAAAGTGAAAGATGAACTGGCGCGTCTGCCCGGCGTCGGCCAGATTCAGATTTTTGGCTCGGGCGAATACGCTATGCGCATCTGGCTGGATCCAAATAAGGCGGCGGCGCGCGGGTTGACAGCCTCGGATGTGGTGACGGCGATGCAGGAGCAAAACGTACAGGTTTCCGCCGGGCAGCTCGGTGCCGAGCCGCTGCCGAAAGAGAGCGATTTTCTGATCTCAATTAACGCCCAGGGTCGTCTGCACACGGAAGAAGAGTTTGGCAATATCATTCTGAAAACGGCGCAAGACGGCTCGCTGGTGCGCCTGCGCGACGTGGCGCGTATAGAAATGGGTTCTGGCAGCTATGCGCTGCGTTCGCAACTTAACAATAAAGACGCGGTTGGGATTGGTATCTTCCAGTCTCCGGGGGCAAACGCCATCGATTTGTCTAACGCGGTGCGTGCCAAAATGGCCGAACTGGCCACGCGTTTCCCGGAAGATATGAAATGGGCGGCACCTTACGATCCTACGGTTTTTGTTCGCGATTCCATTCGCGCGGTAGTGCAAACTCTGCTGGAAGCGGTGATGCTGGTTGTGCTGGTGGTGATTCTGTTTCTGCAAACCTGGCGCGCGTCGATTATTCCGCTGATCGCGGTGCCGGTATCAGTCGTGGGAACGTTCAGCATCCTCTACCTGCTTGGCTTTTCGCTGAATACCCTGAGTTTGTTCGGGCTGGTATTGGCTATCGGTATCGTTGTGGATGACGCCATCGTGGTGGTGGAAAACGTTGAGCGAAATATCGAAGAGGGGCTTGCTCCCCTTCAGGCGGCGCATCAGGCGATGCGTGAAGTTTCCGGGCCGATTATCGCTATTGCACTGGTGCTGTGCGCAGTGTTCGTACCGATGGCGTTTCTCTCCGGAGTCACTGGTCAGTTCTACAAACAGTTTGCGGTGACTATCGCGATTTCGACGGTGATCTCCGCCATCAACTCGCTGACGCTCTCCCCTGCTCTGGCTGCTTTGTTGTTAAAACCGCACGACGCGCCGAAAGACGTCCCTACCCGGCTTATTGATCGTCTGTTCGGTTGGCTTTTCCATCCGTTTAACCGCTTTTTCCACCGTAGCTCGGACAGCTATCAGCGGCTGGTTGGCAAAACGCTCGGACGACGTGGTGCGGTGTTTGCTGTTTATGTGCTGCTGCTCTGTACCGCTGGCGTCATGTTTAAAGCCGTACCCGGCGGGTTTATTCCTACTCAGGATAAGCTGTATTTGATTGGCGGCGTGAAAATGCCGGAAGGCTCTTCGCTGGCACGTACCGATACGGTGATCCGCAAAATGAGCGAAATCGGTATGAATACCGAAGGTGTGGATTATGCGGTCGCTTTTCCAGGGCTTAATGCGTTGCAGTTCACCAACACGCCGAATACCGGGACGGTCTTTTTTGGCCTGAAACCGTTCGATCAGCGTAAGCATTCTGCGGCGGAAATTAACGCTGAGATCAACGCTAAAATCGCACAAATCCAGCAGGGATTTGGTTTCTCCATTTTGCCGCCGCCGATTTTAGGGCTGGGTCAGGGTTCTGGCTATTCGCTGTACATACAGGATCGCGCCGGTCTTGGCTATGGCGCGCTGCAAAACGCGGTGAGCACGATGTCCGGTGCGATTATGCAGACGCCGGGGATGCATTTCCCAATCTCAACCTACCAGGCTAACGTTCCGCAGCTGGATGTGCAGGTCGATCGTGATAAGGCGAAAGCGCAGGGCGTGTCGCTGACCGATCTTTTCGGTACGCTGCAAACCTATCTGGGCTCGTCTTATGTAAACGATTTTAACCAGTTCGGGCGTACCTGGCGCGTGATAGCGCAGGCAGATGGGCCGTTTCGCGACAGCGTGGAAAATATTGCTAATTTGCGCACCCGTAATAATCAGGGCGAAATGGTGCCGATCGGCAGTATGGTGAATATCAGTACCACGTACGGGCCGGATCCCGTGATTCGCTACAATGGTTATCCGGCGGCGGATCTCATTGGCGATGCCGATCCTCGCGTACTCTCTTCCGCGCAGGCAATGACGCAACTGAACGAGATGTCAAAGCAAATACTGCCGAATGGGATGAATATTGAATGGACGGACCTGAGCTTCCAGCAGGCCACTCAGGGCAATACGGCGCTGATCGTTTTCCCGGTCGCGGTTCTGCTGGCTTTCCTGGTGCTGGCGGCGCTGTATGAAAGCTGGACGCTGCCGCTGACGGTGATCCTTATCGTCCCGATGACGATGCTGTCGGCTCTGTTTGGCGTCTGGCTGACCGGTGGCGATAACAACGTGTTTGTGCAGGTTGGTCTGGTAGTACTCATGGGGCTGGCTTGTAAAAACGCGATTCTTATCGTTGAGTTTGCCCGCGAGCTGGAAATCCAGGGGAAAGGAATCATAGAAGCGGCGATGGAAGCTTGCCGCCTGCGTTTACGGCCGATTGTCATGACCTCCATCGCCTTTATTGCCGGGACGATTCCGCTGATCCTCGGCCACGGCGCGGGGGCAGAAGTGCGCGGCGTCACTGGGATCACGGTGTTCTCCGGTATGCTGGGAGTGACGCTGTTTGGTCTGTTCCTGACGCCCGTGTTTTACGTTACGCTGCGTAAACTCGTTACGCGCGGCAAACCGGTAAAGGACGTTTTGCCAGCGTAGGTTGTGACAGATAACAAAAAACCGCCTTAACAGTTAAGGCGGTTTTTTTTCGTAATAAGAGAATAATTATTGCGCTTTTTTATACTGGGCATCAATTTCAGGCACCGGATCGCACCCGCTGGTATCGGCTTTTTTGACCGCTTCCAGCGCGCTTGCCACGGTATGGTGAGCTAATACCTCTAACGAAGCCTGTTCCGCTTGCTCGGTGATAGCGTTGAAGTACCAGCAAGCGTTGGCGCTGACCACGCAGCGAGCCGGTATGTCGGGACGCGGCGGCCACAGCTTTTTATCTTCTATGACGGAAAAGTAGATATCGCGCAGGGTGATCTTTTCCGCCGGGCGACCAAGATGAATGGAACCGTTGCGGCCAAGCGTTGAGACGATAATGCCGTCACGCGTGAGTGGAACCATTAATTTGCGGATAAAGCTCGGATTAGCTTCCAGACCGTAGGCCAGAATCGTACTCGTTGAACGCTCACCCGATTGCTCCGCCATCGCTACGCTGAGGACCATCTGCAAAGCTGTTGGGAAGCGGTAGTCTAACATTTTATTTTATTGTCCCAGGGTGCGGTGAATCTTGTTCTTTTTGGCACCGCAGAAGTGAATAATCAATGAGCAACAATATAACAACTATAGTGATTTTTTTGAACAATCAACCGTTGACGTAATACGTAAACAAGAGTTTACGGCGCGCGCTTCCAGTTGATTGTCGTAACCTGGTGGTCAAGTTTAAAAGTTTGGGGGGAGAGCCCTTTCCTTTCAACGCGTTAGTCTGTATACGGCCTGAAATGACTTGAGAAGTTAAGGTTGTTGTATCGATGCGTTAATTTGGAGGAAAGCGTATGTCCAATACGTCAGGAACCTCGCAGTTATCCTATCGTACAGAAGGGAAAGGCCCCTTAGTGATAAGGCTCCATGGCTTTCTGAAACTCAACGAGCCGACTGGAACATATACCGCTTACCGGCAACGGAAGAAGATATCCGCCAGGTGGATGCGATCCCGGTTGAAGAATTACGGGCGTTAGTTCGAAGTATTACCAGTGAAAACAGGATTGCTGATATGACTAAATCATTGGGCATCAAACGCCTGACCAGTCAGGCAAGGCAAAAGCTGGAATCTCTCTGATAAACCAGGAATCGAGTAATCAATCGCCAAAAAGCGACAACAAAACGGCTCCCATTATTGTCGGAGCTGTTTTGTTTATGTACCTCTGGATGTTCTGCCTGATATAGCCCCTTCTGATACCACCGCATTGCACTTTTTTTTACTTTTCTCCCGCCTGTTGTCGCTGTAGTCTCAATAGCGGCTTTTATTTTGCTGCGTACGATGTGAGTAACTTTTTCCCTATTTTAATAACTAAAAATTTTGGAAATCTGAGGACCGAACAGGACAACTATGGACTCCACGCTCATTACAACCCGCCCCGATGAGGAGACGCCTTCCTTCAACCGCGCTCGCCGTGCTGCCTGGGGCAGCTTCGCCGGTGCGGTGGTCGACTGGTTTGATTTTTTACTTTATGGCATCACCGCGGCGCTGGTGTTCAACAGTGAGTTTTTCCCGCAAATCGACCCGGCAATGGGCACGCTTGCCGCCTTTGCCACCTTTGGCGTCGGCTTCTTATTCCGCCCACTCGGCGGCATTGTCTTCGGCCATTTTGGCGATCGCCTCGGTCGCAAACGCATGCTGATGATGACCGTCTGGATGATGGGCATCGCCACCGCCTGTATCGGCATTCTCCCCTCTTTTGCCACCATTGGGTGGTGGGCGCCTGCGCTGTTGGTTCTGCTGCGCGCGATTCAGGGGTTTGCCGTGGGCGGTGAATGGGGCGGCGCGGCGCTGTTGGCCGTTGAAAGTGCCCCCTCGGGCAAAAAAGCCTTTTACAGTAGCGGGATTCAGGTGGGATATGGCGTCGGCTTACTGCTCTCTACCGGGTTGGTGTCGCTGATTAGCAGCCTGACCACCAACGAGCAGTTCCTGAGCTGGGGCTGGCGTCTGCCGTTCCTGTTCAGCATTGTGCTGGTGCTGGGTGCGCTGTGGGTGCGTAACGGCATGGAAGAGTCGGCGGAATTCGAACGTGTGCAGGCCGAGCAGCCGCAAGACGTAAAAAAACGCCTGCCGGTGTTTGAAGCGCTGGTTCGCCATCCGGGCGCGTTTTTGAAAATCATCGCCCTGCGCCTGTGCGAACTGCTGACCATGTATATCGTCACCGCGTTTGCGCTTAATTACTCAACGCAAAACCTGGGGTTACCGCGCTCATTATTTCTGAATATCGGGCTGCTGGTCGGTGGGATCAGTTGTTTGACCATCCCTCTGTTCGCCTGGATGGCCGATCGCTACGGGCGTCGGCGCATCTATATTACCGGTGCGCTATTGGGCGCATTGAGCGCGTTTCCCTTTTTTATGGCACTGGAGGCCCGCTCGATTGTCGCGGTGGTGATCTTCTCGCTGATGCTGGCGAATATCGCCCACGATATGGTGGTCTGCGTACAACAGCCGATGTTTACGGAAATGTTCGGCGCCAGTTATCGCTACAGCGGCGCGGGAGTCGGTTACCAGGTCGCCAGCGTGGTGGGCGGTGGTTTTACGCCGTTTATCGCCGCTGCGCTGTTGACCTTCTCCGGTGGCGAGTGGCACTCGGTGGCGATTTATCTGCTGGCAGGTTGCTTGCTCTCGGCGATTACGGCGATATTTATCAAACCCCAGCCACAATAAGCGCCAACAAAAAAGCCTGCTCACAAGCAGGCTTTTTTACACTCAGATTTGATAATCGATAACCGCTTCGTCCGGTTCCATCACCTGACGTTTGATATCCTCGACCGACAAACCCGCGTTACACAACTCAATAAAACGCCAGACATAGTTACGTTGTAACTGACCGCGTTTTAGCCCCAGCCAAACGGTGTTGGCATCGAAAAGATGCTGCGTATTCAGGCGTACCAACTTCCCTTCTTCGTTTTCCCCGCTGGATTGTTCCGCCACCAGCCCGACGCCCAGCCCCAGCTCGACATAGGTTTTGATGACATCAGAATCCTGTGCGCTTAACACCACATCAGGAATCAACCCCTTACGGCCAAACGCTTCATCGATGCGCGAACGCCCGGTGATGCCCTGGCGATAGGTGATCAACGGCCAGCGACTGATATCCTCCAGCGTCAGCGGTGAGCACTGCGTCAGCGGATGATCCTGCGGCACCAGCAAACTGTGATGCCAACGGAACCACGGGAACGCTGCCAGCGAACTGTCATTACTTAACCGCTCACTGGCGATACCGATATCCGCCCCACCGTTATGCAACAGGGATTCAATCTCCTGCGGCGTACCCTGGACTAACTCAAGACGGACTTCCGGGAACAATGCGCGAAAGGCTTTGATCACCGACGGCAAGCTGTAACGTGCTTGAGTATGCGTCGTCGCGATTGTCAGCACGCCGGAGGTGCCATTGGTAAAAAGATCGGCGAGCCTGCGGACATTGCTCGCCTCATTGAGGATGCGCTCGGCAATCACCAGCAGCGCTTTGCCGGGTTCGGTCATCCCGAGCAGGCGTTTGCCGCGACGGATGAAAATCTCAATCCCCAGCTCTTCTTCAAGCTCGCGGATATGCCGACTCACGCCGGACTGAGACGTGTAAAGCATGTTGGCGACTTCGGTCAGGTTGTAATCCCGCCGCGCCGCCTCGCGGATAATTTTAAGTTGCTGGAAATTCACCCTTCACTCCTGGCACATCAGACATGACGTTATTGTTAAAGTCTGAGGCCAGGCAGAACAAATAATAAAAACCAGCATCTTATTCCATTAAGGAATAATGATTAGCTCACCAGCTGTAATTCATGGTTTTCCATCGTCGGTCGGCTCACTAAAGACATAAGAATATCTTTTACCGCCTGGGCTTGCGGCGAGAGACTTCCGCGAGCGGAAACGTTCAGCGACAGCGGCAAGTTCATCGACGGCGTAGTGATACGCGCCATCCAGCCGTTGGTCGCGCTACACAGCGAACGCGCCGCGGATTCCGGCAATACTGTGACGCCCATTCCACTGGCGATCGCTGCCGTTAGCGTCGCGATGGACTCAATTTCACCGATGATTTTTGCCGTCAGGCGACGCAGCGAGAACGCTTCATCAACACGCAGACGCACAGCGCTGTAATCGCGCGGCAGGAACAGATTCATCTCTGCGACCGCCGTCAGATCCACGCTCTGCCCTGGGCAATCACGGGTTCCCACCAAATAAAGATCTTCTTTCAGCAGCGGCAGGCTGTTGATACCGGCGCCCGGCGCGCGCTCATACAGCACCGCCATATCCAGCTGCCCGTTTAACAGTTTGTCGTTCAAAACGGTGCCGCTGTTTTCATGCAGATAAACCGTCACTTCAGGCAACTCATTACGCACGGCTTGCAGCAGTGGCATGGTTACTGAAGAGGCCGCTGTACCTGGCGCAAGGCCAATAGAAACCTGGCCGCGCAGGCATTGACCCACATTGTTCACCGCCAATTGTGCTTGTTCGCACTGGCGCAAAATAGTGCGTGCGTGGGTATAAAGGATCTTGCCCGCTTCCGTGGGCGTTACACCGCGTTTAGTGCGGATCAGTAATTGCTGATCCAGCTCGCCTTCCAGAGTGGCAACCTGCTGACTCAGCGCGGGCTGCGCAATATGTAATACTTCGGCTGCCTGAGTCAGGCTTCCAATATCGACGATTTTTACGAAGTATTTCAGTCGTCTTAAGTTCATTTTGCCTCCTGTCTAATTACCAGTGCGAACGCCGGATGTTATGTAGTCGGAGGAGTTGCAATATGCTTGCCAGTTTTCATTAGGAGAACTTATTGATGCTTAACAGGCTGGATAATAAGAGATTCTAATCACCACATGAATGATTATTACTGAAACAGCGGTTTGGTTATTGCCCCATAAGGGGTACATTGCACCAAACCAGTGCAATGGAGCGCGTAACTGGCTGCCGGGCAAGCAAATTGCCGAAATTGTCAGCAAACGATCGCAGCAAGGCGATCCAGCCTTTGACAAGCCGGATGGTCATCGATAATATGCGCCCCGTTCACACGATTCCTCTGTAGTTCAGTCGGTAGAACGGCGGACTGTTAATCCGTATGTCACTGGTTCGAGTCCAGTCAGAGGAGCCAAATTTAGAAAAGCCTGCTTTCGAGCGGGCTTTTTGCTTTTCTAACGTTTCGACCTCGCTAAACCCGCTTCGCCTAAAGTTTCACCTGGTGTTGCCGATAATAGAGTTCAGCTTTATATAAAGCTGTAATGAGCATGTTTGTTTCACAACAAAAGGATGATCGAGATGGACCCTATACAGATCGCATCATTAGCCAGCAGCCTGGATTCTTATCAGCTTGATAACCAGGTGAATACCCTGGTGCTGAAGAAGGCGCTGGATACGCAGCAATCTATTGCGACGGATCTTATCCAGCAGATCCCGCAGTTGCCCTCTAACCCGGCTATCGGTCGTACCATCAACACCACCGCATAACCTGGTTTGCCCGCGCTACGCGGGCTTTTTTGTCTCTCCCCGCTTGCTTACCCTGCCAAACCGGCGTAGCCTTTGCCGAATTAAAACCAATCGGTCTAAATTATGAATGGCGAAAATGCAGTGCAGCAAAAGCTCCGTCGTGGGCGACCGCCAAAAGTAGAACGCGACTTTACCGATACCCGCCAGGCGCTGATCCGCTCGGGCCTCGAAGTGATTACCGAAACCGGTTATCTGTCGGCAGGGATTGACGCGGTAATTAAAAATATCGCCGTGCCGAAAGGTTCGTTCTACCACTGCTTTAAAAGCAAAGAAGCGTTCGGCATGGCGGTGCTCACTGCCTACGGCGCGTTCTTCGCCCATAAACTGGACACGTTTTTACTCAATTCTGAACTCGCCCCGCTGCAACGGCTGGATGCTTTTGTGCACCATGCCGGACAGGGGATGGCGAAATACGATTTCCGGCGCGGTTGCCTGGTTGGCAACCTGCTCCAGGAAACGCCGCTTTTACCGGAAGCCTTCCCCGATAAGCTCAAAGCCATCCTTGATGAATGGGAAACCCGCGTTGCGTGTTG
The DNA here is from genome assembly GCF_038449125.1 of Kosakonia sp. BYX6. Taxonomy (NCBI): domain Bacteria; kingdom Pseudomonadati; phylum Pseudomonadota; class Gammaproteobacteria; order Enterobacterales; family Enterobacteriaceae; genus Kosakonia; species Kosakonia calanthes. Next base: position 1,862,576 of record NZ_CP151800.1, on the reverse strand, counting down.
CCTTGATGAGGCAAAAGCCAACGGCGATGTGCCGCAAAACGCGCAAAGCCGTGCGCTGGCGAGCGTTTTCTGGTCTGGCTGGGAAGGCGCGGTCATGCGCGCCAAGCTGTTCCGCTCTGTGGAACCGCTGAACCAATATTGGGCATTCTTCCGACACAGCATTACACATAAATAACACCTGCAAGGCCGGCATAGCGCCGAAACTCACCTCATCCGACGAGGAAAACGCAGTTATGAAAGCATTAGTTCTGGAACAGCTTGACAACAAAACCCTGGCAGAAGTGAAAGAGGTGGCCCTGCCCGCGCTCGCCGAAGGGGATGTTCGGGTCGATATCGACTGGTCCAGCCTGAACTACAAAGACGCACTCGCCATTACCGGCAAAGGCAAGATTGTTCGCCAATTCCCGATGGTGCCCGGTATCGACTTTTCCGGTCGCGTCAGTGAAAGTCGCGACCCGCGCTTTCGCGCAGGCCAGGCGGTGATCCTTACCGGTTGGGGTGTGGGTGAAAATCACTGGGGCGGCCTGGCGGCTCAGGCTTGCGTCAAAGGCGACTGGCTGGTGCCATTGCCGGAAAGTTTAACTGCGCGTAACGCGATGATCATCGGCACCGCCGGTTTTACCGCCATGCTGTGCGTAATGGCGTTGCAAGACGCGGGGATTAAACCGCAAGACGGCACCGTGCTGGTCACCGGCGCAAGCGGCGGCGTAGGCAGCACGGCGATTGTGCTGTTGAAAGCGTTGGGCTACACCGTTGCGGCGGTGACCGGGCGCGAATCCACCCATGATTTCCTGCGCCAACTCGGTGCGGATCACATTGTGCCGCGCAGCGATTTCGCAGAAACACGTCCGTTGGAAAAACAACTCTGGGCGGGCGCGATTGATACCGTCGGCAGCAACGTGCTGGCGAAAGTACTGGCGCAGACCAACTACGGCGGCTGCGTTGCGGCCTGCGGACTGGCAGGTGGTTTTGATCTGCCGACCACGGTGATGCCGTTTATCCTGCGCAACGTGCGTTTGCAGGGTGTCGATTCGGTGATGATGCCGACCGCGCATCGCGGCGCGGTGTGGGAAAACCTGGCGCGTATCCTGCCGGAAAGCTACTACCAGCAGGCCGCCACGGAAATCGCGCTGGAACAGGCTCCGGCCACGGCAGCAGATTTCCTCAACAACAAAATCCAGGGCCGCACGCTGGTGAAAATCCACGGCTAACCTGTTTCCCGGCGCGCGCACTGTCGCGCCGGTTCTCCCCCTTCCCCCGTTTTCTCTGAATCCACTGCACGCAACTTTCGTTTCACAAACCTGTGACATACTATCGAGTACAGTCGTAGAGCAGAAAAGGAGATAACAATGGATAACAAGGGTGCAACGCTTACCCCAGAGCAGGCGCTGGATCAGTTAGAGGCGCTGTATGAGCGCTCCGTCGATGCCCTTCGCCAGGCGATTGGTCACTACATCGAAAAGGGTCAGCTTCCGGATGCCGAAGCCCGCGCGAAGGGCTTGTTCGTCTATCCGCAGTTATCGGTAAGCTGGAACGGCAGCGCGAGCAAGCCTTCAAAAACCCGCGCCTACGCCCGTTTTACCCATTCTGGCCGTTACACCACCACCGTCACCCGTCCCTCGCTGTTTCGCCCCTATCTACTCGAACAATTAACGCTGCTGTGCCAGGACTATGGTGCGCAAATCGAAGTGGGGTTATCGGCGCACGAAATCCCTTACCCGTACGTGATTGATGGTTCGGAACTGACGCTGGATCGTTCGATGAGCGCCGGGCTAACGCGTTTTTTCCCGACTACCGAGCTGGCGCAAATTGGTGATGAGACCGCCGACGGCCTGTTCCATCCCACCGAGCTTTATCCGCTGTCGCACTTTGATGCCCGCCGCGTAGACTTCTCGCTGGCGCGCCTGCGCCACTACACCGGCACGCCGGTCGAGCATTTCCAGCCGTTTGTGCTGTTCACCAACTACACCCGTTATGTTGATGAGTTCGTGCGCTGGGGTTGCAGCCAGATTCTCGATCCCGATAGCCCGTACATTGCGCTCTCTTGCGCCGGCGGCCACTGGATCACCGCTGATACCGAAGCCCCGGAGCAGGCGATTTCCGATCTGGCATGGAAAAAACACCAAATGCCGGCCTGGCACTTAGTCACCGCCGACGGCCAGGGCATCACGCTGATCAACATTGGCGTTGGCCCGTCGAATGCGAAAACCATCTGCGATCACCTGGCGGTGCTGCGCCCGGATGTCTGGCTGATGATCGGCCACTGCGGCGGCCTGCGTGAAAGCCAGGAGATTGGCGATTACGTACTGGCACATGCCTATTTGCGTGATGATCACGTGCTGGATGCGGTTCTGCCGCCGGACATTCCGATTCCGAGCATCGCCGAAGTGCAGCGTGCGCTGTATGACGCAACCAAAGCGGTAAGCGAAATGCCCGGCGAGGAGGTGAAACAGCGGCTGCGTACCGGTACGGTGGTGACCACCGACGATCGCAACTGGGAGCTGCGTTATTCCGCCTCTTCCCTGCGCTTCAACCTGAGCCGCGCGGTGGCGATCGATATGGAAAGCGCCACCATTGCCGCGCAAGGTTATCGCTTTCGCGTTCCTTACGGCACATTGCTTTGCGTATCCGATAAACCGCTGCACGGCGAAATCAAACTGCCGGGTCAGGCCAACCGTTTTTATGAAGGGGCGATTTCCGAGCATCTGCAAATTGGGATTCGAGCCATTGACCTTCTGCGCGCCGAAGGCGATCGCCTGCACTCACGCAAGCTGCGCACCTTCAACGAACCGCCATTCCGTTAACCTTAACAACGTGCCGCCGGGTGACCTGGCGGCACCCCCTACCAGAATCTGTAGTCAGAACTTTCTTAAAAACCCATCAGTCGGGCGAATGCTTCGTGGGCGAGATGATAGAGTAACGCCAAAAAACAGGGATCTTGAACGATGCAGACACGAATATCGGTAAATCTTCCTGAAGGTGAAGGACTGCGATTCTGGAAACTGACGGGCCGCGAAGCGGTGTCAGAGCCTTTTACCTGGACATTAACGTTGCTGGGCGAAGATGCGCGTATCAATCGCAGCAATCTGCTCGGCAAATCCGTCACCATTGCCCTTCCGACGCAAAATTCCCTTTCGACACGCTACTTAAACGGCAAAGTCACCCGCGCGGCTGTTAGCCCCGTGGAACTTTCTGGTTCGCGCTATGCGGCGTACACCCTGACTGTCGAACCGGATCTGTGGCCGATGAAACTCGACCGCAATATGCGCATTTTCCAGGGCAAAACCGTGCCGGAAATCGTCAAAGAGGTGCTGAATGAGCACCAGGTGCACGTTGACGATAAGCTAACGGAAAACTTTCGTGTCTGGGATTACAGCGTTCAGTACCAGGAAAGCAGCCTGGACTTTATCAGCCGATTGATGGAGCAGGAAGGCATCGCGTATCACTTCCGCCACAATGCAGACAGCCACACGCTGGTGCTGACGGATTCCGGTTCGCAATATCAGCCGTTTGAAGGCTATGAAGTGATCCCCTATCACCAGACCACCACCGGTGGGACGACAAATGAAGAAGGGATCAGCCAGTGGTCAATGGAGAACCGCGTCACACCGGGCTTGTACAGCCTGGATGATTACGATTTCCGCAAACCCAACGCGTGGCTGTTCCAGGCGAGACAGAATGCGGCTTCACCGCAACCCGGCACCGTGGATGTTTACGACTGGCCAGGCCGCTATGTTGAGCATAACCAGGGCGAAAACTATGCCCGCATCCACCAGGAGCGTTGGCAGGTTGAGCATCAACAGACCTACGGCACGGCAACCGCGACGGGCATTGCGCCAGGCCACACGTTCCAGTTGATCAATGCGCCGTTTGCTGATGACAACGGCACTTACCTGGTGACCGATGCCAATTACTTTTTCGAAGAGAATCAATACTCCTCCTCCGATAGCGGCAGTACCGAACACCACACCGATTTTACCGTGGTCTCTGCGTCGACAGCCTATCGCCCGGCGCGAAAAACCGCCTGGCCGCGCACTTATGGGCCGCAAACCGCCCGCGTAGTTGGCCCAGCCGGAGAGAGCATCTGGACCGATCGTTACGGTCGCGTGAAGGTGAAGTTCCACTGGGATCGCCAGGCAAAAGGCGACGATACCAGCTCCTGCTGGATCCGTGTTTCCAGTGCCTGGGCAGGCCAGGGATTTGGCGGCGTGCAGATTCCGCGCGTGGGCGATGAAGTGGTTGTCGACTTTATCAACGGCGACCCCGATCGCCCGATTATCACCGGCCGTGTGTATAACGAATCGAGTATGCCGCCGTGGGACCTGCCCGCAGCCGCAACGGTGATGGGCTTTATGACGCGCAGTAAAGATGGTCATAAAGATAATTCCAGCTACCTGTTCTTTGAAGATAATCCCGGCAGCGAACTGATCGATCTGCACTCCGAAAAGGATATGAATATTTCGGTGGAGAACGATAAGAACGTCAATATCGACGGTACGCGCACCACCAAAATTAAGCGCGAGCAGAAAGATGAAGTTGTCGGCGATGCGACGTTCTACTATCACGAAAAACGCACCACCACCGTCGATAATGCGGAAACCAAAACCTTTAATAACGGTGAACACACCACCATTAAAAAAGGCCGCGTGCTGGATATCGATAACGGCGACACGGTGAAAGTGAACGAAGGCCGCAGCACCACCATCACCGGGGATGAAACTCATCACGTCACGAAGAAGATCACCGAAGATTACGATCTCGGTCAGAAAACCACCATTGGCGGTGAAGGCAGGAATGAAACCATTAAAGGTGGCGTGGTCATTAACGTTAATAGCGGGAACTGGGAACAGAATGTTAATGCGGGGACGATAACCATCTACAGCCCGCAGGAAATTACACTTAAAAGCACCACCAAGATCAATCTCGACGCACCGAATATCAAAAGCAAAGCCAAATCGCATAACGAAAGCTATACCGGCAACTCTTTTAGTATGACGGGCGCTTCCGAGAGCTTTACCGGTCTTTCGGTGAGTACAAATGCCGCTTCACTCAGCACCGCAGGCTTCGCAGTTTCTATCGGCGCATTTGCCGTGAAGAACAAAGGGTTCGAACTGAAACGTCATAATGGTAAGGTCAAATTCGTTAGTGGTGTAGATACCACTTTGACGACTTTCCGTGCGTTTATTAGTACTTTAACAACCTTTATTTAAGTGTATGAAAATGGCGACAATTGGATTATGGATAGCAATTATCTTCGGCGTAGTAGCAGTAATAATCCTCTTCATCGGTATTCGTAATTCCGTGAATGATGGACGCGAGAATGAAGAGATCAAGAGCAGTGGAAAAGAAACAACCGCACTCATCACCCATGCGGAGCAGGATAAGAACCAGAATGTCGAGGGTTTGTTGCATTTGAAACTCTCTCTCGAATTCGTTGCGAGCGATAAAAAGATCGATACGCAAAGGGAAATCTTCGTGCGAATCTTCCATGCCGATGAGTTCAAGCCTGGAAAAACAGTCTCGATTCGATATATGGAAAATAATCCTACAAAACTTATCGTGATGGGTAATGCGCATAACTAGGGATCATTGAAATGCCATTAAGAAACTGGCTGATGAACATGTCAGCCTTCGAGGTGACATTCCTGCTTATCGGGATTGCGATGCCCATCGCCTTTATCATCGCGATCTATTTTACGTTCAGAAGCCATTCGACCAGCCCCCGCGCTGCCAAAATTTTCCTCAAACGTAACAGCTGGCCTGGCGAACTGCACAATACCCGCATCGATTCGTGGCAGCAGAGCACCATGATGTACGGCAATAATTTTTTCATTGATATCTTTTTCTATCTCGACAATACGTTGCTTTCGGCGAAAGCCTTGGTTACGCCAGCACAGTTGCATCTGCTGAGAAAAGATCTGCCGATCGTCGTGAAAAAAGGGAAGAAGAACAATATTGCGGTCATACAGCTTGGCGCATGGGAAGCAGAAAACGCGATTCAGTAAGCTTGCTGCAAGGACGTAGAAAAGCAAAAAGCCCGCTCGAAAGCAGGCTTTTCTAAATTTGGCTCCTCTGACTGGACTCGAACCAGTGACATACGGATTAACAGTCCGCCGTTCTACCGACTGAACTACAGAGGAATCGTGTGAACGGGGCGAATATTAGCGGTGCCCCTGGTGCTTGTCAAAGCCTGATTTCACATTTCAGCGCGTTTGCCGAATTATTCTCCATGTTGCGCAGAAAGGGAGCTTTCCACCGGAGTTTTCTGCGGCTTCGGGTACTTCCACAGCCAGCGGCCACTGACCATACGCCAATAAAAGAACACCCCGCGCACGGCCCAGTCGAGAAACATCCCAAGCCAGACACCCACAACGCCCATTCCCAGCACAATCCCCAGCGTGTAGCCCGCCACCACGCGGCAACCCCACATTCCGAGCATCGACACCCACATGGCGAAACGGGCATCGCGCGCGCCTTTCAGCCCTGCGGGTAGCACCCATGACGCCGCCCAAATAGGGATAAATGCGGCATTAAGCCATAAAAGCACCTTAACGACCTCTTTTACATCCTCTTCCTGGGTATAAAACGACGCAAACAGGCCGGCAAACGGCGCAGTGCCCCAGGCAATAACGGTCAACAAAATCGTGGAAAGCCAGAACACATGCCGCAACTGGCGTTCGGCCTGCGCAATCTGCCCCTTACCAAGGCGCTTACCGGTAATAATGGTGGACGCCGATCCCAGCGCATTACCCGGCAGGTTAATCAGTGCCGCCACCGAGAATGCGATAAAGTTACCGGCGATAACGTTCGTCCCCATGCCCGCCACAAACATTTGCGTCAGCAACTTGCCGCCGTTAAACAGCACCGATTCAATACTGGCCGGAATACCGATGCCCATCACTTCCCAGATAATGCCAAAGTTGAGCTTCTCGGCGTAACTTTTCAGCGGAATACGCAGCGCCGGGTTAAAGCCAATCATCAATACCCAGATAATCGCCACCGCGCCAATGTAGCGCGAAATCGTCAGCCCCAGCCCTGCCCCGGCAAAGCCCATCCCCTTCCAGCCGAAAAGACCATAAATCAGCACGCTACTGATCAGGATATTGAGAATGTTCATGCCGCCATTAATCAGCAGGGGAATTTTGGTATTCCCGGCTCCGCGCAGCGCACCGCTGCCGATCAGCGCAATCGCCGCCGCCGGGTAGCTAAGAACGGTCAGTTCGAGGTAGGTGAGCGCCAGATCTTTCACCTCCTGCGTGGCCGCACCGGCGATGAAATTGATGATTTCTGTGCCGAAATAGTGGATAACCGCCGCCAGAACAATGGCGAACAGCGTCATGATCATCAGCGATTGTCGCGTTGCCGCTCTCGCCCGATCGCCGTCCAGCTTACCGAGGCTGAAGGCCACAACGACCGTTGTCCCCAGATCAATGGCGGCAAAAAACGCCATCACCACCATATTGAAGCTGTCGGCCAGGCCCACACCTGCCATCGCTTCTTTGCCGAGCCAGCTCACCAAAAACGTGCTGAGCACGCCCATCATCAGGACGCAGGTATTTTCCAGAAAGATAGGTACAGCAAGCGGGGTGATTTCTCGCCAGAGCAGCACACGGTAACTTTTGCGTTTTCGATACCAGGGTGTGCGCATGACAACCTGGCGAAGGGGGGTGACGACGTTCAAGATGGTCCTTAGCCGTAAAAGATGAAATCACATTTCAAATGATGGGGGAGAAACCCTGATCCTGCAAAGCATTTCCAAAGAAATCGTTGCTATTGAAGACAAATTGCCGACGGAAGCACCAGCCGGCACGACTTACCCGAAATGAGGTTTGACAAAAGATTTTTCGCCGCTAAGATAAGCCTCCACACGATTCCTCTGTAGTTCAGTCGGTAGAACGGCGGACTGTTAATCCGTATGTCACTGGTTCGAGTCCAGTCAGAGGAGCCAAATTTAACGCCTTGCACTTCGAAAGAAATGCGAGGCGTTTTTCATTCTAGCGCAATTAGCGCCAGCCCATTTCTGGCGCGACATGTTTCAGAATAGCTTCAATAACATGCACGTTGTAATCCACGCCAAGCTGGTTCGGCACGGTCAGCAATAACGTATCCGCTTCGGCAATCGCTTCATCCTGCTTCAACTGCTGAATCAACTTATCCGGCTCTGCGGCGTAGCTACGCCCGAAGATGGCGCGGGTTTTCTCATCCAGAAAACCAACTTTATCTTCCTCATCGCGGCTGCCACCGAAATAGGCGCGGTCGCGCTGATCCATCAAGGCAAAAATGCTGCGGCTGACCGAAACGCGCGGTGTCCGCGTGTGCCCTGCTTCCGCCCAGGCCGCACGATATGCACGAATCTGTTGCGCCTGCTGAATATGAAACGGCTCGCCCGTTTCATCATCTTTGAGCGTAGAGCTTTGCAAATTCATCCCCAATTTCGCCGCCCAGACCGCAGTCGCATTCGAACCCGCGCCCCACCAAATACGCTCGCGTAAACCTTCAGAATGCGGCTCCACACGCAACATGCCTGGCGGATTCGGGAACATCGGTTGCGGGTTCGGTTTTGCAAACCCTTCGCCGCGCAGCACATCCAGCAGCACTTCGGTGTGACGACGTGCCATATCGGACTCGTTTTCACCCTCGGCAGGCTGATAACCAAAATAGCGCCAGCCATCAATCACCTGCTCCGGGGAACCACGGCTGATGCCGAGTTGCAAACGCCCGCCGGAAATCAAATCCGCCGCGCTGGCGCTTTCCGCCATATACAGCGGGTTTTCATAGCGCATGTCGATAACACCAGTACCAATCTCGATGTTGCGGGTTTTCGCGCCGATCGCGGCCAACAATGGAAAGGGTGAAGCAAGTTGGCGGGCAAAATGATGCACCCTGAAATAAGCGCCGTCAGCACCCAGTTCTTCCGCAGCCACGGCCAGATCGATGGATTGCAGCAACGCGTCAGCGGCCGAACGGGTGGCGGATTGCGGTGAAGGCGTCCAGTGTCCGAATGACAAAAAACCGATCTTTTTCATGACGTAACCGTCCTTATTTCAGGGAAATCAGCAGGCGCGCTATTGCGCCTGAAACAGAGCCCCCACTTTACGCAATACTTCAGCAGAAGAAATAACAATGATTTAACCGAATGATTCAAATTTATTGACGTTTATTCCCGCGCGCTATTTCCCGTCGTATCCGCCGCCGAGTTGCTCAATCAGCATGACGTTTTGATCCCACCGATCGGCCTGCAACTGTGCTTTATTTTCAGGCGTGGCCGATTTTTATAATGGCTGATTCATTCCCATCGCCGAGTTAATTTTTACCGGCATCCCGGAGCGACGTTCGAGTTCCATTGTCGCCCGGTTGACATCAATCCCCTCGCCTTTCATTAACGCGCTCAATACCGGCGTTGCGGGCAGCGGGACTTTAGTGGTGGACTCGAATTCACTGCGGTTGCGCGACAGCGGTTCGTGAACCTCCACCCAACTGCTGCCATCCGGTTCGGTGGTGACTTTGACGGGCTGATCGATAATCTGCACACGCGTCCCCAGCGGAACATTGTCGAACAAATATTTAATATCGTGGCTGCGTAAACGGATGCAGCCCTGGCTGACACGCAAGCCGATACCGAAATCCGCATTGGTCCCGTGAATGGCATACAGCTTGCCAATATAAATCGCGTACAGCCCCATCGGGTTATCTGGCCCGGCGGGCACAAACGCGGGCAACGTTTTGCCCTCTTTGGCATAGGCTTTGCGCGTGTTCGCCGTTGGCGTCCAGGTTGGCCCTTGCTGTTTGCGCTCAACGGCGGTCACCCAATTACGCGGTGTTTCGCGCCCCGCCTGGCCGATGCCGATCGGCAGGATCTCTACTGTATTGCTGTCCTTGGGATAGTAATAAAGCCGCATTTCCGCCACGTTAATCACCATGCCTTCGCGCACAGTCGCCGGCAGAATAACTTGTTGCGGAATGACTAACCGCGAGCCCGCTTTCGGCAAAAAGGGATCGGCGTCCGGGTTCGCTTCCAGCATATTGCTCAACCCTTGCCCGTATTTCGCGGCAAACGCTTCCAGCGGGAAGATATTATCGTGTGGAACGGTAATGGTTTGCGGGCTACCCACCAGGCGGCTGCCTTCTGGCGGCAACGGATAACTCACCGCCAGCGCACTTTCGGCTGAGAGTAAAAGAACAGCAGAGCAAAGCCATTTAACTCGACGCTTCATATCCTTCCCTCAGGCGTAGCGGATGTCAGCTAATCATAGACTGCTTCTGTCATACAGGCTAAATCCATGCCGGGAGCGGGGTTCCCGGCTTTCGCTAGAGACGATGTAAGGCAAACACTTTTTTGCGAGCTGGCTCGAAACGGGTGCAACTCAGCCCGCCTCACAACAAAACGGCATAAAAAAACCCCGCCGCAGCGGGGTTGGGAATTCAACAGAGAGTTACGCTTTTGTACGGTTGGCGATGATTTCGTCCGCCACATTACGCGGCGCTTCCGCGTAATGGTGGAACTCCATGCTGTAGGTTGCGCGGCCTTGCGACATGGATCGCAGCGTGGTGGAGTAGCCAAACATCTCGGCGAGCGGCACATCGGCGCGGATAATCTGGCTGCCGAAGCGCTCTTCCATGCCCTGCACCATGCCACGGCGGGAAGAGAGATCGCCCATAATATTCCCGGCGTACTCTTCCGGCGTTTCCACTTCAACATGCATCACCGGTTCGAGGATTGCCGGATCCGCCTTACGCGCGCCTTCTTTAAAGCCCAAAATCGCCGCCATGCGGAAGGCCAGTTCCGATGAGTCAACATCGTGATACGAACCGAATGTCAGGGTCGCTTTCACATCGACAACCGGGTAGCCCGCCAACACGCCAGTGTTCATGGCTTCGCGCAGCCCTTTTTCCACCGACGGAATGTACTCGCGCGGCACCACGCCGCCTTTGGTGGCGTCTTCAAACACAAAGCCGCTACCCGGCGCCAGCGGTTCGAGGGTCAACACAACATGGCCGTACTGCCCTTTACCGCCGGACTGGCGCACAAATTTCCCTTCAATGTCCTGCACGGTTTTGCGCAGCGTTTCGCGGTAGGTCACCTGCGGGCGACCAATATTCGCTTCAACGCCAAACTCGCGTTTCATGCGGTCAACAATAATTTCCAGATGCAACTCGCCCATCCCGGAAATGATGGTCTGGCCGGACTCCTCGTCTGTGTGCAGGCGGAACGACGGATCTTCCGATGCCAGTCGTTGCAGCGCGATACCCATTTTTTCCTGATCCGCTTTGGTTTTCGGCTCGATCGCGAGCGAAATTACCGGTTCCGGGAACTCCATGCGTTCCAGGGTGATCACCGCATTCGGGTCGCTTAAGGTGTCGCCCGTGGTGACATCTTTCAGCCCAACACAAGCGGCAATGTCACCCGCCCGCAATTCATCCACATCGTGGCGGTCATTAGCATGCATCAGCACGATACGCCCGATGCGCTCTTTCTTCTCTTTCACCGGGTTGTAAACGGCATCGCCTTTTTTCAGCACACCAGAGTAAACGCGGATAAAGGTCAACTGGCCGACATACGGGTCGGTCATCAGTTTGAACGCCAGCGCCGAAAACGGTTCATCGTCGGAAGGATGGCGTTCCGCCGGTTGGCCTTTTTCATCCACGCCCTGAATGGCGGGAATATCAAGCGGCGATGGCATCAGTTCAACAACCGCATCGAGCATGCGCTGTACGCCTTTGTTTTTAAAGGCGCTGCCGCACAACATCGGCTGGATTTCCCCAGCGATGGTGCGTTTACGCAGCCCGGCGATAATTTCCGCCTCGTCCAGTTCACCGGTTTCCAGGTATTTATCCATCAGTTCTTCGCTGGCTTCGGCTGCGGCAGAGACCATTTTTTCCCGCCACTCTTGTGCCGTTGCCAGCAACGCGTCCGGGACCGGCGCATAGCTGAACGACATCCCTTGCGTGGCATCATCCCAGATGATTTCGCGCATTTTGATCAAATCCACCACGCCGGTGAAATGCTCTTCGGCGCCAATCGGGATAACAATCGGCACCGGGTTAGCTTTCAGGCGGTCGATCATCATCTGTACCACGCGGAAAAAATCCGCGCCGGGGCGATCCATCTTGTTGACGAACGCGAGACGCGGCACGTGGTATTTATTGGCTTGACGCCAGACGGTTTCCGATTGCGGCTGCACGCCGCCCACAGAGTCGTAGACCATCACCGCGCCGTCCAGCACGCGCATGGATCGTTCCACTTCGATAGTGAAATCCACGTGCCCTGGGGTGTCGATGATATTGATGCGATGCGGTTCAAACCCCCGATCCATCCCGGGCCAGAAGCAGCTTACGGCGGCGGAAGTGATGGTGATTCCGCGCTCTTGCTCCTGCGCCATCCAGTCGGTTGTTGCCGCGCCATCGTGTACTTCACCCAGTTTGTGGCTCATCCCGGTGTAAAACAGGATGCGCTCGGTGGTGGTTGTTTTACCGGCATCGATATGCGCGGAGATACCGATGTTGCGATAACGTTCGAGGGGGATGGGTCGGGGCATGATGCGTCCTTAGTCAGTTGACTGTAAGTTCGCGGCCAGAATTAGCCGCAGTTCGTTTAACGGCGTTTATCATAGTACAACTGTACGAGTATATTCGAACTGTTTTTGCTATTCTTTCGATTGGTTGAGTCGCGATTGACGTCGTGGCTTTAGAAATGCAGTTTGCGTATAGTACCGGCCAGCCGCCGATACGGGCTCCTGCAACACTGAGCAGAGCAATCGCCGACACAGGAAGATTATGATCGCTAACCACCCCGAACGTGAGCAATTTCGTCTTGAAAATGTGCTCTTTGCCCTTGGTAATCCGCTGCGTCTTGCCATCATCAAGCGCCTTGCCGATGGCAGTGAACTGAGCTGCAACACGCTACGCCCGCAGGAAGTGGCGAAATCAACCATGACGCATCACTGGCGTGTCTTGCGCGATAGCGGCGTGGTGTGGCAGCGTCCGCAGGGGCGAGAAAATATGATTTCGCTGCGCCGGGAAGATTTGGATATCTGCTTCCCGGGCTTGCTGGATACGTTGTTGCAGGTGATGCAGCAGGAGAAGTAAGTTTTTTTTCGCCGGATGCGGCTGTGTACTGCACCCCCAAAGTAGGCCGGATAAGCGCAGCCGCCATCCGGCGAAATTACGGGTGAGATAGTCAACTATCAACCCTGAACACTCGCATCCGGCAACAAAACCAACCCGCTATTTCGTCTCCGGCAACACAATATTGCTGCCCGCAAGCGTTCCCATGTTGTTATAAATCGCGCACGCCGCGTCTACCAGGTGCATCGCCAGCGCTGCGCCGCTGCCCTCGCCCAAACGCATCCCCATATTGAGATACGGCGCAAGGCCTAAATGGTCGAGCGCAATGCGCGCCCCTTTTTCGGCGGAGAGATGCGACGGAATCAAATAAGGTTTGACCTGCGGCGCAATACGGCACGCCGCCAACGCCGAGGCGTAGGAAAGAAAACCATCCAGCACCACCGGCAAACCGCAAGACGCGGCACCGAGGATCACCCCGGTCATGCCGAGCAGGTCGTAACCGCCCACTTTCGCCAGCACATCCAGCCCGTCGGCCGCATCAGGTTGATTGACGGCAATCGCTTTACGCACCACCTGCGCTTTATGGCCGAGCAAGTTTTCCGGCAAATTCGCGCCAATCCCCACGACCAATTCAGGCGCTTCGCCGGTGAGCACACTAACAATCGCCGCCGCCGGTGTGGTGTTCGCCATGCCCAGTTCCCCGACGCCAAACAGTTTCACGCCTTTGGATGCCAGCTCACGGGTAAAATGCACTGTTTCCAGCAGCAACTCTTGCGCCTGTTCCGCGCTCATCGCTGGGCCAGCGGCGATATTGCCACTGCCGCGCGCGACTTTCATATTGATAAGCCCCGCAATCGGATCGGCGTCAATGCCGACATCCAGCACATGCACTTTCGCGCCCGCCTGCGCCGCCAGTACGCAAACGCCAGTAGTCGCGCGTGTCATATTCGCCGCCTGGATAGCGGTCACCACGCGCGGCGACACCGCAACCCCTTCGTGCCAGACACCGTGATCGGCGCACAGCACCACAATCGCTTTTTCACCCACTTCCGGTGCGCCTTTCAGCCCGGGCATGCCCGCCAGTTGAACGGCCAGGGATTCCAGCCGTCCCAAGCTGCCAACCGGTTTTAATAAACCGTCCAGGTGAAGCTGCGCGTTGGCCATCGCCACGTCATCGGGCGCGGGAATACTGGCCAGTAATGTCGTCAATGTCTGCATGCGGTTTCTCGTTATGTTGCGGGCTGCTATAGCAGCGCCAGAAGAAAAATCAGTTCGCCAAGCTCAATCGCCGCGCCCAGCGTATCCCCGGTCTGCCCACCAAGGGTGCGTTTAAGCATCCCGCCGAGCAGGAAAATCGCCAGCATTGTTACCAGCAGCGCGATCACCCCTTTAGCACCCAACAAACCCGCCGTCACCAGCGCGGTGATAAGTAAGGTAATCAGCGTGTCTTTGCCGGACACTTTGCCGATAAACAAATTGCCTAGCCCCTCTTCGCGGGCGTAGCGGTGGCCGAACATCAATAACACCGCCCCCCCCCGCCCCACCGCGCACGCGGCGGCCAGTGCGGCAATCATCGGCGTGTCGCGCAGTTGCAGTTCGCTAAGCACTAAAATTTTCGCCACCAGCACAAACACCAGCGCCAGGCCACCGTGCGTGCCAAGGCGGCTGTCGCGCATGATCTCCAGCATTCGTTCACGCCGCCGGGCGGAAAACACGCCGTCGCAGGTGTCCGCCAGGCCATCCAGGTGGAAACCGCCCGTCAGCAGCGCCAGCGCCAGCACGCAAAACAGCGCCGCCAGCGGTGCGCCGCACCAGGGTTGCAATACCACCAACACGCCACCGCTGATGGTGCCCAACAACAGCCCGACCAGCGGGAAAGTGACAATGCCGCGCACATAATCCGCAACGTCCAGCCCCTGCACCCAACGGCCAGGCACCGGCAAGCGGCTGATGAATGACAGCGTGGCGAAGAACAATTTGATCATTTGATTTTGACTCCAATCCCGGAGACCACCAGCCAGACCGCGTCCGCAGCCTGCGCCAGCCGCTGGTTGACGCGCCCGGCGATATCACGAAAGTGCCGCGCCAGGCGGTTTTCCGGCACAATCCCCATGCCCACTTCATTGGTGACCAGCACCACGGGCGACGGGCACGCGGCACAGGCGGCGATCAGCGCGTCAATCTCTTGCTGCACTTGCGCTTCCAGCGCGGCGTAATCCCAGTTATCCGGGTCTTCACCCGCGCCTGAAGCAAACAGCAGATTAGTGACAAGCGTGGTGATGCACTCCAGCAGTACCGCTTCGTCGCGATCGTTCTGCGCGGTGATAATGTCGCCAAGCTGTTGCCAGCGCTCTTCGGTGCGCCAGTGCGCCGGACGGTCGTCGCGATGATGCTGTACTCGCGCCGCCATTTCGTCGTCAAAAATTTGCGAAGTGGCGATGTACAACACGCTTTTCGCATCGCGAACCAGCGATTCGGCGTGGCGGCTTTTGCCGCTGCGCGCACCGCCGGTAACAAGGGTTAACATGCCAGCTCCTGATGTTGCTGCATAATCTGGTAAATCCGCGGAATATCAATGTGCTCGCGCATGGCGTTGGCGAGCAAGTCAAACTGCTGCGCTTTGTAATGCGCGTAATCGACCGTGACATCAAGCGTCGGCAGGCCTTTGCGCTGACGCAGGCCATTGATCACCGCGCGGGTGAAATCATCACTGTCGAATAACCCGTGCAAATAGGTGCCGAACACCAGACCATCTTCACTGACCGCGCCGTCAGCCACGCGCTGCCCGTTTTTTTGCAGCCACAGCGCCGGGCGGCAACCGCTGCGCAAGGTGGTTTCACCCATATGGATCTCGTAACCGCGCAGCCCCATTCCGCCACAGGTCGCCAGCCAGCCGGGAAGCGATTCCTGCAAGTTCGCCTCTACAAGCGTCGTGGTTTTGGCGGCAGCGAACCGGGTGACCGTGTCCAGCAGCCCCAGCCCAGGTTGTTGATCTAAACCAGATTCCACGTCGTCGATAATCGTTTCACCGAGCATTTGGTAACCGCCACAGACGCCGAAAATCGGCATGCCCGCGCGGTGGCAATCCAGCACCGCTTTCGCCAGCCCGCTCTCGCGCAGCCAGCGTAAGTCGCCGAGGGTATTTTTACTGCCCGGCAGAATCACCAGGTCGACGTTCAACATCTCGTCGGGCGAACGCACATAATGCACGCACACATCCGGCTGGGCGGCGAGCGCGTTGAAATCGGTAAAGTTGGAAATATGCGGCAACTGCACCACGGCAATATCAATCGCCCGCTCGCCGGTGCGCAGGTACTTGCCGCGCTGCAACGCCACGCCGTCTTCGTCTTCTAAATCGACGTCCAGCCACGGCATCACGCCAATCACCGGTACGCCGGTCAATTCTTCGATTTGTTTAATGCCGGGGGTGAGCAGTGCAACGTCGCCGCGAAATTTATTGATGATCACCCCTTTTACCCGCCAGCGCTCATGTTCTTGCAACAGCGCCAGCGTGCCGTAAATGGCGGCAAACACGCCGCCACGATCGATATCCGCCACCAAAATCACCGGGCAACCGGCCATTTCCGCCATCCCCATATTGACGATATCGCGGTCGCGCAGGTTGATTTCCGCCGGGCTACCGGCCCCTTCCAGCACCAGTGCGTCATACTCCTGCGCTAGGCTTTGATAGACATGGATAATTTGCTGGCGCAAACGGGGTTTGTACTCGTGATAGCTCACCGCGTCCATATCGGTGGCGACTTTGCCCATCAGTACCACCTGCGCTTTGCGATCGCTGGTCGGTTTGAGCAACACCGGGTTCATGCGCACATCCGGCAAAATCCCTGCCGCCTCGGCCTGGAAGATTTGCGCGCGGCCCATCTCCTGGCCCTGCGGCGTGATACCGGAATTCAACGCCATATTCTGTGATTTAAACGGCGCGGTTTTCAGCCCATCCTGGTGAAAAATGCGGCACAGTCCCGCGACCAGAACACTCTTGCCCACGTCCGAGGCGGTTCCTTGCAGCATAATGGCCTGCGTCATGACGCCTCCTTAACCGGCATCGCCCGCATACGGGCATAAAATTCGTCTTCACTTTTGCACAGCGGCAAGCCCAGCTCGCTGTGCAGTTTCACCAGCCACGGCTGCGTCAGCCCGGCCTCTTCAATTAACGCCCGGCGGGCAAACACCGCGCCCGGTTCGCCGTGTGTCAGCAATTCACCGTGGCGCAACACATACACCGCGTCACAGATTTCGTAGATTAAATCAATGTCGTGACTGGAGATCACCACATGATTGCCCTGCGCGACAATGCGCCGAATGATGTTCATCATCTGCGTGCGACCTGCCGGGTCCAGACCGGCGGTCGGCTCATCGAGCAGCAGGTATTGTGCCTGCAAGACCAGCGCCCCGGCGATAGCGACGCGTTTTTTTTGCCCGTGGCTCAGGCACTGAATCGGCTGATGGCGAAAAGATTGCGCATCCACCAGTGTGAGCGCATCGTCGACGCGCCGGGCGATTTCCGCCTCCGGCACGCCAATATTGCGCAGGCTAAAAGCGATATCGCTGTCGATATCGGTATAGAAGATTTGCTGATCGGGATCCTGAAAAACCGTGGTCACCTGCTGGCGCAGCGCCAGCAGCCCGCGCTTGCTGTAATCCAGCGGTTTGCCCTGCCATAACACCGCGCCTTGTTGCGGGCGCAAAATCCCGCTGAGGTTCATAAACAACGTCGATTTCCCGCAGCCATTCGCCCCCACCAGCCCGGTTACCGGCTGGCGGGAAAAATCGAGCGTTAACCCTTTTAGCGTCGGCTCATCCTGGTAACTGAACCACAGGTTTTCGGTGACCAGCATGCAACATCCTTACAGGTGAAAATCACCCTGGTAAAGTTTGACATCCAGCGTCGTCGCCATCGCTTTGTAGCGCAGCAACACGCGGGTAAATAACAGGCCGACCAGCATCGCCAGCGAGCGGTAACCCTGCGGCAAGGTGCGGTAGCCAAAGCGCAGCGTCTGCGCGCGGTGAATCGCCGCCGCCTCTTCCAGCAGAATAAAGATAAACCGCCAGGTCAGCAGGATTTGCTCCGTCAGCAGGTGCGGCGCGCGCGCGCGTTTGAGCAACATGATCAATTGCGGAAACGGCAAATTAAGCACCAGCCAGAACGTGGCGGAAAGTGCCGCCAGGCTGCGCCACAGCGTGGTGTTCGCCGCCGCCAGCCCTTGTGGCATGACGCCCAGCCAGACGTTACCCAGATGCACGCCAACCAGCAGATGCTGCGGTTCGCGGGTAATGTTGAACAGAATCGTCACCACGCCGACCAGCAAAAAGCCCATCGGGATCGCCATCCAGCGTAACCAGCGCCAGAACGACACACGCAGCAGCCAGCAGGTAAACGCCGCCAGCAGCACCAGCAATATCCCCTGCCCGAGTGGCGGCAGGGAAAACGCCAGCACCATCATCACCAGCCAGCAGCCAAACTTGCGCTCTGGCGCAACGGAAAACCAGCGGCTCTGGTAGCTTAGCCGGTCAAGACCGTTCGCTATCACGCTGTCTGCCTTTCATATAACCGAGAATATAAAAAATCACCGCCGCGCCAATCGAGCCTTGCAAGGTGAACAGCAGGCTTTCGATTTCGCCGCTCGCCGGTTCATACAGCGGCTGGAACCACGGCACATAATGCGGCGCGACCACCTGGATCTGGCTTTCGGCTTCCCCGTCAGAGCCGCCATATTCCCCGCCGTGATTGATAAAGAACGGCAGGATCACGAGCGCAATCACCATCGCCAGCAGAATCAGTGTCTTTTTCATCTCAATGCCCCTGTGCGGTAATCAACTGACGTTTGGTGAGCTGGTCGTAAATCATGACGGTGAGTAGCCCTTCGGCGATGGCAATCGGGATCTGGGTTAAACAGAAGATGCCCATAAATTTGACGATCGAGCCAGTTGCGCCGTGTTGCGGGTCCGGGAACGCGACGCCAAGCTGCACCGAGGTGACAAAGTAGGTCACCAGATCCGCCAGCATCGCGCAAAGAAAGACGGCAATGTCGCGGCGAAACCCGGCGCGACAGGCCAGTTTCCACACCAGGTAACCGACCACCGGGCCAATCACCGCCATCGACATGCCGTTTGCGCCAAGGGTGGTTAACCCGCCGTGCGCCAGCAGCAGCGCCTGGAACAGCAGCACGATGGCGCCAAGCAGCGCCACCACGCCAGGGCCAAACAAAATCACCGCTAATCCCACGCCGGTCGGGTGCGAGCAACTGCCGGTGACGGACGGGATTTTCAGCGCCGAGAGCACGAAAATAAACGCGCCGCACAATGCCAGCAGCACTTTCTGGTTGTTATCTTCCGCCACAATACGGCGCAGGCGCACCAGCCCGTACCATAAACATGGCAGGAACAGCACCCACCAGGCCAGCGCCCACATCGGCGGCAGGAAGCCTTCCATGATGTGCATCGCGAAGGCGTCCTGCGGCACCACCATCAACAGCAGCGCCGCGGCCAGCCCGCTGAATGACAACTGTTTCAGTAATTGCTCTTTCATACCCTCTCCCACTGTTTATTCACCAGAATGGTCGAAAAATAGGGCAGTGGCTGGTCGTCACTGACCTCACGCAGTTGCCGCCAGCACTGCTCGCCCGGCAGCGTGGCTTCCGCCATCATCAGGGCGCAATCAAGCAACCCGGCGTCATCCAGCAGCGCTTTGATGCGGGCGAAACGGCCATAGACTTTCATCAGCACCAGGCTGTCGTGTTGCGCCAGTGCCTGGCGGATGTCACTTTCCAGCGCGGTGCAAGCGATCACCGCCAGCGACTGTTGTTCCATCGCCAATGGGGTTTGCGCGCGCGCGGCGATTGCGGCGAACGACGTCACGCCGGGGACAATTTCCACACACTCCGGGTGCGACAAGCGTTGCAGCAAGAACACCCAGGTGCTGAACAGCATCGCGTCGCCGAGGGTGATAAATCCGACCTGCTTACCGGCCTGTACTTCGGCGTCCAGCGCGCGGGCCACTTCCTCCCACACCACCTCTTTCTCCGCGCTGTCGGCGCTCATCGGGAAGTGGCAACAGCGCACCTCGGTGTGCTCGCCAAGGTATTCGCGAACGATCGAGAGCGCCAGGCTGTCGCCGCCCTTGCGCCCCGCCGGGGCGTAAAGCACATCGAGTTTGCCGAGAATGCGCGCGCCGCGAACGGTGATCAGATCCGCCGCACCGGGGCCGGTGCTGATCGCGTAGAGTTTGCCACTCATGCTGCGGCCTCCATATTCTGTGCCAGCGCCTGGTGCAGATGCGCGACAAACATCGCGCGGATGGCGGCGTTTTCGCCAAGCCCCTGCAACCACGGCGTGGCAGCAATACCCGCACGTTCAAACTGGGTTTTCCACGAATCGTCTTCGTCAGAGGCCATGTCGTTAATCGCATGATCGCCCGCCACCAGCATCAGCGGCATCAGGTGAACCGCGTGAACACCTTCGTGGCGCAGGCTGTCGATAACGATGTTGATTTCCGGGTAACTTTCTACTGCGCCAACCCGCGCCGGAAAGCGGTGCGCCGCCATCATATGGTCAAGGCAAGCGTAAGCGGCAAAGGCGTGATGGCTGGCGCCGTGGCCCATAAACACCACACGTTCATCGGCGGCGACCTGCGGCATCTGGCGCGAGAGCGCCTGCATCAAATGCAAGTAATCTTCATGGCTGCTGAGCAACGGCGCGCCAATCACCAGCCGCTGAAATAGCGGGCGCAGGGTTTGTACTTCGCGGACGATTTTTTCGTATTCGTCACCGTTGATAATGTGCAGCGACTGGATCGCCACATCCTGATACCCGGCATCCGCCAGCTTTTGCAGGGCGTCAAGCGGCGTGTCGATATGCAGATTGTCACGCTGTTTCAGCTTGCGGATGATCATGCCGGAGGTGAACGCGCGAAACAGCGTGCGATCCGGGCAACTGGCCGCCAGCTCACGTTCGCAGGCGACAATGTTTTTCTCACAGGTGTCGTGATAGCTGGTGCCGAAGCTCACCACCAGAAGGGCTTTTTTCATTTTTGTTTCCTCATTTCCTCACCGTGTCGTGTCGCCAGCCAGCGCTGCAACCGCCGCGCGAAGGCCTCCTGACTGTTCAGTAACTCGTCACCCGTGACTGTGGGCTGTGGGCGGGCAATCACAATGCAGGGGATCCCGGCATCCAGCGCGGGCTGTACTTTTTGCTGGTAACCACCTTCCGCGCCAGAGGCTTTGGTGATCACCACCTCCACGCGGCACTGGCGATAAAAAGCGGCATTGAACTCGGCGCTAAACGGCCCGCAAAGGGCGAAAATTTCACCGACGCCAAAACCGAGTTCGGCGCACTGGGCAACGACATCCGGCACCGGTAAGACGCGCGCCAACAGGGTTTTGCCCGGCAGCCCGGCGCGCCAGCGGGCTAATTCTTTACTGCCGGTGGTCAACAAAATGCGCTCGCCAAGGTCGCGCACTTTTTCACAGGCCTCCTCCAGCGTTGCGACGTGTATCAGCAGCGGATGTGTGAGATCTGCCAATTGTTCCGGGCGCTGATAGCGGCTCAACAGCACCTGTGCCTGTTCGCAGGCCCGCGCAATATTGCGGCTGACAATGTCGGCGTAGGGGTGCGACGCATCAATCACCCAGCGGGTGCGATTGTGCTGCAGCCAGCCGATCATCTCGTCCATCTCTAACCGGCCACAGCGCACCTGCCCGCGAATATCCCCCGCCAGTTGCTCCCCGGTCGGCGTCGCCACCGACAAGGTGTAGGGCACGTTCGCACCGTCCAGTTGCTGGCAAATTTGCCGCGCATCGCTAGTGCCGCCAATCACCAGCACCGCCCCCGCATTCACAGGGTGTAACCTCTGGGCGTGATCATCAGGCCGTTTTGCACGTAGGTCGCGCGGTTGCCGACAATCACCAGGCTTGTCATATCGACGGGTTCAAAATCCATCTCGCCGAGGGTGGTTAGCCATTTTTCCTCTTTTTTACGCCCGGCGGATTTCACCACGCCGACCGGCGTATCGGCGTGCTTGCTGGCGGCCAGCAGTTCAAACGCTCTGGCCAGGTGGCCTTCACGCCCCCGGCTGCGCGGGTTGTAGAAGCAGATAACGAAATCCGCTTCCCCGGCGGCGACAATGCGTTTTTCAATCACCGGCCACGGCGTCATTAAGTCGCTGAGGCTGATGTGGCAAAAGTCATGCATCAACGGCGCGCCGAGCAGCGCGGCGGCGGCGATGCTGGCGGTCATACCCGGCACCAGCCGCACCTCGACATCCAATTGCTGTTTGCCGACTAGCTCCAGCACCAGCCCGGCCATGCCGTAAATGCCGGCGTCGCCGCTGCTGATAAGCGCGACGTTGTGCCCGGCCTGCGCCAGTTCAATCGCCGCCTGGCAGCGCTCAATCTCTTTGCACATGCCGGTTTTGATCACCTGCTTATCACCGGTAAACGCCTTCACCAGATGGGTGTAAGTTTTGTAACCGACCACAATGTCCGCCGCCTGGAGCGCGTCAATGGCCTCCATGGTCATCATTGCCTGTGAGCCTGGACCAATCCCGATTACCGTTAACATCAGTGTGAAACTCCCAAAGTGATAGTCACGCCCTGCTCGCGCAGAGTCTCGCCAACCAGTTGCCCCTGGCTCATCAGCCAGGCCGCCGGGCCGGATACGCTGCCAACCCCGGCGGTATGTCGCACAAAGTCGGACGCGGGAAAACGGTGTTCATGCTGACGCAGGGCGTCGGCGGTAAAAATTTCAAACGGCACGCGAAACGACTGGGCAAGTTGCGCCAGGCCTTTCTCGTCCTGCTTCAAGGTGATGCTGCCAATCGCCCGCAGCGCCAGCGGGTCGAGGGCTTGCGCCTGTAACTGGCGGTGCAGCAAAGCCGCAAGCAAGGTGAACGGCGTGTCGCGCCGACAGCCGATTCCAGCGACGACGCGCTTCGGCACCAGTTTGAACACCGGAAGCGCCAGCGCAGGCAGTTGCGCCTGCGTGGTGATACAGACCAGCGCGTCAAGATCCGGCAACGCCGTGAGCGAGTCGACCGCCACAAAGCCGCGCGTGTCGCAGCCCGCCAGTTCATCGCGCATCGCGTCTTCACACCACAGGCCGATGCGTTTACCGCTCACCAGCATGTGGTTAATGGTCTTTACCGCGCCGCGAAAATCCTCCATGCGCGCATCAAGCTGGCTTGCCAGCGTGTCCAGCGCCGCCAGTTCGTTCACGTCCGTTGCGGTGGTAATCACCGGATCGGCATCCAGCACGCCCGCCAGATAACGCGCCAGCGCATTGGCGCCGCCGTAGTGCCCGGAAAGCAGGCTGATGACATGCTGGCCGCGCTCATCAATGACGATCACCGCCGGGTCAATAAACTTGTCATTGACCAGCGGCGCAATCACCCGCACAGCAATACCTGTCGCGCCGATAAACACCACCGCCGAAAAATGGCTAAACGCTTCACGCAATGTCTGCGCGAAACCACCTTCAAAGGCCTGAAAGCCATCGCTCAGCAGTTTTTCACTGGTAAAACAGGTCATCGGCAACGCCTGTTTCAGGCGACCGGCCAGCGCCACACCGCCCGGCGTCAGGCAAAACAGCGCAATGGATTCAGGCTTTACGGTATTCATGGCTAAAGTCCGCCGCATAGAGTCGCGAGTAGTGGTACTCCTCGCCCAGAAATGCGCCGACGAGGATCAGCGCGGTTTTGCGGATCCCGGCGTCGCGCACCTTGTCAGCAATATCCGCCAGCGTCCCGCGTACCGTCTGGCTCTCCGCCCAGGTGGCTTTATAGATGACCGCCACCGGGGTGGTCGCCGGGTAACCGCCGTCGATTAAGCGCTCGGCCACGCGGTGAATGCGCTGCACGGAGAGGTAAATCGCCATTGAGGTCTGATGGCTGGCAAACGACTCCAGTTGCTCGCGCGGCGGCACCGGGGTGCGCCCTTCCAGCCGCGTGATAATCAGGCTTTGCGACACTTCCGGCACGGTGTACTCAACACCCAGTTCCGCCGCCGCCCCCAAAAAGGCACTGACGCCCGGCACCACTTCCCAGCGGATGCCGCGCTTCGTCAACTCTTCGCCTTGTTCGCGCACCGAGCCGTACAGCGAGACATCGCCCGTTTGCAGGCGCACCACGGTTTTACCGGCGTTCACACCGGCTTCCATCAGATCGAGGATCTGCTCCAGATGCAGTTCGGCACTGTCGTGGCACTCGGCGTCGGGCGGGCAATATTCCAGCAGTTCGGTATTGATGAGCGACCCGGCGTAAATCACCACCTGCGCTTTTTGCAACAAACGGTAGCCTTTGAGGGTGATCAGCTCGCGGTCGCCTGGCCCTGCTCCGACAAACCAGACGGGTTGCGCCCCGATGTTGTCAGCCATGGGTGTTCTCCTTTTCGCAGGAAATCAAAAAAACGGGATTATTGGGTTTGAAGTAGTGACCGCTGCCAAGTTTCGTCAGCAACGAAACCTGGATTTGCTGGCAGTCCAGCGCGGCAACCTGGCGGCTTTCGAGGTGCGCCAGCGCCGTGCTGAGGTTTTCCTGCAAGATAAAGGTCATCACCAGCCGACCGCCGGGGTGAAGCTGCGCCAGCGACCAGTCAATTAATTGTGTGAGATTGCCGCCGCTGCCGCCCATAAACACGGCGTCCGCAAGCTGGTCGACAAACAGCGGCGCGACGCCGGAGACAATGGCGATATTGCGGCAATCGAAGTGCAGACAGTTCTCTTCCAGCAGGCTCAGCGCCGCCGGGCTGCGCTCAATGGCGGTCACCTGCAACTGCGGGTGCATCAACGCCGCTTCGATGCAAACACTGCCGGTGCCCGCGCCAATATCAATCAGATGGTGCGCCTGGTGCAGTTGTAGCTTCGACAGCGCCAGCGCGCGCACCGCTTCTTTGGTCATCGGGACTTTTTCCGTGCGTTTGAACAGCTCATCTTTCATTGAGGATCACCACCACATTCATGTCGTATTGCGCCTGCACATCCGCCGGGCGCAGCCGGTGAATGCGCTCGTTGTCCATGCCGAGGTTTTCACCAATCACCAGCCAGCTTTTTTCGGCACCTCGCGCCAGCAGCGCATCGGCAATCGTTTTTGGCCCGCATCGCGCGTCGGTAACCATCGCCACTTTGGGCACACTCGCCAGCGCGGCGAAATCTACCGCTCGCCCGTGGCTGCTGGTTAGCCAGATATCATTCATGTCAATGCCGGTGCGCGAACAGAGATACTGCACGGCGCTGATGCCGGGAATAATGCGCACCTGTTGCAAACCAAAATGCGCCACCAGGCGGGTGCCAATGCCGTAAAACAGCGGGTCGCCGGAGGCCAGCACCACCACGCGCCGCGCGCGTTGTTGCTCAAGCCACGCCAGCAACGCCGGAATATCCGCGTCCAGCGCTTTAATTTCTCCCGCAAAGTCCGGGAACTGCGCCAGGTGACGCTTGCCGCCGACCAGCACGTCTGCCTGTGAAACGGCGTCCAGCGCCATCGGCGTCATTAATGCGAGGTTACCCGGCCCCATCCCTGCGACGGTCAACATTGCAACGCCCTGGCAATCGCCTCAATTGGGCGGTTCGCGCCCAACACCTTGTTATCAAACGAGAACATGATGGCGTCACACTGCGGCGGGGTTTTGGTGAAGCGCAGCATCTGTTCGATGCGCTGGCAAATGCGTTGCGCCAGGTGATCGTAAAGATGGCTGAACCCGGCGGCGTCGATATGCTCCATGGCCGCTTCGGTGGTGTCGCACTCGCTCACCGCCAGCAGTAAATCGTGCGGCGCGCCGAGTAGCGCGAGATGTGCGACCAACGTTTCCATGCGCGCATCGGCAATATGGCTGTGGGTGTGAAAAATACCGGCGGCGATTTTCACCAGTTTGCCAGGGTGGCCGACCAGCACAATGTGCCGGTAACCGAGGCGCACCGCCTCTTCAATCATGTAGCCGACAAAGTTACTCATGGTGACGACCAGCTCGCCGGACACGCCCATTTGTTCGCGCACAAAGCGTTCGCCATGATTACCCGGCACAAGGATCACCCGCTCCAGCCCGGCGGCGCGTTTCAGCTCCAGCTCCATCGCCAGCGAGCGTTTCCAGCTCTCTTCCGACATCGGCGTGACAATGCCGGTGGTGCCGATGATGGAAATCCCGCCAAGAATGCCAAGCCTGCCGTTGTAGGTTTTCTTTGCCCGCTCTTCACCTTCCGGGGCAAAAATTTCCACCTGCGCGCCGCGCGTCGGGCCAATCACTTCGCGCACGGCGGCTTCGATGGTCTGGCGCGGCGTGCGGTTGATGGCGGCTTCCCCCACTGCCAGGCCAATGCCTTTGCGCGTGACGGTGCCAACCCCTTCGCCGCCACACAGCCGGATGTCGCCGTCGTCGTTCAGGGTGACACGGGCGAAAATCAGCATACCGTGGGTGGCGTCCACATCGTCGCCACCATCTTTGCGGATCGCCGCCATGCCCTGCTGGCCTTCAATGTGCGGCGATTCAACATTAAGGCGCAGCGTGACGCCGGAAGGCGTAACAATCGAGACCTGGTGAATAATGTGCTGGCGCAACACCATCAGCGCGGCGACTTTCGCCGCCGCCGTGGCGCAGGAGCCGGTGGTGTAACCCTTGCGCAAGGCTTTGCCGTTGTGCCACACCGGGTCGTCGAAGGCCTGTTCGCTCATTGTTCCTCCCGCAGTTTATAGAGCAGCGCATTGATGATCGCCGCCGCCACATTGCTGCCGCCTTTACGCCCGCGCGCGGCAATGCCGGGTAAACAACTCGCCACCAGCGCCTCTTTTGACTCTTCCGCCCCCACAAAACCGACCGGTACGCCTACCACGCCATTGACCTGCGCTTTATGTTCCAGCAGGCGGAACAGCGCCGTCGGCGCGTTGCCAAAAACAAACACTTTGTCGCCCTCTTCGGTTAGCGCCAGGTCGACCGCCGCCATCGAACGGGTAATGCCTTCCATTTTGGCTTTGCGCGCCACACGAGGATCGGCGATGTAGCAGCGCACTTCGCCGCCGAACTGCGCGAGCAGGGTTTTGTTGATGCCGGAAAGCGCCATCGTGGTGTCGGTGTAGAGCGTGCAGCCCTGTTT
Organism: Kosakonia sp. BYX6; assembly: GCF_038449125.1. NCBI lineage: Bacteria > Pseudomonadati > Pseudomonadota > Gammaproteobacteria > Enterobacterales > Enterobacteriaceae > Kosakonia > Kosakonia calanthes. The sequence continues at coordinate 1,835,417 of NZ_CP151800.1, read as the reverse complement.
AATGGCGGCGCATAAACTTTCCAGCGCATCGTCGGAAAACCAGAGAATGTCCAGCCAGTCGAAATCGGCGGTGGTGTGGATCACGCGTTTGACCACCGCCTCATGCAACGGGCTGGCGAAGCGGTAATCAGGGCGGGTGCGGCGGATCTCCTCGCCGATAATGACAAAGCTTTTGGCCTCAATAGCCTGTGGTTGCTGTAAGTAATCCATCTCTTTCATCCTCATGCTCCTGCCAGTACGTAGCGCGTCAGCGCAAACAGCGCCAGCGCCAGCGTGGAGGCCAGCCACATCAATCGAAGGGTTCGGGGAATGTCATCCACGTCTATCGCGCGGATGCCATCGCCGATCCAGGGTTTCTCGACGCGTTCGCCGAAGTAGTCATTTGGCCCGCCTAAGCGCACGCCGAGCGCACCGGCGACAGTACCTTCCGGCCAGGCGCAGTTCGGGCTGCTGTGGTTGCGTCGGTCGCGAAAACCAATGCGCCATGCCGCGCGGGCGTTGTTGCGCGCAAACCACGCTGCCACGCTCAATAGCAGCCAGCTCAGGCGCGCCGGAATAAAGTTGGCGACATCATCCAGCCGCGCGCTGACCATACCGATAGCGCGGTATTTTTCGTGTTTGTAGCCAACCATTGAATCGAGCGTGTTCACCGCTTTGTAGGCCATCGCCAGCGGCGCGCCGCCGAGCAGCAAAAAGAACAGCGGGGCGATCACCCCATCGACGGTGTTTTCCGCCACGGTTTCGACCACCGCGCGGGTGATCTGCGGCGGCTGAAGTTGCGCGGTATCGCGCCCGACAATCCACGATAGTTTTTCGCGGCTTTCGGCGAGCGAGCCGTGGCGCAGCGCTTTTTCCACCTCGCGCGCCATATCCGCCAGGCAGCGCGTCGCGAGCGTGGTGTAAATCATCCACACTTCCACACACCAGCCGAACCACGGGTGAATCGCATTCGCCAGCGCCAGCACACCCCAGGCTACGGCCCAGGTCACACCAACCACCAGCAACCACATCACCCCGCCGCCAAGGCGTAATGTGCTCTCGCTGCGGCACACTTTGCGCACGGCGCGCTGCGTCAAGCTGATAAACGCGCCAATCCAGCGCACCGGATGCGGCCAGTGCGGCGGGTCGCCAAGCAGACCATCGAGTAAAAAAGCCACACACCAGGCCAGCAACGTCATTGCACACTCCTTGCGGCGGCAAACCAGTGGTTGAGCATGTGCGGGCGCTGGCCAAAATGCAGATGCAAATAGCTGGCGAAGGTGTTGCCGACCTGCCAACCGCCCTGCCAGCGTTTGAGTTCTTCGCCATCACGGGTTTTGTGGCAATCCAGTACGGCATCCACTGCCGGGGTAAAGTCCGAGTAGTGAAATTCATGCCCGCGGAGCGTTTCACCGGGCGCGGCCAGCAACGTCTGCTGCATAGCGCGGGCTTCGCAGTAGCCAAAGCGGGTCAGCCGTTTGCCCATTTGACTGCGACCGGGGATCACACCGACCATTGGCCATGCGTTGCCATCGGCATCGCACAGTGAATCACCGAGATACATCAGGCCGCCGCATTCGGCGTAGATCGCCACGCCGCGCTGGTGCGCCGCGCGAATGGCCGCCAGCATCGGCTGGTTTGCAGACAACGCGCGGGCGTGTAGTTCCGGGTAGCCGCCGCCGAGCCACATCATCTGGCAATCGGGCAGTTCGCGGTCATGCAGCGGGCTAAAACGCACAATGCGTACGCCCGCGCGCTCCAGCAATTGCAGGTTATCGGGGTAATAAAAGTTGAAGGCTTCATCCTCGGCTAACGCCAGCGTCAGCCCGGCGCCCGCCTGTTCAGACGGGCATTTCGGCCATTCCCCTGCGGGAAGAGAGGAAAGCTTGCTCACATTAAGCAAGCGGTCAATATCCAGCGTTTGCGCCAACAGGTCCGCGAAGCTCTGCCACGGCTGCATTGCCACCCCCGATTCGCGGGCGGTGACGAGCCCAAGGTGGCGCTCCGGCAGCGACACATCCGGCGCGACCGGCACATAACCCAGCACCGGCACATCGCAGTAGTGTTCAATGGCCAGTTTGAGTAACTGAAAGTGGCTGTCGCTGTTGACGCGATTAACGATCACCCCGGCAATGGACAACTGCGGGTCGAAGTGTTGAAAGCCCATCACCGTGGCGGCAATGGAGGTGGAAACCGCTTTGCCATCGACCAATAAAATGACCGGCACGCCAAGCTGTTTTGCCAGCGCGGCGCTGCTGCAATAGTGGGGGTCGGTGCCGTAGCCGTCATAAAGCCCCATCACGCCTTCGATCACAGCGACGTCGGCGGCGAGCAGGTGTTCAGTAAAGAGGGCATTCAGTGTGGCTTCCGGCAGCATAAAGCTGTCGAGGTTGCGGGAAGGCACGCCGGAAATGGCGCTGTGCCAGGCGGTATCGAGATAGTCCGGCCCGATTTTGAAGGGCTGTACGCGCAAGCCCCGGCGCTGCAACGCAGTAAGCAGTCCCAGCGTGACGGTGGTTTTCCCACAGCCGCTGCCGGTTCCGGCAAGGATAAAGGCGCTGCGCCTGTCTGACATTCCTGAAGCCCCATTGCGGGTGGAAAAGATGAAGTCAGGACGCGCGTTTACCCGGTCTTTCGACCGTACGCTTCTGAGCAACCCACTTCCCACCGAAGTTGTTGATAGATGTCCATCAGGTCGGTCTTCTGGCTTCGCGTCGTCCTCGCCCGTCCTTCCCGATCGTACGATCAGTGGTGATTACGGGGTCGTCAGCTTCACAGCAGCGGGGGCTGCGGGGGATTCTCACCCCCTTCCCTGCCACAACATTATCGTGGCGTAACCTGTTGGATTGTTTATCACGGTGAGTACTTATTCCCCGCGATGTTTCCCTGCAAGCACTATATCGCAGCAGGGAAATAAAAACTGGTTCAGTTTATCTTTGCATGAACACTATTTTGTTGCGCTATAACAATTTATTGCTCAGACCATTCACAAATACCTTATCTATTAAGGCTTGAGAAAGAGCTTACTGGCGTTTCAAATAACAATTTATTGTCATCAGAAATTTAATCGCCGTCATAGTTTGCATTATTCTGCAAACGAAATACCTGCGGCGTTACCTGATAGGTCTGCCGAAAAACTTTGCAAAAATAGCTGGTTTGCGAAAAACCTAAATTACGGGCAATACTGGCGATGCTCCAGTCGCTATGACGGAGCATTTCCCGCGCGCTAGCCATACGTTGCTGGTTGACCCACGCGTTAAAGCCAATGCCCTGATATTTTTTAAACAACTTGCTGAAATAGTAAGGGCTGAGATAAACATGCGCGGCAACGTCTTCGAGCCGCAACTCATCGGACAAATGGGCGTCGATATAGCGCAGCGCCTTCTTCATTTTGCTGTCGTGCGGCCCCTGATTACGAGCAGCGCGAGCCGAATCCGACTGCTGCTGTTGGTCTTTGATGACCACGAAATTAAGCTGTTTTTTCAGACAATTTTCGACAATAAGCTGCAACAAATCCGCCGAGGCAATCACGCGCGAATAGTCCATTTCCGGCACGCAGTGAAACGCGTCGACCAGCGTCGGGTCGGCCTGCCAGCGGTCGTCAATATTGAGAATATCCACCAGCTCCACGCCGTCTTTATCACGCAGACGCACCTGTCCGCACAGCACAAACCCCACCAGATGCCCGGCAATCACCAGTGGGATCGAAAAATCAGTGAGCCCGGCATGACAGCGATAAATGCAGGGCTGGTTCGATTTGGAGGCTTCAAAACCGCCACAGCGATCGCTCATGCGACAACGAATGCTGTGCTGCGGATGCTGTCGCATACGCTGGCAAAACGGGGTGAAATTGAACAGCTCGGAAATCTCTTCGCCGTGGATATTCACCACAACAACGGCCAGACCGGTGGCTTGTGCAAAATCCTGGGCGATTTTATTAATGAGTTCGGAGTTTAGTGTACTCGCAGAAATCATGATAAAACCTCTCAGTGAATTTTAATTTATTGTTATAAACAACGTGATTTGTTTACAGTTCAGGATCTTCTTACAACGAAACTTAATAATCCCGAGCACTAAACAAAAATCAAGATAACAAAAGTCTCCCATCCCTGGGAGGCGATTTAATGCGTTCAGGAAAGCAGATCACGAAATATATTCATTCCACTGCAAGCTGTTTCTTAATTGGTTGATCAGCCATCAGCTCTGTTTTTCTTTTAGCTCGCCCGTATTTCCCGGTAGATTTTTGCCAATCAGATAGCGGTAACAGGCCGCACCGGCGCAGGCACCGATAATAGGAGCGACGATCGGCACAATAAAGTAAGGAATTTCGCGCCCGCCGGTCATTGCTGTTTCGCCCCAACCGGCAAAGAAGATAAACAGCTTCGGCCCAAAATCACGCGCGGGGTTCATCGCGAACCCGGTCAGCGGCCCCATCGACGCGCCGATCACCGCCACCAGAAGGCCAATCAACAGCGGTGCCAGCGGCCCGCGCGGCACGCCGTTACCGTCATCGGTCAGCGCCATGATCACCCCCATCAGAATCGAGGTGATGACCACTTCCACCAGCGCCGCCTGCCAGACATTCAGCGCCGCTGCGGGATAGGTAGTAAACAGCGCCGCCAGTTGCAGACTCTCCAGACTGCCCCGCACCAGGTGATGCGCGGCCTCGTATTCCAGAAACAGATTGCGGTACAGCAGATAAGCCAATGCCGCGCCGCCAAACCCTCCGGCGATTTGCGCCAGGCTATACGGCAGCACTTTGCGACCGGGAAAACGGGCAAACAGCCACAGCGCAACGGTAATCGCCGGGTTCAGATGCGCGCCTGAAATGCCCGCCGTCAGGTAAACCGCCAGCGAAATACCCAACCCCCAAATAATGCAAATTTCCCACAGCCCAAGCGTCGCACCCGCCACTTTCATGGCGCACAGGCAGCCGATACCAAAAAACAGAAACAGACCGGTGCCTAAAAATTCGGCGATACATTGCGCCCTTAGTGAATCATTCATTGTGTCACCTTCCAGGTAGAGTCAGACCTCACCAGCACCCCTGAAGCTGGTGGCAGAGTACAACGCCGCACACTATAGGAATGCGTAGGGGAAAAGTGTTGGCAACCTCCGGGCAAAAAGACCTAAAAAGTCGTCAGGCAATAACACTATTTTGTTATGCCGAATAACTATTTCCTTTAGCCATCACGACTTATTTCGCTCTTATTTAACAGCGACCGATAACAGATTCTTGTTATTTTTGTTATTCGGTTTTCCGGCCTTGCTCACAAAATCTTTCCGCACGCGCAATTACTCCTTCATATTTATTTTGTCACGCCGAAAAATGTAAATTTGATATTGTAATAACAATAATTTGCTATCAAACAACACAACAAATACACATAAAAATCATCAGTTTAAAATATACATCAGCAATTTATTCTTTTAATCACACCAGGAAGTTTTTCACATAAGTTCAAGAGAGCCATTCTTTTTCCTCGCTTATTTGTATAGTCCAAAAATCAGGACAACCTTATCGAGGTCTTTATGCAACAAGAAGCATTAGGAATGGTGGAAACCAAAGGCTTAACTGCCGCGATTGAAGCCGCCGACGCGATGGTGAAATCAGCCAATGTGATGTTAGTGGGCTACGAAAAAATAGGTTCTGGCCTGGTCACCGTTATTGTTCGCGGCGATGTCGGGGCGGTGAAAGCGGCAACCGATGCCGGAGCAGCAGCCGCTGCGCAGGTGGGAGAAGTGAAAGCCGTACACGTCATCCCACGCCCGCATACCGATGTTGAAAAACTCTTACCGAAGGGAATTAGCCAATGAGCAGCAATGAGCTGGTGGAACAGATCATGGCTCAGGTGGTCGCGCGCGTATCGGCACCCCAGGCCTCCCCTGATGTCACCCACATAAAACGAGAGACGGCTATGGCAGAAAAAAGCTGCAGTTTAACGGAGTTTGTCGGCACCGCTATCGGCGACACCGTCGGTCTGGTGATTGCCAACGTAGATAGCGCACTGCTTGACGCAATGAAGCTGGAAAAACGTTTTCGTTCGATAGGCATTCTCGGCGCACGTACCGGCGCAGGCCCGCACATTATGGCGGCGGACGAGGCGGTGAAAGCCACCAACACCGAAGTGGTGAGCATTGAATTGCCGCGCGATACCAAAGGCGGCGCTGGTCACGGCTCGCTGATCCTGTTCGGCGGGAATGATGTTTCCGACGTCAAACGCGCGGTGGAAGTGGCGCTTAAAGAGTTGGATCGCACCTTCGGCGATGTGTACGCCAATGACGCTGGTCATATCGAGCTGCAATACACCGCCCGCGCCAGCTACGCGCTGGAAAAAGCGTTTGGCGCGCCGGTGGGTCGCTCCTGCGGGGTGATTGTTGGCGCCCCGGCGTCGGTGGGCGTGCTGATGGCTGATACCGCCCTGAAATCCGCCAATGTAGAAGTGGTGGCCTACAGCTCACCGGCCAAAGGCACTAGCTTCTCGAACGAAGCGATTCTGATCATCTCCGGGGACTCCGGCGCGGTACGCCAGGCGGTGATTTCCGCCCGCGAAATCGGCAAAACCGTGCTTGGCACGCTGGGCGCGGAGCCGAAAAACGATCGCCCGTCCTACATCTGATAACAGAGAGGCTGTTTCATGAGATCGAAACGATTTGAAGCGCTGGCGAAACGCCCTGTTAACCAGGACGGCTTTGTGAAGGAGTGGATCGAAGAAGGCTTTATTGCAATGGAAAGCCCGAACGATCCGAAACCGTCCATTCGCATCGTCAACGGCATGGTCACTGAGCTTGACGGAAAATCCGCCAAAGAGTTTGACCTGATTGACCACTTTATTGCCCGTTACGGCATCAACCTTGCGCGCGCCGAAGAAGTGATGGCGATGGATTCGGTGAAGCTCGCCAATATGCTGTGCGATCCGAACGTCAAACGCAGCGACATTGTGCCGCTGACCACTGCAATGACCCCGGCGAAGATTGTTGAAGTGATGTCGCAGATGAACGTCGTGGAGATGATGATGGCGATGCAGAAAATGCGCGCCCGCCGCACGCCGTCACAGCAAGCGCACGTCACCAACGTCAAAGACAACCCGGTGCAGATCGCCGCCGACGCCGCAGAAGGCGCATGGCGCGGTTTTGACGAACAAGAAACCACCGTCGCGGTGGCGCGTTACGCACCGTTTAACGCCATCGCCCTGCTGGTCGGTTCGCAGGTTGGTCGCCCCGGCGTATTAACGCAGTGTTCGCTGGAAGAAGCCACCGAGCTGAAACTCGGCATGCTCGGCCACACCTGCTATGCGGAAACCATCTCGGTTTACGGCACCGAACCGGTGTTTACCGACGGGGACGATACGCCGTGGTCGAAAGGCTTTCTCGCCTCGTCTTATGCTTCACGTGGCTTGAAAATGCGCTTTACCTCCGGTTCTGGCTCCGAAGTGCAAATGGGTTACGCCGAAGGGAAATCGATGCTTTATCTCGAAGCGCGCTGCATTTACATCACCAAAGCGGCGGGCGTTCAGGGGCTGCAAAACGGCTCGGTAAGCTGCATCGGCGTACCTTCCGCCGTGCCGTCGGGGATTCGCGCCGTACTGGCGGAAAACCTGATTTGCTCGGCGTTGGATCTCGAATGCGCCTCCAGTAACGACCAGACCTTTACCCACTCGGATATGCGCCGTACCGCGCGTCTGCTGATGCAGTTCCTGCCTGGTACTGACTTTATCTCCTCCGGTTATTCGGCGGTGCCGAACTACGACAACATGTTCGCCGGTTCCAATGAAGATGCGGAAGATTTCGACGACTACAACGTGTTGCAGCGCGACCTGAAAGTCGATGGCGGCCTGCGCCCGGTACGTGAAGAAGACGTGATTGCGATCCGCAACAAAGCGGCGCGCGCATTACAAGCCGTTTTCGCGGGAATGGGGCTACCGCCGATCACTGACGAAGAGGTAGAAGCGGCGACCTATGCGCACGGTTCAAAAGATATGCCGGAGCGCAACATCGTCGAAGACATCAAATTCGCCCAGGAGATCATCAACAAAAACCGCAACGGGCTGGAAGTGGTGAAAGCGCTGGCGCAAGGCGGCTTTAACGATGTCGCCCAGGACATGCTCAATATCCAGAAAGCCAAACTCACCGGGGATTACCTGCACACCTCCGCCATCATCGTTGGCGACGGCCAGGTGCTGTCGGCAGTAAATGACGTCAACGATTACGCGGGTCCGGCAACAGGCTATCGCCTGCAAGGCGAACGCTGGGAAGAGATCAAAAACATCCCGGCCGCCATCGATCCGAACGAACTGGGCTAAGGGGTGAAGCATGGAAATCAATGAAAAGCTGCTGCGTCAAATCGTCGAAGACGTGCTGGCAGAGATGAAAACCAGTGACAAAACGGTCTCGTTCAGCGCCCCTGCTAACCGCGCATCTTCCGCGGCGACGTCGGCAGAAGGTGGTTTTCTGACAGAGATTGGCGAAGCCAAACCGGGCACCCAGCAGGATGAAGTGATCATTGCCGTCGGCCCGGCCTTTGGCTTGTCGCAGACCGTCAATATCGTCGGTTTACCGCACAAAAGCATCCTGCGTGAAGTGATCGCCGGGATCGAAGAAGAAGGCGTTAAAGCGCGGGTCATTCGCTGCTTTAAATCCTCCGACGTGGCGTTTGTCGCCGTCGAAGGTAACCGCCTGAGCGGTTCGGGCATTTCGGTGGGTATCCAGTCGAAAGGCACCACGGTTATCCACCAGCAAGGGCTGCCGCCGCTGTCGAACCTTGAACTGTTCCCACAGGCGCCGTTGTTGACGCTGGAAACCTACCGGCAGATTGGCAAAAACGCCGCGCGCTACGCCAAGCGTGAGTCGCCGCAGCCGGTCCCGACGCTCAACGATCAGATGGCACGGCCGAAGTACCAGGCGAAGTCGGCCATTTTGCACATCAAAGAAACCAAATACGTCGTGACGGGCAAAAACCCGCAAGAGCTGCGCGTTGCGCTTTAAAAGGACAACACCATGAATGCAGATGCCATTGAATCAATGGTTCGTGATGTGCTTAGCCGGATGAACAGCCTGCAAGGCGCGACGCCGACAACGGCAGCTCCCGCGCCAGGCACAACTCAGCACCAGGCCAAAGTGCACGATTACCCACTGGCGAGTAAGCACCCGGAATGGGTGAAAACCGCCACCAACAAGACGCTGGAAGAACTGACCCTCGCCAACGTGTTGAGCGGCAAGATCACCGCCCAGGATATGCGTATCACCCCGGAAACCCTGCGTATCCAGGCGGCGATCGCCCGCGATGCCGGGCGCGACAGGTTGGCAATGAACTTCGAACGCGCCGCCGAACTGACCGCCGTACCGGACGATCGCATCCTCGAAATTTATAACGCCCTGCGTCCGTACCGCTCCAGTCAACAAGAACTGCTGGAGATCGCCGAGGATCTGGAAAGCCGTTACCACGCGAAGATCTGCGCGGCCTTTGTTCGCGAGGCCGCAGCCCTGTACGTCGAGCGTAAAAAACTCAAAGGCGATGACTAACCGCAAGGATGATGTATGCGTTATATAGCTGGCATTGATATTGGCAACGCCTCCACCGAAGTGGCGCTCGCCGCGCTGGATAACCGCGGCGCGCTGGCCATTGTGAGCAGTGCGCTGGCGGACACCACCGGCATTAAAGGGACGCTGCGCAATGTGTTCGGTATTCAGGAAGCGCTGAACAGCGCGGTGGCGCGCGCCGGTATCTCTGTCAGCGATATTTCGCTTATCCGCATTAACGAAGCGACACCGGTGATCGGTGATGTGGCGATGGAAACCATCACCGAAACCATCATCACCGAATCGACCATGATTGGTCACAACCCGAAAACCCCCGGCGGCGTCGGGCTGGGCGTTGGCGTCACCATCACGCCACAGGAGTTGCTGTCTCGCCCGGCGGAACAGCCCTACATTTTGGTGGTCTCCAGCGCGTTTGATTTCGCCGATGTCGCGCAAATGGTCAACGCCGCCACTCAGGCCGGTTACCAGATAAACGGCGTGATTTTGCAGCGCGACGACGGCGTGCTGGTGAACAACCGCCTTAACCGGCCGCTGCCCATCGTCGATGAAGTGCTGTACATCGACCGCATTCCGCTCGGCATGTTGGCAGCTATCGAAGTGGCGCTGCCGGGCAAAGTGATCGAAAGCCTCTCCAATCCTTACGGCATCGCCACGGTTTTTTCGCTCAATGCCGAAGAGACAAAAAACATTGTCCCCGTCGCGCGCGCGCTGATCGGCAACCGTTCCGCCGTGGTGGTGAAAACCCCGTCCGGTGATGTGAAAGCGCGTTCGATTCCGGCAGGCAATATTGAGCTGATGAGCGCCGGGCGCAGCGTCAAAGTGGACGTGGCCGCAGGCGCGGAAGCGATCATGAAAGCCGTCGAAGCCTGCCCCCGGCTGGATAACGTTACCGGCGAGGCGGGCACCAATATCGGCGGCATGCTGGAGCATGTGCGCCAGACCATGGCGGAGTTGACTAACAAGCCGAGCAGCGAAGTCTACATCCAGGATCTGCTGGCGGTGGATACCGCCGTGCCGGTCAGCGTGACAGGCGGATTAGCCGGTGAGTTCTCGCTGGAGCAGGCGGTTGGTATTGCCTCGATGGTCAAGTCTGACCGTTTGCAGATGGCGATGATCGCCCACGAAATCGAACAAAAACTGCATATCGACGTGCAGGTTGGCGGCGCGGAAGCCGAAGCCGCCATTCTTGGCGCGTTGACCACGCCCGGCACGACCCGCCCGCTGGCGATCCTGGATCTCGGCGCGGGTTCAACCGATGCGTCAATCATCAATGCGCAGGGCGAGATCATCGCCACCCATCTGGCCGGTGCTGGCGATATGGTCACCATGATCATCGCCCGCGAACTGGGGCTGACCGATCGCTACCTGGCAGAAGAGATCAAAAAGTATCCCCTCGCCAAGGTCGAAAGCCTGTTCCACTTGCGCCATGAAGACGGCAACGTGCAATTCTTCCCCACTGCGCTGCCGCCGGAGGTGTTCGCGCGTGTGTGCGTGGTGAAACCCGATGAACTGGTGCCGCTGCCCGGCGATTTGTCGCTGGAAAAAATCCGCCTGATTCGCCGTAGCGCGAAAGAGCGCGTGTTTGTCACCAATGCCCTGCGCGCGCTGCGCCAGGTCAGCCCCACCGGCAATATCCGCGACATCCCGTTTGTGGTGCTGGTCGGCGGTTCATCGCTGGATTTTGAAGTGCCGCAACTGGTCACAGACGCTCTCGCCCATTACCGGTTGGTGGCTGGTCGCGGCAATATTCGCGGCGTTGAAGGCCCGCGCAACGCTGTCGCCACCGGCCTGATCCTCTCCTGGCGTAAGGAGTCTGCCGATGAGCACTAATCAGGAACGTCCGGCGATTGTGATTCACGCGCATGGCGACTGCCAGCCGCTGTGGCAGGAGGTGCTGTGGGGCATTGAAGAAGAAGGTATTCCATGGCGCTGGCAGCAAATCGCCGGGCAGGAAGTGGTCTCCAGCGCCTGGCAGGCGGCAAACCAGTCTGCATTGCTGGTGGGCATCGCCTGCGACAGCCAACAACTGGTTATTCACTATCGAAATTTACCCGCATCCGCGCCGCTTTTTACGCTGATGCAGCATGCCGAAAGTCAGTCGCGGCGCATCGCTGGCAGCAATGCCGCCCGTCTGGTGAAAGGGATACCGTTCCGGTAACCCGCTTATCCATCCACAGGAGAATCGCAGTATGAACAACGCATTGGGACTGGTTGAAACAAAAGGGTTGGTGGGTGCCATTGAAGCCGCCGACGCCATGGTGAAGTCGGCCAACGTGCAACTGGTGGGCTACGAAAAAATCGGCTCGGGGCTGGTCACCGTAATGGTGCGCGGCGACGTTGGCGCGGTGAAAGCCGCGGTTGATGCCGGTGCCGCTGCCGCCAGCGTGGTCGGCGAAGTGAAGTCTTGCCACGTGATCCCGCGCCCGCACAGCGACGTCGAAGCCATTTTACCGAAATCCGCCTGACGGCTGGAGGAGTACAGCGTGAAGCAATCACTGGGTTTACTGGAAGTTAGCGGTCTGGCGCTGGCCATCAATTGCGCGGATGCCATGGCGAAAGCCGCGTCCATCACGCTGCTGGGTCTGGAAAAAACCAATGGCTCAGGCTGGACGGTGATCAAAATCGCCGGGGATGTGGCGTCTGTGCAGTCGGCCATTATCAACGGCGCAAGCGTGGCCCAGGCGCAGGACGGGCTGGTGGCGCAAAAAGTTATTGCGCGCCCCGGCGACGGGATTTTCCCGGCCGTCCCGCAGCCTGCGGTGGTGGATAAGGCACCCCAAGAGGTTGTGCAGGCGAACGATGCCGTAACGCAAACGTTGCACGAAGCAACGTCTGAACAGCGGCAAGTCACCTGCAACCTCTGTCTCGACCCGGCGTGTCCGCGTCAAAAAGGGGAACCACGCTCGTTATGCCTGCATAACGGCCAACGAGGCGAATAACAATCCAGGGTAAATCACTATGGATAAGCAGTTAGTCGAACATGTTGTCACTCAGGTGCTGGATGAGATGCGCTTACGCCCCATCCCGCTGGGTATTTCGAACCGACATATCCATCTTTCGCAGCAGGATTATGACCGGTTGTTCCCGGAGATGCCGGTAACAGAAAAGAAAGCGCTGTTACAGCCGGGGCAGTTTGCCGCCGAGCAAACCGTGACGCTGGCAGGGCCAAAAGGCCAGATAAAAAACGTCCGCTTACTCGGCCCGCTGCGTGGCAGAAGCCAGGTGGAAATATCACGAACCGACGCGCGAACGCTCGGCATCCCGGCACCGCTGCGTATGTCCGGCAATCTCAGCGGTACGCCCGGCGTGAAGCTCATCAGCCCGTGGGCAGAAATTGAACTGGAAAGCGGTGTGATCGTCGCCCAGCGCCATATTCACATGTCGCCGCTGGATGCGCTGGTGCTGCGCGTTTCGCATGGTGATGCGGTAAGTGTCGCCATTGAAGGCAGCGGTCGCCGCACCCTTTTTGACGATGTGGCGGTGCGGGTTTCGCCCGATATGCGCCTTGAAATGCATATTGATACCGATGAAGCCAACGCCTCCGGAGCGGACGATCCGAATGCCTTCGCGCGGCTGGTGAAACATTTATGACCGTGATGACCGATGAGCAGATTCGCCACATCGTAGAGCTGATTGTCGCCCGCTTGCAGGCACGCAGCGGTAACCCGGCGACGTTAAGCCAGGAGCAGCTACGCCATGCCTCGGTGCTGAAGCTGTTTCTGACGCATGACAGCCTGTCGATAACACGCACGGATTTGCCGTTTATCTGCCAACTGGCGGAGGGCGATCGCGATAACACGGCGGTGGCGAACCTGTTTGAAGCGTTGTCGCTCGGTATGCCGGTCTGCGTCACGTTGCCTGGGCGCAGCCTCGCCCACCTGCCGCTTCGCGATCTCGCCCGCGTGCCGTGCCAGTGGCGCGATGCCGAGGGCGCAACGGTGGCGCTGCATCTGAAAAATGTCCTTAGCTACCGGGATATCAGCGGGCGGCGCGGCGGGTGGCTGGTCACCTCCCGCAAGACGGTTATTACCGCCCTGGCCCGCGAGGCGGCGCAAGCTCAACACATTCAACTGGTCAAGCAGGAGTGAATCATGCATCTCGCACGCGTAACAGGTTCAGTGGTATCGACACAAAAATCGCCGTCGCTGGTCGGGAAAAAGCTGCTGCTGGTGCGCCGCGTCACGCTCGAAGGAGAACTCCCGGTCAACCCTTTACGGGGTGATGAAGTGGCGGTGGATTCGGTAGGCGCTGGCGTCGGTGAACTGGTGCTGCTGAGCAGTGGTTCCAGTGCGCGGCATGTTTTCAGCGTGCCGAATGAAGCCATCGATTTAGCAGTGGTCGGCATTGTCGACACGCTGGCGCGTTAAGGAGCGCACATGGCCATTTATACCCGAACAGGCGACGCCGGAACGACCGCGCTGTTTAGCGGCCAACGGGTCAGCAAAACCCACCCGCGCGTGGAGACCTACGGCACGCTGGATGAACTGAACGCGTCACTCAGTCTGTGCGCCTGCGCGGTGCAAGCTGACGGGGTAAAGGCGTTTCTCGATGCCGTGCAGCTACAGATTTTTTGGTTCAGCGCCGAACTGGCCAGCGAAAACGACGCCCCGACCGCCGGGCAGCGCTACATCAGCACCGAAGAGATTGACGCGCTGGAGCAGGCTATCGACCGTGCGATGGCGCAGGTAGATGACGTGCACAGCTTTATTTTGCCCGGGCGCGGCGAACCCGCCAGCCGGTTGCACTTTGCCCGCACACTCGCCCGCCGCGCCGAACGTCGGCTGGTGGAGTTGAGTGAACAGGTCAAGGTGCGCCAGGTACTGCTGCGCTATATCAACCGCCTTTCCGACTGTTTATATGCGCTGGCGCGGCTTGAGGATCACCTCACCCACCAGCAACACATTATTAATGAGGTGGCGACACGTTACCGCGCCGCCGCCGGACACCCTTCGGAGCGCAGCCCCATGTCACTCTCCTTTCATGAACTGCATCAGCTTGTCAGAGCGGCAAGTGAACGCGCCGAAGCACTTGGCGTGCCCGTGGTGATAAGCGTGGTAGATGCCAGCGGCATCGGCATGCTGACTTGGCGGATGCCGGACGCGTTGCTGGTCAGTAGCGAGCTGGCGCCGAAAAAAGCCTGGACTGCGGTAGCCATGAAATCCGCCACGCATCAACTCTCCACTGCTGTGCAGCCGGGCAGCCCGCTGTATGGGCTGGAGGCGCAAATGGCGGGCAAAGTCGTGACCTTTGGCGGCGGTTTTCCGCTGTGGCGCGACGGCAACATTATTGGTGGTCTTGGTATCAGCGGCGGCTCCGTTGAACAGGACATGGACATTGCTCAGGCCGCCATTGCGGCAGTCAAAATGGGAAACAATCAATGAATACGTCAGAACTGGAAACCCTTATTCGCACCATTCTGAGCGAGCAGCTGACCCCCGCGCAGGAGAAAAGCTCGGCTGACAAAGGCGTTTTCGCCACGCCCGCCCAGGCAATTGAAGCAGCGCACCAGGCCTTTTTGCGTTATCAGCAATGCCCGTTGAAAACTCGCAGCGCCATTATTAGCAGCCTGCGTGATGAACTGGCGCCGCACCTGGCGCAGCTTTCCGAAGAGAGCGCCAGTGAAACCGGGATGGGCAACAAAGACGATAAGCTACTGAAAAACAAAGCGGCGCTGGAAAACACGCCGGGCATTGAGGATCTCACCACCACCGCCTTAACCGGCGATGGCGGCATGGTGCTGTTCGAGTATTCGCCGTTTGGCGTTGTCGGCTCCGTGGCGCCAAGCACCAACCCGACAGAAACCATTATCAATAACAGCATCAGCATGCTGGCGGCGGGCAACACCATCTACTTTAGCCCGCATCCGGGGGCGAAAAACGTCTCCCTGAAGCTGATCCGCATGATTGAAGACATCGCGTTTCGCAGTACCGGCATCCGCAACCTTGTGGTGACGGTGGCGGAACCGACTTTCGAAGCCACCCAGCAAATGATGGCGCACCCGAAGATTGCCCTGCTGGCGATCACCGGCGGGCCAGGCATTGTGATGATGGGCTTAAAAAGCGGCAAAAAAGTGATTGGCGCCGGCGCCGGGAACCCGCCGTGCATCGTCGATGAAACCGCCGATGTGGTGAAAGCCGCGGAAGACATCATCAATGGCGCGTCGTTTGACTACAACCTGCCGTGCATTGCCGAAAAAAGCCTGATCGTGGTGGAAAGCGTTGCCGACCGGCTGCTGCAACAGATGCAAGCATTTGGCGCGTTGCGCATCACCGGCGGCGATATCGATAAGCTGCGCGCGGTCTGCATTATTGACGGCGTAGCGAATAAAAAGCTGGTGGGAAAAAGCCCGTCCGCCATCCTGCAAGCCGCCGGGTTAAGCGTGCCGCCGAAAGCACCGCGCCTGCTGATTGCCGACGTGGCGGGTAACGATCCGCTGGTCACCGCCGAACAGTTAATGCCGGTGTTGCCGGTGGTGCGGGTTGCCGATTTCGAGGCCGCGCTGGCGTTGGCGCTGGTGGTGGAAGAAGGTTTACACCACACCGCAGTGATGCATTCGCAAAATGTCTCGCGGCTCAATCTCGCCGCCCGCAGCCTGCAAACCTCCATCTTTGTGAAAAACGGCCCGTCTTACGCCGGGATTGGCGTTGGCGGTGAAGGGTTTACCACCTTCACCATCGCCACGCCCACCGGGGAAGGCACCACGTCAGCGAAAAGTTTCGCGCGCTCGCGCCGCTGCGTGCTGACCAACGGTTTTTCGATTCGCTGACCGAGGCCGCGATGAACACATTTTCGCTACAGACGCGGCTTTACAGCGGTGCGGGCAGCTTGCAAGTACTGGCGCGTTTTCACAAAAAGCATATCTGGGTGGTATGCGACGGTTTTCTGGCGCACTCGCCGCTTATCGACATGCTGCGCGAGGCGATCCCGCAGGATAACCGCATCAGCGTATTCAGTGAGATCACGCCGGATCCGACCATTGCGACGGTCGTCGCCGGGATCGCGCAGATGCACGCCCTGAAACCGCAGGTGGTGATTGGTTTTGGCGGCGGTTCCGCACTGGATGCCGCCAAAGCGATTGTCTGGTTCAGCAAAAAGTCCGATATCACGCTCGAAACCTGTATCGCCATCCCGACTACCAGCGGCACAGGTTCCGAAGTCACCAGCGCCTGCGTGATCAGCGACCCGGAGAAAGGCATCAAGTACCCGCTGTTTGATAATGCGATGTATCCCGATATCGCGATTCTTGACCCGGCGCTGGTGGTCAGCGTGCCGCCCGCCATTACCGCCAACACCGGAATGGATGTGCTGACCCATGCGCTGGAAGCTTATGTTTCGCCCCTTGCCAGCGACTTCACCGACGCGCTGGCGGAAAAAGCGGCGCAGTTGGTGTTTCAGTACCTGCCCGTTGCCGTGCGCAAAGGCGACTGCCTTGCCACGCGAGGCAAAATGCACAACGCCGCGACCCTCGCCGGAATGGCGTTCAGCCAGGCGGGTTTAGGCATCAACCATGCTATCGCCCACCAGATTGGCGGCCAGTTTCACCTGCCGCACGGGCTGGCGAATGCGCTGCTGATGACGGCGGTGATCCGCTTTAACGCTGCCGATGCGCGAGCGGCGAAGCGCTATGCCCGGTTGGCCAGGGCGTGCCATTTCTGCCCGCCAGCCGCGAACGAGGTCGTGGCGGTGAATGCCCTGATCCGCCAGATTGAGTTGCTCAAACAACAATGCGGGCTGCCGGGGCTTGCGCAAGCGCTGAACGAGGCCAAGCCGCGCTGGCGTGAACGGATCCCGTCGATGGTGCAGGCAGCGCTTGCCGACATCACCCTCAAAACCAACCCGCGTGCGGCAACGGCAGATGACGTACGCGAACTGCTGGAGGCGTTACTGTGAGCGAAACCGCCCTTGTTGCCAGCCCGTGGGGTGAAGTTATGCCCGCCACGCCGGAAATCATTCGCCAACGCGTGCGCGACGCAGGCGTCGTTGGCGCGGGCGGCGCGGGTTTCCCAACCCATGTGAAATTGCAGGCGCAAGTGGAGATCTTCCTGGTCAATGCCGCCGAATGCGAACCGATGTTAAAAGTCGACCAGCAACTGATGCCGCAACAACCGGCGCGTCTGGTACGCGGCGTGCTGTATGGCATGCAGGCCACCGGCGCGCGCGAAGGCATTATCGCCCTGAAAGAGAAATATCACGCCGCCATCGCGGCCCTGACGCCCCAGCTGCCCGCGAACATCCGGCTGCATATTCTGCCGGATGTTTACCCCTCGGGAGACGAGGTGATCACCATCTGGCTAGCGACCGGGCGGCGTGTACCGCCCGCTGCGCTGCCGCTCAGCGTCGGCGTGGTGGTCAACAATGTGCAGACGGTACTGAACATTGCCCGCGCCGTTGAACAGCAATATCCGGTGACCCGCCGGACATTGACGGTGAACGGTGCGGTGCGCCAGCCGCTGACGGTCACGGTGCCGCTGGGCATGGCGCTTCACGACGTGCTGGCGCTGGCGGGCGGCGCGACCGTCGACGAACCGGGTTTTATCAACGGCGGGCCGATGATGGGCGCCCTGCTGCCCTCGCTCGATGTGCCGGTGACCAAAACCACTGGCGGGTTGCTGGTGCTGCCGAAATCGCATCCGTTAATTCAGCGAAGGCAGCAGGATGATCGCACCGTGTTGTCCATCGCCCGCACCGTCTGCGAGCAGTGCCGCTTGTGTACGGATTTGTGCCCGCGCCATTTGATAGGCCATGAGCTTTCGCCACATCTGCTGGTGCGCGCGGTGAACTATAAAGAGGTCGCCTCGCCGCAAACTATCCTGAGCGCCCTCACCTGCTCGGAGTGCAACGTCTGCGAAAGCGTCGCCTGCCCGGTGGGGATCTCACCGATGCGCGTCAACCGCTTGTTGAAAAGCGAACTGCGCCAGCACGGCGCGCGTTATGAAGGCCCGCTTCGCGAGGCCGACGAAATGGCACGTTACCGCCTAATCCCGGTCAAGCGCCTGATCAGCAAGCTGGCGCTCAGTGACTGGTATCAGGACGCCCCATTAACCGAACTTAACGTTGAACCTGCGCAGGTTTGCCTGCCGCTGCGCCAGCACATCGGCGCGGCCGCAGTCCCTTGTGTGTATGAAGGCGACGTGGTCACGCGCGGCCAGTGCATTGCCACGATCCCGGATGGCGCGCTCGGCGCACCGATTCACGCCAGTATCGACGGCACGGTCAGCGCCGTAACAGAACAGACCATCACGGTCGTAAGAGGATAACCATGTCTCAGGCGATTGGAATTTTAGAACTGACCAGCATTGCGAAGGGCATGGAACTGGGCGATGTGATGCTCAAAAGCGCCAATGTCACGCTGTTGGTCAGCAAGACGCTCTGCCCCGGCAAATTTTTGCTGATGATTGGCGGCGATGTCGGCGCGGTGCAACAGGCAATTGCCACCGGCGACAGCCTGGCGGGCGAGATGCTCGTGGACAGCCTGGTGCTGCCGAATATCCACGCCAGCGTGTTGCCCGCCATCAGCGGCCTGAATGCCGTTGAACAGCGCCAGGCCGTCGGCGTGGTGGAAACCTGGAGCGTGGCGGCCTGTATTAGCGCCGCCGATCGCGCGGTGAAAGCGTCGAATGTCACTTTGGTGCGCGTGCATATGGCCTTCGGCATCGGCGGGAAATGCTACATGGTGGTGAGCGGCGATATCTCTGATGTGGAAAACGCCGTTTCCGTCGCCAGTGAAAGTGCCGGAGAAAAAGGCTTGTTGGTTTATCGCACGGTGATCCCGCGCCCACATGAAGCGATGTGGCGACAGATTGTGGAGGGGTAATGGAGCAGACAACCGAACGCATGATTCAGGAGTATGTGCCCGGTAAGCAAGTGACGCTGGCACACCTTATCGCCAACCCAGGCAAAGGGTTGTACCAGAAATTGGGCTTGAGCGAGGCCGCGTCCGCAATAGGCATTTTGACCATTACGCCCAGCGAAGCCTCGATCATCGCTTGCGATATCGCCACCAAATCCGGCGCGGTGGAAATTGGTTTTATCGACCGCTTTACCGGCGCAGTGGTGCTGATTGGCGATGTGTCTGCCGTCGAATACGCGCTGCGCCAGGTAACGCGCACACTCGGTGAAATGCTGCATTTCACCGCCTGCCCGGTAACGCGGACCTGACGCCATGAAACGGATCATGCTGATTGGCCCCAGCCAGTGCGGAAAAACGTCCCTCACCCAGCGGTTGCGCGGGGAGGCGTTGGCGTATCGAAAAACGCAGGCGATGGTCTGGCTACCGGAGGCGATTGATACCCCCGGTGAATATCTGGAAAACCGTTGCCTGTACAGCGCGCTGCTCGCCAGCGCCTGCGAGGCCGATGTCATTGCGCTCACCCTCAACGCCGACGCTTACCTGTGTCCCTTTTCACCGGGTTTCACGTTGCCGATGAACCGCCCGACCATCGGCATTGTGACCAAAGCCGATGTGGCAAGCGCGGCGCAAATCGCCCAGGCCGGGCGTTGGTTGCAGCAATCCGGCGCGGGACGGCTTTTTATCACCAGCGCAAAAACCGCACGCGGTATTGACGAGGTGGTCGCATTTCTTCAACACCAGGAGTCCTCATGTCACGCACAATAATGGCGATTAACGCCGGCAGTTCTTCCCTTAAATTTCAGTTGCTGGCGCTGCCCGAGGGCCGCGTATTATGCCAGGGGCTGATTGAACGCATCGGCCTTGCGGATGCGGTTTTTACCCTTAAACAGGGCGAGCAAAAATGGCAGGAAACCCTCACTATTGCCGATCATCACGCCGCTGCCACGCTGCTGCTGGAAAAACTGCTGACGCTGCACATTATCCCGTCGCTGGAAGCCATTGATGGTGTCGGCCATCGCGTGGCGCACGGCGGCGAAGCGTTTAAAGATTCCGCGCTGGTGACCGACGCCGCACTGGCCGAGATTGAACGCTTAGCCGAACTGGCGCCGTTGCATAACCCGGTAAATGCCGCCGGGATCCGTATTTTCCGCCAGGCGCTGCCGCACGCGCCCGCCGTGGCGGTGTTTGACACCTCGTTTCATCAGACGCTGGAGCAGAGCGCGTTTATCTACCCGTTGCCGTGGCGCTACTACGATGAGTTGGGTATCCGCCGCTATGGTTTTCACGGCACCAGCCACAAATATGTCAGCCAATTGCTGGCGGAAAAACTCGGCGTGCCGCTGAGCGCCCTGCGGGTCGTCTCGTGTCATCTTGGCAATGGCAGTAGCCTGTGCGCCATTAAAGGTGGCCGCTCGGTGAATACGTCGATGGGCTTTACTCCGCAGTCCGGCGTAATGATGGGTACCCGCAGCGGCGATATCGATCCGTCAATTTTACCGTGGGTGGCATTGCGCGAAGGTAAAACGCCGCAGCAACTCAATACGCTGCTCAACAATGAATCCGGGCTGCTCGGCGTTTCTGGCGTGTCGCATGATTACCGCGATGTGGAAAAAGCCGCGCAGGAGGGCAACGCCCGCGCGAGTCTGGCGCTCACGCTGTTTGCCGAACGCATTCGCGCGACGATTGGCAGTTACATTATGCAACTCGGCGGAATTGACGCCCTGCTGTTTACCGGTGGCATTGGCGAAAACTCTGCGCGCGCCAGGCATGCCATTTGCCGCGATCTGTATTTCCTCGGGCTGGAACTGGATGCGGATAAAAACCAGCGCAACGCCAGCTTTATCCAGTCCGAACAGTCGATGGTCAAAATCGCGGTGATTAACACCAACGAAGAGTTGATGATTGCCCGCGATGTGATGCGCATTGGCCTGGCCGAACCGGTGGAGATGTCAGCATGAACGGCAAAGTCTGGCTGGTAGGCGCAGGCCCTGGCGATCCGGGGTTGATGACGGTAAAAGGATTGGCCTGTTTGCGTAACGCGCAGGCTGTGGTCTACGACCGCCTGGTAAACCCGGTGTTGCTCGAAGAAGCGCCGCCGGCGTGTGAATTCCACGATGTGGGCAAAGAGGCCAACTGCCACCCTATTCCCCAGCCGCAGATTAATCAGATATTGATCGATTGTGCCCGGCGCGGCTTGCGCGTGGTGCGGCTAAAAGGCGGTGATCCGTTTGTTTTCGGGCGCGGCAGCGAAGAGGCGCAGGCGCTGCGCGAAGCGGGTATTGCCTGTGAAGTCATTCCCGGCATTACGTCCGCCATTGGTGGCCTGGCCGCGGCAGGCATTCCGGTGACGCACCGGGATCATGCCTCCAGCTTTCATGTGGTCACCGGCCATTTACGCGCCGGTAACCAGCCGCAAGAGTGGCATAAACTGGCGGCGTTGCCGGGCACGCTGGTGGTATTGATGGGCATGGCACAACTGCGCGAGATTTGCGCCGCGCTGATTGATGGCGGCAAACCAGCACTCACGCCTTCAGCGGTGGTAATGCATGCCAGCACGCCGTTGCAACAGGTGGTCAGCGCGCCATTAGCGCGCCTGGCCGATGCCAGCGAAGCGGCGGGTTTCCACGCTCCGGCGCTGATTGTGGTGGGCAAAGTGGTGTCGCTGCGCGAAGTGCTGGCGTTCGACGGGCCGAAGTGACACTATCCAGGGCGTTGAATTTAAGACGTTTCGTTTTTAAAGGAGTGGCGCTGTGG
Source organism: Kosakonia sp. BYX6 (assembly GCF_038449125.1). Classification (NCBI taxonomy): domain Bacteria; kingdom Pseudomonadati; phylum Pseudomonadota; class Gammaproteobacteria; order Enterobacterales; family Enterobacteriaceae; genus Kosakonia; species Kosakonia calanthes. Next base: position 1,813,294 of record NZ_CP151800.1, on the reverse strand, counting down.
CGCAGGCAGCTTGTCCCGCATCCTGCGGCGAAATCATCCAGGGCTGGATCCTTGGCAGTGAAAAACTGGTCTCCTGCCCGGTGGACTGGTACAGCAGCGTTGAAGTCACGTTTGGCGCACCACGGGCTGACGAACGCCCTCAGACACGCGCGATAGTCCGTCAACTGCTGGCACACTGGCAGTTGCCCGCCCGGCTTTCGCAAAACATCCGTATTGATTGCCGCTCAACCATTCCTGTTGCCAAAGGGATGGCGAGCAGCACGGCGGATATCGCCGCTACCGCCGTTGCTACCGCGCACCATCTGCAACTTCCTTTGGATGAAAAGACGCTGGCACAGCTTTGCGTGACGCTGGAACCGACCGACAGCACGCTCTTTTCGCAACTGACGCTTTTTGACCACAACACGGGTGAAACGCACATTCCCTGCGGCGGTTTACCGCATGTTGACGTGTTATTGCTTGAAAGCCCGCTAACCCTGACCACGGCGGATTATCACCGCATGGCACGCCAGCAGGCTTTGCTGGAAAACGCTCACGCGCTTGATAAGGCCTGGCAGAAATTGCAACGGGCATGCCAGGAAAACGATGCGGCGCTGCTCGGCGAAGCGGCAACCATCAGCGCCATTGCCAGCCAGGCGCTGTTGCCAAAACCGGAATTCAATACCCTGCTTGGGCTGGTGGAACGGTGTGGTTTGTATGGCCTGAATGTGGCGCACAGCGGTAGCGTGGTGGGATTGTTGCTGGACTCCTCCCGGCATGATGTCGCGGAGATCCGTTGGTGCTTAAAAGAGAAGGGATTACTGGCGCACTGGCCTAAGGATTACTTGCTGAAGATGGTCGCGGGCGGCGTAAGAGAACGGTGAGAGGCGCACCTCTCACCGCACAAGCACTTATTCTGCTTTGGGCTCAACAGACTTCAGTTCGCCCATTGCTTTGAGTTTTTTGGAGATTTCACGGCGCTCTTTTGAAATCTCAGCGTTTTTGATGATGTAATCATCCACGCGGTCTTCGTAATCGGTTTTCATGCTGGCGATGATGCCCTGAATAGCTTCAACGCTCATGCCCGGTTTGATGTAGTCGCTCAGGTTGTCCAGCAACAGAACGCGTTTCTGGTTATCACGGATCTTTTTCTCAACGTCCTGAATTTCGCGCTGCAATTTGTTTTTACGGCGAAACAGACGCACAAATTCCAGAACGTCCTGGAATGAAGGCTTGGTTGTTTCCATTTTCACACCCCTGATTATTTGAGATACGGATTCGTTAACGCAACTACCTGAGTGGCAAACCTACCCAAAGCAATTGCATATGACAATAAGTTTTCCTGCTGGCTATCATAACCGCAAACGCGGCTGAATCGAAACAACCCGACAGTAGCATGCGGTTATCCGTTGTTTATTTGCGCAGCGCCCGGCAGATCAAATGCGACAGCAACTCAAGCTGGCGCGCCAGCTCCATACTTAACCAGACATAACCGTGGATCGGCGTTTCCGTCAGTGGATCCCCTTTGTGCTCGCTAATCAACTGGCGCAGTTCCGCCATGATGTCGTTCAGCTTTTCCGTGTTCGCCAGTATCGGCTGCGGGTTACCTTCGTACAGCGCATGGGCGATGGTCAATAACGTTTGCTGGGTCATCTGCTGCGTCTCCCGCAACGTATTGGCGTTGATCATCACAAAATGGCTGGCGCGTGAGCTCCAGTGCGCGTTGATTTGCAGTTCCAACATGCACACCATATTGCGGCTCACGGTCTGGATGGCCTCAAAAATCGCGCGCTGAACATGCGTCTCTTTGCAGACGGGTGTAATGAGCGGACGCATCTTCACCACATCAGTGAGCATTTTTTGCAGATGCTTTTCCAAATGCGGCCGCTCCACCAGATTGCGCGAGAACCCCGCCTGGTAAACGCGATTGAAAGCGGTGACGTAATTAGCCATTTGAATACGCCAGTGCAGAAACGCGCGTTGCGGCCAGATGCCGGTGAACAGCATCGCCAGCAGTGAACCGATGATCACATCGCCGCTTCGCCACAGCGCGGTGTGCATATCACCGGTGGGCGCGCCAACCACCACGCAGAGCGTCACACCGATAATCAGCGCCTGATACGGCTTTTTACCCAATGCCAGCCAGCCACACATAAACATGGCCGCCGCACACCACAACAGCATAACAGGCAATGAAATCAGTTCGATTCGTAGCGCCACCAGCCCCAACGCGGCCCCGAAAATCGTGCCGCCAATGCGCTCAAAGGCACGTGGTACAACGTTTCCCCAAAAAGAGATAGGCCCCATCAACACCACCAGCGTGATCAACGGCCAGGTTCCTTCTGGCACATCCAGCAGGCGAATAAGCAAAAAGGTCAGCACAAACGCCAGTGCAATGCGCACGCCATGCACAATGCGGTAATGCCGGTAAAGACGAATTTCGAAAGGACTGAGTGACTTGTCGCGACGCACACCTGCTCTCCAGGTTAAAAACGAAAGGCGCAATTGTAGCGATATTTTCTGGCACAACCCCGTGTCCAGGACAAAAAAAGAGGCCAACAGACCGTTTCTGCGGCCTCTTTTTACCGGTTCAGCCCTTAAAGCACTTTCGGCTCGACGGGAATATGCATTTCGATTTCCCAGTAGCCGTCGCTTTGCCCGTCATTGTGGTAAACCTCAAAACAGGGGCCAGCGGCGATTTGCGAGGATTGATCGCTTAGCAACTCGTCGAAAAAGAGATCCCAGCAGGCTTCAAACTCCTCGTTGTAAACCCGCGCCATCGCCACCGCGTACTGACCACCCGGTATTTCGGTAGTGAGCACCCCTTCGCTATTGGCGGGGATCTGAAACGCGCTATCGACGGTAATCGCCACATCGCAACGCAGTTTTTCCGGCGGCACGTCGTCAGGGTTATCGTAGTAGACACACACCCACTCCAGCGGCTGGATTTGGTTACTTTGTACCCACATCGACAACTGTTCGAAGCCCTGTTTGACTTTCACATCCCACGGCCCGACCAGATGAAACCCGGCGATACGGCGTTTTGCAAGTTGCTTGACGTTATAGCCCATGCTGACCTCCTTTCCGTTACTGTTTGTGCATACAGTATAACTGCCCGGCGGCCATCAGACTTGCCGCACCCGTCAATTATGCGAGCAGACTCGCAGGCTCGCCAGTCTGCTCATTGGAGTATCAGGCTTTGTGGTGGATATAGTCGCTCAAACGTGAGAACCACCCGCCTTTGCCAACGCTTTCCAGTGTCACCAGTGGCCAGTGGGCAATCACTTTGTCGCGATCGTAAAGCTCGATTTCACCCACCCGCTGATGCGCCGCCAGCGGCGCGTCCAGCTCTTTTTTATCCAGTACATATTTGGCTTTGATATTTTGCATTTCCGCTTTCGGCATCACCATCCAGTAATCCTGATCGGTACCGACATCCACTTTCTCTTTATCGCCGTACCAGACGCGCTCGCTGCCCACTTTTTTGCCGTTACGCAGAATCTGCACGGTATCGAAGTTTTGCTGTCCCCAGTGCAGCAGTTTACGCGCCTGCTCTTCGCGGCCTTTCGGGCTATCCGCGCCCATGATCACCGCAATCAGACGGCGCTGCCCGTCGACACTGGACGCAATCAGGTTGAAGCCCGCGCCGGAGGTATGGCCGGTTTTCAGCCCGTCGACATTCAGCTTTTTATCCCACAGCAAGCCGTTGCGGTTTTGCTGCGTGATGCCGTTCCACGTCAGGCTTTTTTCGCTGTACATATGGTAGAAATCCGGCTCACCGTGAATGATGGCGCGCGACAGCACCGCCAAATCATAGGCCGAACTGTGTTGTCCTGGCGCATCCAGCCCGTGCACTGTTTCGAAGTGGCTGTCGCGCAGGTTCAACTGCTGCACGTAATCATTCATCATCGCCACAAATTGCGGCTGCCCGCCCGCGACATGATCCGCCAGCGCTACGCAGGCATCGTTGCCGGAATCGACAATCAAGCCACGGCTCAAATCGCGCACCGTCAGGCGATCGCCCGGTTTCAGGAACATCAGCGACGATCCGTCAAACACCGGATTCCCCTTCGCCCAGGCATCTTTCCCGACCGTGACCACGTCATCGGCGCTGATTCGGTGGCTGTCGATGGCGCGATCGACGACATAACCGGTCATCAGTTTGGTCAGACTCGCCGGATTACGCTGCTGATGCTCATTACCCGCAGTTAAGATTTGCCCGGTGGTGTAGTCCATTAAAACCCAGGAGCCGGCCTGGACTGCCGGAGGTTGTGGGGCAAAAGGTAAGTCGTCGGCCAGCGCGTGATTCACGCAAACCGCCAGCAAAGGAGCAGCAAACAAACGGCGTTTCAATGAAATATCCTCAATAGCATCCAAAATCGTCGTTCTTTTTACGGAACTTCCTGTGTCGATACCTGGTTAAATTGCAAAAAAATGTGACACGCATCGCTTTTAACAGCCTGTTTTTGCGAGGTTCCACGAAAGAGCCCGCGGTTTTTCTTCGGCACAATCGCTGCGATGGTTTACCATGGTCGCCATATTTTCTGACAGGATGAGCCACTGGTGTCTGATTCCGCTGCAACGCCCACTTTTCTTTTCCACGATTATGAAACTTTCGGCACCAGCCCGGCGCTGGACCGCCCTGCGCAGTTCGCCGCGCTGCGTACCGACGCGGATTTCAATGTTATTGGCGAGCCGGAAGTGTTCTATTGCAAACCGGCGGATGACTATCTCCCCCAGCCTGAAGCGGTGCTGATTACCGGTATTACGCCGCAAGTCGCCCGCGCCAAAGGCGAGAATGAAGCGGCCTTCGCAAAGCGCATTCACGACCTGTTTACCGTGCCCAACACCTGCGTGCTTGGTTACAACAATGTGCGTTTTGACGACGAAGTGACGCGCAATATCTTCTACCGCAACTTTTACGATCCCTACGCCTGGAGCTGGCAAAACCATAACTCCCGCTGGGATTTGCTGGATGTGATGCGCGCCTGCTACGCCCTGCGCCCGGACGGCATCAACTGGCCGGAAAACGAAGATGGCCTGCCGAGTTTTCGCCTGGAACACCTGACCAAAGCCAACGGTATTGAACACAGCAATGCCCACGATGCGATGGCGGATGTGTACGCCACCATTGCCATGGCGCAACTGGTGAAGACGAAACAACCGAAGCTGTTTGAGTATCTCTACAGCCACCGCAGTAAACAGAAGCTGGCGGCATTGATTGATGTGCCGCAAATGAAGCCGCTGGTGCATGTGTCCGGTATGTTCGGCGCGTGGTGCGGCAACACCAGTTGGGTTGCGCCGCTGGCCTGGCACCCGGAAAACCGCAACGCGGTGATTATGGTGGATCTTGCCGGGGATATGTCGCCGTTGCTGGAACTGGACGCCGATGCGCTGCGTGCAAGGCTGTATACGCCGAAAGCGGAACTGGGTGATAACGCGGCGGTGCCGGTCAAGCTGGTGCATTTGAACAAATGCCCGGTACTGGCGCAGGCCAATACATTGCGCCCGCAGGATGCCGAGCGGCTGGGCATCGACCGCCAGCAGTGCCTTGATAATTTGCAGATCCTACGTGACAACCCGCAAGTGCGCGAAAAAGTGCTGGCGATCTTTACCGAAGCGGAACCGTTTGTGCCATCGGACAATGTTGATGCGCAAATCTATAACGGCTTTTTCAGCGATGCTGACCGCACCGCCATGAAAATCCTGCTGGAAACCGAACCGCGCAACCTGCCCGCGCTGGATATCACCTTTGCTGACGGGCGCATCGAGAAACTGCTGTTTAACTACCGGGCGCGTAACTTCCCCGGCACGCTGGATGAAAACGAGCAGCAGCGCTGGCTACAGCATCGCCGCAACGTCTTAACCCCAGAGTTTTTGCAAAAGTATGCTGAAGCGCTACAAGCGCTGTTCCAACAGTATGAAGGGGACAGTGAAAAGCAGGCGCTGTTGAAAGCGCTCTGGCAGTACGCCGAGGAAATCGTCTAAGAGTGCCCTCCCATCAATGGGAGGGCATGCGGCTTACGCCTTCTGAACGGTGATGCTCCAGGCGGCGTCGCCAACCTGCTGGTAATCCGTGATCGTGTGGCCCTCTTCTGCGGCCCACTGCGGAATGGCTTCGGTCGCCTGCGTGCAGTCGAATTCGATAACCAGTTCATCGCCGCTGGCCATTCCCGCCAGCGCCGCTTTTGCTTCAATCAGTGGAAACGGGCAAACCTGCGTTACCACGTCGAGTTTTTTCACAGCCATAACAGCTCCTGTAAGTTTTAAGCCACAGCCGCGGCAAGCTTCGCTTTGCGCTGTGGGCGAACATATAAAAACCATGACGCAGTCCATACGCCAAGGATCATAAATACCAGACCGACCCAGCCCTGCCAGGTCATCATCGCCGTCATCACAAGGCCGTTACCGATGGAACAGCCGCCGGCCATACTGGCGCCAACGCCCATTAGCAAGCCGCCAAAACCGCTACGCAAGGTGGTTTGCGCATCCGCCGCACGCACGCGGAACTCGCGGCTGGCTTTCGCGGCGATAAACGAACCGAGGAAGATACCCAGCACCAGGAAAACGCCCCAGTTAAGGAACTTGCTCTGCCCCGCCACCAGGAACTGCAAAATATTCGCCGTCGGCGAGGTGATACCCAGACCAAACATACGGCCGGTGGCTTCGCTGAGCGGCCAGGCCAGCAGTGCGATCAGGCCAATCAACACCGCGGTGACGAACGGATGCCAGCGTTTTTCAAACAGAAGATGCGCAAGGCCAGTACGGCGCGGTGGTAGCGAGGCCACTTTCAGCTTCGGTTTACGCAACTCTTTGGCGACAAACCACAACGTGACGACGACCAGCAGCGCGATCAGCGGCCAAACGGAGAAACCAAAGGTCTCGGCAATGGAGTTGTGCGCCGTGCTGTAGGTTTTCAACACGTGATTGAGGCCGTCCGCGTGCGGCGAGCGCATCACTGCGCTCATCACCATATAGGTAAACAGCGCAATCCAACTGCCGATCAAGCCTTCACCGGCGCGATACCATGTGCCGGTCGCACAGCCACCCGCATAGACAATGCCGAGGCCAAAAATGTAGCCGCCCACCACGGTGCCAAGCCACGGAAACGTACCGGCATCGTATTGCAGCGCCCCGGTCTGAATTAAGGCAAAGACGCCGACGCTTTGAATGGCGATGGCTACCAGCAGGGCATAAAACATGCGGTTGTTTTTCGCGATATACATATCGCGAAACCCACCGGTCAGGCAGAAGCGCCCGCGCTGCATAACAAACCCCAGCAGCGCGCCGCAAATTAATCCACTTACAATCATTGAGAACATAACCGTGACTACATCAGAAAAAATCAGATCGCAAATTATTCACAAGCTAACTAGCCGTAACCAATAACTAAATTATCTAATATAGGTTTTTTGGTTATTAACATGCCGATTGCGAAATAAAGGCGAAAAAAAACCGGAGGTGAAACCCCCGGTTTGTATTTGCAGCAGGAAGCAGGGATTACTGCGCGATGTCTTCGTACTGCGGCACCGGGTTACGGAAGCTGCGGGTGACGCAAGCCAGGTAAACCAGACCAATACCGCCCCAGATCAGACCCAGAACCATCGAACTCTCTTCCAGGTTCACCCACAGCGCGCCAACGGTCAGCGCGCCGCACACCGGCAGAACCAGGTAGTTAAAGTGATCTTTCAGCGTTTTGTTGCGCTTTTCGCGGATCCAGAACTGGGAAATCACCGACAGGTTGACGAAGGTGAACGCCACCAGCGCACCGAAATTAATCAGCGCCGTTGCGGTCACCAGGTCGAAGTTGATCGCCAGCAGCGCGATAGCGCCAACCAGCAGAACGTTCCATGCCGGCGTACGCCATTTCGGATGTACGTAACCGAAGAAACGGGTCGGGAACACGCCGTCACGCCCCATGACATACATCAGACGGGAAACGCCTGCGTGCGCGGCCATGCCGGATGCCAGCACGGTCACGCTGGAGAAAATCAGCACGCCCCACTGGAAGGTTTTCCCTGCGACGTAGAGCATGATTTCTGGCTGTGACGCGTCCGGATCTTTAAAGCGAGAGATATCCGGGAAGTACAGTTGCAGGAAGTAAGACGCCGCGATAAATACCACCCCGCCGATAAGCGCCGTCAGGAAGATAGCGCGCGGAATGACACGTTCTGCGTCTTTGGTCTCTTCAGACAGAGAAGAGATGCCATCGAAGCCGAGGAACGAGAAGCAGAGGATCGTCGCACCGGTGATCATCGGCACGACGTGTGCGCCTTCAGACCAGAACGGACGGGAACTCACCAGCGTACCTGCACCTTCACCGTGAGATACACCATAGATGATAAGCCCAACGATAACGGCAACGATGCCCATTTGCAGGATAACGATCAGGGTGTTGAAGTTCGCCACGGTCTTGATGCTGCGCAGGTTGGAGATGGTCATAAAGGCCACCAGCGCCACCACGAACAGCCACGACGGTACGGAAGGTACCAGCGCTTCAAAGTAAATTTTCGCCAGCAGGATGTTGATCATCGGCATGAACAGATAGTCCAGCAGGGATGACCAACCCACCATAAAGCCAACGGCCGGAGAGATGGATTTCTGTGCGTAGGTGTACGCGGAGCCAGCAGACGGGAAACGGCGAACCAGTTTACCGTAGCTCAGCGCAGTAAAGAGAATGGCGACCAGCGCAAACGCGTATGCGGTTGCCACATGACCATCGGTCAGGCCGGAGACGATACCAAACGTATCGAACATCGTCATCGGCTGCATATAGGCAAGGCCCATCATTACAACCGGAATCAGCGTAAGGGTCTTACGTAATTCCACGCGAGAGGTTTTTGGAGTAACGTTATGCGACATGGCTATCCCCCAGTACGGCGAATGCCGTCGCAAAAGCAAATAATTGCCCCATTTGTGTTCTTTCCTCAGCGACAACGACTGTCGGTTTTTAAATGTGTATCTATCCGGTACTAAGCCCGGCCTCTTTTATTGAATGACGTTTTGCTTGCAATAAAAAAATAACCGACGCGTTGACGTCGGTTACTCTTCTCATTTTTTGCAGCGGCATATTCTGCAACAGAATGAAGCGCGATGACAATACGATGAGCTTTGGCTCATTGAATTAATGCGCCCAACTGATTGATTTTTAGGCCATCACTGGATTATTAATCATTTTAATAGCATTTTTTGTCAAAAATAATTACTCCAGCGGCATCTGTAACGGATCGGGATAAAGATATTCAAAGCCCAATTCATTACAAATGCGGCTGCCGTCAATAGTTTTACCTTTATCCTGATTCGAGGATTGGACGAAATTCGGCTCAACCAGGCCAAGCTGGCGCGCCATCTGCGGATAGAAGCTTTCGCGCAAAGGGTGTCCGGGCGCGCAGAGGTTATAAATGTGCCCGCCTTTTGGTGCCTGCAATAACAGCGTAATGGCGGAAATCACATCTTCCAGATGCACCAGGTTAACGCCATGCTGGCCGTTCGGCGCGGTTTTCCCGGCGAGAAAACGCCCCGGATGACGTGCTGGCCCGACTAATCCTGCAAGGCGCAAAATATCGACCGAAGTACCGGGCAGATTATGCAGCCAATCTTCCAGCTCCTTTAATACGCGACCGCTGGCGGTGACAGGCTCGCGCGGTGTCGTCTCTTTTACCACGCCGCTGGCATTGCCATACACCGAAGTTGAGCTGGTGAAAATAATGCGCGGAATGCGGTACGCCAGGGCGCTGTCGACAATCTCCTGCATCGCTTGCAGGTAAAACTCTTCATCGGGGCCACTGCGCCGGGCCGGAAGCGTTATCACCAGCGCATCGACATTCATCAACGCGTCCAGATCGTCTGTTTCACACACCAGTTCCGGTTCAAGGTTCAGCAAATAGCTTTCGATACCGCACATGCGCGCCGCTTCGACGCCATCCTGGCTGGTTTTACTGCCGGTGACTTGCCAGCCCCGCGCTGTTAAAGACAGCGCCAGCGGCATGCCCAACCAACCTAACCCGACAATCGCGACCTTTTTCATGCCTCTCCCCTGCAATATGACTCCGACTGTTTAAGGCTACGCCAGCCCCGGATAACTGACAATTCATAGAATGAATATGAAATGATTTAATCATAAAAAAAAGCCCTTGCCTTCAACGACCAAACTGGTTTACGTTAATTGCCAACATATGAATAAGCATTCATCGAGAATTTTATGACCCGCGTTCAATTTAAACACCACCATCATCACCATCATCCTGACTAGTCTTTCAGGCGATGTGTGCTGGAAGACATTTGGATCTTCCAGTGGTGCATGAACGCAGAGAGAGCCCCCGGAAGATCGCCTTCCGGGGGCTTTTTTTTGGACAAAATTCAGCAGGATAAAAGAGGAAAACAGAATGTTAGACAACTCGCGCTTACGCATAGCTATTCAGAAATCCGGCCGCCTGAGCGATGATTCACGCGAACTGCTTGCCCGCTGCGGCATTAAGATCAACCTGCACACCCAGCGTTTGATCGCCCTGGCGGAAAATATGCCGATTGATATTCTGCGCGTACGCGATGACGACATTCCGGGACTGGTGATGGATGGCGTGGTCGATCTGGGCATTATTGGCGAAAACGTACTGGAAGAAGAGTTACTGACCCGCCGCGCCCAAGGCGAAGACCCGCGTTACTTCACGCTGCGTCGCCTCGATTTTGGCGGTTGCCGCCTGTCGCTGGCAACGCCGGTCGATGAAGCCTGGGACGGCCCGGCTGCGCTGGACGGCAAACGCATCGCCACCTCTTACCCGCACCTGCTGAAACGCTATCTTGATCAGAAAGGCGTCGCCTTTAAATCCTGTCTGCTAAATGGTTCTGTTGAAGTCGCGCCGCGTGCTGGCCTGGCGGATGCGATTTGCGACCTGGTGTCCACCGGCGCCACCCTTGAAGCGAACGGCCTGCGCGAAGTGGAAGTGATTTATCGCTCCAAAGCGTGCCTGATTCAGCGCGATGGCGAAATGACCGACGCCAAACAGCAACTGATCGACAAACTGCTGACCCGTATTCAGGGCGTGATTCAGGCGCGGGAATCGAAATACATCATGATGCACGCGCCGAGCGAGCGTCTGGAAGACGTCATTGCCCTGCTGCCGGGCGCGGAGCGTCCAACCATTCTGCCACTGGCAGGCGATCAGCAGCGCGTGGCGATGCACATGGTTAGCAGCGAAACCCTGTTCTGGGAAACCATGGAAAAATTGAAAGCGCTGGGCGCGAGCTCAATCCTGGTGCTGCCGATTGAGAAGATGATGGAGTAAAGCGACGTGTTTGCGCCGGATGGCGCTAACGCTTATCCGGCCTACCGGCCCCGACGAAACCATTCGGTAAGAAGGAACACGATTATGAGCTTTAACACCATCATCGACTGGAACAGTTGTAGCGAAGAACAACAACGCGCTCTGCTGATGCGCCCGGCAATCTCCGCTTCGGACAGCATCACCCGCACGGTGGTTGAAATCCTCGACAATGTTAACGCGCGCGGCGATGACGCCCTGCGTGAATACAGCGCGAAATTCGATAAAACTCAAGTCGACGCGCTGAAAGTCTCCGCGCAGGAAATTGACGCAGCCAGCGCCCGCCTGAGTGATGAACTCAAACAAGCCATGGCCGTGGCGGTGAAGAACATCGACACTTTCCACATGGCGCAAAAACTGCAAACCGTTGATGTGGAAACCGTGCCCGGCGTGCGCTGCCAGCAAGTGACTCGCCCTATCGCCTCGGTTGGCCTTTATATCCCTGGCGGCTCCGCACCGCTTTTCTCTACCGTATTAATGTTAGCGACCCCCGCGCGTATCGCCGGTTGCCAGAAAGTGGTGCTCTGCTCGCCGCCGCCGATTGCCGATGAGATTCTCTACGCGGCGAAACTGTGTGGTGTTCAGGAGATCTTCAAAGTTGGCGGTGCACAAGCGATTGCCGCGCTGGCTTTTGGTACCGAGTCCGTACCGAAAGTCGACAAAATCTTTGGGCCGGGCAACGCCTTTGTGACCGAAGCGAAACGCCAGGTTAGCCAGCGTTTGGACGGCGCGGCAATCGATATGCCTGCTGGCCCGTCTGAAGTACTGGTGATTGCCGACAGCGGCGCAACCCCGGATTTTGTCGCCTCTGATTTGTTGTCGCAGGCGGAACACGGTCCCGATTCGCAGGTCATTTTACTGACGCCGGATGCCACCATGGCAACCCGCGTGGCGGAAGCCGTTGAGCGTCAACTGGCCGATTTGCCCCGCGCGGAAACCGCCCGTCAGGCGCTTTCTGCCAGCCGCCTGATTGTGGCGCGCGATTTGGCGCAGTGCGTTGCCATTTCCAATCAGTACGGTCCGGAACACTTAATCATTCAAACCCGCGACGCCCGTTCGCTGGTCGAGAGCATCACCAGCGCCGGTTCGGTGTTCCTTGGTGACTGGTCGCCGGAATCCGCAGGCGATTACGCCTCCGGCACGAACCACGTTTTACCAACTTACGGTTACACGGCTACCTGCTCAAGCCTGGGCCTGGCCGATTTCCAGAAACGCATGACCGTGCAGGAGCTGTCGCGCGACGGTTTTGCGCGGCTTGCCAGCACCATTGAAACGCTGGCGGCGGCTGAACGCCTGACCGCCCACAAAAATGCCGTCACGTTGCGTGTTAACGCGCTGAAGGAGCAAGCATGAGCATTGAAGAACTGGCGCGTAAAAATGTGCGCGAATTGACGCCTTACCAGTCCGCCCGCCGCCTCGGCGGCAAGGGTGATGTGTGGCTAAACGCCAATGAATTCCCGACGGCGGTAGCGTTTGACCTGACACAGCAGTCCTTAAACCGCTACCCGGAGTGCCAGCCGAAAGCGGTGATTGAAAATTACGCCCAGTACGCCGGCCTGAAACCGGAACAAGTGCTGGTCAGCCGTGGCGCGGATGAAGGCATCGAGTTGCTGATTCGCGCGTTTTGCGAACCCGGCCAGGATGCGGTGCTGTTTTGCCCGCCGACCTATGGCATGTACAGCGTCAGCGCCGAAACGCTGGGCGTTGAATACCGCACTGTGCCCGCGCGCGCCGACTGGCAACTGGATTTGCAGGGCATCGCTGATCAACTGGACGGCGTAAAGCTGATTTATGTTTGCAGCCCTAACAACCCGACCGGGCAAATCATCAATCCGCAAGATATGCGGGTGCTGCTGGAGATGACGCGCGGCAAGGCGATTGTGGTCGCCGATGAAGCCTATATTGAGTTTTGCCCACAGGCGACGCTGGCAGGCTGGCTGAGCGAATATCCGCATTTGGTGGTGTTGCGCACCTTGTCGAAAGCCTTTGCGTTGGCCGGTTTACGTTGCGGTTTTACCCTCGCCAATGCGGAAGTCATCACCCTGCTGCTGAAAGTGATCGCCCCTTATCCACTTTCTACGCCGGTGGCGGATATCGCCGCGCAGGCGCTCAGCCCGCAGGGCATTGTGGCGATGCGCGAGCGCGTGGCGCAGATCCTGGTTGAACGCCAACATCTGGTTAGCGCGTTACGCGATATTCCGTGCGTTGAACAGGTGTTCGACTCGGAAACCAACTATATTCTCGTGCGCCTGACCGCTTCCAGCGCGGTGTTTAAATCGCTGTGGGATCAAGGCATTATTCTTCGGGACCAGAACAAACAACCTTCTTTAAGCGGCTGCCTGCGCATCACAATCGGTACCCGCGAAGAGAGCCAGCGCGTCATCGACGCTTTACGTGCGGAGCAAGTATGAGCCAGAAGTACCTGTTTATTGACCGTGACGGAACACTGATTTCCGAGCCGCCAACTGATTTTCAGGTGGATAAATTCGACAAGCTGGCGTTTGAACCGGCGGTGATCCCGGAACTGCTGAAACTGCAAAAAGCGGGCTACAAATTGGTGATGATCACCAATCAGGACGGTCTGGGCACCCGCAGTTTTCCGCAGGCGGACTTTGATGGCCCACACGACCTGATGATGCAGGTGTTCAGTTCGCAAGGTGTTGAGTTTGAAGAGGTGCTGATTTGCCCGCACCTTCCGGCTGATGAGTGCGATTGCCGCAAGCCGAAAGTCAAAATGGTCGAACGCTGGCTGGCAGACGGTGCGCTGGATCGCGCCAATAGCTATGTGATTGGCGATCGCGCTACCGACATTGAACTGGCGAATAACATGGCCATCGGCGGCCTGCGCTACAACCGCGAGACGCTGAACTGGTCGATGATTGGCGAGCAACTGACGCGCCGCGACCGCTATGCGCACGTCGAACGTAACACCAAAGAGACGCAGATTGACGTCAAAGTGTGGCTGGATCGCGAAGGCGGCAGCAAGATCAACACCGGCATCGGTTTCTTTGACCATATGCTCGATCAAATCGCGACTCATGGCGGTTTTCGCATGGAGATCGCGGTGAAAGGCGATCTCTATATTGATGATCACCACACCGTAGAAGATACCGGCCTGGCGTTGGGTGAAGCGCTGAAACTGGCGCTTGGCGATAAGCGCGGCATTAACCGCTTTGGCTTTGTGCTACCGATGGATGAATGCCTGGCGCGTTGCGCGATGGATATTTCCGGTCGCCCGCACCTTGAATATAAAGCCGAGTTTACTTACCAGCGCGTGGGCGATCTGAGCACCGAAATGGTCGAGCATTTCTTCCGCTCGCTCTCCTACACCATGGCGCTGACGCTGCACCTGAAAACCAAAGGCAAAAACGATCACCACCGCGTGGAGAGTTTATTCAAAGCCTTTGGCCGCACGCTGCGTCAGGCGATCCGCGTGGAAGGCGACACCCTTCCCTCCTCAAAAGGAGTGCTGTGATGAATGTGGTGATCCTGGATACCGGCTGCGCCAACCTCAATTCGGTGAAATCCGCCATTGCGCGCCACGGCTATGAACCGCTGGTCAGCCGCGACCCGGATGTGGTGTTGCGCGCCGACAAACTGTTTCTGCCGGGCGTTGGCACTGCGCAAGCGGCGATGGATCAACTGCGCGAACGTGAGCTGATCGAATTGGTCAAAGCCTGCACCCAACCAGTACTCGGTATATGCCTCGGTATGCAACTGCTCGGCCGCTTTAGCGAAGAGAACCGCGGCGTGGACCTGCTGGGCATTATTGATGAAGCGGTACCGAAGATGAAAGATGTCGGCCTGCCCTTGCCACACATGGGCTGGAACCAGGTTTATCCAAAAGCGGGTAACCGCCTGTTTCAGGGTATTGATGATGGCGCCTATTTCTACTTTGTGCACAGCTACGCGATGCCGGTGAATGGCAACACCATCGCGCGTTGCGATTACGGCGAGCCGTTTACCGCCGCCGTGCAAAAAGACAACTTCTATGGTGTGCAATTCCACCCTGAACGCTCCGGTCGCGCGGGCGCGCAGTTGCTGAAAAACTTTCTGGAGATGTAATGATTATTCCGGCTTTAGATTTGATTGACGGCACTGTGGTGCGTCTGCACCAGGGCGATTACGCGCAACAACGGGATTACGGCAACGATCCGCTGCCGCGTTTGCAGGATTACGCCGCCCAGGGCGCAGAAGTGTTGCATCTGGTGGATTTAACCGGCGCGAAAGACCCGGCGCGTCGCCAGATCCCGCTGCTGAAAACGCTGGTCGCTGGCGTGAATGTCCCGGTGCAAGTCGGCGGTGGCGTGCGTACTGAAGAAGATGTTGCTGCCCTGCTCAAGGCGGGCGTCGCGCGTGTGGTGATCGGTTCAACCGCAGTAAAATCCCCCGAAGTGGTAAAAGGCTGGTTTACCCGCTTTGGCGCAGACAAATTAGTGCTGGCGCTGGATGTGCGTATTGATGAACAGGGCACCAGGCAGGTGGCGATAAGCGGCTGGCAGGAGAACTCCGGTGTGACGCTGGAAGCGTTGGTTGAAACCTATCTCACCGTCGGGCTGCAACACGTGTTGTGCACGGATATTTCCCGCGACGGCACGCTGGCGGGTTCCAATGTGTCACTTTATGAAGAAGTTTGCGCGCGCTGGCCGCAGGTGGCGTTCCAGTCTTCTGGCGGCATTGGCGATTTGCACGATATTGCCGCCCTGCGCGGTACAGGCGTACGCGGTGTGATTGTCGGGCGCGCGCTGCTGGAAGGTAAATTCACTGTGAAGGAGGCCATTCAATGCTGGCAAAACGGATAATCCCTTGTCTTGATGTGCGTGATGGTCAGGTGGTGAAAGGCGTGCAGTTTCGCAATCACGAAATCATTGGCGATATTGTGCCGCTGGCAAAACGTTACGCCGAAGAAGGCGCGGATGAGCTGGTGTTCTACGATATCACCGCTTCCAGCGATGGCCGCGTGGTGGATAAGAGCTGGGTTTCGCGCGTGGCGGAAGTGATTGATATCCCCTTCTGCGTGGCAGGCGGCATTAAGTCTGCGGAAGACGCCGCAAAAATTCTCTCGTTCGGCGCGGACAAAATCTCCATCAACTCCCCGGCGCTGGCCGAGCCGGAACTGATCACCCGGCTGGCGGATCGCTTTGGTGTGCAGTGCATTGTGGTGGGGATTGATACCTGGTTCGATGCGGCGAGCGGCAAATATCACGTCAATCAATATACCGGCGACGAGAGCCGCACCCGTGTCACACAGTGGGAAACGCTGGACTGGGTGCAGGAAGTGCAAAAACGCGGTGCCGGGGAGATCGTGTTAAACATGATGAATCAGGATGGCGTGCGTAACGGTTACGACCTGGAGCAATTGAAAAAGGTGCGCGCGGTCTGCCATGTGCCGCTGATCGCTTCGGGCGGCGCAGGCACCATGGAACATTTTCTTGAAGCATTCCGCGATGCGGATGTCGATGGCGCACTGGCCGCATCGGTATTCCACAAACAGATTATTAATATTGGCGAATTAAAAGCGTACCTGGCAGGCCAGGGCGTGGAGATCAGGGTATGTTAACAGAGCAACAACTGGCCCAACTGGACTGGGAAAAAACCGACGGACTGCTGCCCGCCGTGGTGCAACATGCGGTTTCCGGCGAAGTGCTGATGCTGGGTTATATGAACAAAGAGGCGCTGGCGAAAACGCTGGAAAGCGGCAAAGTGACCTTTTTCTCCCGCACAAAAGGCCGCCTGTGGACTAAAGGGGAAACCTCCGGTCACTTCCTCAATGTGGTGAATATTGCGCCGGATTGCGATAACGATACGCTGCTGGTGCTGGTTAACCCGATTGGGCCAACCTGCCATAAAGGGACGTCCAGCTGCTTTGGCGAGACCAGTCACCAGTGGCTGTTCTTGTATCAGCTTGAAGAACTGCTGGCCGCGCGCAAAACCGCGGACCCGGCAAGCTCCTATACCGCAAAATTGTATGCCAGCGGCACCAAACGCATTGCGCAGAAAGTGGGTGAAGAAGGTGTGGAAACCGCGTTGGCAGCCACGGTGAATGACCGCGAAGAGTTGACTAATGAAGCGTCTGACCTGATGTATCACCTGCTGGTGCTATTGCAGGACCAGCAACTGGATCTGACGACGGTGATTGAGAACCTTCGTAAGCGGCATAAATAACAGACGTAAAAAAACCGGGCGCTGCCCGGTTTTTCGTATTTATGCTTTTTATGCTTTCGGCTGGTAGTTTCGCAACGCATTACGCATCAGTACAAAACCCGAACCGATAATCGCCCCCAAAATGAGAGCCAGTGCAAGTGTCAGCGCTTTGCGAGGGCTATCGCGATGGATAGGCAATGATGGCTTCATCACATAGCGGTAGCTATGGATGCTCTTCGGTTGCACGACAATCGTCTGTAAATCAAGAAGATTTTGACGGGTTTTATAATAATCGTCAGAGAAGACCAGCGGGCGAGAGGATTCGTTTTTGATCATCGACTGCAGCGCCGCACTGCCAAGCAGGAACAGGGTATCCTGCGACACATTTTCCGTCTGCTGCACTTGCGGAGAGTGCACTTCCGCTTCTTTCGCTACGGCAAGCGCCTGTTCAATCTGTTTGATGCGCAGATCTTTTTGCTCTTGAGCCACTTTTTCCTGCGTCGACAATGACTCAACTAAATTTTCGGTACGGGATTTGGTGTTGATTTTTAAATCATCAACCAGTTCCTTTGCGATGAGTTGATCAATTCGCTCAATATATTCTGCGAGTTTGCGCTGAGCTTCTTTTGCTGTAGTGGCCTGGTAGGTGACTTTCAGTGGCAACGGTTGTCCCTGCACCGCTGTATTAATTGTTAAATTCTCAGGAATTGCCTGGTTACTCAGCGTTTCAGCAAGGGCGGAAAAAGCAGAATTAAAACGTCCGATAACCCGTTGCTGAATATCGCCGATATCAAAATTATCGTCATTGCTGAGCACACTCATTGCACTGGTGTAGTTGGCAATCTGCCCGGCATCCGGTGAGCTGATCACAGCGACGGAGGTCCATTTTTCTTTGGCGAAAGTCAGATAGACACCAGCAATAACGAGCGTAAATGCAATAAAAAAGGCTACGATCCATTTAGCACGCCAGATTTGCAACAAAACCTCAATTAAATCAATCTGTTCAGCATCATTGCTCTGCCTGAAATTCAGGTTATTTTTTTCGTGTGTCATAGCTACCCTAAATGAGAAGCGCAAAATAGAATTATAGAGCGCGAGTTTAGCGGCTCGCTTTTTTTTTTCTATAGGATTACGTGTAAATAAAGTTCAACGAACATTATTTAACCATCCACGTACCTAAAAATGCATGACCTTTGTAACGCAGTCATTGAATAAGAGACAAAACCGATAAAAACGGCCCGTGCGGGCCGCCATGCAATGTTATTTATGATTAGTCGTTATTAAATAAATCGCGGGTATAAACTTTGTCTTCAACGTCTGCCAGCTCTTTGGCCATGCGGTTTGAAATAATGACATCGGCTTCTTTCTTAAACGCCTCTAGATCCCGCACAACGCGCGAGTGGAAGAACTCATCTTCCTGCATTACTGGCTCATAGACGATAACTTGCACGCCTTTCGCTTTAATACGCTTCATGATCCCCTGAATCGATGAAGCGCGGAAGTTATCAGACCCGCTCTTCATCACCAGACGATACACCCCCACGACCTTCGGTTTGCGGGCGAGAATTGAATCCGCAATAAAGTCTTTGCGGGTGCGGTTTGCGTCAACAATCGCCGAGATAATGTTGTTCGGTACCGACTGATAGTTAGCCAGCAGCTGTTTGGTGTCTTTCGGCAGGCAGTAACCACCGTAACCGAATGATGGGTTGTTATAGTGATTGCCGATGCGCGGGTCGAGACAGACGCCTTCGATAATCTGGCGGCTGTTTAGCCCCAGGCTTTCAGCGTAGCTGTCCAGTTCATTGAAGTAAGCGACGCGCATTGCCAGATAAGTATTGGCGAACAGTTTGATGGCTTCGGCTTCGGTGGAGTCGGTAAACAGCACACGAATATCTTGTTTGATTGCACCTTCTTGCAGCAGCGCCGCGAAACGCTCTGCACGCGCTGAGCGCTCACCGATCACAATACGCGACGGGTACAGGTTGTCATAAAGCGCTTTACCTTCACGTAAAAACTCCGGTGAGAAGATGACATTATCAATGCCAAAGCGTTCTTTAATTGACTGGGTGAATCCCACCGGAATGGTGGATTTGATGATCATCACCGCCTGCGGGTTAATTTCGTGAACATCACGAATAACGGCTTCTACGGTGCTGGTGTTGAAGTAGTTGGTTTTCGGATCATAGTCAGTCGGCGTGGCGATGATGACGTAATCAGCACCACGGTAGGCGTCCTGCTTGTCCGTTGTCGCACGAAAGTTCAGCGGCTTATTCTGCAAATACTCCTGGATTTCCTTATCAACGATTGGAGAAATCTTTTGATTAAGCATATCAACTTTGGATTGCACAATATCGAGCGCCACGACTTCATGGTTCTGCGCGATCAGAATCCCGTTTGAAAGCCCAACGTAACCTGTTCCGGAGATTGTTATTTTCATTCGATAAGCAACTTTTGTGAGTGTATGAAACCGAAGATGACGACTCCGCCGCCATCGCTTTATATCAATAACTGTTGGGGTTTTTACCTCTTCTGTTGAGAGAGTGTCAATAAGACAAGTTGCGCTTAAGAACGGCGTCTTTGCTGAACTTCGCTGGCATTTTTCTTAAAAATTGGCCAAATGTGCCCGCTATCATCGCGGTTAAGCGCAAAAAAAGCCCGGTTACGGTAACCGGGCTTGCATAAACCAAACGAATGATTATCAGATTAATCCAGCCACTCGGTATGGAATACGCCGTCTTTGTCAGTACGCTTGTAAGTGTGCGCACCGAAATAGTCACGCTGTGCCTGAATCAGGTTTGCCGGCAGTACTGCAGAACGGTAGCTGTCGTAGTACGCCACCGCAGCGGAGAACGTCGGCACCGGAATACCGTTTTGTACCGCGTAAGCCACAACGTCACGCAGCGCTTGCTGGTAATCGTCAGCGATTTTCTTGAAGTACGGTGCCAGCAACAAGTTTGCGATAGCGGGAGTTTCAGCATACGCGTCGGTGATTTTCTGCAGGAACTGCGCACGGATAATGCAACCCGCACGGAAGATCTTCGCGATTTCGCCGTAGTTCAGATCCCAGTTGTGCTCATCGGACGCCGCACGCAGTTGAGAGAAGCCCTGCGCGTAGGAAACGATTTTACCGAGGTATAGCGCGCGGCGTACTTTCTCAATAAATTCGGCTTTGTCGGTAGCCAGAGTCGCCTGCGGGCCAGACAGCACTTTCGAGGCAGCAACGCGCTGCTCTTTCAGAGAAGAGATATAGCGTGCGAATACGGATTCGGTGATCAGCGACAGTGGTTCGCCGAGATCCAGCGAGCTCTGGCTGGTCCATTTACCGGTGCCTTTGTTCGCCGCTTCATCAAGGATCACATCAACCAGGTATTTACCCTCTTCATCTTTCTTGGTGAAGATATCTTTGGTGATGTCGATCAGGTAGCTGCTCAGCTCGCCAGCGTTCCACTCGCTGAAAGTTTTCGCCAGCTCTTCGTTGGAGAGGTTCAGGCCGCCTTTCAGCAATGCATAGGCTTCTGCGATCAGCTGCATATCACCGTATTCGATGCCGTTGTGCACCATTTTCACATAGTGACCCGCACCGTCCGGACCGATATAGGTCACGCACGGTTCGCCATCTTCTGCAACCGCAGCGATTTTAGTGAGGATGGGCGCAACCAGTTCGTAAGCGTCTTTCTGGCCGCCAGGCATGATGGAAGGGCCTTTCAGCGCGCCTTCTTCACCACCGGAAACGCCGGTGCCGATAAAGTTGAAGCCTTCAGCGGAAAGTTCGCGGTTACGACGGATGGTGTCCTGGAAGAAGGTATTGCCACCATCAATAATGATGTCGCCTTTTTCCAGATATGGTTTCAGGGATTCGATTGCTTTGTCAGTCCCCTCGCCGGCTTTCACCATCAGCAGAATGCGGCGCGGAGTTTCCAGGGATTCGACAAATTCTTGCACGGTGTAGTAAGGAACCAGCTTTTTGCCCGGGTTTTCGGCAATCACTTCTTCAGTTTTTTCGCGGGAGCGGTTGAAGACGGAAACGGTATAGCCACGGCTTTCGATGTTCAGCGCCAGGTTGCGCCCCATTACCGCCATACCAACAACGCCGATTTGTTGCTTGGACATTACATACTCCTGTCAGGTGTGGTCACCGCGGCATACGCGGCTTGAAATGTGCCAGAGATGTTAACTCAGGATAGTCAAAAGAGGATAGCGTTTGATGCGCTAAGGGAAATGAATGCCTGAATCGTGCGCGCAATAAACACGTCCCCCAGGGCATTTATCCCCCGGCACGCTGGCTTTTTAACATAAAGCCAGGGCGATGCCGAAGGACATTTCAAGCGATTAGAATTACTTAATGAGTTGATTTTTAATAATATCTTTAAGACCGAGAGCGTTGGCGTCTTTGGCGGAAAGAAGCGGGACTTGTGCGGCCGGAATCGGCCATGCAATATCCACATCTTTATCATCCCAGCGCAGAGACAGTTCTGATTGCGGGGCATAATAACCCACACATTTATAAATCACCTCGGCTGAGTCGCTCAACACATAGAACCCATGCGCGAAGCCTTTTGGAATCCATAACTGGTGTTTATTTTCGGCAGTGAGTTCAGAACCAACCCATTGACCAAAGGACGCGGATCCGGGTCGAAGATCGACCGCGACATCAAACACGCTCCCCTGAACACATCGAACTAATTTGCCCTGCGCGAAAGGTTCCTGCTGAAGATGCAGCCCTCTTAGCACATTTTTTTTGGACTTTGAATGATTGTCCTGAACAAACTCACCGGTCACACCAGTCACATCTTCGAATAATTTTCGATTAAAACTTTCGAAGAAAAAGCCGCGATCATCGCTAAAAACCTTGGGTTCAAAGAGTAATACATCGGCAATATCAGTTTTGATAATGTTCATTACTGCGCGTCTTTTATCATCTTAAGCAGGTACTGACCGTACGCGTTTTTCGACAGCGGTTCGGCGAGTCTTCGGATCTGTTTTGCGTCAATGAAACCTTTACGATAGGCAATTTCTTCCGGGCAAGAGACTTTTAACCCCTGACGCTGTTCAATGGTGGCAATAAAGTTGCTGGCTTCGATCATGCTCTGGTGCGTGCCGGTATCAAGCCAGGCATAACCACGGCCCATCATGGCGACAGAGAGCTCTCCCTTCTGCAAATAGAGGCTGTTGATATCGGTAATTTCCAGCTCACCGCGTGCAGAGGGCTTGAGGCTTTTTGCCATCCCGACAACACGGTTATCATAGAAGTAGAGCCCGGTAACCGCATAATTACTTTTCGGTTCACGCGGTTTTTCTTCAAGGGAGATTGCCGTGCCGTTGCTGTCAAACTCCACGACACCATAGCGTTCTGGGTCGTTTACATGGTAGGCAAAGACGGTCGCACCGCTCTCCTGATGGATTGCTTGTTCCAACTGTCTCGGCAGATCGTGGCCGTAAAAAATATTGTCGCCCAATACCAGGGCACAACTGTCGTTGCCAATAAACTCTTCGCCAATAATGAACGCCTGTGCCAGCCCATCCGGGCTTTGCTGAACTTTGTAGTGCAGGTTCAACCCCCACTGGCTACCGTCGCCCAGGAGTTGTTCAAAACGCGGCGTATCCTGCGGTGTGCTAATAATCAGGATGTCACGGATACCCGCAAGCATCAGTACTGAGAGCGGATAGTAGATCATCGGTTTGTCGTAGATCGGCAACAATTGCTTGCTCACCGCCATCGTCACGGGATAAAGACGGGTCCCGGATCCGCCCGCAAGAATAATACCTTTACGTGTTGTCATTTGTTCTCCGCATGCAGAAGGCGCAGCATTCTGGCTTTAGCAATTTTTTATTTGGCAGTCGTGGCACTAAGCCACTCATTGAGCATACGTTTCACACCTGTTTCCCACTGCGGCAGAACCAGATCGAATGTCGTCCGGAATTTCGTTGTATCCAGCGTTGAATTCAGCGGACGTCGGGCCGGAGTGGGATAATTATGCGTGGCAACAGCATTTAACGACTTAATGGCCAACGATATACCGGCTTTTTCCGCTTCGGCAAACACCAACGCAGCGTAGTCATACCAGGTTGTAGTTCCCGCAGCCACCAGATGATACAACCCCGCCACCTCCGGTTTTTGCAGCGCAAGTCGGATGGCATGAGCCGTGCAATCAGCCAGTAATTCAGCGCCCGTCGGAGCACCCACCTGATCATTAATAACAGAAAGTTCAGCCCGCTCCTGCGCCAGCCGAAGCATCGTCTTTGCAAAGTTATTCCCTTTGCCTGCGTAGACCCAACTGGTACGGAAGATCAGATGCTTCGGGCAATGCTGCTGAAGGGTTCTTTCGCCGGCCAGTTTAGTTTCGCCATAGATGTTTAACGGCCCGGTTTCATCGCTTTCCCGCCAGGGGCGATCGCCAGTTCCAGGAAAAACATAGTCTGTTGAATAGTGGACAACCCATGTGTTCAGCGCGGCAGCTTCCCTCGCAATCGCTTCGACACTGGTCGCATTAAGTAATTGCGCAAACTCACGTTCAGATTCGGCCTTATCGACAGCCGTGTGGGCAGCCGCGTTGACGATCACGTCCGGGCGTACACGGCGTACGGTCTCTGCCACACCCTCAGGATGACTGAAATCACCACAGTAATCGGTGGAGTGGACATCGACGGCGATCAGATTGCCCAGCGGAGCCAGAGAGCGTTGTAGCTCCCAACCAACCTGACCTGTCTTACCGAATAACAGAATGTTCATCAGCGTTTCTCGTAATTCTCTTCAATCCAGGTTTTATACGCGCCACTTTTTACATTTTCGACCCAGCGAGCGTTATCCAGAAACCACTGCACGGTTTTACGGATGCCGGATTCGAATGTTTCTTGCGGCTTCCAGCCCAGTTCCCGGCCGATTTTGCTGGCGTCAATCGCATAGCGCCTGTCGTGTCCGGGGCGATCGGCGACAAACGTAATTTGGGCGCGGTAGGAAACAGCTTTCGGCACCATTTCATCAAGCAGATCGCAGATGGTGTACACAACATCAAGGTTCTGTTTTTCGTTATAGCCGCCAATGTTGTAGGTCTCACCAGCCACGCCTTCTGTCACCACGGTGTACAGCGCGCGGGCGTGATCTTCGACATAAAGCCAATCGCGTATTTGATCGCCTTTGCCATAAACCGGCAACGCCTTGCCTTCAAGCGCATTGAGAATAATCAGCGGGATTAGTTTTTCCGGGAAATGATAAGGGCCGTAATTGTTGGAGCAATTGGTCACGATGGTTGGCAGACCGTATGTTCGCAGCCAGGCGCGAACAAGGTGATCGCTGGACGCTTTCGATGCGGAGTATGGACTGCTTGGCGCGTAAGCCGTTGTTTCAGTAAACAGTGGCAGCACCTGGGGATGTTCGTCCGGATGCGGCAAATCGCCGTAGACTTCATCCGTCGAAATATGGTGAAAACGAAAAGCTTTTTTCGACTCATCGCGCAAGGTTAACCAGTAATTGCGAGCCGCTTCAAGTAAGACGTAAGTACCGACGATATTGGTTTCAATAAAGGCCGCCGGACCAGAGATAGAACGATCAACATGGCTCTCTGCGGCAAGATGCATGACAGCATCCGGTTTATGTTCAGCGAAAATACGCGCCATTTGGACGGCATCACAGATATCGGCATGCTCAAAAGCATAACGGTCGCTCTCTGAAACCTCAGCGAGAGACTCCAGATTGCCGGCATAGGTTAATTTATCAACGTTTACCACGGCGTCGCGGGTATGTTGAATGATATGTCGGATAACCGCAGAACCGATAAAACCGGCGCCGCCTGTAACAAGAATTTTCACGCTATCAATTCCGTCTATGAATGAAGAGATAAGATTTTGTCCGTCAGGCCTGTCTCGCGACATCAAGAGCCTACAACGCGATTCAGGAATTATAAGCGGATACACAATTTCTTAGCCTGATGCAATTGAAGCAAGGAAAGGCATAGTTCAATGAGTGGATTACAAAGGGGAAAATAGCCTTTTTTCAAGCTATTGTTTTGCTAAATAAAACAATGGCGGCTAAACCTGCTTGCCGCCATTGTGTTTGCAGCAGACTTAGAGCCAGGGAGGAGGTGCTTTGGCGTAGTTCACGTCGAATGGCCCTTCTTTCACTTCCATCATGGAAGCATACTCAGACAAACATTCAACGCTGTGGATATCACCGGGCGCAAATTCAATGACAGAGACGCCATGCTGCGGTCCGGCGGTAAAAGCGTGGCGAACCGAACCATCCGGATTGTAGAGCTTCACCTCAAAACTGCCCTGCATCACGATGAACATTTCCCACTGATGAGGCAGCTCGTGGTAATGAGGATCAACATAGCTTCCCTTCACCATCGCAATAATCAGCCGTTGGACCTTATCCTGATGGCTGTTGTGCATAAGATAATGCGCGCGCTTGCGCTCAGATGCCGCGGCCTCAGTGAATAAGCGCTGCATAATTTGCTCTTCAATTAAATGCATTTTTCGCCTCTAACTGAGTTTCAATTGTCTGTGCTGCTGCGCATACGGAAAATTGCTGTTTCAATAATTCCTGCGCATTGCGCCCCAGGCACTGACGAAGGTCTTTTTCCAGACACAACCGTTCCGCAGACTGCAGTAGCGCGTCATCTTCGCCATTAACATGAATGAAACCAGCTTTGTTGACGTTGATTATCTCAAGCAGATCATTTCCACGATTCACACTGCCCAATATGGGAAGGGAATGAACCATGTAACCTAATAATTTCCCCGGGAAATTATGTGCTGTATGTTGTGCGGAAAGTGAAAAGAGACCGACATCGATCTCATTGAGAATACATTTGAACTCAGACTGGTTCACCGATGGCAAATAGCTGAAGTTGGTCAAACCCCATTCTTTTGCCAGCTTATTGATCAACTCCACTTCATCGCCCTGCCCGACAAACAGGAAATGGGCTGAGACGTGATGTTGCATATTTC
The DNA here is from genome assembly GCF_038449125.1 of Kosakonia sp. BYX6. Classification (NCBI taxonomy): domain Bacteria; kingdom Pseudomonadati; phylum Pseudomonadota; class Gammaproteobacteria; order Enterobacterales; family Enterobacteriaceae; genus Kosakonia; species Kosakonia calanthes. The sequence goes on along the minus strand of NZ_CP151800.1, from coordinate 1,786,904 downwards.
TGGCTAATCGCATGAGGTTAGCCATATCCTGCGCATGGCCGATGTTTCCGCCGTAAAAATAAATGACTTTATCCTGCAGCCCTAATTTTTCACGGATAGAAACGTAGTTATCATCGGGATGTCCAACCGCAGAGATACTCGCCCAATTGCGCAAAACTTCTCCAGGATAATGCCCGTGTTGTTCTTTGAACACCTGGAGATTTTTTTCCGACATCAGCCCGATGCTGTCCGCCTGTTTATACGAGTAACGTTCGAAAAGACGAAAGTATTTTTCAAATAATGTTCCGGCACGTAATAAGCCAGCATCGATGACCCATTGAGGAAACAGGTCGCGCAAGACCAGATAAGCCTTGCAAGAGCAGCGTCGTTTAAGGTGGTAAACCAGGCGGCCCCAGAAAATAGACGGTGAATAATAGATGATGCCATCAAAAGTCGAAGGCTGGACGTTATCTTTTATTGCGAGCCAGGCGCGACATGAGAGTAGTGTCTCATTGACAGCCCGCAGAATTTTATTCACATCTTTTATCGGCCCGCTTCTAAAGCGCCAGATGTTTACACCATCGAGCTCATCGCAAATGAGGCGCTGAGCGATCGTCGGGTCAGGGGTGATGACAGTGACCTGATGCCCATGAGTGACTAACTCAACCGCCAGCTCATGAAACATCTTTGCACCAACGCGAGTACTGTTAGGCAAATAATCATCGATGATGAGTGCAAGTTTCATTAATACTCTTTCCAGACCACTCGCTTAACATAGTCAGTATATGAATGGATGATTCTGACAACCTTATCAGAAACGTTTGGCATACTGTAGTCGTAGACCGGACGAAGCAGACGCTCTTCACCGCGAGGTTGTGTTTCCAGAATAGCCAGTGCCTGCAATACGCGCTCTACGCTAAGCCCAGCCATCATGACTGATGCTTCTTCAAAACCTTCCGGGCGCTCATGAGCTTCCCGAATATTCAGGGCAGGAAAATTCATAATAGATGATTCTTCCGTAATCGTTCCACTGTCAGACAACACGGCTTTGGCATGCTTTTGCAGATGGTTGTAGTCATGGAACCCCATCGGCTTCAGCAACTGAATATTCTTGTGGAATACAATGCCTGCGGCTTCGATGCGATTGCGTGTACGCGGATGGGTGGAAATAATAACCGGAAGATCATATTTCTCAGCAATCGTATTCAGTGTGGTTGCCAGACCAGAAAGTTGTTTCGGCGAGTCTACATTCTCCTCGCGGTGCGCACTCACCACAAAGTACTGGTGTTTTGTCAGCTCCAGGCGAGCCAATATGTCCGAACCATCAATTTGCTGCATGTAATGATTGAGAACTTCAAACATTGGGCTACCGGTCTTAATGACACGATCCGGCGGTAAGCCTTCGCTGAGCAAATAATCTCGTGCAATATCGCTGTAGGTTAAGTTGATATCCGCAGAGTGATCCACGATACGGCGATTAATCTCTTCCGGTACACGTTGATCAAAGCAACGATTACCCGCTTCCATATGGAAAACCGGAATACGGCGGCGTTTTGCCGGGAGTACGGACATACAGGAATTGGTATCGCCAAGCACTAATAGCGCTTCTGGCTGGATCTCTTCAAGTACTTCATCGACTTTTATGATGACTTGACCAATCGTAGTGGCCGCATTTTTGCCCGCAGCACTGAGAAAATAATCAGGTTTTCTAACACCCAGATCGTTAAAGAAAACTTCATTGAGTTCGTAGTCATAATTCTGCCCCGTATGAACCAGCGTGTGGTCACAGAATTCATCCAGCTTTGCCAGAACGCGCGACAGACGAATAATCTCAGGGCGCGTACCCACAATCGACATGACTTTCAATTTTTTCATGATAAAGCTCTCGTTATAGTATCTGGTGCATTTCTGTCGAAAATTTCATTCGCCCACAACATCACGATGAGCTCATTCGAGCCGGTGTTAGTAATATCATGAGTCCAGCCGGGAACCGTTTCAACAATGGTGTATTGGTCAGACGTTACTTCCAATTGATACTTTTCACCCGTAATCACATGCTCAAATTTAAATAGCGCAGCACCCTGAATAACAAGGAATTTTTCATTTTTGGAATGGTGGTAATGCCCACCACGCGTAATGCCTGGATGGGCAGTAAAAAATGAGAATTGGCCGGCATCACGTGTTTTCAGCATTTCACAGAACACGCCCCGCTGATCACCGTAGGAGGGTACCTGGTAGCTAAACTGTGCGGGAGAAAGATAACTTAGCCAGGTTGAATAGAGCGCCCGCTCAAAACCAGTGCCAACGGCTTCTGTGATCAACGTTTGGCGACTCTCTTTAAAAGTATAGAGAAGGTTCGCAACCTTACCCACGGTGGTGGGATATTGAGGCTCGACGAAACAATAGCCGCTTTGGGTGTTTTCTTGCAGCAGCTTAACGAGCGCGGAACATACGTCATCGACATAAACCAATGTCACTTCAGCATCAGGATTATGGATCTCAACATCTTTGTCCGTCGCAATGTTATGGCAAAAGGTAGCAACAAAGGAGTTGTAATTAGGTTTGCACCATTTACCAAAAACGTTTGGGAAGCGGTAAATATAGTAACTGGCACCGCTTTTTTCAGCATAAGCGCGCAGAGCATGCTCAGCGTCCGCCTTGCTTTTACCATACGCATTGTCGTATTCGGCCTGAATAGACGAACTGAGCATAACGGGCGTTTTCAGCTTAGCAGCCAGCAAGGTATCGATGATTTTCTGCGTAAGCCCAGAGTTACCCGCGAAGAATTCATTTTCATCTTTTGGCCGGTTCGTCCCGGCAAGATGAAAAATGAAATCAGCGGTTTTAACGGCGGTATTGAATTCATCAACTGAAGAAGAACGATCAATTTTGATCAGATCGTGATAACCCATTTCTTCCAGCCGCAAGCACAAATTACGGCCAATAAAGCCTTCGGAACCTGTGACGAGAATTTTCATATCATGCATCCAGCTCGTACTCTTCACCCGCGCGTAATGCATTAATAAATGAAAGCTTTAATAACAGCTTTTTCATTCCTTCCACATCAAGCCGCTGCGTGTTATGGGAGTTATAATCCTGTACTTCCGAAATACGTTTGTCACCCTGCTCAACATATTTTCCGTAGTTCAAATCGCGCAGATCCGGTGGTACGCGGTAGTAATCACCCATATCAATGGCCGCGATCATTTCTTCACGACTTAACAGCGCTTCATAGAGTTTTTCACCGTGGCGGGTACCGATAACTTCTACCGGGTGATCCGGCGTATTCAGAACATCTTTCAGCGCCAGTGCCAAAGTCTCGATTGTTGCTGCAGGGGCTTTTTGTACGAAAATATCACCGCTGTTGCCGTGCTCGAACGCATACAAAACCAGATCGACAGCATCTTCAAGCGTCATCATGAACCGGGTCATGTTCGGATCCGTGATGGTGAGGGATTTACCTTGCTTGATAAGGTCAACGAACAGCGGGATCACCGAACCACGTGATGCCATGACATTCCCGTAGCGCGTACCACAAATAACAGTCTTGGTACTGTCAACATTGCGCGACTTGGCGACCATCACTTTTTCCATCATTGCTTTGGAAATACCCATGGCATTGATCGGATAAACAGCTTTATCAGTGCTCAGGCATACAACGCGCTTAACTTCGTTGGCGATTGCAGCCTCAAGCACGTTTTCCGTACCCAGGACATTGGTCTTCACGGCCTCCATCGGATGGAATTCGCATGACGGGACTTGTTTTAACGCAGCGGCGTGATAAATAAAATCAACACCGCGACTGGCATTGAGAATGCTTGAGTAATCGCGTACATCGCCTATATAGAACTTGAGTTTGCTATTACTGTATTTTTTCCGCATGTCATCTTGTTTTTTCTCATCACGAGAGAAAATTCGGATCTCTTTAATGTCCGTATCCAGGAAGCGATTAAGCACTGCGTTACCAAAAGAACCTGTTCCACCTGTAATCAACAGGACTTTATCTTTAAACATAATCATACCATTCTAGTTAAGAAAATCGGTGAGCTTGATGAGCAACATAATTATAACTGTCAGAAAAAAAACAAATAACGTTGGGTATAACAACCCTAATACATTAGGATGCTGTCGGATTACTTTTTGATAAGTCACAAAACTGTAGACGAAATACGATATCGTCGTACTGAGCGCTGTACCCAGCATACCCAACAGCGGTGTTAAAATAACGACTAATCCGATGTTCACAATAGCAGTCATTATTGTAATTCCTGAAAGCTGTCTGGCTTGCCTGTCATAAAACAGATAAGATGAATAATAATAATAGAAAGACAGGAAATAAAGACCAGTCAGAATGGAATAGATAACCCAAAAAATATCGCCAAGATTATATTTAAGCTTAAGATAGTAAAGCACGATATTAATTGTTAAAACAGTGCCAAACCACAGCACGGTAACCGCGCTAAAGAATGATAAATAAAATTTTCTGGTAGAAAAAAAATGAAAACTCTTAACACATATTTGCGGAATACCTAGCGCCAAACTACTGTTTATGATCATATAAATTGCAGCAACTGCATATGAAAAAGAATAATATCCCAGCATTTCATTTCCGCCGAAATATTTAACAAAAAACCGATCGGAACCTGATGTCACCCATTGCGCAACAGTATGTGGCAAAATGCCTAACGCAAACAAAATGATAGCCTTTTGTGCGCTGATTTTCCTGAACATTGCGCAGGTGCTAACTTTGATCCCGAAGGTTATTTTTATATACGGTATAATCACTACTGTGTTGGAAACTGCAAAGACAATTAATAAAACGTCAACGCGTGCGAGTAAATCAGCGTGGTAGAAATACAAGAGAGCTAATAACGCTATCAGCAGAACCATTTTACTCATACATAAAATGAAGTAATTATAAGCTGAGCTTCTAAATCTGACGGTGGTCGTTACTAGTAAAAAGATAGCTTCCCAAAAAGCGTAAATAATTATTAGCAAAAAGTATTGTGGAACCCAACAGTAAACAAGGATACATCCTAAACTAATGACAAATGCTATTCTGTTGAAAAAAGCAGTGAAGAAAAGCGCAGTTCGAAATCGCTCATAAACTTCCCGACCGATAATTGAAGAAATATTTATGCTAATAAATGGAATAAGTAATTGTACGATAATAATGTAGAGCGAAAACTGGCCATAATCAGCAATTGACATAAAGGATGCCAGTACAGGAAGTATCAGGAACATCCCTCCCCGACTGAAACCAGATGCTAAGCCATATAAGACTAGATTTCTCATCCTCGCACCGCTGCAATGATATCGTCAGTTGTTGTCTCTTCACTCCATTCAATTGTTTTATATCCCATCATCTCATATTCATTCCCTAACGTTGAACTTCTATAAATACAGACTTTGGGCGACGGAAAGCGCTTATTCAGACATAAGTCATTTTCATCAATTTCATTGAGAACAGCTTGAGTAGTAAATAATGGGTGCGGTCTGAACTTTACATCTACTTTACCATTTTTTAGCTGTTGGTAAATTTGCAACTCCGCTTCAATGAAGAAGGGGTTACTGACTATCAGGCAATCGCATTTGTCATCCTGATCTATTTGCAAATTAGCTTTGAGATAATTTAAATTGCTAACGGGATGTGTATAAATATTATTATTAAATATATCGATTTGTTTGTCACTAAACGCTCTAAGGGAATTTATATTATCAAGTTTGTGAGCGGGGTAATATTCATTATCTATCAGGCCATGCTGAATAACATTCACATCGAAGAGTGCTGTACCCGCGATTAATGTAATCCAACGATCGTAATGATTTGTCAGTGTTATACTTTTAACACCACAGCGTGATAATTTTTCCAGATAAAAAGAGAATAGAACCAACTCAAACACATTGGCAGTATGTAGATAATAATTCACTCGACTACCAAGTAAAAATCGCACCGAATAATAAAGAGAGATGAAGTAGCAAAGCAAAATACACAGTGGAGACAGCGTACTGACAAAGTATAGTTTTGTGCCTTTGACGCAATGTAAGTACGGCAAATCATTAGCATACTCTCGATGCAACTCAACAATTTTGGGTGATGCTGTAAAAGAAAGAAATAATGAATCTGTTTGCGCGAATTTAATGTCCTTTTTTTCTAAAAGGCTCAGGATAAGCTGAAACACGTAATAAACGGGGATTGCAGGTATAAAAAACAAAGAGCGCCATACTTTAAGCCGTCCTTTGAAGCGGGCAACTTTAAATAATGCGATGCCAGATGATTCCAGACCGAATTTCTTTACTAAATAATCATCAACCCGAGATTCATTTTCGAGTGAACTCTTTATGAGATTATATCGGCTTCGTCGTCCATGGAACCACATTATATTTAACCTCTTTAAACATAAAATAAACAATGATAAGGTACGGGTACATGTAGAAATCAGTCCACAATATTAAACCGCCTCGCAAATGACTCATTAAATATATGAATAAATTAAACCAGATAAAAAGATAGATGACCTTATTACTATAGAGCATCCGCACGTATATCTTTGAGTACACAAAAATAAAAACAGCCAATGGAATCAACCCGAGCCAATAACCGAAGCTGAAGAACAAATCTACCTCAACAGGAAACTGAACGGTTGCCCTGATATTCCATGCCGTCGGGAAATACATATTCGTTAAATATGCACTAATATCAAAAAAAGCATCTTGCCCAGTAAATAAATTAGCAAATTTGTTAAAAGGTAAGAAGAAAGAGAAAACCTCAAGCGGATAATGTTTCTCTTTAATAACAAGAAGCAATGAGTCCAGAGTATCAAAATAGTTTAGTGAATAACCCAATACATCATTGAGTGTCATCCAGGAAGCATTACGAAAATAGTTACCCAAAACAAATAGCAACGCCGCTGGCATGAAAACGCTGAGCGCTATCCGGATATTAAATTTACGACAAAATATCCAGGTTGCAAAAATTAGCAAAAAGTAATGAATTATCTTTTGTTTACTGCCAATAAAAGGACTTAGCGCCAACACTACTATCATCAAACTTAGAAGAACGAATATCCCCCTATACTTCAGACGTATAAAGAAAACAAACAGTGGAAGGATCAGAGAAAAAATCAAATACCATGTCCCAGCACCTTGCCTTGTCAAAAAAGCACGATCAAGATTTTGTTGCCAATGCGTTACCCCTCCCGTCATTTGTATATATAAAACGAAAGAGATAATGATGACACAAGCCATCAAAAGTAATTTCGACTGTGCAACCTGGATATTGGAAAAAGAAGACAGGTGAAAATTAGAGCGCGTTTCAGAGGTATACTCCACCATCATGGCAACGAGCATTAATACCGTATAACTACTGGCTAAATAGAGATAAGCCTGGTAAACGATGTCGCTGTCAAATGCAGTTTCCTGATATCGCCTTGCGAAAATAGGTGCGAGCCCAAACCATAAGAAATAATACAAGAAAATCATATTTCTCGGTGACAATAGAAAACGCGGTTTGTTAATAGAGTATACGCATGCAGCAAAAATAATAAACAGCCAGCTTTGGGGAAAGACATTCATGCCCATCAAAAAAGACAAATAACAAAACATCGTTAGGAATGTTTTGTGCACGATAGAAATATCACACCTAATATTAAGCATATTTTTTCACATATGTTAGGGGGAATATTTATAAGCTGAAACCATCATCAACCACAATGTTCTGCCCAGTGACATAACGCGAGTGGTCTGAGAGAAGGAAAAGAATCGAGCCAATAATTTCGCCAACATCCAACATTCCTGCGCCATGCGTAAATGACCGGTATGCGTTGCAAAATGCTTCAGGTTGATTATCAAAAATGCCACCCGGGCTGACAGCATTGATGCGGAAACGGCTATCGTTCACATAAGCAATAATATATTTATTGAGATGCAGGAGAGCCGATTTAATCGCGGCATACTCAACAGGCATGGTCATTGGCGTATTGTTATAAACCTCAAATCGAGGTGCTATTACGCCATAGATAGATGAAATATTAATCACGGAGAGTGGTTTTTGTTTACTTTTAAACAACGCAGCACATTGCTGAGTAAATAAAAATGCACTGCCCAGATGTAGAGATAAGTTTTCATTGAAGCTTGCCATTGAGACATCAAAGAAATGCTTACCGTATTCTTTATTACGAGGATAAGTTGCGTTGACTGCACCATCGATATCCGTGAGATTCGAAAAAAAGTCTTTCAGCTGGCTTTCATCAGTAATATTGACTTGTCTGAAATCGATTTTCTCATTTGTAATATCAACACCCAACGTCCCTAATCTGCTCTGCATCGCATCAATATTGATGTCTGCAGCGATAACAGCAGCATGATGCTTCAAACACTCCTGAACGAGGCGTGAACCCAGCAGGCCACCGGCCCCCAGAATTAGAATGATTTTATTTTTCAACATTTTTGGATTCTTCGTTTTTCAAGTTGATCAATATCTCGGCCATGTGAAAATCATAAATGTCATCGATATCCACAGCTCGCTCCTTGGGAATAAGCACCGATGTTACTTTGCCGGAGAAAAGCCCGTAATTATTCATAATGAAATCAGGGCTGGCTACATACACAACAGTCGTAATATCAAAAACATCAGGGCTATCCTGACGACGGGAAACTGTACCTGTGGGTTGAATAACCAACTCAACACAGCCAGCTTGATCCATCTTCACCATATTAAAATAAGGACTTCTACCCGCTGGTGTAACGCCAATACAAATATCAGCGTTCATTTCCGCTTTCTTCTGTATTGCCTGCTCAACATCTTGCACAGCGCGCAGTGGGCTTGTCGCAGGAAGACTCACGAAATTATCAAAGGAACCATAATTAGCTGTGACCCATTCAATAGCATGCCGCCAGGCTAGCCACTCAGGACTTGTGTCGCTGGCCAAATCAGCAGGTCTGTCGATAACAATTGCATCCTTTTCGCGCGCGCATTGCTTGATCGCTTCATCATCAGTTGAGACAAACACTTCACTAATAGAGCTTGTCGCTTTCGCAATCTCAATTGAGTAATGCAATAAAGGTTTACCTGCGAGGGGTTTTATATTTTTACCCGGCAACCCTTTTGAACCACCGCGAGCGAAAATAAAGGCAATATTTTTCATATTAGTTCGCTATATTATTAATTTGTTCAATCAACTTAACGGTAGCAACCGCATCCTCGAGAAGGATGCAATTATTATTTTCACCTGCAATTAATTTTACAAAATCCATTAACATATCCATGTATAACAGATTGCGGTCATAATCCTGATCTTCATAAATAGTTTTTGTACCTGAAGCATCATGCAAAACTAAACAGTTTGCGATGAGATCCCATTCCAGCCGACCGTTAGTACCTATAAAAGAGCATTTTCGATATGCTTTGCGTTGTAGAAAATCTAGATGAATATTCACAACCGTGTTCTTTTTTGCAACGGCCATAACGTCAACCAGATCTTCTACATCTATTTCGAGCGTTCCAGAATTTCTAATAACCGCATATTGAACATGCAATTCACCTAAAAGCCAGCGGGTATAATCTAATTCATGACTAAGCTCAAGCAATGCTCCGCCACCCAGTTTTTTTTGGGCTGATACACAATTTTTATAATTTTTCACCCGCCAGTCGGGAAGATATTGTCCAACGGCAATATCTGCATTCAGTAATTTACCAATAATCCCGTTATTTAATTCCTGCCACAGCGCTTGAGCAGATGGCATATAACGTAAGCAGTAACCCACTGCAACGGGCGTTTTATTTTTTTGGTACGCGCCGAGTAATTGCATGCCATCATCTAAAGAGGCCGTCACGGGTTTTTCGATTAGTACAGGAATACCTGCTTCAATGAAACTCAACGCGTGACTAGCATGGAAAGGCGCTGGCGAAGCCACAATGGCCATATCAAGTTGGTCAATCACATACGCGATATTACTAACAACCTCATCACAATCACTAACCGTTTCCGCCACCTGCCGTCCCGATGAAGGAACGGCATATATTTTGGCTTGTGGAAAAAGCAGTCTGATATTCCTTCGATGTCGGTTTGCTATATTTCCTAAACCTATGACAGCAATATTTTTCATCAATCAAGTCCCAATGAATAAATATCAATTTGCGCGCGTTTGAAATCATCCATTCTACCGATATCCAGCCAATACTCATGAATGGGAAACATCAATACATTATCTTTTTGCTGCATGCGGCCTTCAAGCAAAGAAGGCATATCAATATGGTGATTTTTCGGCACACTTTTGAATATGCCAGGAGAAACAACATATATACCCGCATTTACAAAAAAGTGATGCACAGGTTTTTCTTGCATTGATATGATTTTATTCCCATCTCCCGTGATAACACCATATGGTATCTGATAGTCATATTCACGAACACAAATTGTGGCATCAGCACTATTATCACAATGGTATTGAAGTACTCGTTCGAAATCCACGTTTGTGAGAACATCACCATTCATCATAATTAATGGCAAATCGTCTGAAAGTGTATTAGGTAGCAAACCTAATGCTCCACCTGTTCCTAGTGGATTATCCTCATGAACGTAATGAATATTGGCATCAAATGCTTCGCCATTGCCGAAATAATCCATGATGACCGTCGGCATATAATGCGTGGAGATATAGAGATTCTTGAATCCTGACCTGACAAAGCTACGAATAACCGTTTCCAAAATGGGCTTATTGCCTATTTTCAGCATTGGCTTTGGACAGCTATCAGTCAGTGGTTTGAGACGCGTCCCAAATCCTCCTGCCATAATAAAGACTGGGTTTTCATAACTGCGTTTTTCAACGGTCTGAATTGTCTCAAGGCCAATCACTTTACCATTTTCGATAACTGGTATTGATAAAATACCGTGGGAAGACATCAAGGCATTGAGCTTATTAGAAGATACACCCGTACCGACAGTAATTGGTTTATCATTCATGACCAAAGCAACATGTGATGCTAACTCAAGATTATTCAGCAGCCCTCTACGAATATCACCATCTGTAACGACACCAAGCAACTCTTGCGCATCATTGACAACCAATGCAATTCGCAATGCTTCGCGATTGATTATTTCAAGCGCATCCCGGATGGTGTTGTCTGGTTTTATGAGTACATTCTTCCATTGCTGCGTCATCTTCTACACCTTCCTACGTGAAACTATCTAATTACCATTCGGCTGTGGTAACAAATTTTTCCTGGGTCAAGAGAACCCACCAGCACTGCCCCAGCAGTAACGATGCCACTATCACCTATATTCAAATTTGGAATTACCGTTGCACCGGCGCCAACAAAAACATTCTCGCCCGTAACAACTTGACCGCACAATGTTGCTCCCGGCGCAATAAAATTATATGCACCGATTTTGCAATCATGTTCAATAATCACCCCGGTATTGATTATAGAGTGACTACCAATAATGGTTCCGGGATGAATAACTGCGCGAGTAAGAATTTGAGCGCCAGGCATTATCTCCGCATAGTCGGAGACGATCGCATTATCGGCAATAACAGTGGCAAAGTGATAACCCCAGCTGAGATAATTTTCGTTAATACGTTGTCTTAATTTCGAGCGGGGTGCAACACCTACAGCATTTACCAATTCAACCTGCATAGGAGAGAATTGCAAAATGTCATTATCGGATCGCAGATGTCGTACTCCAGAAAATATTTTTCGACCGTTGATATCATCGGGGCTGATTATAGCGATAACATCCCTTTTTTGCCGTAGGAGAATATCAATGAGCACACTTGCATGCCCTCCTCCTCCGATAATAACAACCGGTTTATTATTCAATGATCAAATCTCCAGCCATGTATGATTTGCCAGATTTTTTTCCTAACAAATCCCAATATCCATAAGGTGACATTCCTTTACCAGGACGTTTGACTGAAAGGTTTTCTGCAGAAAATTCCTCGCCTTCGCAAATATCCATAGCTGCGACCAGACTTTTACGGGCGACTGATTTATTTTTGATTTCAGAAACCGTGGGCGTTTTTACTGGCTTGCCAAGCGCCAATTCTACCTGACGGATAGCAGTAACCATCGCTTGTAGTTCATCAGGCTCAAGAGAAGCTTTGTGATCGGGGCCTTCCATTGTTTTATCGAGCGTAAAATGCTTTTCAATTACTATGGCACCTCGTGCAACCGCTGCCACTGGAATAGTAATACCCTCACTGTGGTCTGAATAACCCGCGGGTAAATCAAATGCACTTCTCAACGTATCCATCGCGCGTAGATTAATTTCATTCATCGGTGCAGGATATTCTGTAGTGCAATGTAAAATCACGACTTTTTCTTTCAGCGCTTTTTGTCCCTCATCTGACGCGTACGCGCTTTGAAATGCTTCAGTACAAGGTTTAGCATCTTTCGAAGTTGTATAACCAAATGCGATCACACCTAAAGCGGCTTCAATCTCTGATAATGTTGCCATGCCGGTCGAAACGATGATGTCACAGCCTGTTCGGGCATGTTCCAGCACCAAAGGCGCATTCGTTAACTCGCCAGAAGGCAGTTTGAGCCGCTTAAGGCCTAAATCATTGACCAGAAACTCAAGGCTTTCCGAATCAAATGCCGTCGATAAAAATTCAATACCCAGCGAATTGCAATGTTTGATTAATGCGTGATGAGCGTCCCAGGACAGTTCCAGCCTGCGTAGCATTTCAAGCTGAGATTCTTGTTTTTTGGTGTTCTTGACTTGATATTCAGCCTGTTTGGCCTGTTCTGTCACAAGATTACTGGCTTTAAACGTCTGGAATTTGACAATATCCGCACCTGCTTTGTAGGCCGCATCAACAAGTTCAAACGCCAGTTTCTCATCACCATTATGGTTTACACCGGCTTCAGCAATAATTAGAGTCATGAGCAATCACTTTAAATCATAGAATTTTTTACCAGGCACGAACTGCAATGTTTTGATCATCTTAATAATTCGCCCGCTTGCATCACCTTGCCCATAGGGGTTGTGAATAATCTCATCCGGGGTTTTATAGGTACGATCAATAGCCTGTTCTATCGTTTTCACGATATCCGACTTTTTCACTGAACAGTTCAGCACACTTTTAGCGGCGAGCCGCCCTTTTTGTCGTTCGCCAATATTCACGGTGGGCACGTCAAATGCCGGCACTTCAATAATTCCACTCGAAGAATTACCAATAACAGCCGCAGCATATTTTACCGCGCTTAAATAGCGAATTTGTCCAAGTGACGGAATAGCGAGAACCCTATCAGGCTGCTGACGGGCATAATCATCGAGCAGAGGAATAATCTGGCGGCCGCCATCATCCGCATTAGGATAAGTTAATATAATTTTGAAGTCTGGAAACTCGTCCAAAGCAGCAAGCAAGTTTTTGAAACTATTTGCAGGTGGTTCATCACTTAATGTCACAGGATGATAAGTCACAAGAAAATAAGGACCATCGAGAGCAAAATTTAATGATGTAGAAAGCGCTTCGCGTGTCATAAACGTCCCACGCTTGAGATGATCAAGCCCTATCGCACCGACATTCTCCACGCGTGAAGGGTCTTCTCCCAATTGAATAACGCGATTTCGATACTCTTCAGTAGAGGTTCCATGCAGATAGCTTAATTTACTAATAGCATGACGGATCGCGTCATCATAGGCACCTTCCGTAATTTCTCCGCCATGCAGATGGAAAACAGGGATGCGCAGAATCATTGCTGTTTGCGCCGCGGCCAGCGCTTCAAAGCGATCGCCTAAAATAACAAGTAAGTCGGGTTGCTGTCTCGCCAAAGCATCGGCAAATCCCAGAACGCCGAGCCCCATACTTTTCGCCGTCCCAACAGCCGAATCAGAGGAAAGAAGAATTTCAATTTTTTCGTCAATCGGAAATCCATCTTTCTCAATTTGCTGCCAGGTCAAGCCGAATTCCGGAGACAGATGCATGCCGCTCACGATTAATTGCAAATGCAATTCGGGATCGCTCTGGATATCTTTCATCAGCCAGTACATAAGACCGTATTCGGCTCGTGTACCTGTAAAAACCGCAATCTTCTGTTTCATGGCTTTTATGACAGTCGCTCAGATGGTGAGCTGGGTAAATTCACCAAGCGTGCCTCAATGTACTCAGATTGCTCCAAATCATCACGCATCGCTTGGGCGAACATTGGCAAGCGGTGCATCAGTTTCCAGATAGGACGAGCCATAACCTTCGCGTTGTTCATTTGTAAAAGCAACTCATCGCGAGAATCGCCATCGGCACAAATCACAGCGTTCAACCAATAATTGGATTTTGCGTACGCTGGTTCTTTAACGAAATGATATTCGGACCCAGCAAAAAAGATGTCATAACGTTCAGCCAGGTTGCGCTTCTGCTGCAAGAATGCTTCCAGCATCTCCATCTGCCCACAGCCAAGGGCTGCATTCAGGTTCGGCATCCGGTAATTGAAACCAGGTTCATCGTGATAAAACTCATAAGGATGCGGCACTTTTGCTGTCGTGGTGACATGCTTTGCCCGTACCCCCAGTTCTGCCGTTTTGCATAACACCATACCACCACCACCTGTGGTAATAATTTTGTTGCCATTGAAGCTTAGCGCTCCATATTCTCCCAATGTGCCGGTGTGCTGCCCGTTATAGAAGGATCCAAGGCTTTCAGCCGCATCTTCAACCAGAGCAATATTCCATTTATTACACACCGCAATCAGCTCATCCAGTTCAACAGGATGGCCGAAGGTATGCATAGGAACAGCAGCCCGAATAACCTGCTGCGTTATTCTATGAATTGCACCTTGTTCTGTCAGTTCCGCGTTTTCAGCCAACCAGTTTTCCATCGCTACAGGACTTAAACCCAGGCTTACGCGCGAAACATCAAGAAACACAGGCTCCGCGCCTAAGTGATAGAGCGCATTACAAGTAGCGACGAAAGTAAGCGCCTGAGTTATTACCAAGTCGCCACGTTTCACACCAGCCAAGTAAAGCGCCGCGTTTAACGCCGCTGTACCATTCACTGTTGCAACCGCACGGGCTGTGCCTGTGTAAGCTTCCATTTTGTGCTCAAAATCATCAACAAACTTACCGACACTGGACACAAAAGTACTATTCAGCGTGTCGAGCACATATGACTTCTCATTTCCCAGAAAAGTCGGAGCATGTAATGGAATAAACTCACTCGTATTATATACATCGCGTACAAATTCAATGATTGAATTGATTTTCATCCCAAAGAGCCTTAATCACATTTTGCTATCCAGATATTTGCCCGTTTCTTTATGGGCGAAATCCGGAATCATTTTAAAAAACAATTTCACAATATCGTCTTTTGACCACTGCAGAGCATCTTTCATTTTCGTTATTTCTTGTTCGAATTGTTCAAGTAACGCCGGATCGTATAATGGTTCATTTTTTATGATCCCAAGATTCTCAAAGCGATCCATATTAAGTATTTCTTTGTCGGTAAAGAACTCTTCGAAATCCTTTTCACCTGTAGTGTCACTGGGGGTGAAAATACATGGCCATTTACCTTGAGAAGGTAACGTTTTTGCAAGCTCGCGGGCTTCATCTTCAGTCTGGCAAAGATAAGGCTGATAACCCCGTTGCTGAAGGTAAAGAACTGCAATATCTGCAAACGAGATGAGATGAAGATTTTCACTTAATTTTGGGAAAAAGATATCGCGATTATCACCAAAAATGCAGGACATCAAACATAATTCACCAGACTCTTGCGGTGTCACAAAATAACGTTTGATATCGTTTGGCGCGACTAAAGGTTGCTGCTTAAGCAGCCGTTGATCGAACCCGTGCAAAAGAGAACCATCTGAAAAGGCAACATTAGCAAAGCGGGCAGTTGAAATTTTAATATCTTCACTTTTGCGCATTAAAAACATTTCCATAATACGCTTTGAAGCCCCCATCATATTAACGGGGTTAGCTGCTTTATCGGTCGATACGCAGAAAAACTTTTTAACACCGGAGGCAATAGATTGTTCAATGGTCTTATTCGTATTGAGGATATTTACCTCAATCATACGCATCAGCGTAAATGCATCTTTCTCACTGCGAACATGTTTCAACGCTGATAAGTTCAGTACGTAATCATATTTTCCGTCAGCTTTAATGAACGCATCATATTCTATTGAACCGATATCGAGAGCGAAGGTTTGAAAGTCGCCATTAATATAACCGAATGAACTTCGAATATCGCGGACTAGTTCAACCATATTATTTTCGCTAATATCCACAACATGTAATTTTTGCGGATTACGTTTGAATATTTCTTTGGTGACCGCCTGGCCAATTGAACCTGCTCCGCCGAGAACAAGAAAACGTGATTCAGAAACGATCT
This sequence comes from Kosakonia sp. BYX6, assembly GCF_038449125.1. NCBI lineage: Bacteria > Pseudomonadati > Pseudomonadota > Gammaproteobacteria > Enterobacterales > Enterobacteriaceae > Kosakonia > Kosakonia calanthes. The sequence continues at coordinate 1,770,596 of NZ_CP151800.1, read as the reverse complement.
TTTGTAATTCGAATTCATTTTTCGATATATCACGGCTGAACAGTTTTTCACTTCGGCCAATTAACGGTAAAATTTTATCCATTTGAAATCCACCCTATTTTTAATATTTCACCGATAAACGGCAGCGAACATCTTCAGTCGCATTGGGAACAATTTTCGACCATTCATCGCCGATGCAAACAGCATGATTAAATTACAGACATGCTACCGCCCCAGGCTCTACAGCTACCAGTATACTGTGCCACTGCTTACGTTTTCACTGTGCGCGATTGCCGGACATCGGTTTAATCTTAGTCTTTGTTGCCAGGCACAAAATGCTAATTACCTATTCTCCGCTGAAACAGAGCCGGAAACAAGGAAAAATCTTTGAACTAAAAATGCAAAATTTCGCCTTACCTACTGTTTTTAACTATTGATTTTACGATGAAAATAATAAAGGGCAGTAAGAATAACCTTAAGCTGAAACACTTAATAGTTATGCTTGACTGCCCCTCGACCAGAAACGCAATTACCCAATATTTTTATTTGTTCATTGCGCCAGCAATTTCTGAATGCTTTCGCGGAATTTCTGCCCTTCTTTCAGGTTACGCAGGCCATAGTTCACAAATGCCTGCATATATCCCATTTTCTTACCGCAGTCGTAACTGTCACCGGTCATCAACATCGCATCGACGGACTGCTTTTCAGCCAGTTGCGCGATGGCATCGGTCAATTGAATACGATCCCAGGCACCCGGCTCGGTTTTCTCAAGCTCAGCCCAGATGTCCGCCGAAAGCACATAGCGCCCTACCGCCATCAGGTCGGAATCCAGCGTCTGCGGTTGATCCGGTTTTTCAATAAATTGCACGATACGGCTAACTTTACCTTCGCTGTCCAGCGGTTCTTTGGTCTGAATCACAGAGTATTCAGAGAGATCGCCTCTCATGCGTTTTGCCAGTACCTGGCTGCGACCGGTTTCGCTAAAGCGCGCCACCATGGCGGCGAGATTATAACGCAGCGGATCGGCCGTTGCCGTATCGAGGATAATATCCGGCAGCACCACGATAAACGGGTTGTCGCCAACAACCGGACGCGCACAAAGAATAGAGTGACCCAGCCCCAGCGGCTGCGCCTGGCGCACGTTCATTATAGTTACGCCCGGCGGACAAATTGACTGAACTTCCGCCAGCAACTGGCGCTTAACACGCTGCTCAAGCAGCGCTTCAAGCTCGTAGGAGGTGTCGAAGTGGTTTTCCACAGCGTTTTTAGACGAGTGAGTCACCAGAACGATTTCTTTGATCCCTGCAGCAACAACTTCGTCGACGATATATTGAATCATCGGTTTGTCGACGATCGGTAGCATCTCTTTTGGAATAGCTTTGGTGGCGGGAAGCATGTGCATTCCCAAACCTGCTACCGGAATAACTGCCTTCAAATTAACCATTATTTCTTCCACCTATAAATAATTGGATGAATTATAAACCTTTAACCCGTTTTCGCCAGCGAGTAGTAGTGAAAGATGTTACACCTAAAGCCCCCTGTAAGGCAGTAGATGTAATCCTAACTGCTGCCCCAAATCACCAGGATTCGTCGTAAAAGCGCATTTAGCGGGCTTATGGCCGTTTCGCTGGCATTTGGAAGTTCAAATTTTCGACATTCACCACATGCTGATCGACGCGGTCAATGTCCACCGAGCTCTGCCCTTTTTCATTGACTGCATGAATATTCGCCAGCGAGAGCAAGGTGTCTTGTTTAGCCATAAAGCGCCCGCGCACATCTTTGCGTAAATCAAAGTTTAGCTTCAGCGCCGGGCCGTCAGCCGCATCCTGCATCACATTAATATTGCGCAAGAAAAGATGCTGCGGCTTGTTATGCAGTTGCAACGTTGCGCGCTGCATTTTCAGGTTGGTGATGGACACAAACGACGTAGCATTACCGGACGACACCTGAATACCGCGCAGTTTATATTTGCTGTTGCGGTTATCCTGCTGAATATCGTTGAGTTTGAAATTTTGCGGAATGGATAAATAATCGCCTTTGATCACGCCATAGCCAATGAGCATGCCTGCACTATTGACCATCTCAACATGATCAATCACAAAATTATCGCAGCCATAAATCGCTACCGTCGCGTTATCAATGCCCGCTTTTTTACTGAAATCCGGGGTGATATTTTTCGCTTTAATATTGCGAATAATAAAATGCTTGCCGTTTTCCACATGCACTAACTGGCGGCAATTGCTGCCGGTGATATTCGCCACGACAAAGTTTTTTACCGCCTGGTCTTCCGGGTAATTATTGTCGTAGGTGCTGCCCGCCAGCCCAATACCAATTCCCCAGTTAATCTTGCCGTTGGTGCAATCGATATTGTCGATAACGTGGTCAGAAATCAGGATATTACGGTCGTTGATCGCCACGTTCCATTCGATGGCGTCACCTTGTAGATCGCTAAAGCGGCTGTTGGTGATGCGCGCGCCATCCAGTTGGTTGTGAAACCCCTGGCGCAGAATCGCATAGTTGGCTTTGGTCACCGTGATATTGTCGATCAGCAGATTACGCATCACACGCTTCTCTTTCCCGCCGATGTAGATCTGCATCACCGGGCCATAGCCGCTCATGTTCACGCCCTGGATGACGCAATCGGAACCGCGCACATCCAGTGTGATGTTGTACAGGCTGCCACCCTTTTCACCCACCACCCGGCTACCGTCCTGCAACACAAACCGTCCGCGCCCGCTGCCTTTTAGCGCACCGCGCACCAGCAGTGTTTTTCCCGCCGGGATAAAAATCCCGGTGTTGATATTTTCACAGACTAGCCCGGCCGGGATCTCGACAGTTTGCGCTTCGGTAAAGGCTTTTTTGAGCGAGGCCGGCCAGTCGTTATGGTCGTAATCGCTGATCTTTACCGTATCTTTCCCCGTCAGCGCACGTGCGGCCGGCATATGCAATAGGGGTAACGCCGCCAGCGCGGAACTGGCGGTAAGAAAGGAACGTCGTGACAGCGCTGTTGATGTTTTCTTTGCGGTCATAAAACCTCTCATCAAAGCGTTTGCAGCAGGCTGGCGAGTTGCTGATTAATGATTTTCTGATTGAAGTCGGACTCGACTTTTTCCCGCGCACGGGTCACCACTGGCGTTAAATCGTCGCTAGCCATGCCCCCGAAAGAGGCCAGCCGCTGGGCCAGCGCTTCCGCGTCATTCTCGGGTACCAACCAGCCTGATTGCCCGGCCTCAATCAGTTCGGGAATGCCACTGTGTACGGTTGAAACCACCGGAATACCCACCGCCATCGCTTCCATCAGCGCCACCGGAATACCTTCCATATCGCCATCGGTACCGGTAATGGAGGGCAGTAAAAAGACATCCGCTTCATCCAACAGGGCTTTCACCTCATGGCTTGGTTTGAAACCAGGCATCTCAATCACATCTTCCAGTTGAAACTGCTCGATAAGCGTGCGCAAACGCCGCTCCCACGGGCCAATGCCGAGGATGCGGTATTTGAAATCCACCCCGCGCGCTTTCAATAAGCGGCACGCTTCGATGGCAACGTGTAAACCTTTTTTCTCCGTCAGACGGGCGACGGAGATAATTTGCAGCGGACGGCCAGGCGATTTAACAGAGCGCAGGCTGAAGCGAGCCATGTCCACACCCATGCGGGAAACAGCGATTTTCTGCTCCGGGCAGCCCATATTTTTCAGGCGGCCTGCCCATAAATCGCTGATGGGCAGCATCAAATCGCCACGCTGGAAGAGTTGCTGGTATTCCGGCGTGTAGTGGTTCAGCACGTCGCGATGAGAGATATCAATGCCGTGGAACACGGTGGCAATTTTGCCTTGCAGCACGCCGAGTTCCCGCAATTTCGACGCCGTTACACCCGCAGGGCCAAAATGGGCGATAAAGACATCGGCGCGGAAAGTGCGCGGCGCAAGGCCGCAAATCGCCGACAGAATCAGGTTGCGCGCTTCATCACCGTAGCGCGACATATTCAACGCTTTCCAGGTAGACGATTTCCAGCACCCGCGCGCAATGGCCTGCGCACGGTAGCTCAGTTTCGCCAGTTTTCCTTCCGGTTCCGCCAGCAACCAGTGTGTCTTCTCGGCCAGTTTGTACTCGGTGTACGCGGCGTGGGTGTTGTTCATATCGCCCTTATGCAGGGCGACAATCTCAACCTCAAATCCCATATTGATAAAGGCGACAATCTGGTTGAGCACAAAGGTTTCAGAGGCTAAAGGAAACTTCAGCAAAAAGAAGCTGACTTTCATTTCACCCCCTGCACACGATCGAGCACCGATTTCACCATGCTGATGCCGTTTTCTCGTTCGCTTGCCACTGCCGTTGCCAGCCGTGCATTGATTGCCGGTAGCTGGCCCAGCGTGTCAGCAGCCATAGATGCCAGCGAACCGTCAAGCAAGTGGCGAATATCCACCGCCATTTCCGGCATCCCCAGTTGCTGCATGATGCCCGCGGATTTGTGCTCGTAGTTAATGGCAATTGCCGGTGTGCCAAAGTTCATGGAGATGATCGCAGAGTGCAGACGCGTTCCGACGGTTAACTCGCAGGCCGCCAGGATTTTCCCCATCTCCAGGTCGTTCAGTTCATCCATCACCACGTGGTAGCGCGATGGATCGGTAATGTACTGGCGTAAATTCAGCGCCACCATGCGGTCATCTTTGTTATAGCTATCAATACCGGTACAGGTGGAGAGCGCAATCACCTGATAACCCGCGTCAATGACACGATTCACCACATCCGCGAAAGCTTGCTCGTACGCTTGCTGCGTGGTGCCGAGGCGTTTATCAAACGGCGCCAGTTCGCGCAGCGTGATGGCGACGGTTTTCTCTTTTGCCGCCAAATCCAGCCAGTACTGCACCGCATAGCTGGCGGTGAAATCATGCTGATGGTGATCCACCAGCCAGGCCGTATCGACGCCCTGCTCGACTTTGTCAGTTGAAATCCCGCTCTGCTTCATCAAGTTCAGGCTGACGTTCTCACGCAGGATCAGCGCATCGCAGTGGCCAAAGACGTAATTGGCCAGTTGATTAAAGGCTTCGTTCTGGAATGGCCCAACGCTGTGGCCAATCATATACAGCGGTTTTTTCGCCATAAACGTACAGAGCGCATGCTCGAATTGCGGCACACCATACAGATCGACGAAGAACGAGCCGCCCACCTGGATAATGGCGTCATAATCGGCCAGACGGCGGACAAAATCGGTAAACCCTTGTGCGATAGCGATATTGCGCAGCTTGCCGGTATCCGTCACGCGTGACAGCAGCACCTGGTGCTGGTAACGGCGGCGCAGGACTTTCTTCACTCGCCCCATCAGTCCCGCAGCGTTGTTGTGCTCTTTCATCTGGCTATACAACGGGTCGCCCATTACCGGGCGGTTTAACAACCACGATGAGCTCACCGGGTAGCGGCTCATCACATCCACTTCTGCATCAGGCTCAAGGTTGGCAATAGCGTCCAACAATCCACGTAAAATTGCACTGTCACCACGGTTGCCGCATGTGTGATTGCCAAGAATCAATAATTTCATAACGACCTCATAAAGGGGTTCTAACGTTTCTTATCCTGCGCGAAGCAGCGTTTTCAATTTCTCGTTGCGGCAAAACTGGCGCTTCATCTCCACCACCAGCGCATTACGCGAGACAATCAGCATCCCCACGAAGGCAATAACCCCCCCGGCAACCTGAATCGCTAACATGGCGGCAAGCGGCATATGCCCGTCCAGCGCCAACCCCAGGCCATAGCTGACGACCAACGTCGGCAATGACAGGTAGAACGGCAGCCACAGGCTTAAGATGTACTGACGGTAACTGGATCCGAGCACCGGTTTGATCATCACGAAGTAGCTCAGAACGGTGTTGATGATTTGCACCAGCAGGAAGCCGAGCGTCACGCCCAGCGCGCCCGCCAGATGCCCACCGATGATAATGGCAGGGATAAAGAGAAACGTTTTAAAGACATTGAATTTGAAGCTGATATCCACCCGCGCTTTCGCCATCAGTAACGAACCAATCGGGTTACCGACCGCGCGCAGCAGGCCGACGATGCACAGCAGTTGCAGGATCGGAACGATGTTGCTCCATTTGTCCCCGAAGACCAGTGGCACAAAGTTATTCGACACCACCATCAGCCCCAGCAGGATCGGGAAGTTAATGATCCCCACCACCGACAGCAGTTTGTAGAAGTTAACGCGCAGCTTCTCGGTGTCGTCCTGGATTTTGGCAAATGCCGGGAACAGCACGCGGGTAATGATCGGGTTGAGCTTCATCGGCGGCACGACGGCCACGTTGTACGCCAGGTTGTATCCCCCGGCGACGCTGGCGCCGAGAATACGCGCCAGCACCAGCGTCGACAGGTTGGTGTTCACGTAGTTGATGATGCTGTCTGCCGTCAGCCATGCGCCGAAACGCAGGTTCGAGCTGACCGAGGCCAACGAAAAATGCAGCCCAGGACGGTAGATTTTGCGGCCAAAGTAACCAAACAGCAGCGTACGCACGGCGCTGTTGACCAGGTAACCGAGGATCGCGGTCATCGCCAGCGGCCAGAAAAAGGCGCTGATCACCGTGAAGCTAAAGCCCGCCATTACCGACACGGTTTCAATCGCGCCGATCTTGTTGAACTCCAGCTCTTTTTGCATCAGCGCGCGGAATTGCTGCCCGTGTGGAATGACGACAAACGCCAGCGACAAGGTTTTGATCAGCGGTTCGAGATCCGGGTTATTCAGTACGTTGGCAATAAACCCGCTCAGGAAGAAAACCGCCAGACACACCACGATCCCCAACCCAACGTTGAGCCAGTAAAGCGTGGTGAGTTCAAGGTGGCTAATCTCTTTGCGCTGGATAATCGAGTTAGCGATACCAAAATCCGACAGCGTATCCGCCAGCGCGATAATCACCAGCGACACAGTCAGCAGACCGAACTGGTGGTTATCGATAACACGCGCCAGCACCGTCATCTGTACCAGCCCCAGACCGATAATGGTCAGCGTGGCCATGGCTGACCACTTCGCGCCGCTGATGGTTTTTTCTCTCAGGCTCATGACCTTTCCTTAATACGCCGCTTTGTTGATAAAGCCTTTAAAGATGGTCAGAAAAACGATTTTGATATCGAACCACAGGCTCCATTCACGGATGTACTCCAGATCGAACTCAATACGTTTTTCCATTTTTTCCAGCGTGTCAGTTTCACCGCGCCAGCCATTAATTTGCGCCCAGCCGGTAATGCCGGGTTTCACTTTATGGCGCAGCATGTAGCCTTCAATCAGTGAGCGATACTGCTCGTTATGCGCCACCGCATGCGGGCGCGGCCCGACAATGGACATGCCACCGGTCAGCACATTAATGAACTGCGGCAACTCATCAAGAGACGTGCGGCGTAAGAAACTGCCAATGCTGGTAACACGTGGGTCGTTCTGGGTCGCCTGCGTCACCACGCTGTCGTTTTCCATCACCTTCATCGAGCGGAATTTCCACACTTTGATCGGTTTGCCATCCATGCCGTAACGCGTCTGGCGGAAGATAACCGGGCCGGGTGAATTGAGCTTCACCGCCACCGAAATCGCCAGCAGCACCGGGGAGATCAACAGCAGAATCAGCGAAGAAAGGACAATATCTTCCAGGCGTTTCAGAATGCGGTTCACGCCGGAGAGCGGCGTGTCATAAAGCGGCACAACCGGCACGCCGTTCACCTCTTCGATACGCGAGTGCAGAATATTGAAGGTAAAGACATCCGGGATCAGGATCACTGAACAAGTGGTATCCGCCAGTTGGCGCACCAATTTTTTGATACAGGCGGCGTCGTTCATCGACATCGCGATGTAGACGTTATGGATTTTGCCCGCTTTCGCATCATCAACCAGTTGGTCGAGATTGCCCGCCCAACCTGTGGTGATACCGCCCGGCTGTGGATCGTGGTAAACCCCGACCACATCAAAACCGAGCCACGGTTCATTGCGAAAACCTTCCAGCAGCTCTTGCCCCATCGGCATATTGCCTGCTACCGCCACGCGCCGGGTGTTGTAGCCCAGGTTGCGCAGCCAGCCCGCGCCGAAGCGGATCACCGCACGACACAGCATTAAGCCCATGCTGGTTAAGAAATACCAGGCCAAATAAATAGCGAAGGTGTTGTCAAAGTCAGTATTAAACGCCAGCAAACCGGCGCTAAAAATGAGACTCAATGTCCAGTTCTGTAACAGCAACGTCAATTCAGTCATGATTTTGACGCCCCGCCACGACCGATAAAAATCCGTCATTCCGCCGATCATCTGGAAGACGACCAGGGTTATCAGCGCCATCATGAGATGCATGTAGAGAAACGGCAACGCATTGACTTTACACACTAACCACAGCCCACCAAACATGATGGTGATGTCTGAGAATCGCTGCACGATAGAGATTAACGATGCATTCGTTCTGGCTCGATCGCGCTTTTTTAGATGAGTCATCGTTGTACCTGCCTGTATGCTCCCCTCCCCGCCGAGGAGGAGGAGAACGCCTCGTAATTACTGATTCAACAGCGCCAGAATTTCCTGCGTTCGTGCCTCCATTAACGCGACATCGCGCCGGGACTCCACGTTCAGGCGCACCACCGGTTCGGTGTTGGATGAGCGCAAATTGAAGCGCCAGTCAGCGAAAGCAATGCTGATGCCGTCGGTGCGATCAATGGCCAGCGCGCCGGGCGTGAAATGTTGCTCAACACGTTGAATGGCGGTTGCCGGATCGGCCAGCTTGCTGTTGATTTCCCCGCTCGCCGGGAAGGCCACCATGCGGTCGCTTACCAGCTCAGAAAGGGTTTTGCCTTTCAGACACAGCAGCTCAGTGACCAACAGCCACGGGATCATGCCGCTGTCGCAATAGGCGAAATCACGAAAGTAGTGATGCGCACTCATCTCGCCGCCGTAAATGGCGTCTTCTTCGCGCATACGCTCTTTAATAAACGCGTGTCCGGTTTTCGACATCACCGGCGTGCCGCCAGCGCGGCCCACGACGTCAACCGTATTCCAGGAGAGACGCGGATCGTGGATGATTTTCGCGCCTGGGTGTTTTTCCAAAAACGCTTCCGCCAGCAGCCCGACGATGTAATAGCCTTCGATAAACTGGCCTTCGCCATCGAACAAGAAGCAGCGGTCAAAGTCGCCATCAAAGGCAATGCCCATATCCGCCTGGTGCTCGATGACGGCGTTGCGGGTGTCCGCGCGGCACTCTGGCAGCAGCGGGTTAGGGATCCCGTGCGGGAAAGTGCCGTCCGGTTCGTTATGCACTTTGATGAAAGTTACAGGGACATTCAGCGCTTTAAAGCGCGCTTCAATCGCATCCACAACCGGGCCTGCCGCACCGTTACCGGAGTTGATCACCAGCTTCAGCGGTTTCAAATTGCCCGGCTTGATGTAGCCCAGCAGATGGTCGATATAGGCATCGCGCAGGTTGATTTGCTCATAGCTGCCGCGTTTTTCCGGGTTGACCGGCGGGAAGTCGTTCGCTTCTGCCAGGCGCTGCACATCGCGCAGGCCGGTATCGCCGCTGATCGGGCGCGCGCCTTTGCGCACCAGTTTCATGCCGTTGTAGTCCATCGGGTTGTGGCTGGCGGTCACTTCGATGCCGCCATCAACGCCCAAATGGAAGGTGGCGAAATAGATCTCTTCGGTGCCGGAAAGCCCAATATCCAGCACATTCACGCCCGCGTCCTGCAAGCCTTTTGCCAGCGCCAGCTTCAACGATTCGCTGGTCTGGCGCACATCGCCGCCGAGCACAATGGTCTGCGGCTTCAGGTATTCCCCGTAGGCGCGGCCAATACGCCAGGCTATATCTTCATTCAGTTCTTCGCCCAGCTTTCCGCGAATATCGTAAGCTTTAAAACAGGTTAATTTTTCCATCATTACCTCTTCTTCAGGCAACAGTCAGCCTTGACCGCATATGGCCATTTTTGTTGTTAGGGTTAAATTTTTTCTGGCCGAACCCGCCACTGCTGTTCGGCAACGGGCGTCAAATACGCCCGTAACGATCCGCAAACCGCACAATGTCGTCCTCTTCCAGGTACGAGCCGGAGCGCACCTCGATCAAGTCGAGCGGAATTTTTCCTGGGTTTTCCAGGCAGTGGCGCGCGCCAAGCGGAATATAGATAGATTCGTTTTCACCGAGCAGCTTGACGTCATCGTCGATGGTGACCTTCGCGGTCCCCGCCACAACAACCCAATGTTCTGCACGGTGATGATGCATCTGCACGGACAGCCCTTCGCCCGGTTTCACGGTGATGCGTTTCACCTGGTAACGGTCGCCCGCGTCGATGGAGTCATATTTGCCCCACGGACGGTACACTTCGCGGTGAATATGGTGCTCATGGCGCCCGTCGGCTTTGATCTGCTCCACCACTTTCTTCACGTCCTGCACCGAATTGCGATCGGCAATCAGCACGGCATCTTTGGTCTGCACGACCACTAAATCTTTCACGCCGACCGTCGTCACCAGCCCGGATTCCGCATAAACATAGCTGTTCTCGGTTTTATGGCTGATAACGTCGCCGTGATGGACGTTTCCCTCCGGCGTGTGCTGGCTGATTTCCCACAGCGAAGACCAGGAACCGACATCGCTCCAGCCTGCGTCCATCGGCACCACGACCGCATCGGCGGTTCTTTCCATGACGGCATAGTCAATGGACTCTTCCGGGCAGGCGAGGAAGGCTTCTTCATCAACGCGGATAAAGTCCATATCCGGGTCGGTGGCTTCCATCGCTTTTTCGCAGGCTTCAAGAATGTCCGGACGGTATTTCTGCAACTCTTCCAGGTAGCGACCTGCGCTGAACAGGAACATGCCGCTGTTCCAGTAATATTCACCGCTCGCTACATAACCTTGCGCGGTTTCCAGGTTCGGTTTTTCCACGAACTGCGCCACTTCGAAGGCGACCGCGTCGACCTGGCCGGCCGTCACTTCGCCACGGCGGATATAGCCATAACCGGTTTCCGGCAGATCCGGCACAATGCCGAAAGTCACCAATTTGCCCGCTTCCGCGTACGGCATGGCATCACGCACAGAGGCGCGGAAAGCGTCTTCGTTCTGGATAACGTGGTCCGCCGCCAGCACCAACATCAGCGGATCGCTGTCCGGGTTGTGGCGTTTAACGGCCAGTGCCGCCAGCGCAATCGCCGGCGCGGTGTTACGCCCCGCCGGTTCAAGAATGATGTTTTCAGTCAGCTTATTCAGCTGGCGCAGTTGTTCTGCGACGATAAAACGGTGCTGTTCATTACAAATCACCACCGGGCTTTCACACTCGACACCGTTCAGGCGGCAAACCGTGGTTTGCAGCATGGTGAGCTCGCCCTTCAGGCAGAGAAACTGTTTAGGGTAAAGCACGCGAGACAGTGGCCACAGACGGCTGCCCGAGCCCCCGGCCATCACGACCGGATAAAGTTGTGTTTGACTCATGATTTATCCCCATTCCCATCGAAATTCAGGCGTGCTTCGGGTTGCGCGCTCTCGCGGGGGCGCACCGGCTTCGCGGAATTCTCTGGGCTGATATCTGCAATAAACTGGCTTAACACGTTCTCTTTTTCGAGCGTGCGTTCGGCATATTCACGTGCCACCGTGTTGTTTGTGGGCAGCGCAAGCGCGCGTTCAATGCCCGAGGTCAGCGCCTCAACCGATTCCGGTTCGACGCAAACCGCAATGCCCGGCTCGGTCAGACATAGCTGACCAAGCTCAGTACTCTCTTCGGCGGTGATGACCGCATTGCCGCCCACCGCCAGAATGTTGGTCAGCTTGGAAGGCAGCACCGCATCCGCCGCGCCGCGCTTCTGGATGACCAAATGGCAATCGCCGACTTTCAGCAAAGCGGGCAGCGATTCGTAAGGCTGCAACGGGAAGAATTTCACGTTGTCGAGGCCGCGTTCGCTGACCATTTTTTCCAGCCGCGCTTTACCGCCGCCCTGCCCGACGATCACAAACAGCCAGGGATGGCTTTGCAGTCGCGCGGCGGCTTCAATCACATTTTCAAGCCCCTGCTTCTCACCGATGTTGCCGGAATAAAGAATGATTTTTTTGTCATCAGGCAGGCCAAGGTTTTGACGTAACTGCGCGACGCTTTCGTCATCGACATCGCGGAAACGCGCCACTTCGGACCAGTTCGGGAAGAAGATAATGTTGTCTGCCGCAACCCCTTTCTCCCGGGCTTTGTTCATCATTGAGCGGGAGATGGTCGACACATTGTCGACGTTATGCAGGTTGCTGCGTTCAAACGCGGTCGCCAGTTTTGCCACGCGACCGCTTTTGCCTTTGCCCGCCATGCCCAAACCGAGCATCGCGTCGACTTCATAATCCTGAATGTGCAGCAGCGTTTTCGCGCCGCTCAGTTTTGCCAGCAGGCGCATGCCCGGTGTGCAAAACAGTGTTGGCACCACACCGATAATGCGATCCGGTTTCCAACTGCGCTGCGCCATCAGCGGGAAAAAACTGCTGAGGGCAAAGCTGCCAAGGTGCAGTAAACGTTTTAATGTTGACGGCTGCTTCGGTACATACAGCGGGCAGCGCCACACCGTGGCCGCCCCCTGCTCTTTCCGCCAGCGCCAGGCGCTGTAGTGTTCACCTACTTTCCATTCCGGGTAGTACGGCGGTGCGGTGATCACGCGGACGTCATGGCCCTGACGGGCCATCCATTCCACCATCTCGCCGGTGTACTTACCGATCCCAGTCAGTTCCGGCGAATAGTTGATGCCATAAACCAGGATTTTCATAAGCCCGGCACTCCCTGCGCGTCGAGGAAATAGGCACGGCTGTTGTCATGCACCAGCGGGTCGGCAACTAACGTCTCCGGCGACACCCAGCGATAGTCATCGTGCTGATCCGGCTGCAGGGCAAGCGCTTGCTCGTCCACGCGCAGGCGAAAACCCAGCACAATGTAGTGGGTGGTGAAATCCGGGCCGGAGAAGTTATCGTCATAGAAGTGCTGCCAGACGCCGTAAAACTCACCTGCCGACATCGGCAGGCGCAGTCCCAGCTCAGCCTGGGTCAGCCGCTCGAAAGCGGCGGCCAGCGGCTCATCCTTTTGCACGCGTCCGCCCGGCACAAACCAGTATCCCTGGGCCGGACGGTTAGTACGTTTGCCGAGTAAAAACTCGCCGCGCGAATTTTCCACGATCAAATCGATGGAAATCAGCGGGGTTGAACGCACCACCGTGGCAAAATCTTCATGACTTAAAAACATGCCTACCCCCGGAACCGGTGCTGGTTTTCAAGGAACCACTGATAGGTGCTCGCAAGCCCCGCTTCCAGTGAGATCTCGTGATACCAGCCAAGCTGATGCAGGCGTGTCACATCCAGCAGTTTGCGCGGCGTGCCGTCTGGTTTAGTGGCGTCAAACACCACGCGACCTTTGTAGCCCACCACGCTCGCCACGGTTTGCGCCAGCTCGCGAATGGTGCAGTCCACGCCGGTACCGACATTGATATGGGACAGCATCGGTTCGGTGTTTTCTTGCCACACTTCGCGCGCCAGTTCCTGAACATGAATGCTGGCCGCGGCCATATCATCCACATGCAGGAATTCACGCATCGGCGTACCGCTACCCCACACCACCACATCCGGCGTGTTTTCCTGGGTCGCTTCGTGGAAGCGTCGCAGCAGCGCAGGGATCACGTGCGAGTTGCTCGGGTGGAAGTTATCGTGCGGCCCGTACAGGTTGGTCGGCATCACCGAACGATAATCACGGTCGTACTGGCGGTTGTAAGACTCGCACAGCTTGATACCGGCAATTTTCGCAATCGCGTAAGGCTCGTTAGTCGGTTCCAGCGTCCCCTGTAACAGCTCACTTTCCGCGATCGGTTGATTCGCCAGTTTCGGGTAGATGCAGGACGAACCGAGGAACAACAGCTTGTTCACGTCATGCTTATGCGCGGCGTGAATGATGTTGCTCTCAATCATCATATTTTCGTAGATGAAGTCCGCCGGGTAGGTATTGTTTGCCACAATACCGCCCACTTTCGCCGCCGCCAGGTAAACCTGATCGATACGCTCCGCCGCGAAAAACGCGTCCACAGAGGCGGAATCCAGCAGGTTCAGTTCCTCGCGGGAACGCAACACCAGTTCGATATCCGCACGCTGTTCGAGCTGCCTTACGATAGCTGACCCCACCATCCCGCGATGGCCAGCCACAAAAACACGTTGTGTGGTCATGCTCAGGACTCCAGCGCGATGGCAACCTCGTAACCGTGGGCCTTAAGCAGTGAGTGTTTTTTCGCTGCTTCCAGATCTTTTGCCACCATTTCAGAGACCATTTCTTGCAGCGTGGTTTCCGGTTTCCAGCCCAGACGCTCGTGTGCTTTGGTCGGGTCGCCCAGCAGGGTTTCCACTTCAGCAGGACGGAAGTAACGCGGGTCAACGGCGATAATCACATCACCCGGTTTCACGCCCGGCGCGTCGTGACCGGTCACAGAAACGACGATACCTTTCTCTTCCACGCCAGTGCCTTCAAAGCGCAGTTTGATACCGAGTTGTGCCGCCGCGAATTCGACGAATTGACGCACGGAGTACTGCACGCCGGTGGCGATAACGAAATCTTCCGGTTTGTCCTGTTGCAGCATCATCCACTGCATTTTCACGTAATCTTTCGCATGGCCCCAGTCACGCAGGGAGTCCATGTTGCCGAGGTACAGGCAAGATTCCAGGCCCTGGGCGATGTTGGCGATAGCGCGGGTGATTTTGCGGGTCACGAAGGTTTCGCCGCGACGCGGAGATTCGTGGTTGAACAGGATGCCGTTACAGGCGTACATGCCATAGGATTCACGGTAGTTGACGGTGATCCAGTAAGCGTACAGTTTGGCGACGGCATACGGAGAGCGCGGGTAGAACGGCGTGGTCTCTTTCTGCGGGATTTCCTGCACCAGACCATACAGTTCAGACGTGGAGGCCTGGTAGAAACGGGTTTTCTTCTCAAGGCCGAGGAAACGAATCGCTTCCAGCAGACGCAATGTACCCATGGCGTCAACGTCAGCGGTGTATTCCGGGGATTCGAAAGAAACCGCAACATGGCTCATCGCACCCAAGTTGTAGACTTCATCCGGCTGAACTTCCTGCAGGATACGGGTCAGGTTTGACGAATCGGTCAGGTCGCCGTAATGCAGGTGGAACTTCGGATTGGTGGTGTGCGGATCCTGGTAAATATGATCAACACGCTCAGTATTGAATGAGGAAGCGCGGCGTTTAATGCCGTGAACTTCGTAACCCTTTTCCAGAAGCAGTTCTGCCAGATAAGAGCCATCTTGCCCGGTAACGCCGGTGATGAGAGCGACTTTAGACATAATTTATTTTCCTCAATGTTCCCTGTTAGGGAGTTACCTTTTCAACGCGTTCGCGCGTTACCACTGCGGGATTGCCACGGCAAATCACGTTTGCCGCAAGCGATTTAAAAACACTGCTGCGCGCACCGACTACCGTCCCGTCGCCGATGGTGACGCCAGGGGCGACAAACACATCCGTCGCCAGCCAGCACTTGTCACCAATCACGATTGGCGTCGCGTTAATATCAAAATGCGCGCTCATATAATCGTGACTGCCGGTGCACAAATAACATTTCTGTGAAATCACAGAGTTCGCGCCGATAGAAATATCACCCAGCGTATATAACACTGCGTCATCTCCTACCCAGCTGTAATCGCCTAAGGTTAATTTCCACGGGTAGGTAATTTTTACCGATGGACGAATAACCACGCCTTTACCAATTTTTGCGCCAAATAAACGCAATAAGAATGCGCGCCAGCGATACAGCACCTGCGGGGACCATGCGAATAATGTCGCCTGAACCGCCCACCATAGTTGAACCTTAATAGCGTTGCCGCCCCGAAAGCCTTGCGGCACGGAGAATCCTTGTAAATCCTGCATATTCTTTCCTTATATCTGGGCGTTATGCTTTGTTATATAAGGCCTTTGCTTTACCCGTCGTTCTTAAACGCAACATATAAGACAACTGCGCCCAAAAACCCGGCACGTGCAATATTGTGCGTTGGACCTTTCGGGCGTCCTGACATAATTCAAGGTTATTGGAAGTGGATACGCCGCCCATGGAAAATTCAGATACCAGCCCTTTCAAACGCTTAAAGGGAAAGCCCGCTTTAAACATTCTGGCTGCTAACGCGTAATCGGAAGAGACTTTAAATTGCAGATCGTAGGGGTAAGTTTTCAAACCATTAACTGGGAAAAATATTGCCTGATGGCTGGCCGGTAAGCTGTGATAAATATACCAGCCATGTTTAGCGCCACGACGTAATTTGGTGCCGTCGCCGAAATCCAGCATCGCGTCGCCAATATACATCGCGTTTTCTGATTCTTCGTCCAACTGGCGAACAACATCCACAATTTCTTCATGGAATATATCGCCAGAATTCAGAAACAACGCAAAGCGTCCCGCGGCCATATCGATACCTTTATTCATGGCGTCGTATATGCCTTTATCGCGTTCGCTGATGTAACGTAAATTATATTGCCCGTTGAGGCTTTTCAGAAATTCCTCAGTGCCATCTTGCGAGCCGCCGTCTACGACAATCCATTCGAATTCGATATTCTGCGCTTTCGCCAGGTGAGCCAGCGACTGCCAGGTCTTCATCACACCTTCATAATTGCGAAACGCGACAGTAATAACACTTAGCAGCATGTGACCCACCTCTTTCATGAATTCACGATATTCAACGCTTTACGCAGAATAAACGGACATACAATTAAAAACGCATATTCCGGGCTAAAGATAGACCCCGTAAAAAACAACGATATCGGAGTAAACAAGTAAAGTTGAACGCGAAAATTCTGATTATTGCCAAAGGCATTCATCGTCATTTTAGCCACTTTAAACAAGTACCATCCGCTCAGTAATATCGCAAACCATGAAAAATAAATGATCAGCAGATACAACCCATTGTCTATTGTTTTTCCGACGTCTGCACCGTTAAAGATTCCGAATGATGCGACATATTCATAAAGTGAGCCGAATCTTACTACACCATCAATATTGGTCAGTGAATATCCCACCATCACAAGCGGACCGATAATACGGTAATAAGAGGAAGAGCCTTCCGTTCCTAAATCGCCGAGGCGTGTAGCGATGTATGGAAAAGCAAATACTATGCCGACAATAAACACCGCCAGTGAAATAATTGCCAACGGTAACTTTTTGCGGATCGCGTCTTTGTTCAGATACTGGAAAGCCCATTCCAGCAAGTAAAACAGGATAAATGTCATTACCCCAGAAAACGATCCCGAAAGCACTATCCCTGCCAAAATCATAGCATCGGTTTTCGGAGTTTTGATACCAAACTGTTTGATGCTGAGCCAAATTGAGATTAACGCCAGAGCGAAGAATGCCGGTTCGAAATAGAGCGCAGTGGTTCGTTTACCGCCGAACTTGATAAAATTCAGCACGTAACTGTTACTGTAAATAAGATATTTCGAAATTGCTTCCATTAAACTACTGCCGCCAGTAAGAATTATCTGTGCCATTTCCATTGCCGCCAGCGCGACGATCATCGCCACTACAGCATAAAAAAAGCGCAAAATCTTACGATAGTTATGCGGCGATATCGTTTTGAAGCGAATACTCCACACCATGCCAATAATGATCACGATGTAGACAAACAGCATTGTCGATGTGACGTATTTGCTGGCATCCAACGATTTACCGAAAAGGAAGTTGAACAGGGTTAATCCGGCGCCCATTCCCAGGGCTATCATCAACTTCTTCAGGCTGATGCGCTCAACATAGAGCAGCAACAACACGGGTAAAAAGGTGACGATGGTTATCGGGAAACTTTCACCTAACTGCAAGATTTTGACGTTAACCAGCAGGTAAATGAGCGGCAGCAGCAAATAGCTACAGATTCTGATAGAACGAGACATATTCCTCCAGCATCTGTTGACCGCTGTAAGCCTGACGGCTACGCGCGCGAAACGCGTCAAGGCTTTCACCAAACACTGCCTGCGCGATTTCTGCTTTATGGCACTGCACCAGCGGCAGCACCTCCTGTTCGCTGAACGTTTTGCCGCCTGATTTCTGCAACACTTCCCGCGCCGCATCGCTGTGGGTGGCAATCACCGGCACACCGATCGACAGCGCTTCGCACAAAATCAGCGGATAGTTATCGACTCTTGAGGTAAATACCAGCGCATCCATCTCGTTGAGTTCACTCATCAATTTGCGCTTATCGGTCAGAAAGCCATGGTTAACCACGTTCGGCGCTTCAAACGGCGAGAACTTGCCGAAAGTATGCAGCTCAACGCGGTCTTCCATCGCCATAATGTCGCGTACCAATTGTTGATTGGTTTTGCCGTCGTAGCGCAAATCGTGGGCGACCACGGCGATTTTCGGTTTCCCTTGCGTCACTTTGACTGGCGCCAGCTCCGCGAGAATCGCTTCTGTCGCGACATCAATACCGTTATTGATAATGCGGCAACGCCCGGCGCCGTACAGGCTGTTAAAGGCGTCCGCCACGTGCTGGCTCGGGGAGATAAACTGGCAGCCCAGCGCCAGCATATCGTTGAATAACTGGCGTTTACCGGCCACTAATTGATGTGCGCGATCGACTTTCACCGGCGGATAGTTCGCCAGCGTCGGGCATTTCTGGCAGTTGCTTTTCCAGCCTTCACAGCCATCGGTAAAGGCGCAACGCCCGGTCACGCTCCAGTGGTCATGCAGCGTCCAGACGAAAGTGACATCCGGCTTGTGCGCCTTCACTTTCTGGCAAAATTCGACAACATCTTGCAGGTTCAGCCAGTAGCTGTGCATCACGTGGAAATGGATAACCACCGGCCCTTCAGTGCGGGTCACCGTGCGATAAAGATTGTTCAGATTGCCGAAAACATCGCGGTTAAACAGGCGGAACAGCGCCAGGTTCGCGATAGAGGTCAGACGCGGAGTCTGCTTGTAGACGTGTTGATAATTGTCGTGGCTGACGCTTTTTTTGCCGCCTTTGCCATAGCCGTAAATAAAACGCGACTGGATACCCTGTTGCAGCGCGCGCTGGTGTAAATCCAGCGCGACGCCCGCAGCGCCTCCTTCAGCGAGGCGAACATTAAATTGCAAAATATTCATTTGATCACCTTCACACGCGCTTTCTCACCCACCACCAACGCGTTATCCGGCACACTGTCGAGCACCACACTGCCCGCGCCGACGGTGACATTATTTCCGATCGTAATTTCGCCGATCATGACCACGTTCGCGCCCAGCTCAACGCTGTTGCCAATGACCGGGCAGGCCATGTTATCCGCGCCGCGATTACCGATGGTCACGCCGTGACGAATCACGAAATCATCCCCGGCAACGACGTTTTTGTTGATCACCACCGCATAGCCATGATGAATGGTGAAACGGCGACCGATGGTCGCAGCGGCCTGAATCTCGTAACCAAACAGGCATTCGGTGATAAAGCGGTACAACAGAATGACCGGCGCCGCCCATAGGTTGTTGATGACATGCTTTTTACGCCATACCGAACAAAAGTGTGCAATGCGATAGGCCGCAACCATGCAGCACGGGCGCAGGTTCCAGTGGTTCGCGCGAAAATCTTCCAGTCGCATTATTTCCCCCGCAGGCCATCAGCCAGACGTTTGCCGTTACGCAGCGAAAACAGCGTTAGCAGCGTGCGCCAGTTCATCCGCTTATTACGGATCTGGTACAACGTAAAGAGCTGATATTTTTTGCTGGCACGGTCGAACTTGTCTTTGTGCTTGCGATAAAAATGGAAGTAGCCGGAAAATTTCTTCGGCGAAGAGGTGATCTGCATTTCACCGTGGTTGATGTGCAGGATTTGCGTGGCCTCTTCGATTTTCCACGGCTCTCCGTACTCTTCCACCATCCGCAGGAAAATGTCGTAATCCTGAGCGGCTTTTAGCTGGGTATCGAACAGACACTCTTTGAAGCGCCAGCCCCAGGTAAACACCTGGTTACCCACAATGTTGCGCTTATAGAACAACTTGCGGGAGAACGGCGATTTGGGATACAGCGGCAAACTGGCCGGTTGCGCGTACACTTCGCCCTGGCAGACATAGTCATTGGCGTAGAGAAACGCGCGCGTAGTGAGGAGATGTTTATTCGCCAGGAATACCGACAGGCGGTTCGGCGTCCATTCATCATCGTCATCAATCCCGGTGATGTACTGGCCGGTGGCCTGCAAAATAGCCTGGTTGCGCACTGCGCAGGCGCCGGAGTTGATAGCGTTGCGCGTGTAGCTCACGCGCGCGTCACCCAATTCCTCAACAAACTGTTGTAGCTGTTCGAACGACGCGGAGCAGTCATCGACGATGATCATTTCCCAATGCGGGTAATCCTGGCGCAGCACCGATTTAATGGCGCGGATTGCCAGCTGCTGCCGGTTCCAGGTTGGCATATAAATTGAAATTAATGGGTTTGCTGTTGTGCTCATGATGCGATCCCTAATGCGTTCAACATGCCGCTTTTGCCCTCACTCCGTCCCTCCCCCTTATAAAGGGAGAAGGCGGAGCGCGCGGAGGGTAGAGGTGTGGGTCTTGTTATTTCGAATCGGACTTGTATTCGTATTCGTAGTAACCGTAATCCTGATAACCACTGGCGCGACGGAAAATCGAGTTCAGGATCACCCCTTTCACCTGAATACCGTTCTGCTCGAAGCGGCTCAGGCTGGTCTGGATCTCTTTCAGCGTGTTCACGGCGTAACGCGCGACCATCAGCGTGGTGCCTGCATGGCGACCGACGACGGCGGCATCCGTTACCGCGAGGATTGGTGGGGTATCGATCAGCACCAGGTCATACTGGCTGCTGGCCCATTTCACCAATTGCGAGAAGCGCTCGCTCATCAACAGTTCAGACGGGTTCGGCGGCACCTGACCACGTGGAACCAGGTCGAAATTGCTGATCGAGGTTGGTTTCGCACAGTTTTCTACCGAGCCTTTCCCTGCCAGCACATCCGACAGACCGTTAATGTTGTCCGTGCCCAACAGTTCGTGGGTGTAGCCTTTACGCATATCGCAGTCGATCAGCAGCACACGTTTGTTGGTCTGGCTAATCACTGCCGCCAGGTTGGCGCAGACAAAGGTTTTACCGATTGACGGGCTGACCCCGGTCATCATCAATACGTTGTTGTTGGCCTGCATCATGGCGAAGTGCAAGCTGGTGCGCAGGCTACGTACCGCTTCAATCGCCAGATCGGTTGGGTTACCGACCGCCAGCAACTGGCTCTGCTTGTAACGCTTCGCGCCTTTGATGGTTTTGACGCTATCCCGCGCTTTTTGCCACTCGGACAGCGGGATGCTGGCGTAAACGCTGATGCCATGCTCTTCCAGAACCTGCGGGCTTTCGACTCCACGGTTGAACAGCGCGCGCAACAGCACACCAACCACCGAGATAATCAGACCCAAAATAATGCTGCCGAGAATGATCAGCGCTTTCTTCGGTTTCAGTACGCCAGGCTGGGTAATGGCCGGGTCGACGATACGCACATCCCCCACGGTACTGGCCTGTGTAATGCGCAGTTCTTGCTGTTTGTTCAGCAACTGCATGTACACCTGCTGACCGGATTCCACGTCACGCGTCAGGCGAACAATTTCCTGTTGCGTTTGCGGCATCGCGGTAATGCGGTTATTCAGTTTCGCTTTCTCATCTTCCAGTGCCTGGCGTTTTTCCAGCAGCGTGCGGTACGCCGGGTGCACTTTGGTATAAAGCTTGGAGATTTCCGCTTCTTTAAAGGTCAATTCGTTTAACTGCGAGTCGATGTTAACCATCGAGTCGAGTACCGATTTCGCTTCCAGCGGCAGGTCAACGGAATCTTTCGTCTGGCGGTAGGTATTGAGCTTGTCTTCCGCTACGTCCAGGTTCTGACGCACTTCCGGCAGTTGCTTATCAAGGAAGATCAGGCTCTTTTCTGCTTCTTCTGACTTGCGCGCAATGTTCTGCTCGAGGTAGTTACGGGTGATGCTGTTAAGAATGGCGCGGATCTGGTCGCGATCTTCGCCGGTGTAGCTCAGGCTCAGCACCCCGGTATCTTTACCGTTTTCCATTACCGTCAGGTTGTTTTGCAGATTGTTGATCATGCCAAGCGTCGAGAATTTGGTCACGGTGAATTCGCTGTCGTTCGAGGCCTGAATCGCGCCCACCATCATGGTGACGCCGTCTTTACTCAACAGTTTGCCGACTTCGCCGCGTGCTTCAAAACCGCCGTCACTGCTTAACAGATACTGTTTCGGGCTCAGCACTTTCACCGTAAAGGTTTGTTCCGCCATGCCTTTCGCCAGCGTGAACGTAGTGACTTTCACGGTTTCGTTCTGGCGACCCATCAAACGATCCCAACCCGCACCAAACAGTGGAAAAGTGTTTTTTACCACGGAGATGTCGAGATCAAGATCGTCAACGGTTTTGCCCAGCACCAGACGTGACTGGATAAGTTGGATTTCAGCGTCGGACGCCGGCGGTTTGTTGGTCAATGCGCTGTTCAGATCCTGAACCAGCGAGCTGCCGGTGTTTTGTTCGATCTGCACCAGTGCATCAGCACTGTAGATGGGCGTCGCGAACAGGCAGTACACGAGCGCGACCAGTGCAAACACCGAAGTGATGCCCAGTACCCACCAGCGAGCCTCAATGATTGTGCCGAGCAATCGGCCAATATCGATTTCGTCATTGCCCACCACCGGGGCAGCAGAATGCGAATGGTGTGTTTTCTCTGTCATTATTATCCCTGCTGAGCTTGCAACGCCTGCGCCCAATGGCGGGCAGACTGGTCAAGTAAGGTGTAAACAGCTTCAAAAGCTTCACGACTTTTGCGATACGGATCGGGAATCTCCCGCTCGTTATCCCAGTGGCCAAACAACATGACCTTGCCACGCATCTCGGGGGCTATCTCACACAACCTGGAAATGTGTCGTTTTTCCATGACCAGAATCAGATCGTAATCACGACACATTTTCCCGGAGACTTGCCGCGCGGTATGCCCATCCAGAGAAAGTTGGTGATCCGCCGCGACATTCATGGCACTGGAATCGGCACTGTGCCCAACCAGCGCGCCCAGCCCGGCTGACGCCACCGTTAACGCGGGTTGGTATTTTTTCAGCAGCCGTTCTGCTGTCGGGGAACGACAAATGTTCCCCACACATACCACCAGAATTTTGTTGAACATGCGCATTACCAGTTATGAACGTCGCTGGCCGTATCTGTCATGTAGCGAACACCACTGATTGTCGGCAGCAACTGATTGATAAGACGGTTCCAACGCGCCACCGGTGCGGTTGTCACGTAAACCACGTCATACGGCTGGAGTCGGAAATTGGTCGCCATTACCAGTGAGGTAGCATCCGACATATCGAGCTGGTAAATATTGGCAATCTTGTTACCACGGCCACCCTCGCTGCCTTTAAGTGGGCGAATCACAAAGATGCCGCTGGCGTTGGAAGTGGTCAGATCGATACCTTCCGCCTGGCCAAGTGCTTCGGTCAGCGTCATGCCGCTGAAGTCCATTTTGAGCGTGCTCTGTTTTTTCACTTCGCCCATGACGAACACTTTCAGATCGTCATTACGCGGCACGAACAGAATGTCGCCAGGGTAGAGCAGACGGTTCTGGCTCAGGTCGCCGTTTTGCATCAGCGCCTGCAAGGAGATGCGCTGTTCCTGGCCTTTGTGCGTCAACACAACATTACGCCAGTCGGCGTTGTCGGTGAGCCCGCCAGCGGCGTTGATGGCATCAAGAACAGTCAGCGGGACGTTGGTGATGGCCTGTTGGCCTGATTTGTTTACTTGACCGGAGATATAGGCTTTTTGCGAGCGGAACGCGGCGATATTAACGTCCACCTGCGGATCAGCAATGTATGTCGCTAAGCGGCCGGTAATATCACTACGGATCTCAGCAAGGGTTTTACCGACGACGCGCACTTTGCCGACGTACGGGTAAAACATGGTGCCATCCGGTTGAACCCAGTTGCCGGTATCGCTTGAACTACGATACTGACCGGCTGGCGTGGTCAATTCCGGGTGATCCCAAACAGTGACATTGAGTACGTCACCAGGACCAACACGGTATTCATAAGAAGAAATTTCCTGATCCAAAGACATATTTGGTTGAGCAACATTGACACGCGGGCGCAATTGTTCAATCAGACGCGGAGTCAATGGATAAACGTTCACCATGCTGTCTAAATCAAAGTCTGCATCCTGCTGTTTAATCACATCCTTTCCCATCGTAGACATATTGCTACCGGGGAAAATGGTGCAGCCACTCATCAAGCTTATGGACACCAATAATGGCATCAATTTCGTTTTAGATTTCATCATTGATTATTTATCACTTTAACAGAGTAATTATCCTGTGCGATTTAAATAAGCGCTCAAGCTGTACACAGAATCAGAATGCAGTTAATTGCGAAGAAATATAACTAGCATCAATCCTAAAAAGCATTTATTCAACCACATACGATTACAGAATAATCCAGGCTGATTGTCATGCCGACAGGCACGCTACCGCCCCTGGCTTACAGTTACCAATCTACTGTTCATCGATAAGTCATTGATAGTCATCCTTTACATCCTCGTCCGCCCGCAATGGCTCGCGGGTCAAACAGAATACGGCGGGTATCGGTTTCCGCATTGAATAACAATGCTGAAAATAACATCGCTGGTATATTTGAATGATGCTGCAAGAATTGTTGCAGCTAAGCGAATAGCAGGCAAGGTAACATCCTGCGATAATGCCTTTTTTAAGAATAATATTAAGAGCAAATTTTTTAAGTTTTAGGAATAAACGCATATTGACAGCAGATTTACATGAACTTACCTATACGACATTTCCTAATTAGCGGGTTTAAATACCTATAATTAACCCCCGCGATAATAAGGAAATGAGATTTAAATATATTCTATTTGTCATATTAAATAAGAATAATCGTAGGGTGGCATTGCATTTTGCGGCAGCTTTATCCATGATCAATTCGTGAGAATTATCATATTACAGAGGGTATTACGTTAACGATGGAATGGATTGCCGATCCGTCAATCTGGGCAGGGCTGGTCACGCTGGTGGTGATCGAGTTAGTGCTCGGCATTGATAACCTGGTCTTTATTGCGATTCTTGCTGAAAAATTGCCGCCTTCACAGCGCGATCGCGCGCGAGTAACCGGTCTGATACTCGCCATGTTGATGCGTCTGTTACTTCTGGCGTCGATTTCCTGGCTGGTCACCCTGACTCAACCTCTCTTTACCGTCCGCGGTTTAAGTTTTAGCGCCCGCGACCTGATTATGCTGGTCGGCGGCTTGTTCCTGCTCTTCAAAGCCACCGTGGAGCTCAATGAGCGCCTCGAAGGGAAAGACAGTGACAACCCCACGCAGCGGCGCGGCGCGAAGTTCTGGGCGGTGGTCACGCAAATTGTGGTGCTGGACGCCGTTTTCTCTCTCGACTCGGTGATCACCGCCGTCGGTATGGTTGACCACCTGGCGGTGATGATGGCGGCGGTCGTGATCGCGATTTCGTTGATGCTGCTGGCCAGCAAATCCCTGACCCGCTTTGTCAATAATCACCCAACAATCGTGATTCTTTGCCTGAGCTTCCTGCTGATGATTGGCTTTAGTCTCGTCGCCGATGGCTTTGGCTTCCATATTCCGAAGGGGTATTTGTACGCCGCGATTGGCTTCTCGGTGATGATTGAAGCCCTGAACCAGTTGGCTATCTTTAACCGTCGACGTTTTCTGTTTGCCAATCAGACATTGCGCCAGCGCACCACCGAAACAGTGATGCGCCTGTTAAGCGGGCGCAAAGAGGATGCGGAACTGGATGCCGACACGGCGTCGATGCTGCGCGATAGCGATGATAGCCAGCTGTTCAACCCGCAAGAGCGGCGGATGATCGAGCGCGTGCTGAATCTCAATCAGCGCACGGTGAGCAGCATCATGACGTCTCGCCATGACATTGAACATATTGATCTCAGCGCGCCGGAAGAGGAAATTCGCGCGCTGCTGGATAAAAATCAGCACACGCGCGTGGTGGTCACCGGCGGAGAAGATGAAGAGCAACTGCTGGGCGTGGTGCATATTCTCGATTTGTTGCAGCAATCGCTGCATGGTGATCCGCTGGATTTACGCGTGCTGGTGCGCCAGCCGCTGGTGTTCCCGGAAGGTTTGCCACTGCTGCAAGCGCTGGAGCAGTTCCGTAACGCCCGCACGCACTTTGCCTTTGTGGTAGATGAGTTTGGTTCTGTGGAAGGGGTGGTAACGTTGAGCGATGTGATGGAAACCATCGCCGGGAATCTGCCTAACGAAGTGGAAGAGATCGACGCCCGCCATGATATTCAGAAAAACAGCGATGGTAGTTGGACGGCGAACGGCCATATGCCGCTGGAGGATTTGGTGCAATATGTGCCGCTACCGCTGGATGATAAGCGCGAGTATCACACCATTGCCGGGTTGTTGATGGAGTATTTGCAGCGGGTACCAACGCCCGGCGAAGAGGTGCAGGTGGGCAATTACCGGTTGAAAACGTTGGAAGTGGAAAGCCACCGGGTACAGAAAGTACAGTTGATTCCGGTGCAAAACGACGACGAACCCGATTACGAGGTGTAAATCAACATTCAACCCGATAACACCTTGTCGATCCGTAGGCCTGATAAGGCGCAGCCGCCATCAGGCATTTGTCGGGTGGCGCTAATGCTTACCCGACCTACAAAACCCGCGTAGGCCTGATAAGGCGAAGCCGCCATCAGGCATTTGTCGGGTAGCGCTAACGCTTAACCGACCTACAAACCCTGCCCAGGCCTGATCAGGCGCATCAGGCATTTGTCGGGTGGCGCTAACGCTTACCCGACCTACAAAACCCGCGTAGGCCTGATAAGGCGAAGCCGCCATCAGGCGTCATTGCCCCACCAGCCACCATCACATTTTTTCGAGCAGCTTCTTCACATCCTTGCTGCTCTGCTTCTCTTTATTGCGATCGGCCCAGTTGTTCAACTTGCGTTTAGCTTCATCCTGCAAATGCTTACGCAACAGCTGATCGACCTGCAAACTGTAATTCAGCGACTGCCACTGGCCGTAAACACGCAACGGGATCGGCGTATTTTTCAGGAAGTCGACAAGCTCGCCCTCCCCTTTCCAGCCACCCAGCACCTGAATGTTAAAGTGCGTATCGGCCTGCTCTTTCACAAGATCCATCTGCCCTTCGCCGGTCAGCGTAATCAGCGCAGAAGTGCCCTGCATGTCGCTCAGCGTCATTTGCCCATCATTGAGCGACAATTCCGCGCTGAAGCTGTCGAGACGCGTGGCGTTGTCATATTTTTCCTGCGTCTGCACATCGCTGCTGCGCGCCACGGCTTGCTGAATCAGTTGCTGGAAGTTAAGCCCTTCCATACGGCTATTTTTCAGATCAACATGCGCCTCGCCCTGCCAGTGTCGGCGGAAATTTTCGGCATCAATATTCGGGCCGGAAAAATCCCCCGCCATCGTCAGGCTGCCGGTCAAGGCAATCGGATAATTGAAGGCTTTTAAAATGCTGCCGATTTCAACATTGTCCAGACGAGGCTGGAAAACCGCGCGGGATTGCTCGGTCCGCACATCCAGCTCGCCGGGCAGGGAAATCTGCCCATCGCCCAACTTGCCCTGCAACGTTGGAATGGTGAGCATGCCGGCATTGTTGTTGAACTGGCCGCTCACGTCGGCAAACTGCATACCGCGCCAGCGCACCTCTTTCGCGGTAATGCCGACCTGCGCGGTAAAACTGCGCAGCCCATTAAACTGCGGTATATCCGCGCCGCTGGCAATCACCGGGCGCGGCAGGCGGTTTTGCACCTGGCTTTGCTGAATCGGGCTACCGCTGTCTGCGGCGGTAGGTTCCGGGGGCAATAATTTGTCAAGATTGAGCGTGTCGAATTGCAGATCGAGCGCCCACACCGGCAGGCTGCCAAACGTCACGCTGCCGCTTCCGGTCAACGCACTGTCATTAGCGCGCAGCTTCATGACGTCGAGGGTCAGGCGTTGCTGAGCGCTTTGCCACTGCGCCTGAAGTTCGCCTTCGCCTTCAATTCCCTGTGTCGGCAGATCGCCGCCGCGCAGTTGCCATTGCAACTTTTCGATAACCGCGCTGAGGTTGCGCGGGTAGTCGCGGGCATCCACTTTCGCATTCAGCGAGAGCGACAAATCACGTTGATTGCGGTTAATGCGCCCGGAAAACTCAAGTGCGGCCTGGTGCCGATCGTCCTGCTCCATTTGCAGATGAATATCGCGCACCGTTAGCGGGTCATCATTTTCATGCTGGAAAACCAGCACGCTGTCAGCAACCTGAAGGTTTGCGATATCCCACGACCAGCCACGATCTTCTTCCGCTTGCGGCAGGGTATTTTCATGGGGGACGACAGGCGCGTCTTGCTGCGGGGCGGGTTTGCTCTCGGGTGTAAGTTGGATAACCGCCCCTTTCAACATCACCTGTTTCACGTGCAGTTGATGCGAAAGCAACGGCCAAAGATTGACGTCGAGGCGCATATTGTCGGCTTTCACCACCGGCGTTTGCGCACCGGGCGCGGTTAACGTCATGCGCCCGGAAAGAATGCTAAGTTGCGGCCAGACATGCCAGCGCAACGGGCCATCAAGCTGTAATTCGTAGCCACTACGTGCCTCGACCTGGCGCACCATGTAAGCACGAAAATCGTTGGGGTTTACCAGCAACACCAACGCTGACAGGCCAGCGACCAGCACGACCAGCAGGATCATCAGCGTGGTTAACACTCTTCTCATGGCGTCCTCAGTGGGTGTGAATCACTCAGTCTTTATCGATGCGGCTGGCAACCGCGCCTTGCTGATCGCGATATTTCGCGTCTTCACGGCGGTTATAAGGGCGTTCTGCCGGGCCGGACAGCGGCTCGAAGCTCAATGCGCCAATCAGCATGCCTGGGCGCAATGCCAGCGGCAGTTTGCCGGAATTGTAGAACTCCAGCACGATGCAGCCTGACCAGCCGGGATCGATGCGGTGCGCGGTGACGTGCACCATCAGCCCTAAGCGCGCCAGCGAAGAACGTCCATCCAGCCAGCCCACCAGATCCGCCGGCAGCGTAACGGATTCAAACGTAACCGCCAAGGCCAGTTCGCCGGGGTGCAGGAAAAAGGCTTCGCCGTCGGCCAGCACGATTTCATCACTCATTACGCGGTCGAGCGCGGCGCTGACTTCGTGTTTAGGGCCGCTGAGATCGATAAACGCTGCGGTATGTCCACTGAATGTGCGGAATTTGTTGCCAAGACGGACATCCACCGTCGCGCCATTAATACGTTCAACGGGCGGGCGCGGGGTAATTGAGAGTCGGCCCTCGTTCATCCAGGCTTCAATATCTCGGTCACAAAGACGCATGGCACATTCTCCTTTGGTGCAACACGCCCCTGAAAATGCCTCAGGGGCCGGGCTAATTAACACTGAGTTTGACAGCCTAACATGTATTACTCAAAAAATTGGCTGATTTTGGCCTTCAGAATATCAATGGCGATACGGTTCTTACCGCCGCGCGGCACGATAATGTCGGCGTACTGCTTGGAGGGTTCAATAAATTGCAGGAACATCGGACGCACGGTTTTTTGATACTGCGCCATCACCGAATCCATCGAACGACCGCGCTCGTTAACGTCGCGTTTGATACGGCGCATCAGGCAGATATCCAGCGGGGTATCAACGAAAATGGAGAAGTTCATCGCATTGCGCAGGCGTGAATCGGTCAGCAGCAGGATCCCTTCCAGAATGATGACTTTTTTTGCTTCGATACGAATCGTTTCCTGGGTACGGGTATGTTCAACATAGCTGTACACCGGTAACTCAATGGCTTCGCCGCGCTTAAGCGACTCTAAATGCTCAAATAACAGGCTGTGATCCATCGCGCTTGGATGGTCATAGTTCGTTTTTACACGTTCTTCCATCGACAGATGGCTTTGATCTTTGTAGTAGCTGTCTTCTGGAATAACGCCAATATGTTCATCACCTACCTGCTCGCGCAATTCGCGATAAAGCGTACTCGCAATAAGACTTTTGCCTGAAGCGGATGCGCCGGCGATGCCGATAATGACGCACTGATGAGACTGATCAGTCATAAATTTAGCGACCTGATAACCTGGATGTAAAGGAAGGGAGACGCCAAAGCGTCAAACGCGGCAATTATAGGGATTTCGCGTGCGTGATACCAGTCGAATAGGGCTTGGCCGCAAGGAGGGATAAAACGCCGCCGTTTTTTGCTATCTCTTGTGACTATTCGCACATTAATCTGCTCGAAAATGGAGCGCGGCGCGCGTTTTGCACATCGACTAAGTAATTAATAACACGATGATGTCAATTTATGAGCGCACGGCATAGGAATTGTAAATTGTTTGTACTAGCATAATCCAAAATTCAAATTTCATTCGTCGGACTCTGTTCCGAACAGCACAGGGTCGCGGACTAAGCGGTAATGAAAAAACAATACCAGCGCGTTTTGGTTACCACACCACATCCTGGACTGCGGCTGATCAGTTTAGGGCTGCTTTCTTTCATCTTTACCCTGTTCTCGCTGGAACTGCTTCGTTTTGGCACCCTCATTGCGCCCCTGTGGTTTCCCACCGCGATCATGACCGTGGCGTTTTATCGCCATGCTGGAAAGATGTGGCCGGGCATTGCGCTGGCCTGCGCGCTGGGCAATGTCGCGGCGACGGTCTTGCTGTTCTCTGTTTCCTTTATCGATTTGCGTTACACGGCGGTCAATATTGTTGAAGCCGTGGTCGGCGCCATACTGCTACGTAAGCTACTGCCCTGGTACAACCCGCTGCAAAATCTGGCCGATTGGGTGCGCCTCGCCATCGGCAGCGCGCTGATTCCTCCTTTGGTCGGAGGCGTACTTATCTGCCTGTTGGTGCCGACAGACAACATGCTGCGCACCTTTGTGGTTTGGGTGCTCTCCGAAGCCATCGGCGCGCTGGCGCTGGTGCCGATTGGCCTGCTGTATAAACCGCATTACCTGTTACGCCACCGCAAACCACAACTGTTGCTGGAAACCCTCGCCACGCTCGCGCTGACGCTGGTGCTTAGCTGGCTGGCGCTGCACTATTTGCCGTGGCCGTTTACCGCCGTGGTTGTGCTGTTGATGTGGAGCGCCGTGCGCCTGCCGCGCCTCGAAGCATTTTTGGTTTTCCTGGCGACGGTGATGATGGTGTCGCTGGTTATTGCCATCGATCCGAACGTGGTCAATATCAGCGCGCCAAGAAACGGAATAATGATGAACGCGCCTTGGCTGCCGTTCCTGATGATGTTGCTGCCGGTGAATGTGATGACGATGGTGATGTACGCGTTTCGCGCCGAGCGCAAGCACATCACTGAAAGTGAAGAGCGTTTTCGTAACGCCATGGAATATTCCGCCATCGGCATGGCGCTGGTCGGTACCGAAGGCCAGTGGTTGCAAGTGAACAAAGCCCTGTGCAGGTTCCTCGGCTACAGCCAGGAAGAGTTGCGCTTGATGACGTTCCAGCAGCTCACCTGGCCGGAAGATTTGAACACCGATCTTGAGCAGCTTGCACAACTGGTACGCGGCGAAATCGCCAGCTACTCCATGGAAAAACGCTATTACACGCGCAACGGTGATTTGGTCTGGGCGCTGCTCGCCGTTTCGGTGGTGCGCCACGCCGACGGCACACCGCTGTACTTTATTGCTCAAGTCGAAGACATCAACGATCTGAAACAGACCGAGTGGGTCAACAAACGCTTGATGGAGCGCATCACGCTCGCTAACGAAGCGGGTGGGATTGGCATCTGGGAGTGGGAACTGGAGCCGGACATTATCAGTTGGGATAAACGCATGTTCGAGATGTATGAAATCCCTGCGCACATGAAACCCACCTGGCAATTGTGGAATGAGCGCATTTTGCCGGAAGACCGCCCAGAAACCGAGCGGGTGATCCGCGACGCGCTGGCCGCGCGCAAACCGTTTAAGCTGGAGTTCCGCATCGCCGTGAAAGACGGCATTCGTCATATCCGCTCGCTGGCAAACCGCGTGCTGAACAAAAACGGCGAAGTCGAGCGGCTGCTTGGCGTCAATATGGACATGACCGAAGTGAAGCAGCTGAACGACGCGCTGTTCCAGGAAAAAGAGCGTTTGCACATTACGCTCGATTCCATCGGCGAAGCGGTGCTCTGTACCGATATCGACATGAACGTCACCTTTATGAACCCGGTGGCGGAGAAAATGAGCGGCTGGCCACAGGAAAACGCCATTGGGCAACCGCTGATGACGGTGCTGCGCATCACTTTCGGCGACAACGGCCCGGCGATGGAAAATATTCACAGCGGCGATATGTCGCGCACGGCGATTGAGCAGGATGTGGTACTGCATTGCCGCACCGGCGGCAGTTTTGATATTCATTACACCATCACGCCGTTAAGCACGCTGGATGGGCAGAACATTGGTTCGGTATTGGTTATTCAGGATGTCACTGAATCGCGCAAAATGCTGCGCCAGCTCAGCTATAGCGCCTCGCACGATGCCCTTACCCACCTGGCGAACCGCGTCAGTTTTGAAAATCACCTCAAGCGTCTGCTGTTAACGGTGCAGGAATTCCACCAGCGTCACGCACTGGTGTTTATCGATCTCGATCGTTTCAAAGCAGTGAACGACACCGCCGGGCACGCAGCCGGTGACACGTTGCTGCGCGAAATCTCCGCATTGATGCTCAGCATGCTGCGTTCGACAGATATTCTGGCCCGCCTCGGCGGCGATGAATTCGGTTTGCTGCTGCCGGACTGTAACGTCGAAAGCGCGCGTTATATTTCCGGTCGCATTGTCGAAGCGATCAATGATTACCACTTTATGTGGGAAGGCCGTTTGCATCGCATCGGCGCCAGCGCTGGGATCACGCTGATTGATGAGAATAATCATCAGCCGTCGGAAGTGATGTCGCAGGCGGATATCGCCTGTTACGCGTCGAAGAATAACGGACGCGGCATGGTGACGGTGTACGAGCCGCAGCAAGGTTTGATGCTGCATGAGCGCAATAAGATTTCGTTGGACGAGCAGTGGCACATGATTAAAGACAATCATCTGCTGCTGATTGCGCGCGGTGTCGCCTCGCCGCGCGTGCCGGAAGCGTGCAACTTCTGGTTGCTCTCCCTGCGTTTGTGGACCAGTGAAGGGGACGTGATGGAAGAGCATGCCTTCCGCGCAAATCTGAATGAGCCAGAGTTGCTTCGCGCGCTCGACCGCCGCGTGTTCCACGATTTTTTCCGTAAGCATGCCGCCGCCGTCACGGGTAAAGGGCTTGGCGTCGCCCTCCCCCTTTCTGTTGCCGGGCTGGCAAGTAATAAGCTGGTGGATGAACTGCTGGATATGCTGGAAAGCGGGCCAATGCCGGGGCGTTTGCTGCATCTGGTGGTACAAGCCGATGCGCTGATGCGCGAAGGCAATACCATCGTTGAGAATCTCAAACGTCTGCGCCACGCCGGTTGCCGCATTATTCTCAGCCATATTGGTCACGATCTGGATGTGTTCGACCATCTTGCGCCGCATATGGCCGATTACTTGCTGCTGGAACCGGAGCTGGTGACCAACGTCCACGGCAATTTAATGGATGAGATGATGGTGACCATTATTCAGGGGCACGCCCAGCGCCTCGGCCTGAAGAGCATCGCCGGGCCGACGAATCAGCCAATGATGATGGATACCCTCTCTGGCATCGGTATCGATATGATTTACGGCGATATTATTTCCCAGTCGCAGCCATTAGATTTGATGCTTAACACCAGTTATTTCGCCATCAACTAGCCGGATGGCTGATTGCCGGATGGCGGCTGCGCCTTATCCGGCCTACGAGCTAAATCCAGGAAGGTAAATAAGGCGTCATTGTCGCAGGCAGTTTGCTCACGGCCAGCGCGGAAAAACCGAAGCGTACACGTAGTACGTGAGGATTTTGAGCACTGCCCGGGAGCAAAATGGCAAGAAAAATAGCCTTATTTATCTTCCAGCGTCCGGAATCCAACCCTCCGTATACCAAACATGCAACAACGCATACGACCGCCACGGCTGCCAACGCTCGGCGTAACGCCGCGTCTGCGCGGGCGTCATCCCGGAAAAACGCTGCTTAATTAAATAATCGTCGGGCAAAAAAATGTCCTTTGCCTGCCAGCCGCGCAGGGCGAAATAATTGGCGGTCCAGCGTCCGATCCCAGCAAAAGTTTGTAGATCTTTCACCCCCTGCTCCACATCCGCTGGCAGGGTTAACGGAAACGCGCCGTCACAGGCGGCCAGGGCGACAGCAATCAGCGACTGCGCGCGCTTAAGCGGCATGCCCAGGGCTTTAAGATCCTCGGCGCTCGCGGCAGCTAACTGTTGCGGCGTCGGGAAACAGAGAAACCCGTCCGCGCTTTCCAACGGCTCGCCATAACGCTGCGCCACTTTCGCGGTCAGTTTTGCCGCCATCGCCACACTCACCAGTTGGCCCAATATGGCCCGCACCGCCTGTTCAAACGGATCAACGCAGCCAGGCAAGCGCAAACCCGGCCGCGCCGCGCCCAAATCACCGAGCGCCTCGCTGATAAGCCGCGGATCGCAATCCAAATCAAACAGGCACGCGAGTCGTTGCAGGCAGTGATCGGCGATCGGTTCCAACCCTTTACTCAGTGTGACCTTCATCGTCGCACTCGCGTCATCCGGCTCGGCGGTGATCAACCCGCGATGCCCCGCAAATGAGTACGAACGCACATACCGCGTTTCGCTAATCTCTTCCACGCCCGTCACGGCACGCGCCCGTAAAAATCCCAACATCCAGGCCCAGTCGTAGGGCGGCTGCCAGCGCAGTGTGTACATAGTTTCTCCTGATATTTACGCTCACAGCATAACAACTTAGGAAATTTCCGCCTTGCTTTCATATTCCGGTTGTCGCCTGCCACGCATTGGGCTAAAGTCGCCCCCCTTCTCACTGGCATGGGGATAAACACGTGTTTGTTGGTTTTGACTACGGTACAGCGAACTGCTCGGTAGCGGTGATGCGCGACGGTGCGCCACAGCTATTGACCATGGAAAATAACAGTACCTTATTGCCGTCGATGCTCTGCGCGCCGACGCGTGAAGCGGTCAGCGAATGGCTGTTTCGCCATCATCAGGTTCCGGCGACGGGCAGCGAAACCCAGGCGCTGTTGCGCCGCGCAATGAGCTTTAACCGCGAAGAAGATATCGACGTCAACGCCGCCAGCGTGCAATTTGGCCTGGCCTCATTACGTCAATATGTGAGCGACCCGGAAGAGGTCTACTTCGTAAAATCCCCGAAATCGTTTCTCGGCGCGAGCGGCTTAAAACCGCAGCAAATCGCGCTGTTCGAAGATTTGGTTTGCGCAATGATGCTGCATATCCGCAAACAGGCGGAAACCCAGTTGCCTGAAAGCATCAACCAGGCGGTGATTGGCCGCCCGATCAACTTCCAGGGGCTCGGCGGCGATGACGCCAACGCCCAGGCGCAGGGTATTCTTGAACGTGCGGCAAAACGCGCCGGTTTTCAGGATGTGGTGTTCCAGTACGAACCGGTTGCGGCGGGGCTGGATTTTGAAGCCACGCTGAGTGAGGAAAAACGGGTTCTGGTTGTCGATATCGGCGGCGGTACCACCGACTGCTCGCTGATCCTGATGGGCCCGCAGTGGCGCGAAAAACAGGAACGCAGCGGCAGCTTACTCGGACACAGTGGTTGTCGTGTTGGCGGGAACGATTTAGATATCGCGCTGGCGTTCAAAAGCCTGATGCCGCTGCTCGGCTTGGGCGGTCAGACCGAAAAAGGCATTGCGCTGCCGATTCTGCCGTGGTGGAACGCGGTGGCGATTAACGATGTCCCGGCGCAAACCGAGTTTTACAGCGCCGCCAACGGGCGTCTGCTGAATGATTTATTGCGCGATGCGTGTGACGCGGACAAAGTGGCCCTGCTGCTGAAAGTCTGGCGGCAGCGCCTGAGTTACCGGCTGGTGCGCAGCGCCGAAGAGAGCAAAATCGCCCTTTCTGATACCCAGCAAGTCAACACGCCGTTGCCGTTTATCAGCGAAGATCTGGCGACGGCCATTCATCAGGACGGTTTGGAAAGCGCCCTCGCCCAGCCATTACAGCGCATTATCGAACAGGTTCAACTGGCGCTGGAAAACAGCCAGCAAACGCCAGAAATCATCTACCTGACCGGCGGTAGCGCCCGCTCACCGATCATTAAAAAAGCGCTGGCGGAAACGCTGCCAGGCATCCCGATTGCCGGGGGTGATGACTTTGGTTCTGTTACCGCCGGGCTTGCCCGTTGGGCGCAGGTCATGTTCCGATGATTATTTGCCGGGTGGCGGCACCCGGCATTATTTTCTTCTTTTAAATCGCCCTAACGCAAATTTCTTTCCTGCCATACGTTTCCAGACAGTGTTTCATTTTTCCTCCATTTTTCTACGGCATAGCCTTACTAAACTAGTATTATTCCGGCAATGGATTTTTATGAGAACGCATAACGATGAAAGGCAGTGTTACGTTTCGCCGCACAGTTGTCGCGGTTGTAGTTATCGCGGTGGCGGGTGTCGCCTGGTATCAATTCGGTCATAAAGAGTCTTCGTCTACGACGGCCGGTCAAACAGAACGCAAGGGCGCGCCAAGCGGCGGTCGTCATGGTATGCGCGGCGGCGCGCTGCCGCCCGTGCAAGCGGCCACGGCAACCCGTGAATCCGTGCCGCGTTATCTCTCCGGTCTTGGCACCATTACCGCCGCCAATACCGTCACCGTGCGCAGCCGCGTCTCCGGTCAATTAAAAGCGATTCATTTCCAGGAAGGTCAACAGGTGAAAGCCGGCGATCTGCTGGCGGAAATCGACCCAAGCCAATTTAACGTGGCATTGGCGCAAGCCCAGGGCCAGTTGGCAAAAGATAAAGCGACGCTGGCCAATGCGCGCCGCGACCTTGCCCGCTATCAACAACTGGCGAAAACCAGCCTTGTCTCCCGCCAGGATCTGGACGCCCAGCAGGCGCTGGTCAGCGAATCCGAAGGGACGGTAAAAGCCGATGAAGCCTCGGTCGCCAGCGCACAATTAGAGCTGGACTGGAGCCGCATCACCGCACCGATCTCCGGGCGCGTTGGCTTAAAACAAGTTGATATCGGCAACCAGATCTCCAGCAGTGACACCACCGGTATCGTCGTGTTGACGCAAACCCATCCGATAGATCTGGTGTTTACCCTGCCAGAAAGCGATATCGCCACCGTGGTGCAGGCGCAAAAAGCCGGTCAACAACTGGTGGTGGAAGCCTGGGATCGTACTAACAAACAGAAGTTGAGCAGCGGCACGCTGTTGAGCCTCGATAACCAGATTGACGCCACCACCGGCACCATCAAGCTAAAAGCGCGTTTCGACAACCAGGACGACGCGCTGTTCCCGAACCAATTTGTCAACGCCCGTATGCTGGTCGCCACCCAGCAAGATGCGGTCGTGATCCCCGCCGCCGCCCTGCAAATGGGCAATGACGGTAACTTCGTCTGGGTGGTGAACGAGAACAATCAGGTCAGCAAACACATCGTGACGCCAGGGATTCAGGACAGCCAGAAAGTGGTGATCAGCGCCGGGTTGTCGGCGGGCGATCGCGTGGTGACCGACGGTATCGACCGTCTGACCGAAGGGGCGAAAGTGGAAGTGGTGGATGCGAACAACAGCGAGGCTATGCCCGCCAGGCGTGAACATCCGGCAAAAGGAGCGCAGTCCTGATGCAGCTGCTACCGCCGGGCCGAACGGGCGGCCCTTCCCGTCTGTTTATCCTGCGTCCGGTCGCCACCACCTTGTTAATGGTGGCGATCCTGCTGGCCGGGATTATCGGCTACCGCTTTCTGCCCGTTTCCGCGTTGCCGGAAGTGGATTACCCAACCATTCAGGTGGTGACGCTCTATCCGGGGGCCAGCCCGGACGTGGTGACCTCGGCGATTACCGCGCCGCTGGAGCGCCAGTTCGGTCAGATGTCAGGCTTAAAACAGATGTCTTCGCAAAGCTCCGGCGGCGCGTCTGTGGTGACACTTCAGTTCCAGCTTAGCCTGCCGCTGGACGTCGCCGAGCAGGAAGTGCAGGCCGCGATGAACGCCGCCAACAGCCTGTTACCTTCCGATCTCCCCAATCCACCGGTTTACAGCAAAGTAAACCCTGCCGATCCGCCGATCATGACGCTGGCGGTGACCTCTTCCGCCATGCCAATGACGCAGGTGGAAGATATGGTGGAAACCCGCGTCGCGCAGAAAATCTCGCAGGTTTCCGGCGTCGGCCTGGTCACGCTTTCCGGCGGGCAACGCCCTGCCGTGCGCGTCAAGCTGAATGCCCAGGCGATTGCCGGGCTGGGGCTGACCAGCGAAACCATTCGCACCGCCATCAGCAACGCCAACGTGAACTCGGCAAAAGGCAGTCTCGATGGCCCGACCCGCGCCGTGACGTTATCCGCCAACGACCAGATGGAGTCCGCCGAAGAGTATCGTCGGCTGATTATCGCCTACCAGAATGGCGCACCGATTCGCCTCGGCGATATCGCCACCGTTGAGCAAGGCGCGGAAAATAGCTGGCTTGGCGCATGGGCGAATAAGCAGCAAGCGATTGTCATGAACGTCCAACGCCAGCCGGGCGCGAACATTATTGATACCGCCGACAGCATCCGCACGCTACTGCCGCAGTTAACAGAAAGTTTGCCGAAATCGGTGAGTGTCAAAGTGTTGTCGGACCGCACCAACAATATCCGCGCGTCGGTTAGCGATACGCAGTTTGAGCTGATGCTGGCCATTGCGCTGGTGGTGATGATCATCTACCTGTTTTTGCGCAATATTCCGGCGACAATTATTCCCGGCGTGGCGGTGCCGCTGTCGCTGGTCGGCACCTTTGCCGCAATGGTGTTTCTCGATTTTTCCATTAATAACCTGACGTTGATGGCGCTGACCATCGCCACCGGTTTTGTGGTTGATGACGCGATCGTGGTGATTGAGAACATCTCGCGCTATATCGAAAAAGGCGAAAAACCGCTCACCGCCGCGCTAAAAGGTGCGGGCGAAATCGGCTTTACCATTATTTCTCTCACCTTCTCGCTGATTGCGGTGCTGATCCCGCTGCTGTTTATGGGCGATATCGTCGGGCGCTTGTTCCGCGAGTTCGCCGTTACCCTTGCGATCGCGATCCTTATTTCCGCTGTGGTGTCGCTGACGCTGACGCCGATGATGTGCGCGCGCATGCTGAGCGCCGAATCCCTGCGTAAGCAAAACCGTTTTTCTCGCGCTTCGGAGCGTTTTTTTGAACGCGTGATCGCCGGTTACGGGCGCCTGTTAAGCAAAGTGCTGAACCATCCGTGGCTGACGCTGAGCGTCGCCATCGGGACGTTACTGCTGTCGGTGATGTTGTGGGTGTTTATCCCGAAGGGGTTCTTCCCGGTGCAGGACAACGGCATTATTCAGGGCACGCTTCAGGCGCCGCAATCCGCGTCGTTTGCCAGCATGGCGGAACGCCAGCGCCAGGTGGCGGATATCATCTTGCGCGACCCGGCGGTAGAGAGCCTGACCTCGTTTGTCGGCGTCGATGGCACCAACCCGTCATTAAACAGCGCGCGGCTGCAAATCAACCTGAAACCACTGGATGACCGTGACGATCGTGTCCAGCCGGTGATCGAACGTTTGCAGCAGGCGGCAGCGAAAATACCGGGCATTTCGCTCTACCTGCAACCGACGCAGGATTTGACCATCGATACCACGGTCAGCCGCACGCAATACCAGTTCACCTTGCAGGCTAACTCACTGGATGCGCTCAGCACCTGGGTACCGCAACTGGTGAGCAAATTGCAGGCGCTGCCACAGTTGTCGGATGTCAGCAGCGACTGGCAGGACAAAGGGCTGGTGGCGTATGTCAATGTCGATCGCGATAGCGCCAGCCGCCTTGGCATCAGCATGGCGGATGTCGATAACGCGCTGTATAACGCTTTCGGTCAGCGGCTGATTTCCACCATTTACACCCAGGCGAACCAATATCGCGTGGTACTGGAGCACGACACGGCGCAAACGCCGGGCCTGACGGCGCTGGATAATATTCGCCTGACCAGCACCGATGGTGGCATCGTGCCGCTGTCATCGATTGCCAAAGTCGAGCAGCGTTATGCGCCGCTGAGCATTAACCATCTCGACCAGTTCCCATCCACCACTATCTCGTTCAACGTGGCCGACGGTTACTCGCTGGGCGATGCGGTGCAGGCGGTGCTGGATAGCGAGAAAACCCTCAACTTCCCGACCACGATTACTACCCAATTCCAGGGGAGCACGCTGGCGTTTCAGGTGGCGCTCGGTAGCACCGTCTGGCTGATTGTCGCGGCAGTAGCGGCGATGTATATCGTGCTCGGCGTGCTGTACGAAAGCTTTATCCACCCAATCACGATTCTCTCGACGCTGCCGACAGCGGGCGTCGGCGCGTTGCTGGCATTGATGGTGTCCGGCAGTGAACTGGATGTGATCGCCATTATCGGCATTATTTTGCTTATCGGTATCGTCAAGAAAAACGCCATCATGATGATCGACTTCGCCCTCGCCGCCGAACGCGAAGGCGGGCTGTCATCGCGCGATGCGATTTTCCAGGCCTGTTTGCTGCGTTTTCGCCCGATCCTGATGACCACGTTAGCGGCGCTGCTTGGCGCGCTGCCCTTGATGCTGAGCACTGGCGTCGGCGCGGAGTTGCGCCGCCCGCTGGGCATTGGCATGGTCGGCGGTTTGCTGGTGAGCCAAGTGCTAACGCTGTTTACCACACCGGTGATTTACCTGCTGTTCGACCGCCTGGCGCTGGCGACCAAAAAGCGGTTCCCACGCCGGGATGAGGAGGCGTAAATGAAGTTTTTCGCCCTCTTCATTTACCGCCCGGTGGCGACGATTTTAATTTCGCTGGCAATTACGCTGTGCGGCGTGCTCGGCTTCCGGCTGCTGCCGGTTGCCCCGCTGCCGCAGGTGGATTTCCCGGTGATCATGATCAGCGCCTCGCTGCCTGGCGCGTCGCCGGAAACGATGGCTTCATCGGTTGCTACCCCGCTTGAGCGCTCGCTTGGACGCATTGCCGGGGTCAGTGAAATGACCTCGTCCAGTTCGCTCGGCAGCACGCGCATCATCCTTGAGTTTAATTTCGACCGCGATATCAACGGCGCCGCACGCGATGTGCAGGCGGCCATTAACGCCGCGCAGAGCCTGTTGCCCAGCGGCATGCCGAGCCGCCCGACCTATCGCAAAGCTAACCCGTCCGATGCGCCGATCATGATCCTCACGCTCACCTCGGATACCTATTCGCAAGGTGAGTTGTATGACTTCGCCTCAACGCAACTGGCGCAAAGCATCGCGCAAATCGAAGGCGTCGGGGATGTGGATGTCGGCGGCAGTTCCCTGCCCGCCGTGCGTGTGGATCTCAACCCGCAGGCGCTGTTTAACCAGGGCGTTTCACTGGATACGGTGCGCACGGCAATCAGCAATGCCAACGTGCGTAAGCCGCAGGGTGCGCTGGAAGACGGCGCGCACCGCTGGCAGGTGCAGACCAATGATGAACTGAAAACCGCCGCCGAATACCAGCCGTTGATTATTCATTACAACAACGGCGCGGCGGTGCGTTTAAGCGATGTCGCGACCATCAGCGACTCGGTGCAGGATGTGCGCAACGCCGGGATGACCAACGCCAAGCCAGCGATTTTGTTGATGATCCGCAAACTGCCGGAAGCCAATATTATCCAGACGGTGGACAGCATTCGCGCACGCCTGCCCGAATTGCAGCAAACCATTCCCGCCGCCATTGATTTGCAAATCGCCCAGGATCGTTCGCCAACCATTCGCGCCTCGCTGGAAGAGGTAGAACAGACGTTAATTATTTCGGTCGCGCTGGTGATCCTGGTGGTGTTCCTGTTTTTGCGATCCGGTCGCGCAACGCTGATTCCGGCGGTCGCGGTGCCGGTTTCGCTGGTCGGCACATTTGCCGCCATGTACCTGTGCGGTTTTAGCCTTAATAACTTGTCGTTGATGGCGCTGACTATCGCCACCGGGTTTGTGGTCGATGACGCGATTGTGGTGCTGGAGAATATCTCCCGCCACCTTGAAGCGGGGATGAAACCGTTGCAGGCGGCGCTGCAAGGCACGCGGGAAGTGGGGTTCACCGTGTTGTCGATGAGCCTGTCGCTGGTGGCGGTGTTCCTGCCGCTGTTGTTGATGGGCGGGCTGCCGGGGCGTTTGCTGCGCGAGTTCGCCGTCACGTTGTCGGTGGCGATTGGTATATCCCTGGCGATCTCCCTGACGCTCACACCAATGATGTGCGGCTGGCTGTTGAAGGCGCAAAAACCGCGCGCGCGCAACCGCGAAAAAGGCATTGGTCGCCTGCTGGTGAGATTGCAGCAGCAATATGCCCGCTCGCTAAAATGGGTACTGAACCACGCGCGGCTGGTCGGGCTGGTGTTGCTCGGCACTATCGCGCTCAATATCTGGCTCTATATTTCCATCCCGAAAACCTTCTTCCCGGAGCAAGATACCGGCGTGCTGATGGGCGGTATTCAGGCGGATCAGAGCATCTCGTTCCAGGCGATGCGCGGCAAGTTGCAGGACTTTATGAAAATCATCCGCGACGACCCGGCGGTGGATAATGTCACCGGCTTTACCGGCGGTTCGCGGGTCAACAGCGGCATGATGTTTATCACCTTGAAATCCCGTGATGTGCGTCATGAAACCGCGCAGCAGGTGATCGACCGGCTGCGCGGCAAGCTGGCGAAAGAGCCGGGGGCAAGCCTGTTTTTGATGGCCGTTCAGGATATTCGCGTCGGCGGGCGACAGGCCAACGCCAGCTACCAGTTTGCACTGTTATCGGACGATCTCAGCGCGTTGCGCGAGTGGGAGCCGAAGATCCGCAAAGCCCTCGCCGCGCTGCCCGAGCTGGCGGATGTGAACTCCGATCAGCAGGACAACGGCGCAGAGATGAACCTGATTTACGACCGCGAAAGCATGATGCGCCTCGGCATTAGCGTTGATGACGCGAACAACTTGCTGAATAACGCCTTCGGGCAGCGGCAGATTTCCACCATTTACCAGCCGCTGAACCAGTACAAAGTGGTGATGGAAGTCGATCCGCGTTACACCCAGGATGTCAGCGCACTGGATAAAATGTACATCATCAACAGTGACGGCAAGCCGATTCCGCTTTCGTGGTTTGCGCACTGGCA
This sequence comes from Kosakonia sp. BYX6, assembly GCF_038449125.1. Lineage (NCBI taxonomy): Bacteria > Pseudomonadati > Pseudomonadota > Gammaproteobacteria > Enterobacterales > Enterobacteriaceae > Kosakonia > Kosakonia calanthes. The sequence goes on along the minus strand of NZ_CP151800.1, from coordinate 1,727,474 downwards.
ACCGGCCAACGCGCCGCTGTCGGTGAACCACCAGGGGCTGTCGGCGGCATCGACCATCGCTTTTAACTTGCCGACCGGCACGTCGTTGTCCGAAGCCAGTGATGCGATCAACCGCGCGATGACGCAGTTGGGCGTGCCGTCCAGCGTGCGCGGCAGTTTTGCCGGTACGGCGCAAGTCTTCCAGGAAACCATGAATTCACAGGTGATCCTGATCCTGGCGGCGATTGCCACGGTCTATATCGTGCTGGGGATTTTGTATGAGAGCTACGTTCATCCGCTGACCATTCTCTCAACATTGCCATCGGCGGGCGTCGGCGCGCTGCTGGCGCTGGAATTGTTCGGCGCGCCGTTTAGCTTGATAGCGCTCATCGGCATTATGTTGCTGATCGGCATTGTGAAGAAAAATGCCATTATGATGGTCGATTTCGCCCTCGACGCGCAGCGCCAGGGTAATCTGAGCGCCGAAGAAGCCATTTTCCAGGCCTGCCTGCTGCGTTTTCGCCCGATCATGATGACCACATTGGCGGCACTGTTTGGCGCGCTGCCGCTGGTTATCTCCGGTGGCGACGGGTCTGAACTGCGCCAGCCGCTGGGCATAACCATTGTCGGCGGGCTAGTAATGAGCCAACTTCTGACGTTGTACACCACGCCGGTGGTCTACCTCTTTTTTGACCGCCTGCGTACCCGTTTTAGCCGCAACGCAAGAGAACCCGTTAGTGAATGAGTGAACTACCTAAACATATCCGCTGGCAGCTATGGATTGTCGCCTTTGGTTTCTTTATGCAGTCGTTGGATACGACGATTGTTAACACCGCCCTGCCCTCGATGGCGAAAAGCCTCGGGGAAAGCCCGCTGCACATGCATATGGTGGTGGTTTCCTATGTGCTAACGGTGGCGGTGATGTTGCCCGCCAGCGGCTGGCTGGCGGACCGCGTTGGCGTGCGCAATATCTTTTTTGTCGCCATTGTGCTGTTCACCACCGGTTCGCTGTTTTGCGCGCAGGCCGCCACGCTCGATCAACTGGTGATGGCGCGCGTGTTGCAAGGCGTCGGCGGCGCGATGATGGTGCCGGTCGGCAGATTGACGGTGATGAAAATCGTCCCGCGCGACCAATATATGGCGGCGATGACCTTCGTTACGTTACCGGGACAAGTCGGCCCGCTGCTTGGCCCGGCGCTCGGCGGGGTACTGGTGGAATACGCATCCTGGCACTGGATCTTCCTGATTAACCTGCCGGTCGGCATTATCGGCGCGATTGCCACCCTGACCCTGATGCCCAATTACAAGCTGCAAACCCGCCGTTTCGATATGGCGGGTTTTGTGCTGTTAGCCTGCGGCATGGCGACGCTGACGCTGGCGCTCGACGGTAGCCACGGGCTGGGGCTGGCGAGCTGGCAACTCGGCGGGCTGGTCGCTGTCGGTACAGCAGCGATTGTCTGTTATCTGCTGCATGCCAAAGGTAATGACGGCGCACTGTTTAACCTGAACTTGTTTCGCACACCTTCGTTTTCACTCGGTCTGGCGGGCAGTTTCGCCGGACGCGTCGGCAGCGGCATGTTGCCGTTTATGACGCCGGTGTTCTTGCAAATTGGCCTGGGCTTTTCGCCATTTCATGCAGGTTTAATGATGATCCCGATGGTGCTCGGGAGCATGGGCATGAAGCGCATTGTCGTGCAGGTGGTGAACCGCTTTGGTTACCGCCGGGCGCTGGTCTGCTCTACGCTGGGGCTGGCGCTGATTAGCCTGCTGTTCATGGCGACCGCCCTGCTTGGCTGGTATTACCTGCTGCCGGTGGTGCTGTTCTGCCAGGGGATGGTTAACTCGATGCGTTTCTCATCAATGAATACGCTGACGCTGAAAGACCTGCCGGACGACCTGGCGAGCAGCGGCAACAGCTTGCTGTCGATGATAATGCAATTATCGATGAGTATTGGTGTCACCGTCGCCGGGCTGCTGCTCGGCGCGTTCGGCCAGCTACATTTGTCGGCGGACAGCGGTGTTGCGCACCATGTTTTCCTTTACGCTTACCTCAGTATGGCGGTGATTATTTCACTACCGGCGTTCATTTTCGCCCGCGTCCCCAATGACGCCAGCCAAAACGTCGTGATTGCCCGTCGCAACAGGAGAAAATCATGAAGTTCTGGCGGCCGGGCATTACGGCCAAACTCTTTTTAGCCATCTTAACCACCTGCATCATGCTGCTGTTCGCTACCCACTGGGCGGTGCGCATCAGCTTTGAACACGACTTTATGAACTACATCAAGCGTGGTAACGAGCTGCGCTTGCAGATGTTAACGGACACGCTGGCTGATCAATACACCCAGCACGGTGACTGGCAATTTTTACGGCATAACGACCGGGTGATATTCCAGATCCTCCGCTCGTTTGATCGTGAAAACGAGCATGATGAAAACCGGCCAGGCCCCCGCCCCGGCGGTCCGGAGCGCGATATGGGACCAGGGCCGGACGACGAAGCCGGCCCGCCAGATCGCCCGGACATGCCGCCGCACGGCTGGCGCACACGATTCTGGGTGGTGGATCAGAATAATAAGGTGCTGGTTGGCCCGCGCAGCCCTGTTCCGGCTGACGGCGCTCGCCGGGCAATTACCGTGAACAACGCGCCTGTTGGGTGGGTGATTGCTTCGCCGGTGGAAAAACTGACGCGCAATACCGATATCAACTTCGACCGCCAACAGCGGCGCACCAGTTGGGTAATTGTCGGCCTGGCCACCCTGCTGGCGGCGCTGGCGACCTTCCCGCTGGCGCGCGGTTTGCTGGCACCGGTCAAACGGCTGGTCGACGGCACGCACAAACTTGCCTCCGGGGATTTCTCCACCCGCGTTAAACCGGGCAGCCAGGATGAACTCGGCAGGCTGGCGCGCGACTTTAACCAACTCGCCAGCACGCTGGAAAAAAACCAGCAAATGCGCCGCGATTTTATGGCGGATATTTCCCATGAGCTGCGCACACCGCTGGCGGTGCTGCGCGGCGAGCTGGAAGCGATTCAGGACGGCGTACGGCAATTTACCCCGGAATCGGTCACCTCGTTGCAGGCTGAAGTGGGGACGCTGACCAAACTGGTGGACGATTTGCACCAGCTTTCAATGTCCGATGAAGGCGCGCTGGCGTACCAGAAAACCTCCGTTGATGTAGTCACGCTGGTGGAGATTGCCGCTGGCGCGTTCCGCGAACGTTTCGCCAGCCGCAACCTGACGTTATCACTTGACGTCCCGGAGAGCGCCACGGTATTTGGCGATCCGGATCGTCTGATGCAGCTTTTTAATAATCTGCTGGAAAACAGCCTGCGCTACACCGACAGCGGCGGGCAAACGCGAGTGCAGTTGATGACTCGCGACAAGACGCTGATTCTGCGTTTTTCCGACAGCACGCCAGGCGTGACTGATGAGCAATTGCAACGCCTGTTTGAGCGCTTCTACCGCACAGAAGGGTCGCGCAACCGCGCCAGTGGCGGATCGGGCTTAGGACTGGCTATCTGTTTGAATATTGTGGAAGCGCACGGTGGCGCTATCCACGCGGCGCACTCGCCATTTGGCGGGGTTAGCATTACAGTTGAACTACCGCTTGAACGCGAAAAAACGAGAGATGTATGACTGAGTTACCGATTGATGAAAACACGCCACGCATCCTGATCGTCGAAGATGAACCCAAGCTTGGGCAGTTGCTGATCGACTATCTGCGCGCGGCAAGCTACGCACCGACGCTGATTAATCACGGCGATCAAGTGCTCTCTTTTGTGCGCCAGACGCCGCCGGATATGATCCTGCTGGATTTGATGCTGCCGGGTACCGATGGCTTAACGTTATGCCGGGAAATCCGTCGCTTCTCCAATGTGCCGATCATTATGGTGACGGCCAAAATTGAAGAGATCGACCGCCTGCTGGGGCTGGAAATTGGCGCCGATGACTATATCTGCAAGCCGTACAGCCCGCGCGAAGTCGTTGCTCGCGTAAAAACCATTCTGCGCCGCTGCAAACCGCAGCGTGAGTTGGAGCGGCTTGATGCCGAAAGCCCGCTGATTGTTGATGAAGGCCGCTTCCAGGCAAGCTGGCACAACAAACTGCTGGATCTCACCCCGGCGGAGTTCCGCCTGCTGAAAACGCTTTCCAGCGAGCCGGGCAAAGTCTTCTCCCGTGAACAACTGCTGAATCATCTGTATGATGACTACCGCGTGGTGACCGACCGTACTATCGATAGCCATATCAAAAACTTACGTCGAAAACTGGAAGCGCTGGACGAGGAGCAATCCTTTATTCGCGCGGTGTACGGCGTCGGGTATCGCTGGGAGGCGGACGCCTGCAAATTGGCATAATTCTAAAAAAAGGAAAGGGACGGTGAGGAAATACACTTACGGCGCGCTGACGCTGATGTTGGCGGCTTTTGGTTGTCAGGCAGAGATAACCGAAGCGCAGATGGACGCGGACTGCGCGAAAATCCCCACGTATGCGAAACAAGGCGAACAGTTCTACAAAGCGAAAAATTACCCGAAAGCGCGGGAAGCTTTTGAACAGCAGGCGGCATGGCAGGAGCAGTGCGATGCCAACGTGCAGGATTCCCACGATGCGTTGCAGGCCACGGCCTACAACAACGTGGCGCTGACGTACATTCGCGAAGGGGAATACCGCAAAGCGCAGGCCTGGCTTTCCATTTTGCCGGATGACAAAAAGTCGAAATATAACCTGTCGCGCATTCAGGACAAGCTGGACGCACTACCAAAACCCACCTCGCCTGCCGGGGAGTACTGGCAATATGCCGGGCGCGGCATTTTTGAAACGCTCATTCTCAAACCGCAGGATAAAGAGACTTATCAAGCGGACTGGGAAGGCGCGTACTTTGGTTTAATGGGGCTTTATTCCGGGCCGAACATCGGCGGATTCAGCGAAAAAGTGACGCTGAAAGCGGGGAAAGGCGCGATTGTTATCAAAGACTTTGGTATGCAGTGCACCATTTCTATGGCGCTTTCAGCGGATGGGCACACGCTCAACGCGAAGACCGATAATGCCGAAAACTGCGGTTTTGGTCATAACGTCAGCGCCGACGGCACCTATCTGCGCGTGAACTAACGCGCAGGTTTACTCCCCCCGCACGCGGCGCTACAATTCCCGCCCTAAATTCAGGGGAACTCCCCTGCCGCCCCATTCACGTGGGGCGATCTGACCTGTCATCAGAATGAGACCATCATGTTTAAACCGGAACTCCTTTCCCCGGCGGGAACGCTGAAAAATATGCGTTACGCTTTCGCTTATGGCGCAGACGCCGTCTACGCCGGGCAGCCACGTTACTCACTGCGCGTGCGCAATAACGAATTCAATCACGAAAATCTGCAAATCGGTATTAACGAAGCCCATGCGCTGGGCAAACAGTTTTACGTGGTAGTGAATATCGCGCCGCACAACGCCAAGTTGAAAACGTTTATCCGCGATTTAAAGCCGGTGGTGGATATGGGGCCGGATGCGCTGATTATGTCCGATCCGGGGCTTATCATGATGGTGCGCGAAAACTTCCCTGACATGCCAATTCACCTCTCTGTTCAGGCAAACGCCGTGAACTGGGCAACGGTGAAATTCTGGCAGCAAATGGGTCTCTCGCGCGTGATCCTCTCACGTGAACTGTCGCTGGAAGAGATTGCCGAAATCCGCGCGCAAGTGCCGGAAATGGAAATCGAAATCTTCGTTCACGGCGCGCTGTGCATGGCCTACTCCGGCCGTTGCTTACTTTCTGGCTATATCAACAAACGTGACCCGAACCAGGGCACCTGCACCAATGCCTGCCGCTGGGAATACAACGTGCAGGAAGGCAAAGAAGACGCTGTCGGTAATATCGTACACGTTCACGAGCCGATTCCAGTGCAGAACATCGAACCAACGCTGGGTGTCGGCGCGCCAACCGATAAAGTGTTTATGATTGAGGAAGCGCAGCGTCCGGGCGAGTACATGACCGCCTTCGAAGACGAACATGGCACTTACATCATGAACTCAAAAGATTTGCGCGCGATTGCGCATGTTGAGCGCCTGACGCAAATGGGTGTGCATTCGCTGAAAATCGAAGGCCGCACCAAATCGTTTTACTATTGCGCCCGCACCGCACAGGTTTATCGCAAAGCGATTGATGACGCCGCTGCGGGCAAGCCGTTCGACACATCGCTACTGGAAACGCTGGAAGGGCTGGCGCACCGGGGTTACACCGAAGGCTTTTTGCGCCGCCACACTCACGATGATTATCAGAACTACGAATACGGTTATTCGGTTTCTGAGCGCCAGCAGTTTGTCGGCGAATTCACCGGTGAGCGCAAAGGCGATTTCGCGGCGGTGACGGTTAAAAACAAGTTCTCCGTCGGCGATAGCCTGGAGTTGATGACGCCACAGGGCAATGTCAATTTCACGCTGGAACATATGGAAAACGCCAAAGGGGAAGCGATGGCGGTCGCGCCGGGCGATGGTTACACCGTTTGGCTGCCGGTTCCACAGGATATGACACTGGAATATGCGCTGTTAATGCGCAATTTCACTGGTCAGACAACGCGAAACCCGCACGGCAACTAATTTAGCAGGGTTATTTTTACTGTGCGAAGATTCTTAGAATCGGATCACATACCGCCCCGGTTAATGCGGGTATTATGCATCTCGCTGAAAAACATAACCCATAAATGCTAGCTGTACCAGGAACCACCTCCTTAGCCTGCGTAATCTCCCTTACGCAGGCTGATTTTTTTTCAGCATTTCGCTGCTTTTCTCCCGCCCTGCTTTTTCCTGAATTACACTTTGCACATCAAATTCTGTCAGGATGAAAAGAATGAGTGCATTTCCCACAAGTTTATTGATTCTCAATGGCAAAAATGCCGGAGACGACCCGCTTCGCGAAGCAGTGAAACTGCTGCGCGACGAAGGCATGGATATTCAGGTGCGCGTCACCTGGGAGAAAGGCGACGCCGGGCGTTATGTCCAGGAAGCGTTGCAGCTTGGTGTGTCGACGGTGATTGCCGGTGGCGGCGACGGCACCATTAATGAAGTGGCGACGGCGCTGGTGAGTTGCGAAGGCGAGAATGTTCCGGCGCTGGGTATTTTGCCGCTCGGCACGGCCAATGATTTCGCCACCAGCGCGGCCATTCCAGAACCGCTCGATAAAGCGCTTCAGTTGGCGATTGTCGGTAAAGCGGTGCCGATTGATATTGCGCGGGTGAACGACAAAACCTGTTTTATCAATATGGCGACGGGCGGTTTCGGAACGCGCATCACCAGCGAAACGCCGGAAAAACTGAAAGCCGCGCTTGGCGGTGTCTCTTATTTGATTCATGGGCTGATGCGCATGGATATGTTGAAAGCGGATCGCTGCGAAATCACCGGCGACGATTTCCGCTGGCAGGGCGACGCGCTGGTGATTGGCATCGGTAATGGCCGCCAGGCCGGCGGTGGTCAGCAACTCTGCCCGCAGGCACTGATCAATGACGGTTTGCTGCATTTGCGTATTTTCACCGGCGATGAGATTTTGCCCGCGCTGTTCACCACGCTGACGCAGCCGGAGGAAAACCCGCATATTGTCGATGGCAAATCCGCGTGGTTTGAAGTCCGCGCCCCTCACGAAATCACCTTTAACCTCGACGGCGAACCGCTGCGCGGCGAGCGTTTTCGCATCGAAGTGGTGCCTAACGCCCTGCAATGCCGGCTACCGCCGGATTGCCCGTTATTGCGTTAAGACCGCAGGCCGGTTTTGTAAATGGGTTTTGTAGGCCGGATAAGCGAAGCGCCATCCGGCAATCAGCGCCACCGGGCATTGTTTGCCGGATGGCCACTCCCGCCACAGTGGTACAGTTCCGTTCACCCTACGAGCGGTAGACGCCTTAACTTCACCGAACGTGAACGGGATAAGGGGAGCTATCGCGCTCCCCTTATCAATCCCCGCGACCCCGCGGGGAAATCGGTGCTTCCCACTTCGCTCACCTCCCGAGTGTCTTCCTGCGGTCGGCTCGACTCGACATCCTGTCTCGGTTCGCCTCTGGCCGCCATCCATGGCGTCCAGACCTTGTCATTCACTCTTCGGTTCGCCGATTTCGGCGGGGACTCAACACCTTCGCGGTGAGATTTGCGCTGACAAAAAAGTTATCTGTAGCGGAAAACCCCGTAGGCCTGATAAGCGAAGCGCCAGCAGGCATTCTTTGCCGGATGGCGGCTAACGCCTTATCCGGCCTACGATCCCACGATTTATAATCCCGCAGACCTCAATACGCCGCGACTTCCCGCGCCATCTCCCGGCTGTATTGCTGGCTGGCATTCACCAACATCCGCGTGTAATCCGTTTGCGCCGCGCCGCTAACCAACGCATCAACGGTTAATGTCTCGAGGATTTTGCCGTACTGCATCACCGCCACCTTCTGGCACAAATGGGCGATAACGCCCAAATCATGCGTCACCATCAAATAGGTTAACTGCGACTCCTGGTGCAATGCCGCCAGCAGATTGAGGATCTCCGCCTGCACGGACACATCCAGCGCCGAGGTCGGTTCATCCAGCAACAACACGCGCGGTTCAAGGATCAACGCTCTGGCAATTGCCACGCGCTGGCGCTGGCCGCCGGAAAGCTGGTGCGGGTAGCGCTCGCGAAAGGCGCGGCTTAAACCGACTTTATCCAGCAGCGTATTGACGCGCCGATCGCGGTCGTTAATGCCGTGGATCTGCAACGGCTCTTCGAGAATATCGCCGATGGTATGGCGCGGATGCAGCGAACCGTACGGATCCTGAAACACCATTTGCACCAACCGACAGCGCGGTTGGCTGAGGCGTTTTTCCAGCGGCTGATCATTGATAGCCAGTTCCCCTTCCCAGTGGGTAAACAACCCCGCCAGGCACTTCAGCACCGTGGTTTTGCCGGAACCGGATTCGCCCACCAGGCCGTAAATCTCGCCCGGTTGCACCGCGAAACTGACATCGCTCAGCACCTGATTGCGCTTCTCCCCTTCGCCAAAGGCAAGGTTGAGTTTTTTCACGTTAATCATTTCGCGCTCCTTATTCGCCAAGCCAGCTGGCCTGGCGCTGCAACACCGGCAACACTGGACGGCGGTTGTGGATTTCCGGCAGGGAGTGAATCAGCCCCTGCGTGTAAGGATGCTGCGCGTTATCCAGATCTTTCGCGGCGATTGACTCCACCACGCGCCCGGCGTACATCACCAGCACGCGATCGCAGAAGCTGCGCACCAGGTTGATATCGTGACTGATAAAAATCAGCCCCAGCCCGCGGGATTTCACTAAATCATCGAGCAAACCGAGCACCTGTAAACGCACCGACACGTCCAGCGCGGAAGTCGGCTCATCGGCAATCACCAGTTCCGGGTCGGTGATCAGCATCATGGCGATCATAATGCGCTGCCCCTGCCCGCCGGAGATCTCATGCGGATAGAGTTGATAAACCCGCTCCGGCTGGCGAATGCGCACCACATCCAGCATCTCCAGCACTTTCGCTTTCGCCTCGGCTTTTTTACCGGGGTGATGCGTGAGCCAGGCTTCGGCAATCTGATCGCCAACGCACACCACCGGGTTCAGCGAGTATTTTGGGTCCTGCATAATCATCGAGATACGCTTGCCGCGCACCTGGCGCATCTGCGCTTCATCGACGTTCAGCAAGTCGATATCGCCAAACTGCATGCGGTCAGCCTGAATACGTGCTTTCGCCGGATGCAAACGCAGCAGCGCGCGCCCGACGGTGGATTTACCGGAACCGGATTCGCCGACAATCGCCAGCTTTTCCTGACCGAGCGTAAAGGAGACGCCGCGCACCGCCTGGGTGACCGCGCGTCCGTTGACAAAATCGACATGCAGATTGCGCACATCGAGAAGCGGCGAATTATTCGCTGCGAGGATCGAGGATGTCACGTAAGCCGTCTCCCAAGAAGTTGAACGCCAGGCTGTTAATCAAAATCGCCAGCCCCGGAATGGTCACTACCCACCAGCACTCCATCATGTAGGTACGTCCGCTGGAGATCATCGCCCCCCACTCTGGCTCCGGCGGTTGTGCGCCAAGGCCTAAAAAGCCCAGACCGGCGGCGGTCAGAATGATGCCCGCCATATTCATGGTGATGCGAATGATCACCGACGGCAGGCACAGCGGCACAATGTGACGCCACAGTACGCGCGCGGATGAGGCGCCCTGCAAACGCACCGCCGAGATAAAATCGGCCTGGCGCAGCGAGAGCGTTTCCGCACGCGCCAGACGGGCAATTGGCGGCCAGGCGGTGAGCGTAATGGCGATAACCACATGTTCAAGACCTGGGCCAAGTGCGGCAACGAACGCCAGCGCCAACACGAGGCTTGGGAAAGAGATAAAAATATCGGTGACACGCATCAACACCATGTCGACTTTGCCGCCGAAATAACCGGCGCTCACACCGAGCAACAGGCCGAGCGGCCCCACGGTGACGGAAACCAGCAGCACAATATAGAGCGTGATGCGCGAGCCGTAGACCAGGCGGCTGAAGATATCGCGCCCGAATTCGTCAGTCCCGAACCAGTGCGCGGCATTCGGCGCACTCAGCGCGCTGTCTAAATCCTGCACCAGCGGGTTATACGGCGCGATAAGCGGCGCGAAGATCGCCACAATCAGCAGCAGCAAAATAATGCTGCCGCCAATCGCGGTGAGCGGGTTGCGCGCCATTTTGCCGACAAACGCCGCCGCGCGCCCCGCGCTGCGTTTCAGCCGCTGGCTGCGTTCGCGACGGGCAGTGGCGACCGGCGAATCAAGAGAGACCGTCATGATTTCGTCCTCGGATCAAAGAGTTGATACAGCATGTCGGAGAGCAGGTTGAGCATCACGAAAATCACCCCCACCAACAGCACGCAGCCCATCACCGCATTCATATCGCCAAGCAGCAAGCTGCCGGTCAGGTACGAACCAAAACCCGGCCACGAGAACACGGTTTCAATCAACACCGCGCCTTCCAGCAGCGAACCGTAAGCGAGCGCCACCACCGTCAGCAGTTGCACAAGGATATTGCGAAACGCGTGGTTCCAGATGACCTGGCGTTCGGTCAGCCCTTTTACCCGCGCGGTGATGATGAACTCCTGCGACAGTTGCGCCAGCATAAAGCTGCGGGTCATGCGGCTGATGTAGGCCAGCGAGTGGAAACCGAGCAGCGACGCGGGCAGCACCAGGTGATTGAGCGCGTTCCAGAACACCGCGCCGTTTCCCGCCAACAACGCATCCACGGTGATCAACCCGGTGCGGCGCGGCACAATGCCATCCAGCCCCAAATCCAGCCTTCCGGCGCCACCCACCCAGCCAAGCCAGGCATAAAACAGCAGCAGCCCCATCATGCCGACCCAGAAAATCGGCGTTGAATACCCGGCGAGGCTGATAATACGCACCACATAATCGGAAACGCTGTTGCGCCGCGCAGCGGCCAGTACGCCGAGCGGAATGCCCAGCCCCGCGCCAACGATAATGGCGACCGTTGCCAGTTCCAGCGTCGCCGGGAAGACGCGCACAATGTCATCAAGCACCGGTTTGCCGGTCAGCAGCGCGTTGCCCAAATTGCCGTGCAGCAAGTTATTCAGGTAAATCCCAAACTGGGTCAGCAGCGATTGGTCAAACCCCAGTTGCTGATAAACCTGCTGATAAGTGCTGTGATCCGCATCCGGGCCGACAATCGCCAGCACCGGATCGATCGGCATCACGCGGCCAATAAAGAAGGTCAGCAGCAGCAACCCGAACAGGGTCACCGCCACCTGCGTGAGCCGTTTCGACAGCCGTCTGGCCCGCGAGCCAGGTGCAAGCAGTAGCGAACTCATCCTTTATCTCCTCCGGTGGCGGCGCTTTTATACACTTCGCGCAGGAACGTGGTGGCCGACGGGTGCGACTGGAAATTTTTCACGTCGTTACGCACGACTACGGAATCGACCATTTGCGACAGCGGGATCAGCGCCGGAATCAGTTGGTCATAACGCACCTGGATTTGCTGATAGTCGGTTTTCTGTTTGGCCGGGTCGCGCTCAAGCAGCGCTTTGTCGATCATCTCGTTCAGCGGCTTGTCGTAAAAACTGGTGCGCCAGCCCTGGAAGTTGGTCAGCCGCGCTTCATCGCTGTTGTCCGGGTTATAGACCAGCGCGCGCAGGCTGGAGTGCGGGTGCGGTTCCACACCGCTGCCGCCACGCCCGACCAGCATGTCGAACTGACGTTCGCGCATCGCGCCGTAAATCTGGTTGCCGGTGCCGGTGATGATTTTGGCGTTGATCCCCGCCTGCATCAGTGTGGATTGCACAGCAATCGCGATATTGAGGAACGGTTGATCGGCAAGGACGCGCAGCGTGGTATCAAAGCCGTCCGGGTAACCCGCTTCCGCCAGCAGTTTTTTCGCGCGGGGAATATCCAGCCGGTAACCGGGATCGGGCAATGTCGAGGGCATGCCCGCTTTGATCGGCCGCTGGTGCAGCACGCCATAGCCCGGCATCAGCGCTTTGTTAATGCCTTGATAATCAATCAGGTAGCGCACCGCTTCACGCACTTTCGGGTTGGCGAAGTGCGCCTCTTTCATGCTCATCGCCACGTAATAAACAGTGCCCTTCTGCACCGCTTCAACGGTGACATTGGGGTCTTTACGCAGCGCGTTAATATCGGAGACCGCCATATTATTGGCCACATCCAGATCGCCTTTCGCCAGCATCAGGCGCAGGGTTTGCGACTCCTGAAAATGGCGCAGCACCACGCGGCTCAGTTTCGGCTCTTCGCGCCAGTAATGCGGGTTGCGCTGCATGCGCAGCACCTCTTTCGCCTGCCAGGTTTCCAGCATAAACGGCCCGGAACCGGCTTCGTTGGTGGTCAGCCAGCGGTTACCCCAGTCGTTATTCACCGCGTGGCGTTGCACCGTTTTGCTGTCGAGCACGCCAAGGTTGCCGAGCGCGCCGAGCGAGTAAATCACCAGTTGCGGATCGTTGGCTTTCGGCAAGGTGATTTGCACGGTGTACGCATCCGGCGCGCTGACCTGCTGGTCGATATTCTTTTTGCTGAAACCGTAGGATTTCCACACCGACGCCTGCGCGAGGTTCAGGTGCAATATTCGGCGCATCGACCACACCACATCGTCGGCGGTCAGCGGATTACCGGAGTGAAATTTGACGTTATCGCGCAGGTGGAAAGTCAGCATTTTCCCGTCCGGGCTGATCGCCCAGGACTCTGCCAGCGCCGGTTTCACGTTGGTCAGTTCATTCGCATCCAGTTCCACCAGCGAGTCGTAGAGGTTAACCACAATGCCGACCACTTCGTTACCGGTCATCGCCGCCGGATCGAGGGTCAGCAGGTTGTTCATATTCATGCCGATGATGAGCTGATCGGGCGGCGTGGCGGCTTGCACCGCGCCATTGCCCATCATCAGCGAGAGCGCGAGCAAGCACGCCCCCGGCAAAGGGATTCGTTTCATGTATATATCGCCTGTAGGGTACGTGTCCCGAAAGTCCGTGCTTTCGGGCATTTTTTATGTGTCAGTCGTGGCTGACGGTATTGGCTTCGATATACGCAAAATTGATGTCTTCGCCGAGCCCCGGACGCTGCGGCAGATGGACAAAACCGTCTTCGTCCATCGGGTCGACGATACTGTTGAGATACGCCGCCGGTTGATCGTAATCGAGGAACGGATGCAGCAAGCCACGCTCGTACCAGCGGCAGTTGCGAATCGCGCCGATCACCGCCAGGCTCGCCGCGCCGTTTCCGTGCACTTCGCAATCCATACCGAACGATTCGGCCAGGTTCGCCACTTTCAGGGTCGGTGAAATACCGCCCACGCCATTGGCACCGGCGCGCAGGATGTCGCAAGCACCCGCTTTCACCCAATCCGCACGGCTGTGATGTTTCCCACCCAGGCTTTCCGGGCCGATAATCGGGATCGATAAGTTTTCCGCCAACCAGACGTAAGAAGACATGCTCTCTTCTTCCATCGGCTCTTCGAACCAGGCGAAATCGAGTTTTTCCAGTTCCTTGCCGATGTACAACGCGTCAGTGCGGCTGTACCAGTGGTAGCCGTCGATCATCAGATCGATATCCGGGCCGACCGCTTCACGCACGGCGGCACAGGCTTTGACATCCATTTTCGGGTTCGGGGCGAACTTCACCGGCGGCATCCAGGTGTGTAACTTGATGGCTTTATAGCCGCGCGCCACCAGTTTTTCGGCAAACGTCGCATATTCGTCCGGCGTGGAAAGGCCGCCTTCCAGCTCGTCGCCGCACATGGTGCTGCCGTAAGCCGGGACTTTATCGCGGTAGCCGCCAAGCAATTTGTAGACCGGCATATTCAGCTTGCGGCCAATCAGATCCCACAAAGCTTGTTCGACAAATGACAGAGCGCGCTCGGTAAGCTGATGGGCGCTGCCGCGCTGCCAGTGGACTAAATCTTGCCAGATGCGCTCGCGATTAAAGGGGTCCTGGCCGACCATCACTTTGCGGAAAAAGGCGTTCAGCACGAACGGGCGCACCACTTCCGGCGGCGCGAACGAATAGCCCGTTGTGCCATCGTCGGCGGTAATCGTTAACATCGCCATCTTCGCCTGGGTTTCCGGCCCCGGATGCGAATGCCCGGCGCTGTCGGAAACCCGGCGCGTCGGGTGCTGGAAGACGGTGACGTTTACAGATTCAATTTTCATTGCGTGTCCTTGAGTTTTTGAAAAGCCGTTTCAGAATAAAATATATGCACAAAATCTGGCCGCTTCCTCGGACAAATAGCGCTAAGCAGCGGCCATTTTTTGGGCATGCACACGAGGATGCGTGACATTTTTCACAAAAGGTTACGGAAATGTGATCAAGATCGGCGAGGGAATGCACGAGGTTTGAAACAGGGTTTTTGTTTTACCCTCCTCCCGCAGGAAGAGGGTAAAAGCCACCATCAGGCGATGGTCACTTTCTCATCAAGGTAGACGTCCTGCACGGCGTTAATCAGTTTCACGCCGTCGGCCATCGTTTTCTTAAACGCTTTACGACCGAGGATCAAGCCCATGCCGCCCGCGCGTTTGTTAATCACCGCCGTGCGCACAGCATCGCCGAGATCCGTGTCACCGCCTGACGCACCACCGGAGTTGATCAGCCCGGCGCGGCCCATATAGCAGTTCGCCAGTTGGTAACGCACCAGGTCGATGGGGTTATCGCTGGTCAGCTTGCTGTAAACGCGATCGTCGGTGTAGCCGAAGTTCACCGCTTTATAACCGCCGTTATTTTCCGCCATTTTCTGCTTCACGATATCCGCGCCAATGGTGGCGGCGATATGGTTCGCCTGGCCGGTGAGATCGGCGGAAGCATGGTAATCCACGCCGTCTTTCTTGAACGCCGAGTTACGCAGATACGCCCACAGCACCGTGACCATGCCCAGTTCATGAGCGCGTTCGAACGCAGCGGAAATCTCTTCAATCTGGCGGCGGGATTCAATCGAGCCAAAATAGATGGTCGCGCCAACCGCGACAGCGCCCATATTGAAGGCCTGCTCTACGCTGGCGTACAGCGTCTGGTCATATTCGGTGGGATAGCTGAGGGTTTCGTTGTGATTCAATTTCACCAGGAACGGAATGCGGTGCGCGTAACGGCGGGAAACCGACGCCAGCACGCCGTAGGTGGAAGCCACACAGTTACAGCCCGCTTCAATGGCCAACTCAACGATATTCTTCGGATCGAAATAGAGCGGATTAGCAGCAAACGACGCGCCTGCCGAGTGCTCAATGCCCTGGTCTACCGGCAGAATCGACAGATAACCGGTCCCCGCCAGCCGCCCATGGTTATACAGCGTCTGCATATTTCGCAGTACCGCAGGCGGACGGTTATTGTCGATCATCACGCGGTCGACATAATCGTGGCCAGGCAGATAAAGCTGATCGGCGGGAAGGGTCATGCAACGGTGTTGTAGTAGGCTTTCGGCGTCTTTGCCAAGCAACTGCACAATATCAGTCATAGCTATGCTCCCGTAAGCTTCGCGCGAGGCGAATTGGATTATCCTTACCCATCCTTGCGATGGGCAAAAATAAGCCTGGTACCGTGACGCGAGATTTTCCACCGCCGCCCTTTTTTTCAGCATTATCTGCTGGCACGTTTCGGATCCTGATTTACCACCATTGATGGAAGTGGTGAACCGGGCCGATGCCGTGCCCCACTTCCAGCGAATCGGCCTGTGCCAGCGCGGCGGTCAGCCAGTTTTTCGCCTCCACAATGGTTGAATTCCAGTCGGCATGACGCGGTCGCAGCGCCGCCAGCGCGGCAGAGAGTGTGCAGCCGGTTCCGTGGGTATTTTTCGTATTTATCCGTGGGGCGGTGAAGCGCTGCGCGCCGTCACGGGTGAACAGCCAGTCCGGGCTTTCGGCATCGTCTAAATGACCGCCTTTCATCAACACCGCTTCGCAACCGAGCGCCAGCAGCGCTTTGCCCTGGGCATGCATTTCGTGTTCATTATGGGCGTGAGGCGCATCGAGCAGCGCGGCGGCTTCCGGCAAGTTAGGCGTAATAAGTGAAACTTGCGGCAGTAAATGCTGGCGCAGCGCCACGACCGCGGACGGCGATAACAGCGGGTCACCGCTTTTGGCGAGCATCACCGTGTCCAGCACCACATTGCGCACCTGGTAGCGACGCAACCGCTCGGCGACGGCTTCCACAATATCCGTTTCCGCCAGCATGCCGATTTTGGTGGTGTCGATGCGCACATCGCTCAGCACGGAATCAAGCTGGGCGGCGACAAAATCCGGCTCAATGCGGTAAACCGACTGCACACCGCGCGTGTTTTGCGCCACCAGCGCGGTGATCACCGAACAGCCATACGCGCCGAGGGCTGAAAACGTTTTTAGATCCGCCTGAATACCCGCGCCGCCGCTGGGATCGGTGCCAGCAATGGTTAATGCGTTGATCCGTTTCATACGCGAACCTCCCCACCCAATGCATACAACGCGTCGAGAAACGCCGGGACAAAACTGCCCGGCCCCTGGCTTTGCGCCACCGCCAGGCTGCCCGCTTGCGCCATAAATGCACAGGCCGCAGCGACATTGACCAGCCTGTCGCCAGGCAATGCACAGCTTGCGGCAACGACGGCAGAGAGCGCGCAGCCGGTGCCGACCACGCGCGTCATCAGCACATGCCCGCCGGTGACCATCAATGTCCGCGAACCGTCAGTGATGTAATCCACTTCTCCGGTGACCGCGACAACCGCCCCGGTTTGCCGCGCCAGTTTTTGCGCGGCTGGCAGCGCAGTACTGGCGGTATCGGTGGTGTCAACGCCGCGCCCACCGGCAGGCATTCCGGCAAGGGCGAGGATTTCAGAGGCGTTAGCGCGAATGGCGGCAGGGTGCCGCGCCAGAAGCTGCTGGCAGAATTCCGAACGGAAGGTCAGCGCGCCAACGGCGACGGGATCGAGTGTCCAGGGTTTATGCACCGCATTCGCGCTGTCGACCGCCGCCTGCATGGCATCCGCGCGTTCGCGGGTGAGCGTGCCGACATTGATCAATAGCGCATCTGCGATGGCGCTGAATTGCCGGGCTTCGTCACGCTCAATCACCATCGCAGGCGAAGCGCCGAGCGCCAGCAATACGTTGGCGGTAAAGGTTTGTACGACGTCGTTCGTCATACAGTGTACGAGGGGGGAAAGATGGCGAAATTGCTGTAACGCGTGTGCGGTTTGCACACGATCAAGCAGGTCAGGTTGCATGATGTCGCTCCTGCCCGGCGTGAAGAAGGGATGCCGGGCGGGCATCTGACTTCCCTACGCTGGCATTATCCAGATCAGGTGGTACGGGTATTTCTCAGCCTTCACAAAGAAGGGCACCCCGAGTCATTTAAAATCAATAAGTTGTCATTAACATTTTATTGACCGGCAATCAGGATAATGCCGGTCAGAAGCGTTGTAAACGGGCTTTTCTCACGCCCCGGCGCAATAAACCCCGTTATCAACACGTGAAATTAATGGCAGAGTTGCGTCACTTCAGCCTCAGAAAGCCCGGTCATTTTCATAACGGTCTGGCTATCAAGCCCGTTTTGCAGCATGGTGCGGGCAATTTTCAGTGCCTCCTGCTGTCGGCCTTGTTCGAGACCTTGTTCAAGACCTTGCTCGAGACCTTGTTCAAGACCTTGCTCGAGGCCCTGTTTGAGGCCTTGTTTGAGTCCTTGGCTAATACCTTTTTGTTCAAGCTGTTGCGCGATGGTCATCAGTTCGTCCTTATATTGCGGCACCCGCTGCGCCAGTTGACGTATAAAACCTTCGGCATCGGGCGTTTCACCGACATACACCAGGTAGTTTATCAACGAAACCAATTGCTGTCCCGTTATGTACTCAGCCAACAGAATTTCAGTCAACCTGTCCAATAATTCGTCAACATCCCGCTGTTGAATGTGTTTTTGCAGCAGGGTCAGTGCCGCCATACTACGGTGGTTCATGATTTCATCATCAGGAATCATTGTTACATCAACTAACGGAAAATGGCTGCTGTAAAGCGTTTGCGCGGTGGAAGGATCATGAAACATATCAAGCCAATTAGTTGAATAGGGATAAGGGCTACGTTTACCGGTATAAAACAATACCGGAATGACCAGCGGCAGCTTTTCATGCCCTGCATCCAGATGCCGCTGCATCGCGGCTAGTGCATAACGAATCAAACGAAAAGCCATTTCGCTGTCTGGCGTCGACTGATGCTCAATCAGTACTTGAATATACCCGTCACCACGCGTTGTTTTCAGGCTATAAAGCACATCACTGTAAAGCGCGCGCAAGCTTTCATCGACAAAGCTTCCCGGTGCCAGTTGCAGCGTATTTAAATCGCAAATGGCAAGCAGCCTTTCCGGTAGATGCAGCCCCAGGAAATCACGGGCGATATCCGGGTGCGTCAGAAATTGTTTGAACACGGCATCATGCGGCATTGAAGTGACGCCACTTCCTTTCTTTTTAGACATCGCTCTCTTCCTGCTCATTAATGGTTCGAATCACTAAATGCGCCCAGAGATTACGTACGAGGCCACTGCCGGACAATACGCGAACAAGTAGTTACAGCGACATAGTGGACCATTATCAGAATACGTTCAGGTGCTGCCCATCCACTATTTTCACTCCTCAAGGATAAGTGCTGCTCCGTTTCGCGGGTTTTTCATAAGCGTTGTGTTGACTACCCTTAGCGAACACACAACGCATTAACGGAGCAAAGATGAAAGCGATCGCCATTACCCGTGCTGCCGCAGGCAGTAGCAATCTGGAATACCTCTCGGATATCGACCTGCCACAACCGCAAGCCAGCGGCCACGATCTGCTGGTGGAAGTGAAAGCCATTTCCGTTAACCCCGTGGACACCAAAGTGCGCGCCGGTTTTAACGCCGATGCGCCACGCGTACTGGGTTGGGATGCCGTTGGCGTGGTGAAAGCGGTGGGCGATGCCGTCACACTGTTCCAGCCGGGGGATGAAGTCTGGTACGCCGGCGCGCTGACGCGTCCGGGCAGCAACAGCGAATTCCAGTTGGTGGATGAACGCATTGTGGCGTTGAAACCGACAACGTTGGATAACGCCGCCGCTGCCGCCCTGCCCTTGACCGCCATCACCGCGTGGGAGTTGTTGTTTGACCGCCTGGGCATTGCGGAAAATGGCAATGATGGCGATGTGCTACTGATTGTCGGCGCGGCGGGCGGTGTGGGGTCGATCCTGACCCAACTGGCACGCCAGCTTACCCGCCTGACAATTGTCGCCACCGCCTCCCGTCCCGCCAGCCAGCAGTGGATAAAAGAGTTGGGCGCGCACCACGTGATTGATCACAGCAAACCGTTAACCGAAGAGTTAGCGCGCATTGGTATCAACCAGGTGACGCACGTCGCCAGCCTCAATAACACCGAACAGCACTATCAGCAGTTGATTAACGCGCTGCAACCGCAGGGCAAACTGGCGCTCATTGACGACCCGGAAAGCCTGGACGCTGTGCCGCTGAAAACAAAAAGCATTTCCCTGCACTGGGAATTGATGTTCACCCGCTCACTGTTTTCGACCGCCGATATGATTGAGCAACACCATTTGTTGTCACGCGTGGCGCAGTTGATCGATAAAGGCGTGCTGAAAACCACCCTTGGCGAACATTTTGGTGCGATCAACGCCGCCAATCTGCGTAAAGCGCATGCGCTTCTCGAAAGTCATCGCGCGGTGGGGAAAATCGTGCTGGAAGGCTTCGCTGGCTGATTCGTTGCCAGGATTACTCCCAAACGTTACAAGCGGATAGCGAAAATCGTTATCCGCTTGTCCTGCTTTTCCCTGGGTTTGCTTACACTTTTTACCAAAGCGTTATTTTTTGGTGGTTGCTCCCCTGTCCGTTAACGGCAATGATGGCGTGCTATTTATGCAACTGCGTGAAATGTATAAGAACAACCTGGAGAGAGTATGAGTAAAACAAAAATGATGCTTCTGGGCGCGCTGTTGGCGACAGCTTCATCTGCTTTTGCCGCACCGCAGACAGCAACACCGAACGCGACCGGAGATCAATCTTACGAAATAAACGAATTCGTCGCCGACTTCACCAAATTCACCATTGGCGACACGGTGCCAGAGATGTATCGCAGCGAAGACTACAACATCAAACAGTGGAAATTGCGCAATCTGCCCGCGCCGGATGCCGGTAGCCACTGGACCTACATGGGCGGCAATTACGTGCTGATCACCGATGCCGACGGCAAAATTCTCAAAGCCTACAATGGCGACATTTTCTATCACCGTTAAGAGGAGCGCCTGTGATTATCCGCCGCTGGCAGGAAAGTGACAGGCCGTTTTTGCGTACCCTCTATTTGCGCGCCCGTAAAAGCGCCTGGCGCTGGCTGGATAGCAGCGACTGGCGTCTGGAAGATTTCGATACCGCCACGCTCGGTGAAACCGTTTGGGTGGCGGAAGAAGATGGGCATCGTATGGGCTTCGCTTCGGTATCTGTAAACGACAATTTCCTGCATAACTTATTTATCGACCCGGATTTTCAGGGCAAAGGCGTAGGCAGCGCGTTACTCAAGCATGCGCAGTCTACGTTTACCCACACCGGGGCGCTGAAATGTTTGCTGCTTAACAAAGACGCGTTGACGTTTTATCAACACCACGGCTGGAAGGTTGAAGCGCAAGGCGTGTCGCCGCAGGGGGATTATTTGCTGATGCACTATGTGCTGAAGTGAGAATTGTTGAAGTGTTAATTTTGCCGGAGGGCGGCGTTTGCCTTATCCGGCCTACAAGGTACATAAACCGCGTAGGCCGGATAAGCGTTTAGCGCCCTCCGGCACGTTCAATTACACCGCGCGAAACGCGATGTCGCCGGGAATGATTTCACCCTGCCAATAAAGCTGCGCGGCAACGCGTCCGGCCAGGCTGCGATAAATCGCGGTGAATTCGCTATCCGGGCGGCTAACCACCGTCGGCGTGCCATTATCGAGATCTTCACGCAGCGAAATATGCAACGGCATTTGACCCAATAATTGCGTGTGATACTGCGCCGCCAGCTTCTCTGCGCCGCCTGTGCCGAAAATCGGCTCGTGGTGACCGCAATTGCTGCAAATATGCATACTCATGTTTTCGACAATACCGAGCACCGGCACTTCGACTTTCTCGAACATGACGATGCCTTTTTTGGCGTCAATCAGCGCGATATCCTGCGGCGTGGTAACCACCAGCGCGCCGGTAACCGGAATGTTCTGCGCCAGCGTCAGCTGAATATCACCGGTGCCTGGCGGCATATCAAGCACCAGATAATCAAGATCTGGCCACATGGATTCCTGCAACAGTTGCAGCAGCGCTTTGCTGGCCATCGGGCCGCGCCACACCATCGCGTTCTCATCGGTCACCAGATAACCAATCGAGTTGGTCGCCAGACCATGCGCCATAATCGGCGCCATGTGCGTGCCATCCGGCGAGGTCGGGCGCTCGTTTTCCGCGCCGAGCATCAGCGGGATCGACGGGCCATAAATATCGGCATCCAGAATACCGACTTTCGCCCCTTCGGCGGCCAGCGCCAGCGCGAGGTTAACCGCGGTGGAGGATTTCCCTACCCCGCCCTTGCCGGAACTGACGGCGATAATGTTTTTCACGCCGTTAATGCCCGGCTGATTTTTCACGCGTTTCAGGGTGGCGATAGTGTGAGACAGCTTCCAGTCGATGGCGCTGGCACCGGTCAAGCGCAACAGCTCAGCGCTGCACTGCGCTTTTAACTCTTCGAACGCACTGCGCCAGACAAACGGCATCAGCAGCTCAATATGCAGGGTGTCATCCAACCACGCGACGTGGTGCACAGCTTTTAACGCCGTGAGATTGTGCTTGAGGGTTGGGTGCTGAAAATCGGCCAGCGTCCCGGTGACAATTGCACGTAGTGCTTCCGGGGATTTGGCCTGGGATTGCGAACTCATCCCGACTCCTTTGTAGTTGTTCGAATAACGACATTGTAGCGGCCCAGTTTACCGCACAGGTAATAATTATCCATTTATGGATTAATGCCCTAATCGCTTGGCGCATTAATTCCCCTTTTGGTACTATCGATACCCCTTTTTCTCAAGAAGATGTAATGCCAACTATGACTCAAGTCGCGAAGAAAATACTGGTAACGTGCGCATTGCCGTACGCCAACGGCTCCATCCACCTCGGCCATATGCTGGAGCACATCCAGGCTGATGTCTGGGTCCGTTACCAGCGAATGCGCGGCCATCAGGTCAATTTCATCTGCGCGGATGATGCTCACGGCACGCCGATTATGCTGAAAGCGCAGCAACTGGGGATCACCCCAGAGCAGATGATTGGCGAGATGAGTCAGGAACATCAGACGGATTTTGCTGGCTTTAACATCAGCTACGATAACTACCACTCCACGCACAGCGACGAAAACCGCGAGCTGTCGGAGCTGATCTACACCCGTCTGAAAGAGAACGGTTTTATTAAAAACCGCACCATCTCCCAGCTTTACGACCCGGAAAAAGGCATGTTCCTGCCGGACCGTTTTGTAAAAGGCACCTGCCCGAAATGTAAATCACCGGATCAATACGGCGATAACTGCGAAGTGTGCGGCGCGACCTACAGCCCGACCGAGCTTATCGAGCCGAAATCCGTGGTTTCCGGTGCGACGCCGGTGATGCGTGATTCCGGACACTTCTTCTTCGACCTGCCCTCTTTCAGCGAAATGCTGCAAGCGTGGACGCGCAGCGGCGCATTGCAGGAACAAGTTGCCAACAAAATGCAGGAGTGGTTCGAATCCGGTTTGCAGCAGTGGGATATCTCCCGTGACGCGCCGTACTTCGGTTTCGAAATTCCAGGCGCGCCGGGCAAATATTTCTACGTCTGGCTGGACGCGCCGATTGGCTACATGGGTTCCTTTAAAAACCTGTGCGACAAACGCGGCGACACGACCAGCTTCGACGAATACTGGAAAAAAGAGTCCGACGCCGAGCTGTATCACTTTATCGGTAAAGATATCGTCTATTTCCACAGCCTGTTCTGGCCGGCGATGCTGGAAGGCAGCGGCTTTCGCAAGCCGACCAACCTGTTCGTACACGGTTATGTGACGGTCAACGGCGCGAAAATGTCCAAATCGCGCGGCACCTTTATCAAAGCCAGCACCTGGCTGAACCATTTCGATGCCGACAGCCTGCGTTACTACTACGCGGCGAAACTCTCTTCGCGCATTGATGATATCGACCTGAATCTGGAAGATTTCATCCAGCGCGTGAACGCCGATATCGTGAACAAAGTGGTGAACCTCGCGTCCCGTAATGCCGGGTTTATCGCCAAGCGTTTCGACGGCGTACTGGCCGATGAACTGGCCGATCCGGCGTTGTACAAAACCTTTACCGACGCGGCGGCAACCATTGGCGAAGCGTGGGAAAGCCGCGAGTTTGGTAAAGCGGTACGCGAAATCATGGCGCTGGCCGATGTGGCAAACCGCTATGTTGATGAGCAGGCGCCGTGGGTTGTCGCCAAACAGGAAGGCCGCGACGCCGACCTGCAAGCGATTTGCTCAATGGGCATCAACCTGTTCCGCGTGTTGTTGACCTACCTGAAACCGGTGCTGCCATCGCTGGCGGAACGCGCCGAAGCGTTCCTCAATACCCAGCTTGAATGGGCTGCCATCAACCAGCCGCTGCTCGGCCACAAAGTTAGCGCGTTCAAAGCGTTGTACAACCGTATCGAGATGAAACAGGTAGAAGCGCTGGTGGAAGCCTCCAAAGAGGAAGTGAAAGCCGCTGCTGCCCCGGCAACCGGCGAGCTGGCGGATAACCCGATTCAGGAAACCATCAGCTTTGATGATTTCGCGAAAGTCGATCTGCGCGTGGCGCTGATTGAAAACGCTGAATTCGTTGAAGGCTCCGACAAACTGCTGCGCCTGACGTTGGATCTGGACGGCGAAAAACGCAATGTCTTCTCCGGCATTCGTTCTGCTTACCCGGATCCGAGCGCGCTGATTGGCCGTCTGACGGTGATGGTCGCCAACCTCGCGCCGCGCAAAATGCGCTTTGGCATCTCCGAAGGGATGGTGATGGCCGCCGGTCCTGGTGGGAAAGATATCTTCCTGTTAAGCCCGGATTCCGGTGCGAAAGCGGGCCAGCAAGTTAAATAAAAAAATAAGGCGCTGAATTCAGCGCCTTTTTCTATACTCAATTCGGTGTTACCCAAAACAATACTTCACATGGAAAACAGGGGATTATCGTGAAATTCAGTAAACTCATCGCAGCCATTTTTTCTGTCGCTTTACTCGTTGGCCTGGTCGGCTGTGGCGAAAAAGAGCAGAGCAAAACTTTTAGCTGGTCGCAAGCGGGCACGGAAGTGACGCTGACCTATTACTACAAAGATGACAAAGTGCTGCGCCAGACCGCGAAAAACAAAATCGAATACTCGGCGATTGGTGCGAAAACCAAAGACGAGGCGATGAAGGTTCTGGATCCGATCAGCAAAAAATACCAGAGCGTGAAAGGGATTAAAGAGAGCGTGGATTACGAAGAAACCTACGCGCAAGAGACGCTGGATGTGGATTACACCGAAGTGGATTTCGCCAAGCTGAACAGTTTGCAGGGTTCGGAGTTTACCGGCACGGTGAATGGCCAAATCAGTATGAAGCAGTCGGAAGAGTTGTTAAAAGCGCGCGGTTTTAAAGAAGTGAATTAATCAAAATGCCCGGTGGCGCGACGCTTACCGGGCCTACAAATTTTGTGTATGGCTTGTTTATTTATCTTCTGATTTGCTCTGCGGCTTCTGCCCGCGCACCGCTAACCCACGCAGGAAATAACGCATCACCTGGTCGCCGCACTCACGGAAATTTTTATGCTCCGGCGCGCGCATCATGGCGGTGATTTCCGGCATTGAAATGCGGAACTGCTGCTCGGTGAGGATCGCCAGAATATCGTCGGTCTTTAACGAAAACGCGATACGCAATTTCTTCAGCACAATGTTGTTATTCAATTTGCGCTCGGCCACCAGCGGCGGCGCGCTCTCATCTTTACCGCGCTTCTCGTAAATCAGGCCATTGAGGAAAGCGGATAACACAATATCCGGACACGGCTGATAACCCGCCTCATCCTCTTTACGCAGCCAGGGCGCAAGCTGCTCCACGGTGACCGGGGTGTCCGCCAGCGCGAGAATGCGCACCAGCGCGTTGTTGTCAGCCTGCAAGGTGAAGCGCAGGCTGCGCAGGATATCGTTATTCAGCATTTTTCTTCCAGGAAGTGAGGAACCAGCGCGCAGTGTAGGCATCGCGCAGGAATTTACAACCCCAACGTCTCTTTTAAATTCTTCAGATAACGTCGGCTCACCGGCACGGTCAGCCCATCGCGCAGCAGCAATTCGGCCTGGCCGTTGTCTTCAAGGCGGATCTCTTTGAGATGCGCCATATTGACCAAATACTGACGATGGCAGCGCACCAGCGGCGTGCGGCTCTCCAGCGTGCGCAGCGTCAATTCGGTAAAACCCTCTTTGCCTTCATGACTGGTGACATACACCCCGCTCAACCGGCTGCTGACAAACGCCACTTCGTCCATCTGCAACAGCCAAATGCGGCTATGCCCGGTGCAGGGAATGAACTTCAGCGCGTCCTGGTTTTCCGGCAGCACCGACACATCCTGCACGCCGCGCTCCTGGCGCAGGCGGGCCAGGGTTTTCTCCAGACGCGGCGCTTCTATCGGCTTGAGCAGATAATCGAACGCGTGCTCCTCGAAGGCCTGCACTGCATATTCATCAAACGCGGTGAGAAACACCACATACGGCCGGTTGCCCGGATCGAGCATGCCGACCATCTCCAGCCCGCTGATGCGCGGCATTTGAATATCGAGAAACAGCACGTCCGGGCGCAGTTTATGCACCGCGCCAATCGCTTCCACCGCATTGCCGCACTCGCCGACAATCTCAATATCGCTCTCTTCCTGAAGCAGGATACGCAGGTTTTCCCGGGCCAGCGGTTCATCATCAACAATCAGCACTTTTAACATGCGTTTTCCTCCAACGGGAGTCGTAAGGTAATGCGGGTGAATTGGTCAGGCTCGCAAGCAATGGTAATGCCGCACTCATCACCGAAACGCGCGCGCAGGCGTTTATCCACCAGGCTCATGCCCAGCCCGCTGGCATCGCTTTTCGGCTGATACAGCCCGGCATTGTCTTCAATATCCAACACCAGGTGCCTGCCCTGCTGGCTGGCATGCAGGGTGATTTCACCCACGCCGAGCAGTTGCGAGGTCCCATGTTTAATGGCGTTCTCAACAATGGGCTGCAAGGTAAAGGCGGGCAACCGCAGATGCGCCAGCGCATCCGGCACGTGCAGTTGCACCTGCAAGCGCGACTGAAAACGCGCCTGTTCGATTTGCAGGTAGGCATTTACATGTTCGATCTCATCCGCCAGCGTGACCACTTCCGACGGGCGTTTTAAATTTTTGCGAAAGAACGTTGAGAGATATTGCACCAGCAGCCCGGCCTGATCGCTGTCGCGGCGGATCACCGCTTTTAGGGTATTGAGCGCGTTAAACAGGAAATGCGGGTTAACCTGCGCATGCAGCAGCTTGATTTCCGACTGGGTGAGCAGCGCTTTCTGGCGTTCATATTGCCCGGCGAGAATTTGCGCCGACAGCAGTTGCGCGATCCCCTCGCCCAGCGTGCGATTGATCGAACTGAACAGGCGGTTTTTCGCTTCGTAGAGTTTGATAGTGCCGACCACGCGCTGGTTTTCGCCGCGCAGCGGGATCACCAGCGTCGAGCCTAATTTGCACTGCGGATGCAGTGAGCAGCGGTATGGCACTTCGTTGCCATCGGCATACACCACCTCCCCGGTTTCAATGGCGCGCTGCGTCCAGACTGAGGAAATGGGCCGCCCCGGCAAATGGTGATCGTCGCCGGTGCCGGTAAAGGCCAACAGCTTTTCGCGATCGGTTATCGCCACCGCGCCGATATCCAGCTCTTTGTACAGCACCTGCGCCACCTTCATGCTGTTCTCTTCGTTAAAGCCCTGACGCAGGAAACCTTCGGTGGAGGCCGCGACTTTCAGCGCGGTGGCGGAAAACGCCGAGGTGTATTTCTCAAACATTGCGCGTTTATCGAGCAGGATGCGCATAAACAGCGCCGCGCCAACGGTATTGGTGACCATCATGGGTGCCGCGATGCTTTGCACCAGGTGCAGCGCGCTTTCATAAGGACGCGCAATCATCAGGATGATCAGCATTTGAATCAGTTCGGCGACGCAGGTTACCGCGCCGGCGGTAAACGGGTTAAACACCCGGTCGGTGCGCCCACGCTTAATCAAAAAGCTGTGTACCAGCCCGCCGAGCAGCCCTTCAACAAAGGTCGACATCATGCAGCTAAGCGCGGTCATGCCGCCCATCGAATAACGGTGCAAACCTCCGGTCAGACCGACCAGGCCGCCAACCAGCGGACCGCCGAGCAAGCCGCCCATCACGGCGCCAATCGCGCGAGTGTTGGCAATGGAATCTTCGATATGCAGCCCGAAATAGGTGCCAAGAATGCAGAAAATGGAGAACGTGACGTAGCACAACAGCTTGTGCGGCAGGCGCACGGTGACCTGCATCAGCGGGATAAACAGGCGCGTTTTGCTCATCAACCACGCGATCACCAGGAACACGCACATTTGCTGAAGTAACAACAACACCAGATTGAATTCGTACATACCCGCGACACCACCTCAACCAAAGCGCGTAACATACAGGGAGTCGCCGCGCGTTTCTTTGAAGTGCTGCAAAAAAACACAAAATCGTGCTCTGTGTCACAAAGTCAGCCAGAGTCATTAACCTTTCGCGCACATCTTGCGCAAATCACCGCCTGCGGGCCGCTAGCGGCTACAGTTAAAGCGGGTGTGGGCAGCAAAGGTGAAATCATGGCGCTTTACACAATTGGTGAAGTGGCATTGTTATGCGACATCAATCCCGTGACGCTGCGGGCCTGGCAGCGTCGTTACGGATTATTGAAACCCCAACGCACGGATGGCGGCCACCGGTTATTTACCGAGGCGGATATTGACCGCATCCGTGAAATTCAACGCTGGATCGACACCGGCGTGCAGGTCAGCAAAGTGCAATCGCTGTTGGCAAACGATCCTGAAACCCACCATGACTGCTGGTACAAACATCAGGAAACCGTGCTGCACTATTTGCAGCAGGGAAACCAACACCAGTTACAACAGTGGATCAAAACCTGCGGGCGCGACTACCCGGCTCGCACGCTGGCAACCTATTTGCTCAACCCGTTGCGCCACCGGCTGCAAAACCCGCAGCCCGCCTTGTTGGCGATGCTGAGCTTGTTGGATGGCGTGCTGATAAGCCACATTTCCGGCTGTCTGGTGACGGCACGCAAAAAGAGCGGCCAGGACGCGCTGGTGGTTGGCTGGAATGTGCAGGACACCACCCGTTTATGGCTGGAAGGGTGGATGGCAAGCCAGCAAGGTTGGCGGGTCGGTATTCTGGCGCACTCGTTAAGCCAGTTTCGCCCGGAGATGTTCGACGGCCAGACACTGCTGGTGTGGTGCGGCGAAACGCCCACCATCGCGCAGCAACAACAACTGTTGGCGTGGCAGGAGACAGGGCATAACGTCTCTCTTATCGGCATTTAATGTTTCATTAACAACTGGCAATGCCTTTATAATGCCGGCCTGACTTAAAAGGAGCTCAACATGAAGCCTGGTAAAATTCTCGTCATCACCGTATTTCTGCTGATGGCGATCGGCGGGATCAGCGGCGTGATGCTCGCCGGATATTCGTTTATTGTGCGTGGCGGTGCCGGTTAAGCAGCACCGCCAGGCGTTCAAAACCCCGGTCGACAATGATTGCCGCCAGTGCCACCAACACCGCGCCCTGCACGATATAGGCGGTATTAAAACCGCTTAGCCCGATGATGATCGGCGTCCCCAGCGTACTGGCTCCCACCGTTGACGCAATGGTCGCGGTGCCGATATTAATGATCACCGAGGTGCGCACCCCGGCAATAATCACGGGCGCCGCCAGCGGTAACTCCACTTTGACCAGCCGTTGCCATCCGCTCATGCCCATGCCCTGCGCCACGCTCTGCACGCTTTGCGGCACGGCAGCAATGCCCGCCAGCGTTCCTTGTAAAATCGGCAACACGCCATACAGCACCAGCGCGATAACCGCCGGTTGTTCACCAAACCCCATGACCGGCACAGCAATCGCCAGCACCGCCACCGGCGGAAAGGTCTGCCCGACGGCGGCAATGGTTTCCGCCAATGGACGAAACTCCCGCCCGCCAGGGCGCGTCACCGCAATCGCCACGCCGACGCCAATCACCACCGCAATCACGCTGGAAATAGCGACCAGCGCGAAATGCGCCACCGTCAGGGTGATAAAACTCTCCTGCAAATAGACCGGGCGCGGCAGTTGCGGAAACAGCGCGCTGAACAGCGCCGCGCTGTGCGGCAACCACAACAGCAGCGCGACAAACAGCGCAATCAGCCACAGCAATGGATCACGCACGATCTTCATTACCGACCTCGACGCGCAGTAGATCACGAAAATGCAGGCTGCCGCAGGGCAGCCCGCTGGCGTTGTTCACTGGCAGCACTTCGCACTGCTGGGCGACAAACGACGAGAGCGCTTCGCGCAGCGTCATTTCAGACTGCAACGGTTCGCCGTCGTTAACCTGTTCGTTGCGCAGATAGCCGCTGACCTGGCGCAGCGACAGCAAACGCACACCCAGTTCGCTACGCCCGAAGAATTCACGCACAAAGTCGTTTTGCGGTGTGGTCAGCATCTCCAGCGGTGTGCCCTGCTGAACGACGTTGCCGCCATCCATCAACACCAGGTGATCGGCCAGTTGCAGCGCCTCATCAATATCGTGGGTGACCAGCACAATGGTGCGCCCGAGCAGGCGGTGAATGCGCACCATCTCCTGTTGCAATGCGCTGCGCGTCACCGGATCGAGCGCACCGAAGGGTTCATCCATCAGTAACACTTCCGGGTCGGCGGCCAGCGCTCTCGCCACGCCAACTCGCTGCTGTTGCCCGCCGGACAGTTGATGCGGAAAACGATCGCGCAACGACGACTCCAGCCCAAGCAGTGCCATCAGTTCATCAATGCGCGCGTCACGTTTAGCCCGCGACCATTTTTGCAGTTGCAGCACGGTGGCAATGTTCTGCGCCACCGTCCAGTGCGGAAACAGGCCAATCGACTGAATGGCGTACCCCATGCGGCGACGCAATTCCAGCACCGGTAACTGGCGAATGTCTTCACCGGCAAACAGGATTGTTCCTTCGTCGTGTTCCACCAGCCGGTTAATCATCTTCAGGGTGGTGGATTTACCGGAGCCGGACGTACCAATCAGCACGGAAAACGCCCCGCTTTTGACCTCTAAATCGAGGTGGCTGACCGCCTGCTGCCCGGCAAACGTTTTGCTGACATTGTTAAATTCAATCATGGTTGTTTTACCTTCAACAGCGCCAGGCTTAAGCCAAATAAGGCATCAATGATGACAGCCATGCCGATCACCGGGATAACGCCGAGCAGCACCAGATCCAACGCGCTGCTGAGCAGCCCCTGGAAAACCAGCGCGCCAAAACCACCCGCGCCAATCAGCGCGGCTATCACGGCCATACCGACCGTTTGCACCGCCACCACCCGCAGGCTACGCAGCAACAGCGGCAACGCCAGCGGCACACGCACCTGCCAGAAACGCTGACGCGCGCTCATGCCCATCGCTTCGGCGCTTTCCAGCACATCTTGCGGCACTTGATTAAGCCCGGCGACCACGCCGCGCACCAGCGGGAGCAGCGCGTAAAGAATTAAGGCGATCAGCGCTGGCGTCATGCCGGTTCCGGCAATGCCAAGATGCGCGAGCCACGGGAATTGCAGCACCAGCCCGGCAAGCGGCGCAATCAACAAGCCGAACAGCGCCACGGAAGGAATGGTCTGGATAACATTCAGCACCGCGAACACCGGCCCCTGCCGTGCCGGATGGCGGTAGCACCACAACCCGACGGCAAAGCCGATCACCAGCGCCGGGAATAACGTGCCGAACAGCAGCGTCAAATGCTGCGCCAGCGCGTCATTAAACACGTCCTGCCGATTGGTGTATTCGTGCAGCAGCGAGAGATTATCCAGCTCGCCGCTGAGCAGCAAAAAGAGCGGCAGGCACCAGATTTGCACATGCAGCAGCCAGCGCCAGACCGGGTGGCTGGCAAAACGCCGAATGGCGTCGCTACAGGCCAGCAGCGTTAACGCCAGCCAGAGCCATAAGCCGCTGCCCGGCGAGGTACGCGCCAACGCGCTGCCGGTTTGCGCAAGATCCGTCGCCGCCCTGCCCGCGCTCCAGACCAGCAGGCAGAACAGCGCTTCGGCCAGCAGCAATGTCGCCACCTGCGCGCCGCGTCCGGGAATAAAGCAGATGACCAGCAACAGGCCCGGCGCAAGCAACCACAGCACAGAAAAAAGCTGCCACAGCGCACGGCTTTCACCGGAAACCAGTCGGTTTGGCGCGTAGTTGATAAACGGCAGCCACGCTGCCAACCCTCCCAGCACAACCAGCAATAACAGCACGCGGTTATGGCAGCGTATCGACACACCCATAGTTGTACTTATTTCACCAGACCTTTTTCTTTCAGGTAATCCGCTGCCACTTTCTTCGCATCCAGCCCTTCAACGGCAATGCTGGCATTGAGTTTTTGCAGCGTTTTTTCATCCAGGCTGGCGAAGACCGGTTTCAGCCACGCGTCCAGTTCCGGGTAGGCTTTCAGCACGGCTTCGCGCACCACCGGCGTTGGCGCATAAATCGGCTGTACGCCTTTCGGATCGCTGAGGGTTTGTAAGCCCAGCGCCGCGACCGGGCCGTCGGTGCCATAAGCCATCGCGGCATTCACGCCGGAGGTTTGCTGCGCGGCGGCTTTGATGGTCACCGCCGTATCGCCACCGGCCAGCGACAGCAATTGATCCTGTTTAAGCGTAAAACCATACGCTTTCTGGAAGGCGGGCAGCGCATCGGTGCGCTCAATGAATTCCGCCGACGCGGCGAGTTTGAATTCACCGCCCTCTTTCAGGTAACGGCTGAGATCCTCTAATGAGTTGAGTTTATTTTTCTGCGCCAGGTCCTGACGAACCGCGATGGTCCAGGTATTATTCGCCGGGGCCGGCGTCAGCCAGACCAGCTTGTTCTTTTCGGCGTCGAGTTTTTTCACTTTCTCGTAGCCCTGCTGCGCGTTTTTCCATGCCGCGTCATTTTCGTCTTTAAAGAAGAACGCGCCATTGCCGGTGTATTCCGGGTAGATATCCAGCTCGCCAGAGGTGATTGCGCCGCGTACCACCGGCGTGGTGCCAAGCTGAACTTTATTGACTGTTTTTACGCCATGACTTTCCAGTACTTGCAAAATGATATTGCCGAGCAGCGCCCCTTCGGTATCAATTTTGGAACCCACTTTAATCGGCTCCGCCGCCTGCAACGGTAAGCTCACGGCGGCCATCAATGCCACTGAGCAGGCAATCTTCTTGGTGATTGTCATTGTTGTATCCTCATTTTTTACTGCCTTTTTCAGCAGCTTGAGAAAAAAGCGTAGACGAAAAAGTGAGGAATTGTTGCAAGCTCGCCCGAAAGGGCAAAAGAAGACGAGAAAACAGGCCGGTTTCCCGGCCTGTTGGAAGGTTAGCGCAATTCGAACTCGCCTTGATTAACGCGAGCGGAATCGACACCAATAAAGACATTGAATTTGCCAGGTTCCGCATCGTATTTCATCTGCTGGTTCCAGAACTTCAACGCGTTCACGTCGATCGGAAAGCTGACGGTTTTGGTTTCACCCGGTTTCAGGTTCACCTTGTCAAAGCCGCGCAACTGTTTGACCGGACGGCTCATCGACGCAGTGACATCCTGCACATACATCTGGATGACCGTGTCGCCTTCGCGCTTGCCGGTGTTGGTGACGTCCACGCTGGCGGTCACTTTGCCGGTGCGCGTCATCGTCGGAGCGGACATTTTCACGTCGGACACCTTGAACGTGGTGTAACTCAGGCCATAACCAAACGGATACAGCGGCCCGTTGGCTTCGTCGAAGTAACGCGAGGTGTATTTGTTCGGCTTATCCGCATTGTACGGGCGGCCTGTGTTGAGATGGCTGTAGTAAACCGGGATTTGCCCGACAGAGCGCGGGAAGGACATCGGCAGTTTACCGGACGGGTTGTAATCGCCGAACAGCACATCGGCAATGGCGTTGCCGCCTTCAGTACCGGCGAACCAGGTTTCCAGAATCGCATCGGCTTGCTGATCTTCTTTCACCAGCGCCAGCGGACGACCGTTCATCAGCACCAACACCAGCGGTTTGCCGGTCGCTTTCAGCGCGGTAATCAGATCGCGCTGGCTTTGCGGAATGGTGATATCGGTACGGCTCGACGCTTCATGAGCCATGCCCTGCGCTTCGCCCACCACCGCGACAACAACATCCGATTTGTTCGCCGCCGCGACCGCCTCATCAATCATCGCTTTCGGCGTACGCGGATCGACCACCACCGCCGGTTCGTACAGGTTCAGGAAGTTGACGATATCTTTGTCGTTGGTGACATTCGCCCCTTTGGCGTACACCACCTCGCCTTTCCCGGCCAGCGCCTCGCGGATACCGGTCAGCACGGTCACGGATTGATCGGCAACGCCCGCCGCAGACCAACTCCCCATCGAATCGCGTTTGCTGTCCGCCAGCGGCCCAACAACGGCCACAGTACCGGATTTTTTCAGCGGCAGCGTTTCGAGGCGGTTTTTCAACAGCACCAGGCTTTCGCGCGCCACTTCCCGCGCTTCTTTGCGATGCAGGCGGCTTTCGGCATTGGTGTCTTGCGGATCGGTCTCTTTCGCGCCGAGATGGCTGTACGGATCGTTAAACAGACCCATATCGTATTTCACGTTCAGCACGTGGCGCGCGGCGTCGTCCAGTTCCGCCATTGTCACCTTGCCAGACCTGATAAGCCCCGGCAGGTATTTGCTGTAGTACTCGTCGCTCATGCTCATGTTGATGCCGGACTTCAGCGCCACGCGCACCGCGTCTTCCGGGTCGGCAGCCGTGCCGTGTTTGATCAGCTCTTTGATGGCGCCGTGGTCAGAAATGGTGATGCCTTTAAAGTGCCACTCATCACGCAGCAGATCTTTAAGCAGCCAGGAATCAGACGACGCGGGGGTGCCGTTCAGCGAGTTGAGCGCCACCATCACCCCACCGCTACCGGCGTCGAGCGCGGCTTTGTACGGCGGCATATAGTCGTTGAACAGACGCTGCGGGCTCATATCGACGGTGTTGTACTCTTTCCCGCCTTCCACCGCGCCATAAGCGGCGTAGTGTTTCACGCTGGTCATCACCGAGTAGCGATCCGCCGGGCTTTTGCCCTGCATCGCTTCCACCATGGTTCTGCCCATTTCAGACGTCAGGAAGGTATCTTCGCCGAAACCTTCCGATGCGCGGCCCCAGCGCGGATCGCGCGAGACGTCCACCATCGGCGCCCAGGTCATGTTCAGGCCGTCATCGGCGGCTTCATACGCGGAAATACGCCCAACGGTTTTGACGGCGTCAAGGTTAAAACTGGAGGCCAGTCCGAGGCTAATGGGGAAAACGGTACGTTGACCGTGCACGACGTCATAGGCGAAAAAGAGAGGAATTTTCAGGCGGCTTAACTGCATAGCCTGGTCTTGCATGGCGCGGATATCAGACCGGGTGACGGTGTTAAAAATGGCGCCGACCTGGCTCTCTTTGATCATGTCGCGAATGGCTTCTTTCGGGTTATCCGGCCCGACGCTGATTAACCGCAGTTGGCCGATTTTTTCATCGACCGTCATTTTTTTGAGCAGATCCGTGACAAAGGCATCCCTTGCTTCCGGCGTCAGTGGATGGTTGCCGAACATCTCTTCCGCCAACGCAGGTTGCAGCGCAAGGCTAACAGCGACACCTACAGAACATAGCCATTTCATGTCGTTTACTCTCTTGTATTTTCATCAAAAACCGCGGTAACGGGCCGCGAAAAAAACGCAGTGTGCCATAATCCTGGCACGTCTTGCAGAGTTGGACTCTGATTTTTATGCCGATTCTCTCCCCCCGCCTGGTTTTCCGGGGCTACTATCAATAGGCATAAAAATTATGCTTTGTCACAAGGAGTGGATAATGACACAGCCAAATAACCCTTTCATTAATGAACTCAAACGCGTAGTTGGCGCTTCTCATCTACTTACCGACCCGGCAAAAACCGCCCGTTACCGCAAAGGTTTTCGCTCCGGCCAGGGTGACGCGCTGGCGGTCGTTTTCCCTGGTACGTTGGTGGAGTTGTGGCGCGTGCTGCAAGCCTGCGTCACTGCCGACAAAATCATTCTGATGCAAGCGGCGAACACCGGCCTGACCGAAGGCTCGACGCCCAACGGCAATGATTACGACCGCGACATTGTGATTATCAGCACCCTGCGCCTCGACAAACTGCACCTGCTGGATAACGGCGAGCAGGTGCTGGCCTACCCCGGCACCACGCTCTATTCGCTGGAAAAAGCGTTGAAACCGCTGGGACGTGAACCCCATTCGGTGATCGGTTCCTCCTGTATTGGCGCCTCGGTGATTGGCGGGATTTGCAATAACTCCGGTGGCTCGCTGGTGCAGCGCGGCCCGGCCTATACCGAAATGTCGCTGTTTGCGCGTATCGACGAACAAGGCCGATTGCAGTTGGTGAATCACCTGGGCATTCAGTTGGGCGAAACGCCGGAACAGATCCTCAGCAAGCTCGATGACGATCGCATTCAGGCGGGCGATGTGCTGCACGACCAGCGTCACGGCCACGATCATGATTACGTAACCCGCGTGCGCGATGTGCAAGCCGATACGCCCGCGCGTTACAACGCTGACCCTGAGCGGTTGTTTGAGTCCTCCGGCTGCGCGGGCAAACTGGCGGTCTTCGCCGTGCGCCTCGACACCTTCCCGGCGGAAGCGCGCCAGCAAGTGTTCTATATCGGCACCAATGAAACCGCCGCCTTAACCGAGATCCGCCGCCATATTCTGGCGAAATTTACCCATCTGCCGATCGCCGGAGAGTATATGCACCGCGATATTTACGATATCGCCGAGCGTTACGGCAAAGACACATTCCTGATGATCGATAAACTCGGCACCGACAAAATGCCGTTTTTCTTCACCATGAAAGGGCGCACCGACGCGCTGCTCGACAAAGCGGCGGTGTTCAAACCGCATTTTGTTGACCGCTCACTGCAAAAAATCAGCGGCCTGTTCCCGTCGCACCTGCCGCCGCGCATGAAAGAGTGGCGCGATAAATATGAACACCATCTGCTGTTGAAAATGTCCGGTGACGGCATTGCCGAAGCGCAAAAGTGGCTGGAAGAATTCTTCACCAGCGCCGAAGGGGATTTCTTTGTCTGTACGCCGCAAGAGGGCAGCAAAGCGTTTCTGCATCGGTTTGCCGCCGCCGGTGCGGCGATCCGCTACCAGGCAGTACACGCCGATGAAGTGGAAGATATTCTGGCGCTCGATATCGCCCTGCGCCGCAATGACATTGACTGGTTTGAGCATCTGCCGCCGGAAATCGACAGCCAACTGGTGCATAAACTCTATTACGGCCACTTTATGTGCCACGTTTTCCACCAGGATTACATCGTCAAAAAAGGCGTCGATGTGCATGCCCTGAAAGAACAAATGTTGGAATTGTTACGCCAGCGCGGAGCGCAATATCCTGCCGAGCACAACGTCGGGCATCTGTATGAAGCCGCCGAACCGCTTAAACGTTTTTATCGGGAAAATGATCCGACCAACAGCATGAACCCCGGCATTGGCAAGACGAGCAAGCGGAAATTCTGGCAAGACGCTGCGCAAACAGAGCATCACGATCAAACGACGGTTAAATAGCCAACTGCCGTTTTGAATTGGGCGCGCCTTTCGTAATAGAGTAGCGAAAACGCCAGAGAAACGTTTCTTTGGCTCTCTGCTTTGAAAGGAGCGCCTCTCTCATGTCAGCTGTCGATATCATTTCGGGTCCTGCGGTGGTCGTGCGCGACGCCAGCCCTGACGATGTTCACGCCATTTCATCCCTTTACGCCTGGCACGTGCTCAATGGCCGTGCCTCCTTCGAAGAAGTGCCGCCCGCCATTGAAGAAATGCGCAGCCGCATGAACAAAATCGCCAACGACGGTTTGCCGTGGCTGGTCGCCCTTTATCACGGCATTGTTGTCGGTTACTGCTACGCCGGTTTTTATCGCCCGCGCCCGGCTTACCGTTACACGCTGGAAGAGTCGATTTATGTCGATGCGAGCATGACTGGCCGCGGGATTGGTTCGGCATTACTGAGTGCCTTAATCGCCCGCTGTGAAGAGGGGCCGTGGCGGCAGATGATCGCGGTGATTGGCGATGGGAATAACAACGCTGGTTCGCTGCGCGTACATAAAAAGCATGGTTTCGAGGTTGTCGGGCAACTGCGAAGCGTGGGGTATAAGCAAGGCGACTGGCGGGATACGTTGATTATGCAGCGTCCACTCAATGATGGTGACTGGACGCTGCCGGAATAATTAATCGTTTTGCGCGGTGAGTTCCCCGGCATTCAGCGCCGGGTTTTGCGCCATTTGCGCCGCTTTCTGGCGCTTATAGCTCAGTGCCGCCGCCGGAACCGGCTGCACTTTCCCGGTTTCAATCCACGTGCGTAAACGGCTGGCATCGGCAAAGTGTGTAAATTTGCCGAACGCATCCATCACCACCAGCGCCACCGGTTTATTGTTGATCACGGTGCGCATCACCAGGCAGTGGCCTGCCGCATTGGTAAAGCCGGTTTTCGTCAACTGAATGTTCCAGTTATCGCGGTAGACCAGGTGGTTGGTATTGCGAAACGGCAGCGTATACGC
Source organism: Kosakonia sp. BYX6 (assembly GCF_038449125.1). Classification (NCBI taxonomy): domain Bacteria; kingdom Pseudomonadati; phylum Pseudomonadota; class Gammaproteobacteria; order Enterobacterales; family Enterobacteriaceae; genus Kosakonia; species Kosakonia calanthes. The sequence goes on along the minus strand of NZ_CP151800.1, from coordinate 1,689,198 downwards.
CGGGTTGGCGAACGTCGCCATCTCTTCGCGCGTGGTGCTCAGTTGCCCAATCAGCGGGTACTGTTTGGTGGCAATCAGCAGCTTGCTGAGATCGCGGGCGGTTGAAACGTTATGAATCGACAGCCCGGTCGGTTCAACATAACGGGTATTGCTCATGCCAAGCGCTTTGGCTTTGGCATTCATCGCCGCGATAAAGGCCTGATAACCGCCCGGATAGTGATGCGCGAGGCTCGCAGCGGCACGGTTTTCCGAGGACATCAGCGCCAGCAGCAGCATATCTTTGCGGCTGATTTCGCTGTTCAAACGCACGCGGGAGTAAATCCCCTTCATTTCCGGCGTTTGGCTGATATCAACAGAGAGTTTTTCATCCAGCGGCAGGCGGGCATCCAGCACCACCATCGCGGTCATCAATTTGGTGATCGACGCGATGGGGCGCACCAGATCCGGGTGGCTGGAATAGATAACGTTGTTGGTTTGCAGATCGACAATCATCGCGCTGCCCGACGCGATTTCAGGTTGCGCGGCCGTTGTCGCAACTGGGGTTTTCGCTAGCGCAATCGGCGCTATGGGCGCACTCAGCAATAAAGCCAGGCTTAATAAGGAAACTCGAAATTTCTGCATGGTGAGGCTTCTGAAAATTATTCACGCACGTTATTACGCACACCGCTTCTGTTCGCCGAAGCAATAACAGGGCTGGCTTTGGCATAATAGCCGCCACGCAGGGTTGTCGCCAGAGGATAATCGTTGCGAGAGTTTGCGTTGCCAGCATTTCTGCCAGCAACGCAGGGTGATTAGAACAATCGATAACCGTAACCCCACAGGATTACCGTCAGCGCCAGCAGAACTTCCAGCACCAGTACACCAATCGCCAGCGTCGAGCTGGAGAAGCTCAGCCCCTCTTCCTTGTTGATATTCAGGAAGGTTGGAATGCCGACATAGAGCAGATACCCGGTATAAAACAGCGCCACTGTACCGATCAACGCGCACAGCCACACCAGTGGGTAAAGCGCCACAATACCGCTTAAAAACAGCGGCGTTGCCACGTAACCGGCAAACACCATACAGCGCGTCAGTGATGGCCGCTGCGGGTAATTTCGTGCCATCCACCAGATGACGCGGCCCATTACGGCCACCCCCGCCAGCATCAAGGCATAGAATAAAACCGCCAGAGACAAACCGGTGAACCAGGACAACATCACAACGTTGTTTTCACCAAAGTTCCAGCCGATTTGCGTAGTACCGATAAATGCACAGATAACCGGAATGGCCGCCATGACAAGAACATGGTGGGTGTAGTGATGCGAAACGGTCTCGTCTTCGCTTTTGATAACCTGCATTTCACGATCGGGATGGGAAAAGAGTCCCCAGACATGGTTCATAACGCCCCCTCGCTGAAAGCCCGAACATCGACCCTGTAAGTATACGTCACTCTGGAGATTATTTTTTGTACAGCGCCAAAAAGCGTGCAATCTCCGGCCCTGCGAGAACGGCTGTGAGCGTATATGCTTATTAGCGTTTTGCCAGGAGGAGGTAATGACATTGGATATCAATCATCTGATTAGCGAATATGGCTACGCCGCGCTGGTTATTGGCAGCGTTGCGGAAGGGGAAACCATCACACTGTTGGGCGGTGTTGCCGCGCATCAGGGGTTGCTGCGCTTTCCGCTGGTCGTGCTGGCTGTGGCGCTGGGCGGCATGATTGGCGACCAGTTGCTTTATCTGGTGGGCAGACGCTACGGAACGAAGATCCTGCGTCGATTTTCCCGCCACCGGGAGAAGATTCATCAGGCACAGACGCTTATCCGCCGTCATCCCTACCTGTTTGTTATCGGTTCGCGCTTTATGTACGGTTTTCGCATTATTGGCCCGCTATTGATTGGCACCAGCCGTTTGCGACCAAAAATCTTTCTGCCGCTGAATATTATCGGCGCCATCGTTTGGGCGCTGTTGTTTACCACGCTCGGTTATGTGGGCGGTGAAGTGATTGGCCCGTGGCTGCATCAATTCGACCAGCATGTGAAACGCTGGATTTGGCTGATCCTCGCCATCGCGCTGGTGTTCTGCCTGCGGTGGTGGTTTCGCCACCGCCGGAAAAAACGCCAGCGCAACGCCTCGGAGGATTAAGCTTTTTGGGGTTTGAACTGCGGGTTCGCCAGCATAAAACCGCCGTCGATGATAAACGACTGCCCGGTGGCGTAGCTGGCTTCTTCAGAGCAGAGCCAGGCCACCATGCTGGCGATCTCTTTGGTGGTGCCGGGTCGCGCGAGCGGGATTATCGGCATTGAACCGGGTTTCGCGTCGGCATCGTCCATATCGTTCATCGGCGTAGCAATCGCGCCGGGTGCCACGGCGTTCACCAGAATGTTGTGTTCCACCAACTCCAGCGCCATCGACTGGGTTAAGCCACCCAACGCGTGTTTGGCGGCAGTATAGGCACTGGCCTCTGGCAACGGCGTATGTTCATGCACCGAAGTGATATTGACGATGCGCCCGCCCTGCCCCTGTTTCACCATTTGTCGCGCGGCGATTTGCGAGCAAAGAAACGCGCCATCGACATCAATGGTGAAAATGGCGCGCCAGTCCTCAAACGTCACATCCAGGAAAGGCGCTTTGGTCATCGCCCCGGCGTTATTGACCAGCGCGTCGATGCGCCCGAAGCGTGAAATCAGTGTCTGAATGGCCTGCGCGCCATCCGGTAAATGACTGAGATCAAGTTGGATTACCTCCGCCCGCCGCCCGAGCGCTTGCACCTGCCGTGCCGTTTCGTCTGCGCCGTCGTGGTCGGAATGCCAGGTAATGCCCACATCAAAACCCCGTTGTGCCAGCATCAGCGCACTTTGCCTGCCGATGCCGGAATCCGCAGCGGTCACTATTGCGACTTTCGTTTCAGCCATGCTTCGCCCTCCGGTTATTTAATAAGCAGTTAAGTATAGAAAAAAGGCAGGATGGTGAGAGATTGCCTAAGCTTTGCTGAAACAACCCATGATAAGGATGACGAAAATGATGAAGATTTTACTTTGGGCGATCCTGATTATTTTCCTGATTGGTCTGCTGGTGGTCACCGGCGTGTTTAAAATGATCTTCTAAACGAGCGCCGGATGGCGGCTAGCGCCTTATCCGGCCTACGAATCCCGAACCGTGTTTGTAGGCCCGGTAAGCGTTAGCGCCGGGCAATTCTCCGGCTGGTCATTCGCCCTTGGCACTGTAATTAATCGGCGCCCAGCGGTACCCTTGCCCCGCTTTCATCACCTTACCGATGCCCGGAAACGCGATATGCGCCGCGGCGATCCAATCCCCTTCGCGCGCAACCTGCGCCAGCACTTTCTCACGCGTGGCAACGGCCTGCTGACGGTTGACATCAAAATGAATGGCCACCTTCGGCTGCGGAAGCTGCACCGGGTGCGCGTGAATAATATCGCCCCACAACATCAGCGTTTTCCCGCCGTGGGTGACGCGGTAAATCACGCTGCCCGGCGTATGTCCTGGCGCAGGCACTGCGTCAATACCGGGCATGATCTGCACGGGCGCGCGAAAAGCGCTGAGCTTACCGGCGTCGATCACCGGGCGCAGCGAGCGTTCGGATTCGGCGAACGTGTGGCGCTGCCCCTCTTCGACATCTTTCGCATGCGCCGGGTTAAGCCAGAAATCGACATCGCGCTGGTCAACGCGCACGGTGGCATTGGCAAACACCGGTTTGCCGTCGCGCTGCACACCGCCGGAGTGATCGGCGTGAATATGGGTCAGTAATACCGTATCAATAGCCGCCGGATCGATACCCGCTGCACGCAAGTTTTCAGGCAGATGACCGCCCGCATCGCCAAACAGCGCGCCGGCGCCTGCATCCACCAGAATCAGCTGTTTGCCCGTGTTAATGACAAAAGCGTTGATCGATGTCTCGGCGTTGACCGGTAAATTCGCCTGCGCCATGCGCGCCTGCAATTTTTCGGGCGTGATATTGGTCAGCAGCTTGCCAAACGGCACCGCGACGGTGCCATCGGAAACGGCAGTAATTTGCCAGTCGCCCATCGCCATGCGGTAGTAACCCGGCGCTTGCGGCTGATGGGTGGAAAGCGGCATGGCAGCCATCGCGCTAACGCTTAGCCCGACCGTGGTCAGGGCCAGTAACAGGGGATATTTTTTCATGCTCTTCTCCGGTCGTTTTGATTGCACCAGTATCGCTGCGCGGCTACTATCACTCCAATTGATTGGAGCGATAATGACTATCAAAGAGAATGATTTCCGCAAAATCGATCTGAACCTGCTGATCGCTTTTGCCGTGCTGTATCGCGAACAGAGTGTTTCTGCCGCCGCCGATAAGCTGCACCTGGGTCAACCGGCGGTGAGCGGTGTGCTGTCGCGCCTGCGCACGTTATTCGACGACCCGCTGTTTATTCGCAGCGGCCACAAAATGCAGCCAACCGCCCGCGCGGCAGAACTGCATACCGAGTTGCTGCCGCTGCTTGAACAGTTGCAAAGTGCGCTATTCCAGCAAACGGCGTTCGATGCCAAAACCGCCACGGTGACGTTGACGCTGGGCATGGCGGATTGGGTGGAAATGTGGCTGATGCCGAAATTGATTCCGGCGTTGCTGCGCGAGGCGCCTGGCGTGCGGTTGAATGTGGTGGCGAGCGATCCATTCAGTGATGCCGCACGTCTGGAAGGCGGTGAAATGGACATGGCAATCAGCGTCGCCGCTGGCGGGCCGCGCTGGCTGGAGCGGGAAGTCTTGACGCATATGCCGTTTGTCACGCTCTGGCATCCGCAGCAATTAACGCTAAACGCGCCGCTGGATCTTGATACGTTTGCCGCCCAACCACATTTGATGGTGAGTTACCGGGAAGCGACAGGAAGTCATTTTGATACCTTGCTGGCAAAAAGCGGCCATCAACGGCGAATTCACTACACTACACCGCACTTCGCAGCACTACCGGGTTTACTGGAAAAAATGCCCGCGCTGGCAACGGTGCCAGCCGGGCTTGCCAATGAGTGGCAACGGTCGCGCGGGTTACTGTGCAGCCCGGTGCCGCTAGAGGCGGAACCGGTTGAGGTGGCACTGCTGTGGCATCAACGCCACAGCAGCGATGCTGCGGTTATGTGGTTGAAAGAATTTATCGCTAAATTGTGAGTCTGAGAGCTCTGCCCGGACGAACCGGGCAGAGTACAGACTACTTCAGGTTCGCGCCGTTGTTGGCGATAGTTTCGCGATACCAGAAGAAGCTCTTTTTACGGCTACGCGCCAGCGTGCCGTTACCCTTGTCATCACGGTCGACATAGATAAAACCGTAACGTTTGGAAATCTCCGCCTTTGACGCACTGACCAGGTCAATCGGCCCCCAACTTGTGTAGCCCATCACCTCAACGCCATCGTCAATGGCTTCGCGCACCTGCACCAGGTGATCGTTAAGATAATCGATACGGTAGTCATCATTGATGCTGCCATCTTCTTCGACTTTATCCTTCGCGCCCAGGCCATTTTCGACGATAAACAATGGCTTTTCCCAGCGATCCCACAGCATATTCATCAGCGTACGCAGGCCGAGCGGGTCAATCTGCCAGCCCCACTCCGAGCTGACCAGATGCGGGTTAGGCACCATGCTGAGGATATTGCCGCGCAGTTGTTCGTTCAGTTCTTTATCCGCGGTAACGCAGCCGCTCATGTAGTAGCTAAAGGAGATAAAATCGACGGTCGATTTGAGCGCATCGCGGTCGGTGTCGGTTATCTCAAGCTCAATACCGTTGTCACGGAAATAGCGCAGCATATAGCCCGGATACGCGCCACGACACTGCACATCGCCGAAGAACTGCCAGCTACGGTTTTCCTGCAACGCTTCGAACACATCGGCCGGTTTGCAGCTTAGCGGGTACATAAGGCCACCGAGCAGCATGTTGCCGATTTTGCTCTCCGGGATGATTTCATGGCAGGCTTTCACCACCCGCGCACTCGCCACCAGTTGATGATGAATGGCCTGATACACTTCCGCTTTGCTGCTGTCGTGCGGCAAACCGACGCCAGTCAGCGGCGCGTGCAGCGACATATTGATCTCATTGAAGGTCAGCCACAGCTTGACCTTCGCCTGATAGCGGGTAAACACCGTGCGCGCATAGCGCTCGAAGAAGTCGATGGTCTGGCGATTGCCCCAGCCGCCATACTGTTTCACCAGTCCCCACGGCATTTCATAATGCGATAACGTCACCAGCGGTGTGATGTTGTGCGCGGCTAACTCGTCAAACAATCTGTCGTAAAATGCCAGCCCTTCTTCGTTCGGCGTGGTTTCATCGCCATTCGGGAAAATACGCGTCCAGGCGATGGATACGCGCAGGCAGGTAAATCCCATCTCAGCAAACAGGGCAATGTCCTGCGGAAAACGGTGATAAAAATCGATCGCGACATCTTTCAGCGCCTGGTCCTGGAGAATGTTGTCATCCGCCACGCGTTCCACCACCTCGCCGAACACGCCGTGTGGTTGCATATCCGACGTGGAAAGCCCTTTGCCGTGCTTCAAATACGCGCCTTCAACCTGATTCGCGGCAATGGCACCGCCCCATAAGAACGCTTTCGGAAATGATTTCATCTCTTTCTCCTTTGATTAGCCCGCTACCGCCAGCAACGGTTTGCCGACGCGAACTGAAGTGGATGCGACTTTGTTAACGCTCGCGAAACTGTCGCTATTACTGATAATCACCGGGGTGGCGAGATCGTACCCGGCGTCGAGGATCGCCGAGCGATCGAATTCCAGCAGCAGGTCGCCCGGTTTCACTCGGTCACCCACAGAGACATGGGCGGTAAACGGTTTACCTTCCAGCTTCACGGTGTCGATCCCCACGTGGATCAGCACTTCCATGCCGTTGTCGCTCAGTAAGCCAATGGCGTGTTTGGTTTCAAACAGGGAGGAGACTTGCCCGGCAAACGGCGCGACGACGCGGCAGTCCACCGGAATAATTGCTACCCCTTCACCCAGGATGCCGCTGGCAAAAGTGGGGTCCGTGACCTGGTTCAGCGCCAAAACGCTGCCGCTCATCGGTGCGAGAAGCACTTTTTTCCCTGAGGTACCGCCGCCTGTCGACGCGCCTGGCAGCCCGGCAATAAAAGTCAGTACGAAAGAGAGCACCAGCGCGATACCCGCACCCAGTGCGCCGCCCCACAGCGTTGAATCAATGCCGCCCGGCGGAATCATCTGCGCGAGAGTAAAGATATTCGCCATACCGAACGAGTAAGCCTGTGTGCCGCTAAAGCCGACAATCGCGCCGCCGACAGCGCCCGCCACACAGCCGAAAATGAAAGGACGCCGCAACGGTAACGTTAAGCCATACACCGCCGGTTCGGTGATGCCGAAAATCCCGGCCGCAAGGGATGAACCCGCCAGCACTTTTTGTTGCCCGTCACGGGTACGCAGGAAGATACCCAGCGTTGCGCCCACCTGCCCCAGTACCGCTGGCAGCAGAATCGGCAGCATGGTGTCCTGACCCAATACCGACATGTTGTTGATCATCAGCGGCACCAGCCCCCAGTGCAGACCAAAAATAACGCAGATCTGCCACACCGCGCCCAGCGCGCCACCCGCCAGCCACGGAGAGAGGGTGTAAATGGTCTGATAACCGTGCGCCAGCATTTGGCTCAGCCAGGTGGCGACCGGCCCGATTACCAAAAAGGTCAGCGGTACGGTGATGGCAATGCACAACAACGGCGAGAAGAAGTTTTTCAGTGAGGAATGCAGGAACCGGTTGCCCTGTTTTTCCACCCAACAACTGACCCACGCGGCAAGAATAATCGGGATCACCGAACCGCTGTAATTGAGGAAAGTGACAGGAATGCCGAGGAACGTTTCACTCACCGCGCCGCTGGCCTGGCTGGCTTCGAACGCGCCAATCATCAACGGATGCGTTAATGCGCCGCCAATCGCCATGGTGATAAACGGGTTGCCGCCAAACTTTTTCCCGGCGGTGTAGCCAAGCACCAGTGGGAAGAAGAAGAACAACGCATCGCTGGCGGCGAACCAGATTTTGTACGTTCCGCTGTCGGTTGCCAGCCAGCCACACACCGCCGCCAGCGCCAGAATGCCTTTCAGGATCCCCGACGCAGCGAGAATGCCGATAAACGGGGTGAAAATGCCGGAAATAATATCGATGATACGACTGAGCAGCGTGCTCTTGTCATCGCTTGCCGCCTGCGGCGTGTCGTCTGTAAAACCTGCTTCTTTGCAGACCGCTTTCCAGACATCATTCACGTGGTTGCCAATAACGACCTGAAACTGGCCGCCGCTTTCCACCACCATGATCACGCCGGGCTGGTTTTTTAAGCCTGTGGCATCAGCTTTTTTCATCTCTTTAAGTTTGAAGCGTAACCGCGTGGCGCAATGCACCAGGCTGCCAATGTTTTCCTTACCACCAACGTGGCTGAGGATCGCTTTCGCCAGCGTTTGATATTCCATGTTGAGTTCCTTACTTCATGCCCGTAGGCAGTGCCTGTATAAAAAAAACCTGAGACCGCCCCTTGCGGGAGCGGACTCAGGTTTTGCCTGCAAAGAAAAAAGTGCAGTAACAATCCTGGTGGCGCGCTTAGCGCCGTTCTTTTCTCACTCGCTCAATGTGAAAAGCGAGAAACATAATCTCTTCGGTGGTCAGTTGGCGCTGATAAGTACAAACCAGATGCCCGGCCACTTTTTCGGCGCACTTCCATGCCAGCGGATAATTCTCTTTCACCACCTGGTGCACTGAGGCATCGTCATTTTCCACCACCGTGCGATTCAGCATGCGCTGGGCAAAAAACTTCAGATGCGTCACAAAGCGGTGGTAGCTCAGGGATTCCTGGTCATATTCCAACTTCAACTGGTACTGCACGATATGCAGAATCTCTTGCATCACTTTGGTGATATGCATCACTTCCGGCATTTCACTTTTCAACTGCGCCGTGACCAGATGCAGCGCGATAAACCCCGCTTCATCTTCCGGCAGCTCAACCGCTAAGCGTTTGGCAAGGATTGCCCGCGCTTGTTGGCCCAGTTCAAACTCTTTGGGATAAAGGCGTTTGATTTCCCACATCAGCACATTACGGATCACCACCCCTTTTTTCTGCCGCTCAATGGCAAAGTAGCAGTGGTCGGTCAGCGTGATGTAAAGGCTCTCTTGCAACTTCCCCAGGCGACTTTGCGCCAGCTCAATAATGCGATCGCAGGCGGTGATCACCTCCAGCGGGATTTGCTTGAGCAGTTCCCCCAGGCGGCGCACCAGTTCATCACTTTGCAGGGCAAAAATTTTTTCGATGCTGCCTGCCTCTATCCGATCACCGGCGCGTTTTTGAAACGCGATGCCCCTCCCCATCACCACCTGTTCACGTTGATTCTCATCGAGCACCACCGCGACGTTATTGTTTAATATTTTGGCGATCCGCATTGCGCCGTCGGGCAACACGCCGGAAACGGGGGGGCGATCGTCAACTTGCGGAGCCATTAGCGAAGCAACGCCTGGTATTGCGCTTCGTATTGCGGCGCATTCCATTGACCATCAAAGACGGTCAGGGTGATATAGCCCTTGTTTAACCAGCCGCTATCGGTGTCCGCCTCGCTCGGCGTCAGTATTTTCTCGCTCAGCACCTGCTGTGCGCGCCCATCTTCAAGCAGGGTGTAGCTGTGCTGCGGCTGCGGGAACTGCTCGTTGCCGATGTATTTCTCACCTTTAATCGCGCTTTTCGAAAGCGGTGGGTAATTGATGCTCAGCCCCGAACCGACCGGTAGCAATGCCTGACCTGGCTGCCATTTGTCATGGAGTTTGTCCACCAGCGACACCACATAATCGACGGAATCCGGCCAGTATTTGTGCGTGCTCGGCCAGCCGGCTTTTTGTTCCTCGACCGTCAGCAAATAACCGATGCTGGCGGCAATGGCCGGGTAGCCATAACGGATGGCGCGCGCCGCGGCGCCAACCGTGCCGGAGTTGATCTGGGTGACGCCGGTGTTTGGTCCATCGTTAACACCTGAAATGACCAGGTCGGGCGGGTTCTCTTTCAGCACGCCAAGCAGGCCGAAATCCAACGCATCCGCAGGCGTGCCGGGGAAGCAGTAGCGTTTATCGCCGATTTTTTTGACGTCGAAAATCTTATTGGGTTTGAAGGTGATCGCCGAGCCAATCCCGCTTTGATTGGTGGCTGGCGCGACCATCCAGACATCAAAACCTTTGGCCGCCAGTTTTTCTTGCAAGGAGAGTGTGCCGACCGAATCACAGCCGTCGTCATTGACCAGTAAAATGCGCATTGCGCGTTCGGCCGCCTGTGCGCCGGTCGTCGCAAGTGTCGTTATCAAAAGTGCCAGTAACGTTTTCTTCATGATGAAACTCCTTGTTATTTAAGCAGACCGAATTTGTATTCCATCGTCACCCCGCCACCGACGCCTTTCGAGCGGTGGAACCCGCGCTTATCCTCCGTAAGCGATGGTTTGCCGTTCACTAACTTCCAGCTGTAACTTGGGCCGAACCCGGCAAAAAAGGATAAACCCGCCACGTCTTTGGGCGCCCACGCCACAAACCCGCCATATTCCCATTGGGTTAATGAAACATCCTGATATCGCGCACCGAAACCATAATGACTAAAAAGGCCGAGAGTTAATTCTGGTGACAGTGAATATTTCCCGTACCAATAAAGCATCTGCTCGCCGTCATTGACATAATCATTACCTTCGCCATCGGCCGGGCTATTAAATGCGCCTCGGGTATTCTTGCCCATATGCCAATAAAATTGACCTAACCCGCCATCCAGTTTCGCTTTTGTTTTTGACCAGCCGATTCCAGATTCAATATCGTGATATTGATATCCTGCCAGGGCGAAAATATGTTGTGCGCTGTGCGTAAATCCTCGCGCGCCTTCCCATTCACTGAGCCCACGATTGTAATACCAGGCACTGCGAAATAAGAGACTCTCCCCTTCCGTGACAGGATGCGAGAATTGTGCTTCCAATCCCTGACGTAAAAGGTAATTATCGCTTTCGCCCGCAAGCCAGGTGATTTGCATATTATTTGCCGGGCGCCAGCTTACGTCCCCCGTCACAATATGATCGATGCGTTTATTGCTTTTTAACGTATAAAAGTGGCGCTTTTCAGGTTCATCGCGTTCAGAAAAACGGGTGACCCAGGCGGCGCGGGCGGAGATATTCCCCAGGCCGCTTTCCATGCTGACGCCTTGCCAGGTGCTCGGTGCTGCGCGGCTGTGCGTCACGCTGAGTACGCCGAATTTGTAAAGCTGCTTCCAGCCCGCGTACAGCCTGGCATAGGCCGCGTCATCCCCCCATTTCAGCTTCCCGTAGATCTGGCCAATTTTGTTGAAGCCTTCCGCATGCCCGTTGTTATCGCGCAGCAGGTCACGCCCGGCGAAATCGTCATTGGCATACAGCTTCGCAACGCTGTACCAGGACGCGTCAACCCCGATAACATCCCCGAACCAGCCGCTCTGGTAATCCAGCAGCGCGCCTTGTGCCCAGGCTTTCTGATCGCCAATACCTGCCGCCTCGTTCTGATTACTGGTATTCAGCATCCAGACATTTTTCAGCGTGACCGAAAATTGGCTATTTTCAATAAATCCCTGTGTGTTGAACGGCTCATCACTGGCAAAAGCGCTGGTGGCACTTAAACCAGAAATGAATACCAAAGGTAAAGCAAATTTTATTGCATCCATGATGGTTAATTCCGTTTTTAATCGCTGGTCACCAAAATACTTTTGTAATAATTCCTAAATTAGCGTCCCAGACAATTCCTTTTAATTATTTCGAGTAACTTCTCTAAGTTACAAATACCGTTAAAACAAAAAAACCCAAACCTTGAATCCTCTCACTGAGAATTCAGAAAGTTTAGGTTTTGCCTGTCAAACAGTAACAACCCTGACATGTCGTGAGAAGATAAATACCATCTCAATCAAAAATAATCTACGCGCAATTTTACCAAGTGTTAAAAATGTGACTCAGCTAACGCTACGATTATTTTAAGTATATTCCCCGATTATTTCCGTTGATTATATTTTAACGCGCTCGATGGCCACGGAAATTTCCGCAGATGTTTTATAAGTCCGTATTTCAGCAAACAGATCGCTGGCTTCATTATATTCTTTGCGTAAATACCCCAGCCATTGTTTAATGCGCGCGACATGATAAAGCCCGGTATCGCCCTGTTTCTCCAGGCGGGTGTATTTTGCCAGCAGCGCGACCACATCCGGCCACGGCATGCGCGGCTCGTTGTATTTCACCACGCGGCTGAGGTTTGGCACATTCAGCGCGCCCCGGCCAATCATCACTGCATCGCAACCGGTGGCAGTCATGCACTGCTGCGCGCTTTGCCAGTCCCAAATTTCACCATTCGCGATAACCGGGATCGATAAACGCTGGCGGATTTCACCGATGGCCTGCCAGTTAATGCACTCGGCTTTGTAACCCTCTTCTTTTGTGCGCCCGTGCACCGCAAGCTCGCTGGCGCCCGCCTGTTGCACGGCATCGGCAATCTCAAACTGCCGCGCCGAACTGTCCCAGCCGAGACGCACTTTTACCGTCACCGGAAGATGCGACGGCACCGCTTCACGCATCGCTTTCGCGCCGCGATAAATCAGTTCCGGATCTTTGAGCAGTGTCGCGCCGCCGCCGCTACCGTTAACCAACTTCGACGGGCAACCGCAATTGAGATCTACGCCCCACGAACCCAGCTCGACGGCGCGCGCCGCGTTTTCCGCCAGCCACTGCGGGTATTGACCAAGCAGTTGAATGCGCACCAGCGTGCCAGAGGGGGTGCGGCTTTGCCGCTGTAACTCGGGGCAAATTTTATGGAAGGATTTGACCGGCAGCAGTTGATCGACCACGCGCAAAAACTCGGTGATGCACAGATCGTAATCGTTAACCTCGGTCAGCAGCTCACGCACCAGCGAATCGAGTACGCCTTCCATTGGAGCCAGTAATACACGCATAAATCACCCCGGAAAAATGAGGCGACATAGTAGCGACTCTCTCCGGGCGTGGAAAGCGCCTTTATCACCCTCCGGCAAAAGATCCGCTTCACACTCTGCCGCCAGCAATTCACGAATTTGTAACAGGACGAATTTTATTCGGTTACACTCCGCCAAACGGATTTACACGGACGAATCCCGCATAACGCGACGCTCACCGCTGACAGGTGAACGGCGTTATGCATAAAACAGTAAGGAAGCTTATGAAAAAACATCTGTTTTTATCTGCCTTTATCCTGATGATTCCCGCCGCGCGTAGCGCATTGCCGCATGATTCCGTAATGATCGTCACAACACCGGTTTCATCTCCCCTTGAAGTCGTCACCTCACCCAAAAGGTCCCACCAGCCCCTTTCCGCCAGCGATGGCGCGCAATACCTGCAAACCCTCCCCGGTTTTTCGCAAATCCGTAATGGCGGCACCAATGGCGATCCGCTTTTTCGCGGCATGTTCGGTTCCCGTTTGCGTATTTTGACCAATAACGGCGAAATACTCGGTGCCTGCGGCGGCAGAATGGATTCCCCCACGTCGTATCTCGCGCCTGAAAATTTTGACCTTCTTACCCTTATCAAAGGGCCAGAAACGGTGCTTTGGGGGCCGGGTAACTCCGCCGGGACGGTACGTTTTGATCGCGAGCCACCGCGTTTCAATAAGCCCGGCGTTCAAGGAATTGCCAGCATGCTTGCGGCTTCTAACCAACGCCTGGATAAAACTGCCGATCTCAGCCTCGGCAGCGAAACGGGGTATTTGCGCCTGACCGGCAACACTTCCCGCGCGGGCGATTACAAAGCCGGTAACGGTGAGCGCGTGCCATCGAAATGGCAAAAATGGAATGGCGATATGGCGCTCGGTTGGACACCGGATAAAGAGACGCTGTTCGAGTTAACGGCGGGCAAAGGCGACGGGGAAGCCCGCTACGCCGGGCGTGGCATGGACGGGTCGCAATTTAAGCGCGAAAGTGTCGGTGCGCAGGTGGAGAAATCCCACATTGGCGACGTATTCGATAAATTTGAAGCCAACATTTACAGCAACTATGCCGACCACATTATGGATAACTTCTCGTTACGTTCGCCGCCCATGAAACCAATGGCGAAGCGCGTTGACCGCCGCACTACTGGCGCAAGAGTGATGGGAACCTGGTTATGGTCGGCTGTTGAACTGCGCAGCGGAACGGATGCACAACGCAACACACATCGTCGCCTTCATCATCACCGTTGGGTCAAAGATGCCCGTTTCGATGATGCTGGCCTGTTCAGCGAGTTAACCTGGCATGCCACTGAGCAGAGCCACGTGATTAGCGGCGCGCGTTTCGATCGCGTAAAAGTCACACATTTTGCCTCACAGCGTAAAGCGACATTACCTGCCGGGTTTACGCGTCTGGAACATCATTTGGCGGATATTCCGGTAATGATGTATGCGGGAATCGGTTATACCGAACGTTTCCCCGACTACTGGGAACTCTTTTCGCCGCGTCGCGGCTTTGACATCAACAGTGTGAAAACCGAGAAAACCACCCAATTGGATATTGGCGCGCACTATGCCGGCGCGCGCCTGAATAGCTGGGTGTCCGCGTATATTGGCCGGATTAATGATTACATCCTGTTTCGCTATGATTCGGCGCCCGCCAAAACACGCCAGGTGGATAACATTGATGCCACCATTATGGGCGGCGAAGCGGGTGTCAGTTACGCGTTGACCGAAAACTGGAAAAGCGAGGCCAGCGTGGCGTATTCATGGGGGAAAAATGACGATGAACACCGGGCATTAGCGCAAATCCCCCCACTTGAAGCCCATTTGGGGCTGACATGGACGCGTGGCAACTGGAGCAGCAGCGGCCTGCTGCGCCTTGTCAGCAGCCAGCATCGCGTGGCGATTAACGAAGGCAATGTTGTCGGCAAAGATTTTGCCGCCAGTGCGGGGTTTGCGGTGCTCTCGGCCAATGCCGCGTACAACGTAAATGAACATGTCAACATCAGCGCTGGAGTCGATAATCTCTTTAATAAGACCTACAGCGAACATTTGAACCTGGCCGGGAACGGCAGTTTTGGCTATTCGGCAAACACACCGATTGATGAACCCGGCAGAACCTGGTGGGGCAAGCTTAGCGTCACGTTCTGATGCACGGCACAAGGGCCGGAGATTCAGGTGAAATGCATAACGTTCCTGAATGGAATGTTTGGTATTCTCAGAATTCATGATGTGATCAGTAGCACGTTTTTCGCTTTAATTGTATGATGAATGCGTTTCGGCAAGGGCTTTCACCATGACTAAATCATTGAATATCATCTGGCAGTATCTTCGTGCTTTTGTGCTTATCTACGCGTGTTTATACGCCGGTATTTTTATCGCCTCCCTGCTGCCCTTCGCTATTCCGGGCAGCATTATTGGCATGCTGATTATGTTCGTGCTGCTGGCGCTGCAAATCTTGCCTGCCAAATGGGTTAATCCGGGCTGCTTCTTCTTTATTCGCTACATGGTGCTGTTGTTTGTGCCGATCGGCGTGGGGGTTATGCAGTATTACGACGTGTTGCGCGCGCAGTTCGGACCGATCGTGGTTTCCTGCGCGGTCAGCACCGCGATTGTCTTTTTAGTGGTGAGCTGGAGCACGCACCTGGTGCACGGCGAGCGTAAAGTGGCCGGACAAAAAGGTCGTAAAGAATGATGACGTATATCTGGTGGTCGCTGCCGTTAACGCTGGCGGTCTTTTTTGGCGCCCGCAAACTTGCCGCGCGGTTCAAATCACCGCTGTTAAACCCACTGCTGGTGGCGATGGTGGTGATTATCCCGATCCTGCTGGTGACCGGCACGCCGTATGACCACTATTTTCAGGGCAGCAAAATTCTCAACGATTTGCTGCAACCCGCCGTTGTAGCGCTCGCTTTCCCACTTTATGAACAGTTGCATCAGATTCGCGCGCGCTGGAAATCCATCATCACCATTTGTTTTATTGGCAGCCTGGTGGCGATGATCACCGGCACGCTGATTGCGCTGATGATGGGCGCGACGCCGCAAATTGCCGCTTCGATATTGCCGAAATCGGTCACGACGCCAATTGCGATGGCGGTTGGCGGCAGCATTGGCGGCATCCCGGCGATCAGCGCCGTGTGCGTGATTTTCGTGGGTGTGCTGGGCGCGGTATTTGGCCATACCTTGCTGAATCTGATGCGTATTCGCACCAAATCAGCGCGTGGGCTGGCAATGGGCACCGCATCCCATGCGCTGGGCACGGCGCGTTGTGCCGAGCTGGATTATCAGGAAGGCGCGTTCAGTTCGCTGGCGCTGGTGATTTGCGGGATCATCACTTCGCTGTTGGCCCCGTTTTTATTCCCGCTGATCCTGTTGATCTGGGGTTAAAAGTTGCGATACGTCGCGCAATTTTCATCCGAGTTTCATTAGTTGCACATAGAGTGTGAAATGAATCACACATAAGGACCATTCAGGCCCGTAAACTACGATTCCAATACACTGCTATGAGGCACTGCTATGCATTCACGTTTTCACACTGCTTTTCCCGGGCTTGCGGAGAATTTACAGGCCGCACTCGCTCCTATGCTGGCGGATACGCACTTCCCCGCCATGCTGAGCGCAGAGCAGGTGGCAACGTTGCAAAGCGCAACGCAACTGGACGCAGACGCACTGGCATTCGCCCTGCTGCCCCTCGCCGCCGCTTGCGCGCGCACCGACCTGTCCCATTTTAATGTCGGCGCGATTGCACGAGGCGTCAGCGGTAGCTGGTACTTCGGCGCCAATATGGAATTCCTCGGCGCAACCATGCAGCAAACCGTGCATGCGGAACAGAGCGCGGTGAGCCACGCCTGGCTGCGCGGTGAAAAAGCGCTGGCCTCGGTCACCGTCAACTACACGCCTTGCGGGCACTGCCGCCAGTTTATGAACGAACTGAACAGCGGCCTGAGCCTCGGCATCAACCTACCAGGCCGCGCGCCGCATACATTGGGTGATTACCTGCCGGATGCCTTTGGCCCGAAAGATCTGGAAATCAAAACGCTGCTGATGGATGAGCAGGACCACGGTTTCCCACTTCGCGGCGATGCGCTGGCGCAAGCGGCGATTACCGCCGCCAATAAGAGCCACTCGCCGTATACTCACTCCCCTTCCGGGGTTGCCATTGTTTGCCGCGATGGGCGGATTTTCATCGGCAGCTATGCGGAAAACGCCGCCTTTAACCCAACGCTCCCACCGCTGCAAGGCGCACTGAACTTGCTGAATCTGAATGGTTTTGATTATGCGGATATTGAACGTGCGACGCTGGCCGAGCGTGCTGATGCGCCGTTAACGCAGTGGGATGCCACGGTCGCGACGCTGCGGGCGTTGGGCTGCGAGAACGTCGAGCGCGTGCAGCTCTAATGCATTCACTACGGGTTACGGCCCGTAGTGATGAAAAAGCCCGCAATTGAGCCTGCGTTTCTTGCGCTTGCCGTGCGGGTAAAGTAGCCTGAGTGAAATTTCACTCCTGTACCGAGCCCGTTTCATGCTAAAGCGTTTTTTCTACAGCCTGTTAGTCCTGATCGGCCTGCTGCTGTTGACTGCGCTTGGTCTTGACCGCTGGATGAGCTGGAAAACCGCCCCCTATATCTACGACGATTTACAGGATCTCCCCTGGCGTCAGGTGGGTGTGGTGCTCGGCACCGCCAAATATTACCGCACCGGCGTTATCAACCAATATTATCGCTATCGCATTCAGGGCGCGCTAAACGCCTATAACAGTGGCAAGGTCAATTACCTGCTACTGAGCGGCGACAATGCGCTGCAAAGTTATAATGAGCCGGTCACCATGCGCAAAGATTTGATTGCCGCAGGTGTTGATCCCGCCGATATCGTGCTGGATTACGCCGGGTTCCGCACGCTGGACTCGATTGTCCGCACCCGCAAAGTGTTCGATACCAACGATTTCATCATCATCACGCAGCGTTTCCACTGCGAACGCGCGCTGTTTATCGCCCAGCATTTGGGCATCCAGGCGCAGTGTTACGCGGTGCCGTCACCAAAAGATATGTGGAGTGTGCGGGTGCGTGAGTTTGGTGCGCGGTTAGGCACCATCGCCGATTTGTACATGTTCAAACGCGAACCGCGTTTCCTTGGGCCGCCGGTGCCGATTCCTTCGATGCAAGAAGAAGTGCCGGACGACGCGCAAGGCTACCCGGCGGTGACCGCCGAGCAACTGAGCGAAATACAGAAGAAAGGGAAAAACTGACGGCGCGCCGCTAATTCATGGGCACATTGCGGCTGTTGCTTTTGACCGGACGAATAAGCGTAAACGCCCGCGCGATAAAACCCTGATGGTCAATTAACACTGACGAATTTTTATCCAACGTCCACATTCCATTCAGCGCATTAAATGGCAGAATAATCTCCCCTTCCGGGGTATTCACCAGGTAATCCCCGGTCTTTAAATAACCGGCGCTACAGATGATGCGCGCTGGCGGGTTATTTTTCATTCTGAATTCTATTTTGCGAAACCCGGTCTGCACGGTACAAAAATAGTAATAGGGCAAAGAGGTGATCTTGATATCACCCAGTGAGGCGATAATTTCGCCATCACGAAGTAATTCGACACCTCTTAAATAGAAACTGACCTGACTGTTTTTTTCATGCGGTGGGTGATCAACAACAAAATACACAAAATTCATAAGCGCCCCTGAGCTGCGGTTACAACTTTCACAGATTCATTCTTTCAAGCGTAAATAGCCATTTTGATGAAGGCATTCAGAATTCACTTAAAATTGACAGAATGTTCAAAGAGATGCGTTTGCCTATGTCCTCCTCAGCTCAAAAAGCAGGCACACAACAGCCCAGCAAATGCTGCCGATGAATGTTTGACAAGTTGGGGTACAGCGAAACGGTGCGGTCTTCTTAGTTTAGTGTGAATACACGATGCATTCTGGCTCCTTAATAATCACAACGATTAAATGAGCCTGGCATTGAAGTGAAAATTTAACAACTCAGAAAAGATGAAGTTTTTTTATTAGTGGCCGCCGAAGTTGGCTACGCGTTTTTCTGCATATCAATGAAATAAGAGCAAAAAAA
Source organism: Kosakonia sp. BYX6 (assembly GCF_038449125.1). NCBI lineage: Bacteria > Pseudomonadati > Pseudomonadota > Gammaproteobacteria > Enterobacterales > Enterobacteriaceae > Kosakonia > Kosakonia calanthes. The sequence continues at coordinate 1,670,184 of NZ_CP151800.1, read as the reverse complement.
AGCCCGCTTTGATAAGCGGGCTTGATTAGCCGTTCTGAATTATTTCTTACGTGCGTATTTCAGGGAGTCCAGCGCCACGGCGAAAATAATGATCCCGCCCTTGATGATGTACTGCCAGTACGGGTTGATACCGATATACGTCAGGCCGTAGTTGATCACAGTGAAGATGATAACACCGGTCACCACGCCAAGAACGGTACCCACGCCGCCGCTGAAGGAGACGCCGCCCACCACGCACGCGGCGATGGCATCCAGTTCATACATAAAGCCGAGGTTGTTGGTCGCTGAACCGATACGGCCCGCTTCCAGCATCCCGCCGAACGCATAGAACACACCGGACAGCGCATAAATCATCAGCAGGTTCAGCGCAACGTTCACGCCAGACACTTTTGCCGCTTCCGGGTTACCCCCGATGGCGAAAATGTTTTTGCCGAAGCGCGTTTTATTCCACAGCACCCAGACAAAAGCGACGGCGATCAACGCGTAGAAGGTGATGTACGACAAGCGGAAACTGCCCATCGCGATAAAGCCCTGCGTAAAGGTCGAGAAGCCACTGTCGAAGCCGGAAATCGGCGACGCGCCAACAAAGTCGTAATACAGGGAGTTGATACCGTAAACGATGATCATCGTACCCAGCGTGGTGATAAACGGTGTCACATTCAGGTAAGCAATGACAATACCGTTGACCAGGCCAATGACGGCGCCCACGGCGCAAACGATCAGGATAACCACCGGAATCGGCATAGTGGCCAGATCCGGGAAGACTTTGTTGGCGTTTTCCATCGATTGCAGCAGCGTTGCCGCCACCACCGCTGCCAGACCCACCTGGCGACCAGCGGAGAGATCCGTCCCCTGCGTCACGATCAGCCCTGCGACACCCAGCGCGATAATAATGCGCACGGAAGATTGGGTCAGAATATTGCTTAAGTTCAGCAAACTTAAGAACGTGGGATCCTGAAAAATAATAATGGCCAGTAACACTAAAAGAACAACGTAAATACCGCCGTCTTTCAGATAAGTGAGAAAAGTTTTTTTATTTAACGCACTCATGAGGAGCCCCTGATCTTAAAGGTGCAAAGACGCAAGACGGAGAATTTCGTTTTGCGTTGTCGTTTTAGTATCAACAATCCCGGAAACGAGGCCATTGCTCATTACCAGAATACGGTCAGTGATGCCTAACAACTCAGGCATTTCAGAGGAAATAATAATGATCCCCTTATTCTTTTTCGCCAGTTCAGCAATCAGCTGATAAATTTCAAACTTCGCACCAACGTCAATACCGCGCGTCGGTTCATCGAGCATTAAAATTTCCGGCTGCGTTAACAACCAGCGGCCAATAACGACTTTCTGCTGGTTACCACCAGACAACGAACCTATTTGCGTACGGTGTCCGGGTGTTTTAACGCGCATTGAATCAATAACCCATTGGGTATCGCTCTTCATGCGGCTGTTATCCAGCAAACCGACTTTGTTTTTGTAATTTTGAATATTTGAGATCAATGAGTTAAATCCGATATCCAAATACGCATAGATACCGGTAGAACGGCGTTCTTCAGTCACCAGCGCGAAGCCATTATTAATCGCTTCATTCGCACTATGGTTATTAATCTGCTTGCCATGCAGTTTGATAGTGCCTGCTGATTTCTCACGAATGCCAAATAAGGTTTCAACAATATCGGTACGTTTCGCGCCGACCAGACCGGCGATCCCGAGAATTTCGCCTTTATGCAGATCAAAGCTCACATCACGAATTGACGGCTGGCGCAACGAGGTCAAATTACGCACTTCAAGAATGGTTTCCCCCGGCGTGTTCTGCTTGTCCGGGAAGCGCTGGTTCAGGGAACGTCCCACCATCATGGCGATGATCTTGTCCATATCCAGCCCTTCCAGCGGCTGAGTGGCAATCCACTGGCCGTCGCGCAGGATAGTGATTTCATCACACAGCTGGAATATTTCTTCCATTTTATGGGAGATATAAACAATGCCGCAGCCGCGTTCTTTCAGCTTGCGGATAATTTTGAACAGATGATTGACCTCTTTTTCGGTCAGCGAAGAAGTAGGCTCGTCCATAATAACGATCTTGGCGTCATAGGAGAACGCTTTCGCTATTTCAATCATCTGCATCTGTGAAACGGATAATGTCCCTACGCGGGCGCGTGGATCGATATCAATATCCAGTTCATCGAAAATGTCTTTGGTATCACGGTACATTTTGTCCTGATCGACAAACATGCCTTTAGTTGGGTAACGCCCCAACCACATGTTATCCATCACGGAGCGTTGCAGCACCAGGTTTAATTCCTGGTGAACCATCGAAATACCATTTTCCAGCGCTTCTTTAGCGGAGTGGAAATCGATCTCTTTGCCCTGAAAAAGAATGCTGCCGGAATCTTTTTGATAGATCCCAAAAAGACATTTTAATAATGTTGATTTACCCGCACCGTTCTCACCCATTAATGCATGGATCGAGTGTGGACGAACTTTCAAATTGACATTATCGAGTGCCTTTACGCCTGGAAAAGACTTGTTGATATTGCTCATTTCCAACAAGAATTCACCTGACGACTGAGTATTATTGCTGACCATAATTCTACCTTGTTGGCCTGGCATATCATTTTTATAAATGGGCGTATTTTTCAATACGCCCAGTGAGAACAGTCTTACAAGAAATTATTTACTAGAGAACTGTGCCAAGTTGTCTTTATCAACACCGACGTAAGGAATGCGAACAATTTTGTTCTCAATTTTCCAGTCAGTGCCGTCAGCTGCGCCTTTACCGTCGGCGAGGTTTTTCGCCAGATCGAAGCTCGCTTTCGCCTGGTTGTTGGCATCGTTCAGCACGGTACCCGCCATCGCACCGGATTTAACCAGTGCCAGCGCTTCTGGCAGCGCATCCACGCCGAAGACCGGAATGGACGATTTGTTGTGCGCTTTCAGCGCTTCAACCGCGCCCATTGCCATCGCGTCGTTGTTAGCGATAACCACTTCGATTTTGTTCGCGTTCGGGCCAGAGAGCCAGGCGTCCATCTTATCTTTCGCCTGCGCGGTATCCCACATCGCGGTATCTAACGCCAGTTGCTGCGTTTTGATGCCTTTTTCGTTCAGCTCTTTGATGACGTAGGTAGTACGGGCTTCCGCATCCGGGTGGCCCGGCTCGCCTTTCAGCAGCACGAACTGGATTTGACCGTCTTTGTTCAGATCCCAGCCCTGGTTTGCTGCCCAGTGCTTGGCAATCAGGTCGCCCTGAATCACACCCGATTCTTTGGAATCAGTACCGACGTAATACGCTTTGTCATAGCTATCCAGCGCTTTACGGGAAGGTTCTTTGTTAAAGAAAACAACCGGAACGCTCTGACCACGCGCTTTCTCAATAACAGTCCCCGCCGCAGCCGGGTCAACCAGGTTGATCGCCAGTGCTTTTACGCCTTTCGCCAGCAGCACGTCGATCTGGTCGTTCTGTTTGGATTGGTCATTTTGGGAATCATTCATCAGCAGCTGAACATCCGGCGCTGCTTTGGCGTCTTTTTCGATAGCTTTGCGAACAACGGACATGAAGTTGTCATCGTATTTATAGATGGTCACACCAATGCGGGTATCCGCTGCGTGTGCAGCTGCGCCAAAAAGCATGCTTGCCATGACAGCAGACAGAGTCAACACCTTCTTATTCATGGTATCTCCGATATTTTTATATGCAGGGTAGTTCTTGTGAAAAATGCTCGGCGGGCCAGTATGTTACGAAGACGTTACTGACGACCGAAGTTCACTCTAAAAATCCATTCGTCCGTGTTCGGTAACGCTCCAGAAGTTCGCTTTATCCGATGTTTCCAGGTAATTACTGCGAGTAAAAGTGAATAATCACCGTTACATCGTGTTTCAGCTTCCAAAACGCTGACATCATAGTCAGCGCCTTGTTAAGATACTGTGAATTTACTCACAGATTGAAAACGGTTACATCACTGTGCGTTATAAGTTAGTGATCGGTGCCACAGTTTGCCGCGCGGTGACAGAATGGCGACGCACGAGGGTAGGCATAAAACAGTGTGACGCCGTGGGATCCAGCTTGCCTGCGGCCCCTTGCAGCGCAAGCTCGGTCGCCAGCCGCGCCATGGACGCCACCGGATAACGCACCGTTGTCAGTTGCGGGTCGGTGTAACGGGCAATTGGGATATCATCGAAACCAATCAATGACAAATGCTGCGGCACCGCAATGCCGTTATCTTTCAACGCGGTAAGCGCGCCCGCCGCCATACTGTCGTTATAGGCAAATACCGCCGTCAGATGTAGGTTGCGCCCCAGTAGCTCAACCATGGCAGCTTCCCCGCCTTGCATATCCGGCGAGCCGGTGCCAACCCAACTATCGGGCGCGGTAATCCCCTGCTCTTCCAGCGCGCGGAACCAGCCATTGCGGCGCATATCGTTATCTTCAATGTGGTGACTGGACGCCAAATAGCCAACGCGTTGATGGCCATTGTTGAGCAACATTCGCGTCGCCATGACCGCTCCGCTGACGTTATCAAGGCAGACGCAGCGGTGCGCGTAGCCCGGCACCAGGCGGTTAATCAGCACCATGCCGGGGATCTGCTCCATAAAGCCTGCAAGCTCTTCATCGCTTAAGGCTTTTGAGTGAACAATCAGGGCGTTACAGCGTTGGCGAATCAGCACTTCAATGGCGTGGCGCTCTTTTTCCGCTTCATGGTAACTGTTGCCAATCAGCACATATTTCTGGTGCTGCTGAGCAACGGTATCCACCGCTTTGACCAGTGCGCCGAAGAAGGCATCGGAGACGTCCATCACCACCACACCAATGGTGTCGCTGACCTGCGTTGCCAGCGCCTGGGCGTTGGCATTTGGGCGATAACCCAGCTGAGCGACCGCTTTCATCACCGTTTCACGCGTTTCCTGGCTAACCAATGCGCTGTTATTGAGCACGCGGGAAACCGTCGCGACAGAGACGCCCGCATGACGGGCAACGTCACGAATGGTGATCATTTTTACTCACCTTTTCTGGATTGCGGCAGTTCACAGTCACCCCCTGTGTTAAGTAAGGAGGCTATTCTGGCAGTCGGGGGAGGATTGCTGCGTGAGTGACATCACATGAATGGAAACGGTTACATCCAATTTGTTAACGATTGTGATCCAGATCGTTATCTGGATGTGCGTTGTAATGATGTCCCCGCAGCACGCGAGGTGAATTGCCGCCACAGCCACTCCATCGGCCCTTGACGAAAACGCTTCAACCACAATACAGAGAAGAGAATGTTGACAGCCCAGACAGCGGGCACCATCGCCAGCAGTTGCAGGCGATCGAACTTCATAAATAAACCGAGGTGGTTAAACAGCGTGGTGCAAATCAGCGTTTGCAGCAGATAGTTACTGAGCGCCATACGCCCGACGCAAGCAATGGCGTTGACCAGTTTGAAACCGCAGATCTGCGGCCAGAATCCCCACGCCAGCGCGGCATAGCCGATGGCCTGCATCGGCGCGCTCAATTCGCGCGGGGCTTGCAAGATAAACGCGCACCAGCGATAGGACCAACCCAGCTGCCACTGCGCAATAATCGCCGGAATATTGATCAGCATCCCGAGGCCAATCAGCAGCGCGCCCGTGCGGCGGTAATGGCGAAGACTGAACTGCCCTTTCAGCCAGCCGCTGCGCATCAGCGCGGCGCCGAGCAGCATCATGCCCGCCAGTTGCCAGCCGTATTGCGCGCCCAGCGCCAGCAGCGCGTTCGATAGCATATCGGCGCGGTTGCTCAGCGCTTCCATCATGCCGCCACTGGTTTTCCACCAGGTTTCATACTGAATATTTGCCGCATCCGGCAGCCACGAGCGGTTTGGCGCAGAACCGGAAATGCCGCCCAACAGCAGCAGCACGGCAATGCCGATGAGGTACAGCACCACGCCAGTGTTAAACATCGTCTTCACATTTTGCGCGTCGCGGATCATGCGCCAGGCGATCAACCCCACCAGCCCATAAGCCAGCAGAATATCGCCATCCCAGAAAAAGAGACCGTGAATAAAACCGAGCAACACCAGTAGCGTCAGGCGCGACTGGATCCAGCGCTTACCGCGCGGCAGCAACATTTGCAGACCCGCACCGAACAGAATGGCGAACAGTGAAAGGAATTTTACCTGTGCGAAGAGATCGAGCAGCGCCCAGGTCCAGGCATCACTGTTTGAAATGGCACCAGACCAGGCGGGGTTGAGATACGCCGCCTTCGGCAGGCCAAAGGCGGTGATATTGAGCAGCAGGATGCCGAGAATGGCGATGCCACGAATAAAATCCAGCGTGACATTTCTTTCCATGTCGTCGGCTCCCGGTCGATTAATTGTGGTGACGGACGGCGCGCAAAAATTCCTGGCGTGTATTCTGACTCGACTTAAACAGACCGCCGAGCGAGGTCGTCGTCGTGGCACTTGTCGCGTCACGGATACCGCGCGCTTTCACGCAATAATGCACTGCATCAATCGATACCGCGACATTATTGGTGCCAAGCAGGGTTTGCAGCGCAGTCAGGATCTGCTGCGTTAAACGCTCCTGAACCTGCGGGCGTTGCGCAAAGAACTGCACGATACGGTTAATTTTCGACAGCCCAATCACCGACTCTTTCGGGATATACGCCACAGTGGCTTTGCCGTCGATGGTAACGAAATGGTGTTCGCAAGTGCTGGTCAGCGTGATATCACGCACGGTCACCATCTCATCGACTTTCATTTTATTTTCGATGACGGTGATCTTCGGGAAGTTGGCGTAATCGAGGCCGGAGAAGATCTCATCGACATACATTTTGGCGATGCGGTGCGGCGTTTCCATCAGGCTGTCATCATTCAGATCGAGATTCAGCAGTTGCATAATCTCGGTCATATGCCCGGCGATAAGACGTTTACGGGATTCATTATCCATTTGCACCGGTGGGCGCAGCGGGGTTTCTAAACCACGGGCAACCAACGCCTCGTGAACGAGCGCCGCTTCTTTACTGAGTGATGACATGTTTTTTATTCTCCTGCAGGTGTGGCGAGCTTCGCGTATCACGGCGAAGTGAGCGAACATTGTGCGTGAGGTCACGCACATAATCCAGCCCCGATAAGGATAATTATTGAAATCGCCGTCGCCTTTCAGGCATGGCGTTTCCACACCAATATGCCGCCAATCAGCAGCGCGATTGCCGCCACGCCGAGCGCCGGTTCAAGGCGCTGGGTCAGCCAGGTGGAAACCGCGGAGGTCATCGGGCCAACCAATTGCCCCACCGCATAGCCGGTGGTTAACAGCCCGGCCATATAGCGAGTGTGATTCGGCGCAAGTTCGCGACCGTACAACAGCGAAAGCTGCACCGCACAGAGAAAACCGCCGCCAACCAGCAACGCGCCGCACACCAGCCCGCTCATCCCAGGCAATAACCAGGCCGCCAGTACGCCCGCGCCCTGCAACCATAAAACAATCGCCAGCCGTTGATGGCTGTGCCCGACATGGCGCAGCATAATGCTCAACGCGATGCCGACCACCGCCGCGGCACCAAATACCGGCCAGACAAACTGCGCAAACAGACTGCCGGGAAAACGCAGCGCCGCCATTTGCGACAGGAATGTCGCGGGAAGAATGTAGCCAAATCCCGCCAGACTGTAGCTCCAGACCAGACGCTTCAAATCCGGCGTTAAATGCAGCGGCTGCGGCTTTTCGCCGGGTCGGTGCCATTCGCCTGGCCTGGGTAAATAGCGGGCGATAATCACCACCAGCAACAGCGCCAGCACGCCATACACCTGCCAGGCGCCGTCGGCACTTAGCCCTTTTGCCTGAATCGCCACCGCCAGCAAACCGCTGAGCGCGATCCCGGCACCCGGCCCGGCGAACACCGCGGCGCTCAGTCCCGGTTTCCCGGCGTGCGCCAGCCGTTCGTTTGTCCACGCGGCAATCAGCACCATCGCCCAGCCGCTCATCGCGCCAATCAGCAGTCTTATTGCGCCATGCAAAAAGGCGTTATCCGCAACGGAGGATAAAAAGGTCAGCGCGACCGCGCCACCAATGCCGAGATAAAGACGCACTTCGATATGCCGCTGCGCGCGCATCGCATCCCACGCGCCAAGCAGATAACCCAGGTAGTTAATGGCCGCCACCAGCCCGGCGCTGGTGAGAGTAAGTTGACCATCACGAATCATTAAAGGTACTTGCGGCGTGAAGGCAAAACGCCCGATTCCCATCGCCACCACCAGCACAATAAAACCACAAAGCGCGACACGCAGCGCCATGGATGCCCCCAAATGTTAATAAAAAGTTATACTTATGATGCAGTATGTCATCTTTATGAGGAAGTGAAAGTTGCTCACAGTGCAGGGAATTATCTGTATTATGGCTCTTTCTCACTGTGAATACCCTGAGGAGCCCCGCATGGAACTGCTCGAAGAGCACCGCTGTTTTGAAGGCTGGCAACAGCGCTGGCGTCACGACTCCGCCGTGCTGAATTGCGCGATGACATTCAGCATCTTTTTACCGCCGCAGCACAGTGAAACGCTGCCGCCGGTGCTTTATTGGCTTTCTGGCCTGACCTGCAATGATGAGAACTTCACCACCAAAGCCGGGGCGCAGCGCGTCGCCGCTGAGCTGGGCATTGTGCTGGTGATGCCGGACACCAGCCCGCGCGGCGAGGATGTCGCCGATGAAGATAGCTACGATCTGGGCAAAGGCGCCGGTTTTTATTTAAACGCGACGCAACAGCCGTGGGCGGCGCATTACCGTATGTATGATTACCTGCGCGATGAGTTACCGGCGCTTATCCAGTCTGAATTCAACGTCAGCCCGCGCATGGCAATCAGCGGTCATTCAATGGGCGGCCACGGCGCGCTGATCATGGCGCTGAAAAACCCAGGCCGTTACACCAGCGTTTCGGCGTTTGCGCCGATTGTTAACCCGCTGCAAGTGCCGTGGGGCAAAAAAGCGTTTAACGCCTATCTGGGTGAGAATGCCGAACAGTGGCGCGAGTGGGACAGTTGCGCGTTAATGCTGGAGAGTGCGGAAAATAGCGCGCTCCCAACGCTTATCGATCAGGGCGATAGCGATCAGTTCCTCGCCGATCAACTGCAACCTGCGCGTCTGGCGGAAGTGGCGCGGCAGAAATCCTGGCCGCTGACCCTGCGTATCCAGCCGGGTTACGACCACAGTTACTTCTTTATTGCCTCATTTATTGAAGATCATCTGCGCTTCCATGCGCAGCATCTGCTGAAGTAACTTGAATCCCGGTGGCGCATTGCCGCCGGGTTTTCGCATCAGAAGCGGTAATCCACCGCCATAAAGTAACGACGACCATCTTCGTTGTAGCTGTAATCATCGCGGCTCAGATCTTTGTCCGCCAGGTTCAGCACGCCCGCGCGCAGCTTGACGTTTTTCGTCGCCTGCCATGCGCCACCGGTGTTCCAGATGACGTAACCGCCCGGCGTCGCGCCCTGGGATACGGAACGTTTTTCGCCGGTGTAGTTCGCCGAGACGTAGAACGACCAGTCCTGCGTTGCCTGCCAGTCCAGCGTACCGTTCGCGGTATGGAACGGCAGTTCCTGCAACGGTTTATTGCCGCCACCGCTGAGATCGCGCCCATCGTTATAGGTGTAGTTCAGCGTCAATTTCCATTCTTCGCCAAACGGCACTTTCAGCTCGGTTTCCACACCCTGAATCCGCGCTTTGTTGACGTTGTAATAGCGGAACACCGGCACCAGTGCGCCATTCGCATTACGCTCGAAGCCTACAAAGTTGGAATACCCCGGCGCATCGGCCAAGCTCGAGGTGCGGTTGATATTGATCATATCCTCAATGTTGTTCTGGAACGCGGTCACGCTGCCCTGCACGCCTTCCAGCCAGCCCTCTTCGCCGCTGTAATACAGCCCCAGCTCGAAGCTTTCACTGGTTTCCGGTTTCAGTTCCGGGCTGCCGACAATGCGGCAACCGCCACGGCAGGAATTGGTGGTCCAGTCCGGGCTTAATTGCAGCAACGAAGGTGCTTTGAATGCCGTCGCCCAGCCGCCTTTTACGGTCAGCGTATCGGTGGCGTTATAAACCAGATAGGCGCGCGGGCTCCAGTGATCGCCGTAGGTGTCGTGATCGTCCATACGCACGCCGGTGGTCAACGCCAGCGGTTCGAAAATACGCCACTCATCTTCCACAAATAGCGCGTACTGGCTGGTTGACGTTTCGCTACTGGTGCCTCCGGTCAGGTTGACAGGGTCTTTCAGCTTGTCGTGCCGCCATTCGCCGCCCAGCGTAATAAGCTGGTTGATTTCCCCCAGCGGCAATACCAATTTGCCGTCGATAGTGTTGCTTTCTGAGCTTATCGCGCTGCTATTGCCGGGGTTTTTGTTATCGATTTTCTCACCGTAAAAGCGCAATTCACTGTTCGCCACACCCCAGCGGCCATTGTGCGCCAGCGAGTAGTTTTGTCGATCGAGACGGTTTTTATCCAACGAGTCGGAACTACGATCCTGTCGGTCGTAACCGTATCCGGCGGTGAAATCGTGATCTTGGGTTGGCGTCCAGGCGAATTCAACATTGCCGTCGCGGCTGGTGAAGCCTTCAATGCGCGGTGATTCACCGGTGGCGGCGGTTTGCGAGGCTTGCTGTTTATCTTTTTCACGCTTCGCCACGCTGCCAAAGGCTTTTAACCCCAGCACGCCGTCAATCAGCGGGCCGCTGGTGTAGAACTGGCCATTCCAGGTGTCGCCGCGATCGCGGTGCTCCTGAATGGTACTGTCGGCGGTGAAACTGCCGGTCCAGCGCTGGCCAACTTTTTTGGTTATGATGTTCACCACGCCGCCTAACGCATCGGAACCGTACAGGGAGGACATCGGGCCGCGCACCACTTCGATACGTTCGATGGCGTCCACCGGGATCCAGTTGAGGTCAAAATCGTTATGACGGAACACCGCATTGCGGGAATTGACGCGCTTACCGTCAATCAGAATCAGCGTGTAGCTGCTGTCGAGGCCGCGCAGACTGACGCCTTTGCGGTTATCGCCTTCGTTGGTGAGCTGCACACCGGGCACTTCTTTCAGCACATCTTTCAGGTTTTGCACCGGTTTGCGCTGCAAATCTTGCTGTGTGATCACGCTAATACTGGCGGGCGCATCTTTGAGGTTTTGTTCGGTGCCAGACGCGGTCACCACCAGCGTTTCGCCATCCTCTACGGCTGCCAGTGCAGGAAACGCCAGCGTTAATGCAGACGCACAAAGGCCTCCCCGGACAATGGGATTCAAGGTAAACATTCCGTAACTCCATGAGGTATAAACAAAATAAAGAAAAATACTGCTCACACATTGCTAAGCGCGGCACCGTTACTTTGACGCTGCCACTAAATGATCGCGGAAGCTGTGGCGCGAGAAAACCTGGCCCAACTTCCCTTTTTTTTCAGACGGTTACCTTAATGTAAACGATAATTATTATCAATTTCGTAAATCTAAAGTTATGTAAATTGTGAACACTGGCGGGAACGTTGGCGGGCAAAAAAAAGCCCTCTGAACAGAGGGCTAAAAGAGTGACTCTACTTGGTGAAGCGTTCCGGGAACTCCATCTCGCTGTAACGCACGAAGCGGGTTCCCCTGGAGAATTTGTAACCCAGCCAGATAACCAGGAACAACGGAATGCCGATATAGGTCGCGGTGACCGCGCCCCAGTCAATGCTGTCTTCCAGGAAAGCCTGATAATTCTGCCCGAGAGTGATAACCAAACAGAGCACAAAGGCGAAGATCGGCCCAATCGGGAAGAAACCAGAGCGGTACGGCAGGTTTTCTAATGAATGGCCCTGTGCCACATAGCCGCGACGGAAACGATAATGGCTGATCGCAATGCCCAGCCAGGCGATAAAGCCCGTCATCCCGGACGTATTCAGCAGCCACAGGTAAACAGTCTGGTTACCGAACATTGACGTCAGGAAGCACAGCGCAGCGATGACGGTGGTGGCATACAGCGCGTTACGCGGCACACCGCCTTTCGACAGTTTGGCGAAAATGCGCGGCGCTTTGCCATCGCACGCCAGCGTGTAAAGCATACGGGTTGATGCATACATCCCGGAGTTACCCGCCGACAAGACCGCCGTCAGGATCACCGCGTTCATTACCGCCGCCGCAGAGAGCAGACCGGCATGCTGGAACACCAGCGTGAACGGGCTAACGCTGATGTCTTTCACATCATTACGCAGCAGGCTCGGGTCGGTGTACGGAATGATCAGGCTGATAATCAGGATCGCGAACACATAGAACAGCAGGATACGCCAGAAAACCTGGCGCACCGCGCGCGGAATGTTTTTCTCCGGATCTTCAGATTCACCCGCCGCGATACCAATAAGTTCGGTGCCCTGGAAAGAGAAGCCGACAATCATCGCCACACCAATCATGGCGGAGAAACCGCCGGCAAATGGCGCGTCGCCAATCGACCAGTTGCTCCAGCCCGCCGGTTTTTCACCCTGGAAAATGCCGACAATCATCATCACGCCGACGACGATAAAGATAATCACGGTCGCTACTTTGATGAGCGAGAACCAGTATTCCGCTTCGCCGAAGCCTTTCACCGAGATGTAGTTAAGCAGGAAAATCACCACCAGGAACAGCGCGCTCCAGATCCAGCCCGGCGTGTCCGGGAACCACCAGGTCATCACCAGCTGTGATGCCACCAGATCCACGGCGATGGTCACCGCCCAGTTGTACCAGTAGTTCCAGCCCAGCGCGAAGCCGAAGCCTTCTTCTACATACTTCTGGCCGTAAGTCGAAAACGAGCCGGAAACCGGCATAAACGCGGCAAGCTCGCCCAGGCTGGTCATCAGGAAATAGACCATCAGGCCAATCAGCATATAAGAGAGCAGCGCCCCGCCCGGGCCTGCTGAAGAGATGGTCGCCCCTGATGCGACAAACAATCCTGTACCGATGGAACCGCCAATCGCGATCATCGTTAAATGACGCGCTTTCAGTTCACGACGAAGCGTGGGCGCTTCTGTGGTTTTAGTTTCGGAAACCATAAGAAAAAGCTATCCATCCAAAAAATGAGGCGCGATTGTAGCAAACGAAACGCGGCCATTCCGGCATAAAACGCCTCTTATTAGAGACCTTCATGATAGGTCGAGAATTATAAGTAAAGCAGTGAATGGGGGATGTTGCGAACCGGCAAGCGGCCCGCACAGTCATCAGATATCGCAGTAGCGGATAAAGCGGTTCAACGCGCTGGAGAGGTGTTTCTGGCGGTGATGAATGCGCCACAATGTGCGCACCAGGCGCGGCAACGGAATCGGCACTTCCACCAGCGTGCCGGTTTCCAGCTGCTCAGCAATCACTCGCCGCGACAGGCAACTGATCCCCAGCCCATGACGCACTGCGTGTTTAATGGCTTCCGAATTGCCCAGTTCCATACCGAGATGAAACTGCGGCAAATGGGAAAGCAATAAATAGTCGACGATTTCGCGGGTACCGGAACCGCGCTCGCGCAGGATCCACGGCGCGGCGGCGAGTTGCTCCAGCGTCACCTGCCCTTGCAAAAACGGTGAGGATGGCGGCGCGAACACCACCAGCTCATCTTCCAGCCAGGGTTCAGCAATGATTTCCGCGGTGTGGCACGGCCCTTCAATCAAACCGATATCCACGCGGAAATCGGCCACCGCATTAATCACATCCTGGCTATTGCCAACGCTTAGCTCCAGCGGCAGATCGGGGAAATCGCGCCGGTAATGGGCAATCACTTCCGGCAGGATGTAATTGCCAATAGTGCTACTGGCGAAGACGCGGATCGCGCCGTTATCTTCACGGAACAACTGTTCGATTTCGCTGGCCTGCTCAAGAGCGGCCAGCGCACGGGGGTAAAGCAGCCGCCCGTGTTCATTAACCACCAGGCGTTTGCCAACCCGGTCAAACAACTGCACACCAAGCTGGCCTTCAAGATCCGTGAGCGCCGCGCTGACGGCGGATTGTGATAACGCCAGCCGTTGCGAGGCCTGGGTGGTGGAGCCGCTTTTCAGCACTTCAGCAAACACTTCGAGCTGACGCAATGTTATATGCATAGAGGTTGCTTACCACTTATAAAGATTAATTATAAATATATAATCAATTTTACCTTTAAGCCAGCGCGCCGTACCCTTTTTCTCACACAAGAGGAGAAGGCTATGACCGAAATGACCCAACAGACTTATCAACATCACGCCTGGCGTTTTATACCTGGCCTGCTGTTGAGCGGGCTGATTACCGCCGCGGCGCTGTGGCTCGGCACTATTCCGGCGGTAGCGGGCGTGGGGCTGAGCGCGTTAACGCTGGCGATCCTTTTCGGCATGCTGCTCGGTAACACGCTTTATCCCTCGCTGCACCGCCATTGCGACAACGGCGTGTTGTTCGCCAAACAACACCTGCTCAGGCTGGGTATCATTCTTTATGGCTTTCGTCTGACGTTTGCGCAAATTGCGGATGTAGGCGTCAGCGGAATTGTGATTGATGTGCTGACGCTCTCAAGCACCTTTTTGCTCGCCTGCTTTCTTGGGCAAAAGGTGTTCGGATTGGATAAAAAGACCAGTTGGCTGATTGGTGCGGGCAGCAGTATTTGCGGTGCGGCGGCGGTGCTGGCGACCGAACCGGTAGTAAAAGCGGAAGCCAGCAAAGTGACCGTCGCCGTTGCCACTGTGGTTATCTTCGGTACGCTGGCGATCTTTATCTATCCGGCGCTGTGGCCGCTGCTTGCACACTGGTTTAGCCCGCAAACGTACGGCATCTGGATTGGCTCCACCGTGCATGAAGTGGCGCAGGTTGTCGCCGCTGGGCATGCGATCGGCCCGGACGCGGAAAACGCGGCGGTGATCGCAAAAATGCTGCGCGTAATGATGCTGGCACCGTTCCTGCTGCTACTGGCGGCGCGTATTAAACAGTTAAGCCCGCGAGAAGGCACAGAGCAAAGCCCGCTGACCATTCCGTGGTTCGCGCTGGGGTTTGTTGCGGTGGCAGTGCTTAACTCGTTTCATCTGCTGCCCGCAACGCTGGTGAATGCGCTGAACACGCTGGATACGCTGCTGCTGGCGATGGCCATGGCGGCGCTCGGTTTGACCACCCATATCAGCGCGCTGAAAAATGCCGGTGCAAAACCGCTGGTGATGGGGCTGCTGCTGTTTATCTGGCTGATTGTCGGCGGCGGCGCAATTAATCTGGCCGCGCATTACCTGATGGCATAAACCACTACTTCCCTCTCCTTCAGACCCGCTATGATTAACGCTTTCCCCTGGCGGGCTTTAACAGGAGTTTTTATGAAATACATTGGTGCGCACGTGAGCGCCTCCGGCGGTGTGGCGAATGCAGCCATCCGCGCCGCTGAAATTGAGGCAACGGCGTTTGCGCTCTTTACCAAGAACCAGCGTCAGTGGCGTGCCGCGCCGCTGACCACGGAAACCATCGACGAGTTCAAAGCCGCCTGCGAAAAATACCATTACTCCCCAGGCCAGATCCTGCCGCATGACAGCTATTTGATTAACCTCGGCCACCCGGTTACCGAAGCGCTGGAGAAATCCCGCGAAGCCTTTATTGATGAGCTGACTCGCTGCCAACAACTCGGACTGACGCTGCTGAACTTCCACCCCGGCAGCCATTTGATGCAGATCGCCGAAGAGGATTGCCTGGCACGCATCGCCGAGTCCATCAATATTGCGCTGGCGCAGACCGAAGGCGTTACCGCCGTGATTGAAAACACTGCCGGCCAGGGCAGCAACCTGGGATTCAAGTTTGAGCACCTGGCGGCGATCATTGACGGCGTGGAAGATAAATCTCGCGTTGGAGTGTGTATTGATACCTGCCACGCGTTCGCCGCCGGTTACGATTTACGCAGTGAAAAAGCGACCGCAGAAACCTTCGCGGAATTTGACCGAGTGGTAGGTTTTAACTATTTGCGCGGCATGCACCTAAATGACGCCAAAAGCGCCTTCGGCAGCCGGGTTGACCGCCATCACAGCCTGGGTGAAGGCAATATCGGGCATGACGCGTTTCGTTGGATCATGCGCGATGCGCGTTTCGACGGCATTCCGATGATTCTGGAAACCGTAAATCCGGATATTTGGGCCGAAGAGATTGCGTGGTTGAAAGCGCAGCAAAAAGCCGAAGACGCCGCGTAAGCGTGATTGAATAGGCGTTAAACTGCCTGATGGCGCTTCGCTTATCAGGTCTACAGCCGCATAAATCCCCCTGTGCGGAACGGCCCAAACCGTAGACCGGATAAGGCGTTAGCCGCCATTCGGCAACACCATAAAAAAAGGCCGCTGAGCGGCCTTTTTCATTTATTGGAACGTTATGCGACTTTCGCAACCACTTCCGTTTCCGGACGTTTCAGCAGCGCATACAGCAGACCCGCCAGCAGCGTACCCGCAACGATAGCGAGCAAGTAGCCCAGCACCGGCGTGATAGCGCCTGGGATCAGCAGGACAAACAGACCACCGTGCGGCGCCATCAGTTTCGCGCCAATCGCCATCGAGATAGCACCAGTCAGTGCGCCACCGGCGATACAGCATGGCAGAACACGCATCGGATCGCGCGCGGCGAACGGAATCGCGCCTTCAGAGATAAAGCACAGACCCAGCACCAGCGCCGCTTTACCGCCTTCACGCTGACCTTTGTCGAACTTGTTGCGCGCAACAATCGTCGCCAGGCCCATCGCCAGCGGTGGAACCATACCGGCCGCCATGATCGCTGCCATTGGTGCGTACGTTTGCGTACTCAGCAGACCCACGCCAAACGCGTAAGCCGCTTTGTTCACCGGCCCGCCCATGTCGGTACACATCATACCGCCGAGGATTGCGCCCAGCAGAACCGCGTTAGCCGTACCCATGGTTTGCAGCCAGGATGTCAGACCCGCGAGAATTTTCGCTACCGGCGTACCGATCAGGTAGATCATCGCCAGACCAACGATCAGGCTGGACACCAGCGGAATGATCAGGATCGGTTTCAGCGCTTCCATACTCGGCGGCAGCTTCAGGCCTTTACTGATCCCTTTCGCAATGTAACCCGCGAGGAAACCGGCAATGATACCGCCGATAAAACCAGAACCGGTGCTCACCGCGAGCATCCCGCCGATAAGACCCGGCGTCAGACCCGGACGGTCGGCGATGGAGAAGGCGATAAAGCCCGCCAGCACAGGCACCATCAACGCAAAGGCTGAACCACCACCGATATTCATCAGCGCAGCCGCCAGCGTGCCTTGTTCTTTAAATGCGGTGATGCCAAAAGCAAAGGACAGCGCGATCAGCAGACCGCCCGCCACCACCATCGGCAGCATATAAGAAACACCCGTCAGTAGGTGACGATAGGCGCCAACGCTCTCTTTCTTACCTTCAGACGCATCAGACTGCGCTTTACCAGACGGCTGGAAAAGCTTCGCTTCAGCCACGGCTTTATCCAGCTCCTGCGCGGTTTTCTTCAGCGCCAGGCCCGTGGTGGTGCGATACATCGGTTTGCCGGCGAATTTTGCCAGGTCCACTTCGATATCCGCGGCAACAATCACTAAATCCGCTTGTGCCACTTCTTCCGGGGTGATGGCATTGCCAGCGCCCACGGAACCACGGGTTTCCACTTTCACCCACCAGCCGCGTTTTTTCGCTTCGGTTTCGATTGCTTCCGCCGCCATAAAGGTGTGCGCAACGCCGGTCGGGCATGCAGTCACTGCCACGATACGTTTCGGACCGTTAGACGTAACAGCCGCTGGCGCAGCGGCCGGTGCGGTGTACGGCGCGGCATGGTTTTTCGCTTCGCTCAGGAACAACTCCGGGTGTGCGACCGCGCGATTGATATCGCCCAGCCAGACCTTTTTCCCGCTCAGTGCGCTGTCATTTGGCAACTGGCTGCCCAGAACGATAACCAGTTCTGCTTCGCCTGGGTTATCGATAAATTGCAAATTAGCTTTCTGCGCCGCCGCGCCAAGCAGGGTCTTCGCCATATAGGCGCGGGCCTGCCCGAGTTCGGCGTCAATAATCAGCAGCGTTTTCATTATGCCTCTCCTGCTGTTAGTTAAAGGGTTTTAAGTCAACTCGCGCCATCATCGCGGCTAACTGGGTACGGTCGGTAATGCCTACGTTACTCTGACTGACCGCCAGTGCAGCGACAGCGGTGGCCAGGCGTAAAGTATGTTCACTGGACTCACGCATCAGCAGACCATAAATCAGGCCGCCAACCATTGAGTCCCCTGCGCCAACGGTGCTTACCACTTCCATTGACGGCGGTTTGGCGATCCATTCACCCGAAGCGTTGACCCACAACGCCCCTTCTGCGCCCAGCGAAATCACCACATGGGCAATTCCCTGCTCGCGAAGTGCGTGAGCCGCTTCAATAACGTCCTTTAATTCAGGTAATTTGCGACCGGCCCAGATTTCCAGCTCGCGACGGTTCGGTTTCACCAGCCACGGCGCGGCTTTCAGCCCCGCCACCAGCGCGTCACGGCTGCTGTCGAAAATAATGCACGGACACTGGCTACGCAGGCGCGTCATCCAGTCGGTGAAGGCTTCCGGGGTTACGCCGGACGGCAGACTACCGCTGACGCAGACCATATCGAACTGACCAAGCCAGGTCAGTGAATCGGTCACGAAACGTTCCCAGTCGGCTGGCGTCACTTCGAAGCCGGAGAAATTAAAGTCGGTCACTTCGCCGTCTTTCTCTGTCAGCTTGACGTTAATGCGAGTACGCCCCTGTACAACCTGGAAGCGATTAGCAATGCCCAGTTCGCTGAACAA
Organism: Kosakonia sp. BYX6; assembly: GCF_038449125.1. NCBI lineage: Bacteria > Pseudomonadati > Pseudomonadota > Gammaproteobacteria > Enterobacterales > Enterobacteriaceae > Kosakonia > Kosakonia calanthes. The sequence continues at coordinate 1,651,481 of NZ_CP151800.1, read as the reverse complement.
CTGCTGGAAACCGTCCTGGTTGTCTTTACCGAGGAAACCGCCAACGGTGACATCGATGCCGAGATCTTTCAGCACTTTCGCAACGTTGATACCTTTGCCCGCAGCGTGCAGGCCAGTGGTGCGAACCAGGTTCACTTCACCGCGTTCAACTTCCGGGGTGAAACCGACCAGATCATAGGCCGGATTAAGAGTAATTGTGGCGACACGTCTGCTCATTTATACGCCCTCTCCCAGACCTGCGGCGATGGCATCGCCAATCGCTTTCAGCGCCTGTTCAGCGTCATCGCCTTGCGCGGTGAAACGCAGGTGGTGACCTTTCTTAACACCAAGCGCAACCACTTTCATCAGGCTGCGTCCATTGGCCGGTTTACCGGAACCATCAAGGTTGGTGACGGTGATTTCACTGCTGAACTGTTTGATGGTGTTCACCAGCATGGTGCCCGGACGGGCGTGCAGGCCGTGTTCGTTGCGCACCACGAATTCTGCCGTCAGCAGATCCTCAGCAATGGCATCGTCGCTGGTCAGCAACGCCAGTAGCGTTGCCGCGTCGGCATTCAGCAAGCGGTCAGCTTTATTGCTCAGCAGCAAGTCGCTCAGGCGCTTCAGCACGGCAACCGGCTGTTCATCAGCCATGGATACGCTCACCAGCAGCGCGGCGCTTTCCCCGTCGACTTCAAAAGGCGCAGCGGCGCGGCTTACCGCAATAGCGCTCAGCAAGTTGCCTTCAGCACTGTCGTTCAGCCAGATACCTTGACCGAGATTCAGGGGTTGATCGTTGATAGCGCGGGTAACATAAGCGGCATCTACCGCGCCCGCTTCTTTCAGGCGCGCCGCGTTCAGCGCTTGTAAGGTCACAAGCGAGTTAGCGTTAACGTCAAGGGACAGGGTTTCGTTGTCCAGCTTCAGCGCAGCGCTCTGTTTTTCACCCATCAGCAGGGCGCGCAACTCTTCTGCGGTCGTCGCAGATTGCAGTTGTGCGGCAACGGAATCGTCGCTCAGCACGTGCGTCAGCTGACGCAGCAAACCGAGGTGCTCATCAGAACTGGCAGCGATACCGATAGCGACATAGGCCACCTGGCCTTCACTCCACAGGATGCCCTGCGGGAACTGGAAAACTTTCACGCCGGTTTTCAGCACCTGGTCGCGTGTGTCGGTAGTACCGTGCGGAATGGCAATGCCATTACCCAGATAGGTTGATGTCTGCTGCTCGCGCGCAAGCATGCCGTTAACGTAGCCGTCGGCGACGTTGCCGGCGTCGACCAGCGCCGCAGCGATCTGGCGAATAGCGTCTTCTTTATTACCGGCCTGCTGGCCAGGATGGATGTCCTGAACGGATAACTGGAACATGTAACTCCTCTCCCACTGAAATTGAATCGTTTCAGCTAACTTGAGAAATGGCGCGTCACCGCCGTTGATTTAAGTCGGCATGATGACGCTGAAACGTTTCAAGGAGTCTTCACTTTTTTCTTCCAGCGATCAAGAAATCTCTTAATCTGCATTTCAGATTTTTGAGGTACTGCACATTTCACATGCGGTTAGCGCAAATTTGCTGACGTGATTTTTACGGTCAGCAAAGAATGTTCAGCAGCGTCAGCATAAAAAGGAATATAAGGAGTTTGTGGTGGGATTAAGGCGCAGTCTGGTTTTCAAGATCGAGCAAGTACACCATGGCTTGTTCGCGGTTTGCGCCACACATATCGCGGCTGGGTTGCAGCCCGGCGCAGACCTTCGGGCGCAGTGGCGAAGCGAAGATTTTACAACGTTGCTGCGCATCAAGTTGTACGCAGGGCGTATTGGCCGGTTTACCGTTGGGCATGCCGGGAATCGGGCTACTGATGGACGGGGCGGTACAGCATGCTCCACAGTCCGGGCGGCATTGCATAGTGGCTCTCTTTTATTGCACAACGCGCCGGAATAGCGCGCTTGCGGGCAAGCTAACATCTTTTACCTGATGAACGCAAAACGCATCAATTCCACTTGCCTGGAAAGGCCCTCGCGAGTAGTTTGTCGCGATATTTTCGTTATTTTCAATTTACAGGACCCTTGCAATGCCAAGAGCGAATGAAATTAAAAAAGGTATGGTGCTGAATTTCAACGGCAAACTGCTGATTGTTAAAGATATTGATATTCAGTCACCGAGCGCCCGCGGCGCAGCAACTCTCTACAAAATGCGTTTTTCCGATGTCCGTACCGGGCTGAAAGTGGAAGAGCGTTTTAAAGGCGACGATATCGTTGATACCGTATCTCTGAACCGCCGTTTTGTTGACTTCTCTTATGTGGATGGCAACGAATACGTGTTTATGGATAAAGAAGATTACACGCCGTATACCTTCACCAAAGACCAGATTGAAGAAGAGTTGCAGTTTATTCCGGAAGGTGGCATGCCGGATATGCAGGTTCTGCTGTGGGATGGCCAGTTGCTAGCGCTGGAACTGCCGCAAACTGTTGACCTGGAAATTGTGGAAACGGCTCCGGGAATTAAAGGCGCCTCTGCCAGCTCCCGTACCAAGCCAGCGACATTGAACACCGGTCTGGTGGTGCAGGTGCCTGAATACCTGACGACGGGTGAGAAAATCCGCATTCATATCGAAGAGCGCCGCTATATGGGCCGCGCGGATTGATAGAAAAAAGCCTCCAGATGTGGAGGCTTTTTTTTGCCTGATGGCGCTTCGCTTATCAGAGCTACGAGGTTCGCGGATCTGATATACGGTTATAGTAGGTCGCGAAACAACGTTTTCTTCAGCGCCAGCTCAACACCGCGCACTTCTGCCATCCCTTTCAGGCGGCCAATCGCCGAATACCCTGGGTTCGTTTTCTTACGCAGATCGTCCAACATTTGGTGACCGTGATCCGGGCGGAATGGAATCGGACGCAAATCGCCCGCTTTCTTACGGCGCTGCTCTTCGGTCAGGATGGCGGCAACCACAGAAACCATATCGACATCGCCTTGCAGATGCGCGGCTTCGTGGAAAGTTTTCGGGTTATCTTCGCGGCACGTTGAACGCAGGTGCGTAAAGTGAATACGGTCGCCGAAAGTCTCAATCATGCGCACCAAATCGTTATCGGCACGCACGCCATAAGAACCGGTGCACATGGTGAAACCGTTATTAACGCTGTCCACCGCCTCTTTCAGCCACTGCATATCTTCAAGGGTAGAAACGATACGTGGCAGGCCAAGGATTGGACGCGGTGGATCATCCGGGTGTACCGCCAGGCGCACGCCCACTTCTTCGGCAACCGCCACAATGGCGCGCAGGAAATAGGCCATGTTCTCGCGCAGTTGCGCTTTGTCGATGCCATCATACTCCGCCAGACGCGCACGGAACTGATCCAGCGTGTAGCCCTCTTCCGCACCCGGCAGGCCAGCGATGATATTGCGCGTTAGCTTTTCAATTTCAGCCGCGCTCATGGCATTAAAATACGCCTGCGCTTGACGCTGCTCTTCTTCGCTGTAATCGGCTTGTGCGCCTTTGCGTTTCAGGATATGCAGCTCGAACGCCGCGAAAGCGATCTGGTCAAAACGCAGCGCTTTCGAGCCATCCGGCAGTTCATATTCAAGGTCGGTACGCGTCCAGTCGAGGATCGGCATAAAGTTGTAGCAGACGGTGTCGATGCCGCAGGTCGCCAGGTTGCGAATGCTTTGCTGGTAGTTGGCAATCCACGTTTCATACTGCCCGGAGTGGGTTTTAATCTCTTCATGAACCGGGATGCTTTCCACCACTGACCAGGTGAGCCCTTTTTCTGCCAGCAGCGCCTGGCGTGCTTTGATCTCCTCAACCGGCCAAACCTGACCGTTCGGAATGTGGTGCAGTGCGGTCACGACGCCTGTCGCGCCTGCCTGACGTACATCATCAAGAGATACCGGATCATTCGGTCCATACCAACGCCAGGTTTGTTCCATCGCTTTTTCCTCAAAAAAAGTTGTTATACCAATACAGATAATACATTGACGACTACCATACATGCTAATTATTGATGGTCAAATCCTGCCGCAACAATGATTGATCCAGCTCACATTCCCCGGATATTTACGGCATACCAATTCTTTTTGCTGTCATATAACTTTACACTGCATGTTGTTAATTATTGGTTAATCAGGTGTATAGAGATGAAAACAATTGCCTCCGTAACGCTTCCGGCAACGGTGCAACAACCTCAGTATGATCGCGCCCTTCTGCGTTCGCGAATTGTGCACTTCGGCTTTGGCGCATTCCATCGCGCGCATCAGGCGCTGTTGACCGATCGGGTGCTGAACGCGAAAGGCGGTGACTGGGGTATTTGTGAAATCAGCCTGTTCAGCGGCGATGTGCTGATGTCGCAATTACGCGAGCAAAATCACCTGTATACCGTGTTGGAAAAAGGCGCGAACGGTAACCAACCCATCATTATTGGCGCAGTCAACGAATGTTTGAACGCCAAACTCGATTCATTGCCCGCAATAATTGAAAAGTTCTGCGAACCGCAAGTGGCGATCGTTTCGCTGACCATCACCGAAAAGGGTTATTGCATTGATCCTGCCAGTGGCAAACTCGATCTGAACCAGCCGCGCATTGCCCACGATCTTCAGCACCCGCAAGAACCCCACTCTGCGCCGGGCATTTTGGTGGAAGCGCTGCATCGCCGCCGTGAACGCGGGTTGCCTCCCTTTACCGTGCTCTCCTGCGATAACATTCCGGACAACGGTCACGTGGTGAAAAACGCCGTGCTGGGCATGGCGCAAACGAGCTCCCCGGAATTGGCGCAGTGGATAGAAAAACACGTCAGCTTCCCGGCAACGATGGTGGATCGCATAGTGCCTGCGGCGACGCAAGAATCCCTTGAGGAAATTGGTGAGGTACTTGGTGTCTCTGACCCGTGTGCCATCAGCTGTGAGCCGTTTATTCAGTGGGTAATTGAAGACAATTTTGTCGCCGGGCGCCCGGAGTGGGAAGCCGCAGGCGCGCAACTGGTGCAGGATGTGCAGCCCTGGGAGCAGATGAAATTACGCATGCTCAACGGCAGCCACTCGTTTCTGGCGTATTTAGGGTATCTGGCTGGTTTTGCGCATATCAACGACTGCATGCAAGACGACGCGTTTCGCGAAGCCGCGCGCCGCCTGATGCTCGACGAGCAAGCGCCTACACTGCGCATCACCGGAGTCGATCTCACCGCCTATGCCGATAGCCTGATTGAGCGTTTCGCGAATCCGGCGCTGAAACACCGGACATGGCAAATCGCCATGGATGGCAGCCAGAAGCTTCCGCAGCGCATGTTGGAAGGGATTCGCGTGCATTTAGCGCGGGAAAGCCACTGGCCGCTGCTGGCGCTGGGCATTGCCGGCTGGATGCGTTATGTCAGCGGCGTCGACGATGCTGGCCAGCCGATTGATATCCGCGATCCGCTGGCGGATAAAATCCACGCCATTGTTGAAACCAGCAGCAGTGAAGAGCGCGTTACCGCCCTGCTGGCGCTGAAGGAAATTTTCGGCAACGACTTGCCGCTCAACCCGGCATTTGTTGATGCCGTCAGCGCGGCATGGCAAAGCATTGAGGCCAACGGCGCGCACGGTGCTGTAAAAAGTGCGCTGAACAATTAACAATTGCTGCGCTTAACGCGGGCGGTAAATGCTATGCACCGTCCGCCCCCTTCTCTTTTTCACCTTTTTTAGCCAGGATTGTGCGTTATTCTCATTATTAAGACGCCTGGAGTCCTTGTGACCAAAACCAACCTCATCACTGGCTTTCTCGGAAGCGGCAAAACCACCTCCATTTTGCATTTGCTGGCCAATAAAGATCCGCAGGAAAAATGGGCGGTGCTGGTCAATGAGTTTGGTGAAATCGGGATTGATGGCGCCTTGCTGGCCGACAGCGGCGCGCTGCTCAAAGAGATTCCCGGTGGCTGCATGTGCTGCGTGAATGGCCTGCCGATGCAGGTCGGCCTGAATACGTTGCTGCGCAAGGGCAAACCTGACCGCCTGTTGATTGAACCGACCGGGCTGGGCCATCCCAAACAGATCCTCGATATGCTTAACGCCGCGGTGTACGAACCGTGGATTGATCTGCGCGCGACGCTCTGCCTGCTCGATCCACGCCAGCTATTAGATGAAAAAGCCCTTACCAATGAAAATTTTCGCGACCAGCTGGCGGCAGCAGACATCATTGTCGCCAACAAGCAGGACCGCGCAACGGCGCAAAGCCAGCAGGCGCTGGAGAAATGGTGGGCCGAGTTTGGCGGCGATCGCCTGCAAGTGACCGCCACGCAGGGCGTAATTGATGGCGACCTGCTCGACCTTCCGCGCCGTAACATGCGCGAACTGCCCGCCAGCGCCGAACATTCTCATGCGCACGGTGAGAAAAAAGGGCTGGCTGCATTAAGTTTACCGGCGCACCAACGCTGGCGTCGTAACCTGAACAGCGGGCAAGGCCATCAAGCGTGCGGTTGGATTTTTGATGCCGATACGGTTTTTGACACTGTGGGTTTGCTGGAGTGGGCGCGACTTGCGCCGGTCGAGCGCGTGAAAGGGGTGATGCGGATTCCGGAAGGTTTGCTGCGCGTTAATCGCCAGGGGCAGGATTTGCATATCGAAACGCAAAACGTTGCGCCGCCGGATAGTCGAATCGAGCTAATCACCGCTTCGGAAGCGGACTGGAACACACTTCAGTCGGCTTTGTTGAAGCTTCGTTTAAGTGAGTAAGACTAACGTTGCGTTTGTGTAAATTTAAAATACCTTCGTGATGAAAACTCGATTACCGCTTATTTTGCTTTTTAATGCGCTGGGACTAGCTCTGTTTATGTCCTGGTACTTGCCCGTGAACCATGGTTTTTGGTTCCCGCTGGATTCGTCTATTTTCCACTTTTTCAACCACGGGCTGGTTGAAAGCCGCGTGTACCTGTGGTTTGTGGCGCTGACCAATAACCGTGCGTTCGACGCCTGTTCGCTGTTGGCCATGGGCTGTTTGATGTTGACATTTTGGATCCCGGCGGATCAAAGCGGCCGCCGCCGTGTGGTGGTGATTGGCCTGACCATGCTGTTGCTGGCGGTGGTGCTGAACCAGCTCGGCCAGCTTCTCATCCCGGTGAAGCGCGCCAGCCCGTCACTCTTCTTTACGGATATTTATCGCGTGAGCGACCTGCTTAACTTCCCGACGAAAGACGCGTCCAAAGACAGTTTTCCGGGCGATCACGGCATGATGTTGCTTATTTTTGCGACGGTGATGCTACGTTATTTCGGTAAAAAAGCGTTTAGCATTGCCCTGCTTATTTTTGTGGTCTTCGCCTTTCCGCGTGTGATGATTGGCGCACATTGGTTTACGGACATTGCAGTGGGTTCGTTATCTGTGGTGCTGATCGGTATGCCGTGGTGCCTGATGACGCCGTTAAGCGATAAAATTATCGGACTTTTTGATCGTCACCTGCCTCAAAAAAACAAAATTTGAACAACTTTCGAACATCAATTAACAATATTCATTAGGGATTATTTTCGATCCCTAATGAAAATTCCCGGCGTTTGCCTAATTTTGTCATTTTCCCGCCATCGCAATCGGTCTAAAAAAGAGCACTTTACGCGCTATTTTACTTAAATTGTTTATTTTTTGATCAAATCCATAAATTCGATTTCTGTATCACAATTTCTTATAAAAAATTGAATAAAAGCACTCGCCATGCATTAGATGTTCAGGTAACCTCGGTTCGTCTTGTCGCAAAGAGTGCTTTTATTCTCATTGCGCGTTACACAGTGCATTAATTTGTGGGTTCCTCCACAAATTCAGGCCCGAGTATTTGTCTTGATGCATACAGATAATTAATCTCGCTGCGTTGGCATTTTTTATAACGATATTATCGTTAAGGACTTCAAGGGAAAATAAGCAACATGGTCACGTCTCAGCCGATTTTGAGATATATCGTGCGGGCGATTCCCGCGATCGCAGTAGCGGTACTGCTTTCAGCTTGTTCAACGAATACCGCAAAGAATATGCATCCTGAGACGCATGCTGTGGGCGAAGAGACTTCTTCACTGCAAGCTTCTCAGGATGAATTTGAAAATCTGGTTCGTAATCTCGATGTTAAAAACCGAATTATGGATCAGTATGCCGACTGGAAAGGCGTGCGTTACCGCCTCGGCGGCGACACCAAAAAAGGCATCGATTGTTCCGGCTTTGTGCAGCGCACTTTCCGTGAACAGTTTGGTTTAGAACTGCCGCGTTCCACATGGGAACAGCAAGAAACCGGCAAGTCCATCTCGCGCACCAGTTTGCGTACGGGCGACCTGGTACTCTTTAAAGCGGGTTCTACCGGACGACATGTCGGCATTTATATTGGTAATAACCAATTCGTTCATGCCTCCACCAGCAGTGGTGTGATGATTTCAAACCTGGACGAGCCCTACTGGAAGAAGCGCTACAATGAAGCACGACGCATCCTGACACGCAGCTAATCACTTGATGCCGGTTACCCTTGGCGGGCATTAAGTTTAAAAACACTGCTCTGGCAGTGTTTTTTTATGCCTTCAATATGCTATACGAAGCTTTCCGGGTTATAGTCCTCAGGTATCTGACCGCTTCCCATGCGCTCCTCCATGAACATCTGAAATGGGCCCTGCAACATGTTCACCCGCACCGTTTCCTTTAACCGAAAGATTTTGCTGATAAGCCTTATTGCGGCTTTGCTTTCAGCATTGATGGTTGGCGGTGTGCAACTCTGGTTTGAGCAGAAAAGTCGTGAAGCCAAATACGATGCGCTGCTCAGCAATATCCAGGCTTCTTTTTCCAGCTACTTTAACGATATTCGCGCGACCGCCGAATCCTTGCAGCCGCTGACGTTAAACCCGTGTCGCGATGTCGCCAGTGAACTCACGTCGAAAGCCGCGTTCAGCATGAACGTGCGCGCATTTTTGCTGGTTAAAGATCAAAATGCATTTTGTTCTTCGGCCACCGGCGATATGAATGAGCCAATGAAAGATCTGGTGGCGGATATCGATTTAAATAAAACCACCGACATGGTGATTTTACCGGGCACGCCGATGATGCCGGATAATCCCGTGATTGCGCTGTGGTTTCGTAGCCCTTTGCTGGACAAACGTGGCGTATTCGCCACGCTGAATATCAATCTCACACCTTACATGTTCAGCGCTTCTCAACAACCCGACCTGACCGGCATTGCGCTGGGTATTGGCGATCGGGCGCTTGCCACGTTCGCCACGGGCACCATTGTGCTGAGCAATCTTGCACAACCCCCTTTTCTCACCGCGCATATTGAAGGCACGCCGGTCACTCTTTATCTCTACGCGCAAAAATGGCTGCCGGAAGATATTCAATTTGCCGTGCTGCTGGGTGCGACATTCGGCATGCTGGTCGGTTTGTTGACGACCTGGATGCTGTATACCCATTTGCGCCCCGGCAAAGAGATCCTGACCGGCATCAAGCGTGAACAATTTTATGTGGTGTATCAGCCCGTGGTTGATGCAGCCGAATTAAAAGTGACCGGCCTCGAAGTGCTGATGCGCTGGAAACACCCTACCGCCGGGGAAATTCCGCCCGATGCGTTTATTCACTTTGCCGAAGCCCAGCAACTGATTGTGCCGTTGACGCTGCATCTGTTTGAACTGATTGCCCGCGATGCGCCCGTCTTGCAAACGCTATTACCGGCAGGCACGAAGATGGGTGTGAATATCGCGCCGGGGCATTTACATGCGCCAAACTTTATGGACGATATCCGCCAGTTCTCCCAGTCCTTGCCGCCGCACCATTTCAGCCTCGTTTTTGAGATAACCGAACGGGACATGCTGCGTTATAAAGAAGTCAGCGAAGTCTTCCAGTGTTTGCATGACGAAGGGTATGAAGTCGCTATTGACGATTTTGGCACCGGGCACAGCGCGCTTATCTACCTTGAGCGTTTTACATTCGATTACCTGAAAATCGATCGTGGCTTTGTCAATGCCATTGGCACCGAAACGGTGACCTCGCCGGTGCTTGACGCGGTGCTGACGCTGGCGAAACGGCTGAATATGCTCACGGTGGCGGAAGGCGTTGAAACACCGGAACAAGCCAGATGGCTGCGGGAACATGGTGTGCACTATTTGCAGGGCTATTATTTTAGCCGCCCAATGACGCTGGAACAGTTCGTCGTCTGGCAACCGCCGCCTTTTGCCAGCCAGCTTTAGGCTGAAAAATTTCACAACCGGCCAGGCCTCCCTTATTATTCAACGTTAAGAGGTTAACGCGCCTGTCGCGTTGCGGGTCAAAGGGACACAGCGAATGAAGTTTGCGCGTATTTCAGCTCTATTACTGGCTTTTACCAGCCTGCTTTGCCATGCAGCACCGACCATCAAAGAAAGCGACTCATTTTCCGTGATTGGCGATCCTAAATACGCCGTCAATTTTACCCATTTCGATTACGTAAACCCCGCCGCACCGAAAGGTGGAAACGTCACACTTTCGATGATCGGCACCTTCGACAGCTTTAACCGCTTCGCGATGCGCGGTAATGCCGCAGTACGCACCGATGCACTCTATGACTCCCTGTTTACCACGTCCGACGATGAACCCGGCAGCTATTACCCGCTGGTCGCGGAAATGGCGCGCTATGCCGATGATTATTCGTGGATGGAGATCTCAATCAATCCCCGTGCGGTGTTTCATGACGGTTCCCCGATCCGCGCCAGCGATGTCGCCTTCACCTTTCACAAGTTTATGACCGAAGGCGTGCCGCAATTTCGCCTTTATTATAAAGGCTCGACGGTTAAAGCGATTTCACCGTTAACTGTGCGCATCGATTTGGCGACGCCCGGCAAAGAAAATATGCTCAGCCTGCTTACGCTGCCGGTCATGCCAGAGAAGTTCTGGAAGGATCACAAGCTCAGCGATCCGCTTGGGCGACCGCCGCTCAGCAGCGGGCCGTATCGCATCAGCACCTGGCGGATGGGGCAATATGTTGCCTATACCCGCGTGCGTAATTACTGGGCCGCCAACCTGCCGGTCAATCGTGGCCGCTGGAACTTCGACAACATTCGCTACGACTACTACCTCGACGACAATGTGGCGTTCGAAGCGTTCAAAGCGGGCGCTTACGATATGCGCAGCGAAGGCGATGCGAAAAACTGGGCGACACGGTATATCGGCACCAACTTCAGCAAGGGGTATATCGTGAAAGACGAGCAACCGAATACCTCAGCGCAGGACACCCGCTGGCTGGCATTCAACATTCAGCGCCCGGTGTTTAGCGATCGCCGCGTCCGTGAAGCCGTCTCGCTGGCGTTCGATTTTGAGTGGATGAACAAAGCCCTGTTTTACGGGGCGTACAGCCGGGCGAACAGCTATTTCCAGAATACCGAATACGCGGCGCGCAATTATCCCGATGCCGATGAACTGACGCTGCTGGCCCCGCTAAAATCGCAAGTGCCGCCGGAAGTGTTCACCTCCATTTATTCCCCAGCCAAATCAAAAGGCGACGGTTATGACCGCGATAACCTTTTGCGGGCCGATAAATTGCTGACAGAAGCCGCCTGGGTGCTGAAGAACCAACAGCGCGTCAATGCCAAAACTGGCAAACCTTTCATGTTTGAACTGCTGCTGCCATCAGGCGGCAACACGCAATGGGTGCTGCCGTTTCAGCACAATCTCGCCCGTTTAGGCATCAGCATGGAGATTCGCCAGGTTGATAATTCGCAGGCGACGAACCGCATGCGCAGCCGCGATTACGATATGATGCCGCGCCTGTGGCGGGCGCAGCCGTGGCCGAGCGGGGATTTGCAAATCGCCTGGAGTTCGCAGTATATCGACTCTTCATATAATTCCCCCGGCGTGCAAAACCCGGCGATTGATAACCTGATTGAGCAAATTAACCGCTGGCAGGGAAATAAAGAGAAATTATTGCCGCTCGGGCGCGCGCTGGACCGCGTGCTGACATGGAACTATTACATGCTGCCAATGTGGTTTATGGCCGCCGATCGCGTCGCTTATTGGGATAAGTTTTCCATGCCCGGCATTCGCCCTGTCTACTCGCTTGGGTTTGATACCTGGTGGTATGACGTAAACAAGGCGGCAAAACTGCCCGCCGACAGACGTTAAGGAGACGAGATGGGCGCGTATCTTATTCGCCGGTTATTGCTGATCATTCCTACGATCTGGGCAATCATCACCATCAACTTTTTTATTGTGCAAATCGCCCCCGGCGGCCCGGTCGATCAGGCTATCGCCGCGATTGAGTTCGGCGATCAAAGCAACCTTCCCGGCAGCGGCGGGGGCGGAATGGGCGCGACGCATGCGCGCACTGGCGTCGGTGACGCGCTGAGCAATCAAAGCCATTATCGCGGCGGGCGTGGGCTCGATCCGCAAGTCATTGAAGAGATTAAACAGCGCTATGGTTTTGATAAACCGATGTATCAGCGCTATTTCACCATGCTGTGGGACTATGTGCGCTTTGACTTTGGCGACAGCCTGTTTCGCAGCGCCTCGGTATTGCAGCTCATCAAAGACAGCCTGCCGGTATCCATCACCATCGGCCTGTGGGGCACGCTGATTATCTATCTGGTATCGATCCCGCTCGGTATTCGTAAAGCGGTTTATAACGGCAGTCGTTTTGATGTCTGGAGTAGCGCGCTGATTATTGTCGGCTACGCCATTCCGCCGTTTTTGTTCGCCATTCTGCTGATTATCTTTTTCGCGGGCGGCAGTTATTACGACTTCTTCCCGCTGCGTGGGCTGGTGTCGACTAATTTCGACACGCTACCGTGGTACAAACAAATCACCGATTATTTGTGGCATATCGCGCTACCGGTGCTGGCGACGGTGATTGGCGGCTTTGCGGCGCTGACCATGCTGACCAAAAACTCGTTTCTGGATGAGATCCGCAAACAATACGTGGTCACCGCCCGCGCCAAAGGGGTGAGCGAGCGCAATATTATGCGCAAGCATGTGTTCCGTAACGCCATGTTACTGGTGATTGCCGGGTTTCCGGCGACATTTATCAGCATGTTTTTCACCGGCTCGCTGCTGATTGAAGTGATTTTCTCCCTTAATGGCCTCGGCCTGTTGGGCTATGAATCTACCGTTTCGCGCGATTACCCGGTGATGTTTGGCACGCTCTATATTTTCTCTCTGATCGGCCTGCTGCTGAATATCCTCAGTGATGTCAGCTATACGCTGGTGGATCCGCGTATCGATTTCGAGGGGCGCTGATGTTTCAACTAAGCTACGTCAACCAGGCCCGCTGGGCGCGTTTTCGCCATAACCGTCGGGGTTACTGGTCTTTGTGGATTTTTTTGCTGATTTTTATTGTTAGCCTGTTTGCGGAGCTGGTCGCCAATGATAAGCCCCTGCTGGTGCGTTACCAGGGCGAGTGGTATGCACCGGTTTTCAAGGATTACAGCGAAAGCGACTTCGGCGGGCCGCTCGCCACGCCTGCTGATTACCAGGACCCATGGCTGCAAAAACAGCTTAGCGAACATGGTTGGGCATTGTGGGCGCCGGTGCGTTTCGGCGCGCGCAGTATTAATTACGCCACCACACAACCTTTCCCCTCCCCGCCTTCGGCGCAAAACTGGCTCGGCACCGATGCCAACGGCGGCGATGTGCTGGCGCGGATTCTTTATGGCACACGCATCTCTTTGCTGTTCGGCCTGATGCTGACGATTTTATCCAGCGTGATTGGCATTCTGGCGGGGGCGATACAAGGTTATTACGGCGGGAAAATCGATCTGCTGGGGCAGCGCTTCATTGAAGTCTGGTCCGGCTTACCGACGTTGTTTTTGATAATCCTGCTTTCCAGCGTAATTCAACCTGATTTCTGGTGGCTGTTGGGCATTACCGTGCTCTTTGGCTGGATGACGCTGGTCAGCGTGGTGCGCGCTGAGTTTCTACGCACGCGAAATTTCGACTATATCCGCGCCGCTCAGGCAATGGGCGTTAGCGATCGCGGCATTATGCTGCGCCATATGTTGCCGAACGCCATGGTGGCAACGCTGACGTTTTTGCCTTTTATTCTTAGCGGTTCGGTGGGCACATTGACCTCACTGGATTTTCTCGGCTTCGGTTTGCCGCTTGGCTCCCCTTCCCTTGGCGAATTGCTATTGCAAGGGAAAAACAATCTCCAGGCGCCGTGGCTGGGTATCGCTGCGTTTCTCTCCACCGCCCTGCTGCTCTCGTTGCTGATTTTTATCGGCGAAGCCGTGCGCGACGCGTTTGACCCTAATAAGGCGGTGTAAGATGACTTCTCCCCTGCTTACCGTTGATTCATTAACCATCGCGTTTCGCCAGCAAAACACCGTGCGCACAGTGGTCAAGGATTTATCGCTGCGCGTGGAAGCCGGTGAAACCCTGGCGCTGGTCGGTGAATCCGGCTCCGGCAAAAGCGTCAGCGCGCTATCTATTCTGCGTTTGCTGCCCTCGCCGCCGGTGGAGTATCCGTCGGGTGATATTCTGTTTCACGGCGAATCCTTGCTGCATGCCAATGAAAGAACCCTGCGCGGCGTGCGCGGCAATAAAATCGCCATGATTTTTCAGGAGCCGATGATCTCCCTAAACCCGCTGCATACGCTGGAAAAACAACTTTATGAAGTGCTCTCGCTGCACCGTGGCATGCGTAGGGAAGCAGCGCGAGCGGAAATTCTCAATTGCCTTGACCGTGTGGGTATTCGTAACGCCCGCAACCGGCTGGCGGATTTCCCGCATCAGCTTTCCGGCGGCGAACGCCAGCGCGTAATGATTGCGATGGCCTTGCTGACGCGCCCGGAGCTGCTGATTGCGGACGAACCCACGACCGCGCTGGATGTTTCGGTGCAGGCGCAAATCCTCACCCTGCTGCGTGAATTACGCGATGAGCTGAATATGGGGTTGCTGTTTATCACCCATGATTTGAGCATCGTGCGCAAGCTGGCCGACAATGTGGCGGTGATGCAAAACGGCCTGTGCGTGGAGCAAAACAGTGCTCAGGCGCTGTTTTGCGCGCCGACTCATCCTTACACGCAAAAGCTGCTTAACAGCGAACCGCACGGCGAACCCGTTTCGCTGCCAGCCGATGCGAAGCCACTGTTGCAGGTGGAAAACCTCGGCATCAGCTTCCCGGTGCGTAAAGGGATTTTCAAACGCGTCGTCGAGCATAATCCGGTGGTAAAAAGCATCAGCTTTACGCTGCGCCCAGGGGAAACGCTAGGATTGGTGGGCGAATCCGGTTCCGGTAAAAGCACCACCGGGCTGGCTCTGCTGCGCCTGATACATTCACAAGGCACGATTTTGTTTGACGGCAAACCGCTGCATTTATGGAACCGTAAGCAGATGTTGCCGGTGCGCCATCGCATTCAGGTGGTGTTCCAGGATCCGAACTCGGCGTTAAACCCACGGCTGAATGTGCAGCAAATCATCGAAGAAGGGTTGCGAGTGCACCACCCTGAGTTGTCGCGCGAGGATCGCGAACAGCGGGTGATTGAAGTCATGCAGGAAGTGGGGCTGGATGCCGAAACGCGGCGGCGTTTTCCGGGTGAGTTTTCCGGTGGTCAACGCCAGCGTATTGCTATCGCCCGCGCGCTGATCCTCAAACCTGAACTGATCATTCTCGACGAGCCAACCTCATCGCTGGATCGCACCGTGCAATCGCAAATCCTCGCGCTGTTGAAGTCCCTTCAGCAAACGCACCGGCTGGCGTACATCTTTATCAGCCACGATTTACACGTGGTGCGCACGTTGTGCCATCAGGTGATTGTGCTGAAACAGGGCGAAGTGATTGAGCAGGGAGAGTGTCGGCGCGTGTTTGACGAGCCTCAGCAAGCGTATACACGCCAGCTTCTGGCGCTAAGCTGAGGGTCAGAAAGGGTTGTAATTTGAGAAGGGTTCCGCAATGGCCACGCCGAAATTTTTCAGACGGCACGTCGCGGCAAACTCATCCTGGCAGTTAACGAACAGGCACGGTTCCCCTTCGCATTCCAGTACGGAACAATTCACTTCGATATCGCTGAGCGCCTGGCTGAGTTTCTGCATCACTGGCCAGGCTTTGTCGCCGTCTGGGCTTAACAGTTTCAACCCGACAAGCGCATCATCAGCCGCGAGTCCGTTCTGCGGAATCGGTTCAACTTTTGCCCCTGCAAAACCATCCAGCCAGCGATAACACTGGGGCAAACGGTGGACGATTGAGAGCTGTAATGTATTCACTTTTTTCCCCAGAAGCACATTCACTTCACAAATATTTCACACTTATATTAACACATGATTGACAAAGCATCCTGCCGGTCGCGCAGAAAAGGTCGCATCCCGCGCAGCGTGTGGGCTTGCCGCTCATTTATCAAGGTCTTATTGGATAGGCGGAGAGCCAACTTTCGGGGTATATGTACCCGTTTCTGCGATCTAACTCAACCTTTTTCACTACAATGATGTGACTTTTTACACCAACTGATTTTACAAAAAATAAACAAACATGTTCGAACAGAAGTTGCTTGTGATTGACATGGCTCAAAAAAGGGAGCGTTTTCGCTCCCTGTTCTGGTAGGTTATGCCGGTTTTTTCGACCGGCTGGCGTACAGATAGAAGAGAATGGAACTGGTTGCGCAGAAAGTGATGGACCAAATCATCGGCCACGCCGAGTTGAAGGTCGCCATCGACAGCAGCGCGCCAACAATCGCACCGATACCAAAACGGAACGTGCCCGCAAGCGAAGAGGCTGTCCCGGCCATATGCGGAAACTCATCCAAAATCACGGCCATCGCGTTAGACGCCACCAGCGAAACACAGCCAACGAATGCCGCCACGCCGATCACCATCGACCAGAAGCCGACATCCAGCAAAGCGGTCACCACCATCCACAGCGCCATCGCAAACTGGATCCACAGCCCGCTGCGGAACATGTTCAGCGCACCAATCCGGCGCACGAAGCGGCCGTTAATAATGGTCATGACAAACAGGAACACAATATTCAGCGCGAAGTAGTAACCGAAATCCTGCGGCGAGACGTGGTTAATTTCGATATAGACAAACGGCCCGGCGCTCAGGAATGAGAACATGCCGGCGAAGCTGAAACCGCTCGCCAGCATATAGCTGAGCACGCGTTTATGGCGAAACAGTGAGGCAAAGTTGCCCAGCGTTGTGCGGAAGTGGAACTTGTGGCGTTTTTCCACCGGCAGCGTTTCGCGGATGAAAAAGGCAATCATCAATGACGCCAGCAGCGCGGCAATCGCCAGGATCCAGAAAATCGCATGCCAACTAAACCAAATCAGTACCGCACCGCCGACCATTGGCGCCAGCAGCGGCGCTATGGTGGTCACCAGCATCACGAACGACATCATGCGCGAGAACTCTTCGCGCGGGTAGATATCGCGCATCAGGGCGTTGATCACCACGCTTGCCGCCGCTGCGGCGAGGCCATGGAAAAAGCGCATGGTGATCAGTTGCTCAATACTCTGCGCCAGCGCGCAGGCCACGGCCGCCGCGGCGAAAATCAACGTGCCGCCAAGGATAACCGGTTTACGACCGATGCTGTCTGCCATTGGCCCATAGAGCAATTGCCCCAGCGCGAAGCCCAGAATATAGGTGCTGAGCGTCATCTGCGCGCTGCCTGCCGGAACGCCAAACTGCTCGGCAATCACTGGCAGCGCGGGCAAATACATATCAATGGAGAGCGGCATTAGCATGGCCAGCAGGCCAAGAATAAACACAATGCTCAATGATGAGTGTGGCCTGGTGGTCACGAAATTCTCCTGAATTTAACGAGCGGGCATGCCAACGCTGGCGATTTCTTCTTCGGTGAGCGCCCGGTATTCACCCGGCGCGAGATCTTCATCAAGCGCAATCGCGCCAATGCGCTCGCGGTGCAGCGCGACGACATGGTTTCCCACAGCGGCAAACATACGTTTAACCTGGTGGTAGCGGCCTTCACTAATGGTCAGGCGCACCTGCGTTGGGGTGATGATTTCAAGCACTGCGGGCTTGGTGAGATCTTTTTCATTATGCAGTTGTACGCCGTGGGCGAACTGCGCGGCGGTGTCTTCCGCGACCGGCGATTCGAGGGTCACAAGATAGGTTTTCTCGCAGTGATGGCGCGGCGAAGTGATACGGTGCGACCATTGACCATCGTCAGTCATCAGCACCAGCCCGGTGGTGTCGATATCCAGGCGTCCGGCGGCATGCAGCTTGTGCGCAACGGGCTCATCAAGAAAATAGAGCACCGTGGGATGATCCGGATCGTCCGTCGAACAGACGTAGCCTTCCGGTTTATGCAGCATAAAATAGCGCGGGCCATTTTGCTGAACGAGGGTGTTACCGTCGTATTCAACCTCGTGCTCAGGTTGCAATTTAAACGCGGTATCTCTGACGATGTCGCCGTCGACCGTAACACGGCTGCCGCGGATTTCACGCCCGGCAATGGCACGGCTTACGCCGAGTTGCTGAGCGATAAACTTATCAAGTCGCATGAAATTTTTTAGCCTGTATGGTGCTGGATGCGGGCAAAACCCCGCAAAAAGAGATGAATGCCCTGACAGTATAGCGAGCATCCGAAACCGCTAAAAGGAAAGATTCGTGGCATACTGAGCACCGCCAATTTGTAATACCGCCGAGACAATGACTTTTACGCTACGTCCTTATCAACGCGAAGCGGTGGATGCCACCCTCGCCCATTTTCGCCAACATGCTGAACCTGCGGTCATTGTGCTGCCGACCGGTGCCGGAAAAAGCCTGGTGATTGCTGAGCTGGCACGGCTGGCGCGCGGCCGCGTACTGGTGCTGGCGCACGTCAAAGAGTTGGTCGCGCAGAACCATGCGAAGTATGTCGCGTTGGGGCTGGAAGCCGATATTTTCGCCGCCGGGTTAAAGCGCAAACAGAGCCACGGCAAAGTGGTGTTTGGCAGCGTGCAGTCCGTGGCGCGCAATCTTGAGCAGTTTCAAAGCGAATTTTCCCTGCTGGTGGTGGATGAATGCCACCGTATCAGCGATGACGATGACAGCCAGTATCAACAAATCCTGACGCATCTGCGCGAAGTGAACCCTCACGTACGTTTACTTGGGCTGACCGCCACGCCTTTTCGGCTCGGCAAAGGCTGGATTTATCGCTTTCATTACCACGGTATAGTGCGCGGTGATGAAAAAGCGCTATTTCGCGACTGCATTTATGAACTGCCGCTGCGCTACATGATTAAGCACGGTTATCTTACGCCGCCGGAGCGGCTGGATATGCCGGTGGTGCAATATGATTTCAGCCGCTTGCAGGCACAAAGTAATGGCTTGTTCAGCGAAGCTGACATGAACCGCGAGCTGAAAAAGCAAAAGCGCATTACCCCGCATATCATCAGCCAGATTGTCGAGTTTGCGCAGACGCGCAAAGGGGTGATGATTTTTGCCGCCACCGTTGAGCACGCCAGAGAGATTACCGGCCTGCTGCCCGCCGATGACGCGGCGCTGATCACCGGCGAAACGCCCGGCCCGCAGCGCGATGCGTTGATCGAAGCCTTCAAAAATCAACAGTTCCGCTACCTGGTGAACGTTGCGGTGCTGACCACCGGATTCGATGCGCCGCACGTCGATCTAATTGCGATTTTACGCCCGACCGAATCCGTCAGCCTGTATCAGCAAATCGTTGGCCGTGGCCTGCGCCTCTCGCCGGGCAAAACCGATTGTTTGATCCTGGATTACGCGGGCAATCCACACGATCTCTATGCCCCGGAAATCGGTGCGCCGAAAGGCAAAAGCGATAACGTTCCGGTTCAGGTCTTCTGCCCTGGTTGCGGTTTTGCCAATACGTTTTGGGGAAAAACCACCGCAGACGGCACGTTGATTGAACATTTTGGCCGTCGCTGTCAGGGCTGGCTGGAAGACGATGAAGGCCACCGCGGACAGTGCGATTACCGCTTCCGCTTTAAAAACTGCCCACAATGTAATGCGGAAAATGATATTGCCGCCCGCCGCTGCCGCAGTTGCGACGCGGTGTTGGTCGATCCGGACGATATGCTGAAAGCTGCGCTGAAACTGAAAGATGCACTGGTGTTGCGCTGTAGCGGAATGACGCTACAGCACGGCGCGGATGAGAAAGGCGAATGGCTGAAAATCACGTACTACGATGAAGATGGCGCGGAGGTAAGCGAGCGTTTTCGCTTGCAAACCCCGGCACAACGCACCGCGTTCGAACAACTGTTTATTCGCCCGCACACGCGAATACCTGGCGTACCGTTACGCTGGATTGTCGCGGCGGACATCCTTACCCAGCAGGCGTTATTGCGGCATCCCGACTTTGTCGTCGCACGAATGAAAGGCCAATACTGGCAGGTGCGCGAGAAAGTGTTCGATTATGAGGGAAGGTTTCGCCGGGCACATGAATTACGCGGATAAACGCGCTTTTGATTGATGTATCGCACATTCGGGGATAGAATACCGCCCGCTTTTGCATCCGCAAAGCCGATCATCTGCCTGTTGCTGGGTCGCCTGTAACAGGATTTATTAAGAGAGATTCAAATGTTTACTATTAACGCAGAAGTACGTAAAGAGCAGGGTAAGGGTGCGAGCCGCCGCCTGCGCATCGCGAACAAGTTCCCGGCTATCGTTTACGGTGGAACTGAAGCGCCAATCGCTATCGAACTGGATCACGACAAACTGTGGAACATGCAGGCGAAAGCTGAGTTCTATAGCGAAGTTCTGACCATCGCAGTTGATGGCAAAGAAGTTAAGGTAAAAGTTCAGGCTATCCAGCGTCACCCGTTCAAAGCCAAACTGAACCACATCGACTTCGTTCGCGCTTAATCGCTAACAAGTTGAAGAAAACCCCGCTCCGGCGGGGTTTTTTATATCTCATCAAAATCCATCAGCAGCTTACTAATGCGCGGAGCGTCATCTTTCACCGTTTTTTCACGCTTGAGTTGATGGCGCAGTGCCCGCTGGCGAATTATCGCGTTGGACGACTGCCAGGGCACCCGGGCGTTGAGATAAATCCATTACCTTCTCGCGGATCGCAGGAAAAAGAAAACCTGCCCGAAAGCAGGTTTCACAAGGTTACTTGCCGCCATTAAAACGACGCTGCAACTGATCGCGCAGGTTCGGCGGCGTGCCTTTGATGGTCAGCGTATCCGTTGCCGGATCCCAGAAAATACGTTCGCCGAGCAGTAAGGCATCGAAATTGATCGTCAACCCGCCGCCGCTCCCGGCGTATTTGGTGAGTTGACGCAGCGTACTGCGATCCGCCGGGAAGCTCTCTTCCAGCTCGTAGCCCTGGCCCGCTGTGAACTCTTCGAAACTCACTTCGCTCACGCCCGCCAGCTCTTTGGAGAGCGAGGCCAGCTCAATCTCTTCACCCGCCTGCAATTGCTCGTTGCAATAGGTATAAACCTGTTGGCGAACCGTCTGGCGCTCTGATTTATCCAGCTCCGCCTGAGCGGTAAAATCATCCACCGCCTGTAGCAGACCGCGGTTTTGTGCTTTGGCGTTCAGCCCTTCGCTGGCACCGAGGAAATCCATAAAGAAATCCGCCACTTTGCGCCCTACCCGCCCTTTCAGGAACGTAAGGTAACGCGTGGATTCCGGGTTGGTTTCCCATTCGGTGAGATCGATACGCGCGACGATATCGGCATGGTTAATATCCAGATAATGAGTCGAGCTGATATCCAGATGTTCGTTGACACGCATGCTGCTTAAGTTGTTCAGCACCGCAACCAGCAGGTATTCGACCGCCAGATAACGGTAGTGGCAAAACAGCACAATGCCGCCATCGGCAAAGGGATATTTCGCCAGTTCATCACGTAAGCGCCCAGTTGCCGCACGGCTGAAGGCAAGAAACTCTTCTTCACCCTGGCGCTGAAGGCGTAGCGCCTGCGCCAGCTCACTCTCATCGTTAAACAGACCGTAGGCTTTATTTTTCGCGCTATATACACGGTGCAGCTCTGCCACCATCTCTTCAACAGGCGCGGTGGGTTCCAGCAAAGAATCGCGCAGCACCAGTTCAAGGGTCTGCTCATCACGCTTGATAAGCTGGTGCAGGGCAATCTGGTTGATATCCAGACTCATGATAAACTCTCCTTTTAGACCGGCGGTATTCAACCACCACCAACGCGACTGTGCAACTGCTGATAAAAAAGCAGAAAAAAAGCTGTTGCTACGGTAATATGTTGCCCTTTCATGAACAGACTGATTCCGATTTATGCCACAAATCTCCCGCTACAGTGATGAACACGTTGAACAACTGCTCAGTGAGCTGGCCAACGTGCTGGAAAAACACCAGACGCCGACCGACCTCTCCCTGATGGTACTGGGCAATATGGTGACGAACCTGATTAACACCAGCGTCGCACCCGCTCAACGTCAGGCCATCGCGAAGTCGTTCGCTCAGGCGTTACAATCGTCCATTGGCGACGACAAAGCGCATTAAGGGAAATATCGACAGTTTATGGTGACCAATCGTCAGCGCTACCGTGAAAAAGTCTCCCAGATGGTTAGCTGGGGGCACTGGTTCGCGTTGTTCAACATCTTGTTGTCCATCGTTCTCGGTAGCCGTTATCTGTTTGTTGCCGACTGGCCGACCACCCTCTCCGGGCGGATCTACTCCTACCTGAGCGTGGTCGGGCATTTCAGCTTTTTGGTGTTCGCCACCTATTTGCTGATTCTGTTCCCGCTGACATTTATTGTGATGTCGCAGCGGCTCATGCGCGTGTTATCCGCGATCCTCGCCACCGCCGGTATGACGCTGCTGCTTATCGATAGCGAAGTTTTCACCCGTTTTCACCTGCACCTCAACCCTATCGTCTGGGAACTGGTTATTAACCCGGACCAGAACGAAATGGCGCGCGACTGGCAGTTGATGTTTATCAGCGTGCCGGTGATTTTGCTGATTGAGATGCTGTTTGCGACCTGGAGCTGGCAAAAACTGCGCAGCCTCACTCGCCGTCGCCACTTCGCCAAACCGCTGGCCACCTTTTTCTGCGTCGCCTTTATTGCCAACCATGTGATGTATATTTGGGCGGACGCCAATTTCTATCGACCGATTACCATGCAGCGGGCCAACCTGCCGCTCTCCTACCCGATGACCGCGCGCCGTTTTCTGGAAAAACACGGTCTGTTGGATGCGCAGGATTATCAGCGCCGCCTAGTGGAGCAAGGCAACCCGGAAGCGGTGTCGGTTCAGTATCCTTTAAGCGATTTACGCTATGTCGATATGGGTTCTGGCCAGAATGTGCTGCTGATTACCGTCGACGGTCTTAACTATTCGCGTTACGAAAAACAGATGCCGAAGCTGGCGAGTTTCGCCGAGCAAAACGTCAACTTTACGCAGCATATGAGCGCCGGGAATAACGCGGATAACGGCTATTTCGGCCTGTTCTATGGCATTTCGCCAAGCTATATGGATGGCGTGTTGTCGGCGCGTATCCCGGCGGCGCTGATTACCGCGTTAAACCAACAGGGTTACCAGCTGGGGCTGTTCTCTTCCGACGGCTTTAGCAGCCCGCTCTATCGCCAGGCGTTGCTGTCTGATTTCTCCCTGCCTGCTGCAAGTGCGCAGAGCGATAAGCAGACCGCCGATCAGTGGATCAACTGGCTGGGGCATGATGCGCAAGAAGATAACCGCTGGTTCTCGTGGGTTTCGTTAAACGGCACCGCAGAGCCGGATATCGACCAGCCAGGTTTCGCCCGCAAGTACAGCCGTGCGGCAGCGGATGTTGACGAGCAAATTGCTCGCGTGCTGGATGCCCTTCGCGCTTCCGGCAAAATGGATAACACGGTGGTTATCATCACCGCAGGCCGCGGTATTCCACAGAACAAAGATGATGCGTCTTTTGACTGGTCGCGCAGCAGGTTGCATGTTCCGCTGGTAGTGCACTGGCCGGGGACGCCTGCGCAACGCATCGCGAAGTTGACGGATCATCAGGATGTGATGACCACGCTGATGCAGCGACTGCTGCACGTCAGCACGCCGGCAAATGAGTATTCGCAAGGTCAGGACCTGTTTACCGCCGCGCGTCGCCACAACTGGGTGACCGCAGCCAACAGCAATACGCTGGCAATCACAACGCCGCAGATGACGCTGGTGCTGAATCAGAACGGTAATTATCAAACCTGGAATGCGCAGGGTGAGAAGATCCACGATCAGAAACCGCAGTTGAGTTTGCTGCTGCAAGTCCTGACGGATGAAAAACGTTTTATCGCTAACTGATTGATTAATTATGAATCACTCAGGCTACCCTTCCCTTGCAATCAGCCCGGAAAAGGGTACTATTAGCGCCACATGTCGGCACGTAGCGCAGCCTGGTAGCGCACTGTCATGGGGTGTCAGGGGTCGGAGGTTCAAATCCTCTCGTGCCGACCAAAAATCCCGGAAAACCAGCCTTAACGGCTGGTTTTTTTATGCCTGTAATTTGCCATAGCCAGTTTCGCACGCATAAAAAAATCCCAGCTATTTAGCCGGGATTCTTATTTCAAAAGCCATATTACAGCGCGATGTCTGCCACTGGCTCGCCGTCGTTATGCGGCTGTGTCGTGGGTTTTTGCACCGGCGGCGTGACGTCGGCCACCAACGACTCGTCGCATTTCAGGCCGAGGATCTCGCTGGTGTAACGCAGTTCCTGATCGGCGGCTTCAATATTGCCGTTCAGTTCGGTGCCGAAAGAAGGAATGATCTCTTTCAGCTTCATCTGCCAGGCTTCGGAGGCGAAGCGTTCGGTAAACACTTTTTCCATCAGCTCAAGCATGATCGGTGCGGCTGTCGATGCGCCCGGCGATGCGCCAAGCAGTGCGGCAATCGTCCCTTCTTTATCACTCACCACTTCGGTGCCCAGGCGCAACACACCACCCTTTCCTGCTTCGCGCTTGATGATCTGCACACGTTGACCCGCCTGCCACAAACGCCAATCCTCTTTTTGCGCCAGTGGATAATATTCACGCAGCGCATCGAAGCGATCGTCCTCATTTTGCAGCACCTGGTTTACCAAATATTTCACCAGGCTGAAATTGGTCATTCCGACCGTCAACATCGGCAGAATGTTCGACGAGTTGGTCGAGCGCAGCAGATCCCACAGCGAGCCGTTTTTCAAAAAACGGGTTGAGAAGGTCGCGAACGGCCCGAACAACAGCACGCGTTTGCCATCAATAATACGGGTATCGATATGCGGTACCGACATTGGCGGTGCGCCAACGGTCGCCTGACCATACACTTTTGCCAGATGGTGATTCACCACTTCCGGGTTTTCCGCCACCAAGAATTGGCCGCCCACCGGGAAACCCGCGTAATCCGCCGCTTCCGGAATGCCGGACTCCTGCAACAGCTTCAGCGCCGCACCGCCTGCGCCAATAAAGATAAACTTCGCTTTTACCACCTGCTCACCACCGCCTTTCAGGTGGTTTAAGGTGACATTCCAGCTGTTGTCAGCGTTACGTTTGATGCTGCGCACTTCGGTGCCCAGTTGCAGGGAGAAGGTCTCTTTTTTCTGCAAGGAGCCAATCATCTGGCGAGTCAGTTCGCCAAAGTTCACATCGGTGCCGATCTCTGTGCGAGTCGCGGCAATCTTCTGATTGGCATCGCGCCCTTCCATTACCAGCGGCGCCCACTGCTTGATTTGCTCGGCATCTTCGGAATAGCGCATGCCGCGAAACAACGAGCACTGCTGCAATGCTTTGTAGCGTGCGCGCAGAAAATTCACGTTGTCATCGCCCCAGACGAGGCTCATATGCGGCACGGTATTAATAAATGAGCGCGGTTCTTTTAGCACACCGGTTTTGACCTGGTGCGCCCAGAACTGACGAGAAATACGAAATGCTTCGTTGATTTCAATCGCTTTTTTGATGCTGACAGAGCCGTCCGCGCTGCGTGGGGTGTAATTCAGTTCCATTAAGGCGGCATGCCCGGTGCCGGCATTATTCCAGCCGTTCGAACTCTCTTCCGCCAGGGCATCCAGCCGTTCCACCATCGTAATCGACCAGGTGGGTTCGAGATCCGAAAGCCAGGTTCCCAACGTGGCACTCATGATCCCACCACCGATTAAAAGCACATCTGTTTCCTGCTCTTTCGATGCGGACGATCCTGCTGCTTTTGAGACAGCATTAAGCCCGACAGCCATCGAAAACAGCCTGGCAGTCATTTTTTTCATGATGATATTGCCTTACTTTTAGTGCTGCTTTATTCGCATTTATTGAGGGTAAAGTAGTTAGCACCCCTAACGTAGCACTTAAAAAGTTAGATTTAAATAATGTTTAAACATTAAATATTAATTATATAAATGTTACTAATAAGTTTAATTTCACTATAAGATTTAACACTAATGGCTGGTCGCTCGCGGTAAAAATCTGCTATCATCCTGCGTTTTGCCAAACGCACGGATGCCGTTTGCCTTTGCTGCCTGTGGCACACTCACCTGCGAAATCTTATGACCGAAAAATCAATCCCTTCTACCCATTTGGTAAGCCACGTTCTGCGCTCGCCACAACTGTTCACCCGAGAAGTGCTGGCGGGCATCATTACCGCACTGGCGTTGATTCCGGAAGTCATCTCCTTTTCGGTGATTGCGGGTGTCGACCCGACTGTTAGCCTGATAGCCTCAGTCGTGCTCTGCCTTGGCATGTCTTTTTTGGGCGGTCGCCCGGCGATGGTCACCGCAGCAGCGGGGTCAGTCGCGTTGGTTATCGGACCTATGGTTCATCAACACGGTGTGGAATACATTTTGCCGGCGGTTTTACTGGCCGGTGTTATTCAGATTATCTTCGGTTTGAGCGGCATGGCGCGGCTGATGCGCTTTATTCCTCACGCGGTGATGACCGGTTTTGTTAACGCACTGGGCATCCTGATTTTCTTTGCTCAGGTACCGCATTTCTGGAGCAAAGACCCGCTGATTCTGGCGCTGTTCGCGCTCACGCTGCTGATTGTGCTGTGGCTGCCGCGTTGGGTAAAAAGCATTCCCGCGCCGCTGGTCGCGATTGTGGTATTGACCACATTTACGGTGTTCAGCGGCCAGCTTTTACCCACCGTTGGGGATGAAGGCCCCATGCACGGCGGTCTGCCGGGCTTTACGCAATGGCTGGTACCGTTCAATCTTCAAACGCTTAGTATTATCTGGCCTTGCGCGCTGAGCATCGCGTTTGTCGGTTTGATGGAATCACTGCTCACCGCCAAATTGGTTGACGATCTGACCCATACGCCGTCCAACAAAGCTCGCGAAAGCACCGGCTTGGGGATCGCCAATATTATGGCCGGTTTCTACGGCGGAATTGCCGGTTGCGCGATGATTGGTCAAACCATTGTCAACGTTGAGATGGGCAAAGGCCGCACGCGCGTTTCGACGATTGCAGCCGGGTTGGTGTTATTGCTGCTGGTCACCGCGTTAAGCCAGGTGATGGCGAAAATCCCGATGGTGGTGCTGGCGGGCATTATGGCGATTGTTGCCTTTAAAACGTTCAACTGGGGTAGCCTGCAACCGGCGACGCTGAAACACGCGCCGGTCGTGGAAACGCTGGTGATGCTGGTGACGGTTGCCGCCACCGTCAGCACCGGCAACCTGGCGATCGGCGTTGTCGCCGGGATGGTGATGCTGGTCGTGACGCCCGCAAAATGGCGCGAAAAAGTGTTGGTTACAGCAAAAAAATCGTCGCCAGCCCAAGGAAAATAAAGAAGCCGCCAGTATCCGTAATGGCGGTAATCATCACGCTGGAGCCGACCGCCGGGTCGCGCCCCAGCCGGGTCATGATCATCGGGATTAATACCCCCATCAGCGCGGCGGTAAGCAAATTTAGTACCATCGCTAACGTCATCACCGCGCCCAATGCCAGGTCGCCATAAAGCCACCAGGTGACGCAGCCCATAATTCCGCCCCACACCAGACCGTTGATCAATGCCACACCCATCTCGCGCAAAATGAGAAAGGTAAAGTTCCCCGGTTGAATGTTCTGTAGTGCCAGCGCGCGGACAATCATCGTGATGGTCTGGTTGCCCGTATTACCGCCAATCCCGGCGACAATCGGCATCAATGAAGCCAGCGCCACCAGTTGTGAAATCGTGTGTTCAAAACCATCAATCACCCGTGAAGCGATAAACGCGGTACACAGGTTGGTTGCCAGCCACACCCAACGGGTTTTCACCGCTTTGGTCACGGGCGCAAAAACATCTTCTTCGGTACTCAGGCCACCCATCTGGCGCATGTCGTTGTCAGTCTCTTCGTACACCACGTCAACAATCTCATCGATGGTCAATCGCCCCATCAGCATGCCTTTTTCGTCCACGACCGCGGCGCTGATTAAGTTGTCACGTTCAAAGGTGCGCGCCACTTTTTCCGCCTCTTCTTCCGGGGAAAAGGTCACCGGATCGGCGTTCATCACTTCGCTCACCCGCCGCCCGGCAGCATTGAGCAAAATGGTTTGCAGCGCCAGTTCGCCCACCAGCTGGTTATCGCGCCCAATGACAAACAGTTTGTCGGTGTTTTCCGGCATCTTGCCAAGCCGTCGAAGATAGCGTTGAACCGCCGCCAGCGACACTTCAGGGCGCACTGTAATGACCTCGAACTCCATGATCGCGCCGACGCAGTTTTTGCCGTAACGCATCACTTGTCGCACGCGCGCGCGCTCTGCGGGCGGCAATGTCGCCATCAACCGTCCGGTGAGGTTGCGCGGAAGATGCTGCACCAGGTAGATCTGTTCGTCGATATCGAGCGTTTCCAGCGCGTCGAGCAACGCCCTGTCGCTCATTTCGTCGATCAAATCGTCCCAGACATTTTCCGACGCTTCGAGCAGCACTTTGCCGCGTTTATCATCTTCCACCAGCCGCCACAGCGCGTGGCGCGCATCCACCGGCAGCGCTTCGAGGGTGTCCGCCAGATCCGGCGGTGGCAAATGCGACACCAGCGCCCGCACTTCGGTCAAATCCTGTTCGAGCGCTTCGCCATCAATTGGTTCAACGAGGGTGATTTCGCCGAGCAGCGTCGCGGTCAGTGTTTTATGCGTGGTGAGCAGCCAAATCAGCCGCGCTCGTTCTTCGTCGCGCAGTTTTACGCTGTTTTTTTTGATAACTGACATTGAGATCCTGAATAGACAGCGCCCTGAGTTAAGGGCGGAACAGCCTTAAGCATAGCGGCAGCTTTGTAAAAAATAATAAACAACGCGGGTGATTGGATAAAAAAGCGGCAAAAGCCCCCCTTCCGAAGAAGGGGGAAGAAAAACATCAGGCAGTGCGGGAAACGGCGTCGCGGGACGCCAGCGCGCGCTCTTCACCGACCAGCTCGCTAAGCTGGCCGTTACGCATCTCCAGCAGGCGATCGGCGTGAATGAAGTAGTGATCGTCATGGCTGATGGCAAAAATGGTTTTGCCCATTTGCTGCATGAGTGGCAGCAATACCTGGTAGAAGTCGCGGCGGAAATGCGGATCCTGATCGGCGGCCCATTCGTCCAGCAACAGAATATCGCGCTCTTCCGCCAGCGCCAGCAGCAGCGCAACGCGCTTTTTCTGCCCTTTCGACAGCTTCAGATTGAGGATTTTGCCGTCTTTGAGTTCCAGCTTGTGCGACATCTTTAACTGCTCAAGCCACTTCTCCACCAACGCCGGATCGGCCTGTTTGCCATCAGGCCCGAGAAGATCGTCAAACAGCCAGACATCGGTGAACACCGCCGAGAACAGCTTGCGGTAATCTTCCGGCTTATCCTGCGCCATCGGTTTACCGTCCAGCAGGATTTCGCCGGACACCGGCTGATACAGGCCAGTGAGCAGCATCGCCAACGTCGATTTCCCGCTACCGTTGCCGCCAATCAGGAATACCAGTTCGCCGCGGTTCAGAGTCATGTTGACCGGACCAATGGCGAAATCGTTGTCCTGATATTTGAACGTGACATCGCGCAGTTCCAGCGTTTGCCAATTGGGGAATGCCTGTGGGCGCGGGAACGCTTCTTTATACGGTGCCAATGAAAACTGTTTGAGTTTTTTGAACGCTACCTGCGCACTTAATAACGTTGGCAGCGCGCCAACAGCCGAGAGCAGCGGCGTGCGCAAAAACAGCAGCGTCAGCGAGTAGGTTGCCGCGACGTTAGTATCCGCCCAGCCGAGGCTGTTCGCCATCCAGAACACCAGGCCAATCGCGCCGAGCATCATAATGTTCGACCAGTTCACGGCGCTTAGATGGAAGGTATCGGCGCGAATAATATGGTGGCGATATTCGCGGGCATCCGGCAGATACATCTGCTCGAACACATGTTCAGCGCGCTCGCGGTTGAGAT
The DNA here is from genome assembly GCF_038449125.1 of Kosakonia sp. BYX6. Classification (NCBI taxonomy): domain Bacteria; kingdom Pseudomonadati; phylum Pseudomonadota; class Gammaproteobacteria; order Enterobacterales; family Enterobacteriaceae; genus Kosakonia; species Kosakonia calanthes. The sequence goes on along the minus strand of NZ_CP151800.1, from coordinate 1,621,365 downwards.
TCAGCTCTTTGCGCCCTTCGAGCACGGTCTGGAAATCGTTGTACAACTTGTCTTCCGTCTCGCGCAGCGTCGCCATATGTTTGTAGACGCGTGAAACCAGCACAAAGCCGCCCCAGATGGTTAACGCCATCCACAGCGCGGTGATCACCAGCATTTTGCCGGAGAGCGTCGCGAGGTAAATACAGGAACCCACCGTCAGAATAATGCCCTGCACCAGTTCCGGCAGGCGAACAAAGGCGATGGTGATATTGCGCACATCGCTGGTTAAACCCGCCAGCAGCGAAGCACTGCCCAGTTGCTCAATGCGTTCAACCGGTGTGTCGAGAATACGTTTAATAAATTCGCTACGCAGACGGTAAACGAAATGGTGGCCGAGGGTGGTGAGCGCCAATTGTGAACCGAGCGTAACCGCCATTAATAACAGCAGCAGTCCGAGGAATTCCGGCAGCACGGTCAACGACATATCCACGGTTTCAATCAATCGTTGGTTAATAAAGGCAATCAGCCCGATACCAAACGCGGCGCTGGCAAGGGTGAGCGCCAGCACGGCCACGAACGGCCAGCGGTACTGCCGCCAGACAAGCAGGAGAAGTTCCATAATGACAACCCGGTCAACAAAAACAGCCAGCAGTTTAAACGGCTAATCATTTACATCAAGAATAATTCTTATTTTTATTCGCCCTTGCTCGCCTGGCGGAAAGTCAGGTTGTATCGGCACTCGCCGGTCACCGGATGATAGCCAGGTTTCAGCGGCGCAATGCCGTGATAGAAGAGGCGTGATTCGCCGCCCCACACCACAATATCGCCATGTTCCAGCATCAGCCGTTGCAAAGGAGCGTTTCGCTTGAGGCCGCCAAACTGGAAAATGGCCGGTAAGCCAAGTGAGACAGAGACAATGGGCGCGCGCAGATCCGGCTCATCTTTATCCTGATGCAGCGACAGTTTTGCGCCCGGCGCATAACGGTTGATCAGGCACGCATCCGGGCGAAAATCCGGGTAACCGGCTGCGGTACTCGCCGCATGGCAAAGACGGACAAATGCTTGCGGCATCTCTGGCCACGGTCGTTGGGTTTCAGGGTCTTGCGGCGCGTAAAGGTAGCCGTTCTGATCGGTGGTCCAGCCAAGCCGGCCGCAATTGGTCATCGCCACCGACATGGTATAACCGCCGGGCGTCACCATATGGCGCAGCGGCGACTGGCTGACCACATCCGCAATGCCGCGCAGCAGGGCATCGACATGCGCCAGCGCAAAGCGGCGCAATACCACCGCGCCGGGTGCCAATGGCTCCTGCCAGGGTTGTTCATCGGCAAACAGATCAAGCATCAGGTCTCCTCTTCATTTGCTTCGCGCTGCAATAGTTGCGCTTTGCGCGCCGTTCCCCAGCGGTAACCAGAAAGCGCGCCGTTCTGGCGCACCACGCGGTGGCAGGGAATGACAATCGCCAACTTGTTGGCGGCGCAAGCACTGGCTACCGCTCTGACCGCGCCGGGTTTGCCTATTTTCATCGCCAACGCCTGATAGCTGACGGTTTCGCCAGCGGGGATTTCTCGCAGCGCTTGCCACACCCGCATCTGAAAAGCAGTACCGCGCAAATCTAACGGCAGGGTAAAAGGCGAATCGGCATGATCAAGACGGCGAATCACTTGCGCGACGCGTTCGCTGAACGCCGCGTTTCCCTCCGCCCGGCGGGCATGCGGAAACAGATTGCGCAGCTCTTCAAGCAATTGTTCATCACTGTCTGCCAGCAAAATCGCACAGATGCCGCGCTCGCTTTCCGCCACCAGGCAATGCCCCAGCGTACAGCGGCTACAAGTGAACCAGACATCCGACGCTTCGCCGCCACGCCGAAACTGTCCGGCGGTCATGCCCAGCGCAGCATCCGCCTGGCGATAATAACTGCTGCTGTCGGGAAAACCGGCCGCCAGCACCGCGTCGGTAATGGTGTTGTTTTCGCCGAGGGTGGTGCGCAAACGCCTGGCGCGAAACGCCAGTTGCCAGGCTTTCGGCGTCATCCCGGTAACGGATTTGAATAAACGGTGAAAGTGGTACGGGCTCATCGCGACCGCCTCAGCCAATTGTTCGAGCGTTATCGGCGAATCTTGCTCCAGCAGGCGACAAGCTTTGGCGACTTTATCAAGCCGCTGTTGTTGCGGGTGGGCTTTATCTGGCTGGCAGCGTTTGCACGGGCGAAAACCTGCGGCAATGGCGCTTTGCACATCCGGATAAAAACGGACGTTCTGGCGCAGGGCGTGGCGCGCCGTACAGGAAGGACGGCAAAAGATACCGGTGGTCAGCACGGCAAACACGAACTGACCGTCCGCTTGCGGGTTACGCGCCAGCACGTCCTGCCAGCGTTGATCATCTAATAAAGTGGTATCGTTCATGTCAGGCTCCTCAGTTAAGCTTAGCCCCACTGTGCCCGTAAGCACGCTTTCAGACACCCGCAATCTTGCGGTTTAATTTTTTTCGCTGACGAGGAATGCGGAAAACTGCGGCGACATCCAGGTGGTAAAGCCCTCGCCTTGTTTGATAATCATAAACACCGCCAGCCCTTCCCTTTTCACCACGTCTTTCGCCTGCTCGGTGCCGAGCACCATTAAGCCGGTATCCCAGGCATCGGCTTCCAGCGCGGTTGGCGCAATCACCGTCACCGACACCAGTGCGTGTTCAATGGGGCGACCGGTGCGCGGGTCGATAATGTGCGAGATGCGCTTGCCATCGAGTTCGTAATAGTTGCGATAACTGCCGGAAGTGCTGATGCCGTGACCATTAATATCGACCACCGCTTGCGCGGCGTTTTCCCGATCGGTTGGCTTCTGGATCGCCACGCGCCACGGTTGCCCTTGCGCATTCATGCCGCGGCTGGCGAGCGCGCCGCCAACGGAGACCAAATAGCGCGCGATGCCTTCCCGTTCCATTAGTTGTGCCAAATGATCCGCTGCGTAACCTTCACCGACGGTGGATAAATCAACAAACAGATCCGGCAGATCTTTTTGCAAAAACTGCTCGCCCGCGCGATTGATCACGGCTAAATGTTGCAGGCCCGTTCGGGCTTTCGCCGCCGCGATCTGCGCCTGATCCGGCGTTTTCACCGGCTGCTTATCCGGGCCGAATCCCCATAAATTCACCAGCGGGCCGACGGTAATATCCATTGCGCCATCGGTTTTATCCCCTACCCGCAACGCGGTGGTGACAATGTCCGCCATCGCGGCGCTCACCGGCCACGGCACGGTGCTGGACGCGTGGTTGAAGCGCATTAATGACGAGTCATTTTTCCACGTCGACAGTAAGTGGTCGTCGGCATCCAGTTGCGTCTGAATTTTTTGCTGGAGTGCCTGCGCTTGCTGGCGCTCAACATTGACGACGCTGACACGCCAGAATGTGCCCATGGTTTTGCCTTCCAGCACGGTTGGCTTTGCCGGGTTATCGCTGTCGCAACCAGTTAAAACGAAGAGCACCGCAACCACACCGGCGCGAAGAAAAGTCATCGCCATTTTTGTTATCTCCTTGTTGGCGGCAAGCGTACATCAAAAATCGGGCAATAAAAAAGGGGCCTTTCGGCCCCTTCGCACTGTTCGTTATGAACTTAGAACTGGTAAACCAGGCCCAGTGCAACGATGTCGTCGGTGCTGATGCCAGCCTGACGAGTAAAGGTGTTGTCGTCCAGCAGGTTGATTTTGTAATCAACGTAGGTGGACATGTTTTTGTTGAAGTAGTAAGTCGCGCCAACATCAACATATTTCAGGATATCCTGATCACCGAAGTTAGCCGTGCCGGTGTTGTTGGTGATGTCCTTACCTTTAGATTGCAGGTAAGCGATAGACGGACGCAGACCGAAGTCGAACTGGTACTGAGCAACCACTTCGAAGTTCTGCGCTTTGTTGGCAAAACCGTAGATGTCGCTGGTGCTCTGAGAATTACCAAAGCGCGTTGCGTTATAGGTCTGAGAGTACTGGGCAGCCAGGTAGATATTGTTGGCATCGTATTTCAGGCCGCCGCTGTACACTTCAGCGCGATCGCCTTGGCCATACAGCGCGTCATTGCCGAGCGCGTTTTGGTCAGCAGAACGTTTGGAAGAAGACACTGCGCCACCAATACTGAAGCCTTCACCCAGATCCCAGGTCAGGGACGCGCCGTAGCCGTCGCCATTCTGTTTCAGCGTGCTACGACCAGTGTCGTTCTCGCCGCTTGCACTGCCATTTTTGCCCTGATACTGCAGAGCAAAGTTCAGGCCATCAACCAGACCGAAGAAGTCAGTGTTGCGGTAGGTTGCAACGCCGTTAGCACGGGATTGCAGGAAGTTGTCTGCACCGTAGGTGTCGCCGCCGAATTCCGGCAGAACGTCGGTCCAGGAAGTGACGTCATAAATAACGCCGTAGTTACGACCGTAGTCGAAAGAGCCAGCGTCAGCAACGCGAATACCGGCGAATGCCAGACGGGTCCATGCCTGATCGCTTGAGGACTCGGTATTGTTAGCCTGGACGTTGTATTCCCACTGACCGTAGCCGGTTACTTGATCATTGACCTGTGTTTCGCCTTTGAAGCCGAAACGAACATAAGACTGGTCACCATCAGAACCGTCGTCATCAGAAAAGTAATGCAGACCATCAACTTTGCCATACAGGTCTAATTTATTGCCATCTTTGTTATAAACTTCAGCCGCATTCGCTGCGCCCGCTACCAGCAGAGCCGGTACCAGGAGGGACAGTACTTTAACTTTCATTTTATTAACCCTCTGTTATATGCATTTTTTTATTGCCACTGCTTGCTGACCAACCTTCTAATCAGCTGGCGAATTCATTGTGCTCAAAAATCCAGATTAATCCAACGTTAATATGATACGAAAACTTTGAAGATGTTTCATATTTAATGATAGATGTTTCATTTTGTAATTTTCAGGGAACTTTTTTCCGCACGGATAGCTAAAGAATATAGCATCAATAATCAAATAAATATTAAATATACATAATATTCAGCAAGTTACGCATGAAATTTTGATAGCACTGAATGCAAAACCCAAAAAGAAATTCGCTACTAAAATACCCAACGCTATCATCATTAACTTTATTTATTACCGTCATTCGATTCTGAATGTCTGTTTACCCCTCTTATGACCGGATGCTTCGCATTCGGTTTTTTTTTACCTTTCTTTACGTAGAAGTGCGTTAAAAATACATATTACGCGAATTTGTAATGACTATTAATTAATCAACAAACATGCCAGTTTTTTTCTGCTTGCATAATAGTGTGATTAATCTCTTGTTATTTTGTGCGATCTGTTTCAAACGAAACGGTAGATATTTGTACAATTCCTTAACGCCTGTACGTTTTGACCGCTGCGATTCACAAATATGCATATTCATGCATTATTCAGGCCTTTCCTGCAAAGAGAGTCTGGAAATTCACCCATTTACCGATATACTGCCTGCTGTACACTACTCTGCAGCACAACATCTATAAGCTCGCCGTGCAGTAAAACGGCGCTTACGGCATGGCAGCAATATTGTCTCAGCGCATGCTGAGGTTCATCAGCAGTGTTGTCATAACGGGTTACACACACGAATGAGTCAATCTGACACAATGATCCCTGGCAAATTTTCCCTTATACCGGGCAACATTACCCGTTACTTTCTTTTATTGATTATTGTCCTGCTGGTAACGATGGGGGTGATGATCCAAAGTGCGGTCAATGCCTGGCTAAAAGACAAAAGCTATCAAATCGTCGATACCACACACGCCATCCATAAACGCATTGATATGTGGCGCTATGCCACCTGGCAAATCTACGACAATATCGCCGCAGCGCCTCCCGCCACACCCGGTGACGGTTTGCAGGAAACGCGTTTGAAGCAGGATGTTTACTACCTGGAAAAACCACGACGCAAAACTGAAGCGCTGATTTTCGGCTCGCATGACAGCTCGACGCTGGAGATGACTCAGCGCATTTCGACCTATCTGGATACGTTGTGGGGCGCGGAAACGGTGCCGTGGTCGATGTATTATCTCAACGGCCAGGATAACAGCATGATTCTGGTCTCGACGCTGCCGCTCAAAGATCTCACCTCCGGCTTTAAAGACTCGACCATCAGCAATATTGTCGATACGCGCCGCGCAGAGATGTTGCAGCAGGCCAACGCCCTTGATGAGCGCGAAAGTTTCTCTTCTCTGCGCCGCCTGGCCTGGCAAAACGGCCACTACTTTACGTTGCGTACCACCTTCAATCAACCAGGTCATTTAGCGACCGTGGTTGCTTTTGATCTGCCGATTAACGATCTGATTCCGCCGGGCATGACGCTGGACAGCTTCCGCCTCGATCCGGATACCGCACCCGTTAATGCGCGCGGGCAGGATAAAGAAGCGAACGACAGCGTTTCCGTCAATTTCAACAGTTCACGAATTGAGATCTCCTCTTCACTGAGCGGAACCGGTTTACGGCTGGTCTGGCAGGTGCCGTTTGGCACGCTGATGCTCGATACATTGCAGAACGTTTTGCTGCCGCTGCTGCTAAACATTGGTTTGCTGGCGTTAGCGCTGTTCGGTTACACCACGTTCCGCCAACAGCCGGGGCGCAAAACCGACAACCTGGCCGCTCCCGGTGCGAATAATGAGTTACGCGTGCTGCGCGCGTTTAATGAAGAGATTGTCTCGCTGCTGCCGCTCGGGCTGCTGGTGCACGATCAGGAAGCGAACCGCACGGTGCTAAGCAACAAAATCGCCGACCATCTGCTACCGCACCTTAATCTGCAAAATATCACCGCGATGGCCGATCAGCACCAGGGTGTGATCCAGGCGACCATCAATAATGAATTGTATGAAATCCGCCAGTTTCGCAGCCAGGTCGCCTCGCGCACGCAGATCTTTATTATTCGCGACCAGGATCGCGAAGTGCTGGTGAATAAAAAGCTCAAGCAGGCCCAGCGGTTGTACGAGAAAAACCAGCAGGGTCGTGCCACCTTTATGAGCAACCTCGCGGACTCGCTGAAACAGCCGGTGAAAGCGTTGGCCAGCGAAGCAGCGGCGTTGCAAAGTGAGGAAGCGAACCAGTTGGCGAGTCATGCCGACAGGCTGGTGCAACTGGTGGATGAAATTCAACTGGCGAATATGCTGGAAAGCGACAGTTGGAAAGGCTCCCCTTCTCTGTTCTCGATTCAGGATTTGATCGATGAAGTAGTGCCGGAAGTTCTGCCAGTTATCAAGCGCAAAGGCTTGCAGCTATTGATCAACAACCATCTGCCGGCCAATGAAGAGCGGCACGGCGATCGCGATGCGCTGCGCCGTATTTTGCTGCTGCTGATTCAGTACGCGGTGACTACCACGCAAATGGGCAAAATCACCCTTGAGGTGAATATGGATGAGTCGGCGGAGGATCGCCTGACATTCCGCATTCTTGATACCGGCATCGGCGTGAACGCCAGCGAGATCGACAACCTGCACTTCCCGTTCCTCAACGATACGCAGAGCGATCAGTATGGCAAAGCCAACGCCCTCACCTTCTGGCTGTGCGATCAACTGGCGCGCAAATTGGGCGGCCATTTAAATATCAAAGCGCGCGAAGATCTCGGTACCCGTTATTCATTACATGTGAAAATGGCAGCCCGATCACAGCAAGCAGAAAGTGAAGAAAAATTACTCGATGACGTTGTGGCGATGATCGATATTACGTCCAACGAAATCCGTAATATCGTAGTACGCCAGTTGGAAAACTGGGGAGCAAGCTGCATTTCCCCGGATGAGCGGCTATCCAGTCAAGAATATGACCTCTTTTTGACAGATAATCCGTCTAATCTTACTGCCTCCGGCTTGCTTTTAAGCGATGATGAAGCTGGCGTGCGGAAAATTGGTCCTGGCCAATTGCGCGTCAACTTTAATATGAGCAATGCGATGCAAGGAGCAATATTGCAGCTTATAGAAGAGCAACTGGCGCAGGGGGATGTACCGGAATCGCCTTTGGGGGGCGATGAAAACGCCGAACTCCACGCCAGCGGCTATTACGCGCTGTTTGTTGACACAGTACCCGATGATGTTAAGAGGTTGTATACTGAGTCGGCGTCGCGCGATTTCGCTGCGCTGGCACAAACGGCACACCGCCTGAAAGGGGTGTTTGCCATGCTTAATCTGGTACCTGGTAAGCAGTTGTGTGAAACGCTGGAGCAGTTAATTCGTGAGAGTGACGCTCCAGGCATAGAAAATTACATCAGCGACATTGACGCTTACGTCAAGAGCTTGCTGTAGCAAGGTAGCCTAATACATGAACAATATGAACGTAATTATTGCCGATGACCATCCGATTGTACTGTTCGGTATTCGTAAGTCACTCGAACAAATCGAATGGGTCAACGTAGTCGGTGAATTTGAAGACTCTACAGCGCTCATTAACAACCTGCCGAAACTTGAGGCACATGTATTGATCACCGATCTGTCAATGCCGGGCGACAAATACGGCGATGGCATCACGTTGATCAAATACATCAAGCGCCACTTCCCGGCGCTGTCGATTATTGTGCTTACCATGAACAATAACCCGGCCATCCTGAGTGCCGTGCTGGATCTGGACATTGAAGGTATTGTGCTGAAACAGGGCGCGCCGACAGATCTGCCGAAAGCACTGGCAGCACTGCAAAAGGGTAAGAAATTTACCCCGGAAAGCGTTTCCCGCCTGCTGGAAAAAATCAGCGCTGGCGGTTACGGCGACAAACGTCTGTCACCGAAAGAGAGCGAAGTATTGCGCCTGTTCGCAGAAGGTTTCCTGGTAACGGAAATTGCCAAGAAGCTGAACCGCAGTATTAAGACCATCAGTAGCCAGAAGAAATCAGCCATGATGAAACTGGGTGTGGATAACGATATCGCACTGCTGAACTATCTCTCCTCCGTCACCTTAACCCAGACGGAAAAAGAGTAATTCCCGCAACCCCGGCACCCGCCGGGGTTCTTTTTTTCCGCTATTTATTTCCTGCCGTTTCGTACCCGCGCTGCATAAGCAGCCAGCGTTTGCTTCAGCACATCCAGCGTCACCGGTTTCGACAGGCAACTATCCATGCCCGACTCCAGACAACGCTGTTTCTCTTCCGCCAGCGCATTGGCGGTGACGCCGATAACCGGTAGCGTCAGGCCCAACTGGCGAATACGCTGCGTCAGGCGATAACCGTCCATATTCGGCATGTTGACATCGCTGAGCACGATATCGATCGGGTTCTTACTCAGTACGTTCAACGCATCCACGCCGTCATTCGCGGTCTTACACTGGTAACCCAGTGAACCCAGTTGATCGGCCAGTAAACGGCGGTTGATAGGATGATCGTCGACCACCAGAATCATCATATCGTCGTTATGCGACACATCAGCTGTTTCAGCCGGCAACGCAGTGGTCGTTTGCGGCTCAACCACCTGCACGCGATAAATACGTCCCAGCAAAGCCAGCAGGTCGTGCGGTGACGCGACGCTGTGCAGCCATTCGCCCGGTGCGCGTTCCAGCGGAATACCAATATGGCGACGGCAGAAAATAACCGCGGCACGCCCGGTCCACGGCTGCGCCAGTTCATCATCGGAAATCAATGTGTCTTGATTTCCTAACTCGCGCCCATCGTACTGTTTCACCTGAATGCCGTTCCAGCTAAGCAGCGTTTGCAGATATTGCGACAACGACGCGTTACGCACCGCCAGCCAGCAACAGGTATCCGCCAGCCCGTCGACATCCGCGCGCACCGACGGCACTGTGTTATAGAGCGGAATGCGGATCGTGAACTGGCTGCCCATACCCGGTTCGGTATCCACCGCGATATCGCCGTCCATCATGTTGATCAGCTTTTCGCAAATCGCCAGCCCCAACCCGGTGCCCTGGAAGTTACGCTGCACGCCCGTTCCCACCTGGAAGAACGGGTCGAACAAGCGCACCACTTCTTTGCCAGGGATCCCCACGCCGGTATCTCGCACGCGAATGCTGAGATAATCCGCATCACGCTGCACGTGCAGGACGATACAGCCAATATCGGTAAATTTAATTGAGTTGCTGAGCAGGTTAGAAATCACCTGCTGTAAACGCATCGGGTCGCCATTTAATGACACCGGCACATCCGGCTCAATAAAGCAGTACAGCCCCAATTGTTTACGCACCACCAGCGGCAAATAGTTGGCGGTAATATGGCTCATCACTTCGCGCGGTGAAAACTCGCGTGGCTCGATTTTTAACTGCTCAGATTCAATTTTCGAGAAGTCGAGAATATCGCTGATGATTTTCAGCAACAGGCTGGACGAGTTATTCATCGCCGTGACCAGCCTGTCGACGCCTTTTGGCAGCTCTTTGGTTTGCAGCAGATCAAGATTACCGATAATGCCGTACAAAGGCGTGCGCAATTCGTGGCTGACGGTCGCCAGGAACATCGATTTCGACTGGCTCGCCTGCTCTGCCGCTTGCGCCATCTCCTGCAACGACTCTTCCATTTTGACGCGTGCAGAGACATCCACCAGCACGCAAATCGCCACGTTTTCATTGCGATAGCGCGAATGCACAAAGCTGATTTGCAGATTGGTATTGTTGCTGGTCAGCACATCGACAAAATTGACCTGCTGACCGCAAATGATTTGCGTCAGCCGCTGGCGGTCTTCGTGCGTCAGCATATTGAGGTAGTTATGCGCCAGCTCGTTACTCAGAATATTGGTGCCGTCCTGCGTGCGCAGGATGCAGATGCCGACCGGCGCGGAAGCAACGATTTTGCGGTTGAACTGTTCATGTTCTTCAAGGCGCTGCGCATCATTTTCCGCCGGAATAAAGATGCGTCGTTCATACATGCGCGCCAGGGTAAACAGCGCAACGCCAACCAGCACATTGAGCAACACGGCGTTAAGGATCAGCATGCGAATGCGTTCCAGCACCAGATCCACCGGCACTGAATAGACCACGCTTAACGAAGATGGTGGCAGGCTCTTTTTCAGGATTAATTCGCGGAAACCGGAGGTGTAGCCAAACCACGAGCGCTCCTGCAACCAGTGCGGATCGGCGGTAATGCCGCTATCCTGCCCGTTCAGGGAAATCAGTGTATGACCATTGTCATCAATAATGGTCACGCCGATCGGTAAGCTGCCAGGTGTGTAGAAGTTTTCCATACGGATCGACTGCTCGGTGCCGAGCAATGCTTGCAGGCGATTGCCGAGATAAACCGGCGTCAGCGCGTAAAAATACCCGATGCCCGGACGCGGCCCCTGGCTCATCCAATAGACGTTGTTGCTGCGCTCGTCCTGCGGCGCATTGCGGTATTTCACAATACGTTCATGCAGGCTTTTCAGGGTGTCGTCACGCTCGACCGGCATATCGCGCAGGCCAAAATCGGCCATACAGAGATTGTCGCTGCCAATCAAAAAAACACGGTTCAGATCGTAAGCGGCAGAGAAATTATCGCGCCAGTAGCGCATAAACCACGCCAGCGATTCCAGCGAACCACGCCAGGAGTTACCCATGGCGGAACAGTCAGAATCCGGGAACAGCGGTAAAAATGCGGGCACTTCGGTTTTGTCGCCGCGGGTGCGCGACGTGAGAATGCCGTTTTCCGCCGTCAGGCGGTTTTCAGCAATGTACTTCAGCTCCTTCATCACATCAGAGGTACGCTGAATGTAGCGCTGCGCCTGATCGGAACTTAGGTTGAATTCCTGGCGAATTTCCGACTCTTTATCATGCAAGGCATTAACGATGTAAAAGACAGAGAAAAAGGCAATCAACAGCCAAAGCAATAGCGCCAGCGCCCTGAACAAATAGCGGGAGACTTTCAGGGTACTGCGAAAAGAGACGAGGTATTTCAACCTGGGGAAACTCCGCCACAAGGAAGTTAAAAAAGAGTGTGGTTAAAGTAGCGATAAATCGCAAAGGTCGCAATGGCAATGAAAAAGGGCCGGAAACCGGCCCTTTATAGCGCGTTATTCGGCGTCGTCATCCGCCGCATCGTCATCGGTGTCGACTTCCGGCGCGATATCATCATCGCCTTCCGCCACGCTGCCGTCGATGGAGTCGAGCTCTTCGTCATCCACCGGTTCAGCCACACGTTGCAGACCCACCACGTTTTCATCTTCCGCCGTACGGATCAGAATTACGCCCTGGGTGTTACGACCGACCACGCTGATTTCCGAAACGCGAGTACGCACCAGCGTACCGGCATCAGTGATCATCATGATCTGGTCGCAATCATCAACCTGCACTGCACCGACCACAGAACCGTTACGCTCGGTGACCTTGATGGAGATAACACCCTGCGTACCGCGCGATTTGGTCGGGTACTCGGTTTCTGCGGTACGTTTACCGTAACCGTTTTGCGTTACCGTCAGGATTGCACCTTCGCCGCGCGGCACGATCAGCGAAACCACGCTGTCGCTACCCGCCAGGCGGATACCGCGCACGCCCGTTGCCGTACGGCCCATCGCACGCACTGCGCTCTCTTTAAAGCGCACCACTTTACCGGCGGCAGAGAACAGCATCACTTCGTCGCTACCGGAAGTCAGATCGACGCCAATCAGCTCATCGCCTTCGTTCAGGTTGACGGCAATAATGCCGGCAGAACGCGGACGGCTGAACTCGGTCAGCGCGGTTTTCTTCACAGTACCGCTGGCGGTCGCCATAAAGACGTTCACGCCTTCAGCGTATTCACGCACCGGCAGGATCGCGGTGATACGTTCATCCTGCTCCAGCGGCAGCAGGTTGACGATCGGACGACCACGCGCGCCACGGCTCGCTTCCGGCAACTGGTAAACCTTCATCCAGTAGAGACGTCCACGGCTGGAGAAGCAGAGGATCGTGTCGTGGGTGTTGGCCACCAGCAGGCGGTCAATAAAGTCTTCTTCTTTAATACGTGCAGCCGATTTACCTTTACCACCGCGACGCTGAGCTTCGTAATCGGTCAGCGGCTGATACTTCACATAGCCCTGATGCGACAGCGTCACAACCACGTCTTCCTGGTTGATCAGGTCTTCGATATTGATATCAGCGGTGTTAGCGGTAATTTCGGTACGACGCTCGTCGCCAAATTGCTCGCGAACCAGCTCAAGCTCTTCGCGAATCACTTCCATCAGGCGCTCTGCGCTACCGAGGATGTACAGCAATTCAGCGATTTGACCCAGTAGCTCTTTGTACTCTTCGAGCAGTTTTTCGTGCTCAAGGCCGGTCAGTTTCTGCAAACGCAGATCCAGAATCGCCTGTGCCTGCTGTTCGGTCAGGTAGTATTTGCCATCGCGAATACCAAACTCTGGCTCCAGCCACTCCGGACGCGCCGCGTCATCGCCAGCACGTTCCAGCATGGAAGCAACGTTGCCCAGATCCCACGGCTGTGCGACCAGGCCCGCTTTCGCTTCTGCCGGCGTCGGCGCGCGACGAATCAGTTCAATAATGGGGTCGATGTTTGCCAGAGCAACCGCCAGCGCTTCAAGGATATGCGCGCGGTCACGGGCTTTACGCAGTTCGAAAATCGTGCGGCGGGTCACCACTTCACGGCGGTGGCGAACAAACGCGGCGAGAATTTCTTTCAGCGTCATGATCTTCGGCTGACCATGGTGCAATGCCACCATGTTGATCCCGAAAGAGACTTGCAGCTGCGTCTGCGAGTAAAGGTTGTTGAGAACCACTTCACCCACGGCATCGCGCTTCACTTCAATCACAATGCGCATACCGTCTTTATCAGACTCGTCGCGCAGTGCGCTGATGCCTTCAACGCGTTTATCTTTCACCAACTCGGCGATTTTCTCGATCAGGCGCGCTTTGTTCACCTGGTACGGAATTTCATGCACGATGATGGTTTCGCGGCCGTTTTTCGCGTCGGTTTCCACTTCCGCGCGGGCGCGAATGTAGATCTTGCCGCGACCGGTGCGGTAGGCTTCTTCGATACCACGACGACCGTTGATGATCGCCGCGGTCGGGAAGTCCGGCCCCGGAATGTGCTCCATCAGCCCTTCAACGCTGATGTCTTCATTATCAATGTAGGCCAGGCAGCCGTTGATCACTTCCGTCAGGTTGTGTGGCGGAATGTTGGTTGCCATACCAACCGCGATACCGGAAGACCCGTTAACCAGCAGGTTCGGGATCTTGGTGGGCATCACATCAGGAATTTTTTCAGTGCCGTCGTAGTTATCAACGTAATCGACGGTTTCTTTTTCGAGATCGGCCATCAACTCATGGGCAATCTTCGCCAGGCGGATTTCCGTATAACGCATCGCCGCCGCAGAGTCGCCATCGATGGAACCGAAGTTCCCCTGACCATCAACCAGCATGTAACGCAGCGAAAACGGCTGTGCCATACGGACAATGGTGTCATACACCGCGGAATCACCATGGGGATGGTATTTACCGATTACGTCACCAACGACACGGGCAGATTTTTTGTAGGCTTTATTCCAGTCGTTGCCCAATACGTTCATGGCGTAAAGTACGCGACGGTGAACCGGTTTCAGGCCATCTCGGACATCCGGAAGTGCACGGCCAACAATGACCGACATCGCATAATCCAGATAGGAGCTTTTCAGCTCTTCCTCAATGTTGACCGGTGTAATTTCTCTCGCAAGGTCGCTCATCTAACCGCTATCCCTCTACTGTATCCCGGATTCAAAGGTCGCAAATTATAACACAACCGCTTTAATACAGGTAAACCTATAACACCCTCGCAAAGGTTTATTCATCCCGTTGGCCTGATATACTCACCCGTCTTATTGAGAGAGGAGTAAATGCGCCCATGAATGCCGAAAAATCGTCGGTCGCTCAGAACGTTGATCACGCTGAAATCGCCAAATTTGAAGCCGTCGCTTCACGCTGGTGGGATAAAGAAGGCGAGTTTAAACCCCTGCATCGCATTAACCCGCTGCGTTTGGGCTACATTGGCGAACACGCCGGCGGCTTATTCGGTAAGAAAGTGCTGGATGTCGGCTGCGGCGGCGGCATCCTGGCGGAAAGCATGGCGCAAGAAGGCGCGGTGGTGACCGGGCTGGATATGGGTTTTGAGCCATTGCAGGTTGCCCGTCTGCATGCGCTGGAGTCTGGCGTGCAAGTTGAATACGTGCAGGAAACCGTTGAAGAGCACGCGGCAAAGCACGCACAACTTTATGATGTCGTGACCTGCATGGAGATGCTGGAACACGTACCCGACCCGCAATCCGTTGTAAAAGCCTGCGCGCAGTTGGTTAAACCCGGCGGTCACGTCTTTTTCTCGACCATCAACCGCAATGGCAAATCCTGGCTAATGGCGGTCGTCGGTGCGGAATATGTGCTGCGCATGGTGCCGAAAGGTACGCACGATGTGAAGAAATTCATTAAACCCGCTGAACTGTTAAGTTGGGTCGATGACACCGTGTTACAGGAGCGTCACATGACCGGCTTACACTACAACCCACTGCTGAACCAATTTAAGCTTGGGCCGGGTGTTGATGTGAATTACATGTTGCATACAACAGCCAAAAAATAACTAACGTCATCACTTAATCTTATAAAGATTGCGCGGTCTCAATCTGCGCAATCGCCTTCGCCGATGAAGAAATCAGCACTCGATCAAATTTTCATTTTTTTTTTAAGATTATTGACATGCCCTGCAAGCCTTACGCGACGAGGACTTAGCGTTTATTACGCTTTCGCAACCTCAATTTAACCTCAAAATCAACTCTTGTACTGAAAAGAATCCTTACTAGAATACTCACCATATAGCGTTTCTCTTATCGCATACCCCCTACATATAGTATTTATCCACAGAGTTAGTCACAGCGGCGTTTTGTGGATAAACGGGGGATATTTTTATTTCACGGACAGGTAATCACATGAATCAGAGTCTGCTGGTGACAAAGCGTGATGGTGGCACTGAGCGCATCAATCTCGACAAAATTCATCGAGTACTGGATTGGGCGGCAGAAGGCCTGAGCAACGTTTCCATCTCCCAGGTTGAACTGCGTTCCCATATTCAGTTCTACGACGGTATCAAAACCTCCGATATCCACGAGACCATTATCAAAGCCGCTGCGGACTTGATCTCCCGCGACGCGCCGGACTACCAGTACCTGGCCGCGCGCCTGGCCATTTTCCACCTGCGTAAAAAAGCCTACGGTCAGTTCGAACCGCCTGCGCTGTTTGATCATGTGAAGAAAATGATTGAACTGGGCAAATACGATCATCATCTGCTGGAAGACTACACGGAAGAAGAGTTCCAGCAGATGGACGGTTTTATCGACCACTGGCGCGATATGAACTTCTCCTACGCGGCGGTTAAGCAGTTGGAAGGCAAATATCTGGTACAGAACCGCGTCACCGGTGAGATCTACGAGAGCGCGCAGTTCCTGTATATGCTGGTTGCCGCGTGCCTGTTCTCCAACTACCCGCGTGAAACCCGTCTGGATTACGTGAAGCGCTTTTATGACGCGGTATCGACGTTCAAGATTTCCCTGCCGACGCCCATCATGTCCGGCGTGCGCACCCCGACTCGCCAGTTCAGTTCCTGTGTGCTGATCGAGTGCGGCGACAGCCTGGACTCCATCAACGCCACCTCCAGCGCGATCGTGAAATACGTTTCCCAGCGCGCCGGGATCGGTATCAACGCCGGTCGCATCCGTGCGCTGGGTAGCCCGATCCGCGGCGGTGAAGCGTTCCACACCGGCTGTATTCCGTTCTACAAACATTTCCAAACCGCCGTGAAATCCTGTTCCCAGGGCGGCGTGCGCGGTGGCGCGGCCACGCTGTTCTACCCGATGTGGCACCTGGAAGTGGAAAGCCTGCTGGTACTGAAAAACAACCGTGGCGTGGAAGGCAACCGCGTGCGTCACATGGACTACGGCGTACAGATCAACAAGCTGATGTACACCCGCCTGCTGAAAGGGGAAGAGATCACCCTGTTCAGCCCGTCCGACGTGCCTGGCCTGTACGACGCATTCTTCGCCGATCAAGACGAGTTCGAACGCCTGTACACCCAATACGAAAAAGACGACAGCATCCGCAAACAGCGCATTAAAGCCGTTGAGCTGTTCTCGCTGATGATGCAGGAACGCGCATCGACTGGCCGTATCTACATTCAGAACGTCGACCACTGCAACACCCACAGCCCGTTCGATCCGGCGATCGCGCCGGTGCGCCAGTCCAACCTGTGCCTGGAAATCGCGCTGCCGACCAAGCCGCTGGATGATGTCAACGACGAAAACGGCGAGATTGCGCTTTGTACGCTGTCTGCGTTCAACCTGGGCGCGATTAAAAATCTCGACGAGTTGGAAGAGCTGGCAACGCTTGCGGTTCGCGCGCTCGACGCCCTGCTCGACTACCAGGATTACCCGATCCTCGCCGCAAAACGCGGTGCAATGGGTCGCCGCACGCTGGGTATTGGCGTGATCAACTTCGCTTACTGGCTGGCGAAAAACGGCAAGCGTTACTCCGATGGCAGCGCCAACAACCTGACGCACCAGACCTTCGAAGCGATTCAGTACTGGCTGCTGAAAGCCTCTAACGAGCTGGCGAAAGAGCAAGGCGCGTGCCCGTGGTTCAACGAAACCACTTACTCGCAGGGTATTTTGCCGATCGATACGTACAAGAAAGATCTTGACGGTATTACCAACGAGCCGCTGCATTACGATTGGGAAGCGCTGCGCGAATCCATCAAAACCCACGGTCTGCGTAACTCCACGCTTTCCGCGTTGATGCCGTCTGAAACCTCGTCGCAGATCTCCAATGCCACCAACGGCATTGAGCCGCCGCGCGGCCATGTAAGCATCAAAGCGTCGAAAGACGGGATCCTGCGCCAGGTTGTGCCGGATTATGAGCAACTGAAAAATGCCTACGAACTGCTGTGGGAAATGCCGAATAACGACGGCTACCTGCAACTGGTCGGCATTATGCAGAAGTTCATCGATCAGTCGATTTCAGCGAACACCAACTACGATCCGTCTCGCTTCCCGTCGGGTAAAGTGCCAATGCAGCAATTGTTGAAAGACTTGCTCACCGCCTACAAATTTGGTGTGAAGACGCTGTACTATCAAAACACCCGCGATGGCGCGGAAGATGCCCAGGATGATCTGGTGCCATCCATCCAGGACGATGGCTGCGAAAGCGGCGCTTGTAAGATTTAATCTCGTGCCGGATGGCGGCGTAACGCCTCATCCGGCCTACACATGATCACGCGATATTGTAGGCCGGATAAGCGCAGCGCCTTCCGGCATTCGAAGCACCATCCTGCATTTCATTTCAGACAGGACACATTACATTCATGGCTTACACCACCTTTTCACAGAAGAAAAACAACCAGCTACTGGAACCGATGTTCTTTGGTCAGCCGGTGAACGTGGCGCGCTTTGATCAGCAAAAATATGACATCTTCGAAAAACTGATTGAAAAACAACTCTCCTTTTTCTGGCGTCCGGAAGAAGTTGATGTTTCCCGCGACCGCATCGATTTCCAGGCGCTGCCGGAACACGAAAAGCACATTTTTATCAGCAACCTGAAATACCAGACGCTGCTGGATTCCATTCAGGGTCGTAGCCCGAACGTCGCGCTGCTGCCGCTGATCTCCATTCCGGAACTGGAAACCTGGGTCGAAACCTGGGCGTTTTCAGAAACTATCCACTCGCGCTCATACACCCACATTATCCGCAATATCGTTAACGATCCGGCGGTGGTGTTTGACGACATCGTGACCAACGATCAGATCCTCAAGCGCGCGGAAGGCATTTCGCACTTCTACGATGATTTGATCGAGATGACGAGCTACTGGCATCTGCTCGGCGAAGGCACACACACGGTGAACGGCAAAACCGTGACCGTGAACCTGCGCGAGTTGAAAAAGAAACTCTACCTGTGCCTGATGAGCGTGAACGCGCTGGAAGCGATTCGCTTCTATGTCAGCTTCGCGTGCTCTTTCGCTTTCGCCGAGCGCGAACTGATGGAAGGCAACGCCAAAATTATCCGTCTGATTGCCCGCGATGAAGCGCTGCACCTGACCGGGACGCAACATATGCTGAACCTGCTGCGTTCTGGCGTCGATGATCCGGAAATGGCGGAGATTGCCGAAGCGTGCAAGCAGGAGTGCTACGACCTGTTCGTTCAGGCGGCGGTGCAGGAAAAAGAGTGGGCGGAATACCTGTTCCAGGGCGGTTCTATGATTGGCCTGAACAAAGATATTCTCTGCCAGTACGTGGAGTACATCACCAATATCCGTATGCAGGCGGTCGGCCTCGATTTGCCGTTCCAGACCCGCTCCAACCCGATTCCGTGGATCAACACCTGGCTGGTGTCCGATAACGTGCAGGTTGCGCCGCAGGAAGTGGAAGTCAGCTCCTATCTGGTCGGCCAGATCGACTCGGAAGTCAATACCGACGATCTGAGTAACTTCCAGCTCTGATGAGCCGCATAACGCTTCGCCTTTCCGGCACGCAAGTGCAGTGCCGGGATGAGCACCCTTCTCTGCTGGTGGCGCTTGAGTCGCAACAAGTGGAAGTTGAATACCAGTGCCGCTCGGGCTACTGCGGCTCCTGCCGCTGTCGCCTGGTGGCAGGCCAGGTTGACTGGATTACCGAGCCGCTGGCCTTTATCAACGAAGGGGAAATTTTGCCCTGCTGCTGCCGGGCAAAAGGCGATATCGAAATCGAGATGTAAACCCGCAGGCCTGATAAAAATGTCGGATGGCGGCTCCGCCTTATCCGACCTACGGTTTGCAACCTACAACGGCTTATCTTTTAAAAACTGCACCGCTTTGTCCGGGAAATCGGTAAATAACCCATCTACCCCGGCCTGGTTGTACAACACATCGTAAAGCTGATTCACATCGCTGGCGTACTCCGGCAACTGATCGGCGCGCACGGTAAACGGGTGCACCTGCAAATGGCTGGCATGCGCCTCTTTCGCCATCGCGGTCAGTTTCACGCTATTTGGCGTTGAACCATCCGCCACCAACATATGGTAATCCGGACCAATTCCGTCAGCGTATTTGGCAATCTCTTTCATCGCGCCCGGTTTCAGCATCCAATCATAGTTGTAATTAACCCATTTCCCATCCGGCTGTTTCTGCTGGGTTTCTTGCCATTTGGTGTAGGCAATCAACTGTACCAGATTGAGATCCATCCCCATCTTCGGTTCCAGTTCGTTCTTAATACGCTTCAGTTCATCGGCGTCAAAACACTGCAAATAAACTTTGTCCTGCTTGCGGGTGTAACCGTACTTTTTCAGCACGTCCAGCGTCGCCGTCGCAATGTCTTTGCCTTCCTGATGATGGAACCACGGCGCTTTAATTTCCGGGTAGATACCAATGTTTTTGCCGGTGGAGTGGTTCAGCCCCTGCACAAACTCAATTTCCTCTTCAAAGGTATGAATCCGGAAATCGGATTTGCCCATCGGGAAACGCCCCGGAAACACCTGCTCTTTTTTGCCGTTTTCCAGCTCAAAGCCTTCGGTGAATTTCAGCGAGCGGATCTCATCCAGCGTGAAATCGATGGCGTAAAAACGTCCATCTTTACGGGCTCGTTCCGGGAAACGCTCGGCGACATCCGTCACGCGATCCAGATAATGATCGTGCAAGACAACCAAGCGGTCGTCTTTGGTCATCACCAAATCCTGCTCCAGATAATCCGCGCCCTGCGCGTAGGCCATCGCTTTGGCGGGCAGCGTGTGCTCCGGCAAATAACCGCTGGCGCCACGATGGGCGATAACCAGTTTATCGGCAGCCAGCGCCTGGCTTGCCATCAGGCCTGCCAGCAGCAGACCTGAGGTAATACGCGTAAAAGTGGTTTTCATTACGGCTCCTTTTATTGACGGCGCGCAAGCACGTCGGCGTGGTGGCGTTTTTCGCCGATCATCACAACAATCAGCAACAATACCGCCAGAATGCTACCGCCAATCATCACCATAAAGCCGCCGTCCCAACCGAAGAAATCCACGGTATAACCGACAATGGCGCTGGCAGCGACGGAACCGCCGAGATAACCAAACAAGCCGGTAAAGCCCGCTGCGGTACCGGCGGCCTTTTTCGGTGCCAGCTCCAGCGCATGCAAACCAATCAGCATCACCGGGCCGTAAATCAAGAAGCCAATGATGATCATGCAGGCCATGTCCACGCTCGGGTTGCCCGGCGGGTTCAGCCAGTAAACGACCGTCGCGATGGTCACCAGCGTCATAAAGAACACGCCGGTCGCGCCACGGTTGCCGCGGAACACTTTGTCCGACATCCAGCCACACAGCAGCGTGCCGGGAATGCCCGCGTATTCATACAGGAAGTACGCCCACGAGGATTTATCCAGCGCGAAGTGCTTCACCTCTTTCAGGTAGGTCGGTGACCAGTCGAGAATGCCGTAACGCAGCAGGTAGACAAATACGTTCGCCACCGCGATATACCACAGCAATTTGTTCGGCAAGATGTACTGCATAAAGATCTGCTTCGCCGACAGTTCTTCTTCGTGCTTGTCGCTGTAATCGTCCGGGTAGTCGTTTTTGTACTCTTCAATCGGCGGTAAACCGCAGGACTGCGGGGTATCGCGCATCAGGGCGAAGGCGATAATCGCCACCAGAATCGCGCCGAAAGCGGGCATATACAGCGCCGCATGCCAGTCGTTAAACCACGCCATCCCTAACAGGAACAGCAACGGCGGAATGCCGCCGCCGACGTTATGCGCGCAGTTCCATACCGAAACAATGCCGCCGCGCTCTTTTTGCGACCACCAGTGCACCATCGTACGACCGCACGGCGGCCAGCCCATACCCTGGAACCAGCCGCAGAGAAACAACAGCACAAACATAATCATGATGCTGGAGGTGGCCCACGGCACAAAGCCCATAAACAGCATCACCGCTGCCGCCAGAATCAACCCGGCAGGCAAGAAGACGCGCGGGTTCGAGCGGTCCGAGACCGAGCCCATAATGAATTTCGAAAAACCGTACGCAATGGAAATGCCCGACAACGCAAAGCCCAGATCGCCACGGGAAAAACCCTGCTCAACCAAATACGGCATCGCCAACGCGAAGTTTTTGCGCACCAGGTAATACGCGGCGTAACCGAAGAAGATGCCAAGAAAGATTTGCCAGCGTAAACGGCGATATAACGGGTCAACCTGTGCGTCCGGCAAACGCGATTGGTGAGGGGCAGGTTTGAAAATGCTCAGCATAAGCGGCCTCCGTGGCGCGGTAAGGCTCATGACATTAATCATCATGAGTGAAAACGAACATAATTTGAGTTAATCGCGGCGAAGTGTAGAGATAGTTTTGACCAGATAAAACAAAATGTCGTAGATAATGTTACAGAAATATGACAAACATCTAACTTCGTGCTCAAAGGTGTCTGTTATTTTCGTTTTTTGTTCGTTTATGCGCGATATCAAACAAACCACAGCAAGAGTATGGCTAAATGGCCGGCAAAGAACGTCGACTAGCCAGGACACCACCATGCCTAACTCCAGTGACTACGATGTGATCATTATCGGCGGCGGCGCAACGGGCGCTGGCATTGCCCGCGATTGCGCCCTGCGCGGCCTGCGCGCGGTGCTGCTCGAACGCCACGATATCGCCACCGGCGCGACCGGGCGTAACCACGGGTTACTGCACAGCGGCGCGCGTTATGCGGTGACGGATAATGAATCCGCGCGCGAATGTATCGCTGAAAACCAAATCCTCAAACGCATTGCCCGCCACTGTATTGAACCGACCGATGGCCTGTTTATCACCCTGCCCGAAGATGACCTTGGCTATCAGAAACTGTTTATCGACGCCTGTTTGCAAGCCGGTATTCCGGCGCAGGCGATTTCGCCGCAGGATGCCTTGCGCATAGAGCCTGCCGCGAACCCGGCCTTGATTGGCGCCGTGCGCGTGCCGGACGGCACCGTCGATCCCTTCCGCCTGACTGCCAGCAATATGCTGGATGCCCGCGAACACGGCGCGAAAATCCTCACCGGGCATGAAGTCTGCGGGTTGATTCGCGAGGGCGATACGGTGCGCGGCGTGCGTTTGCGACACGCGGCCAGCGGCGAAACGCAGGAGATCTACGCTCCCATCGTGGTGAATGCCGCCGGAATTTGGGGCCAGCGCATCACCGAATATGCCGACCTGCGCATTCACATGTTCCCGGCGAAAGGCGCGCTGCTGATCCTCGATCACCGCATCAACCAACATGTGATCAACCGCTGCCGCAAACCGGCCGACGCCGACATTCTGGTGCCTGGCGACACCATTTCCCTGATTGGCACCACCTCGACACACATCGATTATGCCGATATCGATAACCTGCGCGTGACGCCCGATGAAGTGGATATTTTGCTGCGCGAAGGCGAAAAACTGGCGCCAATCATGGCACGCACGCGCATTTTGCGTGCTTACGCCGGGGTTCGCCCGCTGGTCGCCAGCGATGATGATCCCAGCGGGCGCAACGTCAGCCGGGGCATTGTGCTGCTGGATCACGCCAAACGCGACGGGCTGGAGGGTTTTATCACCATCACCGGCGGCAAGTTAATGACCTACCGCCTGATGGCGGAATGGGCGACAGATGCGGTGTGCCGCAAACTGAACCACAGCGCCACCTGCACCACCGCCACCACGGCGCTGCCCGGTTCGCGCGAATCCACCGAACAGGCGCTGAAAAAAATCATCTCGCTGCCCACGCCGCTACGCGGCTCTGCGGTTTATCGCCATGGCGATCGCACGCCGGGCTGGCTGGGCGGCGATCGGCATAATCGCAGCCTGGTGTGCGAGTGCGAAGCGGTCACGGCGGGCGAAGTGCAATATGCAGTGGAGAACCTCAACGTCCACTCGCTGCTGGATTTGCGCCGCCGCACGCGCGTCGGCATGGGAACTTGCCAGGGCGAACTCTGCGCCTGTCGCGCCGCCGGGTTACTCAACCGGCTGCATGTCACCAACGAAAACGAATCCCTCAGCCAACTGGTGGATTTTCTCAACGAGCGTTGGAAAGGCATTAAACCTGTCGCCTGGGGCGATGCGTTACGCGAAAGCGAGTTTACACGCTGGGTTTATCAAGGTTTGTGCGGGCTGGAAAAGGAGACGGAAGATGAGATTTGATACGGTGATCATTGGCGGCGGGCTGGCGGGGTTGCTGTGCGGGATTCGCCTAAGCGAAAGCGGCCAGCGCTGCGCCATTGTCAGCCGGGGCCAGAGTGCGCTGAGCTTCTCCTCCGGTTCGTTAGATTTACTGTCGTATCTGCCGGACGGCCAGCCGGTCGACAACCTGGAAAGCGCAATCGCCCAGCTTCAGCAACAGCATAGCGAACATCCCTATGCCCGGCTTGGCGCACAGCGCGTGCGCCAGTATGCGCAGCAAACGCAAACCCTGCTCGCCGATTGCGGTCTGGCGTTACAGGGCGATGTGGATACGCCGCACCAGCGCGTCACTCCGCTCGGAACCTTCCGCCAGGCGTGGCTTAGCCCGCAGGAAGTACCGTTAAAAACGCAGACCCGGCTACACACCGGCGTGGTTGGCATCAGTGGTTTTCTCGATTTTCAGCCACAACTCGCCGCTGGCGCACTGCGTAAACGCGGCATTGACGCCCAGGCCGAAGAGATCGAGCTACCGCTGCTTGACCGGCTACGCGATAACGCCAGTGAGTTCCGCGCCGTCAATATCGCCCGCCAACTGGATTTGCCGGAACACTTTGAGGCACTGTATGCAGCGCTGCGCCCGCTGAGCGAGCAGTATGAAATGCTCTACCTGCCCGCCTGTTTTGGCCTGACGGACAGTGTTGTGTTTGATCGCCTGAACCAACAACTCGCCTGCCCGCTGCGCCTGTTGCCGACGCTGCCGCCGTCTGTGCCGGGCATGCGCATGCAACATTTGCTGCAACAGCGCTTTACCCGCAGCGGCGGAAACTGGATGCCCGGCGATGACGTGCTGCGCGCCGATACTAACAACGCGCGCGTCACGCAGTTATGGACGCGCAAGCATGAAGATATCCCGCTGCGCGCGCGCCATGTGGTGCTCGCCAGCGGCAGTTTTTTCAGTAACGGATTAATCGCCGGGCGCGATCGCGTACGCGAAGCGGTGTTTGATCTGGATGTGTTGCAAAGCGCAGAACGGCGCGACTGGTATCGCGACGATGTGTTTGATACGCAGCCATGGCAACAATTCGGCGTGCGAACCGATGAACATCTGCACGGCCTGCGACACGGCGAGGCGCTGGACAATCTCTTTGTTATCGGCTCTGTGTTGGGCGGGTTTGATGCCATCGCGCAGGGCTGTGGCGCAGGTGTTTGCGCCGTGACCGCGCTGCACGCGGCGCAACAGATCCTAGCTCAGGGAGGCGAATAATGAACAGCAGCCCATTTGAAAGCTGTATCAAATGTACCGTCTGCACCACCGCGTGCCCGGTCAGCCGCGTTAACCCGGCGTATCCCGGCCCGAAACAGGCCGGCCCGGATGGCGAGCGGCTTCGCCTGAAAGATGCCGCGCTGTATGACGAGGCGTTGAAGTACTGCACAAACTGCAAACGGTGCGAAACCGCCTGCCCGTCGGGGGTAAAAATCGGCGATATTATTCAGCGCGCCCGGGCGCAGTACGCAACAAAACCGTTTTCCGTGCGTAACGCGATCCTCAGCCACACCGATTTGATGGGCACACTTTCTACACCGGTAGCCCCGCTGGTTAATGCCGCAACGTCTTTAAAACCGGTGCGTCAGTTATTGGATAAAGCTTTAAAAATTGATCATCACCGCACGTTGCCAAAATATTCCAACGGCACATTTCGCCGTTGGTATCGCAGCGTCGCGGCCAAACAGCAGACGTTCGCGCAGCAGGTGGCGTTTTTCCACGGTTGCTATGTCAATTACAACCACCCGCAACTGGGCAAGGATCTGATTCAGGTACTGAATCATATGGGCATCGGCGTGCAGTTATTACAACGGGAGAAGTGCTGCGGCGTGCCACTGATTGCCAACGGATTTTTCGACAAAGCGAAAAAGCAGGCGCAGTGTAATGTGCAATCGTTGGAGCAGGCAATTGGCATGGATGGCCTGCCGGTGATTGCCACCTCCTCCACCTGCACATTTACCTTGCGCGATGAGTACCCGCACCTATTGGAAGTAGATAACAGCCATGTGCGTGCACATATCGATTTAGCCACGCGCTGGATTTGGCGCATGCTCGACGAAGGGCGCAGCCTGACGCTTCGCGAGACGCCGCTGAAAGTGGTTTATCACACGCCGTGTCATATGGAAAAAATGGGCTGGACGCACTACACGCTGGAGCTGTTGCGACGCATTCCGGGGCTGGAACTCACAGTGCTGGATTCGCGCTGCTGCGGGATTGCCGGGACGTATGGTTTCAAAAGTGAAAACTACCCGACCTCGCAGGCGATTGGCGCACCGCTGTTTGCGCAGATTGAAGCCAGCGGCGCGGATCTGGTGATAACAGATTGCGAAACCTGTAAATGGCAGATTGAGATGTCCACCAGCAAACGCTGCGAACATCCCATTACTTTGCTGGCGCGCGCATTAGGCTAGCGGCGTTTGCTCCACCGACAGGGTTTCGACGACATTGATCCAGCCGTGGTCGCTGGCAATGTCTTTGCCCGCCAGCCAGCGGCGCAGGATATTCAACGCCATCATCGCGCATACTTCCTGGCGCACCACCAGACCGTGGCGGTTGGTGTTGAATTTCACCCGCAATGCGCGCGTGCCTTCCGGCGTTGCCAGCGCGAAGTTCAGGCAATCGTCTTCAAGGCCGGTCACGGTTAATGCCAGCCCGGCAAGATGCCGGTCGCGCAGTTCGGTGGTCCAGCGAGCGGTTTGCGCCAGCGCTTCCGCCTGCGAAGGCAAGACTTCGCTGGCCAGTAGCGGCGCACCCGCGCGGGAGAGTTGCAGGGCCACTAACCCGCCGGTGAACTGCTCGCTCAGAGTCAGGCTTAACTGGCGCTCGCGCAGGGCAGCGGCCAACGCAGTGGGTAACCCGTCGGTTCCTTCGAAAATCAGGCTCTCGCCCGCCACGCGTTTCACTTCCGGCCACAGGGCTTCCATCGCCGTGCGCTGCTCTGCCGGGCCGGTCAGTTTCAATTCAATAATCGGCATCGATGAACGGTAGCCCATCACCACGCCTGGCGGCAGGTCGAGGTGTTGAAGGCTCTGCGCCAGGTCGCTTTCCGAGCGGCCAAACGTGGTAAGGCGCAGGCAAACCGGCGGTTGCGGTAAGGTAAAGCGCTCGCGCAGACGCGGCAGGATTTCGCGCTCGACCATCACTTTGAATTCCGACGGCACGCCGGGAGTGAAAAACATCAGGCAGCGATTCAACTGGATAGCGAAACCGCAAGCGGTGCCGACCGGGTTATCCACCAGCTCTGCGCTGGCCGGAATTTCCGCCTGTTTGCGGTTGCTCGGCGCCATCACGCGACCGCGCTCGGTGAAAAAACGTTCCATCTGCGCCAGCCAGGCTTCGTGCAACACCAAGCCCTCGCCTTTCGCCGTCGCCGCGGCCATTGCGCTCAGGTCGTCGCTGGTTGGCCCCAGCCCACCATTAACAATCAGCACATCCGCCTGTTCGCTGCGCTCACGCAAAATGGTCACTAGATCGTCGAGATTGTCGCCGACGGTATTGCGGCGCGTTAACGGCAGCCCCTGGTTAAAGAAAAAGTCAGCCAGCCAGGCCGCATTGGTATCAATAATTTGACCATGCAGTACTTCATCGCCGGTCGATAACATCTCCACATTTAACATCGTTAGCTCCTGCAATCGGGGTTGAAACACTATAGCGTATGCGCAGAGTAAAAACGGGGGAAACTGGCGCGGCTGAACACCGCGCCGGGGGATTAGAAGCTTGCGCTGGCGCCGATATACGGGCCGTCGGCGACGACGTTGTCGCGATTGCCATCTTTGCCCGCCATATCGATATAACGGTAGCCTGCTTCGATGGTGAACGGACGCATAATGGTGTAACGCGCACCGGCATTCGCTTCCTGGTACTCTTTGATGCCGCTGGAGAGCGAGTCAGGCGAGTAGTAATATTCGCCAAACAGGCTGAAGCTGCTGGCGATTTGCCACTGCAAACCACCGCCAACCGCCACAGCGTAACCTTCGCTGCCGACGTCTGGATTCAGATAAATGCCTTTACCACCGACGGTTGCGAGGAACGGGCCGAGCGGTAAGTTGTAACCCAAGCCCAGACCCGCGATGTCGCCATCGTCTTCGCTGTGCGCCCAGTTACCGCTCACGGCGATACCACTTGTTTCGGTTCCCAGGCCGAAACCCAGACTGGTGTAATCTTTCCCAATTTGTCCGTTTACACTTACGGCCTGCGCCCCGGTAGAGGCCAGCAACAAGCCAGCAAAACTTAATAAAGCCACTTTTTTCATTTTTGATTTCCGCACATAACGGGCCAATGCCCAAAAGCCTCTGATTGTACGCTTATTTTTCTGACAGAAGAATGAATAAAAAGGCCAGCAATGAGTGATGGGGTCAATATTTCAGCGTCGCCGCGTGGTATAAGATTGCCCCTTCTGTTCACCAGCGTTAAGGAAAAAACCATGCGACAACGGACGATTGTTTGCCCATTGATTGAAAACAACGGCGCGTATCTGCTGTGCAAAATGGCCGATGATCGGGGCGTTTTTCCCGGCCAGTGGGCGTTATCAGGCGGTGGCGTCGAGCCAGGAGAACGGATTGAAGAGGCGCTGCGCCGGGAAATCCGCGAAGAACTGGGCGATAAACTGGAACTACGCCAGGTGACACCCTGGACCTTTCGCGATGATGTGCGGGTGAAAAGCTATGCCGACGGCAGCAAAGAGCAGATCTATATGATTTACCTGATTTTTGACTGTGTCAGCGCCAATCGCGAAGTGTGCATTAACGAAGAGTTTCAGGAATACGCGTGGGTCGAACCAGCGGATCTGCATCGCTATGACTTAAACGATGCGACCCGCCATACGCTGACGCTGAAAGGTTTACTTTAAGAGACTAGTGGCGCGCTTTTTCCACCACATCCGCAGGGAGCCCGGTCAGTGTCGCCACGATGTCCGGCTCCATGCCCTTTTCCAACATCACTTTCGCGATGCGTAATGCTTCCTGCTGAACCCCCTCGGCTCGCCCCTGCGCCAGGCCCTTAGTCAGGCCTTCTTCACGAAGATATTGTGCAATGTTCATTAACACCTCCTTTTGCTGATGGTCCGTCGTTCTGTTGGCAATCGCGTCCAGAAACGTTGCCGGATCGGCAGTGAACCCGGCCAGTACCAAGTAATGCAGCAACGCTTTCAACTGAACGCCGCCAGTGTATCCCAGCGCCAGCAGGCTGACCAGTTGCTCCTGAAACTCCAGCATATCCCGCTGCCGCACATGTTTTTGCAGCAGTTCGAGCATCGCGATTCGGCGATGCCGGGCAATTTCGGCATCGGGAATTTGTGTGATATCCACCAGCGGGAAGGCATCGGTATAAAGGCCTTCGGCCTGCTGCGGCAATTGAAAAGTATCCAGCCAGCGTAGCGACCATGGATAGGGCGTTACCCGACCATGATAAAAGAGCACCGGGATCACTAACGGCAGCACGCTATGCCCTTTATCAAGGTGGCGCTGCATCGCCGCAATGGCATAACGCATCAGGCGAAAGGCCATATTGCGGTCCGGCGAACTTTGGTGCTCAATCAGCGCATAAATATACCCGTCGCCGGAGGTCGTTTTTAGCGAGTAGAGGACATCGGAATAGCAATAGCGCAGGTCGTCTTCAACGAAGCTGCCCGATTCCAGATGTAGTGTCGTGAAATCGCAGAGCGCGAGCAGGCGCTCCGGCAAATGGATTTCGAAGAAATCGCGGGCCGTCTCCGCGTGTGACAACAATTTGCGAAACACCGCATCATGCGGTGTAGAAGATGATGAAGCGTGCATAGCTATCCCTGCGCCAGTATCCTGCACGCAAACTACCACACCCTTTTCGCTGACTGTTTTTCGCTGTTCACTTCCTCGTGAAAGCGCGCAAAAAAACGCAGATCACGCCTTCTCAACTTTCGCGGCAGGTGAATTCACCCACTGCTGTACGGCGCGGCGGGCGATTTTGATACCGCCGTTTTTGAGTTCTGCGGGCAGTGCCAGCCAGCGGACGGGCTGCTGGAAACGCGCCAGTTTATCTGCAACCCATGCGCTTAACGCCGCAATATCTATTTCGGCGTCGCATTCCACCACCGCGACCGGGCGCTGACCGAACTCTTCATCATCTATGGGCACCACCAGCACTTGCCGCACGTGCGGATGACGGGCAATCACGCGCTCAACTTCTTCGGGCTGAATGCCTTCGCCGCCGCTGAAAAAAAGATTGTCCAGCCGCCCGCGAATCGTCAGACACCCCTCATTCAATACGCCGCGATCGCGAGTCGGAAACCAGCCTTCATCATTGCCCAGCGGCAATAATTCCCCGTTGCACCAGTAGCCGGACGCCATGCTGGCGGCGCGCAGCCAAACCTCTTCATCGACAATTTTGACCTCGCGGCCCGGCAGCGCATAACCCACATCCGGCGCGCCATCGGCTTCTTTGGCGCACACCGTCGAGGCGAATTCCGTCAGGCCATAGCCGCACCAGCTACGGATGCCGCGCGCGCTTGCCTGCTGCGTGAGTTCAACCGGGATTGCCGCGCCGCCAAGCAGCACCGCGTTTAACGAAACGGGCACATTATCATTGAGCAAACGCCATAACTGCGTGGGAACCAGCGAGGCATGGCTACAGCCAGACAGCGCCTGTTCCAGCGGCACGCCATGATGCACGGTGATGCGAGCCCCGGCGAACAGCCAGCGCCATAAAATCCCTTGTCCGGAAACATGGAACAATGGCAATGAGAGTAACCAGTCGTCCTGCGAGGCAAACGGGATCAATGCCAGCACGCCCTGCGCGCTCGCGAGATGCGCCGCACAGGTATGCACAGCGGCTTTCGGTAAACCGGTGGAGCCGGAGGTTAATGTCATCGACGCCAGCCGCCGCGCCTGCCAGTCCACGGCATAATCGCCCTCGGCATCTTGCAGCACCAGCGCGGTTAACTCGCCGTCATAAGCCGATGAATCGAGATCGAGGGCAAAACACAGCGTTAATTGTGGCAGTAACGCATCCAGCAACAACGCGGGTAATTGCGGGTTCACCGGTAATATCCGCGCCCCGCATTGCAATAACGCCAGCCAGGCCAGCACCGTTTCTGGCTGATTGCGCGCCCGCAACATCACACCGTCGCCTTCGCGCACGCCCTGACGGGCAAAGCCCGCAGCCAGGCGATCAACACGTACGCAAAGTTGCCGCCAGTTCAACGTGTGTTGATCAAGGCGAATCGCCGTCTGTTCACCGCGCACTTGCCGCCAGTGACGCCAGGGCCAGTCAGAAAACATCATAGGAGTGGTTCCAGTCTATCCGACTGCAAGCAGGGTAAATCACTCTCTGGCCAACGGCGGATCAGCTGGCATTTCATCAGTTGCAATGTATCCAGCCCCGGAACCGTGCCCGGCGTCAGCCAGGCGGCAATCCGTGCCAGTTGCGTCAGGCCGAGGCTCGACTCAATGGAGGAACTGATAACCACCGTCAGACCCAGCGCTTTCGCCGCCGCAACCTGCTGTTGCACCTTTTGCAGGCTGCCGGTGAGCGTCGGTTTAATAATCACCGCGCCAACGCCCGGCTGCGGTTCAAATGTAAAGTCGGCATCGCGCAGGCTTTCATCCCAGGCGATGGTGATGCCGGTTTGCAGGGCGAACGCCAGCGAGTCTGCGCGTTGTTTGCAGGGTTCTTCGAGAAACGCGATGCGCGAGCGAAAGTGCGGGTTTACGTATTTGGCGAATTGCTGGGCTTTCAGTGGCGTCCAGGCACGGTTAGCATCCAGACGCAGCTGTAAATCAGGAATCGATTCCAGCAGCAGGTTGACCACCATTCCGTCGCGCACGGCTTCGTACAGCCCGACTTTGACTTTCGCCAGCTTCTCGCCGGGCAAGGCGGCAAGCGCGGCGAAAAGTTCGTCCGGGTCGCCTGTGCATAACATCGCCGCGCGGTAATCGGCAGATGCGGGCAATTCGTCATGCAACTCAGCCAGTGCGCAACTGAGACCAAACGCCGCAGAAGACGGCGCAGGCAGCGGCAACGAAGCACCGCTGCGCCAGCCGCGCGCCCACGCAACGACCAATGGCTGAACCTCATCCAGCGTTTCGAGGCTGAACCCCGGCAAGGGAGCAATTTCGCCCCAGCCTTCGCGCCCATTTTCTTGCAGATGGACAAACAGCCCGTCACGGGTTTTTAGGCGTCGCTCACGCAGCACCACGCCCGCGTCGAGGGGGATTTGCCAGCGGTAAACCTGCGCCTGGCGCATTACGGATTCCGTTTAAATTTGCTGAAGTCAGGCTGGCGTTTCTGGTTAAAGGCGTTGCGGCCTTCCTGCCCTTCTTCGGTCATGTAGAACAGCATGGTGGCATTGCCCGCCAGCTCTTGCAGACCCGCCTGACCATCGCAGTCGGCATTGAGCGCCGCTTTCAGGCAGCGCAGCGCCATCGGGCTGTTTTGCAGCATTTCACGACACCAGCGTACGGTCTCTTTTTCCAGTTCGGCGAGCGGCACAACGGTATTGACCAGCCCCATATCCAGCGCTTGTTTTGCATCGTACTGGCGACAGAGGAACCAGATTTCGCGGGCTTTTTTCTGCCCGACAATACGCGCCATGTAGGACGCGCCCCAACCGCCGTCGAAGGAGCCGACTTTCGGGCCGGTCTGGCCGAAAATAGCGTTTTCCGCCGCGATGGTCAGATCACACATCATGTGCAGCACGTGGCCACCGCCGATGGAGTAACCAGCCACCATCGCCACGACAGGTTTCGGGCAGGTGCGAATTTGGCGCTGGAAATCAAGAACGTTGAGGTGATGCACGCCAGAGTCATCCTGGTAGCCGCCGTAATCGCCACGCACTTTCTGATCGCCACCGGCACAGAAAGCTTTCTCCCCTTCGCCCGTCAAAATGATCACGCCCACATTGTCGTCATAACGCGCATCGGCCAGCGCCTGAATCATCTCTTTCACCGTCAGCGGGCGGAACGCGTTGCGCACTGCCGGGCGGTTGATAGTGATTTTGGCGATGCCGTCGGCAGATTTCTGATAACGAATATCGGAGAAACCTTCGGAGCAGTCACGCCATTCAACCGGCGCGTAGAGCATGTTTTCATCGGGGTAGATCATAGTGTGTCCTTTATCTCAAGACGCAGAATTCGCGCCAGGGCAGAGGCAACGGCGGCGGGATTGTCCCGGTGCGCGTTGTGCCCGGCGGCAGGAATGGCGTGACAGTGGCGGGTGACGTGGGTCGCCAACGCCTGGAATTTACTGTCATGTTCACCGTACAAATAATGAATTGGGAAAGGTACCGCCCGCAAGGCGCTGTGCAGATCCGGCTGCTGCGCCAGCGACGTTGCCTCCAGCATTGCCGCCAACGTCGTGCCGTTGTTTTTGCTGCGCAGTGCCACCAGCGCCGCGCGCTGCGGTTCGTGCAATGTGGCGAAAACCGGCTGCCGGTACCAGGCGTCAAACACCTCGGCGAGCGGTTGCTGGCGCAGGCGTTCGCACCACTGTCGGTCGGCAATCAGCCGCGCCGCGCGGACATTGTCGTCAATCAGGCCGGGGTGACCGCCTTCGACAATCACACCGTTTAAACCGGCCGGTTTCTGGCTGGCGTGGTACAGGGCAATGCGCCCGCCGAGGGAGTAACCCACCAGCCAGTAGTTAAGGATGTTGTAACGAACAAGGGTCGCGCGCAGCAATGCGTCCATTTCAGCAAAAGAGGCGATAGAAAGCGCCGCCGAACCGCCATGACCGGGCAGGTCGAGGTACAAACGCGGGAAATTCTCCAGCGTGGCGCCAACCGGCTGCCATTCGCGGTTATCGCCGGAAAAGCCGTGCAGAAACACCAGCCACGGTTGCGGCTGACGCCCTGCCATGGCGTGCCCGTGCAGGATCATAACTGGCTCACCTGTGCGAGCAGGCTTTGCAATGTTTGCGCACCATCAGTGTCGTTCACCACCAATTCAATCACCGTCGCCCCCGGTTTGTGCCAGGCACCGTTAAGTGCCTGTTCCAGTGCGTCCCAATTTTCCGGACGATGATAATGCAGGCCGAACATGGCAGCGGCATGATCGAAATGCACATGTTGCGGCATCAAATAAAATTGTTCGCGCTCGGCGGGCGGCGTGGGTAACAGCGAGAAGATTTGCCCACCGTTGTTATTGACCACCAGCAGGACAAACGGCGCGGAAACCTGCCGCAGCAGCGCCAGCGCGTTGAGATCGTAAAGCGCGGAGAGATCGCCGACGATGACCAGTGTCGGGCGCGCCGTGGCCCGCTGCACGCCTGCCGCCGTGGAAAGCAGGCCATCAATACCGCTCGCGCCGCGATTGCTATAAACCGGGTAACCCACCGGCAATTGGCCCAGCGCATCGACCAGCCGCACCACCAGGCTGTTGCCAAGAAACAGTTGCCCCTGTTCGGGCAAATAGTCCGCGATGCGGTGCGCCAGTTGCGCCTCGCCGAAGGTGTCGCGCCGGGCACAGACTTTTTCCCACGCCTGTTCGGAAAGGAAAGGAATGACTTCACACCACGGCGCGCGCGGCTCTGCGGGATGTTGCGCCAGCCAACTGGCAACATCCGAAACCAAGCGGCGACCGCGATGGTGTGCGGGATCAAGCCGTCCCGAAAGACGATCAATCAGCCAGTACTCTTCAGGCCGGCAAGTGGCCTGCCACTGCAACAGCCGTTTCCCGGTCAGGCTACTGCCAAATTGCAAGACGATTTGCGCCTGGTTCAGTTCTTCAATCGCCAGGCTGTTGCCCAGCCAGAGATCGGCGCACGGCAAAGGTTGCCCGGTTTGCGAAAGCACATCGCCAATCAGCGGCCAGCCGAGGGTTTTCGCCCATTCAGCCAGTTGGCGGCCTTCGGCGGCGCTCATGCGCCCCGCCACCACGACGCCGCGTTTTTGACGCCAGAAAAACCAGTCGCGCTGTTTCTCGCTGCTGAGTCGCGTTGAGGCTTGCAGCCAGGGTTTATCATCCTGCCACCAGCCGCCCAATGCCTGCAGCCAGGCGAGGCCGGTATCGTCCATTTCACCGTACAGCGGTTCGGCGAACGGGCAGTTAATATGCACCGCCCCGCCGTGTAACGTGCCGAGCAGGTTATCAATGGCGGAAACCAGCCAGCGCGCCGGGATATCCTGCGAGGGGCGCGGTAACGCAATGGATTCTGCCGGGTGCGAGGCGAACATGCCCGGCTGGCGGATGGCCTGGTTAGCGCCGCAATCAATCAGTTCTGGCGGGCGATCGGCGGTCAGCAGCACCAGTTTTTCACCGGTCAGGCCCGCTTCAATCAGCGCGGGATAGAGATTCGCAACCGCCGTACCGGACGTCACAATCACCGCCACGGGCTCATTGCTGGCTTTTGCTAACCCCAGCGCGAGGTGACCCAGCCCGCGCTCATCAAAATGGGTGTGATGAATCAGCGCGCGGTTTTCCGCTGCGGCCAACGTTAAAGGGGTGGAACGTGATCCCGGCGCAATGCAGACATGCCTGACGCCGTGGCGGGTTAAGGCTTCGAGGATCACCGCCGCCCAGCGTCGGTTAAATGAACTTATTGACATGAATTTGTCCGGTATCAACATTACGTCTAAGTATAAATATTCGTGAACTATGTGTTTTTGATATAGGTCGTTTATACGTGCGTCTACAGCAACAATGATCGCAGCCCCGCCGCTTTATTCTCGATTTCCTGCCACTCTTGTTGCGCGTCCGATCCCGGCACAATCCCCGCCCCGGCATAGAGGCGGACCGTATTGCCGCTGATTTTCGCCGAACGCAGCGCTACGCAGAATTCACTCTGCCCGCGCGACAGATACCCCGCCGAACCGGCGTACCATTCCCGTTCAAACGGCTCATGGTGTTCGATAAACGCCCACGCTTCACGCCTCGGCAAACCGGCAACCGCCGCGGTCGGCTGGAGCAACTGTAAACACAGGGCATCATCCGCTGTTTGCAGATCCCCCCAGATGCAACGGCGTAAATGCTGCACTTTGCGCAGCCTCAGCACCTGCGGCGGCAATATTTCCAGCGCCCCGGTCTGGTGTTGCAGGCGCTGGCAGATATCTTCGACCACCAACATATTTTCGCGCTGGTTTTTATCGTCATTCATCAGCCAGCCCGCAAGCTGTTGCGCCTGTGCGTCATCGTCATGATTGGCGACCGTTCCGGCGAGCGCTTCGGTACGCAGAGCCATTCCGCGACGCCGCCACAACCGTTCCGGCGTCGAGCCTAAAAAAGCGGTTTGCGCATCGAAGACGTACATAAAGTGAAAACAGCGGTGGTTGAGGCGACGGCTGGCGGCCATCAGCGAGGCGGCCTGAACGGCGTGGGCGAAGTGGTAATCGGTGGCGCGGGCGAGCACGACTTTATCCAGTTCGCCGCTACTGAGCGTTAACAGCGCCTGGTTGATCAACGTTTCCCAGCCTTCACGCTCCGGAAAATGATGCTGCTCAAGGCACGGTTGCTGCACGTTTTCTAACGGTGTGGAGCCCACCAGCGTGGCCAGAAAATCCGCTGCGCATTGGGCATCGTCATGCAGCGAACTGTCGCTATAGAGGTATAAACGCAGCATGGCGCGCCCGCGTTCTCGCCGCCACTCCAGACGCGGTAAAAACAGCGCGCCTGAATCAGGATCAAACGCATTCAGCCCCCAGATCCGCACATCGTCCGGGTGTAGGTGTAAAAATTGTTGAGCCTGTGGCAAAGAGGAGAAAGGAATGAGCGCGCCAAGCGCGGCCGCTTCTTCAGCACCGCTGCGCTGTTGCCAGTAAAACTGTGGATATGCGTTTTGGCAGGCCAGCCATGTCAGGGGATCAAACGTGTCATTGAGCGGGAAAGGAGCATCAAAGAAGCAGAAACCGGGCGTTCGGGGAAACGCAGCAGCCAGGCGGCTATGCAGATAGCCAAGCGCAGAGGAAATGGAAAACACGCGAACCCCTCCCTGAAAAACCACACAGTTATAAAAACCACACAGTATACGAGGTACTTAGCGTAATAGCAGTACCCCCTTCCAGGGAGGGGCAGTGAAACGTTAGCGGCGGGCTAACAGCAGACCGAGCACCAGCCCAACAGCAGCACCGGCGCCAATACCTTGCCACGGTTTTTCATGCACATAGTCGTCGGCGCGGTACACCGCTTGTTTCGCACGGTAGTAATAGGTATCCGATGCACTGCTGACGCGGTTTTTCACATCATGCAGCGCCTGTTCGGCGCGGGCTTTCAGTTCGATATACTTCTGGTCAGCGGGGTCGCCTGAGGAGCGGAGTACTTCTTCCAGCGTTTCGCTCAGCAGGGTCAGGTCGTCGTCAATATTTGAATTGAATTGATATGACATCTCTTGTCTCCATGTTATGCACCTGTCCGCTAACTATAGACAATAGCTACCGTTTACGCCTGGCTGACCTCGCGCGCCATACCAATGTGAGGAATGCCATCTTCGTCGTACACATCGGTGACGGGCAGGAAACCAAATTGGCCGTAAA
This sequence comes from Kosakonia sp. BYX6, assembly GCF_038449125.1. Classification (NCBI taxonomy): domain Bacteria; kingdom Pseudomonadati; phylum Pseudomonadota; class Gammaproteobacteria; order Enterobacterales; family Enterobacteriaceae; genus Kosakonia; species Kosakonia calanthes. Next base: position 1,583,931 of record NZ_CP151800.1, on the reverse strand, counting down.
ACCTTTGCAAATGCGCCTGCGCGCTCAGGTACAGCGCGTGCTGCGGCCAGTGCTGCTCGCATGAGGCCACGGCGCGTTGCATCAGTTGATAACCTAATTTTTCGCCGCGAACCTGCGCGCTGACAATCACGCGACCAATCGCGACGGGGGAGAAATTATCGTCACTTTTCAGAATCCTCGCATAAGCCACCAGCCGATCATCCTGCCAGCCAAGCAGATGGCGGTTCTCGCCGACCAGATCATCGCCATCGACATCAAGATAGGGACAGGTCTGTTCAACAACAAACACTTCGCAGCGCAGTTTTAACAGGGCATACAACTCAGGGACGGTGAGTTCGGCGTGGTGCAGGTCTTGCCAGCGGATCATGGTGTGCTCCTTAATTCATAATCGTATGGTTATACTTGATTCTTTTACATTCAGGCAAAGACTGTGGAATTGATTTTCTTAGGCACCTCCGCTGGCGTACCGACGCGGGCACGTAATGTCACCGCGATACTGCTGAATTTACAGCATCCGACCCGCGCGGGGCTGTGGCTGTTCGATTGTGGTGAAGGCACTCAGCATCAGATGCTGCGCACCGCATTTCATCCCGGCAAGCTGGACAACATTTTTATCACCCATCTGCATGGCGATCATCTTTTCGGCCTGCCGGGATTGCTGTGCAGCCGTTCGATGGCGGGCAATGTCCAGCCGCTGCATATTTATGGCCCGAAAGGCATTCGTGAATTTGTGGAAACCGCGCTGCGCCTGAGCGGTTCGTGGACGGATTATCCGCTGACGATTGAAGAGGTCACGCCAGGCCTGGTGGTGGATGACGGGCTGCGCAAAGTCACCGCATTCCCGCTGGCGCATCCGGTGGAGTGTTATGGCTATCGCATCGAAGAACACGATAAACCCGGCGCGCTGAACGCCGCTGCGCTGGCGGCAGACGGTGTGCCTGCCGGCCCGCTATTTCAGACGCTGAAAGCCGGGGGTTCAGTCACGCTCGAGGACGGTCGCGTGATTCATGGCGCAGATTATCTCGCGCCCGCTGAACCCGGCAAAAAGCTGGCAATTTTTGGCGATACTTCACCCTGTCCGGCGTCGCTGGAACTGGCACGAAATGTTGACGTCATGGTGCACGAAGCCACGCTTGAAAACGCAATGGAAGAAAAAGCCAACAGCCGTGGGCACAGTTCGGCGCGTCAGGCGGCGCAGCTGGCGGTGGACGCGGGTGCGGGCAAGCTGATTATCACGCACATCAGTTCGCGCTATGACGCGCGCGGCAGCGTTTTACTGCTGGAAGAGTGTCGTGCGTTGTTTGCACAAACGCGGCTGGCGGAAGATTTTGCCGTTGTTCGTATCTGATTTTAATTTAGGCACTCTATTTTTTTCCCGTCATGCCGATAATAAGTTATACGCAGGCATTTCTTCTTTGAGGGCATGATGGATAATTTCCAGAAAGACATCGATGACAGGGCGAATCTTACTCTGTCGAACCGGTTTGAGCTGTTGCTGTTTCGCCTTGGCACATCGTTAGAAGCCACTAAATCAGAGCTGTTTGGCATTAACGTTTTTAAATTGCGCGAAATCGTTCCGATGCCCACCTTTACACGCCCTGCGGGAATGAAGCCGCCATTACTGGGCATGGTCAACATTCGCGATCAGGTGATCCCGGTGATTGACCTGGCCGCCGTAGCGGGTTGTAAACCGACTACCGGCCTTAACATTTTGCTGATTACGGAATATGCCCGTAGCGTTCAGGCGTTTGCCGTCGAGTCCGTGGAAAACATTACGCGCCTGGACTGGAAACAGGTGCACACGGCGGAGAAAGCGATTAACGGTCGCTATATCACCAGCATCGCTTGCCTCGATGACGACAAGGACACCAACAACCTGGCGATGGTGCTGGACGTAGAGCAGATCCTGTATGACATCGTTCCGGCGGATCATGATGTTCACGGCGAGCATGTGCCGGACAAGAAATTCAATCTGAAGCCGGGTTCCGTGGCGATTGTGGCAGAAGACTCCAAAGTGGCGCGCGCCATGCTGGAAAAAGGCCTCAACGCAATGGAAATCCCCAACGCAATGCACATCACCGGCAAAGATGCGTGGGAGAAAATCCAGCTTCTCACCCAACAGGCTGAAAAAGAAGGCGTGCCGGTCAGCGATAAGATTTCGATGGTGCTGACCGACCTCGAAATGCCGGAAATGGACGGCTTCACCTTAACGCGTTTGATCAAAACCGATCCGCGCCTGAAAAATATTCCGGTGGTGATCCACTCATCGCTCTCCGGTAGCGCCAACGAAGATCACGTGCGTAAAGTGCAGGCCGACGGCTATGTTGCGAAGTTCGAGATCAACGAACTTTCCGCCGTGATTCAGGAAGTGCTGGATCGCGCAGCCAATAATGTGCGCGGCCCGCTGATTAGCCACCACCAGATGACGTCAACTCCGCTGCTGGCGAAGTAATTCTGCTATAGCCCTATAGAAGCTATGGGGCTATGTATACGCAGCAAAGCCGTCGGATGGCGGCTTCGCCTTATCCGACCTACAAAACCAATACGCGAACTTAAATTGCCGCCACAAAAAAAACCGCCGGGTTTGTCGCCCGGCGGTTTTTATTTGTGCACTATGCGCATTTACATCATCGGCATCGCCAGTTGCACAATGCTGATCAGCGGCTGCGGGTAGATACCGAGCAGCAGCACCAGCAATGCGGAGATCAGCACCACGATCCCGCCTGCGCTGTAAGCCCAGTTGGACGGCGCATCGCGGTTCAACTGTTGCGGCGCGTTCAGATAGAGGCTCACCGCCACACGCAGGTAGTAATACAAACCGATTGCCGAACCGAGCACCACGGCGGCGGTCAGCCACCACAGGTGCGCCTGCACACCGACAGCCAGAATGTAGAACTTACCGATAAAGCCTAACGTCATCGGGATACCCGCCAGCGACAGCATCATCACGGTCATCACCGCCGACAGAATCGGGCGATGCCAGAACAGGCCACGGTAGGAGTAGAGCGACTCGGCGTCCGGGCCGCGATACGGGCTGGACATCAGGCTCACGACACCGAACGCGCCGAGGCTGCTGAACAGGTAACCGGCCAGATAAACCCCGACGCTTTCCATCGACATTTGGCCGCTTTGCAGCGCAATCAGCGCCACCAGCAGATAACCCAGATGCGCGATAGAGGAGAAACCGAGCAGACGTTTGATGTTGGTCTGGCTCAGCGCCATCAGGTTACCGAACAGGATCGAGGCGAAGGCGATAATACCCAGCACCACACGCACGGCTTCACTTTCCCCTACTGGCGCGTAGAGGAACAGACGCATCAGCACACCAAAGATGGCGATTTTGCTGGCGGTCGCCAGGAATGTGGAGACCGGCGCAGGCGCGCCCTGGTAAACATCCGGTGTCCATAAGTGGAACGGCACCAGAGAGAGTTTAAAGCCGAGGCCAACAATCATCATACCCAAGCCCGCCAACAGCAACGGTTCGTGCAGCATGCCTTCACCAAGGCTCTTACCGATGGCGGCAAACGACAGGTTCCCGGTTTGGGCGTACACCAGCGCGATACCGAACAGCAGGAATGACGAGGCCGCCGCGGAAAGAATGGTGTATTTGATACTGGCTTCTAACGAGTTTTTCTGGCGGAAGGCGTAGCCCACCAGCCCGAATAACGGCAGCGAAATCAGTTCAATACCGAGGAACAGCGCCGCCATATGGTTGGCGTTCGCCAGCAGAATTCCACCCAGCGCGGCAATCAATACCAGCAGATAGAACTCTTCTTTGTTATCGGTATAGCCCTCAAGCCACGGGTAGGCAAAGGTACAAGTGGCGAGGCTCGCCAGCAGCACCAGCCCGGTGTAAAGCATGGCGTAACCGTCGACACGCATCAACGGCGTGACATCCATTGCGCCAGCCTGGCCGACGAACCACAAAGAGAGCAGCGCGACGTTAAGACCAATGACCGACAGCGTGGCATTGAAAAAATGGTTGCGTCGCCACGCAATGGAGAGCATCACAACCACCACCGTCAATCCGACGATCAGCAGCGGCAGCAGCGCAATCAGGTGTTGTGGAGTTATTGTCATGGCGATTTACGGCCTTGTAGTAGTAACAGAATTAACAAACCACTGCTGGATATTGCCCATCGCAGAGTGCGATGTATCCAGAATCGGCTGCGGATAGAAGCCAAGCAGTACCAAAAGCACAACCAGCACCAGGATCATAAACAGCTCGCGCAGTGACAGTCCCGGCAGCGTCTGGTTAGCGAGTTCGCTTTTCGCTTTACCGAAGTAAGCCCGGTGCAGCATCGCCAGCGAGTAAACCGAGGCGAAGACCAGACCGAAGGTAGAAATCACGGTAATGGCCGGCACAACTTGGTAGCTGCCGAACAGGATCATGAATTCACCGACGAAGTTACCGGTACCCGGCATGCCGAGCGTGGCCACCGCGAAGAACATCGACAGCGCAGGCAACCACTTAATTTTGCTCCACAAGCCGCCCATCATGCGCATGTCGCGAGTATGCAGACGCTCGTAAAGCTGACCACACAGGATGAACAGACCGGCCGCAGAAAGACCGTGCGCAATCATCTGGATGACCGCGCCCTGGTACGCCAGTTGGCTGCCGGTGTAGATAGCAATCAGCACGAAGCCCATGTGCGAAACAGAGGTGTAGGCGATCAGACGTTTGATATCGGTCTGGTTAAAGGCCATCCACGCGCCGTAGAAAATACCGATGACGCCAAGCCACATCGCGATGGGCGCAAATTCCGCCGACGCGTTCGGGAACAGCGGCAGAGAGAAACGCAGCAGACCGTAGGCTGCGGTTTTCAGCAAGATCCCCGCGAGGTCAACAGAACCGGCGGTCGGTGCCTGCGAGTGCGCATCCGGCAGCCAGCCATGCAGCGGAACCACCGGCATTTTCACCGCGAAGGCGATGAAGAAACCGAGCATCAGCAGATATTCGACGTTGTCGGACATCGGCGTTTTCAGCAGGTCAGCGTAATCGAAAGTCCACACGCCGGTCGCGTTGTAGTGCACCAGCACCAGCGCCAGGATGGCAATCAACATCACCAGACCGCTCGCCTGGGTGTAAATGAAGAACTTGGTGGCCGCGGTAATACGCGTCTTCCCGTCGGAGGCTTTGTGGCCCCACAGCGCAATCAGGAAGTACATCGGCACCAGCATCATTTCCCAGAAGAAGAAGAACAGGAACATGTCGATGGCAAGGAACACGCCGATAACGCCGCCCAGGATCCACATCAGGTTCAGGTGGAAGAAGCCCTGATATTTTTCGATTTCACGCCAGGAGCAGAGCACCGCCAGCACGCCGAGGAAACCGGTCAGGGTTACCATCAGCAGCGACAGGCCATCCATACCAAGATGGATGCTGATGCCAAAACGCGGGATCCAGTCAAGCTTGAACTCTTCCTGCCATTGCGGGAAACCGGTGACCTGCGTCAGTGAATAGCCACCCTGCAACCAAAGTTGCAGAGAAAGCGCCAGCGTCAGTCCCATGGTGATCAGCGCGATCCAGCGCGGCACCTTGACGCCGAAGCGTTCGGTTTGCCAGCAAAGGAAGCCACCGATAAAGGGAATCAGTATTAGCCAGGGTAATAACATGGCGATATTTGTTCCTTGTTTGAGTCCGCCTCAGGCTATCTTACTCGTCATAGTGAACCCCGGCTGTGCTCGCAATCCTCACGTACTTTAGTACGCTCCGGTTGCTCTGCGCAGGCGGTGTTCACTCTGACTTCGCCGATAACGCCTGTCCTTTCGGACCTGATTTTCAACGGATTTTCTAAAAATTCACTTTGGTGCCTGCTGTCGCGTAGGCCGGATAAGCGCAGCGCCATCCGGCATCACATCAACCAGCCAACAAACTCAGCGCAAGACCATCAACAGCGCCAGCACCACAACGGCACCGATGCTCATGGAAGCCACATACCAGCGCAGATAACCGTTCTCGCTAAACAGCAGACCTTTGCCTGCGAAGCGGGAAAGGATCGCCGGAATGTTCATCAGCGCATTCAGCGGATCGCTTTTCAGCAGCCACGCAATACCGAGATACGGCTTCACAAAGACGCGATCGTAGAGCCAGTCGAAGCCCCAGGCATTGAACCACCAGGTGCCGAAGAAACGGCCCGCCGCGCTATTGGCAATCGAAGTAACCAGCGTGCGTTTACCCAGCCACAGCCAGGCAGCCAGCAGGATACCGATAATCGCCACCGCACCGGAGGCCACTTCCAGCATCACCACGCTGCTGTGCGCAAGCTCGGTGGTTTCCGGCAAGACGCCTCGCAGCGGCGGCACAATCATCGCGCCAATAAAGGTGGAGAGCACCAGCAGCACAATCAGCGGCAGATGATGGGTAATCCCCTTCCCTGCATGGGCGTGAATTTGCTCTTTGCCGTGAAAGACAATGAAAATCAGACGGAAGGTGTATAGCGACGTCATAAACGCGCCGACCAGCCCGGCAATCATCAGATTGACATGGCCGTTCGCGACCGCACCGGCAAGGATTTCGTCCTTACTGAAGAAGCCCGCGGTGATCATTGGCAAGGCAGACAGCGCCGCGCCACCGACCAGGAAGCAGGCGTACACTAGCGGAATCGACTTACGCAGGCCACCCATTTTGAAGATGTTCTGTTCGTGGTGGCAGGCGAGGATCACCGAACCGGACGACAGGAACAACAGCGCTTTAAAGAACGCGTGCGTCATCAGGTGGAAAATCGCCGCGTCCCACGCCTGCACGCCGAGCGCCAGGAACATGTAACCAATCTGGCTCATCGTCGAGTATGCGAGTACACGTTTGATATCGGTTTGCACCAGCGCGGCGAAACCGGCCATCAGCAGCGTCACGGCACCTACAATGCCCACCAGATGCAGCACTTCCGGCGTCATCAGGAACAGGCCATGGGTACGCGCGATCAGGTAGACACCGGCGGTGACCATTGTCGCGGCGTGAATCAACGCGGAAACCGGCGTCGGGCCAGCCATCGCGTCCGCCAGCCAGGTCTGCAACGGCAACTGCGCAGATTTACCGACCGCGCCGCCCAGCAGCATCAGCGTCGCCCACATCAGCATGTTATTGCCGTCGGCGAAGTGCTGCGGCGCCAGCTCAACCATTTCACGGAAGTTCAGCGTGCCCAGTTCGTTGTAAAGAATGAACAGCGCGAACGCGAGGAACACGTCACCCACGCGGGTCACGACAAACGCTTTCATCGCCGCGGCGCCATTCTTCGGATCGGTGTAGTAGAAACCGATCAGCAGATAAGAGCACAGGCCCACGCCTTCCCAACCGAGGTACATCAGCAGCAGGTTATCGCCGAGCACCAGAACCACCATGCTCGCGATAAACAGGTTGGTGTAGGCGAAGAAGCGGGAGTAGCCCTCTTCACCGCGCATATACCAGGAGGCGAACATGTGGATCAGGAAACCCACACCGGTTACCACCGAAAGCATGGTCAGCGACAGGCCGTCCAGCACGAGGTTGAAACCGATGTTGAAATCACCGACCGCCATCCATGTCCACAGCGGTTGTGTGAAGGGTTGCTGACCATTGTTGAAGAAATCAACGCCAACCATCGCAGTGACGACAGCCGCCAGACCAATGGAGCCAACGCCCACGGTCGCAGAGACGTTTTCCGACCAGCGTCCGCGCGAGAAGGCCAGTAATACAAAGCCAATAAACGGCAAAATAATGGTTAAGGCGAGCATGTTCATCCACGCATCTCACTTACTGAATCGATATTCAGATTCTGGCGGCGACGATGGAGTTGCAGCAGCAACGCCAGGCCAATGCTCGCTTCCGCAGCCGCGAGGCTAATGGCGAGGATATACATCACCTGTCCGTCGGTCTGGCCCCAATAACTGCCGGCGACCACAAAGGCCAACGCGGCGGCGTTAATCATGATTTCCAGCCCAATCAGCATAAACAGCAAATTACGGCGGATAACCAGACCGGTTAAACCCAAAACAAACAAAATCGCAGCGAGGATCAATCCATGTTGTAAGGGGATCATGCGTGCTCCTCCGTTTTTCTTTTCGCGCGGTCATCCGAGCGGTTGCTCAGCACTTCGCCGGCGCGGTCTTCGCGTCCCAGATGGAAGGCGACAACCAGGCCCGCCAGCAGCAGCATTGACGCCAGTTCCACCGCCAGCACGTATGGGCCGAACAAGGTGATACCGACCGCTTTCGCGCTGATCGCCGTACCGTCGATACCCTGATCGTTAACGCCGAGAATGGCGTAAATCATCACCACCAGCAGCACCGCGGAAAGCAGCGCCGGGCCGATCCAGATTTGCGGCGAGAGCCAGTTGCGCTCCTGCTCGACCACGGAATTGCCGAGGTTTAGCATCATCACCACGAACACGAACAGCACCATAATGGCCCCGGCGTAGACGATGATCTCCAGCGCACCGGCGAAATAGGCGCCGAGCGAGAAGAAGACCCCGGCAATCGCCAACAGGGAGATAATTAAATACAACAAGGCGTGCACCGGGTTGGTATGCGTTATTACGCGTACCGTCGTCAGGATGGCGACCAGGCCACAGATATAAAAAGCGAACTCCATTGCCCCTCTCCTTACGGTAACAGGCCCTTGACGTCGATAGGCTTGGCTTCGTTTTCCGCTTCGCCCTTATCTTTGCCGTCGATTGCCATACCTGCCATCCGGTAGAAGTTATATTCCGGGTATTTGCCCGGACCGGAGATCAGCAGATCCTCTTTTTCGTACACCAGATCCTGACGCTTGTATTCGCCCATTTCGAAATCCGGCGTGAGCTGAATAGCCGTTGTCGGGCAGGCCTCTTCGCACAGGCCGCAGAAGATGCAGCGTGAGAAGTTGATACGGAAAAATTCCGGATACCAGCGGCCATCTTTGGTCTCGGCTTTTTGCAGCGAGATACACCCGACAGGACAGGCTACCGCGCACAGGTTACAGGCAACGCAGCGCTCGGAACCGTCCGGATCGCGCGTCAGCACGATACGACCACGGTAGCGCGGCGGCAGGTAAACCGGCTCTTCCGGGTACATCCGCGTTTCGCGTTTGGCGAACGCGTGCAGGCCAATCATCCAGATACTACGGACCTGGGTGCCGAAGCCCACGAGTAATTCTTTTAAAGTCATGGTTTCATCACCCCTTATTGCGCCTGCCAGAGAATGACAGCCGCCGTGCCCAGCAAGTTGAGTAGCGTCAACGGCAGACAGATTTTCCAGCCGAAGGACATCACCTGGTCATAGCGAGGACGCGGCAGAGCGGCGCGGATCAAAATGAACATCATCATAAAGAACGCGGTTTTCAGCGCGAACCAAATGAAAGGCGGTAACAGCGGCCCGTGCCAGCCACCGAAGAACAGGGTGACCATCAGCGCGGAAATGGTGACGATACCGATATATTCCCCGACGAAGAACAGACCAAACTTCATACCGGAATATTCGATGTGGTAACCATCCGCCAGTTCCTGCTCGGCTTCCGGCTGGTCAAACGGGTGACGGTGACACACCGCCACGCCCGCGATAGCGAAAGTAATAAAGCCGAAGAACTGCGGGATAACGTTCCACAAACCTGCCTGGTTGTTCACGATGTCGGTCATATTGAACGAACCAGCCTGCGCGACGACGCCCATCAGGGAAAGCCCGAGGAACACTTCGTAGCTCAGGGTCTGCGCGGACGCACGCATCGCACCGAGTAAGGAGTATTTGTTGTTACTGGACCAGCCCGCGAACAGCACCGCGTAAACCGCCAGACCCGCCATCATCAGGAAGAACAGGATCCCGATATTCAGGTCGGCCACCACCCAGGAGGGGCTAACCGGCACAATGGCGAACGCTAACAGCAGCGAGGTGAAGGCAATCATCGGCGCGAGGGTGAAAATCACGCGATCCGAGAAACGCGGGATCCAGTCCTCTTTAAAGAACATCTTGATCATGTCCGCGACCAACTGGAGTGAACCACCCCAGCCAACACGGTTCGGCCCGTAACGGTTCTGGAACAGGCCGAGCAGACGACGTTCGCCAAAGCTCATGAACGCGCCGCAGGTGACCACCACCAGCAGGATGACGACCGCTTTCAGAATGCTTAACAGAATGTCGATAACATCCGGTGTTAACCAGCTCATGCTTGCGCCTCCTGCAGATTTTCAAGACGTGCTCCGGCCAGTACCGGCGCAATACCCGGCATGCCCATCGGCAAACCGACCTGCCCTGCCGCCAGACCTTCGGATACCTGCAACGGCAGGCTGATGGTCTGCCCTTCGTAAGTGAAGGAAATGCGCGCGCCCGCGTTCACGCCAAGCTTCGCGGCGTCTGCTGGGTTCAGCTTGATGTACGGTTGCGGCATACGGCTCTGGAACACCGGTGAACGCTGCGACATTTCATCGCTGCCGAACAGGTGATAGTAAGGCGCGATACGCCATTTTCCATCCTGCGCTTCGAACGCGCCCGGCACGGTGGTGAAGTACTCCAGCCCGCTTTCCGACGCTTCAATCAAGCGTACGCCCGGATCGCCATGACGCAGTTGACCACCCACTTCGGCCTGGAATTTGTTCCATGCCTGCGGGGAGTTCCAGCCCGGTGCCCACGCAAATGGAATTTGCGAACGCGGTGCGGACGGCTGGTTGTTCCCTTCCATTGAGAAGGCGAACATGGTGTCCTGGTCCTGCGGCTGACGCGGTTCGTGCACGCTGATATTGGCGCGCATGGCGGTACGTCCGCTGTAACGGTGCGGTTCACGCGCCAGTTTCTGCCCGCGAATACGGAAGCTCGCGTCCGGCGCGGCGTCTTTAATGCCGGCCAGTTGCGGCAGCGCGACAACCGCCGCGTCGATCACGTGGTCAAGCTGCGTCCAGTCCACTTCGCGGTTTTGCACGGTGCTGTGCAGCGAGTGCAGCCAGCGCCAGCTTTCCAGCATTATGGTTTTGCTGTCGTAATAGCTCGGATCGTAAACCTGGAAGAAGCGCTGCGCGCGGCCTTCGTTGTTAATAACCGTTCCGTCGCTTTCGGCAAAACTCGCCGCCGAGAGCACCAGGTGGGCGCTATCCATAATGGCGGTGCGCTGGTGATCAATCACCAGGACCAGCGGCGCTTTCGCCAGTGCGGCGTCAACGCGCGCGGCAGACGCGTGGCGATGCAGATCGTTTTCCAGCACCACCACGGCGTCTGCGCTGCCGCTTTCCAGTTCAGCCAGCGCGTCATCGAGGCTACCGCCACCGATAAGGCCGAGGCCCATGCTGTTCACCGAACGAGCAATCATGGTGATGCCGACATCGGCTCCGCGCCCTTTCAGCGCTTTCGCGACGTTGGCCGCCGCCTGGATAACATCCGCGCTACCGGCGTTGGTGCCGGAAATAATCAGCGGTTTTTTCGCCCCGGCTAATGCCTGGACAATCACATCCACTTTGCTTTTCAGGTCGTTGCTCAGACCGTCAACCGCCGGTGCGGCGTCATCCAGCGCATGGGCGATGGCGAAACCTAAACGCGCCTGATCTTCAACCGGTGCGCGGTAAGTCCACGCCGCGATGTCGTCCAGACGGGTGTTGTCGACGTTGGTGACAAACAGCGGATGTTTGGCGCGCTGACCAATGTTCATAATTGCCGCGATTTGCCAGTCGGCGACTTTCTGCGCCGCCGCCATTTCACGGGCTTTGCCTTTCACCGCCTGACGCACCGCCAGCGAGACGCGCGCGCCGGTCTGGGTGATGTCTTCGCCGAGGATCAGCACCGCGTCGTAAGATTCGATTTCACGCAGTGCCGGTGTGCGGACGCCGCCTTCACGCAGCACTTTCAGCGCCAGCGCCAGACGTTCCTGCTCACCTTTGGCGATGCCGGTATAGAAGTTGTCCGCGCCGACCAGTTCACGCAGCGCGAAGTTGCTCTCGACGCTGGCGCGCGGAGAACCGATACCAATCACTTTCTTCGACTGACGCAGAATATCCGCCGCGCCCTGCATCGCTTGTTCAGCGTTGAGGGTGATCAGATCGTCGCCACGGCGTTGAACCGGCTGGCGTGGGCGGTCTTTCAGGTTGACGTAGCCATAGCCGAAACGGCCACGGTCGCACAAGAAGTAGTGGTTAACGGTACCGTTGTAGCGGTTTTCGATACGACGCAGTTCACCGTAACGTTCGCCAGGGCTGGTGTTACAACCCAGTGAGCACTGCTGGCAGATGCTCGGTGCAAACTGCATGTCCCACTTACGGTTATAACGCTCGGAGTGGGTTTTATCGGTGAAGACGCCGGTCGGGCAGATTTCTACCAGGTTACCGGAGAATTCGCTTTCCAGCGTGCCATCTTCCGGGCGACCGAAGTAGACGTTGTCATGGGCGCCATACACACCAAGATCCGTGCCGTCCGCATAGTCTTTGTAGTAACGCACGCAGCGGTAGCAGGCGATACAGCGGTTCATTTCGTGCGAGATGAACGGGCCGAGATCCTGATTGCGGTGTGTACGTTTGGTGAAACGATAGCGACGGAAGCTATGACCGGTCATGACCGTCATATCTTGCAGGTGGCAGTTGCCGCCCTCTTCGCAGACCGGGCAGTCGTGCGGGTGGTTGGTCATCAACCACTCGACAACGCTCTCGCGAAACTCTTTCGCTTCGCCGTCATCAATCGAGATAAAAGTACCGTCGGATGCCGGTGTCATACAGGACATCACCAGGCGGCCACGCGTGTCTTCCGCGTTTTGATATTGCTTCACCGCACACTGGCGGCACGCACCGACGCTCCCGAGCGCCGGATGCCAGCAAAAATAAGGAATATCAAGGCCTAAAGAGAGACACGCTTCAAGAAGGTTGTCTGCTCCATTTACCTCGTATTCTTTGCCGTCTACATGAATAGTAGCCATTAGCATGCTTCCAAATTAAAAAATTCTTTGATTACCAGCGCGCTTTCAGCAAGTTAGGCTGAATACCACCAATTGCATGGGTATTGCTGAACTGCTGTTTGATACCCGCTTCGAACTCTTCGCGGAAATATTTAATCGCGCTCTGTAACGGTTCGACCGCGCCTGGCGCATGCGCACAGAAGGTTTTACCCGGCCCGAGTTGTCGACACAGTTGCTCAAGTGTTTCGATATCTCCAGGCTGGCCTTCGCCGCGCTCCAGCGCACGCAGGATTTTCACGCTCCACGGCAGACCGTCGCGGCATGGCGTACACCAGCCGCAGGACTCACGGGCGAAGAACTCTTCCAGGTTACGCACCAGCGGCACCATGCCAATTTCATGGTCGACGGCCATCGCCAGCGCTGTACCAAGACGGCTGCCCGCTTTACCGATGCTTTCGAACTCCATCGGCAAATCGAGGTGCGCTTCGGTCAGGAAGTCGGTTCCCGCCCCGCCCGGCTGCCAGGCTTTGAATTTCAGGCCATCGCGCATGCCACCTGCGTAATCTTCGAGGATTTCACGCGCGGTGGTACCAAACGGCAGCTCCCACAGACCTGGGTTTTTCACGCGACCGGAGAAACCCATCAGCTTGGTGCCCGCATCTTTGCTGGACGAAATGTTCTGATACCACTCCACGCCGTTTGCGAGGATCGCCGGCACGTTACACAGGGTTTCAACGTTGTTCACACAGGTCGGCTTACCCCACGCGCCGGAACTCGCCGGGAACGGCGGTTTGGAGCGCGGGTTAGCGCGGCGGCCTTCCAGCGAGTTAATCAGCGCGGTTTCTTCACCACAGATATAACGGCCGGCACCGGTGTGCACGATAAGCTCGAAATCGAAGCCGCTACCGAGAATGTTTTTGCCGAGGAAACCGGCTTCGGTGGCTTCGGCAATCGCGCGGCGCAAGTTAACCGCCGCTTCGATGTATTCGCCGCGCAGGAAGATGTAGCCACGGTAGGCTTTCAGCGCGAACGCGGAGATCAGCATGCCTTCCACCAGCAGGTGCGGCAGTTGCTCCATCAGCAGACGGTCTTTATAGGTGCCCGGCTCCATTTCATCAGCGTTACACAGCAGGTAACGGATATTCATGGATTCGTCTTTCGGCATCAGGCTCCACTTCAAACCGGTGGAGAAGCCCGCGCCGCCACGGCCTTTCAGCCCGGCGTCTTTGACCTGGTTGACGATTTCGTCCGGCGCCAGGCCAGTCAGGGCTTTGCGCGCCCCGGCATAGCCGTTTTTGCTCTGGTATTCGTCGAGCCAGACCGGCTGTTTGTCATCGCGCAGACGCCAGGTCAGCGGATGCGTTTCGGGAGTACGGATAATGTTTTTCATTTATACCGCTCCAGCAAGTCAGGGATCGTATCCGGCGTCAGGGAGCTGTGGGTATCCTCATCGATCATCATGGTCGGGCCTTTATCGCAGTTGCCCAGACAGCAAGTCGGCAGCAGCGTGAAACGACCATCAAAAGTGGTCTGGCCCGGTTTGATTTTCAGATGGCTTTCGATCGCCGACTGAATACCCTGATAACCGGTGATATGGCACACCACGCTGTCGCAGTAGCGAATAACGTGACGCCCCACCGGCTGACGGAAGATCTGGCTGTAGAATGTCGCCACGCCTTCGACGTCGCTCGCCGGGATGCCCAGAACGTCAGCGATGGCGTAAATTGCGCCGTCCGGCACCCAGCCACGCTGTTTCTGAACGATCTTCAGCGCTTCAATGGACGCCGCACGCGGGTCTTCGTAGTGGTGCTTCTCGTGCTCAATTGCCTCACGCTCTGCCGCACTCAGCTCAAAAGCCTCGGTTTGTGGTTGTTGATTCTCGTGCATAATTAGCGGTCCACATCTGACATAACAAAATCGATACTACCCAGATAGACAATCAAGTCTGATACCAGGCTGCCACGGATCGCCGCCGGGATTTGCTGCAAGTGCGCAAAGCTTGGCGTACGAACGCGGGTGCGGTAGCTCATGGTGCTGCCGTCGCTGGTCAGGTAGTAACTGTTGATACCCTTGGTTGCTTCAATCATCTGGAAGGATTCGTTGGCCGGCATCACCGGGCCCCACGACACTTGCAGGAAGTGAGTAATCAAGGTTTCGATATGTTGCAGCGTGCGCTCTTTTGGCGGCGGCGTCGTCAGCGGGTGATCCGCTTTGAACGGGCCTTCCGGCATATTGTTGAGGCACTGCTCAAGGATGCGCAGGCTCTGGCGCAGCTCTTCCACTTTCAGCATCACACGGGTGTAGCAGTCGCTAACGCCACCGCCGACCGGGACTTCAAAGTCGAAGTTTTCATAACCGGAGTACGGGCGCGCTTTGCGCACGTCGAAGTCGATACCGGTGGCACGCAGACCCGCCCCTGTGGTGCCCCACTCCAGCGCTTCTTTCGCGTTGTAAGCGGCAACGCCCTGCGAACGGCCTTTCAAAATGGTGTTACGCAGCGCGGCTTTCTCATAGGAAGCCAGACGTTTCGGCATCCAGTCGAGGAACTCACGCAGCAGACGATCCCAACCGCGCGGCAGATCGTGCGCCACGCCGCCAATGCGGAACCAGGCCGGGTGCATACGGAAACCGGTAATCGCTTCCACCAGATCGTAGATTTTCTGACGATCGGTAAAGGCGAAGAACACCGGCGTCATCGCGCCGACGTCCTGAATAAAGGTGGAGATATACAGCAAGTGGCTGTTGATGCGGAACAGTTCGGAGAGCATCACGCGGATAACATCCACGCGCTCCGGCACGGTGATACCCGCCAGTTTTTCCACGGCCAGTACGTATGGCATTTCGTTCACGCAACCGCCGAGGTACTCGATACGGTCAGTGTAAGGAATGTAGCTGTGCCAGGACTGGCGCTCGCCCATTTTTTCCGCGCCGCGGTGGTGGTAACCGATATCCGGCACGCAGTCGACGATCTCTTCGCCGTCCAGTTGCAGGATAATACGGAACGCACCGTGCGCGGATGGGTGGTTCGGACCGAGGTTGAGGAACATAAAGTCCTCGTTGTCGGTGCCGCGTTTCATACCCCAGTCTTCCGGCTTGAAGGTCAGCGCTTCCATTTCCAGATCCTGCTTGGCTTTGGTCAGCTCAAACGGATCGAATTCGGTGGCGCGCGCCGGGTAGTCTTTGCGCAGCGGGTGGCCCGTCCAGGTGTGCGGCATCATGATGCGCGTCAGGTGCGGGTGACCATCAAAAGTGATGCCAAACATTTCCCAGGTTTCACGCTCGTACCAGTTGGCGTTCGGGAAAAGTTTGGTAATTGTCGGCACATGCAGATCGTTTTCAGACAGCGCCACTTTCAGCATGATGTCGCGGTTGCGATCGATGGAAATGAAGTGGTAGAAAACGGAAAAATCCGCGGCGGGCAGACCGGCGCGGTGTGTGCGTAGACGCTCGTCCATGCCGTGGAGATCGAACAGCATGACGTACGGTTTTGGCAATTTCTTTAAGAAATCGACTGCTTCCAGTAATTGCTCACGCTTCACCCAAACAACGGGTACCCCGGTGCGGGTCGCCTGAACGGTAAAGGCATCCGGCCCAAAACGGTTGCGCAATTCGCCAATGACCGGATCATCCAGATGATCCCGGGTCTGCCATGCGGCTTCTTGCGCAGTTAAATCGGTCATATTTTTCACCATTGCAAAGGGTCCGTGGTGACTGTCGGGCAATGCTTCGCGTTATTGGATTATTGAAATGCGAAGTTTTTTACCATTGCCCACAGGCGCAAATTAAATCTCGTCCGGCGTACGCAGGTTAGTGACAGCAATACGTTCACCACGTTTGCGGTCGCGTTCCGACTGCATATTGGCGCGATAAACGCCTTGATCGCCAACCACCCACGAGAGCGGACGGCGTTCTTTGCCAATCGATTCCTGCAACAGCATCAGCGCTTGCATATACGCTTCAGGGCGCGGCGGGCAGCCAGGGATGTAAACATCCACCGGGATAAATTTGTCGACGCCCTGCACAACGGAATAGATGTCGTACATACCGCCAGAGTTTGCGCAGGCCCCCATGGAGATAACCCATTTAGGTTCCAGCATCTGGTCGTAAAGGCGCTGAATGACCGGTGCCATTTTGGTAAAGCAGGTGCCCGCGACCACCATCAGGTCCGCCTGACGAGGAGAGGCACGCAGAACTTCAGCACCAAAACGCGCAACGTCGTGCACCGCAGTAAACGATGTCACCATCTCTACGTAGCAGCACGAAAGGCCAAAGTTATAGGGCCAAATTGAGTTTTTACGACCCCAGTTCACCATATCGTGCATGGCATGTTCGAGCTTGCCCATGTAAACGCTACGGTTGATTTCTTGTTCCAGGGGGTCGGTTACGATCTCCTGTTTTTGCAGGGGGTAACGGTCGTTCTCACCGTTAGGATCTATGCGGGTGAGCGTATAATCCATCTTATTGCCTCGCGGTTAGCGTTGACTGTCAGTGTAGCGGTTAGTCTCTGGGTTGATTTGCTCACGGCGCGAACGCACCGGTGTCCAATCCAGCGCGCCAATACGCACCAGATAAACCAGACCAGCCAGCAGCACTAATATAAAAATTGCGGCTTCGACAAATCCGACCCAACCACTCTCGCGAATGGAGGTTGACCATGCGTACAGATAGAGCGCTTCAACGTCGAAGATAACGAAGAACATGGCCACCAGGTAGAACTTGGCGGATAGACGTAAGCGGGCGGAACCGACGGAGTCGATACCTGATTCGAAAGGAACGTTTTTGTGCCTTGCGCGCGCGCGTCCGCCCAAAAAACGTCCGCCAATAAGCATGAAGCAGCACAGGCCAATGGCGACAATAAGAAAGATAGCGAATGCCCAGTGATGAGCGATGATTTCAGTGGATGTTGACATACGCATTGCTTAACTCAAAAGGTAGCGTTAATACCTCTGCTCTTGCTGGCAGATGACGCCACATCGATTCACGGGGAGGAATAAAAAACCACACATTTACTGTGCAAAAAGCTGAAATCAGCTAAATGATGTGGGTTTTTACTCCTTTCTATAACCTTTTGTCAACTTTAACAAAGGTTTCCTCACATTAGTTTACATCGGCAGCATTCCATTAACATTTAGTGCCGTTTTATTGACCGGTTTCAAACTTTCCTGCGGAAGAATCAGGTGTTGAATCGTGTCCGTTGTGAGGATTCACAAAAATTACCCTCTCATTTTGACAGGATTTTGCCTGGATTCCTCCCCCTCTACGGGAGTATTTTCTTGATCTGCGACACGCTTTTGTTAATTCATACAATGAAACAGCAACAATCAGGCGTGATTTTTAACATGACCGTAAGGCATGAAAGACTATAGATGAAAAAGGGAGATTTTGCTGTGAGGGAGGTTAACATCTTGAAAGAAATAATAATTTCAAATGTCGATAATTCAGTTGTGCATTATTCGTGCGAAAAATGAACCGATAACTGCTTTTTTGCCGCCAGCGGTCCATTTTTACACTTACATCTTGTTACCAGTTTTGGAAGGGAATATTAGCTAAAATCCCCTTCCACGATGAGCGAGTCGCCTCCCCCCTCGGGAGTACTGCTGTTGTAATGCCAGGGGTTCTGGTAATGCTCCATTGCCTGGAAAATCA
Source organism: Kosakonia sp. BYX6 (assembly GCF_038449125.1). Lineage (NCBI taxonomy): Bacteria > Pseudomonadati > Pseudomonadota > Gammaproteobacteria > Enterobacterales > Enterobacteriaceae > Kosakonia > Kosakonia calanthes. The sequence goes on along the minus strand of NZ_CP151800.1, from coordinate 1,565,468 downwards.
CCTGCGCCAGCTCATTCTGGCTGTCCGGATTATAGCAAAGCAGATATTCCGTATCGGGTAACAAAGGTAAGCCGTCGGCTCGCCCAAGCACGCGCAGATCGGGGCTCATCATTTCCACCGGGCGCGCCGTCACACCCAAGCCCGCTTTAACCGCCGCTTTTACCGCAGAGAGCGTGGAGGCGACGTACGCCAGGCGCCAGGGAATATCTGCGTTATTCAGTGCGGTGATGACCATATCGCGGAACGGGCTCGGTTCATCCAGCAAGACCAGCGGGATCGCCTCGCCTTGTTGCAGCACAAACTCCGCTGAACAATACCAGTGCGTGGGTGAAGTGCGCAGCGTCAGGCAATCGAATTGTGGTGAACGCGTGGTCGTTACCACCAAATCGACGTCCTGATCCTGTTGGCGATCGCCGGAGAATGGGTTGCGCTTAACCCGCACATCCAGTGCAAGTTTCGGATAGACCGAGCTAATACGATTAAGCAAGAACGGCAAAATAGTATCGGCCGATTCATCAGAAGCACCGATAGTTAATACGCCCTGTAAATTACTAAACATTAGCGACGTACATGCTTCATCATTGAATCGTAAGATCTTTCGCGCATAGCCCAGCAATTGAATGCCGTGCTCCGTCAACAGTTTATTACGACCATGACGGGCAAAAAGTTCTTTTCCAACTAACTGTTCCAGTCGCTGCATTTGCTGACTTACAGCAGACTGGGTGCGACAAACTGCAGCGGCGGCCGCAGCAAAGGTGTTCAGATCAGCGACCGCAACGAACGTTCTCAGCAGATCGAGGTCGAGATTCAGTATCGGACGATTTGCATTTATCATATTTTATCACTTACGGGCTGCTCGCGTGGAGAGACCCGGGTTTATGCTGTGCTCGTAAGATTAAGTAATTCCCTTTAAAAAGTGCATCCAGCAGTGTCTGGCGGGTTAAACCCGACAGTAAGTTCTGGTGTTTATAGTTCGCTGTCTGATGCAAGCTGAACTCAATGGCTTTATTTCGCACACTCCCTTCCTTCTGGATATATAAACAATGCCAAAACGTGTCATCCTTTAAAGAAAAAATACATGTTTACGCAACAAACATTGGCTATACATAGCACAGTGCCATATAGACAGAATCCATATGACGGATCGGGAGTAAAACCTAGTAATAACAATCAACTAAAAATAGGAAATAGCCCTTATGAAAGATGTGTGTTTTTCATAATCAGGCCATTTCTGGCCGTCTGAGTTTAACCTAAAACCTTTATATTTATAAGTGCTATTACGAATTATCTTAAGCTAAAAAAATGCCAACTGGCAAAGTCAAATCTTATTAATATTAGAGATGGTCATCGTTTACATTCTCAATATTAAATAGCGATTAATAGACAAAAAATCTAACTATTAATAAAGCTTAACATTGTGTTTACAGCATAAGCATTGTTGTTCAACCGCCTATATTGATTACTTTATGCCATCATTCAGATTTTGCAGAAGAAACATCTTAATCACTCTCAATATTCGCAAAAACACGCACTAAACAAGCGGGCTTTTTCGGCGAAAAATTACAACAATGAATCTTTTATTGGTTTTAAATACTGTAAATAAACGAAAATGCAGCGTAAGAAAGAAACAAAAGACAGGATAAATAGTTAAAATAACGTTAAAGAAGCGCAAGAGTTAAGCAAAATCTTCTCCTGTTAACCCTTCAAAACCGGCGGGCGTGGGAGTACATTGTTCCGTGCTCACTTCCACGGCAGGCAGTGGCTATTCTAGCTAAAAGGTCAAAGGTTAATGTCCTCCATCGAAAAATCCAGCAAATTAGATAACGTCTGTTACGACATCCGCGGCCCGGTTCTTAAAGAAGCAAAGCGTCTGGAAGAAGAAGGCAACAAAGTTCTCAAACTCAACATCGGCAACCCTGCCCCATTCGGCTTCGAAGCACCGGATGAAATCCTCGTCGATGTGATTCGTAACCTCCCCGGCGCGCAAGGCTATTGCGATTCCAAAGGGCTTTACTCCGCCCGCAAAGCTATCATGCAGCACTACCAGGCACGTGGTATGCGCGAAGTGACCGTTGAAGATATTTACATTGGCAACGGCGTTTCGGAATTGATCGTGCAATCCATGCAGGCATTGCTGAATAGTGGCGATGAAATGCTGGTACCCGCGCCAGATTACCCGCTGTGGACTGCGGCAGTGTCGCTCTCCGGCGGTAAAGCTGTGCATTATCTGTGCGATGAATCGGCAGGCTGGTTCCCGGATCTCGACGATATCCGCGCCAAAATCACCCCGCGCACGCGCGGCATCGTGATTATCAACCCCAACAACCCGACCGGCGCGGTTTACTCGAAAGAGCTGCTGCTGGAGATTGTTGAGCTTGCACGTCAGCACAACCTGATTATTTTCGCCGATGAGATCTACGACAAGATCCTCTACGACGAGGCGCAACATCACTCTATTGCCGCGCTGGCACCGGATCTTTTCACCATTACCTTTAATGGTCTGTCAAAAACCTACCGTGTCGCCGGTTTCCGCCAGGGTTGGATGGTGCTGAGCGGGCCGAAAAAGCACGCCAAAGGCTATATCGAAGGGCTGGAAATGCTGGCGTCGATGCGCCTTTGCGCGAACGTTCCAGCGCAGCACGCCATTCAAACCGCACTGGGTGGTTACCAGAGCATCAGCGAATTTATCGTGCCGGGCGGTCGCCTGTACGAGCAGCGCAATCGCGCGTGGGAACTGATCAATGATATTCCGGGCGTTTCCTGCGTGAAGCCAAGCGGCGCGTTGTATATGTTCCCGAAGATCGACGCCAAGCGTTTCAATATTTTTGACGATCAGAAAATGGTGCTCGATTTCCTGTTACAGGAAAAAGTGCTGCTGGTTCAGGGGTCTGCGTTTAACTGGCCGTGGCCGGATCACGTGCGCATTGTGACGCTGCCGCGCGAAGACGATCTGGAAATGGCCATTACCCGTTTTGGTCGTTTCCTTTCCGGTTATCACCAGTAATCGCTGTCGGGGGAGGATTTGCATCTTCCCCCACTCTCTGCGCAAAATGGCTCAGGTCGCCGTCACAGACAAGGTTAACTATGAGTCAGAGTCATTTCTTCGCCCATCTTTCCCGCCTTAAACTCATCAATCGCTGGCCGTTGATGCGCAATGTGCGCACCGAAAATGTGTCCGAACACAGCCTGCAAGTAGCGATGGTCGCCCATGCACTGGCGGCAATCAAAAACCGCAAGTTCGCGGGCCAGGTCAATGCGGAACGCATTGCGCTGCTGGCGATGTACCACGATGCATCGGAAGTATTAACCGGGGATTTACCGACGCCAGTGAAATATTTCAACTCGCAGATTGCGCAGGAATATAAGGCCATTGAGAAAATCGCCCAACAAAAGCTGGTCGATATGGTACCGGAAGAACTGAGGGATATTTTTGCGCCGTTGATCGATGAGCATCACTACAGCGACGAAGAGAAATCGATTGTCAAACAGGCAGATGCGCTGTGCGCATATTTGAAATGCCTGGAAGAGCTTTCCGCGGGCAACAACGAATTTCTGCTTGCCAAATCACGCCTGGAAAAAACACTCGACGCGCGTCGCAGCCCGGAGATGGATTATTTCATGCAGGTCTTTGTGCCGAGTTTCCAGTTATCGTTGGATGAAATCAGCCAGGATTCGCCGTTGTAACCATATTGTTTTCCGCATGCCGGGCCGCTCCGCCCGGCGTTAACTTAAAACGGAAACAACACCGGGATCAGCACCGCGCAGACAACCATCACCAGCAGCGTAAACGGCACGCCGATTTTGATAAAGTCGCTGAACTGGTAATTCCCTGGGCCTAACACCAGCGTGTTTACCGGGGACGAAACCGGCGTCATAAAGGCGGCTGAAGCTGCCATCGCCACCATCATGGCGAACGGATAAGGCGAAACGCCCATTGATTTCGCCGCCGCCAGCGCAATCGGCGCCATTAATACCGCCGTCGCGGTATTGGAAATGAAAAGCCCGATGGTGGCGCACATCACAAACAAGCACACCAGCATCAAATGCGGGCCGTAGCCGCCACCCAACTCCATCAGCCCTTTCACCACCAGATCCACACCGCCGGTTTTTTGCAACGCCAGTGCGAACGGCATCATGCCGACGATCAAAATAATGCTCGGCCAGTGAATCGCTTTGTAGGCGCTTTCGGCATCGATGCAGCGGAATTTTCCCATCAGCATGCAGGCAATAATGGCCGCAACCGGATTGGGAATTTCGTCCGTCAGCATCAGCGCAACCATCAGCATCAGGCAGAAAATGGCATGCGGCGCCTGGCTATGTGCGGGAGAAGCAGCGCTCTCTTCAACCGGCAGATTCAACACTACAAAGTCGCGGCCATGCGAAGCGAGCTGGCTAATTAATTTCCAGTTGCCGACCACCAAAAAGATATCACCCAATTGCAGTGTTTCATCGGCCACCGCGCCTTTCAGCGCTTCGCCATTGCGCTTCAAGCCGACGACATTCAAACCAAAACGGGTACGAAAGCCCATCTCTCGCACGGTCTTGCCGATTAATTCCGAATCCGGGATCAGCGACACTTCCGCCATGCCGACATCCAGCGCCTGATCCGAGAAATATTCACCGCGCAGGATCATGGGTTCGAGCAACTGTTCGGCGCAAAACTCGCGTAAATCGACGTCGGCGGCTGACATATCAATCAGCAGCACATCACGGGCGCGGAATTCCGACACCCCGTTGACATTAACAATGACGCGGCGAAAGCGTCGCCAACGTTCAACACCGATAATGTTTGCACCGTAACGCTCACGCAGTTGCAGGTCATCGAGGCGCTGACCGATCATTGGCGAACCGGGGCGAATCGCTAACCGACGCGCGCGTCCTGCCAGGTGATACTCTTTGATCAGATCGCGAAAAGAACGGCGCTTCCAACCGTCGCGCTGCGCTTCATCTCCTTCGCCTTTCAGCATGAAACGCATCAGCAGCATATAAAGGATGCCGAGCAGTAAAATCACCAACCCCAGCGGCGTCACGCTGAAAAAACCAAAACCTCGCAGCCCTTCACGCAACAGTTCGCTGTTGACCACCAGGTTCGGCGGCGTCGCCACCAGCGTCATCATGCCGCTGATAAGCCCGGCAAAACTGAGCGGCATCATCAAGCGTGACGGCGAGATTTGCATACGCATTGACACACTCAACACAACCGGAATAAAGATCGCCACCACGCCGGTGGAACTCATGAATGCGCCGAGCCCCGCCACGGTGACCATCAGCAGCGCCAACATTTTGATTTCGCTGCTGCCCGCCATTTTCACCAGCCAGGTGCCCATGTTGGTTGCCACCCCGGTGCGCACTAACCCATCACCAATGATAAACAGCGCGGCAATCAAGATAACGTTCGGATCGCTAAAACCGGAAAAGGCCTCGGGCAATGTCAGCGTGCCGCTTAGCACAAAGGCGACAATCACAAACAGCGCCACTGCATCCATACGCACTTTGCCCGTCGCGAAAAGCACAACGGCAATCGCCAGCAGACACAGAACCCAGATCAGTTCACCGTTCACAACGCGTCCTTGTTAATTGAAAGTGGTAAAAGAGTGCCATAAAAAAACCCCACAGATGTGGGGTTAAATCATTAATCAGGCCTTCAGGTTGACCAGCACTGTGCCGTTGGGCTGTTTTGTGACATTGAGCGCGGCAAGGCTTTGTAGCGAAAAGTCCACCTCATCGAGCCGGGGCGCGTCAGCCGGAACATTTACTGCGATCACATGGCAGCCGGCAGCCAGGCCGGAAAGCACACCGGCTGGGGCATCTTCCACAACCACGCAATCTTGCGGTGCCAGCCCCAAACGCTCCGCACCGAGCAGGTAGGCGTCCGGTTCGGGTTTCCCATGCTTCACCTGTTCGGCGGTAATAAACACCTTCGGTGTTGGCAAACCCGTTGCGCGATGGCGCGCATGGGCAACAGGCACAGAACCGGACGTAACAATCGCCCACGGAATCCCGGATTCATCAAGATGATGAAGAAGTTCAATCGCGCCAGGCAATGGGGTAATACCGTGGGTGTCCTGCGCTTCAATCGCTTCCAGATGGGTAAATTCAGCCGCAATCGCCTCTTCCGACGCCCCCGCCATAAAGTGGCGCAGCGAGGTAATGGCCTGTTTGCCGTGGATAAAATTCAGCACTTCATCATGCGCGATACCGAATTTGTCAGCCCAGTTACACCATGCCCGTTCAACGGCCGGCAGCGAATTCACCAGGGTTCCATCCAGATCAAACAGAAATCCTTTGCACTGCACATCCACCTCCTCAGGCGTTGATAATTTGATTAATTTCGTTGCTGCTCAGGTGATACTGACGCGGGCACGCGTGCCAGGCGCTCAGCATGCGTTGATATTTTTCCCACATGGGCGTTTGTGCGTTGAAACCATGCGTGCCGGCGTCGAAATGGGTATAGCGGCCTTCGATATTGACCATGAAACGGACATAGCCGAGATATCGCGCTTCGGTGGCGGCGTCAAAACCGAGGAACGTGACGCGACGCTCATCAATGGTGCTGTTATCTTTCAGGTTGGTCCAGGAGACATGCAGCGCGTGGTACATCTCCATAATGTCGATAACGATGCGACAGGTTTCTTCTTTCAGCTCGCCAAATTCACGATCCAGCTCACGCATTTGCAAACCGTATCCACGCTCAATAATGGTTTGCAAACGACGATAACGTTCCGCGTTCGCCGGATCCATCATGGTCATCATTTTATATTGATTGGATAAGATCAGACGTTGGGCATTGGTCATTTCCATCTTTCGACTCCTGTGGCACATCGGCGTATTAAGAAAAGATGTAGAGAGTTTACATGCTGAAAACGAGGGCTTTCTTGATTTGCCGGGGGTGTTGCGCGCATCAAACAAAAAAAGAAAGCATCTTGAGATGCCTTCTTCTTATATAACGCGCGCGTCGTCATCACAGATCATCAAGAAAGGTTTTATCCAATTGTTTGAAAGCACGCTTAAGCGTGTCAGCCAACGCCTGGTAATCCGGTTTCCCTTCAACGGGCGCCAGCGCCTGCCCTGCTTCTTGTAACTTTCCACGCACTTCATAAAACCAATGCAAAATCGACGGCGGTAACGGCGTCACGGAACGTTTTCCTAACCACCATAACCCTTGCATCGGCAGGCTAAGGGCAAATAACGCGGTCGCAACGGCTGGGCCAAGTTGGCCGCCAAGGGCGATTTGCCAGCAAAGGGTGAACACCGCCAGCGGCGGCATAAAGCGAATGGCGTAGCGCGTCGTGCGGATCGCACGATTTTCAACAAACATCGGAGCGAGGCGTTTTTCCATGGGCCAAGTCTTTGCATAATGCTGACCCCGACGAAACAAACTGAAAAAATTAACGGATCGATTTTCAGAGTTGGACATGGCTTTACCTCAACTTCACATATAAAAATTAAAAAAATTGTGCAAAACAACAACTGTGGATGACAACGTTAAAATTTTTTGTCAATCCTGACGAGTATCGGGTATCCTGTCGCAGCCTCACAAGGCTCGTTAGACGAATAAGATAAAGTCGTCAAATATCAAGCTCATTATGCCACTGTCTGAAATTTGCGCAAAATAGCTTAAAATCTTATGTATTCTTCCATCATGTCAGAAAGTATTCACGGCATGATGTTAATCATAAATGTCAGCGTCAACCTGCGCTACGCTGTGCGACTCACTGACCTTTTTTAGCCACGTATCATAAATAGGTACTTCCATGTCGAGTAAGTTAGTACTGGTTCTGAACTGCGGTAGCTCCTCACTGAAATTCGCAATCATCGATGCTGTTAATGGTGACGAGTACCTTTCTGGTTTAGCCGAATGTTTCCATCTTCCCGAAGCACGCATCAAGTGGAAAATTGATGGCGGTAAACAAGAAGCGGCTTTAGGTGCAGGTGCCGCTCACAGTGAAGCGCTGAACTTTATCGTTAACACTATTTTGGCACAAAAACCAGAACTGTCAGCACAGCTGACCGCGATCGGTCACCGCATCGTACACGGTGGCGAAAAATACACCAGCTCTGTGGTTATCGACGAATCTGTTATCCAGGGCATCAAAGATGCGGCTTCTTTCGCACCGCTGCACAACCCGGCTCACCTGATCGGTATCGCCGAAGCGCTGAAATCCTTCCCGAACCTGAAAGACAAGAACGTTGCCGTTTTCGACACCGCGTTCCACACCACCATGCCGGAAGAATCCTACCTGTATGCGCTGCCGTACAAACTGTATAAAGAGCACGGCGTTCGTCGCTATGGCGCGCACGGTACCAGCCACTTCTACGTGACTCAAGAAGCGGCAAAAGTGCTGAACAAACCAGTTGAAGAACTGAACATCATCACTTGCCACCTGGGCAACGGTGGTTCTGTTTCCGCTATTCGCAACGGTAAATGTGTTGATACTTCCATGGGTCTGACCCCGCTGGAAGGCCTGGTCATGGGTACCCGTTCTGGTGATATCGACCCGGCAATCATTTTCCACCTGCATGACACGCTGGGCATGAGCGTTGAAGCGATCAACAAAATGCTGACCAAAGAGTCTGGCCTGCTGGGTCTGACCGAAGTCACCAGCGACTGCCGTTATGTAGAAGACAACTACAAAGATAAAGAAGATGCGAAACGCGCGATGGACGTTTACTGCCACCGCCTGGCGAAATACATCGGTTCTTACACTGCGCTGATGGAGGGTCGACTGGACGCGGTCGTCTTCACCGGTGGTATCGGTGAAAACGCGGCGATGGTGCGTGAACTGTCTCTGGGCAAACTAGGCGTTCTGGGCTTTGAAGTTGACCACGAACGTAACCTGGCGGCTCGTTTCGGCAACGCCGGCTTTATCAACAAAGAAGGCACCCGCCCGGCTGTCGTTATCCCGACAAACGAAGAGCTGGTCATTGCGCAAGACGCAAGCCGCCTGACTGCCTGATAACCCACACCGCCAGCCAACGCTGGCGGTGCTGTTTTGTAACCCGTCTGCCTTGACGGTAACGAAAGAGGATTAACCGTGTCCCGTATTATTATGCTGATCCCTACCGGAACCAGCGTCGGCCTGACCAGCGTCAGCCTTGGTGTTATCCGCGCTATGGAACGCAAAGGCGTTCGTCTGAGCGTCTTTAAACCGATCGCCCAGCCGCGCGCTGGCGGCGATGCTCCGGACCAAACCACCACTATTGTGCGTGCCAACTCTGGTCTGCCAGCGGCTGAACCGCTGAAAATGAGCCACGTTGAATCGCTGCTCTCCAGCAACCAGAAAGACGTGCTGATGGAAGAGATCATCGCCCGTTACCACGAAAGCAGCAAAGATGCTGAAGTGGTGCTGGTTGAAGGCCTGGTCCCGACCCGCAAACACCAGTTCGCCCAGTCTCTGAACTTTGAAATCGCGAAAACGCTGAACGCTGAAATCGTGTTCGTCATGTCTCAGGGCACCGATACGCAAGAACAGCTGAAAGAGCGTATCGAACTGACGCGCAACAGCTTTGGCGGCGTGAAAAACACCAATATCACCGGTGTTATCGTTAACAAACTGAACGCCCCGGTTGATGAGCAAGGTCGTACTCGCCCTGACCTGTCCGAGATCTTTGATGACTCTTCCAAAGCGAAAGTTGTGCATATCGATCCGGCCAAACTGCAAGACACCAGCTCGCTGCCGGTGCTGGGCGCGGTGCCGTGGAGCTTCGATCTGATCGCCACGCGCGCTATCGATATGGCGCACCACCTGAACGCGACCATTGTTAACGAAGGCGACATCAAAACTCGCCGCGTGAAATCCGTTACCTTCTGCGCGCGTAGCATTCCGCATATGCTGGAACACTTCCGCCCGGGTTCTCTGCTGGTGACTTCCGCCGATCGTCCGGACGTGCTGGTTGCAGCGTGCCTGGCGGCGATGAACGGCGTGGAAATCGGCGCGTTGCTGCTGACCGGCGGCTACGAAATGGACGCCAGCGTTCGCAAACTGTGTGAACGTGCTTTCGCCACCGGCCTGCCGGTATTTATGGTGAACACCAACACCTGGCAGACCTCGCTGAGCCTGCAAAGCTTCAACCTGGAAGTGCCGGTTGACGATAACGAGCGTATCGAAAACGTTCAGGAATACGTTGCCAGCTACATCAATGCGCAGTGGATTGACTCCCTGACCGCTACGTCTGAACGCAGCCGTCGTCTCTCTCCGCCAGCCTTCCGTTATCAGTTGACCGAGCTGGCGCGTAAAGCGGGTAAACGTGTGGTTCTGCCGGAAGGCGACGAACCGCGCACCGTGAAAGCGGCCGCTATCTGTGCGGAACGTGGTATCGCGACCTGTATCCTGCTGGGTAACCCGGATGAGATCAATCGCGTCGCCGCAGCACAAGGCGTTGAGCTGGGCACCGGTATCGAAATCGTCGATCCGGACGTGGTACGTGAAAGCTATGTTGCTCGACTGGTTGAGCTGCGTAAGAGCAAAGGCATGACCGAAGCCGTCGCCCGCGAACAGCTGGAAGACAACGTGGTTCTCGGCACGCTGATGCTGGAGCAAGATGAAGTTGACGGTCTGGTTTCCGGTGCGGTGCACACCACAGCGAACACCATTCGTCCGCCGCTGCAGCTGATCAAAACTGCGCCGGGCAGTTCACTGGTTTCTTCCGTGTTCTTTATGCTGCTGCCGGAACAGGTTTATGTTTACGGTGACTGCGCAATCAACCCGGATCCGACCGCTGAGCAACTGGCCGAAATCGCGATTCAGTCTGCTGATTCCGCTATCGCTTTCGGTATCGAGCCGCGCGTTGCCATGCTCTCCTACTCCACCGGTAACTCCGGCGCGGGTAGCGATGTAGAGAAAGTACGCGAAGCGACTCGCCTGGCGCAGGAAAAACGTCCTGACCTGGTGATCGACGGTCCGTTGCAGTACGACGCCGCAGTAATGGCTGACGTTGCGAAATCCAAAGCGCCGAACTCGCCGGTTGCAGGTCGCGCTACCGTGTTCATCTTCCCGGATCTGAACACCGGTAACACCACCTACAAAGCGGTACAGCGTTCTGCCGACCTGATCTCCATCGGGCCGATGCTGCAAGGTATGCGCAAGCCGGTCAACGACCTGTCCCGTGGCGCGCTGGTTGACGATATCGTCTACACCATCGCCTTGACCGCGATTCAGGCGTCTCAGCAGAAGTAAGCCAATAGCCCGGTGGCGCTCGCGCTTACCGGGCCTACGGTTTATGGGCCGAGATGTCCAATAACACATCGACGGTTTTGTAGGTTGGATAAGGCATAGCCGCCATCCGGCAAGAAAAGGCGACCTTCGGGTCGCCTTTTCTATTTACAGCAGTTCGCGCGCCGCAGAGACAATATCGTGCGCCGTCAGGCCATACTCTTTTTGCAGAAAATCCTGCGTTCCCACCTGGCCGTAACGCTCTTTTACGCCAACTCGCCGCATCGGCACCGGACACGTTTCCACCAGCACTTCAGCGACCGCCGATCCCAGCCCGTTATGAATGCTGTGGTTCTCGCAGGTCACAATACGCCCGGTTTTCTCGGCGTAATTTTTCACCAACATGCGATCGATAGGCTTCAGGGTAAACATATCAATCACCGCCGCGCTGACCCCTTCGCGTTCCAACTGTTGCGCGGCAGCCAGCGCTTCCGCCACCATAATGCCATTGGCGATTAAGGTAATATCGCCGCCCTCGCGCAGCACATTGCCTTTGCCGATAGTAAAGCGGGAACCCGGCTGATACACCGTTGGCGCTTGTTTACGAATGGTGCGCACCCAGTAAAAACCCTCAAGTTCCGCCAGTTGATTGAGAATGTCTCCGAACATTACCGCATCGGTGACTTCCAGCACCACCGAATGCGCCAACCCGCGCACAATCCCCATATCTTCAAACGACATATGCGTGCCGCCATTGTGGCAGGCCGTCACGCCCGCATCGGAGGCAATCACTTTGACGTTATTACGTTGGTAATCGAGCGACATAAAGAGCTGGTCAAAGCAGCGGCGGCTGGCGAACGCGGTGAAGGTGTGCACAAACGGCTTGCGACCGGTCAGCGCGAGTCCCGCCGCCGTGCCGATGACATTCGCCTCCATGATTCCGCAGTTGATCACTTGCTGCGGGTATTTTTTGTGGACGCCATCCATCGCCATCGAACTCATCAAATCCGCTTCCAGCGCGATGATTTCACTGCCCGCTTCAATCTGCGCGCTGATAAACCCGGCGTAGACTTTACGCATCTCGATACTGTCTTTTTCACCCACAGCGGCAACCTTAATCATGCGTGGCCTCCAGTTTTTCGATTGTCTCGTTAAGTGCCTGTTTCATCTCATCGGTCAGACGCAGATGGTGTGAATTACCCAGATTTTCGAGATACGGCACCCCCTGCCCTTTGATGCTGTCGAGAATAACCAACCTCGGTCGCGCATCCGCCGCGGGAACGGGTTTTACTGCCGCCAGCAACCCGGCAATGTCATCGCCTTTCACGGTGCAGACATCAAAACCGAAGGCGCGGAATTTCCCTTCCAAATCGAACGCGCAGATGATCTCATCCAGCTCGCCATCCAGTTGCTGCTTGTTCCAGTCGACAAACACCGTCAGGTTATTCAACCGATGATGGGCGATAAACTGGAACGCTTCCCAGCACTGCCCCTCGTTCAGTTCCCCATCGCCGACAATGCAAAACACCCGGTTCGCCCTGCCTGCCAGCTTGTGCCCCAGCGCGATGCCGCCCGCAATGGAAATGCCCTGGCCCAGTGAACCGGTGGTCGCATCCACGCCGCGCGTTTTCAGGCGATCCGGATGGCTCGGCAAGCGCGTACCGTTGACATTGAGCGTCTGCAGCTCCTCTTGCGGAAAGTAGCCTTTCAGCGCCAGCGTGCTGTAAAGCGCCGGGCCAGCATGGCCTTTTGACAGCACAAAGTAGTCGCGCTCTGGCCAGTCAGGATCGGCGGGATCGATACGCATCACTTCGCCATACAGCACCGCCAACGTTTCCACCACCGACATGCTGCCACCGTAATGACCGAAGCCTAAATGGGTCAGCGACTTCAACGTTGCTACGCGAATGTCCCGCGCAAACTGCTTCACTTCATCAATATTGCTCATGGTTTCGCTCCGGTATTTTCTTCAGTGCCATTGCCGGCAGGTTTCCCTTTTGCCATCAGGTTCCAGACAACTAGCGCAGCGAACAGCGCCACGACGACGCCAGTAATCGCCAGCGGGGAGAGGTAACGCGCAAGGTTACCGAGGACAATGCCGACAAAACCGAAGTCGGCGTCAGAGAAGGTGGTATTGGCGAAGCCCAGTGCGCCGAGAACCGGCAGCAGTAACACGGGCAGGAAGGTGATCAACAAACCGTTGGCAAATGCGCCAAGCATCGCGCCACGACGGCCTCCGGTAGCGTTACCAAACACGCCTGCCGTTGCGCCGGTAAAGAAGTGCGGCACCACGCCTGGTAGAATCAATACCAGTTTCATCTGCCCAAGCAGGAACAGGCCGACCAGTCCGCCGAGGAAGCTGAACAAGAAACCAACCAGCACCGCGTTAGGTGCATACGGGTAAACCACCGGGCAATCCAGCGCCGGACGGGCGTTCGGCACCAGTTTTTCCGAAAAACCAGTAAATGCCGGAACGATTTCCGCGAGGATCAAGCGCACGCCTTGCAGGATAATAAACACGCCTGCCGCAAAGGTGATGGCCTGGATAATGGCGTAGACCAGGAAGTTCTGCCCGCCGCTCAGTTGGCTTTCGACGTACTCGCGCCCGGCGCAGACCGCGAGGATCAGGTAGATGATGATCATCGTCAGCGAGATGGAGATGGAACTGTCGCGCAGGAAACTGAGGTTTTTCGGCAGGTTCATCTCTTCCGTTGAGCGCGAGCCTTTGCCGCATTTGCTGCCGATCCAGCCTGACAGCACATAGCCGAGCGTGCCGAAATGGCCGAACGCGATATCGTCATTACCGGTGATTCGCTTCATGTAGCGCTGCGCGATAGCCGGGAAAAACGCCATGATAAGCCCGAGGATCAACGAACCGGTGAACACCAGGCCAATGCCTTCAAACCCGGCAACGGTGAGGATCACACCGATCATGCAGGCCATATAAAACGTGTGGTGGCCGGTCAAGAAGATGTATTTCAGGCGCGTAAAGCGGGCGACAATAATATTCGCCACCATGCCGAACGCCATAATTAACGCCGTCGATGCGCCGTACTTTTCCAGCGCGATAGAAACAATGGCTTCGTTATTGGGAATAATCCCCTGAATATTAAATGCATGCTCAAACATGCCGCCCAGCGGATTAAGTGAGCCGACTAATACTGTCGCACCACCGCCTAATACGATAAACCCCAGGATGGTTTTTACCGTGCCTTTAACCACATCGGAAAATGATTTCTTTTGTGCCACGAGGCCAATTAAGGCAATTAAGCCCACCAGCACCGAGGGCACTTTTAATATATCAACAACAAAATTGAGCGTTTCAAGGATAAACATATCCACCTCGCTTTTTATACCCGCGCCCGGCGCGGCGTACCGTTGATGTTAGTGAGCGGCGAAGAAAGCGCTGATTTTCGCTTCCAGTTCATTGATATCAATGATGTTATTCAGTACGACTAACTGGTTTTCCGGCACGCTGGCGCTGGCGGCAATATCTTTCGCCATCACAAACACATCGGCAGCGCCCGGTGTAGCTGACGATAAATCGGAGTGTTCAACCTCAGCCTCAATATTTAACTTCTTCAGTACTTTCTTAATATTCATTTCAACCATAAAACTGCTACCGAGGCCGGAGCCGCAAATTGCCATTATTTTCATTGTCATTACCTTTTTTTGTGTAGAGTACGACCGCATCGCCTGAGAAAGGCAATGTGTTAAAAATGGTGATTAAGATAAAAAGTCAGAAGCGTTGGATGATGTTTTGAATCTCCTTGAGATGGTCTGCGCGATGTAATTGCTGCATATCGTCGTCGCTGGAAAATAATTCGGCCAGCGCGGCAATCATGTCGATATGACTGTGTTTATCCGGTGCTGCCAACATAATAATCGTATCGACCGGATCGAACTCCGCTGCGCCAAATGCCACGCCCTGGCGCAGTTTTAATAACGACAACCCCAACCCTTTTGCCCCCTCTTCTGGACGGGCATGCGGCATCGCCAGGCCGGGAGCCAGCACATAATACGGCCCGAGTTGTTGATGCTGCGCCACAATGGCGGTCACGTAATCCGGCGTAATGGTGCCGGATGCCAGCAACGGCCTGGCGCAAACCTCCAGCGCTTGCGGCCAATTTTCAACGGCATCAAGCACCTGGATCGTCTTATCGTTAAGCCATTGGTTTAACACTTCGCGCTCCTTCTGTGGGATAAGGTGAGCAAACTTTAAGCAAGTCAACCAGGCTTAACCGTGATGATAGTCGCAAAGATAGCGCTACCAACGAGGAGATGTTGAAAATGTGATAGCGCTATCAAATCTGAAAACGCCGAGGAATTCGCAAAAAAAGCAGGGAGTTCCAGCGTATACTGCGCTGTAGATGAACAACCAGCGCCTGAGATGTGCTCGGGCCAGCCAGGAAACGGAATGTCTATTACCCGAAAACGGCGCAGTACCGGAAAAGTCACGCTGGCCGATGTGGCGCTGCTGGCGGGCGTCGGCACCATGACCGTCTCACGCGCCCTGCGCACCCCGGAGCAAGTGTCGGATAAGTTACGCGAGAAAATCGAAGCGGCCGTGCAGGAGCTGGGTTACATGCCCAACCTTGCCGCCAGTGCGCTGGCTTCGGCGTCGTCATGGACGATTGCCATGGTGGTGCCAAGCCTTGCCGAGTCCGGCTGTTCGGAAATGTTCGCCGGGCTGCAACAGGTATTGCAGCCTGCGGGCTACCAAATCATGCTGGCGGAATCGCAACATCGGCTGGAACAGGAAGAGAAGCTGCTGGAAACATTGTTGGCGTCGAACCTGGCGGCAGCGATTTTACTCAGCGTCGAACACAGCGATATGGTGCGCCACTGGCTGAAAAACACATCGATTCCGGTGATGGAAATTGGTGCCGTGCGCGCCGATCCTATTGATATGAATATTGGCATTGATAATGTCGCGGCCATGTTTGAACTGACGCAAATGCTGGTGCAGCGCGGCTATCAGAACATCGGCTTGCTGTGTGCGAACCAGGAGCAGTGGATTTTCCAGCAACATCTGCAAGGCTGGTACAAAGCGATGCTGCGCCATCATATGTCACCGAACCGGGTGATTAATGCGGCGGCGCCACCGGTGTTCTCCACCGGTGCGGCGCAGTTGCCGGAGTTTTTATTGGCGTGGCCGGAGCTGGATGCGCTGGTCTGTGTTTCTGATGAATTGGCCTGCGGCGCGCTGTATGAGTGCCAACGTCGGCGCATCAAAGTGCCGGATGATTTAGCGATTGTCGGTTTTGGTGATAGCGATGTCAGCCGGGTCTGCCAACCGCCGCTGACCACAATGTCAGTGCCGCATCGCAAGATTGGGGTTGAAGCAGGACGTGCGCTGCTGGCGCGTCTGAATGATGAGAAGTGGGAAAGCAAAACGCCGATTATGCCGACGTTTTGCCTGCGGGATAGTTGCTAGTTACTCGGCTTCCTGCACTTTTTCCGCGTCGTTGCTGGCATTGCGGCTCATCCACAGCGCCAGTGCTTTTAAGGAATCATCGGTGAACTCATCGCAGCGGGCGGTGATCTCTTCCGGTGTCATCCAGAAAACTTCATCCACCTCTTCTTCTTGCAAGGCGAATGGGCCGTGGGAAACGCAGCTAAACAGCCCGCCCCAAACCCGGCAATGCTCATCTTCGAAGTAGAACTGGCCGTGTTCGGCAAACGGCACACCGGCAATACCTAACTCTTCTTCCGCTTCGCGACGCGCGGATTCGAGTAAGTTTTCACCCGCCTGCACCACACCACCGGCGGTGGCATCCAGCATACCGGGCATAAAATCTTTAATTTCGGTGCGACGCTGCACCAGAATTTTACCCATCCCATCATGCACCACAATGTAGGTTGCGCGATGGCGCAGACACTGCGCGCGCATTTGCTGGCGGCTCGCCTGTGCAATCACCTCATTGTCTTCGTTGACAATATCCACCCACTCCATGCCTGCAAAATGACTCTGTTCCACCATCGGGACATCTTCTCTTTATGGCGCTCTTTCGGCGCGTTTCGGTTGACGGGTAAGTTACGGATTAATCGCGACCTGTGCAATAACCCGCTGAGCATTAAGTGCGATAACGCGTAACACGTTTTCTTCGAGCATGCCGTAACTGGCTTCAAACCCACCTTTCGGGATACTGACCGAGCCGGGATTGAAATGAAAAATATCACCGCGCTTCTCGGCGACGGGGATATGCGTGTGGCCGTAAGCCAGCACATCGCCCGCATCCAGCGGCGGCACATCGTCCGGGCCAAGCAGATGACCGTGCGTCAGAAACAGGCGGCGTTCCGCCAGCAAAACCTGCTGCCAGGGGGCGGTAATCGGGAAATGCAGCAGCATCTGATCCACTTCGCTGTCGCAGTTACCGCGCACGGCAATGATTTTGCTGGCGTGCTCGTTCAGCCGATCCGCAACCTTCGAGGGCGCATAACCTTCCGGGAGCGCGTTGCGCGGGCCGTGATTAAGCACATCACCAAGAATAACCAGCCAGCGCGCATCGCTTTGCGCGAACAGTTCCAGTACGCGTTCCGTCGCGGGCAACGACCCGTGAATATCCGATGCAAACATCAGTTTCATCACTGCACCTCATGTGAAAAAAACGCCCCTATGATAACGGAAGTCACCGGGCTTATCAGCCCAACCTCTTAGCGGAAAGTGCAACGTAACGCTGGACCGATGAGCGCTGCCACTGGAAGGTGGCGTAATCTGCCAGCCGCTCCGGCACAGCATCGCCATGCATCACCAGCCGGTTAAGCATCAGCGCGAGATCCACATCGGCAATGCACCATTCACCAAACAGATTGGGTTTACCTTCTTTCACCTGTTCATTAGCAAGAGCAAACAGCTTTTCCGCGCTCTCTTGCCCGGCGGCGCTGAGCGGCGATTTTTTCGCGCCGGCAAACACCACCGTGGTGGAACGCTCCTCGCGAATCGGCAAAAAATCGCTGCGCAACCAGGCCTGGATTTGCCGGGCGCGGGCGCGATTGTTCATGTCATGGGGATACAGGCGTTCCCACTCTGGCGGCGCGAAGCGCTCATCCAGATATTCGGCAATCGCCGAGGATTCGCTGAGCGTGAAACCGTCAATTTCCAGTGCGGGTACACGCTGTGTCAGGTGAAAACCCGGCCAGCTTGCCGAATGCTGCGCACCGCTATCGAGATCGACGGTTTTCAGGGTGAAAGGCAATCCTTTTTCATGCAGCGCAACATACGCCGACAACACATACGGGGAGAAATAGTCTGCGTCAGACCACAACGTTATTGCCGGTTCGCTCATAACATCCTCGTGTAACGGTTAGGTTTTACTCAAAATATAGCGTCTTGTGCGTCCTGTCACTTGATGAAAACTCAGGCATCAGAGGGAACACCTATACTCAATGAGCGAGCTCATTCGATTAACAGGAGTTTTGATGATAGACCTCTATTTCGCGCCGACGCCAAACGGACATAAGATAACGCTATTTCTTGAGGAAGCCGGGCTGGAGTACCGCCTGATCAACGTGGATATCGGCAAAGGCGATCAATTTCGCCCGGATTTTTTGACTATCTCGCCCAACAACAAAATCCCGGCTATTGTCGATCACCTGCCTGCCGATGGCGGCGCGCCCATTAGCCTGTTTGAATCCGGCGCGATCCTGCTCTATCTGGCGGAAAAATCAGGTAAATTACTCAGCGGTGAGCTGCGCGAACGCCATACCACGCTGCAATGGTTATTTTGGCAGGTGGGCGGTCTTGGACCGATGCTTGGGCAAAATCATCACTTTAACCACTTTGCGCCGCAGCAAGTGCCTTATGCCATTGAGCGCTACCAGGTGGAAACGCAGCGTTTGTATCAAGTGCTGAATAAACGCCTCGAGCTTGTGCCGTGGCTCGCGGGCGAGCATTACAGCATCGCGGATATCGCCGCCTGGCCGTGGATAAATGCCCACCAGCGCCAGCGCATCACGCTTGATGAGTACCCGGCGGTCTTTAACTGGTTCGAGCGCGTGCGTACACGCCCGGCGACCGAGCGAGCATTGGCGAAGGCACAGCAACTCTGAATTTAATGTCAGCGAGGGAGCAAGGAGGGAGCATGAAGATACTGATTACCGGCGGTACTGGCCTGATTGGTCGTCATCTTATCCCCCGTTTGCTGGAGCTTCGGCACAGCGTAACGGTGGTGACCCGCAACCCGGCCAAAGCCCAGCAGACGCTGGATGCTCGCGTCAGCCTGTTAAAAGGGCTTAACGAGCAAACGCATCTCAACGATTTCGATGCGGTAATCAATCTGGCGGGCGAACCCATCGCGGATAAACGCTGGACCGAGGAGCAAAAACAGCGCTTATGCAATAGCCGCTGGCAACTCACCCAACGCCTGGCGGATCTTTTTAACGCCAGCGAAACGCCGCCACAGGTGCTGATTTCCGGTTCAGCGGTGGGCTATTACGGCGATCTCGGCGAGGTGGTGGTCACCGAAGAGGAGCCGCCGCACAACGAATTTACCCATAAATTGTGCTCTCGCTGGGAGCAGATTGCCTGTGAAGCGCAAAGCGATCGCACGCGCGTGTGCCTGCTGCGCACCGGCGCAGTGCTGGCGCCCAAAGGCGGTATGCTCGGAAAATTGTTGCCGCTGTTTCGTCTCGGGCTTGGCGGCCCACTCGGCAATGGCCGCCAATACCTGGCGTGGATCCATATCGACGATATGGTAAACGGCATTCTCTGGCTGCTGGATAACGACCTGCGCGGGCCGTTTAATATGGTTTCACCCTACCCGGTACGCAATGAACAGTTCTCCCACACCCTCGGCCATGTGCTGCACCGTCCGGCGTTTTTGCGCGTGCCCGCCATGGCGATACGTCTGATGATGGGTGAATCTTCCGTGCTGGTGCTCGGCGGGCAACGCGCCTTGCCCAAGCGCCTTGAAGCCGCCGGGTTCGCGTTTCGCTGGTTTGACCTGGAAGAAGCGCTGGGCGATGTGGTGACCTCCTGATTTTTTGTGGCATCCCTCTTCCGGTTCCAGTGCTAAGCTAACGCGCTTTATGACTGGAAGGGAAAAAGTCCTGCACGATGCCAGCACCGTGCAAATCGAAAAGCGCATTGCGGCACGAGGCGCGCAATTTACCCGCTACCGTTTTGTCTCCGAGAGTGGCGTTACCTACCCGTGGCAATCGCTGTAATTACGCGCGATCCCCCCTAATTTTCGTGGCATCCGTCGCGCGCCGGTGATGCTAAGCTAAATCGCTTTATTACCAGAAGGGCGATTTAATGACGTTGCAGACACCCCGCTTTACCCTCTCTCCATTTAAGGAATCCGACTGGCCATTTTTTCTGCGTTTACGCCAGGACAGCAGCATCATGCGCTTTATGGCTGAAATTGCCTCCGAGGGGCAAATCCGCACGTTATTTGATAACCGCCTGAACGATGATAACGCTTTTGTGATCCGCGATGAGCAACACAGCTCGCTTGGCGATATCGGCTTGCGCCTGAGCCAGCACAACCCGCAGGAAGCGGATGTCGGTTACTCCATCGTCCCTGCTGCACAAGGCCGGGGGATCGCTTCAGAAGCGCTGCGCACGCTGTGTGATTTCGCATTTTCGCAGCGCGATATCCAGGCGCTAAATGCCTGGGTGCTGGCGCAAAATCACGGGTCGGTGCGCGTGCTGGAAAAGAGTGGTTTCGCGCGGGTGCAAGTGCTGGAAAAAGCCTACCTGCTCAACGGCGAATATCACGACGACTGGGTTTATCGGCTGGAAAAATAAGCGCACCTCAACAGACAGGGAAATGGAATTGCGTATGTCGACAAGAACGTTCGTCGTTCTCTTCTTTTCAGCCATGGCGCTGTGGGTTATCTGGCTGCTTTTTGCCACCGGTCTCAGCTATCGGGTCTATTTACACGATGGCGCGCCCGACAAACTGGTAATGCTGGCTGTCGCTGCGCTGGGTGGTCTTATGGCAGCCAGATATAAAGTGCTGCGAAGGATTCGTACCCGGTTCTTGGTTTTCTGCGGTGTGTTTTTTTATCTGATCGCCACATTGTGGAATGCGCCGGAAGTCTGGGTGCGCATGCGCGCAAGCGAGATCGTACACAGCGAAGCCGCCTTTACCATAGGGCACCCCGGCCCGCCCTATGCCCGCTATAAACACTGCGAAGCCGGTCTGCGTTTTTATGATGAGTTCTTAAAACGTTCCATTGAATTGTGCACCCGCGACGCGCTTGTGCCGCCGGGCGCGCGCAGCGTACAGCTGGAAAAACGCGTTTCCAGCCGGGGCGCCATTTTTACTCACTATCGCTTTATGTCCGCCACTGGCTACCCGCAAGGTTGGTGGCCCGTGGTTCGCCCTTCGCGTTAACGTTCTGTGAGGCAATTCGCGAAAATATCATTTGCCCCATAGAATAGCTTTTGCCCATTTTCGTATTGACGCGGTTCAGCGCTATACTGCCGACGGACTATTTCGGGAACGCGTTGATGAACAAAGAAGAGAAAAAGCAGGAGCTCGCCGCCCGCGCAGCGTGGATGTATTACGTCGCGGGGCTGACACAGCAAGATATCGCCACCGCGTTGGGTTTATCGCGCCAGGTGGCGCAGCGGCTCATCTCCAGCGCGCGCGAAATGGGCATGGTCACCGTGAACATTAGCCACCCGGTCACCCATTGCATGAAGCTCGCCAGTGAATTACAGGCAAAATATTCCCTCTCTCTGTGCCGCGTGGTGCCTTCCGCCGGGCTGGAAAATGATGCTATTCAGCAGATGCTGGCGGTGGAAGGCGCAGAAGTGATGGCGCAATTTATCGCCGAAGATAAACCGCAGGTTTTTGGCATCGGTTCCGGGAAAACGCTACGCGCGATTATCGACGCGCTGCCGAAACTTGAACGCCCGCAGCACCAATGCGTGTCGATGATTGGCGCGATTGCACGCGATGATTCCGGTACGCGTTACGATGTGCCGCTAAAAATGGCGGAGAAGATGCAAGGCAAATATTTCTTTATTCCCGCGCCGCTGTATGCCGACAGCCTGGAAGATAAAACCATGTGGTGTCAGCACCAGGTTTACCAGCGCGTCGCCGAACGGGCGCTGAATGCCGACATCACGTTTCTCGGCATTGGCGAAGTCGGTCTCGGCTGCCCGCTCAATGCCGAAGGGTTTATCACCAACGAGCAAGTGCAGGCGCTGGAAAAAGAGCATGTCGCCGGTGAAATGCTTGGGCATTTCTTTAACCACCAGGGCGAGCGGCTGAAAGGTGAACTGGATACGCTGCTGACCAGCGTGCCGCTGTGCAGCCACACGCCGCGTAAAGTCTACGGTTTTGCCGGGGGCGAGAAGAAGTACCACGCGATCCGCGCTGCGTTAACCGGCCAATGGGTTAACGGCCTGGTGACGGATGAAGATACGGCGGTGAAATTACTGGCACAACGTTAGGGAGGATGCGTGACGGAGCCATGGCGCTTAATTAACGTCGATTCTTTTATCGAAGGGTTACCTGCCGAAAAGCGAGATGCGCAAATTGCCGATCTCGCTATCGCTTCGCTGGCCTTTCGCAATTTTGACTGCTTTCCCCGGCGCAAGCCGTTTATTCTCGACTGCGTAACGGATGATCCGCTGCTGTGGGAAAAGCTCTGTGATGCAGCAAACCGACGTTACTGGGTGAAAGCGACACGCGAAAGCCTGTTGCTGTTTGATGCCACTCCCCTGTGCGGTTGCCTGCGCACCTACCGAATCCGCCAACCTTCATTGACGGATTCTCCACGACAAGGCTGGACGCAGGTTGCCAGCGAAGCCGTGCTGTATAACATGCTGGATACCCCGGCGAACCGCGCCGTCTGGCAATACTGGACGGAGGCGACCGCCCGGCAAACCGCGCATGCAACAGGCTTAGCCGAAGGCCGCATGAGCAACACAGGTGTGCAGCGCTCGCTGATTTTCTCCGGCGAAAATGGCTGTATCGCCTGCAATCAAGCCGCGACGGCCTATGCCAACACCACGGTGGCGGTCAACCCTCAGCAGGCGACGCTTATTCAAATCCCGGTTTGCCCGCACCATTTTGCGCTGGCGCAGGCTTCTCCCAATGTGATGACCTTTTTCGCCGGGCTGTTCAGCCTGGAGCTGGATCTGCCGGAAACCCGCGGCTGGAGCGCGATTCCCGATGAATTTATTCCTGAAATCCATGACTACCTTGCCGGGTTATTGAACGGCACCGCCGGAGTTCGGGAAAAACGCCGACGCGGCTGGCATCTGGAGATCGCGCTTAACGCGCAGTGGTGCTGGAAGTTACGGCTGAAAAGCCTGACGGATTACAGCTATATGCTGTTTAAGCACGGCGAGCGCAAAGCCGCCTGGCGCGGCGATTCAGCAAATGATCACCCGGAGCTTCCCTATCCGCCACACCATGAGCACTCGCGCCCTGATCGCAAAGGCGATAAGCGGTCAGCGAGTTTCTTGTATGGTTTTCCGTTGTTTGATGTACAGCGGTTGCGGGATATCAGCGAAGAGAAATTGCGCGGCGACGCCGGGCCAACAGATACCGAACCCGGTTTGTAGGCCCGGTAAGCGTTAGCGCCACCGGGTGCCCCACAACTTCGCTTACTTCAACGAGCCTTTGAGGAACTGCTGCAAACGCGGGCTTTTCGGGTTGCCGAACAGCTCATCCGGCGCGCCTTCTTCCTCAATCTTGCCCTGATGCAAAAAGATCACGTGGGTGGAAACATGGCGGGCAAAGCCCATTTCATGGGTCACCACCACCATCGTTTTCCCCTCTTCTGCCAGTTGCTGCATGATGCGTAGCACTTCGCCGACCAGTTCGGGATCGAGCGCGGAAGTCGGTTCATCAAACAGCAGCACTTCCGGCTCCATCGCCAGCGCACGGGCAATCGACACACGCTGCTGCTGGCCGCCAGAAAGGTGCACCGGGTATTTCTGCTGCTGCATATCGTCGATACCGACTTTCGCCAGGTATTTCACCGCACGGTCGCGCGCTTCCTGCTTGCTTAAGCCCAGAACCTGAATCGGCGCTTCCATCACGTTTTCCAGCACGGTCATATGGCTCCACAAATTGAAATGCTGGAACACCATCGTCAGGCGGGTACGCAACAGGCGCAGTTGATGCTTGTCGGCCACTTTCAATTGACCGTCTTTATCACGCACCAGATTAATATTCTGTCCGCTCACCACGATCGAGCCTTCGCTCGGTTTTTCGAGGAAGTTAATGCAGCGCAGGAACGTACTTTTGCCGGAACCGGACGAACCGATGATGCTGATCACATCGCCCGCATTTGCCTGCAAAGACACGCCCTTCAGCACTTCATGCTCGCCGTAGCGCTTGTGTAAATCGATAACGTTTAATTTATTCTCAGACATCGTGCTCTCAATGCGTCGAAGAAGGCTTCATATGCTGCAACCAGCGCTTTTCCGCCTTGCGGAACAGGCTAATCAGCACATAAGAAATCATTAAATACAGCACCGCCGCAATCCCAAACGCTGTGAAGGGCTGGTAAGTGGCAGAGTTAATATCACGGGCAATTTTCAGCAGATCCGGCACCGTTGCGGTAAACGCCAGCGCCGTCGAGTGCAGCATCAAAATCACCTCGTTACTGTACGCCGGCAGCGCGATGCGCAGGGCCGACGGCAGAATAATGCTGCGATACATTTTGAACGAGGAGAAACCATACGCACGCGCCGCTTCGATTTCACCGTGCGGTACCGAGCGGATCGCCCCCGCGAAAATCTCGGTCGTGTAGGCGCAGGTATTCAGCGTTAACGCCAGCACCGTGCAGTTCAGCCCGCTGCGGAAAAACGCATTCAGCAGTTCAGTGCCTTTCACCACTTCCAGCGTGTACATGCCGGAATAAAACACCAGCAGTTGCACATACAGCGGCGTGCCGCGAAAAACGTAAGTGAAAAGCCAAATGGGAAAGCGGATAAATTTATTGCTGGAGACGCGCCCGATAGCCAGGAACACCGCCATCACGCCGCCCATCACTACCGAAGAAATCAGCAGCCATAACGTAATGGCCACGCCGGTCAGGCGATAGCCATCGCTCCACAACAGGGATTTCCAGTACTCCTGAATAATCTCGATCACAGGTCAGCCCTCTTCACACCTACCGAGTAGCGACGTTCGAGAAGAAGCAGTACGCCATTGGAAGCCGTTGTAAAAACCAGATAAATCAGGCCGCAGACAATGGCGAAGTAGAACGGCTCCCAGGTACTTTTCCCGGCGAGTTGCGTCGCTTTCACCACATCTTCCAGCCCCAGCAAGGAGACCAACGCGGTCGCTTTCAGGATTACCTGCCAGTTATTGCCAATGCCCGGCAACGCGTAGCGCATCATGGCCGGAAACAGAATACGGCGGAAAGTCTGGCGGCCGGTAAAACCAAACGCTGTTGCCGCTTCGATATGCCCTTTCGGCACCGCCATATAAGCGCCGCGAAAGGTTTCCGTGAAATAGGCGCCGTAAATAAACCCGAGGGTAATAATCCCCGCCACCATTGGATCGATATCCAACTGATCCATACCGAGAAAATCGGTAATGCCGTTGAGGGCAATTTGCAGGCCGTAGAAAATCAGCAGCATCAGAACCAGATCCGGCACACCGCGAATCAGCGTGGTGTAGCCTTCAAAGATCAGTGCCAGCGCCCGATTTTTGGAGAGCTTCGCGCCCGCGCCTGCCAGGCCAATCAGTACCGCCAACACCACGGAGCTGAGCGCCAGTTCCAGGGTGACAAGGGCACCTTGTAATATCACTTGAGAAAACCCGTACAGCATGCAGCCTGTCCTGTCGTGTGTGGTGTTTGCCGCGTCTCTTCCCCTTCCGTTTCAGAAGGGGCCGCACGTTAAGCACGGGTGGGATTAACCACCGTAAACATCAAAATCAAAGTATTTTTTCGCGAGTTTTTCGTAAGTACCGTCAGCACGCATTTCAGCAAAGGCTTTGTTCAGCGCTTCGCGCAGTTCGTCATCGCCTTTACGCAAGCCCATGCCGGTACCTACACCAAACAGCTTCTCGTCTTTAATGGACGGGCCACCGAATTTGTAGTCTTTACCCATCGGTGTCTTCAGGAAACCTTCGCTGGCGGCGACTTCATCCTGGAACGCGGCGTCAATACGGCCTGCGGTCAGGTCGGCGTAGATGTTGTCCTGGCCCTGATAAGAGACAATTTCAACGCCTTTTGGCGCCCAGTGCACATTGCCGTAGGTTTCTTGCGTGGTGCCTTGCAGCACGCCGATGCGTTTGCCTTTCAGCTTATCCAGCGCTGGCTGGACATCAGAATTTTTCGCTACCACCAGGCGGGAATCCGCCGCATAGAGCTTGTCGGTAAAGTCGATTTCCTGCTGGCGTTTTTCGGTAATCGACAGGGACGACATAATGACGTCAATTTTCTTGGCTTTCAGGGACGGGATCAGCGCGTCCAACGGGCTTTCCATAAACACGCACTGCGTATTAATGCGTTTGCAGAGTTCTTTCGCCAGATCGATATCAAAACCAACCAATTCACCCTGTGAATTCTTTGATTCAAAGGGAGCATAAGTCGGATCGGTACCGATGCGTAATTTTTGGGGAATGGCTGCGAATACATTGGAAACGCTGGAAAGCGTGAGCACCAGAGAAAGAGATAACACCAGTTTTTTCATCATTATCCTCAACAGACTGTCTTTTCTAAGGGAATTATCAGAACAATACGGTGCCGTTATCGTGCCATCAACTGCCCTGGCAAGGCAAAAGATTATGCCCGCGAGCTGGCTTTTTTTGCATTCTGAATGCGTAAATATGCATCAGTGCACTGTCATGATGCATCCAATGCACCACCGTGGAACATTCACCGTATCAATGCACCATGCCATTTTCAGCGCAGGGTGCACCGTTTCCCTTCAGGCCCGGCGAACCGGGCCGTGCAGCCTTAATCGCCGTAGACGTTAAAGTCGAAGTATTTCTTGGCGAGTTTGTCGTAGGTGCCGTCTTTACGTAGCTCGGCAAACGCTTTGTCGAAGGCGGCTTTCAGCTCGGTATCGTCTTTGCGCAGACCAATACCGGTGCCGTCGCCGAAGTATTTTTTGTCTTTCACGGCTGGGCCCGCGAAAGCAAACTCTTTGCCCGCAGGTTGTTTCAGAAAGCCTTCGCTGGCGGCAACTTCATCCTGGAACGCGGCGTCGAGACGACCGGCTGCGAGGTCAGAGTAAATCAGATCCTGGTTCTGGTAGGCCACGACATCAATGCCTTTGCTACGCCAGTTGTCGTTGGCATAACCTTCCTGCGTTGAGCCTTGCAGCACGCCAACGTGTTTGCCTTTCAGCGAGTCCAGCGTTGGCTGAATCGGTGAGCCTTTGGCGGCAATCAAGCGGGAATCCGCGGCGTAGAGCTTGTCAGAGAAGGCAATCTCTTGCTGACGTTTTTCCGTAATTGATAAAGAGGAGATGATGGCATCGATTTTCTTCGCTTTCAGCGACGGGATCAGCGCATCGAAATCGCTACCGACCCAGGTGCATTTCACCTGTACGCGTTTGCACATTTCATTGCCAAGATCGATATCAAAACCCACGAAGTCCCCTTTCGCATCTTTCGATGAGAATGGCGCGTATGTCGCATCAGTACCGATACGCACCGTCTGGGGAAGCGCTGCATAAACGCTGGCTGTCGCGGACAGGCCGAGCAGTAAAGACAGAGCGAGAACCGTCTTCTTCATACATTACCCTCAAGTGTTCTGTTTTTATTTTGTATTGCGTTGTGTTGTGTGTTGCTGCCAGTTACCTTGCACGTCTTATGCCAGTTTCCTGATTATCAAAAAACTTCGCGTTAAATTTGTTAATAAAACGTTGCGCATTCACCTTAGTGATGAAAGATAGCAGGTCTGCCGAACGAACCGGAACTGTAACAAGCGGAAAAGAGGATTAAATGTCGAGGATATGATCGCGCTTACAAAATTGCCCCAAAAAAGCGCACTACACCTGGAGACGCACTATTTTGTGGCATCACCCCCCTGCCAGCGTGTAAATAAATCTTGCGGCAGTTCGATATCAAACTGATCCAGCACACGGTTAACCGTTTGATCAATCACATCTTGTAAGCTCTGCGGGCGGTGATAAAACGCCGGAACCGGCGGCATAATCATGGCACCTAATTCGGCCGCCTGGGTCATCAAACGCAGGTGACCAAGATGCAACGGCGTTTCACGCACACACAACACCAGCGGCCTGCGCTCTTTCAGCACGACATCCGCCGCGCGGGTCAGCAGGCTGTCGGTGTAACTGTTAACAATACCGGAAAGGGTTTTGATCGAGCATGGCAGGATGACCATGCCGGCGGTTTTGAAGGAACCGGAGGAGATGCTGGCGGCGATATCGCGGGCGTCATGCACCACATCCGCCAGTGACTGAATGTCACGCAGGGATAAATCCGTTTCCAGGGAGAGTGTTTGGCGAGCGGCCTGACTCATCACCAGATGGGTTTCGACCTCGGCTACGTCGCGCAGCACTTGTAACAAACGCACGCCGTAAATCGCGCCGCTGGCACCTGAGATCCCCACTATGAGTCGTTTCATTTGATAATCCACCCGCATAAGTAAGGGCAAACTTTGCCTGATTATAGAGGGCGTTGCAACTGATTGCGCCCCTCGTGGCGAGGGGCGCGGCAGGATTAACCTTCGTTATGCATCTCTAAACTTTCCACTTCGTTCTGACGCTGTACCGCTTTGGCATCGTCATTACGCAGGGAGTCGAGATAATCAAGGTATTGCTGATCAACATCTTTCGTGACGTAGATACCATTAAACACCGAACATTCGAACTGCTGAATGTCTGGATTCTCGGCGCGTACTGCGTCAATCAGATCGTTGAGATCCTGGAAAATCAGGCCGTCAGCGCCGATGATCTGGCGGATTTCATCCACTTCGCGACCGTGCGCGATCAATTCATTGGCGGTCGGCATATCAATGCCGTACACATTCGGGAAACGAATTTCCGGTGCCGCAGAGGCGAGATACACTTTCTTCGCACCGGCTTCACGCGCCATTTCGATGATCTGCTCGGACGTGGTGCCGCGCACGATGGAGTCATCCACCAGCAGCACGTTTTTATCGCGGAACTCTGCGCGGTTGGCGTTCAGTTTGCGACGCACTGACTTACGGCGCAGTTGCTGGCCTGGCATGATAAACGTACGGCCAACATAACGGTTTTTCACAAAGCCCTGCCGGTAGGGTTTGCCAAGAATGCGGGCGATTTCCAGTGCGATATCGCAGGATGTTTCCGGGATTGGGATGACCACATCAATATCCAGATCTTCCCACTCGCGGGCAATTTTCTCGCCAAGCTTGGTGCCCATATTCACACGGGCGCTGTAAACGGAAATTTTGTCGATGAACGAGTCCGGGCGTGCAAAGTAAACGTACTCAAACAGGCACGGGTTGCTGACCGGGTTTTCCGCGCACTGGCGGCTGAACAGTTGGCCTTTTTCGGTGATGTACACCGCTTCACCCGGCGCGACATCACGCAGGAACTCAAAGCCCAGCGTATCAAGCGCCACGCTTTCAGAGGCCACCATGTATTCGGTGCGACCGTCGCCGAGATCGCGCTTGCCGAGCACCAGCGGGCGAATGCCGTTCGGATCGCGGAAAGCGACCATGCCGTGGCCGATAATCATCGCTACGCAGGCGTAAGCGCCGCGAATCTGGCGATTCGTCGCAGCAATGGCAGCAAAAATGTTGTCTGCTTCCAGCGGATAGTGGCGGAAGTTATCCAGCTCGCTGGCGAAAATATTGAGCAGGATTTCAGAATCAGAAGTGGTGTTAATGTGGCGACGCTTCTCTTCGAACAGCTTTTTACGCAGTTCGTGCGCATTGGTCAGATTGCCGTTATGCGCCAGCGTGATGCCATAGGGGGAGTTAACGTAAAACGGTTGCGCTTCGGAAGCGCTGGAACTGCCAGCGGTTGGATAACGTACGTGACCAATCCCCATATTGCCTTGCATACGCTGCATATGGCGGGCTTCGAACACATCACTGACCATGCCGTTCGCTTTACGCAGACGGAAACAGTTATTGGCATCAATGGTGATGATGCCCGCAGCATCCTGCCCACGGTGCTGGAGCACCGTCAACGCGTCATAAATCGACTGGTTTACCGGCATAAAACCGGCGATACCGACAATACCGCACATACGTCTTTTCCTCGTTAAGAGTTTGGTTTAGTAGGCGTAATTGTCGAAGACAGTTTGAACACGGACAGCGCGCAACAACCGGAGCGTACACGTAGTACGCGAGGATTGTGAGCACTGCCCAGGTTCAAAATGGCAAGTAAAATAGCCTAATAAACCAAACTCTAAGCTACATCTCAGGGCTTAGACCCTGGGCAAGAAACTCGACGAGCTTTGCAGATAGTCAAAAAACCATCTGATGATGAAGCTGAATTGCGGGATAAGCTGCGACTTTTGCCAGTCTTCGCTTTTAGACAAGCCTGTAAAGGTATCAAGGAAGAACAGAATGGCGGCGACGATCAGCACGCCGCGTAGCGCGCCAAAACAGATCCCCAACACCCTGTCTGTACCCGACAGGCCGGTTTTCTCCACCAGCGTACCGATGACATAGTTAACGATAGCGCCCACAATCAACGTCGCGATAAACAGTACAGCGATGGCAATGCCATTACGTACCAGTTCGTCGTCAAAGCCCGTGAACCAAACTGACAGGTAAGTGTAGTAATGACTGGCAACAAAGAAGGCACAGCCCCAGGTTACCAGCGATAACGCTTCACGAACAAAGCCGCGGATCAAGCTTACAAGACAAGAAAAACCAATCACCGCAATGATGGCGTAATCAATCCAGACCATATATGTCCCACGATTTTACGCCCTGTCGTCCAGTTCGGGGCGAATTCTAACAGAAAAAGAAAACGTTTGCGTAGGGATTTCCTTCCCGCGCGGAAATAAAAATGGCGCTGAAAAAATATTCAACGCCATCGCAACTTTGGCCTCTTCGGGCGTAGGTTTTATCGGTTTCCCCCGCCCTGTTTCACGGCTTTTTGCCTGTAAAACGAAGCGAGGTTGACCTGTTAATTAGCGCTGTAACCCATCACCACGCCGCTTAAACCTGACAACTGTTTAAGCTCGCCAAGTGAATCTTTTAACTTATCCCGTGAGGCATCGGGTCCCACCAGAATGCGGGTGATTTTACCCTGAACGGGCGTTGTCGGCGACGTGTAAACGCGATAACCCGCGCCGCGCAATTTGCTCACCACTTCATTCACTTTATCCGCGTTCTTCAGCGCACCCAGTTGCACCACATACGCTTTGCCAGTCGGGGCGGATTTATCATCCTGCACTTTTGGCGTCTCGTTCGCTGCCTGCTGCTGCTCGCGCGGCGCAGTCTGCTGCTGTGGCTGAGGTTTTGGCTGCGGCTTCTCGGCCGGTTTCGGCTTCGGCGTCACAACCGGCGAACTGGCAACTTCCGGATCGGGATCGCTGTTTGCCACCAGTCTGGACGCATCCAACGATGGCGATTCCGCATCTCCGGCCCGCACCTCTTCAGCCGCACCTTCCGGCGGCTGGGCCGGGAGCGCCTGAGTTGCCGCTGGCATCATATCCGGCTCATCGCGATCGCCTGGTTTTGGCACCAGCGGGATCGCCGCGAACTCATCCTGGTAATGCTTTTTCTGCCCGTCGAGCAGCCCGGGAAGAATAATGACCCCGAGCGCGACCAGCACAATGGTGCCCATCAAACGGTTCTGAAACTTACTTGCCACCGGTTCTCCCCGCGTCCATCGCTTCCATGACATGCGCCACCGTGTGGAACGATCCACACACTAACACGGTATCGCAGGCGTTAGCGTCTGCCATTGCCGCCTGCCAGGCCTGTGCAACATCCGGCCATGATTGGCCCGATTTCAGATGCGCCAGCAGTTGCTCTGCCGTTGCACCGCGCGGCCCTTCCAGAGGGGCACAATACCAGCTATCGACCACCGGCTCCAGACAGGCAAGTGTTCCTTTGATGTCTTTATCATGCAGCATGCCGACCACCGCCAGCACGCGCCCGGTTTTCGGCAGCGCAGCCAGACGCCCGGCAAGATAGCCCGCGGCATGCGGATTATGCGCGACATCGAGGATCAAACGCGGCGACTCGCTCACAATCTGAAAACGTCCCGGTAAAATCGCGTTAGCGATACCGTCGCGAATCGCCTGCTCGCTCACATCCAGTTTGCTGGCGCGAAGCGCGGCAAGCGCGGTCGCGGCATTCGGTTGCGGCACCTGCGGCAACGGCAAATCACGCAGTTCACCCTGCGCATCGCTAAAGTGCCAGCCATTTGCGTCGACTTCGTAACGCCAGTCAACGCCACGGCGCAACAGCTGCGCGCCTGTTTCCTGCGCCACATCGGCAATGGTGTGCGGCATATCCGGCTCGCCCACCACCGCAGGCTTGCCCGCGCGGAAGATACCGGCTTTTTCGCGCCCGATGCTTTCGCGATCCGGCCCCAGCCAGTCGGTATGATCCAGGGCGATACTGGTCACCACGGCGACATCGGCATCGACCATATTGGTTGCGTCTAAACGACCACCCAGCCCGACTTCGAGGATCACCACGTCCAGCTGCGCCTGTTTAAACAGCCACAGCGCTGACAGCGTGCCGAATTCAAAATAGCTCAGAGAAATTTCACCGCGCACGGCTTCAATCTCGGCGAAAGATTGCGTGTGCGCACTTTCCGCCAGTTCGCCCCCCTGCACGCGCACGCGCTCGGTGTAACGCACCAGATGCGGAGAGCTGTAAACGCCAACGCGATAACCCGCCGCCAAAAGAACAGCTTCAAGTGTGCGGCAGGTTGTGCCTTTGCCATTGGTCCCGGCGACAGTAAAGACAAAAGGCGCGGGACGCAGTACATCAAGACGCGCCGCAACCTGGCTTACGCGCTCAAGACCCAGATCGATGGTTTTACTGTGCAGGTTTTCCAAATAAGAAAGCCACGCGGCCAGGGGCGACGTGGCTTGCGGAATACGTTTTGTTTCCATGATGCCCGTTGAGAATGTGCGTTTTGAAAAGCAAAAGGGCAGCGCCTGTGGCTCTGCCCTTCAGTATTATCAGGCTTCGCCTTCCTGATCTGGCACAGCAGGAATCACCGTGCCAACATGCGTTTCTTCTGGATCCGGCGCCGGCAGATTCATTAGCTTCGCCAGGATACGCGCCAGTTTGAGACGCAGTTCCGGGCGGCGGATGATCATATCGATAGCGCCTTTTTCAATCAGGAACTCACTGCGCTGGAAGCCAGCTGGCAGTTTTTCACGCACCGTCTGCTCGATAACGCGCGGGCCAGCAAAGCCAATCAGTGCTTTCGGCTCGGCGATGTTCAAATCACCCAGCATGGCGAAACTGGCGGAAACACCGCCCATGGTCGGGTCGGTCAATACAGAAATGTACGGCAGACCGCGTTCCTGCATTTTTGCCAGCGCCGCAGAGGTTTTCGCCATCTGCATCAGCGACATCAACGCTTCTTGCATACGCGCGCCGCCGGAAGCGGAGAAGCAGATCATTGGGCAGTTATCTTCCAGCGCCTGCTCGACCGCACGCACAAAGCGCGCGCCAACAACGGAACCCATTGAACCGCCCATAAAGGCGAACTCAAATGCCGCCGCGACTACCGGCATGCCGTGCAGTGTGCCTTTCATCACCACCAGCGCATCTTTCTCGCCGGTCTCTTTCTGGGCTGACGCCAGACGGTCTTTGTATTTTTTGGAGTCGCGGAACTTCAGCACATCTTTTGGCTCAAGCTCGCTACCCAGTTCCACCATTGAACCTTCATCCAACAGGCTATGCAGGCGATTACGCGCTGACATCCGCATGTGGTGGTCACATTTCGGGCAGACCTCAAGGTTACGCTCCAGTTCGGCGCGATACAGCACCTGACCGCAGCTATCGCATTTTGTCCACACGCCTTCAGGAATGCTCGCCTTACGGGTGGGGGTAATATTGCTCTTAATTCTTTCAATCCAGCTCATTGATAACCTTTATACATGAACCTGGTAGCCCATAAATGGGGCACATTAAAACATAACGGTTCGCAACTTGGGATAAAAAAGTGGTCGAACCGCCGATGAGGTCTTATTTTGCCTGCCGTGATGCTGCGCGGCGGTGGCGAATAATCTCAAACACTCCGGGAAGTATAGACACCACGATAATTCCGACAATCAGCAGCTTAAGATTCTCCTGAATCATCGGGATGGTGCCAAAGAAGTACCCAGCGTAGGTAAACAGTAACACCCAAAGCACCGCGCCAGCCACGTTGAACAGGGCAAAATGGCGATAGGACATGTGCCCCATGCCTGCGACAAAAGGCGCAAAAGTACGCACGATCGGCACAAAACGCGCCAGGATAATGGTTTTACCCCCGTGTTTCTCATAAAACTGATGGGTTTTATCGAGATAGCTACGGCGGAAAATCTTTGAATTGGGATTACTGAAAAGCCGCTCACCAAATAACCGCCCGATGGTGTAGTTCACCGCATCGCCCGCAATCGCGGCAATCAGCATCAGTACCACCATCATATGCACATTCAGATCGTTGGTGCCGAGCGAGGCCAGCGCACCCGCGACAAACAGCAGAGAATCACCCGGCAAAAATGGCGTGACGACCAGCCCGGTTTCGCAAAACAGTATGAGAAACAGGATCGCGTAAACCCAGATGCCGTATTGCGCGACCAGCTCCGCCAGGTGAACGTCAATGTGCAGGATGAAATCAATAAGGAAGCGTATTAAGTCCATGTACTTATGCCTTTTTCAGTTGCGACTAGTCCGCCAGGAACAGCGGGCCCATAGGCGCTGAGGGAAGGTCAAAATGTGATGGGTAATCCACCGACACCAGATACAGCCCTTCCGCTTTCGCCGTTGCTGCCGCCAGCGTTCTGTCCTTTACCGCCAGCAACTCTGCTATCCAGCTCTCCGGCTGGTTGTGGGCACCCAC
This sequence comes from Kosakonia sp. BYX6, assembly GCF_038449125.1. Taxonomy (NCBI): domain Bacteria; kingdom Pseudomonadati; phylum Pseudomonadota; class Gammaproteobacteria; order Enterobacterales; family Enterobacteriaceae; genus Kosakonia; species Kosakonia calanthes. The sequence continues at coordinate 1,530,395 of NZ_CP151800.1, read as the reverse complement.
TTCCATCAGGCTGCCGACAATATTCCTGACCATATGATGTACAAAGGCATTGGCTTTGATATCGACCACAATATAAGCGCCATAGCGGCTGACGTTGATGTGCATCAGGTTACGCCATGGGGTGCGCGACTGGCACTGCACCGCACGAAACGAGGTAAAGTCGTTTTCGCCGATCAGACACTGCGCCGCGCGGTGCATCCGCTCTGCGTCGAGCGGTTGATGATAATGCGTTACGCCGTGGCCAAGCACCGCCGGGCGTAACCGATGATTGTAAATGACGTAGCGGTAACGGCGAGCCGTGGCACTAAAGCGTGCATGAAAATCATCCGGGACATCTTTGACCCAACGAACCGCGATGTCTCCAGGTAAATTCGCATTTACGCCCAATGTCCAGGCCGCGCCTTTACGCAGCGCGGTGGTTTCAAAATGCACCACCTGTCCGGTCGCATGCACGCCGGCATCGGTACGTCCGGCGCAAAACACGGAAATCGGCTCATTGGCGACCTGCGAGAGCGCTTTTTCCAGCTTTTCCTGCACGCTGCGCACTTCTTGCTGGCGCTGCCAGCCATAATATTTGCTGCCGTCATACTCAATGCCAAGCGCAATTTTGTAGACCGGCGCTTTTGCTTCGTCCTGCATCAGTACAGATACTCCTGCACTAATTTTTCGGCAATTTTCACTGACATCAGCGCGCCGCCAAAACGCACGTTATCGGCAACCGACCAGAACTGAATCTGCTCCGGCATACCGTAATCATTCCGCACGCAGCCAACGGAAAGGTGCGCCTGACCAGACGCATCGCCAACCTGTGTTGGGAAATCGTTCGCTTCGGAAAGCGCGATATCCTCAAAACGGGCAAACGCATCGCGGGCTTCTTCTGCCGCCAGCGGGCGCAGCGCTTCGAAGTTCACCATCTGCGCATGGCCATAAAACACCGGTGATTGCACACAATTCGCAGAAACCATTAAACCATCGTCCTGCAAGATTTTGCGCATTTGGTCGATGATCACGCGCTCTTCGCGCACGCTGCCTTCGCTGTCTGGCAGCAATGGCAACATGTTGAATGCCAGTTGGCGGCCAAAGTAGTCGTCTTCATCAACCGGGACACCGCTGAGCAGCTTGGCGCTTTGCCCTGCCAGCGCATCGACGGCTTGTTTACCGTTGCGGGAAACAGAGAGCATGCTGGTCACGGCAATGCGCGACAAACCACCTTCGTCGATCAGCGGTTTCAACGCGGCCAGCAGTTGGCTGGTCAGGCTGTCCGGTACGGCAACAATGTTACGGTTGCGGTAATCGGCCAGCACGAATGGGTTCACATCCGGCATCACCAGCGGCACATCCGGCTCAAGTGCAAACAAACCGCTGGCATCGATGACCAGGCAACCGGCGTTGGTGGCTTCTTCAATATGCTCGGCCGTGGCTTGTGCGCCCGCGACGAAAAACGCCAGTTGCGCCTGTACCCAGTCGAATTCTTTAGCGTCTTCAACACGCACGGTTTTACCGGCAAAACGCAGGTTTTCACCCGCGCTTTCTTGGCTCGCCAGCGCGTACAATTCGCCAACCGGGAACTGGCGTTCTGCCAGCGTTTCGAGCAAGGCTTCCCCGACAGCGCCGGTGGCACCGAGAATGGCAATATTCCAGCCTTCAGACATGGTGATTTACTCCAGGAAAAAAGCGTCCCTGTCGGCGTCGCCAACAGGGAGCATTAAGATGACATTAACGTACCGGGTTGTGTACGGCGTTGAAGCCCAGCTTTTGCAGCAACGCCGCGGCAGCCGCGTCATCGCACTGCACATACAGTGATGACCACTCGCGGCGCTCAAGATAATGTTTACGCAATTTATCGAACTCACCCGGAGTGCCCGCCACATTTCGCAGCTGAGCATCGTCGCGGCGCACATCATACACCAAATGCACCAGCCTTTTTAGCGTTGCCTGCTCAAGCGGACCATGCAGCGTAATACGGCCAAACTCCGGCACCGGCAGTAAGGTGTCCAGCGCGACTTGTTGGCGCTGGCCGATAAATTCGCTATAAGCTTCAAACACCTGCGTGGTGCCACGGGCTTTGCCTTCCAGCGTGTAACCGGCAATGTGCGCGGTACCAATATCAACGCGGTTTAATAACTCAACATTGAGATCCGGCTCCAGTTCCCAGACATCCAGCACCACGCTGAGATCCTGTCCTGCCTGCAAACGCTGCAACAGTGCGGCGTTATCCACCACCGGGCCACGACAGGCGTTAATCAGAACAGTGCCAGGCTTCAGGCGTGACAGTAGCGCGTCGTCCGCTAAATGCAGGGTTTTATAAGGGCCGTCTTTGAACAGCGGGGTATGGAAGGTGAGCACATCGGCTTCGCGGACCAGTTCATCGAGGGAGCGGAAATCGCCCGCATCACCGCGATCGGCACGCGGCGGATCGCACAGCAAAGTGCGAATGCCCAGCGCTTCCAGGCGCGCCTGCAAACGACCACCGACATTGCCCACACCGACGATCCCGACGGTGCGATCCTGTAAAGCAAAGCCGTCGCGCTCCGCCAGCATCAGCAGCGAGGAGAAAACGTATTCGACCACAGCAATCGCGTTACACCCCGGTGCCGCAGAAAAGGCGATGCCCGCCTGTTTCAGAAATTCCTCATCGACATGATCGGTGCCCGCCGTTGCGGTACCGACAAATTTGATACCCGTGCCTTGTAATAATCCGTCATTAACCTTTGTGACGGATCGCACCATTAATGCATCCGCATCAGCCAGTTCCGCTACCGGGATCGGGCGCCCAGGAACCGCTTTAACGTCGCCCAGGCGGCTAAAAAGATCGCGGGCGTAAGGCATATTTTCATCAACAAGGATTTTCACGCTACAGTACCTGTTTGAGAACGGGAGTTGAGCGCGCAAGTGTGCCATAATCTCGCCGCCAGGCATACCCGCAATGCCGACCACCGCCATGCGAGAGTAAGAGGAAACCGATGATCCAACCCATTCAGGGTGCGCCTGCGCGCCCTCCCGGGCAAGAGCCAACACAAGCCGCCAATCCCGTCGGTGAGCAACCATTGTCCACCATGCAGCGCACTGTGCTGGAGCGGCTGGTCATTCGCCTGATCGCCCTGACTCAGCAGCAAAGCGCTGAGGTGTGGGCGGGCGTGAAACATGATTTAGGGCTGAAGAACGATGCGCCGCTGCTGTCGCGCCACTTTCCGGCGGCGGAGCAAAATCTCAATCAGCGCATGGAAACGGCATCGCAAAACCAGACTTCGCGCCAGGTGGTGACACAGCTGACGGAGCTGTTGAGCCAGGGGAATAACCGCCAGGCGGTGAGTGATTTTATTCGTCAGCAGTTCGGCCAGACGGCGCTCAGCCAGCTTACGCCGCAGCAAATGAAAACTGTGCTGACGATGTTGCAGAACAACCAAATTACTATTCCGCAGCCGCAGCAGCGCCCGGCAACCGAGCGCCCATTGCTGCCTGCGGAACATAGCTCGCTGAACCAGGCGGTCACCAAGCTGGCAGCAGCCACGGGCGAGTCCAGCAAGCTTATCTGGCAATCGATGATGGAGCTTTCCGGCGTGAAAACCGGCGATCTGATCCCGGCGAAGCATTTTACGCCGCTGATGACCTGGCTACAGGCGCGCCAAACGGTGAGCACGCATACCGCGCCGACGCTGCACACCGTGCAAGCCGCGCTGAAACAGCCGCTGGATGATGGCGAATGGCGAGGGATGACCGAGTATGCCCAGCAGACATGGCAGGTGACGCCGCAGACGGTGCTGACCACCGCGCAGGTGCAGGATCTTCTCAATCAGATCTTCTTGCGCCGCACCGAGCGGGCATCGGGCATGATTGAAGTGCGTGATATTCAGCCGATTTACAGCCCCTTCGTCGCACCGCTCGTGGATGCTGTTAAAGCCATCTCTGTGCGTCCGGGGTTGTTCTTTATTGCGCTGCTGGTGGCATTCGCGCTTATTTGGCTGGTTATTTGACTATTGCCGGATGGCGGATTTGAGGGTTTTGTAGGCCGGATAAGCGTCAGCGCCATCCGGCGAACAAACGAACCTGATTTAAATATTGTCACCGTTTTGCTTAATCACATCCTGATACCACCAGAACGATTTTTTGCGGCTACGTGCCAGGGTTCCATTCCCTTCATTGTCTTTATCGACATAGATTAAGCCATAACGTTTTTTCATCTCGCCGGTACCGGCAGAAACCAAATCAATACAGCCCCACGGCGTATAACCCATCAAATCCACGCCATCTTCCACCACCGCTTTTTTCATTTCGCGGATGTGGTTTTGCATATAGTCGATGCGGTACTGATCGTTCACCACACCGTCGCTTTCCGGCTGATCAATTGCGCCGAAGCCGTTTTCCACCACAAACAGCGGCAACTGGTAGTGATCGTAGAAGTAGTTCAGGGAATAACGCAGACCAACCGGGTCGATTTGCCAGCCCCAGTCCGACGCTTTCACATACGGATTTTTCACCAGACTTTTGGTTTCGTCGTAATCCAGCTGCGGATTATCTTCCGTCGCCTTAGTCACGAACGACATGTAATAGCTAAAGCCAATGTAATCGACGCAGCCGCGCGTCAGGATCTGCAAGTCCTCGTCCGTGATATCGAGTTTGAATTCCCGGCGGGCAAAATAATTAAGCAGATGCTGCGGGTAATAACCGCGAACGTGCACATCGGTGAACCAGTAGCGGCGGTGCATCGCAACGACGGACATCATCATGTCGTTCGGATCGCAGGTCAGCGGGTAGATCGGACACATGGCGATCATGCAGCCGATTTTAAAGTCGGGATCGATTTTATGCCCGGCTTCCACCGCCAGCGCGCTTGCCACCAACTCATAGTGTGCGGCCTGATACATAATCACTTCCCGGTCTTCACCTGGCTGATATTTCACTCCAGAGTTGGTGAACGGCGCGAAATCTTCGTGGTAATTGGCCTGATTATTGATTTCGTTAAACGTCATCCAATATTTCACCTTGCCGCGATAGCGGGTGAATACCGCGTTGGCAAAGCGCACGAAGAAATCGATCAGTTTACGGTTACGCCAGCCGCCATATTCGGTGACTAGGTGATATGGCATTTCGAAATGAGAGAGGGTGATGACCGGCTCGATATTGTATTTCAGGCATTCATCGAAGAGATCGTCATAAAACTGTAGCCCGGCTTCGTTTGGCTCCAGCTCGTCGCCTTTCGGGAAGATACGCGTCCAGGCAATCGAGGTGCGAAAACATTTAAAACCCAGTTCGGCAAACAGTTTGATGTCGTCTTTATAGCGGTGATAAAAGTCGATGGCGTCATGGTTGGGGTAGTTTTTCCCGGGCAGTACGCCATCGGTAATTTCGCGCGGCACGCCGTGCGCTCCGGCGGTCATCACATCCGCCACGCTAACGCCTTTGCCGCCTTCCTGCCAGCCACCTTCCAGTTGATGCGCGGCAACCGCTCCGCCCCACAGAAAATCCGCTTTAAACCCGGACATATCTCTCTCCTTTCGCTTAATGATGCAAAAAGAATAAACAAGCCAGCGGGGATATGACATGACCGCTGGCTGATTCTGTGAAACCGGTTGCAAGAATTTCTGACGCAGGGTTAATTACGCGTGCGGAAGGCGATAAGCGTCACCAAAATGCCGGTGACTGCCGCAACGGCTCCCGCAAGAAACACCGACGGATAACCAAATGAGGTCGCCAGTACGCCGGTCAACGGGCCGCTCACCGCATAAGAGATATCCTGAAACGCCGCATAACCGCCCAGCGCCGTGCCGCGCACTTGCGGCGGCACCCGTTTCACCACTTCGACGCCAAGCGCCGGGAAGACCAGCGAACAACCGCTGCCGGTTAATGCCGCGCCGAGCAGCGCCATCCATGCATCGTGCGCCTGCCACAGCAGCACCAGGCCCAGCGTTTCAATCACCAAAGAGGTAATCGCCACCCGCACGCCGCCAAAGCGGTCCGGCATCCAACCGAACAGGATGCGCATCAGCACAAACGCTCCGCCAAACGCAGACAGCGCAAAGCCCGCCATCGCCCAGCCGTGGCTGGCGAAATAGAGCGAAACAAAGGTGCCGATCACCGCAAAACCCACACCCTGCAACGCCAGGCCTAAACCCGGCTTCCAGATAAGCCCCACCACGCTCCATAACGACGGCCGTTCGCCGGGATGTGCCGGGACTTTGCGTACGCTGCCATTCACCGCCCAGGCGACCAGCGGCAGCGCGATCGAGACGACCGCCAGCGCAGCAAAACCAAAGTGGTTAAGGATCAACAAACCCAGCGGCGCACCGACAGCCAGGGCGCCGTAAATCGCCATACCGTTCCATGACATCACTTTCCCGGATCGCGCAGGCCCCACCAGCCCCATGCCCCAAATGAGCGTACCGGTGAGAAGCTGGCTTTCGCCAAAACCGAGGATCAAGCGCCCGACGATCAGCAAACCGAATTTCGCCAGCGGTTCAACCGGCAATACGGCCGCCAGCAGCCAGGCGACGCCCGCGAGAGAGCAGGCAAAAAGGCCCTGCAATGCCGAACGTTTCGCGCCGAACTGGTCCGCCAGCCGACCGGCGTAGCCGCGCGTTAACACGGTGGCGAGAAATTGAATACCCACGGCAATACCGACCATCGTGTTGCCATAGCCCAGCTCTTGATGCACAAACAACGGGATTACAGGCAGCGGCAAACCAACGGTAATGTAGGTGAGAAACACCGCGAAAGACGTGCGAAACAGCGAGAAAGTCGCTGATGAGGAATGTAGAGATTGTGTTTCTAAAGACATGCGTTACTCCAAAAGCAGAGTAAGGCGAGATCGGAAATAACCACGCCCCCTCCACCTGAGTCTCAGGATTAAGGGTGCGTTGGTTAACGTTAAACGCTTACGCATTATCGTAACGACAATGTTGGGATGGGAGTTTGCCTGTCGCAGCCGCAAGTTGTCAATGCGCTAAAAAGGGAGCCATTGGCTCCCTTCATAAAAATCCAGACACAAAATCATTCATGATGTGATGCATCGCGGCGGCAAGTCTGTGAGTCCCCAGGAGCTTACTCAAGTCAGTGACCGGGGTTTGCAGACGCAGCCAACAAAGAGGCAGCGTGAAAGATGACGTGTCTAATTATTTCAGCTTGCGCATGACTAAAGTGGCATTGGTGCCACCGAAACCGAAGCTATTGGACATTACCGTGGTCAGCGCTTGCTCGGTCGGTTTAGTCACAATATTCATGCCCGCCGCTTGCTCGTCCAGCTCTTCAATGTTGATGCTCGGCGCGATAAAGCCGTGTTCCAGCATCAGCAGAGAGTAGATGGCTTCCTGCACGCCCGCTGCGCCCAGGGAGTGACCGGTCATGGCTTTGGTCGCGGAAATAGCCGGCGTGTTGTCGCCAAACACTTCACGGATTGCGCCCAGCTCTTTCACGTCGCCAACCGGTGTGGAAGTCCCGTGGGAGTTCAGGTAGTCAATCGGCGCATCCAGATCGGCCATCGCCATCTTCATGCAGCGCACCGCACCTTCACCTGACGGCGCAACCATATCGGCACCATCGGAAGTTGCGCCATAGCCCACGATTTCAGCATAGATGTGCGCACCGCGCGCCAGGGCGTGTTCAAGTTCTTCAACAACGACCATACCGCCGCCGCCTGCGATAACAAAACCATCGCGGTTTGTATCATAAGTACGGGAGGCTTTTTCTGGGGTTTCGTTGTATTTGGTGGACAGCGCGCCCATGGCATCGAACTCACAGGCCATTTCCCAGCACAGCTCCTCGCCGCCGCCAGCAAAAACGATGTCCTGTTTGCCCAGTTGAATTTGTTCTACCGCGTTACCGATGCAGTGTGCGGAAGTTGCACACGCGGAACTGATTGAGTAGTTAACGCCGTGGATTTTGAATGGTGTTGCGAGGCAAGCGGATACCGCAGACGCCATCGCTTTGGTCACCACATAAGGGCCCACCGCTTTCAGACCACGCGGGCTGCGCATTGCGTCAGCGCCGAAAACCTGAGATTTAGACGAACCGCCAGAACCTGCAATCAGGCCCACGCGCGGATTGTTCTGATAAACTTCCTCTTTCAGACCAGCATCTTCAATCGCCTGCTGCATGGAAAGATAGGAATAGATAGAGGCATCGTTCATGAAACGGACCACTTTACGGTCGATCAAACCTGTGGTGTCCAGTTTAACGTTACCCCATACGTGGCTGCGCATGCCGGAATCTTTGAATTCCTGAGAGAATGTGATCCCTGAGCGTCCTTCACGCAGAGATGCCAGGACTTCCTGCTGGTTGCTACCAATGCTGGAAACGATGCCCAGGCCAGTAATCACTGCACGTTTCATTCAATACCCCTAAGTCGCACTAATTAAGTTTCGTGTCGCAAGATAGCGTACACTTGTACGCCGAACAAGTCCGATCAGACATTTCACAGGTAAATTTGCGCCTTTCTTTGACCCTCGTTAAGATCGAGACACTGCCTGATGGACGAGTAACTTACGTGAAACACACCGCCATACAAACCGCCAACCTTGAATTCAACGCTGAGGGTACACCTGTTTCCCGAGATTTCGACGACGTCTATTTCTCTAATGATAACGGGCTCGAAGAAACACGTTACGTTTTTCTCGGCGGCAACCATCTCAAAGAGCGATTTCCGGAACATTCCAGAAACATTTTCATTGTGGCGGAAAGTGGCTTCGGCACTGGCCTGAACTTTATTACGCTATGGCAAGCATTCAGCGCATTCCGCGCAGCACATCCCGACGCTATCCTGGAAAGATTACATTTCATCAGTTTTGAAAAATTTCCTCTTACCCAGGACGATCTGCGAAAAGCGCACGCACACTGGCCGGAACTGGCCCCCTGGGCCGAACAACTTCAGGCGCAGTGGCCGCTGGCTTTCGCCGGTTGCCATCGCTTGTTGCTCGACGAAGGTCGCATCACCCTCGATTTATGGTTCGGCGATATTAATCAGCTCACCGATAAGCTGGATGATTCATTAAACCAGCGCGTCGATGCCTGGTTCCTCGATGGCTTTGCGCCGTCCAAAAACCCGGATATGTGGACACCAAATCTCTTCCAGTCGATGGCGCGGCTCGCCAGACCTGGCGGCACGCTGGCCACATTTACCTCCGCCGGGTTTGTGCGCCGAGGCTTGCAGGAAGCCGGTTTCACTGTGCAGAAAAGCAAAGGCTTTGGTCGCAAGCGCGAAATGCTCACCGGTGTGATGGAAAACGCACTCTCCCCTGCTCCACGCGCGCCGTGGTTTGCCCGCAGCGGCACGACGCAGCGAGAAGTGGCGCTGATTGGCGGCGGTGTGGCCAGCGCGCTGTTATCGCTGGCGCTGTTGCGCCGTGGCTGGCAGGTGACGCTTTACTGCGCCGATGAAGCCCCGGCGACAGGTGCGTCCGGCAACCGCCAGGGCGCGCTTTACCCCTTACTGAGCGCGCACGATCCGGCGCTGGCTCGCTTTTTTTCCGCCGCCTTTACCTTTGCCCGCCGTTTGTACGATGCGCTGCCGGTGGCGTTTGATCATCAATGGTGCGGCGTCACGCAGCTCGGTTGGGATGAGAAAAGCCAGCACAAAATCGAGCAAATGTTGACGCTGGAACTGCCTGCCGCGCTGGCTCACGAAATCAATGCGCAGGAAGTTAATGCAAATGCGGGCGTTGAAACAGGCTGCGGCGGGATAACCTACCCGCTGGGCGGCTGGCTGTGCCCGTCGCAATTGACGTCGGCGGCAATCGCGCTGGCCTGCGCGCAAGGTTTGCAGGTGCATTATCAGCATGACGTGCAGCAACTGACGCGCCACGATGAGCAGTGGCAGTTGCACTTCGCCCACGGAGAGCAACGTCGGCATGCCGCCGTGGTGCTGGCGAACGGCCATCGCATTCATCAGTTTTCGCAAACGGAAAAATTACCGGTTTACCCGGTGGCAGGCCAGGTCAGCCATATCCCTACATCTACGCAGCTCGGCGAACTGCGCCAGGTGCTGTGCTACGACGGGTATTTAACGCCGCAAAACCCCAACAATCAGCAGCACTGCATCGGTGCCAGTTATCATCGCGGGCAGCAAGCAGCGACTTACAGTGGCGAGGATCAGCAGCAAAACCGCCAGCGCTTGATCGACTGTTTCCCGCAAGCGGAATGGGCGAAAGAGGTGGATGTCAGCGCAGGAGACGCTCGCTGCGGTGTACGCTGCGCCACGCGCGATCATCTGCCGATGGTCGGCAATGTCGCGGATTACGACAGCACATTAACGGCGTATGCGCAGTTGGCCGATAACCCGGAAACGGCGGTGAGCGCGCCGGTGTATGAAAACTTATTTATGCTGGGTGCGCTCGGTTCACGCGGGCTGTGCAGCGCGCCGCTGGCGGCGGAAATCCTCGCGTCGCAAATGAGCGACGAGCCGATACCCCTGGACGGTGAAACGCTGGCGGCGATGAACCCGAACCGTTTGTGGGTCAGAAAATTATTGAAGGGCAAAGCGGTGAAGTGAAGGTTGTCGGAGTTAGCGTTGTTGACGTTGCCGGATGGCGGCTTTCGCCTTATCCGGCCTACAAAACCATAAGCCTGGATGTAGGCCGGATAAGCGTCAGCGCCATCCGGCAACTCCGCCATAAACAGCCTTAATGCGCTTGCGCCTGCTGATACAGGTTTTCCCACATGCCGAGCACCAGCGCCTGATCGCGTGGCGACAGCTCACCGGCCTGAATGGCGGTTTGCACGCTGGTGGTGACTTTTCCGTACAGCGTTTCCGGCGCATGATCATCGCCGCTTTCCAACTCTGCCACCGCCAGTGTCAGGTGCCCGCGCAGATAACCGCCAGCAAACAGTTCATCATCACTGGCGTGGTCCACCATGTTGTCAATTAACGCCAGAATGCGTGATTCAAACTCCGCGATCATCTTTCTTCCTCTTTTGAAAATATGGCCTTACAGATCTTCCGGCCACGGGAACTGTGCTGCCGCTAAAGGCGGCGTCTGGTAATAATCTTGTAATGCTTTGATAAAACGCGCCGGACGCGCCGGGATCCCCTGCTCCAGATACGCCATCACCTGGGCGTGAACGCGGCGCTGGAACACAATGCGGTCCGGCTCAACATCCCCTTCCAGGTTGTCGCAACTGACGTTAAACGGAAAACCCGCCGCCACGCAAAACAGCCAGTCAAACGCCTGCGGCTTCACTTCAACATCTTCGAACTGCCCTTGTGTCGCGGCATCGCGCCCGTCCGGGCAGTACCAGTAGCCAAAGTCCACCAGCTTGCGCCGCTCGGCACCGGCGATACACCAGTGTGAAATCTCATGTAACGCACTGGCATAAAAACCGTGCGCAAAGACGATGCGGTTATACGGCGCGTCTGCGTCAGCAGGAAGATAGATCGGTTCGTCGTCGCCTTTAATCAGACGGGTATTAAAATCGTCGGCAAAACAGCCGTCAAAAATATCAATCAATTGTTGGTAGTGGTGCGTCATACGTTCACCCCCAGAAACTGGAGGATCTCCTGGCCGTGACTGTCATAAAGAAGTTTCGCGCTCATCACTGCCGAGACAATCACAATCATCGGACGAATGAGCTTTTGCCCTTTACTGAGCACCAGCCGCGATCCCATACGCGCGCCGAGAAACTGCCCGGCGAGCATCACGAAACCGGTGCCCCAGATTACTTTGCCACCAATAATAAATAGCAGCAGCCCGCCCACATTGGAGGTGGCGTTCAACACTTTGGCGTGCGCGGTGGATTTCGCCAGGTTGTAACCGCAAAGGGTGACAAACGCCAGCGCGTAAAACGACCCAGCACCAGGGCCAAAGAAGCCGTCGTAAAAACCGACGCAACCACCTGCCACCAGCGCAAAAGGGAAACCATACAAACGGCGCTGGCGATCCTCTTCACCCAGTCTCGGCATCAGCAGGAAATAAAGGCCGATACAGATAACCAGGATGGGCAAAATCTGGCGCAGTACATCCGACTGCACATATTGCACCAGCAGCGCGCCGGTCGTGGAACCAATAAACGTCATCAGAATATTGAGTTTCTGATCGGCGATATTCACCACTTTGCGGCGAATAAAGTAGAGCGATGCGGAGAGTGAACCGCCGCAGGCTTGCAGTTTATTGGTCGCCAGCGCCTGCGCCGGAGACATGCCCGCCGCCAGCAGCGCGGGCACGGTCAGCAGACCACCACCGCCCGCCAGCGCATCGATAAAACCGGCCAGCAGGGAGACAAAAAAAAGCGCCACCAGCAGCAGCGGTGACACCATAAACAATTGTTGAAAGGTTTCCATTAGAGTGCGTGTTCATCCAATAAAGCCTGACAGGACGGCGGCAACGGCGGCGGCGTCTTTTTCTCAGGGGTTGTGCTGCCGGGTTTCGCCGGTTCGAACCAACTTTGCAATTCCGCGCCGCAACCATCGCCAGGCGGCGGCAACGGTTGATCCTGGCATTCGAGGCTGTCAGCCGGGCAACGCAGACGCACGTGCATATGCGCGCGATGCTGGAACCACGGTCGCACTTTGCGCAGCCAATCGCGATCGGTCCCGGCATCCAGGCAGAGCTGTTGTTTGATCGCCGGGTTCACGAAAATGCGCGTCACATCATTATCCTGCGCGGCCAGCTTGATCATGCTGCTGATTTCCGGCTTCCACAGCGCGGGCACTACCTGTTTGCCGTCGCGCGACACCAGATCCAGCGCCTGCGGTTTTAGCAGCTGCGCGCTGCTCCAGCGGGTTTTCGGTAATTGCAGGAAGATATCAACATCAAGGCCGGATTGATGGCTGGCGTGGCCGCCATTAAAACGCCCGCCCGCGGGCATTCCCATATCGCCAATCAGCACGGTGCCAAGACCGAGATTATGCACCTGCGTACTCAGACGCTGGATGAACAGCACCAAATCCGGGTGGCCGAAATAACGCCGCTGATCGGTGCGCATAACCTGGTAGGTATCCGATTGCAGCGGCAATTCATGGGCGCCTACAATGCAACCGTTGGCAAACGCGCCAATAGATTGCGCGCTGCCGGGAACGGGATGAGTCAATTTTTGCCACGGTGTCGCCGCCGTTGCGGCGGCGCTCAGCAGCAGCGCAAACAGCGCGAGTGCCGTTTTCTTCATGGTTTACCAGCGTGGAATATCGATGGTGACATCAGCGTTTTGCGCGCGCTGACGCAGAAAATGATCCATTAGCACAATCGCCAGCATTGCTTCAGCGATCGGTACGGCGCGAATGCCGACGCAGGGATCGTGGCGGCCTTTGGTGATCATCTCCACTTCGTCGCCAAAGCGGTTGATCGTGCGCCCCGGTACGGTGATGCTCGAAGTCGGTTTCAGCGCGATATTGGCAATGATCTGCTGCCCGCTGCTGATCCCGCCGAGAATGCCGCCCGCATGGTTACTCTGGAAACCCTGTTTGGTGATTTCGTCGCGGTTTTCGCTGCCGCGCAGTTTCACCACCTCAAAACCGTCGCCAATTTCCACGCCCTTCACGGCGTTAATGCTCATCAGCGCGTGGGCGATATCGGCATCAAGACGGTCGAACACCGGTTCGCCGAGGCCTGCCGGAACGTTGTCCGCCAGTACCGTCACTTTCGCGCCGATGGAGTCGCCCTCTTTTTTGAGGCCGCGCATCAGTTCGTCCAGCGCGTCGATTTTGTCCGGATCCGGGCAGAAGAATGGGTTCTGTTCAACCTGATCCCAGTCTTTAATCTCCAACGGAATATCGCCCATCTGGCTCAGGCAACCGCGAATCACGATGCCAAACTTCTGCGCCAGGTATTTTTTGGCAATCGCCCCTGCCGCCACACGCATCGCAGTTTCACGGGCGGAAGAGCGTCCGCCGCCGCGATAATCGCGCACGCCATATTTTTGTTCGTAGGTATAATCCGCATGCCCCGGACGGAACAAGTCTTTAATCGCACCGTAGTCCTGCGAGCGCTGGTCGGTGTTTTCAATCAACAGGCCGATGCTGGTTCCGGTGGTCACGCCTTCAAACACGCCGGAGAGAATTTTCACCTGATCCGGTTCGCGGCGCTGGGTGGTATAGCGCGAGGTACCTGGGCGGCGGCGGTCCAAATCATGTTGCAGGTCCGCTTCGCTCAGCGGAATGCCGGGCGGCACGCCATCGACAATGCAGCCGAGCGCCAGACCGTGAGATTCGCCGAAGGTGGTTACGCGAAAGAGTTGTCCAATAGTGTTTCCTGCCATCACGGCTCCGTTGTCATTGTTGTGTTGTTGAGCGTCGATTAGTCTTTGTAAATGCTGAAATACTCTTGTGCCGCAATCAGTTGCGCTTTGGTCAGCATAAAGACGCCGTCCCCGCCGTTGTCGAACTCCAGCCAGGTGAACGGCACATCCGGGTATTGGTCAATCAGATGTACCATGCTGTTGCCGACTTCACAAATCAGGATGCCGTTGTCAGAGAGGTAGTCTGGCGCACAGGCCAGAATGCGGCGCGTCAGTTTCAGACCATCGCTACCGGACGCCAGCCCCAGTTCCGGCTCATGACGGTATTCCGACGGCAGATCGTCCATATCTTCTTCATCAACATACGGCGGATTAGTCACAATCAGGTCGTACTGCACTTTCGGCAAGTCACGGAACAGATCGGAGCGGATCGGCGTCACGTGATGGATAAGACCGTGCTCTTCAATATTATGCTCGGTCACAGCTAGCGCATCGGCGGAGATATCGACCGCGTCCACTTCCGCTTCCGGGAAGGCGTAAGCACAGGCGATGGCGATGCAGCCGCTGCCGGTACACATATCAAGAATGTGCTGCGGTTGGTGATCAATCAGCCCGGCGAAATGGTTGTTGATAAGCTCGCCAATTGGCGAACGCGGTACCAGCACGCGCTCATCGACATAAAATTCATAACCGCAGAACCAGGCTTTGTTGGTGAGATACGCCACCGGGATGCGCTCGTTGACGCGGCGGATGACACGCTCAACGATGCGATGACGTTCGCTGGAGGTCAGACGCGCGGTGCGCATATCTTCGGGGATATCCAGCGGCAGGTAGAGGGTTGGCAGCACCAGTTGCACTGCTTCGTCCCAGGGGTTATCGGTGCCGTGACCGTACCAGATGTTGGCGGCGCTAAATCGGCTGACCGACCAGCGCAACATGTCCTGAATGGTGTGCAGCTCGTTCACTGCTTCATCGACGAAAATTTTATCCATAGTATCCCCCAGGCCATGCTCGCAATAAATTCGGCGGCTAGTTTGCCATGAAGACGGCGATAAATCAGCATCCACACACGCCTGCCGGGCGTAAAAATGCATTTTGCTGCCCCGCTGCCCCGGGAGTCGGGTACACTGGCGCAAAGTTAAAATGGGATGCGTAGATGAAAAAGAAACCATCGCTTAGCGAGGAGGAACAGGCGCTGTTCCGGCAACTGATGACCGGCACGCGCCAAATCAAGCAGGACACCGTGGTTCATCGCCCAGCACGAAAAAAAGTGTCCGAGGTGCCGGTAAAACGCCTGTTACAGGAACAAGCGGACAACAGCCACTACTTTTCCGATGAATTCCAGCCGCTGTTGAACACCGACGGCCCGGTAAAGTATGTGCGGGAAGATGTTAGCCATTTTGAGTTGAAGAAAATCCGCCGGGGCGATTATGCGCCGGAGTTGTTTCTCGATCTGCACGGTTTGACGCAGTTGCAGGCCAAGCAGGAACTGGGCGCATTAATTGCCGCCTGTCGCCGCGAGCATGTGTTTTGCGCCTGCGTGATGCACGGCCACGGAAAACACATTCTTAAACAGCAAACACCGTTGTGGCTGGCGCAACATCCGCATGTGATGGCGTTTCACCAGGCGCCGAAAGAATATGGTGGTGATGCCGCAGTGCTGGTGCTGATTGAAGTGGAAGAGTGGCAGCCGCCGGAATTACCCTGACGCCAGAAACGACAAGAGCCGCTTTATGCGGCTCTTAATTTTCATGGTCCGGGGAATCAGATAGCTTTTGGCATCTTCAGGTTGCAGGGACTCATTTGCCAGTTAAAGACACCTTTGCCGTCTTCGTTCAGCGTGACACTGGCGATGGCGGAGGTGGTAAACATCGGCGGTGTTTCACCCGGGCACAGCTCGGACACCAGGTAACCGACCAGCGGGAGGTGAGAAATCACCAACACGGTGGAAACCCCTTCATTCGCCAGCGCCTGCAGATATGCGCTAACAAGGCCGATATCGCCACAGGGCGTCAATTCCGGCAGGACATCCACGTTGTCAGGCAGGTTCATGCACTCCCCTACCTTATCCAGCGTCTGTTCAGCGCGTAAAAAAGGGCTGACCAGAACACGTTCAATATCCACTTTTTGGCCTTTCAACCATGTTGCCATTTGACGGGATTCGTCGCAGCCACAAGGGGTTAAGGGACGAACCGAGTCACTGGCTGCATCGAGGGCAGCGTCGCCGTGACGCATGATAAAAACTTGCATATTGCACCGCTTTTGTTAACCAGAATCATCAAAACTTCCACTGCGAAATCATTTCACAACGACGGGAAATAATGATGGTCGGGCATTTTGCCTGATCCATTCGTTGAATGAAACGCTGTTTTTTACCTCAATGGCGTAAGTATAGTCAATCACTGTTTACGAAATAACCGTGAAGGCCATGAGGAATAACAGAATTACTTTTTTAGACCTTAACTGACACGTTCAGTTTCTTGCGCCGACCCGAAAGTCGCCCCCAGTTCCACCATGCGTAATAACGCCTCGCACGGGGCAAAACGCGCACCGTATCGCGCTTCCAGTTGCTGTAGCGACGTGACAATCGCCGCGGCGCCTAACGAATCCATATAATGAAACGGCCCCCCTAAAAAAGGGGGGAAACCAATACCGAACACCGCGCCGATATCACCATCACGCGCGCTGCGGATCACCTGCTCATCAAAACAGCGCGCCGCCTCATTGAGCATCATCAACACGCAACGTTCCGCTATCTGTTGCGCCGACAACTGGCCGCTGTCAGAAACACCGATTAAACGGTAGATCGACGGGTCAGGCTGTTTTTTGCTTTTACGCCCTTTCGTGGGGTAAAGATAGAAACCGCGCCCATTTTTTCTGCCTTTGCGATCGTCATTCAAGATTGCGGTGAGAATACTTGCAGGTGGGCTAAAACGCTCACCATAGGCGGTTTCCAGCACCGGAATGATTTTGGTACCGGTGTCGATGCCGACTTCATCCAGAAGCTGAATCGGGCCAACCGGGAAACCGAACTTCACCAAAGCCTGGTCGATGATTTCAATGCGTTCACCTTCATTGAGCAGGCGCATCGCTTCACTGATGTAAGGCACAAGGATGCGGTTGACGTAAAACCCGGCTTTGTCGACCACCACAATGGGCGTTTTGCCCTGCTTCTTCGCCAGTTTGACGGTGGTGGCGATGGTTTGCTCATCGGTGCCGGCATGCGGGATCACTTCCACCAGCGGCATTTTCTCTACCGGGCTGAAAAAATGTAATCCGATAACTTTTTCCGGGCGTGCGGCGCTAGCGGCGATATCAGCGATCGGTAGCGAAGATGTATTGGAGGCAAAAACGGTGTGCGGCGCGCAATTCGCTTCGACTTCGCTGACCATTTTCTGCTTCAGTGTGAGGTCTTCGAATACCGCTTCAATCACCAGGTCGCGATGGGCAAAACCCCGATAATCCAGCGAACCGGTAATCTTCGCCATCTGGGCATCGCGCTCGGCGGGTTTTATAAACCGCCGGCGCACCTTTTTATCCAGTTCTTGCCAGCTGTATTTCAGCGCGTGGTTGATGCCTTTCGCATTAATATCTTTAATGCGAACCGGCAATCCGCCTTTGCTGGCAGTAACAAACGCGATACCGCCGCCCATCAGACCGCCGCCTAAAACGCCGACAGTATTTAACGGGCCAGGCGCAACCGCGCTGCCGGGATCTTTTTTGATCTCCGTGCTGGCAAAGAAAATATGGCGCAATGCCGCCGATTGCGGCGTCATCGCCAGTTGCCCGAAGGCGCGCGCTTCCGCCTCGTAACCGCTGCTGCGCCCCTGCGTCAGGCCGGTTTCAATGACCGACAAAATGCGCGGCGCGGCGGGATAATTACCCTGCGTTTTTTGCTCGGTTTTCTTCGCCACCATGCGAAACAGCAGCGTGCGGCCCAGCGGCCCGGCGAGCACACGCTCGCGCATTGGCAAATGGCGGCTCGGGCGCTCTTGCTGCGCCAGTTTCACCGCCGTTTCGAGCAGAATGGGCTGCGGCACAACATCGTCGACCAGGCCTGCTTTTAAAGCCTGCCGTGGGCGCAACTGTTTGCCGGTAAGGATCATCTCTAGCGCCGTGCTAACGCCAATCAGGCGCGGCAGGCGCTGCGTTCCGCCCGACCCCGGCAGCAACCCAAGCTGCACTTCCGGCAGGCCAAGTATCGTTTTGGGATCATCGGTACAGATGCGGCGATGGCACGCCAGCGCCAGTTCCAGCCCACCGCCGAGGCAAGGGCCGTGGATCGCCGCCACGACCGGGATCGGCAGCGCATGGATTTCCGCCATCATTTTCTGCCCCTGGCGGGCCAGCTCTTCCGCTTCTTTGGCTGTCTGGCAGCGGGCAATCATATTGATGTCCGCCCCGGCGATAAAATTGTCCGGCTTCGCCGAAATAAACACCACGCCGCGCAAGGTTTTGTTTTCGCGGATCTGTTTTAAGATCGCGCGAACTTCAGTGCCAAACTCCGCTTTCAAGGTGTTCATTTTTTCATTCGGCACATCAATGCTCACGACCGCTACATTGTCGGGACGCACGCTGAGCGTAAATGCGGGCATTGTCATTATTCGGCCTCCAGAACCATTGCTGCACCCAAACCGCCTGCCGCACAGGCGGTAACCAAACCAAAGCCGCCGCCGCGACGGCGTAACTCATTCAGCGTTTGGGTGATCATGCGCGCGCCAGTTGCGGCGAAGGGGTGTCCATAGGCGATAGAGCCGCCGAGCACGTTAAATTTGCTGTCATCCACTTCGCCTGTCGCCTGCGAGCGGCCCAACACTTCTCGGGCAAAGCGGTCGCTTGCCATCAATTTCAAGTTGCTGAGGGTCTGCGCGGCAAACGCTTCATGCATGTCGAGCAGCGTAAGATCCGCCATCGTCAGCCCGGCTCTTTCCAGCGCCAACGGCGTTGCCCAGGCCGGGCCAAGCAGCATGTCCTGGCGCACATCAATTGCGGTAAACGCGTAACTGCGCAGATAGCCAAGCGGTACCAGGCCAAGCTCTCTGGCGCGGGATTCGGTCATTAAAATGACCGCTGCCGCGCCGTCGGTGAGCGGCGTACTGTTTGCCGCCGTCACGGTGCCATGTTTTCGGTCAAATGCCGGGCGCAGTTTGGCGTAATCCGCCAGGCTGGAGTTGCGACGCACATTATTGTCTTGCTCTACCGGATCGCGGAACGGCGGCGCGTAAGCGGTCATCACTTCGTCGGCCAGTTTGCCCTCCGCCCAGGCTTGAGCAGCTAACTGGTG
This sequence comes from Kosakonia sp. BYX6, assembly GCF_038449125.1. Lineage (NCBI taxonomy): Bacteria > Pseudomonadati > Pseudomonadota > Gammaproteobacteria > Enterobacterales > Enterobacteriaceae > Kosakonia > Kosakonia calanthes. The sequence goes on along the minus strand of NZ_CP151800.1, from coordinate 1,510,954 downwards.
CGAACGATGCGCCAGCGCATCCTGCTGTTCACGGCTGATATTGTAAGTTTTCGCCATCTGTTCGGCGGTATCCCCCATGCGCAGGCCGGTCGAATATTCCGCGACGGCAGGCGGCACAGGCAGCAGATCGCGAAGACGCAGGCGTGAGAAGAGTTTCAGTTTTTGCCCGACGGTACGCGCTTTGTTGGCGTCCACCAGCGTGCGCGCCAGGGTTTTACTGACGCCAATGGGTAACACGGAAGAAGAGTCGGCGCCGCCAGCAATCCCGGCGCGGATAGTGCCCGCCAGCAGGCTTTCGGTGACATTCGCCACTGCCTGGAAACTGGTGGCGCAGGCACGGCTGACACTGTAAGCATCGGTATGCACATTCATGCCCGTGCCGAGCACGATTTCGCGGGCAATGTTTGGCGCTTCCGGCATTTGTACCACCTGGCCAAACACCAGTTGTTCAATCACCTCGGGCGGAATTTCGCTGCGCGCCAGCATCTCTCCCACCACCATTTTGCCCAGATCGATCGCCGGTACGCCGTGAAAAACGGTCGCCTGACGGGCAAATGGGGTTCGTAATCCACTGACAATGGCAATGCGGTCGCCCTGGCGGGTGACAAGCGGTAATGCCTGACTCATAACACTCCCCTGTTAACAGCGTAATGCATAAAGTGGTCTGACCTGATAACAGTCTTAACCAATCTTTTACATTTAGCCAATCAGAGCGAGAAAAAAATGCGAGCTAAGGCACAGAGAAACATAAATAAAACGCTCCCGCGGATGGGGAGCGTTGAAGGAATGATTAACGCAGACCGAGCTGGAAAATCAGGGTTTCCGCTTCGCAAGCGAAAACAAAGTCGATATCGAGTTGTACGCCGTCAGCCACTTCAGTGAACTTAGGGGTGATTTGGCAAGGTTCGGATTCCACGCTGCGCGCTTTTGCGCTCAACGCCGCCAGCGTTTCTTCAGCGTCGGCGCGGTTAGTGAACACACGGCTGTAAGACGCGGTGCAGTCGGAATTATCCATAATGGTACCGACATCCATACAGCAGCAAACCGGGGTTTCATCAGCACTGCATTTACTCATAGAAGATTTCCTCTAAATTCGCACCCTGGGTGCCAGACAAAAGTTGTGCCTATTTTACGCCCCGCCGAAGTGGGTCTCCAGTCGTTAATTTCCCTGACGCCGATAAGTGAGCGAAATCACACTCAAAAATGATCTAAAACAAAAATCAGCCGATCGCGTAATTCGGAATTTCGCCATTTTTGCCAACCAGATCTCGTTTCGAAGATCACAATTGAAAAACTTCAGCTACAAACTTGCAACATTCAAGCTGGTCAGACCTATACTTCCGCCACTGGTCTGATTTCTCTGTGGTAGCTCAGACCCTACACTTCGCGCTCCTGTTACAACGCGTAACAATGTTTGTATAAAAATAAATCGATTTCGAATGAGGTTATGGTCATGAGCCTGAAAACCCGTTTTACCAAGTCTGCTCTGGCAGTCGCAGTGGCAATCGTCTCCACCCAGGCCTGGTCTGCAGGCTTTCAACTTAACGAATTTTCAGCCTCGGGCCTTGGCCGTGCTTATTCCGGTGAAGGTGCGATTGCGGATGATGCGGGCAACGTTAGCCGTAACCCGGCACTGATCACGATGTTTGATCGCCCGACCTTTTCCGGCGGTGCGGTATTCGTTGACCCCGATGTTGACGTGACCGGAAGTTCTGCGATTGGCAACAACGCCAGCCAGGACAACATCGCGCCGACGGCGTGGGTGCCAAACCTGCACTTTGTTGCGCCGATCAATGACCAGTTTGGTTGGGGCGCGTCCGTTACCTCTAACTATGGCCTGGCGACCGAGTTCAACAATAATTACGCGGCTGGCTCAATGGGCGGCAAAACTGACCTTGAAACACTGAACCTTAACCTCAGCGGCGCGTATCGCCTGAATAACAGCTGGAGCTTCGGCCTCGGTTTCGATGCGGTGTATGCGCGGGCGAAGATTGAGCGTTACGCGGGCGATCTGCCGCAAATCATCGGCGCCAACCTGCCGTCACTGGTACAGTCTGGTCAATTGACCGCGCAACAAGCGGCGGCAATTGGCGCGCAAGCCGGTGGCATCGGTCGTGATACCCAAATCGCACACCTCAAAGGTGATGAGTGGGGCTTCGGCTGGAACGCCGGTATCCTGTACGAACTGGACAAAAATAACCGTTGGGGCCTGACCTACCGTTCCGAAGTGAAAATCGACTTCGATGGCGATTATAAGAGTAGCTTACCTGCGACGCTTAACCCGATTAATGCCGCGTTGGGGCTGGGTTTACCGTATGGCACGAACGGCGCGACTACCGATGGCTCGTTGACGCTTAACCTGCCGGAAATGTGGGAAGTCTCAGGTTATAACCGTGTTGATCCGCAATGGGCGATCCACTACAGCCTGACTTACACCAGCTGGAGCCAGTTCCAGCAGTTGAAAGCCACCGGCAACCAGGGTCAGCAGCTGTTCTATAAAGATGAAGGCTTCAAAGATGCTTATCGCATCGCGCTCGGTACCACCTATTACATGGATGATAACTGGACGTTCCGCGCCGGTGTCGCCTTTGATGATAGCCCGGTTCCTGCCGACAAACGCTCCATCTCCATTCCGGACCAGGATCGTCTGTGGCTAAGCACCGGTGCGACTTACGCGTTTAACAAAGACGCGTCCGTCGATGTCGGCTTCTCTTATATGCATGGTCAGAAAGTGAAGTTCACCGAAGGCCCGTACACCTTCAAATCTGAAGGTCGTGCGTTCCTGTATGGCGCGAACTTTAACTACGCGTTCTAAGAAAGCCGTAGGGATAAAAAAAGGTGAGCTTCAGGCTCACCTTTTTTGTTGGCTCCGCAATTTACTCGGAGTCGATATCTTTCAAATCGCCCTGAATCGCCTGCGCGTTCGGGTTCTCTTCTGGCTTCAACTTGCCGCCGTTGGCGATAAAGTCGTGGCGCTGGAAGTAAGCTTCGCGCACCAGAATATATGGGTCGGAAGATTGGCGCAGCAGGCCATCGGAATCGAGCAATTGTGCGCGCGATTCAATCCCCTCCACCGTCCATTTCCCAACGGACAGCGGCCAGGTCAGCCACGAAAGCACCGGATAGAGCGTATCCGCCATATCACCACCATCTTCACGCAGCGTGAAACTGCCGTAGAACGGCAACTGCATATACGGGCCGTAACCCATGCCGTAATGCCCCAACGTGCTACCAAAGCGATGCGGTTCAACGCGTTGCAGTTTCGGGTTCGACATGCCCGCGACATCCATCAGACCGCCCATCCCCAGCAAGGTGTTCAGGAAGAAGCGCGTGAAGTGAACCATGCCCTGGTAGGGATCGCCCTGCAGGAAGAAGTTCGCCATGATCGCCGGTTCTTCAAGGTTGCTGGTGAAATTGCTCAGACCATTTCGCGCCGGTTGCGGCACATAATCGCGCCATGCAACGGCGACCGGTCTGACAATATAAGGATCCAGCACATTGAAGTTGAAGTTGTACATGGTGCGGTTGAACCCTTCTAACGGGTCCGAACGTCCCTGCGACTCATTAGAACTGGCGCAGCCGACCAGCACAGTGGTTGCCAGCGCAAGCGCCGACAGGCGGAATTTCATAGGTGTCTCCCTGAAGAAAATGGCCATTGCTGAATGCCATCCATCATAACGCAACGCGGATATGCCAATTTGCGTAAGCAAGATGCAACGCATTGTAACAGCGCATCTTATGATGTCTATGTCGCAGCGTGGGTGCTTAGTTCAGCATAGCCGCATTAACAACCGATGCGGCGCGTTAACAATTCTATACAAACTTTCCTGGTAACGTATTGCCATTGTTGCTTTTCCCACCACTTTCGGACGATGCCGTCACGGAATTCGGCAGAAAACCGCTACGCTTATTTCATCCATACCTTAAAAAGTGAGGCCATCGTGGATCAATTAGAAGATGAGAAAATCGACCCGCACAGCGATGACATCAAAGTGGAGAGCGACGAGAAAAAGCGTGGGGAAAAGATAGAGCTTGACGAGGAGCGCCTGCCCTCGCGGGCAATGGCGATTCATGAGCATATTCGCCAGGATGGCGAAAAAGAGCTGGAACGCGACGCAATGGCGCTGTTCTGGTCTGCGATTGCCGCGGGTTTATCAATGGGCGCGTCGTTGCTGGCAAAAGGCATTTTTCACGTCCAGCTTGATGGCATTCCCGGCGGTTTTCTGCTGGAGAACCTCGGTTATACCTTTGGCTTTATTATCGTCATCATGGCGCGCCAGCAACTGTTTACGGAAAACACCGTGACCGCCGTCTTGCCGGTGATGCAAAAACCGAGCTGGGTGAATATCGGCCTGCTCGGGCGGTTATGGGGCGTAGTGTTGTTGGGTAACCTGGTCGGTACAGCGGTCGCGGCTTGGGCGTTTGAGTATATGCCGATTTTTGATGAAGCGACGCGCGATGCGTTTGTCAAAATCGGCATGGATGTAATGAAAAATACACCGTTAGAAATGTTTTCCAACGCCATTATTTCCGGCTGGATCATCGCCACCATGGTGTGGATGTTCCCGGCGGCGGGCGCGGCAAAAATCGTGGTGATTATTCTGATGACCTGGCTTATCGCGCTGGCGGATACCACGCATATTGTGGTGGGCGCGGTAGAGATTTTTTATCTGGTGTTTAACGGCACGCTGCACTGGAGTGAGTTTATCTGGCCGTTCGCCCTGCCAACCCTCGCCGGGAATATTTGCGGCGGCACCTTTATCTTCGCCCTGCTCAGCCATGCGCAGATCCGTAACGACATGATCAATGCCCGCAAGGCTGAGGCAAAAGCGAAATCGAAGGAGCAGAAGCAGGTACGCCAACGCACCACAGATAAAGAAACATAATCCCCCCTCCTGCACGCGCTGACGAAGTACGTGCAGGACACAGCTTTAATGATCTCATAAGAGATGTCTGATAGACTCGTCTATCCACGGACTCATTGATTTTAGTGATGTTAAGACTATTCACAACGTACGCATCTATCGGTCTGCTTAATACGGCCTTGCATTGGGTCATCTTTTCCCTGTGTGTTTATGGCTTAGACACAAGCCAGGCGCTAGCGAACTTTGCCGGGTTTGTCGCGGCTGTGAGTTTCAGCTTCTTTGCGAATGCCAGGTACACATTCAAAACATCGGCAAGTACCCGGCGTTACATCATGTATGTCGGTTTTATGGGAGTACTGAGCGCACTTGTTGGCTGGGCTGCCGACAGGTCTGGGATGCCGCCGATTGCTACGCTCGTTATTTTCTCCACTATCAGCCTGGTGTGTGGTTTTACCTACTCAAAATTCATCGTATTCAGGGATGTGAAATGAAGATTTCTCTGGTCGTACCCGTCTTCAATGAAGAGGAAGCCATACCGATTTTCTACAAAACTGTGCGTGAATTTGAAGCCCTTAAGAATTACGCCGTTGAGATCGTTTTCATTAATGATGGGAGCAAGGACAAAACCGAATCTATCATTAATACGCTCGCGCTCCCGGACCCGCTTGTCATGCCTTTGTCATTCACCCGCAATTTTGGTAAAGAATCGGCGCTTTTTGCCGGTCTTGAACATGCAACGGGTGATGCTGTCATCCCTATTGATGTTGATTTGCAGGATCCGATAGAAGTGATCCCCCATCTGATAGAAAAATGGCAAGCGGGCGCTGACATGGTGTTGGCTAAACGATCCGATCGTTCAACGGATGGCAGACTGAAGCGTAAATCCGCCGAGTGGTTCTATAAGCTGCATAATAAAATCAGCAATCCGCAGATAGAGGAAAATGTCGGCGATTTTCGTCTGATGTCGCGCGAGGTCGTAGAGAACATCAAATTACTGTCTGAACGTAACCTCTTTATGAAAGGTATTCTTTCATGGGTAGGCGGTGATATTGACGTTGTCGAATATATACGCGCCGATCGGGTTGCCGGAAAATCAAAATTCAACGGCTGGAAACTCTGGAATCTTGCTCTTGATGGAATAACCAGTTTCTCCACCTTTCCGTTACGTATTTGGACCTATATCGGACTGGGTGTTTCTTTATTGTCATTTTTTTATGCCATTTGGATGGTAATAGATAAAATGTTTTGGGGTAATCCTGTTCCAGGCTATCCATCATTAATGACAGCAGTATTGTTTTTAGGCGGCATTCAGCTTATTGGAATTGGAATCCTTGGCGAGTATATGGGGCGGGTTTATACAGAAGTTAAAAAACGACCTCGTTATATCGTTAAAAACAAAAAAAGCACTCTGGAAAATTGATTATTATGTTAGAGAAATTACCCAAAGCAATAATTCTGCTGGTAGCCTTTATGGCTATTTTTGCCATTGAATGGCTTACGCCGATTCACTCTGATGATTACCGCTATTTTCTTTTAGGTATTTCGCCTGAAACCCATATTCATCATTACCTCACATGGAGTGGCAGGATCATTGCGGATTATGCAAGTTCCTTGATTCTTTATACTGAATCACAATTTGTTTATTCGTTTACTACAGCGGCTGCCGCTTTAGCATTTTGTTATTTTATTGCAAAAACCCCCAGTAAGACCCTGCGCTGGGAAAAGAGTGACTATATTCTCGTACCCTTAATCTTTTTCACTTATTGGATAGCGAACCCTAATTTAGGGCAGACAACATTTTGGATTGTCGGTGCGGCGAATTATTTATGGACAAATTTGTTTGTTGCCGCCTGGGTTTTCTTTATTTATAAAATTACGACAGACAACGTTAAAAAGGTCAGCCCATTAATCATCCTTCTGAGTTTTATGGCCGGTTGTTCGAATGAAAGCGTTTCACCCTTTGTCGTTATGCTTTCTGCTCTGACAATGGCCTATGAATATTGGATGACGAAATCCGTCTCTAAAAACAAAGTCATCTATACTCTTTTCACGTTAATTGGCTCCTGCACCCTTATCTTGTCCCCGGGGAATTTTGTACGTGCCGGTGACAAAACGTTTTGGTACGGAAAATCACTGTTTGAGCGCATCTCCATTCACTTAACAGAGCGTGTACATAATCATCTGGCGCTGATTTGGATTTGCTATGTTGTCCTGTTCCTGCTCGTACTATTAGCTATTTTTAATAAAGACATCCGTTCTAAAATCGATAAGAAATATATTGCACCGGCAATTCTCATGATCTGTGTTGGTATCGGAACAGTACTGATCATGTTTGCATCACCGTCATATCCGGACAGGGTGGTGAACGGAACATTTATGTTTTTCCTGATCGCCATTTCTTTTATTGCCTACAGCATTTTAGTTAGCGGAGTGAGAAAAGCCGTCATTGGAACGATAGTAATAACGCTTTTGTGTGCCGGAACATTTATATGGTCTTATATATTGACATACAAAAGTTATGCGCGCGTGGCACAGCAGGAAGTTGTCCGGCTGAGTATTATTAATAAAGAAGTTTCGCAAGGAAATGCGAACTTTATGATCCCTGATTATCACTTCATTAAACTGCAAAATAGCGGTGGTCAGTTCGGATTCTTCCATGACCCGGCGGTTTACGGTGAATACTATAATGTTCGTAACATTTATAGAAAAACAGTGGGTTTTGATTATTCAGTGATGGCGAATGGCAACGTGCTAAACCTTCCCGAAGGGAAAACCGCCTACAGTAATGCAACGGGGGATTTTATTATCACCAGCCAGCAGCCGATTACCCAACCGATCACCATTAAGGTTAATGACACTGAAAAAACACTTGATGCAGACAAGATGAAATCTGTCGAAATCAATAATGAGTATTGGTATTACAGTCATATCCCTGCGGGTACGGTTTCAAACGTGTCACTCTAGTTTCCTCCTTCCCCGCAAATCATCGCGGGGACGTTTATTGCCAATGCGCTTTATGCTGAGTGAGGTTTCTGCGAAAAGCGCAGCAAGCGTGCACAAAGCGAGCAACCGCGAACGAAAATATTGAGTCAGGGCGCACACTTGCGGTACCATGCGGGCGCTCAAGGATTAAAGCAAAATTACCTTGATAAAGTCCCCTTAGTTAAATGGATATAACGAGCCCCTCCTAAGGGCTAGTTGCAGGTTCGATTCCTGCAGGGGACACCAGTATCTATCCTCTTAATGATTGTTACTGCGATAAACCGGAATCAGCCTTGTCGTACCGGTAACGTTATCAAACACTTCCGTTTCCGCTGTTGCTATCACCATGCCCGTTTTTCTCAACCTTTGAATATCCGCGGCAATGCGTTGGCTGCCAAACCAAAATAACCCGTCGAGTGCAGTGACCTCTAAACCTGACTCAAACGCCAGCTTAAGCCGCTCACGCGGAGCCTTCACCTCTTTGGCGATTTGCTGGTAAGGCGCAGCCGTTGTGCCGGTTGAATCCGCCCGTCGGATGCGGGTTGCAAGGCGATACTGAAACTCGTCGGGGATCTCACTCAAATCGGTTTTCACGCTATAGACGCAGCCAAAACGCTTACCATTGAAGAGGACGTTTTTCTGACCAAGCTGGAATTCTTCACGCACCCCGGCAATAAGCTGCGGCGCGCGGGTGAGCAACAATCGGAAAGGAAGCTCAAAACTGGTGACGTAATCAACATTCAGCAGCGCGATTCGCAGCCGCTCTTCTGCTCCGGCTTGCAATTGTCGGCACTCCTCCAGCACGTCTCGCCACTGTTGCGCGAGACGTGCTGACTCGGCGATCTCCGTAAAGCTGTACTTTTCAATTTGATAGTCAATTTTTCCGGTCACCCTGAATTCCCTTCTGGTCGAGTTTTAGGTTCAGTCGCTCAATTTACCAACTCGCTGACATAACCGGAAGTCACTGAATCCATCATATCTCCTTATCGTTTTTTGAAATCAGCCATCAAATGTGGCCAAACAACCCTCCGGCAGTAGCCGCGTCAGTTGCCGCTCGCGCAATAACTGCATCGCCGTGTCGATATCCGGTGCGAAGTAGCGGTCTTTATCGTAATGAGGAACCTGCTCACGCAGCAGATGGCGGGCTTGTTCCAGCAATGGGCTGGTGGCGAGCCCTTCGCGCATATCCAACCCCTGGCAGGCGGCGAGCCACTCCACGGCAATGACGCCGCGCGTGTTCGCCGCCATCTCCCATAAGCGACGACCGGCGGCAGGCGCCATCGAAACGTGATCTTCCTGGTTTGCCGATGTCGGCAGGCTATCGACACTGTGTGGGTGCGCCAGCGCTTTATTTTCGCTTGCCAGCGCCGCCGCGGTGACCTGGGCAATCATAAAGCCGGAGTTTACACCGCCATTTTTCACGAGAAATGGCGGCAGTTGCGACATATGGCTATCCATCAACAACGCGATGCGCCGCTCCGACAGCGCACCGATTTCGGCGATCGCCAGCGCGAGGTTGTCTGCCGCCATCGCCACCGGCTCCGCGTGGAAATTGCCGCCAGAGATCACCTCGTTTTCAGCGGCGAAAACCAGCGGGTTATCCGATACCGCATTAGCCTCGGTGAGCAACACGTCGGCAGCGAAACGCAGTTGTGTCAAACACGCGCCCATCACCTGCGGCTGGCAGCGCAATGAATAGGGATCCTGCACCTTGTTGCAGTTGTGGTGAGATTGCGCAATCGCGCTGTCATCGGTCAGAAGATGGCGATATAACGCCGCCGCATCAATTTGCCCACGCTGACCGCGCACTTCATGAATTCGCGCATCAAAGGGGCGACGAGAGCCCAGCGCCGCTTCGGTGGTCAACGCACCGCAAACCACTGCCGAAGCAAACAGATCTTCGGCTTCAAACAAGCCACGTAGCGCAAACGCGGTAGAGGTTTGCGTGCCATTAAGCAGCGCCAGCCCCTCTTTCGCCGCTAACGTCAGCGGTTCCAGCCCGGCGTTTTTCAGCGCTTCGGTGGACGGCAGCCATTTCCCCTGCCAGCGGGCTTTGCCCTCGCCAAGCAAAGTGAGTGACATATGCGCCAGCGGCGCAAGATCACCGGAAGCACCAACCGAGCCTTTTGCGGGGATCCACGGCGTAACGCCCGCGTTGATCATACCTACCAACAGCTGAATCACCTGCAAGCGGATGCCGGAAAACCCGCGCGCCAGGCTGTTCACTTTCAGCAGCATCATCAGACGCACCATCGCATCGTCCAGCGGTTCGCCAACGCCCGCAGCGTGGGAAAGCACCAGCGAGCGTTGCAGGTTTTCGAGATCGTCGGTGGCGATACGGGTTTGCGCCAGCAGGCCGAAACCGGTGTTGATGCCGTATGCCGTGCGCCCTTCCGCCATGATGGCATTCACACACGCCACGCTGTCATTAATGGCGGCAAATGCGCTGTCATCAAGCGTCAGGTGCAGCGGCTGATGGTAAACAGCGCGCAACTGCGCCAGAGTCAGTTGACCGGGAATAAGGTTGAGATTGTTCATGATTAGCGGTGCCCCTGCGTTGCGGCGATCATCGGAAGATTAAGCCCCTGCTCTGCGGCGCATGCAATCGCACTGTCATAACCCGCATCGGCGTGGCGCATCACGCCGGTTGCCGGATCGTTATGTAACACGCGAGCAATGCGTTCCGCCGCTTCATCGGTGCCATCGCAGACAATCACCATCCCGGCATGCTGAGAAAAGCCCATGCCAACGCCGCCGCCGTGATGCAGTGACACCCAAGTTGCGCCGCTGGCGGTGTTGAGCATGGCGTTAAGCAGCGGCCAGTCTGACACCGCGTCGGAGCCATCGCGCATCGCTTCGGTTTCTCGGTTCGGGCTGGCGACCGAGCCGGAATCCAGATGATCGCGGCCAATCACAATCGGCGCGGAGACTTCGCCACTACGCACCATTTCGTTGAAGGCCAGCCCCAGTTTTTGCCGCCACTCCAGCCCCACCCAACAGATCCGCGCCGGTAAGCCCTGAAAACTGATGCGCTCGCGCGCCATATCCAGCCAGCGGTGCAGGTGCTGATCGTCAATCATCGCTTTCACTTTGGCATCGGTTTTGTAGATATCCTGCGCATCACCGGAGAGCGCCACCCAACGAAACGGGCCAATGCCCCGGCAGAACAGCGGGCGAATATAGGCCGGAACGAAACCGGGGAAATCAAAGGCGTTTGCCACCCCCATCTCTTTGGCCATCTGGCGGATATTGTTGCCGTAATCGAAGGTCGGAATGCCCATCTGGCTGAACGCCAGCATGGCGTTAACGTGTTGCGCCATGCTGCGTTTCGCAGCCTGCACCGTGCCCTGCGGATCGGACTCGCCCCGGCGTTGATATTCGTCCCACGTCCAGCCTTGCGGCAGGTAACCATGCAGCGGATCGTGCGCGCTGGTCTGGTCGGTCACCATATCCGGGCACACGCCGCGTTTGACCAGCTCCGGTAAAATCTCTGCCGCGTTGGCGCACAGCGCAATGGAGACAGCTTTACCTTGCGCCGTGTAGTCCTTAATTCGCGCCAGCGCGTCATCCAGAGAAGTGGCTTGCTCATCGACATAACGCGTGCGCAGACGGAAATCGATGCGGCTCTGCTGGCACTCAATAATCAGCGAACAGGCGCCGGCAAGCGTTGCCGCCAGCGGTTGCGCCCCGCCCATTCCGCCAAGCCCCGCCGTTAACACCCAGCGCCCTTGTAAATTGCCGTGATAATGCTGACGCCCGGCTTCAACAAAGGTCTCATACGTTCCCTGGATGATTCCCTGACTGCCGATATAGATCCAACTTCCGGCGGTCATCTGGCCGTACATCGCCAACCCTTTCGCATCCAGTTCGTTGAAGTGCTCCCAGGTCGCCCAATGCGGTACGAGGTTCGAGTTGGCAATCAGCACGCGCGGCGCGTTGTCGTGGGTTTTAAACACGCCAACCGGCTTGCCGGACTGCACCAGCAATGTTTCGTCGTGCTCCAGTTTTTTTAGCGCTTCAACGATGGCGTCATAACATTCCCAATTACGTGCCGCGCGCCCGATGCCGCCATAAACCACCAGTTCATTGGGATTTTCAGCCACATCCGGATCGAGATTATTCATTAACATGCGCAACGGCGCTTCGGTAAGCCAGCTTTTTGCGTTCAGCGTCGTGCCTCGTGGCGCGCGGATTACCTGCTGGCGAGAAAGGGTGTGCGGCATCGTTGTTCTCCTGAATCAGGCGTTGGGTGTCTAAACACCTATACTTGTCTATACAATTGAACCGCGCAAGGCAGGATTTAACAATAAAGATACAATTTTATGATAGTGCGCCAGCAATCACGCTTTTGCAGGCGCGAAGGGATCAGGAACTAAAATGGCCCTGCAAACGGTAGCGTGCGCCGGGGAAAAGCAGGCGGGCGTGAGAAACAATATGTGAGGTCGACCAGGTTCGGCGGCGAATCAGCAAGCAGGGATCGTGCTCTTTGATCTGCAACAAGCGGCACTCTTCTGCGGTTGCCTGTACCGCTTCGACAATATGTTCCCCTTCGGTCAATGGCGCGACCAGCGACAAATAGGCATGCGCGGTGGTTTGCGTGTAATCCTGTTGCAAATAGTCGGGCGCGACTGCGGCATTGACGGTGCGATCCTCAATCTGTACCGGTATCTCGTTTTCGAAATGCACCATCTTTGAGTGGAAAATCCGCGTCCCCTCTTCCACATTTAGCGCGGCGGCCTGCGTCAGGTCGGCACGCGTCTCTTCGAGCAGCAACACTTCGCAGCGATGTTGATGGTGGCGAGCGGCGATTTCATCGGCGATGCTGCGCACTTCGAACAGCGCGGACTGGCCTTTAGGCTCGGCGACAAAGGTGCCGACGCCCTGCAAACGCACCAGCAAGCCTTCGTCCGTTAGCTCGCGCACCGCGCGGTTGATGGTCATGCGGCTAAAACCAAATTGCGCCACCAACTCGGCTTCAGACGGAATGCGGTCATGTGGGTGCCATGTGCCGTCGTAAATCTTCTCGCTGATAGCCTGCTTCACTTTTTCATAAAAAGGCACCGGCGCACTGGCGGGTGCAAGTCGGGGGCGGGGCGAAAACATGCGCGCTATTCCTTATCTCAGTTATCGGGCGAATATACCGTTATTGCTGCCACCAGTGGGCGATTTGCCATGCCAGCCGCGCCGCGGCTCTGGCACCCTGCCCGGCGTTGTCAAACGCGGGGTTAAACTCCACCAGATCGACCGCCTGCAATTTACCGCTGCGACACAGCGGCTCAACAATACGCAACAGCAAGCAGAGCGGGATGCCGAGCGCGGCAGGCGCTGAAACCGCGGGCATTTCCCCGCCGGGAAGCACGTCGAGATCGATGGTCAAATAAAGCCTGTCGTAGCTTACGATATTGCGTTCGATTTCCGGCAATACATGGGCATCAAACGCATTCAGCACGGACAAATCTTCAATTACCGTCACTTCTCGACGCGCGGCTTCATCCCACAATGCTTGTGTATTCGCCGCCCGGCTGGCACCGATGCAGCAATAATGAAAATCACGCTGCTGCGCCTCGCAATGCAGCGCCAACTGGCGAAATGGTGTGCCTGAACTTGCATAAGGCGCATGGCGTAAATCAAGATGCGCATCCAGATTGATGATGCCAACCCGCTCATGCGGGAAGGCGTCGAGAACCGCAGAACCATGACCAAACGCGGTTTCATGCCCGCCGCCGAACACCAACGTCCGCATCTGCGCATGCTGGCAGGCCAGCGCCGCATCATGCAGCGCCTGTTGCGCGCGCTCCAGTTGCTCCTGCTGCGCGCGGAGATTACCCATCTCCACTAACTGTTCGTGCCCGGCATGGCTGGCCATATTCGCCAGCGCTTTACGCAGCACATCCGGCCCCTGCGCGGCACCGGCGCGACCCAGGTTGCGTTTAACGCCTTCATCGCATTCAAAACCGAGCAATGCGACCTTGCCGCGATGCTGTTGTGGCGCGAATTCGCCCGTATTTGTCAGCGTCTGAAAAACGCGAAGCGCGTTCGCCGCTTCGCCGCTGTCGTCCCGACCCTGCCAGACCGATTGCTCAACCGGATGCCACAAATTCATGCGCTCACCTCGCCGCGAAAAATGCGCTGATAGAGCGGGTTACGGCCCGGTTCGTACACCATCTCCACCGGATGCGCGGCATCCCACACCACAAAATCTGCGACAAAACCTGCGGCTAACTGACCGTGCGTATGCTGGCGGCCAAGCGCCTGTGCGGCGTTTCGCGTGACGCCCGCCCACGTTTCTTCCGGCGTCAGACCGAATTTCACGCAGGCCATATTCATCGCCAGATGCAGGCTGGCAAACGGGCTGGTGCCGGGGTTGTAATCTGTGGCAACCGCGATCGGCACCTGTTGCTGGCGCAACAGTTCTACCGGCGGTTTTTGCGTTTCGTTGAGGAAGTAGAACGCGCCAGGCAGCAGCACGGCTACGGTGCCGCTGGCGCGCATCGCCATCACGCCTGCTTCGCTAAGGTACTCAATATGGTCGGCGGATAAGCCCTGAAAGCGGCTGACCAGTTGCGCGCCGCCCAGCGGTGAGAGTTGCTCAACATGGCCTTTTACCGGAATGCCCAGCGCACGCGCGGCGTGAAACACACGTTCGGTTTGCGCCGGGGTGAAACCCACGTTTTCGCAAAATGCATCAACGGCCTCGAACAAGCCTTTTTGCCACAGCCCAGGCAGGATGGTTTCGCAAACAAGCTGGATATAGCCATCCGCATCGTCTTGATATTCGGGCGGCGTTGCATGCGCAGCGAGCAAAGTACGGCTGATTTCAACCGCATTATTCTGCGCCAGCAAGCCAGCCACGCGCAGCATTTTCTCTTCGCTTTCAAGGTCAAGACCGTAGCCAGATTTGATTTCAAGCAGGGTGACGCCTTCACGCATAAGCCTTACCAACCGCTGCTGCGCCAGTGCGGTCAGTTCCGCTTCGCTGCTCTGGCGAGTCGCCCGCACGGTGGCATTAATCCCACCGCCCGCCGCGCTGATCTGCTGATAGGAAACGCCATTGAGCCGTTGTTCCCACTCCTGTGCGCGGTTACCGCCAAAAATCAGGTGCGTGTGGCAGTCGATCAAACCGGGCGTCACCAGGCGGCCTTCAACATCCACGCTATGCGGCGGGTTTGCCGGAAGCTCCACGTCTGGCACAACGGCACGAATCTTGCCGTTACGCACCACAAGGGCATGTTTTTCAAGCAGGCCATAAGCGTGTGAAAGCGTGGGATCCATGGTTGCCAGCGTCGCGTTGCGCCAGATGCGATCGTCAGAGGTCAGCTCAATCATACGTTTCCCTTGTCATAGGTTGTATAGACATTTATTTGCATAATGATTGCGTTGTCAACTGCGCATAGTTAGTCGTCAAAACTGCACAGCCAATTATTTTTTTGTCTGCCGTGCGCCCACTTTTCTGCTGCCGTCCAATTCCGGATTTGTACAGAATGTGAGTTAGCTCAAAAAATTAGCCTTATAATTCAAGCGGAAATGAAGCGTTTCAGCACCAGCATTATTTCGTCGCTCAACGCTGATTTATTTAGCAGCGAAAGTATTGTGTCGCCAAAGCCCGACACATTGTAAGTTACTAAAATTAAATAGAAAAAAGGCTCTTGTAAGGCCTAAAAATTAAGCGTACATTAGCCCCCGTTTGGTGATGAATTCACCCGAAATTCTGAGATGGAGCTGTGGCCGAAAGGGAGAAAACTCTCATTTTCACTTTGGCGTAGTTTCACCTCTCTATACTCAGTCCTGATAGGTCATGAATGCATACTTTGTATGCGGAGCGATGAACGTGAAATATTTCTTTATGGGCATTTCGGTGATGGTCATTGTTTGGGCCGGTACCTTCGCCCTGATGATCTGACCTGAGCGATTACTGCAAGAAAAAAATAAGGAGCCTTTCGGCTCCTTTTTTTATGATTCCAAGTCTTCCGTCGTACCCTTCTGCGTGACCGGAAGTAGTCCATCGGCGCGAAACATGGTTTTGATGCCGCGCACCGCCTGGCGGATACGATCGCGGTTCTCGATTAACGCGAAACGCACATGCGTGTCGCCATAATCACCAAACCCGATGCCGGGCGAAACGCACACTTTGGCCTCTTTCAGGAGCTTTTTGGCAAACTCCAGCGAACCCATCGCCGCATAAGGCCCGGGAATTTTCGCCCACACATACATCGACGCTTTCGGCATTTCAACCATCCAGCCCGCTTCGTGCAGGCCTTTCACCAGCACATCGCGGCGGCGTTTGTACTGCGCGGCGATATCGCGTACGCATTGCTGATCGCCTTCCAGCGCGGCGATGGCCGCCACCTGCAACGGCGTGAATGTTCCGTAATCGTGGTAACTTTTGATGCGCGCCAGCGCGTTAACCAGCACCGAATTACCGACCATAAACCCAATGCGCCAGCCCGCCATGTTGTAACTTTTCGACAGGGTGAAGAATTCAACCGCGACATCGCGCGCGCCCGGCACCTGCATGATCGACGGCGCTTTCCAGCCATCATAAACAATATCGGCATAGGCGAGATCGTGAACCACCAGCACATCGTAGCGCTTCGCCAGCACCACCACTTTCTCGAAGAACTCCAATTCCACGCACTGCGCGGTCGGGTTCGACGGGAAGCCCAAAATCATCATTTTCGGCTTCGGATAACTTTCGCGGATCGCGCGTTCCAACTCATTAAAGAAATCGACGCCTTCAACCAGCGGCACGGATCGCACCTGCGCCCCGGCGATCACTGCACCATAAATATGGATCGGATAGCTCGGGTTTGGCACCAGCACCGTATCGCCATGATCCAGCGTTGCCAGCATCAAATGCGCCAGCCCCTCTTTTGAACCAATGGTGACGATGGCTTCGGTTTCCGGGTCGATATCCACCTGATAACGATCCTGGTACCAGCGGGAAATGGCCCGACGCAGACGCGGAATACCGCGCGAGGTCGAGTAACCATGGGTATCCGGGCGTTGTGCCACAGTGCACAGTTTCTCAACGATATGCGGCGGGGTTGCGCCATCGGGGTTGCCCATACTGAAATCGATAATATCTTCGCCGCGACGTCGCGCAGCCATTTTCAGTTCAGCAGTGATATTAAATACATAGGGGGGAAGACGATCGATGCGCGTAAAACGACGTTCAGGACTGAAGTCAGCCATAGATTCCTCGGAGTAACGTTAGCGCCCGGACCGTCCGAGCGACGTCGCTGCACGTGCAGCGTGTTTAGAACATAGCCCGAAAAATTTCCTGCTGTCGAGAGGGATTAGGAAAAATAATGCACTGGCATAAAAGCGGAAGCATGATTTAGGAAAGGGAACTTTATATTTTCCCCTTATCGCCAAATTGCTCATTAAATTTAACAATATGATAAAAATAAAATTACCTTGATAAACCGCTATTTGCTGGAGCTCGCGTAGATTCTTTTGACGCCTTTAAATCCCCTTTTGGAAAAGTGGTCTTTCCTCATTCATCTAATCAATAGGATGTCTGGTCATATGTCCCAGGGTTTTTTATCATAGAAGTTTGACGTCCATCACATGAGCCTCCCGTGCACGAAATATTCGATATGCTGTTGGCGGTTTTCGACCGTGCGGCATTAATGCTGATCTGCCTGTTTTTCTTGATTCGCATCCGCCTATTCCGCGAGTTGCTGCACAAAACAGCCCACTCACCGAAAGAGTTGCTGGGCGTAACGGCCATCTTTTCCCTGTTTGCGCTGTTCAGTACCTGGTCTGGCGTTCCGGTTGAAGGTTCCTTGGTTAACGTGCGCATTATTGCGGTGATGTCCGGCGGTATTTTGTTCGGCCCGTGGGTCGGAATCATCACGGGAATCATTGCCGGGACGCATCGTTATTTGATTGATATCGGCGGCGTGACTGCGATCCCCTGCTTTATCACCAGCATCATTGCCGGGGTGATGTCCGGCGTGATTAACCGAAAAGTGCCAAAAGCGCAGCACTGGCGGGTGGGCATTATCGGCGGGATGATTTGCGAAACCCTGACCATGACGCTGGTGGTGCTGTGGGCACCGTCGGCGGCGCTGGGGTTTGATATTGTGTCGAAAATCGGCGCGCCAATGATCCTCGGCACCGTTTGTATCGGTTTTATCGTCCTGCTGGTGCAAAGCGTCGAAGGGGAAAAAGAGGCTATCGCCGGTCGCCAGGCGAAGCTGGCGCTGGATATTGCCAATAAAACCCTGCCCTTGTTCCGTAACGTCAACAGCGAATCCTTGCGCCAGGTTTGTGACATCATCCGCCGGGATATTGACGCCGATGCGGTGGCCATCACCAATGTTGACCATGTATTGGCCTATGTTGGCGTCGGTGAAAGCAACTACCTCGACAGTGACGATATTATTAGCCCGACCACTTACCAGGCAATCAACACCGGCGAAATCATCATTAAAAACAATGATGAAGCGCACCGAACGCCGGAAATCCATTCGATGCTGGTGATCCCGCTGCGCGAGCAAGGCATCGTCACCGGCACACTAAAAATTTACTACTGCCATGCGCACCAAATTACCTCCTCGTTACAGGAGATGGCGGTCGGCTTATCGCAGATTATCTCAACGCAACTGGAAGTTTCTCGCGCTGAGCAACTGCGGGAAATGGCAAACAAAGCCGAGCTGCGCGCGCTGCAAAGCAAAATCAACCCGCATTTTCTGTTTAACGCGCTGAACGCTATTTCGTCGTCCATCCGTCTGAACCCGGATACCGCGCGGCAGCTCATTTTTAATTTGTCGCGCTACCTGCGCTATAACATTGAATTAAAAGACGATGAGCAGATCGATATCAAAAAAGAGCTCTATCAAATCAAGGATTACATCGCCATTGAACAGGCGCGGTTCGGCGATAAATTGACGGTCATTTATGACATTGATGAAGAGGTCAGTTGCGTCATTCCTAGCTTGCTAATCCAGCCGCTGGTGGAAAACGCCATTGTGCACGGTATTCAGCCGTGTAAGGGTAAAGGCGTGGTGAATATCAGTGTCGAAGAGTGCGGCAACCGCGTGCGCATCGCGGTGCGCGACACCGGTAACGGCATCGATCCAGAGATGATCGCCCGAGTTGAAGCGGACGAAATGCCGGGTAATAAGATTGGTTTGCTGAATGTCCACCAGCGCGTGAAGTTGCTTTATGGCGAAGGGTTGCATATTCGCCGCCTCACGCCGGGCACGGAAATTGCGTTTTATGTTCCTCACCAGCCGTCGCTTGCGACCGTGTTGCCGTGACAGGAGAAACCGATGAAAGTCATCATTGTTGAAGATGAAATCCTGGCGCAACAGGAACTGAGCTGGCTGATTAAAGCGCACAGCCAAATGGAGATTGTCGGCACGTTTGATGACGGTCTCGACGTGCTGAAATATTTACAGCACAACAAAGTTGACGTCATTTTTCTCGATATCAATATCCCGTCATTGGACGGCGTACTGCTGGCGCAAAACATCAGCCAGTTCGCCCATAAGCCGTTTATCGTGTTTATTACCGCCTGGAAAGAGCATGCGGTGGAAGCCTTTGAGCTGGAAGCGTTTGACTACATTCTGAAACCGTATCAGGAGTCGCGCATCATCAATATGCTGCAAAAGCTGGAAACCGCCTGGCAGCAGCAATCCGGCGCAGCTAACAGCCCGCAAGCGCGGGAAAATGCGACTATCAATCTGATCAAAGATGAGCGCATTATCGTGACCAGCATTCACGATATTTATTATGCGGAAGCGCATGAGAAGATGACGTTCGTCTACACGAAGCGGGAATCTTATGTGATGCCGATGAACATCACCGAGTTTTGCAGCAAACTGCCTGCGGCGCATTTCTTTCGCTGCCACCGCTCGTACTGCGTGAATCTGGATAAAATCCGCGAGATCGAACCGTGGTTTAACAACACCTATATTTTACGGCTGCGGGACCTGGATTTTCAGGTTCCCGTCAGCCGTAGTAAGGTAAAAGAATTCAGGCAGTTAATGAATCTTTAGAGGAAGTAACCCAGCGCCTGGCGCAAATGCGCGCCAGAACCGATTAGGCCTGGGTTATCGTGCACGATCAGATAGACCGGAATATCCTGCACATAGGATTTGAAACGCCCTTTATCTTCAAACCCGCCGCGAAAACCGGAAGCAGTGAAGAAATCGAGGAAGCGCGGCACGATCCCCCCCGCAATATAGACGCCACCAAAGGTGCCGAGATTCAGCGCCAGGTTGCCGCCAAAACGCCCCATAATTACGCAGAACAACGACAGCGCACGGCGACAGTCGATGCAGCTATCTTCCAGCGCGCGCTCGGTGACGTCTTTCGGTTGCAGGTTTTCCGGCAGACGACCGTCGGATTTCACAATCGCATGGTACAGATTGACCAGGCCAGGGCCGGAAAGGACGCGTTCGGCGGAAACGTGGCCGATTTCGGCGCGTAATTCTTCGAGGATAATCCCCTCTTCTTCACTGTTCGGCGCGAAATCCACATGACCGCCTTCGCCTGGCAGGCTTACCCAGCGTTTATCGACATGCACCAGATGCGCGACGCCAAGCCCGGTGCCTGCGCCATACACGGCAATCGGTTTACCCTCCACAGGCGCAGAGCCGCCAAACTGAATCAGGTGCTCGGGTTTCAACATTGGGATCGCCATTGATACAGCGGTAAAGTCGTTAATAATTTCCAGATGGGAGAAGCCGAGGTTTTTCTTCATTTCGGCAATGGAGAAAGCCCAGGTATGGTTGGTCATCGCGACCCAGTCACCGGTAATTGGGCAGGCAATTGCGATACAACCGGCTTCAACACTGACATCGTGTTCTTCAAGGTAAACACGCACAACGGCTTCCAGGCTGGGATAGTCGAGGCCGGAGTAGGTTTTGGCCCGGGAGATGTCACCGCTATCAACATCACACAACGCTAAGCGCGCGTTAGTGCCGCCCACGTCCCCCACTAAAGCATATTTTGTCATTCTTTTACGGCTCCGCTAAAGTCAGAACAAATCTTTGGCACACTGTAAATTCAAGGCGCTGTAACGACAACGACCATATCACGAGAGCCCCATTATTATCGATCTTTGTCACAGATTGCCCTCCGGCCGACAGCGAGTTTGTCGATACTCTTCGCGTTTCCTCGATATAAAGGAACTTTTTATGGTTTATGCGGCAGATCCAGAACGTTATCAAAAGATGGTTTATCAACGCTGCGGTGACAGCGGGCTGAAATTACCGGCGGTATCGCTCGGGCTATGGCACAACTTTGGCGACGCGACGTTGCTGGAAAATAGCCGGCAGTTGCTGCGCCACGCCTTCGATTTGGGGATTACGCATTTCGATTTAGCAAATAATTACGGGCCGCCGCCTGGCTCTGCCGAAAGTAACTTTGGGCGCATTTTGCAGGAGGATTTTCGGCCTTATCGGGATGAGATGATTATCTCCAGCAAAGCCGGTTACACCATGTGGGACGGGCCTTATGGTGACTGGGGCTCGCGCAAATATTTGATTGCCAGCCTCGATCAAAGCCTGCGGCGCATGGGCATTGAGTATGTCGATATTTTCTACCATCACCGCCCGGATCCGGAAACGCCGCTAAAAGAGACCATGCGCGCGCTGGATCAGCTTGTGCGTCAGGGTAAAGCGCTGTATGTCGGGCTTTCCAACTACCCGGCAGCGCAGGCGCGCGAAGCGATTGAAATCCTGAATGATCTCGGTACGCCATGCCTGATTCATCAACCGAAATACTCCATGTTTGAGCGCTGGGTTGAAGCGGAATTATTGGATGTGTTGCAGGAAAATGGCGTCGGCAGCATTGCCTTTTCACCGCTGGCTGGCGGGCAACTCACCGACCGTTATCTGCATGGCATTCCGGCGGATTCCCGCGCGGCGAGCGGCAGCCGCTTCCTCAATCCCGATCAACTTACCGAAGAAAAACTCGCGACCGTGCGGGCGCTGAATAATGTGGCAGAGCGGCGCGGTCAGAAACTGTCGCAAATGGCGCTGGCATGGGTTTTGCGCGGTGGCAAAGTCACGTCGGTGTTGATTGGTGCAAGCAAAACCAGCCAACTGGACGATGCGGTGGGTATGCTGGCGAACCGCCATTTCAGCGCGCAAGAGTGCAAAGAGATCGACGCCATCCTCAGCGGTGCGAAATAGCACCACGCCTTTAGCAAAAAGTGCTGCCATTTTTTATTTAGGAGTTTGGCCATTATTACGGGGTGTAACGCCCCGTAATATTGCTGCCACTGGCCGCCTCGGCCCGATCGTGAAGGAGAAGAATTATGTTCAGGTCACTGATTCTGGCAGCAGTGTTAATGGCTACAGCGCCACTGGTCGCTAATGCTGGCGAAATCACCCTGTTGCCGTCTATTAAATTACAAATTGGCGATCGCGATAATTATGGTAACTACTGGGACGGCGGGCACTGGCGCGACCGTAATTACTGGGGCCGTCACTATGAATGGCGCGGCAACCGCTGGCATAAACATGACCGTGGATTGCATCGCGGTTGGGACAAACGCAAATCTTACGAGCGCGGTTACCAGGAAGGCTGGCGCGACCGTGACGACCATCGCGGACCGGGACGTGGCCACGGCCGCGGGCACCATCATTAAGGCGTTTTATACTCTGATTGCCGGATGGCGCTGCGCTTATCCGGCCTACTAATTACAGATCCGCGATTGACCCCACCAGCAGCCAGCTATTCAAACTCACCACCAGCACAACAATCACCCAGCCCGCGCGTTTAACCAAGGTGGTATTCACCAACTCGCCCATCAGTTTTTGATTACTGGTGAAAAACAGCAGCGGCACCAGCGCCAGCGCAATCCCGAAGCTCAGCAATACCTGGCTCATCACCAGAATGCGCGTCGGATCCAGCCCCAGCCAGATAACAATAAACGACGGCATCATGGTGATGCTGCGACGCACCCACAGCGGGATATGAAACCGCACGAAACCCTGCATCACCACTTGCCCGGCCAGCGTTCCCACCACGGTTG
Source organism: Kosakonia sp. BYX6 (assembly GCF_038449125.1). Taxonomy (NCBI): domain Bacteria; kingdom Pseudomonadati; phylum Pseudomonadota; class Gammaproteobacteria; order Enterobacterales; family Enterobacteriaceae; genus Kosakonia; species Kosakonia calanthes. Next base: position 1,488,112 of record NZ_CP151800.1, on the reverse strand, counting down.
AAGAGAGACCTGCCGCGACCAGACTCAGGCCGAAAATCGTGGCGGCCGCGTGGCTTAACAGCGGCTCCAGCGTCAGATACGCCTGATCGAGATCGGCAACACCGGTATGACCATTGAAATGGAACGCCGCCGCCGCGGTTGCCATCATCGCCAGGTTAACAAACCCGGCAATGGTCATTGCGATGCCGACATCCCATTTGGTTGCTGAATAACGTTCACGTTGCGTGCCCTGATGCAAATACTGTGTCAGGGAAGAGTGAAGATAGATGACATGCGGCATGATGGTCGCGCCCAGCACACCTGCGGCAAGAAACACGGCGTCCGTTCCCGGTAGTGATGGAATAACCACGCCTTTTGCCAGTTGCGCCAGTTTCGGCTGCGAAAAGGCCAGCTCGACGATATACGCCGCCGCGACAAACAGCAGCAGGCCACCGATCACTTTTTCCAGCGGTTTCTGCCCGCGCCGTTGCAACATCAAAATGAGGAAGGTCGCAATCCCGGTAAGCACCGCGCCTTGCAACAGTGACACGCCGAGGATCAGCTTAAAACCAATCGCCGCGCCAATGAATTCCGCCAGATCGGTCGCCATGGCGATGATTTCCGCCTGTACCCAATAAAACCACACCAGCGGGCGCGGGTAGTGATCGCGAATCTGTTCGGCGAGATTTTTTCCGGTCGCGATGCCGAGCTTAGCGGATAAAAGCTGGATCAGCATCGCCATAAGGTTTGCCCAGACGACGACCCATAGCAACTGGTAACCAAACGTCGCCCCCGCCTGAATGTTGGTGGCAAAGTTACCCGGATCGATATAACCAATCGCGGCAATGAACGCAGGTCCCATTAAAGCAAACTTAAGCTTGCGCGCTGCTCGACCGGTACTACTCTCAACGCGACTATTGTTCATTTATTGCCCCTAAATATAGCCTTTGCTATGTTTGATGCTATCAAAATGAGAATGATTATCAAGATCATTTAAATAGGTTTGCCTGATTTCTCTGATAGCCAGAAACGATAGAAGGGCTGAATGACAAGGATGGTGACAACGGCAATAGGATTAGCCGCAGCGTTGTGTTAAGAGTCTAGCAGTGTAACGCAACTTTTCACGTCTTTACGTAACATAACAGAAATGTATATTTGATCACTAATTTTGAGTCTGGTCACAGGACATTAATATAGTGTGTCTTTGATCTCGTTTTCTTTTTCCTTGTTGCATAGAATGTGCACGAAATTTCTACCCGTCTCATATTTGGAGCAAATATGTCCCGCGTTCTTCACTTTGTACTGGCGCTTGCTGTTGTGGCGCTGCTTGCCTTGCTCGTAAGCAGCGATCGTAAAAAAATCCGCATTCGCTTTGTTATTCAACTGCTGGTTATTGAAGTTTTACTGGCCTGGTTCTTCCTGAACTCAGATATCGGCCTGGGCTTTGTGAAAGGCTTTTCAGAGATGTTTGAAAAGCTGCTCGGCTTTGCCAACGAAGGGACTAACTTTGTCTTCGGTAAAATGAATGACGAAGGTTTGGCATTCTTCTTCCTGAAAGTGCTGTGTCCGATCGTCTTCATCTCTGCTCTGATTGGTATTCTGCAACACATTCGTGTGTTGCCGATCATCATTCGCGCTATAGGTACCGTGCTGTCTAAAGTCAACGGTATGGGCAAACTGGAATCATTCAACGCCGTTAGCTCCCTGATTCTGGGTCAATCCGAGAACTTTATTGCTTATAAAGATATCCTCGGCAAGATGTCCAAAAATCGCATGTACACCATGGCCGCCACCGCAATGTCGACGGTTTCGATGTCTATCGTTGGCGCGTACATGACCATGCTGCAACCGAAATATGTTGTTGCGGCACTGGTGCTGAACATGTTCAGTACTTTTATCGTGCTGTCGCTGCTCAACCCGTATCGCGTGGATGAGAGCGAAGAAAACCTGCAAATGGCGAAACTGCATGAAGGCCAGAGCTTCTTTGAAATGCTGGGCGAATACATTCTGGCTGGTTTCAAAGTGGCGATTATCGTTGCGGCGATGCTGATCGGCTTTATCGCGCTGATTTCTGGCCTGAACGCCCTGTTCGCTGCCGTGTTGGGCATCTCCTTCCAGGGCATTCTGGGTTACATCTTCTACCCGATTGCATGGGTGCTGGGTGTGCCGGCTCACGAAGCGCTGCAAGTCGCCAGTATCATGGCAACCAAACTGGTATCGAATGAATTCGTGGCGATGATGGATCTGCAAAAGATCGCATCCACTCTCTCCCCGCGTTCAGAAGGTATCCTGTCGGTGTTCCTGGTGTCCTTTGCTAACTTCTCCTCAATTGGCATTATCGCGGGCGCGATTAAAGGCCTGAACGAAGAGCAAGGTAACGTGGTTTCCCGCTTTGGTCTGAAACTGGTTTATGGCTCAACGCTGGTCAGCGTGCTGTCTGCGGCCATAGCAGCGCTGGTTATTTGATTCCATTTTCCCAGCCTGTAAAAAGCAAAACCGGGGATTTCCCCGGTTTTTTTATGCGTCCGCCAATGGCTGCGGCTTCCCGAGTAAATAACCTTGTAGATAATCCACTCCCGCATTGAGTAATATTTCTCGCTGCGCCTCGTTTTCAACGAATTCAGCCACCACGGTCAGGGATTTCGCCTTCGCCAGCTCGCAAATCGCCTTCACGATCATCGCATCTTGCTTGTCCTGCAAAATATCCCGCACGAAACAGCCATCGATTTTGATGATGTCCGCCTGCACGCGTTTCAGACGTTCAAAGTTGGCATAGCCGGTACCAAAGTCGTCGATAGCGATTTTGAACCCCGCCTGACGTAACTGCATGATGTTAAGAATGCTGATTTCCGAATTCGAAAAGGCCTGCTCTTCGGTGATCTCAATAATCACTTCGTGGGCTGGAACTGAATAGCGTTCAAAAAGTGCCAGAAATTGCGCGGAGAACTGCTTTTGCATCAACGTTAGCGGCATTAGGTTTAGCGAGTAACGCGCGCGATTACCCTCTTGCGGATGCGCCTGCATCCATTGCAATAAGCTTTCAACCACTTGCATATCGAAACGCGCGCCGAGGTTAAACTGCGCAATCACCGGAATAAACTGGTCAGGCGTCATGATGTTGCCATCGCTGACCAGCCGCGTCAGGATCTCGTGGTAACCCTGGCCGTTGGCATCGACAATGGGCTGCGCATACAGCACGATGCCGCCCTCATCCAGCGCCCTTTTGACTTTATTAAGCAGTAATACGCGCTCGGTGGTTTGGTCGTTTACTACTTGCAGACTGTTCGTTAACGCCAATACCTGATTTTCGGCGCAGGCTTGTTCCGAAAGCCAACTTAGTTGCCCCAGCGTTTGGTGCAATGCTTCCCCGCTACCGTGCAACTCACCCCACGAAGCGCCAAACTCAATTTCCAGCCCGGTATTGTTCCAGTAAATGCGGCGACTGTTCAGGTAATCCAACATATTGTGCAAGCGCGCCAGCGTTTCCGGCCCGGTCAGCACCAACAGTAACTCGCTGCCTGGCAACTGGAAAAAGCGCTCGCCATCATGCAATAGCGGCTGTAATGCCTGAGTGACGCTGCGCTTCACATGCACGCGCATCATCATGCCGAAATGTCGGCTAAGGAACTCAAGGTTTTTCATGTGCAAGCAACACACCACGCAATCCGGTTGCTGCTCGATTTGTTTTTCCAACGCACGCAAATTCGGCAAACCGGTTAGCGGGTCGCTCATTGCCTGCGCCTGCCAGCGCTGTTTCAGCCACTGGCTGCGGCTAAAAACGCGCGTCATATACAGCATGTTAATGGTGAAGCAGATCAGCACCGACATCACGAACGCCAGCGAGTAATCAGAACGTACGCCATGGAAAAAATTGTTGTTATAGGCCAGCAGCATAAAAGCGGATATAGGCCAACTTAATGTAATCAGCGAAGGTGTCAACTTGCTGATACCAAAAGTGAAGATAACAAAAATAACCGGAACCAGATAACCTGCAACAATATCGGATTTAAAAGGTGCGCATAAAATAATAACCGTGGCAATTAATGTCGCCATCCAAACAAGGGTAAATAAACGTTTTTTTCTGGTTAAACAAGGTGTAACGCTGCGCCGCCAGAATGTCCTGGCAAAACGAGGATTAAGAATCATCCGTAATGGATAATAGATAATCATGGTAAAAATCAATGCGGCACAAATCAAACTCTGAATATCGATAATGGAATATATTATTGTTCCATTACCAAAGAAACTTGATAAATGTATTGGGTAGTTTAGCCACGCTCCGGCGATATACATTGACACTTTAATTCCCACTGGGGCAATAAATGCCAACCACAGGATGCGCACGCCCATATCTTTGTTGGGAATCCCGTGGCGCCAGCGCGAGCCAAGCCGCCAGCGCACGATGGCGCACATCAGCAATACCGAAAACAACTGGCAGAATAATAACACTGCCGCTTCGGCAGCGGGTAAACGTAAAAAACTCTCGTTAATCAAGGCAAAGCCAATGATAACCGGCAGGATTCCATGTCGGCCAAATAATAAAATAATTGCCAGCGTTACGCTTAATGGTAACCAGGCGAGGTAAACATTGCTGGCATCAACAATAGTACTCGGTGAAATAAATCGTGAAACAGGAATCGCCACCAGGCACAGAATTAACGCAAGCACAAACTTCCTCACGTAACTGTATTTTCTGTCTTTCATCAAAAAAATTATGGCATCCTGGCATGTGAAAATAAGTACCATAAATAATAGGTTTATTTTCCGGGCGAATCAAGTTATCGGAACGGCAAGCACCTTTCATTACTGTGCCTTTACCTGGCGAATACTTTGTAATGAAAAATATGAATATTCTTACAGAAGGGATAAATAACGCAGAAACAAAAAACCCCCGCGTAAACGCGAGGGTTTGAAAGTTGGTGGAGCTAAGCGGGATCGAACCGCTGACCTCTTGCATGCCATGCAAGCGCTCTCCCAGCTGAGCTATAGCCCCACAATTTTACTTTACGCACCAACGCCGTTGGGTTCGGAATTTGGTGGAGCTAAGCGGGATCGAACCGCTGACCTCTTGCATGCCATGCAAGCGCTCTCCCAGCTGAGCTATAGCCCCATTGCATAAAGCGTGTCGTGTTGACGGGCGGCATAATATGAATTCCCTTGCCAGGTGTCAACGGCAAAATTACCCCGGAATTATCAATCGCTGAAAAAGCATGCAATTGAATCGCCTTGCGAACATCGTCGCAGTCAGTAGTTAAACACGTCACATTTTCTCGTAAAATGGTGCTATAACATAAGCCACTAATTACCCTTACAACCAGTCGGGAAATTACATGCTCAAGGAACGAATGACGCCAGAAGAGTTAGCAACTCTTACAGGATACAGCCGACAGACGATTAACAAATGGGTGCGAAAAGAGGGCTGGGTAACCTCCCCCAGACCTGGCGTACAGGGAGGAAAAGCCCGCCTGGTTCATGTGAATGAGCAAGTTCGTGCATTCATCCGCAGTGCACAACGTACAGAAGACCATCCGGTAGCCACCTTTTCTACCAGCGACTCCTCGCTTGAGCCGCTGCTTGTCAGGCTGGTGAAAGAGATGACAGACACGGAGCAAACTCTGCTCTCTTCATTGTTATTACGCGACGGCATCACCGGCTTGTTGCAACGTTTAGGGATCCGCGAACAGAAATAAAATTATGAAACTACCTGATAAAATGACGACCGAAGAGTTAGCCAATCTTACCGGCATGACCAGGCAGACTGTTAATCGTTGGATCAAGAAATATGCCTGGCAAACGGAAAACCAGCCCGGCGTAAAAGGCGGTCGCGCCAGATATATTTTAATGACGGATGATGTACTGAACTTCGTCATGAAAATGCCCGCGATGCATGAGCAATATTCCTATTCTTCGCTGACCGAACCTGCCGCGGCCTATCTCGCTAGCTACGGCGGAATGCATCGGGTCATCAAAACCCTGCAACTGATGACCGCAGATGAAATGCATCAGTTTGATGTATATTTGGCGCGCGTTGGCTTGTACGGTTTTCTCAGCCGTTTAGGCATCAAGCAAAAAACAACCCTTAATGAAGAAAAAACCGGCTAATTGTAGCCGGTTTTTTTATATGACCTACTTCAATGTGTGGTCTGATGATTTTCTCGCCGATAGGCTCCCGGCGGCTGATTAAACGTGCGGGTAAAAATGCGCGTAAAGGTTTGTTGCGAATCAAAGCCATATTTCAGGCAGATGTCGTAAACCTTCTGGTCAGTATTACGTAGATCCCGCGCGGCGAGCGACAACTTACGCTCGCGAATATAACGGCCAAGGCTCTCCCCTTTGTAATGCAGAAAAAGCCGTTGCAGGTGCCATTTGGAATAGCCCGCATGCGCTGCAATGTCATCAATACGCAATGGTTGATGGAGATTGTCGTCGATCCACTCGACGATAGTGTCGATAACCTGAGCGGAAATATTCATACTGCGATCCCCCTCTGCTCTTCGATTGTTAAACGGGTTTATTCCCACCAAGCGCTGAATTCTTGCGCATTGTCAGCCGCAAAAACGGGTTCGCCCAGTCTCGGTGTCAGTAATCGGAATGACTTGTCACGGCTTGCTGCCGCCAGCCGTTTGTACGGATCGTCCCAGGTGTGTTTTGCCAACACAAATCGCCCAGCGTGGCCCGGCAGTACCGCGCGTGCGTTAAGTTCCTGCGCCGCCTGAGCAGACTGCTCCGGCATCATATGAATGTATTTCCAGTCCTCGTCGTACTGTCCATTCTCCATAATGGCGAGATCGACGGCGCCAAACTGCTCGCCGATCGCTTTGAAATGCGGGCCGTAACCGGTATCGCCGCTGTAGTAAATCTTGCGATGGCCGGAGACAAACATAAAACTGGCCCACAGCGTTTGGTTACGCTTCAAACCGCGCCCGGAAAAGTGACGCGCAGGCAAAACATGCACCATCAAGTCATCGCTCACCGGCACCTTTTGCTGCCAGTCAGCTTCGTCGATAATCGCCGGATCCATCCCCCAATAACGCAGGTGTGAACCGACGCCAAGCGGCGTAATAACGCGTTTGATTTTTGGCATTAACGCCTTGATGGTGGCGTGATCCAGGTGATCGTAATGATCATGAGAAATAATCAGCAGGTCGATTTCCGGCATGCTTTCAGCCGTCCAGGCCTCGTTACCGGCAAACGCTTTATTGAGAAATGAGAACGGTGCGGCGTAATTACTGAGCACCGGATCAATCAAAATGCGTTTACCCGCCAGGTGCAAATACCACGATGAATGCCCCATCCACACCAGCGTATCCTGCTCGACCGGCAAGCTGGCGAGATCGGTCTGCACCATCGGTAACGGCTGCTGTGGGCGCGTGTTTTCACGTTTGGTGAACAGGAAATTCCACCACGCCGCCAGCATATTTTTCTTGCCGGTAAAGCCAGGCGTCGGCAAGGCGTTATGAAACTTGCCATCACGGTAATGCGGTGATTTTTCAACTTCGTTAAGTTGCTCGCCCTGCGGGAGCTGGCCGAATCCGGCATTTAAAACAAAGGGGAAGCTTGCGGCAGACGCAACGAGCATAACAAGAACCACGCTGAGAATAAGAGGTTTCATATCCTGACCCGATAAAATCGATCCCTTCCGTGGAGACGATACTCATTGATCTTGATTATGAGTGAGTAAGCACTCATTATAGAAACGAACGCCAAACCGTCAAGATGATTTTTCGTTCTTTGACATTCGACGTTGCAGCGCCTGAGAGGGCATGATTCAATCGTGGTTTTTACGCAGCGAGAGGAAAAGTGTAGTGGCTCGTCCAAAGAGTGAAGATAAAAAACTGGCGTTACTGGAAGCGGCAACTGAAGCTATCGCCCAATCGGGGATCGCCGCCTCCACCGCGTTAATTGCCCGCAATGCGGGTGTTGCGGAAGGGACGCTGTTTCGTTACTTCGCCACCAAAGACGATCTGCTAAACGCGCTTTACCTGCATTTAAAGACCGATCTCTGCGGCACCATGCTGGAGAATCTCGATCGTTCCAATACCGATCCGAAAGAGCATACCCATTCGATTTGGGACAGCTATATCGACTGGGGCATTCGCCACCCCAACGGCCACCACGCGGTGCGCCAGATTGCCGTTAGTGAAAAACTGACCGCTGAAACCAAACAACAAGTTAACGACATTTTTCCTGAGCTGCATGAACTGTGCCACCGCTCGGTGCTGCCGATTTTTCTCTCCGGTGAATTTGCGCCCTTTGGCGACGCGATTTTCCTGACGCTGGCGGATACCACCATCACGTTCGCTGGCCGCGAACCTGCCCGCACCAAAGACATTAAGCGCCTCGGTTTTGAGGCCATGTGGCGCGCACTGGCGGATGCGGAAAAAGATGGACAGTAAAACCTTGCAGGCCAGCGCGCACCGCATCGCGCTAACGCTACCGTTTACCGAGCACTGCTGGCCTTTCGGTCCGGAACATGACGTGTTCAAAGTCTGCGGTAAGATTTTTATGATGACCACCACCGCGCACGGCAGGCCGATGGTGACGATAAAAGCCGAACCGCAAAAATCTCTGCTTAATCAGCAAATCTACCCCAGCATTGAGCCGGGGTATCACATGAACAAAAAGCACTGGATTTCGGTTTTTGCGGGCAATGAAATTGACGAATCGCTGCTCGCTTTCCTGATTCAGGAGTCCTGGGATCGCGTGGTGGACGGCCTGCCGCGCAAAGATCAAAAGCGCCTGCGCCCTTAAGCGTTTTCCGCCAGCCAGCTCAACGCCTGCTCGCCCTGCTCATCGATCGGCATATACACCACGAGCCGCGAGCCGTTGCGCGGTGCGGAGAACCAGTACATCTGCTGGAGTGAAAGCTCGCCAATTTGCGGATGGGTAAAAAACTTCACCTTATTTTCCACGCCGCGCACGTCATAGTGCTTGTGCCACAACGTTTCAAACTCTGCTGAGGCGGCACAAAAGCGCGCCAGCTTCGCTTCCCACTTCGTATCGCCCCGGTGCTCCGCCATCGCCGCGCGGAAATAAGCCACAAACGTGTAGAGCACGGACTCGTCATGCCCAAGGCGGATACGCCATTGCGGATGCGTCAGATAGAGATAAATACAATTGCGCTCTTCTTCGGGGATCTCGGCAAATTTCACACCCATCAGGCGCTCAAATGCCACGTTCCACGCCACAATATCGAAATTCGATTTCTGGATGCTGGCCGGGTGCGGCACCAGGCTATCCAGCAGGCGTCGCGTCCCTTCGCTGATCCCTTCACATTGCGGAATATTCAGCGCTTCGGCGGGCGTTAACCCGGCGAGCAAAAACAGGTGACGCGTTTCGGTAGGCGAGCATTGCAAAGCGTTGGCAATTGCCTGCAAAACGTTGGCGGAAGGGTTCACATCCCTGCCCTGTTCAAGCCAGGTGTACCAGGTGACGCCGACATCCGCCAGCAGCGCGACTTCTTCGCGTCTGAGTCCCGGTGTACGTCGCCGTCCGCTACGCGGTAATCCCAGACGCTGCGGATCGAGGCTTTCCCGCCGCGCGCGCAAAAATGCGCCGAGCTGTTTGCGGTTCTCATCGAGGATCGCCAGTTCAGGCGGCTTTTCGGTCATCAACGTCATAAAACCCCCAGCATGGTAGTGCCAGTACCAGTATAGGCAAGAACTGGTACCCGTTTTTCCGTTAAGCGATGCTACGTCCATCTGATGAATGACGCAATGGAGTTACCATGAATACGTCTGCTGTTTCTCCGGGCCGGGCAGGCCTGATACTTCTGCTTACCGGGCAGATGCTGCCGCTGATCGACACCTCCATTACCAATGTGGCGCTCGATTCCATCACGCTTTCTTTACACACTTCCGCTACCCAATTAGCGCTGATTGTCGCGCTGTACGGCGTAGCCTTTGCCGTCTGCCTGGCGATGGGCAGCAAGCTGGGCGATAACCTCGGGCGCAGACGCGTTTTTCTCTGGGGCGTCGCGCTGTTTGGCATCGCGTCCCTGCTCTGCGGGCTGGCAAATTCGGTATCCGCCCTGCTTGCCGCGCGAACGCTGCAAGGCATGGGCGCGGCGCTGATCGTGCCACAAATCCTCGCCACTCTGCATGTCACGCTAAAAGGCACCGCGCACGCCCGCGCCATCAGCCTGTACGGCGGCATTGGCGGCGTGGCGTTTATCATTGGTCAGATGGGCGGCGGCTGGCTGGTGTCGGCGGATATCGCCGGGTTAGGCTGGCGTAACGCCTTTTTTATCAACGTGCCAATTTGCCTGCTGGTGCTCGGACTTAGCCGCCGCTATGTGCCGGAAACGCGCAGTGAAACCCGCACACGCATTGACTGGCAAGGCACAGTCGCGCTGGCGCTGATTCTTTGCTGCCTGCTGTTTCCGCTGGCGCTTGGCCCGGAATTACACTGGCCGTGGGAAACACAAGCCGCGCTGCTGGCGCTGTTCCCGCTGGCGTTGTGGATGCGCCGCAGCGCCGTCAAGCAACAACGTGCCGGTTTGATGCCGCTCTTGCCACCGCGGCTGCTCAAGCTGCACAGCATCCGTTTTGGTTTGTTGATTGCATTGCTGTTTTTTAGCGCCTGGTCCGGCTTCATGTTCTGTATGGCGCTGACATTACAGGCGGGAATGGGCATGACACCGTACCAGTCCGGGAACAGTTTTGTCGCCCTCGGCGTCGCCTATTTTGTCTCGGCGTGGTACGCGCCAAAATTGATTGGTCGCTACAGCACGCGCACAATTTTGCTGAGCGGGCTGGCGATCCAGGTCGCGGGGTTGCTGGCGTTAATCGTCACGCTGCAGCTCTCCGGGCAAACGGTCGGTGCGCTGGCATTAGCGCCGTCGACCGCGCTGATCGGCTATGGCCAGGCGTTGATAGTCAACAGTTTCTACCGTATCGGGATGCGCGATATCACAACGCAAGATGCGGGCGCAGGCAGCGCGCTGCTGAGCACATTGCAACAGGCGACGCTCGGCCTTGGCCCGGCGGTGCTCGGCGGCTTGTTCTTGCATCTTGTCGGCCAATCGCAAGGCGACTACAGCGCGGCACTCAGCGGTTTTCTGGCAACCGAAGTGCTGATGATGCTGGCCCTTGCCGCCGCGGCGATTTGCGCCCGCCAACAGTTGGCGCCCCGTTGCACAGCGAATTCCTGACGCTATGGCTTTAACGGCAAGCGCACGATCATGCGCCAGCGGAACCAAATTTGCGCCAGCAAAATCAACACGCCGCCGAGGATTTTTTGCAGCGGCAGCCGTTCGCCGTACCAGATGGAGGCAGCGATCACCGTCAGCAAGGGTTCAAGCACCATAATGATGGCGGCGCTGGCGACGGCGGCATACTTTTGTCCCTGCAATTGCAGGGCAAAACGCAAACTGGTGGCGATGAAAATACTCGCCACCAGCCACATCAGGGTCGAAGAGGTAAACGGCTGCGTCCAGCTTTCAAACAGCGCGGAAATCGCCAGCCCGGCGATACCGGTGATGGCCAATTGCACCGTGGTCAGCGGCAGCAACGGCACTTCCCGGGCTACGCGGCTGGTGTAACAGAAATTGATCGACTGGACAAACGCGGTCAGCAAAAACCAACCCTGGCTGGCATGAAAGGTAATCGGCGTGTGCAGGCTCAGCAGCGCCAGCCCGACAATCGCCACCGGCAAACACTCCCAGTAAGCGCGCGCCGGGCGCACGTTCATCATGCCCCAGGCCACCAGCGGCACAAACAACATCGACAAACTCATGATAAACGCGCCTTCGCCCAGCGACGGCGTGGTAGAGACCGACCAAATCCACAGACAGAGATTGAGCGCCATCCACAGGCCGCTGATGATCACCTGGCGGATTTTTTCCAGCGGTATGCGCTGCCCACGGCAAAAAGGCAGCAACACCAGCGCGGCGCCAAAAAAGCGCAGCCCGAGAAAGGCAAATACTGGCATTCCGGCAATCGCTTCGCGCGAGAAAATCCAGCCGCAGGCGGCAATAAGCGTGGTCAGAACCAGAAGTAAATCGGCTTGTCGTTGCCGGGTCATAGCAAGGCTCCCAGAACAATAAAAACGCCAGCGCGGACGGCTGGCGTAATTGAATGTGACATGATGCCTGAAAGTTAAAGCATTCGCGCGGAAAATGTGTTGCCGTTATGCGCGTCGCGGTTTGCGGCGCAGCAGCTTGAACGCTATGAAGAGGAACACAATCCACACCGGCAGCAGCACCGCCGACAGACGCATATCTTCCATCGTGCACATCAACACCAAAATCAACATCATAAAGCCGATGCACAAGTAGTTGCCCACCGGAAAAATCAGCGCTTTGAACTGCGGATCGCGCCCTTTACGGCGCATCGCCGCACGGAATTTGAGGTGTGCCAGGGAGATCATGATCCAGTTCAGCAGCAGCGTCGCGACGACCAAAGCCATCAGCATGCCGAATGCTTTCTGCGGTAGCAGGTAGTTCACCAGTACCACCAGCGACGTGATTGCGGCGGAAAGGAACAGAGAATTGACCGGCACGCCACGGCGGCTAACGCGCGTCAGAAACGCCGGCGCATTCCCCTGCACTGACAGGCCAAACAGCATGCGGCTGTTGGAATAGACTCCGCTGTTATACACCGACAGCGACGCGACAAGAATCACAAAGTTCAGTGCAGAAGCCACCAGGTTGCTGTCCAGTTCGTGGAAAATCATCACAAATGGGCTACTGTTGGCTTTGACATCGATCCACGGATAGAGCGCCAGCAGCACCACTAATGAACCGATGTAAAACAGCAGAATGCGATAGACCACCTGGTTAACCGCTTTTGGAATGGTGGTTTGCGGCTCGCTGGCTTCCGCCGCGGTGATGCCAATCAATTCCAGGCCGCCGAAAGAGAACATGATCACCGCCAGCGACAGGATCAACCCATGCCAGCCGGTGGCGAAGAAACCGTTGTAGCGCCAAAGGTTATCGAAGCTGGCGCGTTCGCCGCCGTGGTCGGTAAACAACATCCACAGGCCAAAGCCGATCATGCCGATAATCGCCAGCACTTTGATCAGCGCAAACCAGAACTCAGTTTCGCCATACAGGCGCACGTTAACAAGGTTGATGGCGTTGATGATGACAAAGAAAGCGGCAGCCCAGATCCACGTAGGGACTTCCGGGAACCAGTACTGCATGTAGATGCCAGCGGCGGTCAGTTCCGCCATGCCTACCAGCACAAACATGGCCCAGTAATTCCAGCCGGAGAGGAAACCCGCAAACGGCCCCCAGTATTTATAGGCAAAATGGGAAAACGAACCGGATACCGGCTCTTCAACGACCATTTCGCCAAGCTGGCGCATAATTAGAAACGCGATAATCCCGGCAATGCCGTAGCCGAGTAATACAGCAGGTCCGGCCATCTGAATCGCTGGCCCGATGCCAAGGAAAAGCCCTGTGCCAATCGCACCGCCCAAGGCAATCAATTGGATATGACGGTTTTTCAATCCCCGTTGTAATGTCGGCGCTGCTCCCGACGCGGCCTCGGTGATGCTACCCGCGGCCTGTGACGCGTTTTTCACGTCCTTCCCCTTTGTGGTTTCAATCAAAGGGGCACCTTTTAACATCTCAGGTGAGGGCTGGCAAGAAACGAAACGGCAGGTAGCAACTTGAACGTGTATTAACCGCGATCGTCTTTCGGGCCGAGGAAGTAGAACGCAAAGGGCAACGAACCGATGATGGTAAACATCAGGCTATAAATGGCGACCCAGGCGCCTTGCATAATGAACATTGATGTCGTCCATGATTCCATCGGCAGGTTGTATTGATCTTCAACCCCTTCGAAAGTCACTTTCGAGATAACGCTAACGGCGATCAGAAAAACGATAATGACCGCGATAATGAATTTTTTGCCTTCGCGAGTGCGCAGTTTTTCCAGCATATAAACCTCCTGTCATGTGGATTTTCTGTGCCGGAAGTGTAACCGATCCGCTGCGTATTTGTTGAGCGTAATTGTATAGAAACGAAATGCCGTGCCCCATCGCCGGATGGCGGCTAACGCCTTATCCGGCAATCAAACATCCATACGCCATCCCTGGCACAGACCTTAGAAGTCGTAATTCATCGACACTTTCAGCTCACGACCATCACCCTGGTAAATATAGGTGCCGTTGTCTTCAACGCTGGCCCAATATCTTTTATTGGTGACGTTATCAACACCGACACGCCACACCATTTCGTTCTCCCCGGCATTCAGGTGCGTACGGTAACGCACGCCCAAATCCAGCGTGGTGTAACTGCTGAGTTTCTTGGTGTTGGCAGAGTTCGCATACTGCGAGCCGGTGTGGTTGATCTTCGCCGTCGCCGTCAGGCCATCAATCGGTTTGATGTCATATTCTGCGCCCAGTACCGAGTAGAAATTCGCCACACCGATCGGTTTTTTACCCTGGTTGACGCCATCTTCGGTTTTGGTCATCTCGGCATCGATCCAGGTCGCACTGCCGTTCAGACGCAGGCCAAGCATCGGTTCGCCAAAGAGACCCAGTTCAATACCGCGGTTACGCTGCTCGCCACTGAGTTCGTAAATGTTGGTATCGCTGTTTTGAATGGCGGACGGTTTCTTAATTTCAAACAGCGACAACGTACCGCCAACGCGACCAAAGTCGGTTTTCACGCCCACTTCATTCTGTTTAGAGTGCGCGATACCGGTGGTCTGATACTGGTTAGCCGCCCCTTCTGGCGCGGTGCTACCCGGTTGCAGCGCTTCGGTGTGGTTCGCGTAGAACGAAACCACTTCCCACGGTTTGTAAACCACGCCGTAGGTTGGCATCCAGCGATCTTCAATAAAGCGGGAAGTCCTGTCTTCCTCGCCGGTGGAGTTGCTGTAGCTGTGAACCCACACTTTCTGGTAACGCGCGCCCGCCGTGAACAGCAGCGTGTCATCCAGCACGCCCAGCGTATCGCTCAGCAACCAGCCCTGAGCGCGGTTGCGCCCGGTGGTCAGTGGGTCGGTGTAATTACCGCCAAAATAGGTGGTGTCCGGCATTGCGACAGCCGAGTTGTTATAGATGTTGACGCTTGGATTATTGGACGACATCCGCCAGGCTATTTTGTCCTGCTTGACGCTGGCGGAATAACCGACGTTCACTTTATGGGACACAAAACCGGTATTGAAGTTACCGCGCATCCCGGCCATACCGCTCCAGGAATCGCTGATACGGTTGGTATCAAGGCGGCCGATGGTCGCGTTACCGTCGGCGTCCGTCACTTTCGGCGCACCATAAACCCCCTCTTCATGAGAGTGTTGGCCACCGAAGGCCGCATAGGCGGTCCAGATATCGGTCAAATCGTACTCGGCACGCGCCAGCCCGAATTCGTTTTCAATATTGCTGTAAGCCCATTTCTGGCTGTAGTTCTTGCTGTTACTCGGCACGTCAGGAATGAAATCAATGGCGCTGACATTCACGCCCATGGAGCCGCCATGGAAGGTTTTCTTCTGGTAGCCGAGATCCAGCGAGCTGCGTAAGCGATCGCCGCGATAATCCAGGCCAATCGAGGCCGCGGTGGTACGACGCTTGTCGTCTTTTACCGTCGATTCCCCTTCACGATCCAGCAGGTTCACGCGCACGCCGAACTGGTTGTTATCGCCAAAACGACGGCCGACATCCAGCGAACCGCCCACTTGCGAACGGGAGGAGTAATCCACACCGACACGGGTAAGCGGCGTATCTTCCGCGTGTTTGGGTTCGAGGTTAATCATGCCGCCAACGCCGGAGGAGGCCGCGCCGTTCATCAGGGAGTTCGCCCCTTTGAAGATTTCCACGCGATCGAGCATTTGGGTGTCGACAACCTGGCGCGGCACAATACCGGCCAGGCCGCCCATCAGCATATCGTCGCCATCCAATTTGAAGCCACGAATACGGTACGTTTCCGCCATGTTGCCGTAACCCTGTCCCACCTGGACGCCGGCATCATTGCTGACCACATCGGCAATGGTTTTCGCCTGCTGATCCTGCACCATCTTCGACGTATAACCGATGACGTTAAACGGGACATCCATCGCTTTTTGTTCGCCAAGCATGCCAAGACGGCCGCCATAGGCAACTTGTCCATCAAGATAAGCCGGCACCAGCGCGTCGCCGCCGGGTTTGAAATCGCTGCCCGCGGTGGACTGCACAACGATGGTATCTTCTTTGGTCTGGCTGGTGTTGGTATCCGTCGTCGCTGCGTGTGCAGAATGGGCGGCAGCGCCAATAGCCAGCGCAAGCAAGGTCTTGCGCAAAGGTGAAGCGTTATTTTTGCTGTTATTCATCATCGACTCATGTATCGAAGTGTGTGGAAAAACGGCCCGTTACCGGGCCGGGTTGGTCACTTATTCAGACCGATGCGAACAACGCTGTCCGGTCCGTTGGTGGAGTGATCTTTGTTGAACGCCTGTTTCACGGTGACATACAGCGTCTGGCCGTCAGCAGAGAGCAGTAGGCTGTTCGGGTTCGGCGGCAGATCCCAGCGCTGTTTCACCGCGTAGCTGGTCGCATCAAGGCTCAGCACTTTGCCGGCTTCACGCTGTGTGATGTAAATTTCGTGGCGTTTCGGGTTGAATTTCACCGCCAGCGAATCGCCGACATCCAGTTGTTTCAGTACTTTGCCGCTGTGGATATCCAGCACCAGCGTGGTTTTAGCTTTGGAGTTATCGGTCACAAACAGGCGGCCGGTATCGTTATCTTCAGCAATATTCAGCAGCAGCGCAGGTTTGTCGCCGAGCGGTTTCCAGCGCTGTTCAATACGGTTGTTGCGCGGGTTCACCACGAGGATTTCACCGCCGCCGTTGGCGACGTACAGGCGTTGAGTTTGCTCAGACCAGTGCAGGCCGGTCACCCATTTGCCCGCGTTTTTAATGCGCGCTTTCACCTTCATGGTTTTCGCGTCAACCACCCAGACCAGCGCCGGATCGGCAACCGCGCCGACATACAGCGTGCCGTTGTGCAGCAGGATTTCGCGCGCGCCGTACGGTAATCCTTTTTCGTTGCGTTCAGTGAACAGAGTGCGGGACAACACTTTGCCGTTACTGGTGTCGATAGCGCTCACGCCACCGTCGAGGGAATTGGTGACATACACTGTTTTGCCATCCGGGGAGATCGCCATGCCGAAGTTTTTCAGATCGGTATGCGTCGCGCCGAGGGTTTTCAGCGTTGCCGGATCCAGTTTGTAGACCACCCCGCCCTGCACATCTTTGAAGCCTTCAGCGCTGGAAACATACAGTGCGTCGCCCTGCGGGCTGAGTGCCATTTCATACAGCCCGCTTGCCAGCTCGCGTTTTTGCACATTGGCTGGCAGTTGCGCAGCGGCAGGGGTTTGTGCCTGAACAGCAGATTGTGCTGACGTTGTGCTGTGCGCGCTGCAACCGGCCAGCGTCATCGCCGCCAGCAACGCCAGCGCGGAGGTTTTCATTTTCATCGGGAGGATCCTTTACCGTTAATGTCATCAAGTCTGACAAGCTGGCGCGTCATACATCAGGCGCGAGATAGTTTTGATGAGGGCGTAAAGCCCGGCGCAGCTCGTCACGGCTATTCAGTGTTCCGTGTAAGCGCTTACGCTTACTGTTATTGCGGGAAAAAATCCGTGCTGCGCCCACAAACACTAAAGAGAATGAGAACTATACTCATTCTTCTTATTCGATCAAGAACTATTGTTTCATTCTGCTGTCGCGGGAGAAGATGGACGTTAAGGAAGGGGAAACGAAGCCGGAAAAGGGAAGTTTTTCCGGCTTTTTGTCGCAGAAGATTACAGGCCGAGCGCTTTTTCCACCGCTGGCTGCGCGGGTTGACCTTCTCGCGTTGTCACGCCAGCAAGCCACCCTTTCAGCAATTCCGGGCGTTTTGCCAGTTCCGCTTTGGCGGCGGATTGCACATCTTCTTGTTTATCCAGCACGCGGGTAATCACCGCGTTTTCGAGCGGCACATCAAATTTCAGCTGGGTAAAAAAGCGGTTGATATTCGGGCAATTCGTCGAAAAATCTTTGCGTGTAACCGTATTCACCGTTGCGCTGCCGTAATTGGCACCGAAATACGCATCACCGCCGCTCAGGTACGTGAGTTTAAAGCGCGTGTTCATGGCGTGCGGCTCCCAGCCTAAAAAGACGATCCACTCCTTGCGATCCACCGCGCGCGTTACCTGCGCCAACATGCCGCTTTCGCTCGATTCCACCAATTGCCAGTTTTGCAGCCCGAAATCGTGTTTATCGAGCATCTTCTTCAAGTTCTGATTAGCGGGC
Organism: Kosakonia sp. BYX6; assembly: GCF_038449125.1. Lineage (NCBI taxonomy): Bacteria > Pseudomonadati > Pseudomonadota > Gammaproteobacteria > Enterobacterales > Enterobacteriaceae > Kosakonia > Kosakonia calanthes. The sequence continues at coordinate 1,469,915 of NZ_CP151800.1, read as the reverse complement.
GCACCGGGCGCGATGCCGTAAATCTTGTTGTGGAATTTCTCGGCGTATTTCTGCAAATCGGCGAAATCTTTCACGCCCGCCGCCGCGACATAATCCGGCACCGCCAGCGTAAAACGCGCGGCAGGCAGGTTAGCGCCGACCACGTTAATCGAGCCATCGGTAGTAAATTTGCTGATAACCGGTTCCTGCGCCGGCATCCAGTTACCGAGGAACACATCGACTTGCCCGGTTTTCAGCCCCTGAAAAGCCAGCGCCACGGAAAGGTTTTGCACTTTTTGCTGATAACCCAGCGCATTCAGCACCACGCCGGAAAGCGCGTTAGTGGCGGCGATATCCGTCCAGCCCGGATCGGACTGGATAACAGTTGCACAACGGGCATCGTCGGCAGCAAAACTGCTGAGTGAAAACCCGCTGGCAACCGCCAGCAGTAAGAGTTTGCTCACATTTATTTTCATCGTTATTTCCCAGCGGAGTGTTTTGAAGGTTGCGGATAACGGGCAAAAGCTTCCTGTTCATCCAGCGTTTGATGGTTACGGATATAGCGCTGTGAGGCGTCCAGATGCGGCTGAAAATCCCATTTCGGGATCGCGTCGCGCCCGGCAATACGTGTTAAAAAGCTGCGGCGTTTCTGGCTTGCCAGCACCTGCTCGCGCAGTGCCGGAAGATCCCAATGGCTCGCTACTTCCGCCGAGAATGCATCGGCAACCAATTGATGTTCCGCCTCCGTGGCGAGGTTTTGGCGTTCATGGGGATCGTTTGCAAGGTCGAAAAGCTGCGGCGCTTCGCTAAAGGAGTGGATGTATTTCCACGGGCCACGGCGAATCATCAGCATTGGGCCTAATGCGCCTTCAGCGAGGTATTCACTGAAAGCGCCGTCCGGCCCGACTTCACCGCGCAAATGCGGCACCAGGCTGTTGCCATCAAGGGGAGAAATGGCCTGTGGTTTACGATCTTCACCGCTCGCCAGTTCCACTAACGTGGGCAATAAATCCACCAGCGAAACGCTCTGCGTAATGCGCTTAGGCGCAAAACGCGCCGGGTTGTGCACAATAAAAGGAATGCGCACGGCGTTTTCGAAGAAGGTCATTTTGTACCACAGCCCGCGCTCGCCGAGCATTTCACCGTGATCGGCCACCACCAGCACCACCGTATTTTCGGCAAGGCCGGTCTCTTCCAGAGTTTTGACCACTTCGCCAAAGCAATCATCAACGTAGGCCATCGCGCCGTAATAGGCATGGCGGGCGCGACGCACGTGTTCATCGCTAATTAGCCCATCTTCCAGTTGATACATCGCCCGCAAACGTGCGGAATGCGCATCGTCTTCCACCTCTTCTTTTCGCGTGTGCGGCATATCAATATCCTCTTCGCGAAAACGATCGAGGTAACGGCGCGGAATGGCAAACGGATCGTGCGGGTGGGTCAGCGACAGCAGCAACATAAAGGGTTGATCCGCCGGGCGACGCGCGGCGTCATACAGCCGCTGACGTGCCAGAAACAGCGCTTCATCGTCAAAATCCAGTTGGTTAGTGCGCACGCACTCCCCGGCATCGAGCACCGAACTCATGTTGTGATACCAGTCGAGGCGGCGCTCCGGCTGTTCCCAGTCCGGCGTCCAGCCAAAATCCGCCGGGTAAATATCCGTGGTCAACCGCTCGTCGAAACCGTGCAGTTGATCCGGGCCGCAGAAATGCATTTTGCCAGAGAGCCAGGTGTGGTAGCCCTGTTCGCGTAAGTAATGGCAAAAGGTGGGCGAGTCAGCATGAAACTCCGCCGCATTGTCATACACGGCGTTGTTGGAGATAAATTGCCCAGTCATTAATGATGCCCGCGACGGTGCGCATAACGGGCTGTTGCAATAGGCGGATTCAAATACCACCCCTTCGTTGGCTAATTTATCAATATTCGGTGTCAGACTAACCTTATTACCATATGTTTTTAAGGCGCTGGCCGTTAATTGATCGGCCATAAGAATAACGATATTCGGTTTATTTATAAGCATGCGCCATCCAAAAATAAAATAATCGATTAAAACGTGTTAGGTTTATCTCACGCTTATTTAACCCTGTGAAGGGGTTATTTCTTTATCATGAAATAAGGTGGAGTTATGGCAGATAAATTACAGCTTCCTCCGCTACAGGCGCTGGTGGTATTTGAGGCGGCGGCGCGTTTGGGTAATTTCACCGCCGCTGGAAATGAACTCGGGCTTTCGCAACCGGCTGTCAGCCAGCGCATTCAAGCCCTTGAAAGTCGGCTGGATGCGCCGTTATTTGAGCGCCGCCATCGCGGGGTGCAATTAACCGAATCCGGCCACAGCCTGTACTTGATTGTGCGCAGCAGTTTGAACGATATCAGCGAGCAACTGGAGCGCACGCGGCGTAAGCGCAACGTGCTGCGCATCGATACCGATATGGGCTTTGCCAGCTACTGGCTGCTGCCGCGCATGGAGCGATTGCAGGCGCTGATCCCCGGCGTCGAAGTGCAGGTGACCACCTCGCCCAATGACTACAATTTTCGCGACAGTAACGCCGATTTAGCGATCTACTTTGGGCAGGGAAACTGGCCGGGAACCCAGACCCAGCGCCTGTTCCCGGAGATCGTCTTTCCGGTGTGCAATCAAGAAATCAAACAGAAAATCGACACTGATAATCGCGCAGAAAACCTGCTCAGTTACCCACTATTGAAACTGCCAGAAACCCGCCCGCAGCGTTGGTTAACCTGGGAGGACTGGTTTCGTCAGCACCCGATTTTTGGCCAAAGCCACAGCGCCTCGCGTACCTTTAATGCTTACTCATTGGTGATTCAGGCGGCGCTGGAAGGCCAGGGGATCGCACTCGGCTGGCAGCCGCTGATCGCCCCTTTTATCGCCAGCCAGCAACTGGTGCAGTGCGGCCCCTCACTGCGAACGGAACGGGGTTATTACCTTATTTCCGCCAGCCATAAACCGATTTCCGCCCAGCAGGATAAAATTAAAGCCTGGTTATTAGACGAAGCCTGGGGATTTCATGAACAAAGCGCATTGATTGCTGGAATTTAAATAAGCTAATGCAGAAAAAGCATATTCGTAAACTTAAAATTATTATTCCGCCTGCTACTTTTACGTTAGTGTGTGATGGCCCCTTATAAATAAAGTTGTGATTATGTCTCAGCCATTATTCGAATTACGCGCGGTAAATAAACATTATTATTCCGCACGCCAAAAACACTTTTTTTCCCGCCGGGAAAACAGCGCAACGGTAAACGCGCTGCAAGATATTAATTTGCAGATCTTTGCCGGTGAAATTTTTGTCATTGTCGGTTTATCTGGTTCAGGTAAATCCACCCTGCTGCGCACGCTTAATCACCTGATCCCCGCCAGCTCTGGCGATGTCGCCTTTCAGGGTCGTCCGCTGGCGGCATTGTCCGACAAGGAGCTGATCGGCCTGCGTCGCGAGCATATGAGCATGGTGTTTCAATCTTTTGCCCTGTTTGATGAACGCACCGTGCTGGAAAACGTCGCCTTTGGCCTGGAAGTGGCCGGTATCCCGCGTGAAGCGCGGGAAGCCAGGGCATTAACGATGCTGGAAAAAGTCGGGCTGGGAAATGTGGCAACACAATATCCGCACCAGCTTTCCGGCGGCATGCAGCAGCGTGTCGGGCTGGCGCGCGCGCTGGTTGTCGACCCGTCCGTTTTGCTGATGGATGAAGCATTTTCCGCGCTGGATCCGATTATTCGCCGCGAAATGCAGTCGTTGCTGCTGATGTTGCAGGCCGACTCGCAGCGCACCATTGTTTTTGTCACCCACGATATGGAAGAGGCGCTGCGCCTCGGTTCGCGCATCGCCATTATGGAAAAGGGCAAACTGGTGCAGGTGGGCAAACCGGAAGCGCTGATTAACGCCCCCGCTACCCCCTATGTGCGCCACTTCTTCTCCGGGGTGGATGTTTCACGCTGGCAACTGGCAGAAAACTACGCCGATATCTGGCCGACTCGTTAAGGAACACCATGGCTTATCCATTAGATTTTAGTCGGCAAATTGACGATGCCGTGCATGCGCTGCTGACCCACGCTGGCGGCCTGTTTGACGGTATCGCAAGGGGGATTGACCTGTTCGCCGGTGGGCTTGAAGCGGTGATTAGCGCGCTGTCGCCCTGGGGATTAGTCGTGCTGGCAGTCGTGCTGGGCGCCTGGCGTATCGGCAAGGGTTTCGCGCTGTTTGCGCTGCTCGCCACGCTGTACATCATTTATAGCGGTTACAGCGAACATGCGGCGATCACGCTGGCATTAACGCTCTCTTCCACCTTTTTCAGCCTGCTGTTCGGCATCCCGCTGGGCATCTGGAGCGCGCGGCGTGCGGCGGTTGGCAGCGTGGTGCGCACCCTGCTTGATTTTATGCAGACCATGCCGGCGTTTGTTTACCTGATCCCGGCCACCATTTTGTTTGGCCTCGGCCGCCCGCCGGGGATTTTCGCCACTATTTTGTTCTCCATGCCGCCAGTGGTACGTTTGACCGATTTAGGCATTCGCCAGGTTAATCAATCGCGGCTGGAAGCGGGCATCGCCTTTGGTTGTACGCCGTGGCAATTGCTGTGGAAGGTGCAGCTTCCGGCAGCACAGCCGTCAATTATGGCGGGGGTGAATCAGACCATCATGATGGCGATGTCGATGGTGATCATCGCTTCGATGGTCGGCGCAGGTGGGTTGGGAAACGATATTCTGAGCAGCATCCAGCAACTGGAAATCGGGCTCGGTTTGCAAAGCGGTATTGTGGTGGTGTTGATGGCGATTTTGCTGGATCGTTTGTCAGCGAGTTTCGCGCGGCGCCCCGCGCATCGATAGAGGTATTGTTACAGAACACCCGGTAAGCTGTAGGCCGGATAAGGCGTTGGCCGCCATCCGGCAAAACCATCCCAAATCAGCGCTGCATTCCCCAGCGCTTAATGGTTACTCGTTCAAGGCTTGAAAACACCACGCCTTCCACCAATAAACCGATGGCGATCACCGTCACCAGCCCGGCAAACACGCGGTCGGTAAACAGCTCATTGCGGTTCTGGAAAATATACCAACCCAGCCCACCCTCGCCGCTTGAGGCGCCAAAAACCAACTCTGCCGCGATCAAGGTGCGCCAGGCGAACGCCCAACCGATTTTCAACCCGGAGAGGATCGCCGGAAGCGACGCCGGGATCAAAATCGTCACCACATAACGCGGCCCGCTCAGGCCATAATTTCGCCCGGCCATCCGCAGCGTTTCCGGCACGCCACTAAAACCCGACCAGGTATTAAGGGCGATCGGCCACATCACCGAATGCACCAGCACAAAGATCAGGCTCGCATTACCCAGACCAAACCACAGCAGCGCCAGCGGCAACAGCGCAATAGCGGGCAGCGGGTTGAGCATGGCGGTCAGCGTGCTGAGCAAATCGCGGCCAAACTGTGTGGTCACCGCGAGTGCACTGGCAACCAGCGCCAGCACACTGCCAATCAGATACCCTTTCAGCAAAATACTCAGCGAGTTAACGATTTTCTCCGGCAACTCGCCGTTTTGCATATCTTCGCTAAATGCATGCCAGGTTTGCAGCACACCGGGCAGCATCAAATCGTTTTGCTGCACCCGCGACGCCACTTCCCACAGCGCCAACACCAGCAGCACAATCAGCGACTTGCGCAGCCAGGCCAGGTTCCATATCCGCTGGCTCCACGGCAGCGGCGTTTCAACCGCCACATTACGCAGCGGCGGCAGTTCGCGTTCAAATTCAGGACGAATGTACGGTGGCTGCGACATACGCAGGCTCCTGGTCAGAAGTTGAGGAGACGTCATTCCCGCTCGCCGGGAATAACAAATCGTGGATATGCTGTGCGGCATGCTGGAAAGCTTCGCCGCCAAAATCATTCAGCGTGAACGGGTGACAATTCAGCTCCGCCCTCACCCGCCCAGGATGCGGCGACAGCACCAAAATGCGGCTACCGACCACCAGCGCTTCTTCAATCGAGTGCGTAACAAACAGCAACGTAAAGCGCTCCTCTTCCCACAGCGCCAGCAACTCCTCCTGCATGGTGCGCCGGGTCAGCGCATCTAGCGCGGCGAAAGGTTCATCCATCAGCAAAATGCGCGGTTTCATCGCCAGCGCGCGGGCAATCGCCACGCGCTGTTTCATGCCGCCGGAGAGCATATGCGGCATCACATCGGCAAACTCCGCCAGCCCGACTTTATTGAGAAAATGCAGCGCCGTCTCTTTTGCCTCGGCACGACGGGCTTTGCGACTCGCCAGCAGCGGAAACATGACGTTTTCCAGCACCGTTTTCCACGGCGGCAACTGATCGAATTCCTGAAACACCATCATCCGTTCCGGGCCTGGGGCGGTGATCACTTCGCCTTGCAAGGTGATTTCTCCGCTGTGCGGCGTGAGAAAACCGCCCGCCGCTTTCAGCAGGCTGGATTTCCCGCAGCCGGACGGCCCGAGCAGAATAAAACGGTCGCCGGGCCAGACATCAAAACTGACATCATGGGTGGCGCGCACCTGGCGCTCGCGGGTGCGGTATTCAATGTCAACGTGGCTGACCTGCAACAGCGGCCCGTCGTTCTGATGCGTTGCCATTTTTACCTCCTGGTTTAGCTGCCTGGGTTTTCCCACGCTTCGTTGAAGAAGTAGTCCTTCCAGGAACCGGCTTTGTTTTTCAGCACGCCAAGCGCATGGAGTTTTTCGGCATAGACGCCGGTGCGCTGCGGGGAAACGGTAAAGCTGATTTCCGGATCGTTGACGATTTTTTGTACCAGCGGTAAGGGCAAACGGGATTTTTCGATGCGAATATAGGTTTCCGCTGCGGTGTTCTTATCGGCATTGATTAATTTCGCCGCTTCGCTCAACGCGCGATAAAACGCTTTATAGGTTTTCGGATTCTCGTCGTGGAATTTCTGCGTGGTGTAGAGAACATTAAAAGTGGCTTGTCCGCCTAATACATCATAAGAGCTCAGAATTTTATGCACGTTTTTATGTTCCAGGGCCTGGTACTGAAATGGCGGGCTGGAAAAATGGGTGGTAATTTCTGAGCCACCGGCAATTAACGCCGCGCTGGCATCCGGATGCGGCAGGCTGACACTGATATTATCGAAGCGTTTAAAATCGGCATCGCCATATAATTTGGCGGTTTCAATTTGTAATGTACGCGATTGAAAACCGACCCCCGCCGCCGGAACCGCAATTCTGTCTTTGTCGGTCAGATCTTTCACTGTTTTCACCGCAGGATTATTGCTCAGTAAATAGTTGGGCATCGATCCGAGCGAGGCGATGGCTTTCACATTCTGGCGGCCTTTGGTGCGATCCCACAGCGTCAACATTGGCGGCACGCCTGCGGCTGCGACATCCAGCGCGCCAGAGAGCAGTGCTTCATTCATCCCGGTCGCGCCGGAAATGGTGCGCCAGTCGACGGTAATATCCAGCCCCTCTTTTTTACCTTCTTTCTCAATAAGCTGCTGATCACGCACCACATCAAGAATCAAGTAACCAATACCAAATTGCTGCGCTATGCTAATTTTGCCTTCGGCAAACGCCGAATGCGTAACGCCATTTAAGGCAAAGAGTGCCAGCGCACCGGCGAGCGTTCGGTTTATTCTGTTCATGCCTGTCCCCCGTTTTTAATTTTCAAATGAAAATCATTGGCTGGCGGGGATAAAAAAAGAAATGATTTAATCTGCAATGCTTAGTGAATAATTAACTTAAGACTTTTGTCGCCGGTATTATTTAACGGGCGGGAAAGGATAGTTATTTTTAATGCTTATGTAACAAAAACATCCTCGTTATAGTCGAAAACTCCTCTTTATTATCCTTATGAGTACAAGGCCTATGCCGCTATTTTCACATCAGAAATTGCGTTCGCTGCTGCAACAGCATCTGGTGCGGGTTAACACCGCGCCAGAAATTGCGCAAAAAGTTGCCGACAATCTGGTCGAAGCGTCATTGAAAGGGCACGATTCCCACGGCGTGACGCTGCTGCCCCGTTACATTCGCGCCATTCTGGCGGGCGATCTAAAACCGAATGCCCAGCTTCGCACCGTGCGTGACGGGGCCGCGGTCATTTCGTTTGATGGCGATCACGGCTTTGGCCAGTTGCTTGGCGAGCAGGCAATGGCCGCTGGGATCGCACGCGTGCAGGCGTTTGGCGTGGCGATTGTCGGGTTGTCGAATTCCCACCATTTGGGGCGCATTGGCGCATGGGCGGAACAGGTTGCCGATGCCGGACTGGTGTCGATTCATTTTGCCAATGTTGCCGCGCCGTCGGCGGTGTTGCCGTTCGAGGGGTTACGCGCCCGGCTTGGCACTAACCCGTTTTGCGTCGGCATTCCATTACAGGGCAGGCCGCCGGTGGTGCTGGATTTCGCCACCAGCGCGATCGCCGGGAACAAAGCGCGTATCGCATGGAATGAAAGCCGCCCTATTCCAGAAGGCTGCGCGGTGGATGCCAACGGGCACCCGACTACCGATCCGGGCGTTTTGATGCGCGAACCGCGCGGCGCGTTATTGCCCTTCGGCGGCCACAAAGGCGCGGGGCTGTCGCTGATTTGCAGCCTGCTTGGCGCGGCGTTGACCGGTGGCGAAACCGAAAGCCATCAAATCCCGCCGCGCGCGGGCGTTATCAATAATATGTTGTCGATTCTTTTCGACCCGGCACGGCTGGGCGCAGGCGAAAGCTATCAGCAAGAATTACTGGCGCAGGTAGATTGGGTGCGCCACGCGCAAGAAGGCCGTGACGTGCAGATCCCCGGCGAGCCGGAAAGGCGGGCTTATACCCGCCGTGAACAGGAAGGCATTTCTATTGATGATGTGTCGTGGAATGAGTTTTTGGCGCTGGACGCATTAAGTCAGTGAAGTCGCACAAAATTTGGGGTTGATCGTAAAGATGATAAAGATTATCTTTCTCATTACCGAATAGTTGAGTCAATCACTCAGGTATTCGGTACGACATTGCTCACATTGCTTCCAGTATTAATTTGCCCGCCTTTAGTGCGGGCTTTTTTTTGTTTTTCGACCAGATTTACAGCGTGATTTGCGGATGCTTTATGCCACATGCTCGCGCATATCGCGCCAATGTTTCCAGGCTGGCTTTGATGACATTCGCTTCCATGCGGGAAACCGTCGGTGGCGTTACGCCGATGCGTTCAGCAACTTGCGCTCTGGTGAGACCGGCATGACGACGCCACTCTGCAAGCATTTCCTGAAGGCGTTCCTTGCGCTCCTGTGCCCATAAGCGGCCTGAACTTCAGGGTCGGACATCAATTCAGCCCGAACGCTTTCCCATGCGACACCTTTCGTGTTTTTTCATTGAGCATCTCCTTTAATCTTGCAAAAGCGAGCGTTATCTCACCGGACGGAGTTTTCTGCGTTTGCTTGATAAAAACTCTCAGCAGGTAGATATTTTTCCCTTTTTGATAAATGTAAAGCCCGCGAGCGATGTCCGTTCCCATCGTTCTGATTTCGAACAAGCCATACCGCGCTGTATAACGCGAAAAGAGGCGGGCGAAACCAGGTGGCGCTGCATGACGATTTCTTTCGCCCGCAGATGAAACACAACAGCGCCACGATGTTGTCGCGCTGATGCCCTCTCTTCCTGTGCCGAAAAAGAGGAAATTTAGCGGCTGGACTGCAAAAACTTGCGCACCCGATCTGAGTCCGGGTTGGTGAAGAACTTTTCCGGGGATGCTTGCTCAATCAGCAACCCCTTTTCCAGAAACACCACCTGATCGGAAACCTGGCGGGCAAACTCCATTTCGTGGGTGACCACCACCATTGTGTAGCCTTCGGCGGCCAGATCTTTCATTACGCCGAGCACTTCGTTCACCAGTTCTGGATCGAGCGCCGAGGTCGGTTCATCGAACAGGATCACTTCCGGCGACATCGCCAGCGAACGGGCAATCGCCACACGCTGTTTCTGCCCGCCGGAAAGCGTAATCGGGTAGACATCCGCTTTATGGCCCATGCCGACTTTTTCCAGTTGCCGACGCGCCGTTTCATTCGCCAGTTCACGCTTCATGCCTTTGACATGCACCAGCGCTTCGCTGACGTTTTGCTGCACCGTTAAATGCGGCCACAGGTTGAAGCTCTGAAACACCATGCCCACGCGCTCACGAATGTGCGAAAGATCTTTGTGCGACATCGCCTTGCCGGTTTTTTCATCCACGCCGATGCGCTGCCCGCTGATGCGCACTTCGCCGCGATCCGGTTGCTCCAGCCAGTTCATGCAACGCAACAATGTCGATTTACCGGAACCGGACGAACCGAGAATGCTGACCACCGTGCCCTTTTCCACCGTCAAATTGATGTCGCGCAGCACTTCGACGTTATCGAACTGCTTGGACAGATTTTTGATACTTACCGCGCTTGCTTCAGGCATGGGTCATTCCTCTTTTCGTACCGTAATGGCTCAACCGCTTAATCAGCAACTCCAGCAGAATGCTGACGCCCCAGTACAGCGCAATAGCGACAATAAAGGCGTTAAACGGAATAAAGTAGGTCGATTGCACACTATTGGCGGCGGCGGTGATCTCCTGCACGGTAATAATGCACAGAAACGCGGTGTCCTTCAGGCAAATAATCAACTGGTTACCCATCAGCGGCAGCGCTGATGAAACGATATTGGGCAGAATAATCCGCAGGAAAATTTTATAGCGCGAAAACCCTTGCGATACCGCAGCCTCAATATAACCGGCGGAAAATATACGCCGCTGGCTGCGCAATATTTCAAAGAAGTAGGCACCGTGATATATCACCAGCGACAATAAACCTGCTGTCCATGCTTCCATGCTAATGCCAATTTGCGGCAAGCCGTAATAAAGCAGGTACGCCAGAATTAAAAACGGCACCGCGCGCATCAGGCTAACGAAGGCAATAATCACCCGGTTAACAAAGCGGTTTTGATATTCCATGACGTAGCACAGAACCACGCCAATCAATAACCCCACCACGGCGGCGATAATAAACAGCTCAAGCGTCGCGATAAAGCCGTTAAAAAAGCTCTCGCGCGCCGCCCAGATAATTCCCCATTGACTCATAATTCCTCCGCCTTTTTATCGCGCCAGGCGCTTCGCTTTACGTTCCGCCACGCCCTGCAACTTCAACAACAGGCCGATAATAATGACGTACAACAACGCGGCGGCGAGGATCGGTGATAACGGTTCATAGGTCACCGAGGAAATACGGTTGGTGACACGCGTTAAATCCACCACGCCAATCACCGCAATCGCCGGGCTGCCTTTAATCAAAAACGACATTTCGTTGACCAGCGCAGGCAGGCTTTCAATCCACATTTGCGGCAGCATGATGTGCCGGAAATAGGTCCAGCGCCGCATGCCGACCGATTCCGCCGCTTCCCGCTGTTCACGCGGGAAATTGCGAAACGCGTTGCGCCAGATTTCCGCGTTAAACGCCGAGGTGTTCAGCGTCAGGGCGACAATCGCCGCCAGGGTTTTATCCAGATTGATGCCGAGCGTCGGCAGGGATAAAAACAGAAACAGCACCAGCGTCACCAGCGGCGTGGCCCGCGCGAGGCTGATATAGACCACCAGCACCTGGTCGACAAAGGGGATCTTCATCATGCGGATAAACGCGATAACCAGGCCGATGACCACCCCGAAGGCAATGGCCACGCCGGAGATCCAGAGGGTCGTCCATGCGCCTTCAATCAGTAACTGCCATGAGATTAAGTCCATGTGCCCTCCTGTTAACACGGGCGGCGGTTGCCCGCCGCGTTTTGCTTATAAACCAGTTAAATACCGGCCAATTTGTGGAACTGATCGGCGCTGGTGATCGGCTCTTTCGGCAGCGTGTAGGTTTCGCCAAACCATTTTTTCTGCAACTCCGCCAGCTTGCCGGTTTCGGTCAGGTGATTCATAAACCCGGTCATGAACTTCAGCAGTTCCGGCGAGTTTTTCGGGATCGGCCACGCCATGTAACCTGGACCAGAAACCGCCAGCCCTTTGGCAAACACTTTCGGTTTGGCTTTCACCAGATCGTTAACCGAGATAACCACGTTAATCACGTAATCGACGCGTTTGTTGGCAAGATCAGCATAGGCTTCCGGGTAGGATTGATATTCCACCACCGGGCCAAGTTTGCCGCCCTCTTTTTCGAGCATCGCTTTTAATTCCGGCAAACGTGCCAGCAATGCGCTGCCCGCCTGCACGCCGACTTTTTTACCGCTGAGTTCGGCAATGGTATTTAATCCCTTCTCATCGGCGCGCTTCACGAAATAATGCTGCGCGGAGGCCCATGGTGGCGTGAAATTAAATACGTTGAGACGTTCATCGGTAATCACCGCGCCGGTCAGCGCCATATCATATTGACCAGTTGAAACCGCGGCGAGTAAGCCGGTCCACGGCAAAATACTTTGGTTGATGTTGAATTTCGCATATTTGCGCAATTCTTCGAGCATGTCCTTATTGAAACCATCCGTCTGGCCGTTGTTCATAAAGTTAAACGGTGCGTAGTCATCTTCGGTCGCGACTTTCATCGTGCCGGTTTTTTCGATTTCAGGTAAATCCGCTGCTACTGCGTGTAAGGAAAATGCCAAAGAGATCATGGCCGCAAGACAATATTTGCCGAATACTTTTTTCATCTCTCTCCACCCTTATTTAATGTGCCAGACCGGAATATCCCAGGTGTGCTGGAAGCTTTGCAAGATATATGCCGAAACGCTAAGTCGTTCGGTTTTTGTGACTGCGTTTTTACAATAGGGAGCCTTGCGCTTTTCTGAATAGAGCCAGATTTTGCTAATCTTTGTGTCAGTTGCCAGGAAGCTGGTATGGAATTTGCTCCATTTAAAAGAGCGATATATCCAGAGGAGTGCAGCATGATTCGTCATCTACTGAATGTGAATTTTGATGGTCAGCGCGGGTTGCAAGAGCAAGTGCGTGAATCGCTAATCAACGCCATTCTGAGCGGTATTTTCCCCGCCGACACTCCCCTGCCCTCGTGTCGACAGCTCGCCAGCCAGCTCAATGTCTCGCGCAATACCACCGCGCTGGTATTCGAAAGCCTGGTCAACGAAGGCTACCTGCTGAGCCGCCCGCGCAGCGGTTATTACCTGCACCCGGATTATTATTCGACCGGTTTTAGCGGCGGGCAAAACGCCGCGCCTGCACCTGAAAGCGAAAGCCTTGCACCACAGTGGGGCAACCGCCTGAAAATCACCCCCAGCCAGCAGGAGTCGATCCTTAAACCCGCCGGCTGGATGCACTATCGCTACCCGTTTATTTACGGCCAGCCCAACACGCAGCAATTCCCGCTGGTCACCTGGCGCGCAGCGGCTAACTGGTTGCACGGCGGCGTGCGCGACCCGGCCTGGGTGGTCGATCATATCGATCAGGATGTGCCGATGTTGATTGAGCAGATCCGCACGCGCGTGCTGCCCAAACGCGGGATTGTCGCCGCGCCCGACGAGATTTTGATAACCCTCGGTTCGCAAAACGCGCTCTATTTGCTGACGCGCCTGTTGATGTCACGCACGACGCGTGTGGCGGTCGAGAACCCCGGTTTTCGCGAAGCCATTAACACCTTTTTATTGAGCGACACGCAAATTGTGCCGCACGCGGTGGATGACGAAGGTTTGGTGCTGAATGAAACACCGTGCGATTACTACTATGTGACGCCGGGTCACCAGGTGCCGACGGGCGTGACGATGAGCAAAGCGCGCCGCACGCAGTTGCTGGATTATGCCGCGCGCCACGACGCGGTGGTGATTGAGGATGATTACGACTCGGAAAGTAACTTTATGCAAAACCCGCTTCCGGCGTTGAAAGCCAACGATCGCAGTGGGCGGGTGATTTATGTCAGCAGCCTGTCAAAAGCGCTGTCGCCCGGCTTGCGGCTTGGGTTTATGGTCGCCGCACCGGAAATCATTGATGAAGCGCGCGCCCTGCGCCGCCTGGTCTATCGCCATCCGCCAACCAATATTCAATACCAAATGGCGCACTTTCTCGCCCAGGGCCACTACGAAACCCATTTGCGCCGCTACCACGACGATTCCGCCCGCCGCTGGGATTGCCTGCACAACGCGTTACGCACCTATTTGCCGGAGTGCCAAACCATGGCGGGCAGCGAACATGCCAACGCGTTCTGGCTGCGCACGCCGGAGCACATCAGCACCCAGCAACTGACCTGGCGCGCCGCCCATGCAGGTGTGTTGATTGAGCCGGGCGCGCGGCATTTTCTTGACGCCGCGCCGCCGGAAAACTTCTTTCGCATGGGTTTTCACGCCATCAACCCGGAAGCGATTGCACCGGGTGTCGAAGTGCTGCGCGGACAACTGGCGCAGCTTTGTTAACAGCCTCTCCCCTGCGGGAGAGGGTGGTTTAGCCTACTTTCGCGTATTCCATCACCACTTGTAACAGCACATTGGCGCCGGCGGTGACGTGTTCGGGGGAGGAATATTCAATCTCGTTATGGCTGATGCCGTCTTTGCAAGGAATAAAGATCATCCCGGTCGGCGCGAGATAGCTCATGTACACCGCGTCATGCCCGGCACCGGAAACAATCGGGCGCGACGGGTAACCCAGTTGCTGCGCGGCGCGGGCAATAGCGCGCTGGCAATCTGTGTCAAACGGCACGGCTGAAAAATGGCTGACCTGCTCCAGTTTCACGCTAAGCCCGCTCTCCTGCACAACCGTTTCAATGAAAGCCTGTAATTGTGCGTCCATCAAATCCACCGCCGCATCGCTGATATTGCGCATATCAACCGAGAATTTCACTTCGCCCGGCACCACGTTGCGGCTATTCGGGTGCACCTGCACCATGCCAACCGTGCCGCGCCCTTGCTCGCTGCGCCCGGCAATCGCCACCACTTCTTGCATAATGCGCGTGGCGACCTGCAACGCGTCCTGACGCAAGTGCATCGGCGTTGGTCCGGCGTGGGATTCCATCCCCGTAACGGTGCAGTCATACCAGCGGATACCGAGCACGCCCTGTACCACGCCAATCACTTTTTCCTCTTCTTCCAGAATCGGCCCCTGTTCGATATGCGCTTCAAAATAGGCCGCAATCGGATGATCGCCCGGCGTTTGCGGGCCAACGTAACCAATCTTTTCCAGTTCCTGCAACACGGTTTTGCCATCGGTGTCGGTCGCGGCGTAGGTTTTCTCCAGCGGGAACACCCCGGCGAAAACGCCTGACCCCATCATCACCGGCACAAAGCGCGAGCCTTCTTCGTTGGTCCAGAACACCACTTCGACGGGCGCTTCGGTCTCAATTTGCAAATCATTGAGCGTGCGCACCACTTCCAACGCGGCGAGCACACCGAAGTTGCCGTCAAATTTACCGCCGGTCGGTTGGGTATCGATATGGCTGCCCGCTACTACCGGCGGCAGGTTCGGGTTGCGCCCTTCGCGGCGCATAAAGACATTGCCGATTTTATCGATGGTGATACTCAGCCCGGCGGCTTTGCCCCAGCCGATCACCAGATCGCGCCCCTGGCGGTCGAGATCCGTTAAGGTCAGGCGACAGCAGCCGCCTTTCGGCGTGGCGCCAATTTTGGCCAGTTCCATTAAGGAATCCCACAGCCGCTCGCCGTTGATACGGCAGTCAGCCAGTGTTTGTGCATCGCTGTTGAGAACATCGCTGGTCATCTTATTCTCCCTGCATAAAAGTGGTGGCCATCTCGACCAGTAAAGCGTCGCTGCCGCACGGGCCAAGCAGTGAAATGCCGAGCGGCGCGCCGTTGAGGCTGGTGACCGGAATGTTGATCTGCGGGCGGCGCGTCAGCACGGCAATCAACAGCAGATCGTGGGAGATACGGCGCGTCACTTCGATCTCTTCCGGGGTGGCGCTTAACAGCGGCGCGATATCCGGTACTGTCGGTAGCACCAGGATGCGGTTGCCAAGCTGTTCCTGCCACCAGGCGGTGAATTCTTCGCGCACGCGGCACGCCGCTTCGAACTGCGCGTCGGTCACTGCGCTGCCCCAGGCGAAACGCTCGGCGACATCCGGCCCCAGTTGCATACCCAGTTCTTCGATATTTTTGCCCTGCGCTTGCCAGGCTTCATAACCCTGAATTTGGCGAAACGCCATATACGCGGCTTCGCGCTCCGGCAGCGGCGCATCCAGCGTAGTGATGGCACCAAAGCGCCCGGCGAGTTGTTCCCGTACCGGCAACAACGCTTGCTGGCTGTGATCGGGCAAACTGGCGAATAAACTTTCATGGCAGGCCAGTTCGATGGTGTCCGGTGCATTGCTGTCGGCGCCCAGTAGGCAACTTGCCGCCGCGCGGAAGGCTTCTGGCGTGCGGGCGAAGAAACCGCAGGTGTCCATGGTGGCGCACAGCGGCTGGCAACCGGCCAACGAAATCCGCCCGTGGGTCGGGCGCAGACCAAACAGGCCGCAATAGCTGGCAGGCGTGCGCACGGAACCGCCGGTGTCGGTGCCAAGCGCGATATCGCACAGGCCATTGGAAACCGCCGACGCCGAACCGGACGACGAACCGCCAGGAATACGCAGCGGTGCGGCGCCGTTGCGCGGTGTGCCGTAATGGATATTCAGGCCGCTCATCGAGTAGGCCAGTTCGCTGGTGTGGGTTTTGCCAATAAACCGTGCGCCGCCATCAAGCAGCTTCTGCACCGCCGGTGCGGTGGTGGTTTTGATGCCGGATGCGGCGAGAATATGGGGATTGCCGCCGCCGGTGGGATACCCGGCGACATCAAACAGATCTTTAGCGGCAAAGGTTAACCCACAAAGTGGGCCACTTTCCGCCTGAGGTACGGCGGTAATGGGATAAGGCATAAAAGCGCGGGCAGAGTCCTGCATATGACCTCCTCGGGTCAGGCATAAGCCTGTTGCGGTGTGATGTCGGCCGACAATTCACGCCAGCGGTAGCAACTGACCACATGGCGCTCGGCGACCTGTTCGGTAATGGGTTGTTGCTGCGTGCAGTCCGGTTGCGCGTGCGGGCAGCGGGCGGCGAACGCACAGCCTGGCGGCAGCGCGGCGAGATCCGGCGGCGAACCGGGAATACAGTGCAGCGCATCGCCTTTTTTCAGCCCCTCTTTCGGGCGGCTGCCCAGCAACACGCGGGTGTAAGGGTGACGCGGGCGGGCGAGAATTTCGCCGATCGGCGCTTCTTCAACAATGCGCCCGGCGTACATCACCGCGACACGATCGGCAATTTCCACCGCCGCGCCAATGTCGTGGGTGACAAAGATAATCGACAGATCGCGCAGCTTTTGCTGTTCGCGCAACAGGATCAAAATCTGGATTTGTACCGTGGCATCCAGCGCGGTGGTCGGTTCATCCGCCAGCAACAATTGCGGGTTACACGAGAGTGCCAGCGCAATCATCGCGCGCTGGCGCATACCGCCGGACATTTCATGCGGGTAAGCCTCCAGCCGACGTTCAGGGCTGGGGATGCGTACCTGGCGCAGCGCGTCGAGCGCACGGGCTTTCGCCTCACTGCGCGATAAGCCTTCATGCCGTTGCAACCCTTCCATAATTTGCTGGCCGACGGTGTAAACCGGGTCAAACGCCAGCAACGGCTCCTGGAAAATCATCGCGCAGGTTTTGCCGCGATAATGGCGCAACTGGCGAGCGTTCATTGCCAATACCGCTTCACCGCCCACGTTCATGGTGCCGCTGAGAAAACTGCTTTTCGGCGGATGCAGGCGCATCAACGCGCGCAACGTCACGCTTTTGCCGGAACCGGATTCACCGATCAGCGCCATCACCTCGCCTTTGCGCACCTCAAACGACACGCCGTTGACCGCGTTGATGGTTTGCCCGTCACGGCGAAACTCGACCTGTAAATCGCGAATGTGCACATAGGCTTCAGGCGACATGGCTGACCTCCTCGACAGGAATATCACGGTGATACGGCGAATCCGGCTGCGCCATCAGACAAGCGCTTTGATGCCCTTCCCCCACTGTTTCCAGTTTGGGTTTTACCTGCGAGCAGACCGCTTTGGCATGCGGGCAACGGGTGTGAAAACGGCAGCCGGAAGGCGGTGAAATCGGGCTTGGCGGATCGCCGGACAGCGGCGAAACCAGTGTGCGATTGTTCGGATCCATCGACGGCATCGAACTGAGCAGCGCGCGGGTGTACGGGTGCGCGGAGCCGGTAAACAGCGCTTCCGAGGGGCCGATTTCCACCACTTCGCCGAGATACATCACTAAAATCCTATCCGACAACCAGCGCACCACGTGCAGGTCGTGGCTGATAAACACATAGGTAAGATCGAGCGTGCGTTTGAGTTCCAGCAGCAGTTGCAGCACCTGCGCTTCAACGGATTTGTCCAGCGCCGACACCGCTTCGTCGAGGATAACCAACCGGGGTTTCATCGCCAGTGCGCGGGCAATATTGACGCGCTGGCGCTGACCGCCAGATAACGCATGCGGGTAGCGATGGGCGAAACGCGCCGATTCCAGTCCAACATGCGCCAGCAGGTAACGGGCGTATTCGTTCGCTTCTTTGCGGCTGATGCCGTGCACCTGCTGACCAAATGCGATGCTCTCTTCCATGGTCATGCGCGGGTTCAACGAGGCATAACTGTCCTGAAACACCATCTGCACCTGGCGGCGATAAGCTTTCAGCGGCAGCCGTGAGGAACCGACCGCTTCACCGTCGAACACCAGTTCGCCGCTGTCCTGGTTGAGCAGTTGCATCAGCAGCCGCGCGGTGGTGGATTTGCCGCAGCCGGATTCGCCGACCACGCCAAGCGTTTCGCCTTTATGCACTTCGAAACTGACGTTATCCACCGCCTGCACCACTTCGCGCCCTTTACGCGCGCCGAGGTGGAAATGTTTCAGTAGGTTATTGACGCGCAGCAACGGTTGCGCCGGGCCGCCGATATCGACATTGATAAAAGGTTGCATCGCGTTACTCCTTGATCGCCATCGCGGCGCGCAGGCGATCCGCCAGAATATTGAACGAAATCGAGGTGATAAAAATCATCATCCCCGGCAGCGCGGCCACCCACGGTTGGGTATAAATGGCGGTGCGCAAGGTGTTGAGCATCAAGCCCCACTCCGGTTCGGGTGGGCGCACGCCCAGGCCGAGGAAAGAGAGGCCGGAGGCGAGGATCATGCACACGGAAATCAGGCCAGTGGAGAAGACGAAAATCGGCCCCAGCACATTGCCCAGCACCTGCACGCGAATAATGGTGAAACTGCTCGCGCCGGTCGCGCGGGCGGCATCGATATAATCCATATGCCTCACCTGGGCGGTGACGCTTTCGGCGATGCGCGCCACCTGCGGCACAAACACCAGCGTCAACGAAAGCAGCGCGTTACCAATCCCGGCGCCCATGGCGCCCGAAAGCGCAATGGCCAGCAGTACCGAAGGAAAGGCGTAGAAAATATCAATGGTACGCATGATAAGCGTGTTGGTTTTGCCCCCGGCATAGCCCGCGATCACGCCGATTGCGCCGCCGATAAAAAAGGCGAATACCACCGGCACAATGCCCATAAACAGCGACAAACGGGTGCCAAGGATCAGCCGCGAGAGCATATCGCGGCCTAACTCATCGGAGCCGAGCGGGAAGTTGTCCGTGCCGATCGGTTTCAGGCGCAGAAACATCGACGTCTGGTAGGGATCTTTAGTTATCAGCCACGGACCGAACAGCGCCAGCATTAACAGCAGCAGAATGATTGTGCCGACCACCACGCCGGTGGGATCGCGCAGCAACCGGGCGCCAACACCGCGCCAGTAGCCTTGCGAGGCCGCAACCGGTGTGATGGCAACGTTGATTTTTGGGGTTACGCTATCCACCATCTTCAGCTCCTTTTAATGCGCGGGTCGAGGGCGGTTTGCAGCACATCCACCAGCAGATTGAGCAACACGAAGAACAACGCCAGCACCCAAATCGTCCCTTGCAATAACGGCAAATCGCGCTGGAAGATGGCCGAGTTAAGCAGTAATCCGGTGCCCGGCCAGGAAAAGACCGTTTCCACCAGAATCGAGCCGCCCATCAGGTAACCGACTTGCAGCCCCATCACCGCCAGCGCAGTGGGCGCGGCGTTTTTCACGACATGCAAAAAGATGCGCGATTCGTTCAGCCCACGGGCGCGCAGGCCGACAATAAACTCCTGGCTGAGGATATCCGCCACCTGCGAGCGCACGGTGCGGGCGATAATGCCGGTAGGAATGACCGACAGCGTAATGGCGGGCAGCACCATAAATTGCAGATGTTCCCAGTCCCACTGCCAGCCGACTTCGCCAATCGGCCCGCCGCCGGTGGCGGGCAGCAGCGCGAACTTCACGCAGCAAATGATCACCAGCAGCATGCCGAGCCAGTAGTGCGGCACGCTGACGCCGAACACCGAGAGCAGCGACGCCAGCCGGTCGATAATGCTGTTGCGAAAATAGCCCGCGACAAAACCAAACAGGCTGCCGAGCACAAAGCCAATCAGTGTGGCCAGCAGCGCGAGGCGTAATGAGTAAGTGACGGCGTTCATCACTTCGCTCATGACCGGACGCCCGGTCGCCACCGACATCCCCAAATCACCGTGCAGCGCCCGCCACAGCCAGTGCGCAAATTGCACCGGCAGCGGTTTGTCAAACCCGTAGGCCTGCATCAGCGTCTGGCGCATCGCTTCCGAGGCGTCCGGCGGCATCACCGACACCAGCGGGTCGCCCGGCGCGATTTGCACCAGCAAAAAACAGATCACCGCTACCCCCAACATGGTGGGGATAGCCAGCAAAACGCGGTAAAAAAGTGTGCTGATCATGGCCTCTCCTTACAACGGTTACTCTTTCTTGCTCACCAGACTTAAATCGATGAACCAGCTCTGCGGCTGCACCACGCCGGTGACCGCCGGGGAGATGGCGCGCGGGCCAACATCGTGGGCGACAAACAGGAACGGCACTTGATCCACCAGCGCGGCATGCAATTCACCGGCGGCTTTGTCCATTTCAGCCGGGGTGAAGGCGTGTTTGACGGCAACGGCGAGTTTTTCCGTCTCCGGCGAGGTGAAGTAACCCCAGTTGGTGGCGGTCGGCGGGAAGGCTTTTTCGGTGGCGAAGCGGATCATGCCGAAGTACGGGTCGGTGACGGCGGCGCTGACGTTGATCGCGTTGACGCCTTGCGCGGAAGGATCTTTCGCGCCAAGACGCCAGTTGGTGAACAGCGTGTTCCACTCGTTGACTTTGATATCCACATTGAAGAAGCAGCTTTTTAAGCTCTGTTGGATGTATTCGTTCATCGGCAACGGCTGCATCTGCCCGGAACCGGAAGCCGACGTCGCCACGGTAACGTGCAGCGGTTTGCTTTCGCTGTAGCCCGCTTCGGTCATTAATTTCCGTGCGGCATCAGGGTCGTATTTGATCTGGAATGTCGGTTTGCCGCGCCACGGGTTGCCCTCTTCATAAATGCCCGTCGCTTCCGACATATAGCCGCCGAGATAGCTTTTTAACTCCGAACGGTTGAGACAGAGGTTGGCGGCTTTACGCACGCGGATGTCGCGCCACGGCGAACCTTCCAGAAAGGAAAATTGCCACGGCCAGACGTGCGGCTGAGTGTTGGAATAGATTTTAAAGCCTTGAGCTTTGATCTGATCGACGGCATCCGGCGCGGGCGCTTCAATCCAGTCGACCTGTTTTGACAATAACGCCGCCGTGCGAGCGTTGGCTTCCGGCAGCGGAATCAGCACCACTTTGTCGACGCGCGGAATGCGATTTTTGTCCCAGTAATCCGGGTTTTTGGCGAGGATCAGTTGCTGGCGCGGCACCAGTTTTTCCAGTTTGAACGGCCCACTGCCGACCGCCTGTGAAGCGAACGTGGTCCACGCTTGTTTGCTGCGCGCGGCGGTATCGCCTGCGGAAGCGGGCACCGCGTCGTAGATTTTCTGCCACGCCGTTGGCGAGACAATGAACAAGTTGGTGATGTTGTACGGCAACAGCGCGTCCGGCTCGGAGGTGGTGAGCGCGACGGTGTGATCATCAATTTTTTCGGCACCGGTCAGCGTCGGCATGCGCGATAAGGTGTTGCCGATTTGCCCTGGCGCGTATTGCGGCGCGGCTTTATCCAGCACTTTGCCAACGTTCCAGACAACGGCATCGGCATTGACTTCACTGCCATCGTGGAATTTCACGCCCGGTCGCAGGGTGAAAATCCAGCGGCTCTGGTTTTGCGGGTCAACGTGCCATTCGGTCGCCAGCCCCGGCACCAGCCCGCTCGGTTTTTCGCCTTGCGACAAATCCCACTCAACGAGCGCGTCATATAAAGGAATGCCGGTAAAGCGATTACCTTCATAGCCCTGGTCCGGCTGGCCTAAGGTTAACGGGATATCCGCCGCCGTCATTGCAATACGCAAAGTGGAAGCCTGCGCTTGAGTGACGCCCGCCAGCGCCAGCATGCTTATCGCGACAGCCAGACGGTGTTTACGCCAAAAAGATTGATTAAGCATCACGTTGTCCCTGTTAAATAATTGAGAGATTTAACAGGCAAGATACATACCAGCTGGCTAAACGCGAATAACTGTCATTTGGGTGGGGTTATTATCAGAAAGGGTTATCACTCAGCGCGTTATGCGCTTTTACAAATAATAGATGTGTATAGTTTGGCGATATTTCGCACCGGGTTTGGGAAAAATGTTGCAAAAATGCACCATTAAATCGTCCGTTAATTGGTTTCGAACCGATATTATTTTCCCCGACGTCTGATTATTAAATCTTTTCATGATCATGCCGCCATTATTAGCAGCAGGTGCGAAGGAGAAAAAACCCCGCGTTTGCGGCAGGCAAGTTTGGCTTTTCACTTCCATACTCAAACAAAACCGATGAGTAAGGGATGATTATGCCACTGCCTGATTTTCATGTTTCGGACCCGTTTACCCTTGGCATTGAACTGGAATTACAGGTTGTTAACCCACCCGGCTATGATTTGAGCCAGGACTCGTCGCGGCTGATCGAGGCGGTAAAACACCAGGTTAGCGCCGGAGAGGTTAAACACGATATCACCGAAAGCATGCTGGAGATTGCCACCGGCGTTTGTCGCGATATCGGCCAGGCGGCGCACCAGTTTTCAGCCATGCAGCACGTTATTCTGCAAGCAGCGTCGGAAAACCATGTGCAGATTTGCGGCGGCGGTACGCACCCTTTCCAGATATGGCAGCGCCAGCAGGTGTGTGAAGATGAGCGTTATGCCCGCACGCTGGAGATGTTCGGCTATTTGATGCAGCAGGCGACAGTGTTTGGTCAACATGTGCATGTTGGCTGCACCAACGGTGACGACGCTATCTATTTATTGCACGGTCTTTCCCGTTTTGTGCCGCACTTTATCGCCCTTAGCGCCGCCTCGCCGTATATCCAGGGCACCGACACCCGCTACGCCTCGTCGCGCCTCAATATTTTCTCGTCGTTTCCGGATAATGGCCCGATGCCGTGGGTGGCGAACTGGCAGGAGTTTGAAGGGCTGTTTCGCCGTTTGAGCTACACCTCAATGATTGAAAGCATCAAAGATTTGCACTGGGACATTCGACCCAGCCCGCATTTTGGCACCGTCGAAGTGCGGGTAATGGATACGCCGCTGACGCTGTCGCACGCCATCAGTGTCGCCGGGTTTATTCAGGCGCTGTCGCACTGGTTGCTGGCTGAGCGGCCATTCAAACATCAGGAGCGGGATTATTTGTTGTATAAATTCAACCGGTTTCAGGCCTGTCGCTTCGGGCTGGACGGCATCATCACGGATGTTCATACCGGCGAGCAGTGTACTATCGCGGAAGATTTATCGCGGCTGCTGGAGAAGATTGCGCCATCGGCGGACAAGCTCAACGCCAGCAGCGCGCTGGATGAACTGACCAATGTGGTAAAACGCGGTAAAAGCGAAGCCCAACTGATGCGTGATTTTGTCGCCGATGGCGGATCGCTGATTGGGTTGGTGAAAAAGCATGCCGAGATTTGGGCTGCGGGCTGAGTGTTTATTTGCCCATCCGGTTTATAACGCCCCAAAATTATTTTCACTGGGGGCGTTGTTATCTATTTCTCGGTAAGCAACGATATTTCTCATCTTTATCACCACAAAGTACCGACCGCACTCAATATAATTGACGAATATCAACAAGACCTGCATTAGAAATAGATCAAACAACCTCTTCTCCGGTAATAAACAAAAGAAAACATGGAATAGAGGAAAATATATATGAAATGGATTTACCGTTTATCAATGAAGTCGAAATTATCATTGGCACTAACCCCTTTATTATTTGCACTTGTCGGGTTAACGACCGAGGGTATTGTGGAGCGTGTTGAAACAGGCCAGCAGATGCAAGCTATCATGAACTTAACGAAGCTAACGAAAGGTGCCAGTAACGTTATTCATGCATTACAAAGAGAGCGCGGATTAAGCGCGGGTTATTTAGGAAGTAATGGCCAAAAATTTAGCGAGGAGTTATCAGAGCAATATTTTACTTCAATGAACACTATTGATAAATTTACCGCCGAATTAAATCAATTTCATGTACAGGATGCGAATAGCGATATTCGCTTTGCTCTCGAAAAATTTCGCGAGCATCAACAAAAAATGGAAATATTTCATCAGCAAATCCGCGCCCAAAGTGTCAGCAGAGCGGAATACCTGGAGTGGTATAGCACCATCATCAATGATTTGCTGAATGTTGTCGGCGGCATTAGCCAACTAACCGAAAACGGTGACATTGTGAATCAACAGGCGGCTTATTACAGCATGCTAAACGCCAAAGAACAGGCAGGCGTTGAGCTCGCGCTGATGTCGAATGTCTTCTCCGCCGATCGCTTTACCGACAAGCAACTCCATCAACTTCATGAAGTCGTCGGCAAACAACACGCCTGGCTCGCAGCAGCGCACGCCTTCAATACGCCGGCGGTCAACGATAACCTCACCGCGCAACTTCAATCCCCACAAGCGACGCAAGCGCTTAAACTGCGCCAGTTGGCAATCGACCACGAGGAAATGGGCGGTTTTGGCGTGGTGCCAGCAGACTGGTTCAACGCTCAGACAAAGCGGATTAATGGCCTTAGAGTTGTGGAAGAAGCGGCAGAAGATACGCTGATATCTACCGCGCAACAGCTTGCCAGTGAAAATCGCCACGAAATGATTATTTTTGCGGTGATAAGCCTTGCCGCGCTGATTGTGGCGCTCGTTTCCGCCGTGCTGGTGGCGAGAAGCATTCACCGCCAGTTGCACCACTCGCTGGCGACCATTGAAGAGATGGAGGGCGACCTGACACAGCGTCTGGATGTACCCGGCAGCGACGAACTCTCACTGCTTAACCGCGCCTATAACCAGGCGATCGAAAGCATTGAGCATATCGTGAGCGAGATCAAACACGGTGCTGGAGTACTACGTAAAGCAAGTGCCGAAATTGCCGACGGTAACCAGGATCTGGCGTCGCGAACCGATGAGCAAGCCGCTTCGCTGGTTGAAACGGCAGCAAGCATGAGGCAGATTTCGGCCGCTGTGAACCAGACCGCCGATAACGCCATTGAAGCGAAACGCCTGACTGAAGAGATGGAGAAACAGGTGCAGGAAGCCAGCCGCGTGGCGGGTGAAGCGAGCCTCAGCATGACGGCCATTCGTGGTTCCAGCGAGCATATCTCCAGCATTGTGGGTTCTATTGATGAGATCTCGTTCCAGACCAATTTGCTGGCGCTCAACGCCGCGGTAGAGGCCGCTCGTGCCGGTGAACTCGGTAGAGGCTTTGCCGTTGTCGCTACGGAAGTACGTAAACTCTCGCAGCGCTGTGCCAACGAAGCGCAGCAAATCCGTGCGCTGGTGAATAAAAATATGGAGCAAATCGAGCAGGGTGTAACGTTGGTACAAGACTCTGACCGGACGTTGCAATCGGCAAAAGCCAACACCGGGCAAATGCTGGCATTTGTTAGCGACATTGCGCAAGCCGCCAGCGAGCAGTCGTTAGGGGTGGCGCAAGTGCATGAAGCGCTGAATCAACTGGAGCAGGTAACCCAGCAAAACGCCGGGCTGGTGGCGAGCGCCGCCACTGCCAGTCAATTACTGGATCAACAATCCGAAACCATGAGCAAACTGGTCGACCAATTTGTTGTTGCCTGATTGACGGTCGGGGAACGTTGCGCTCTGGCGCGCTTTCCCCGACAATGCGGTTTTTCATTAGCGATTAACACTTATGAAACACCCCCTCGAAACGCTGGTCACCCTGGCCGGTATTCTACTGATGGCCTTTATCTCCGTACTGCTGCTTCCCGCGCCGTCTCTTGGCCTGCAACTGGCGCAAACGCTGATGCAGCGTTTCCATCTACTGGATTTGAATCAACTTTATACCCTGCTCTACTGCCTGTGGTTTTTGCTGCTGGGCACCATTGAATTTTTCGTTTTGCGGTTTGTATGGAAGCGCTGGCTCGCGGTCTGACAAAGCACAGATGATTCCAGGTTCATTCTAATTTTTTGAACGTTAACGGCAAATAGTTCAGCTTTTCCTTATCGCTTCGTCGGCCTATGCTTTTTAGCAACAAGACATTAGATACGACGAATCATGAACGCATTGCAGAAACTTTTTCGCGCTCTCTTTCCGCAAACCGCTGGCAACAGCACAGCGGAAGTGCAGTTAACTTCAGGAGGAATCATGTCAGACAATTTTCTCGCTTTAGCAACACAACGCCGCACCATTTATGCCCTCGGGAAAGATTTGCCGTTGGCTGACGATGTTGTCATTGAGACCATCAAAGAAGCGATTCGCCAGGCACCGTCGGCGTTTAACTCGCAAAGCTCCCGCGCCCTGATCCTGCTGGGTAAAGAGCATGAGCAGTTCTGGGAATTGACCCGCGCACAGCTGAAGAAAATCGTGCCGGAAGAGAATTTCCACGCCACGTCGCAGAAATTAGACGGTTTCGCGGCTGCCGCGGGTTCGGTGCTGTTCTTTGAAGATCAGGATGTGGTCACCCGCTTGCAGGAGCAGTTTGCCGCTTACGCCGACAACTTCCCGGTGTGGTCAGAACACAGTTCTGGTATCGCGCAATACGCCGTATGGCTGGCGTTGGCAGAGAAAGGCATTGGTGCAAACTTGCAGCACTACAACCCGCTGGTGGATGAAGATGTTCAGCGTACCTGGAATATTCCGGCGAGCTGGAAACTTCGCGCGCATATGAACTTCGGTTCGATTGCCGCGCCGGCAGGCGACAAAGCCTTTATGGAAGACGAAAAACGCTTTGTGGTTGCAAGGTAATTCGTAGGCCCGGTGAGCGTTGGTGCCACCAGGCAATTAAAGCGCCATCACGCTTAATGCCTGATGGCGCTTCGCTCATCAGGCCTATAACGACGATCTCTGGCCGGTAAAATCCCGCATTCCGGCCACCAGTGCTTCGACCCAGGCCGCGTAATCATGGCCGCTAGACCACGGGTGGAAACTGGCCGCATAACCTTTTTCTCGTAGCACCTGTTCAAACTCAATGCTGTTTTTAAAGATACCGCCGTCCTGCCCTTGCGCTTCAAAACGCCCGGCCTGCAGCCAAAAACGCAGCGGATAGCGCGGTGATTGTTGATACTGACGCGTCAGCCAGCCTGGCGCTTCGCCTTTTGGCGCCCACCAGTAAGAACCTGACAAGCTGAGCACATTGCCAAATAAGCGCGGGTAGCGTAGAGCCACCCACGAAGAGGCCAGCCCGCCGTAACTCGCTCCCGCCAGCACCGTTTTATTGCGCGTTAACGCCATGCCTCGCTTGCGTAGCCAGGGGATTAGTTCTTGCCCCATAAAGTCAGCAAAGTTGGCATTCGGCGGCAGTTCTTTGCCGCGCCGCCGGTGGTCGAGGCTGTCGATAAACACAATGTTGATGGGCGGCAATGCATGGCGGGCAATCAGGCCATCCAGCACATTGGCGGCGTGGTATTCGTCCTGCCAGGTTTGCCCGTCAAACAGGATCAGCGTCCAGCGCGCAGGCTGAGAAGCGCGGGGACGGTAAATGATGATTTCCCGGCTGTTGCCCAGACGTTCGCTGTAAAACGGCTGGCGTGATAACACGCCATGGCGCACCGGTTCTGCCATCGCCTGAGTGGAAAAATAACGCGACGGTTTTAAATCCAGCAGCGAAGCGCGGTTCCAGCGATCGTTCATGCCCTGGGCCAGGGTGTGCGGATTGAGCGGATCGGCCTGCGCGGTGACGAGGATCGCACGACGTTGATCGCGCGGGCTACCGTCGACGTTGGGCACATCCGGCGCCAGTTTGTACTGCATGCGCGTGTCGGCAGGCACGACGTAACTGCGAAACCAGACATCTGAATGGGCAAGGCGAAATAGCGGATCGTGATCGCCAGCCGGCGAACCGAGGATAAAGACATTGCCGCGTGCGCCACGCCACAAAAAGGTGACGCGCTTATGGCTGCTATCAACCGGTTCAACAAGTGGCGTCCCTGTCTGCTTTATCTCTTGCCAGAAAGCGTCCGTCGTGCCGCCAGCGGCAATTTCGCTTGCCAGTTGCTGCAAGCGCGGGCTAACCGGCGTCAGGGTTTGCGGGCGCGACAGCGGCGTGGTTTCTTTCATATGCCAGGAAAAACGCCAGCGCACACCTTCATTGCCGTGCAGCACCAGCGATGAGGGTTGTCTAACGGGTAATGAAAACAGCAGGGATTGCTCGCCATCCGCCGGGCCGCCTGCCAGCAGTTCGCGCAAACGGCGGTTTTGTCCATCAAGCAAATACGCATCGGTCACACCAGAAACGCTCGCCGACACATAATTTTCGCTCAGCGCAGGAAGTTGAAAACAGACTTCGCCACTGGCGTCAAACTTTCCTTGTTGCTCCCCCTGAACTGTGGTGGGTTGACAATTTTCAGCCATCGCCGGAACCGCGCTCAATCCAATCAGTAAGCCGCTTAACGCCATTTTCATTGCAAAAACATCCCCCTATACAATTGGAAACAACGCTAATGCAAATGGTTACCATTTGCAATACCATCTGTTTCGGTGATGATCTTTGCCCTCACATTCACATGCTGAATGGCGGGCTTTAAATGGCACTGACAAAAACGGGACGTTTTGAATGATTTTTAACAACAACAAGATAATGCAACTCTGGCTGCTTAGCCTGGCGGCAAGCAGCGTCAGCACGTCGGTGTTGGCGGAAAGCACCAATGAAGAAACGCTGGTTGTCACGCCCGGCGCGGCAGAAGATCCTACCGGGCCGCTGAAGGGAATTGTCGCGACCAAAACCTTGTCGGCAACCAAAACCTCGGCGGATTTGGTGAAAACGCCGCAATCGGTTTCAGTGGTCACCCGCGATCAAATGAAAGCGCTGGATGTGACATCCGTTTCCCAGGCGCTGCGCTACAGTGCGGGCGTGTTTACTGAATACCGGGGATCCTCCAACCGCAACGACGAATTGTATGTACGCGGCTTCAGCTATGTGCCGAAATTCCTTGATGGCCTGAGCTATGGCGCAACGGCTTCGTCGCAAACCGGTTCGCTTGATACGTGGCTGCTGGAGCGCGTGGAAGTGGTGCGAGGCCCGGCGTCAGTGCTGTTCGGCCAGGTTAACCCCGGCGGACTCGTCAGCATGACCAGCAAACGCCCGACCAGCGAGCCAATCCACAGCGTGCAGTTTCGCACCGGCAATAATCATCTGGCGGAAGGTGCATTTGATTTTGGCGGCAAGCTGAGCGATGACGGGCGCGTGTTATACCGCGTTAACGGTATTGGCCGCACGCAGCGTAACCAGGTGGACGATTATAAAGAGACGCGCATGGCAATTGCGCCGTCCATCACCTGGTTTCCCAACGATCAAACACGCTTTACGTTGCTGACCAGCTACCAGAAAGACCCGGACGCGGGCTATCGCAACTTCCTGCCCTACTACGGCACGGTGGTCAGCGTGAATGGCCGTTATGTGCCGCGCGATTTTAACGTCAGCGACCCGAGCTATGATCAGTCCTGGCGCGAACAAGCCATGATCGGTTATGAGTTTGAGCATCAGTTAAACGATGTGTTCACCCTGCGCCAGAACGCTCGTTACGCCAGCATCAAGCAGAAATATCGCTATCTGGTTTATGCCACAAGCCCAGCCAACAGCAGTGTGTTAACGCGCCGCGCACAACATGAAACACGCGATACCGATGAGTTCGGTCTGGATAACCAGCTTGAAGCGCGATTCGCCACCGCCGACATTGATCATACGCTGCTTACAGGCCTGGATTATAAATCGGACCGCGATCGCCAGACGTTAAAGCGCGGGTCCGGTACGCAATACGATCTGGACTGGACGAACCCGGTTTACGGCGTGCAAGTGGATGAAAGTACCTTCAGCACGATGACCGATGAGCAGCAAAACCTCGATCAAATGGGGATTTATTTGCAAGATCAGTTGAGCTGGAACAACTGGGAACTGCTGCTTTCCGGGCGTTACGATTGGTCGGAAGTCCGCACCCTGGATTACACGACAGCGGATGGAAACACGCAGCAGAACGACAGGAAATTCACCTGGCGCACCGGGTTGCTGTACGCGTTTGATTTCGGTTTATCGCCCTATATCAGTTACAGCACCTCGTTCGAGCCGAATCTACAAACCAACCGCGCGCCAGGCATTGCGCCGTTTGCGCCAACGACGGGCAAACAAACGGAAGTGGGCGTGAAGTATCAGCCGGTTGAAAATACGCTGATGTCGCTGGCGGTGTACGATTTGCATCAAAACAACGTGCCAACCTACAACAGCAGCGAAGGTTGGTATGAAAACGCGGGCGAAATCCGCTCCCGAGGGTTGGAAACGGAGCTGCATTCCACGCTGTATGACAGCCTGAACCTGATTGCCTC
Source organism: Kosakonia sp. BYX6 (assembly GCF_038449125.1). Classification (NCBI taxonomy): domain Bacteria; kingdom Pseudomonadati; phylum Pseudomonadota; class Gammaproteobacteria; order Enterobacterales; family Enterobacteriaceae; genus Kosakonia; species Kosakonia calanthes. Next base: position 1,439,225 of record NZ_CP151800.1, on the reverse strand, counting down.
GTACACCTACACCGACGCGGAGAATGTCAGCACAACGGTTGCCGGAACCAAAGGCAAAGCGCCGACGCGTGTTCCCAAACATATGGCGTCGATCTTTACCAGCTACACACTGCCTTCTGGCCCGCTGAAAAGCCTGACGGCGGGCGTCGGGATGCGCTATATCGGTACCAGCTATGGCGACACACAGAATACCTTCAAAGTGCCGTCTGTTGATCTGTATGACGCGATGATCGGCTACGACTTGGGCGAACTGAACAGCCGCCTGAAAGGGGCAAACGTGCAGTTTAACGTCAACAATATTGCCAATACCAAATATGTCGCGGCATGCGGTGGCAGCACGGCCTGTTTCTACGGCATTGGCCGCACGATGACGGCGACAGTCAGCTACGCCTGGTAATTTCAGCGCATAAAAAAGCCGCCTCAGTGAAGGCGGCTTATTCATTATGAAAACCGAAGGCAATTACTGCTGGCTTTCGCGTTCAGCAATAAAGCCCAGCGCTTTGTTGATGCGTTCAATGCTGCGGGACTTGCCAATTGCGTGGACGGTGACGTCAAGCGCCGGAGACTGACCCGCGCCGGTAACGGCAACGCGCAGCGGCATACCCACTTTGCCCATGCCCACTTCCAGCTCATCGGCGGTCGCCTGAATGGCGTGGTGAACGTTTTCAGCGGTCCAGTCGGTGATAGCAGCGAGTTTGTCACGCACCACTTCCAACGGCTGACGCGCAACCGGGCGCAGGTGTTTTTTCGCGGCATCGGCGTCGAACTCGTCAAACTCTTCGTAGAAATAACGGCAGCTTGCCGCCATCTCTTTCAGCGTTTTGCAGCGCTCGCCCAGCAGTTTCACCAGTTCAAACAGTTGCGGACCGGTTCGGGTGTCGATTTTTTCCTGCTCGATATGCCATTGCAGGTGCGTCGCAACATATTCCGGCGGCAGCGTGTTGATGTAGTGGTGGTTCAGCCACAGCAACTTATCGGTGTTGAAGGCGCTTGCAGATTTGCTTACCGCACCCAGGGAGAACAGCTTGATCATCTCTTCACGGGTGAATATTTCCTGATCGCCGCTGGACCAGCCCAGGCGCACCAGGTAATTCAGCAGCGCTTCCGGCAGATAGCCGTCGTCGCGGTATTGCATCACGCTGACCGCGCCATGGCGTTTGGAGAGTTTTTTGCCATCGTCGCCGTTGATCATAGAAACGTGGGCATACACCGGAACCGGCGCATTCAGCGCTTTCAGGATGTTGATCTGGCGCGGCGTGTTGTTGATGTGGTCTTCGCCACGGATCACGTGTGTAATTTCCATGTCCCAGTCATCAACAACAACGCAGAAGTTATAGGTCGGAGAACCGTCGGTACGGCGAATGATCAGGTCATCAAGCTCAAGATTGCTGAACTCGATCGGACCACGGATCTGGTCGTCGAAAATAACGGAACCGTCCTGCGGGTTGGCGAAACGCACCACGCAAGGTTCATCAGCAGCGTGATGTGAATGATCGTGGCGGCAACGGCCGTCGTAACGCGGTTTTTCGTTGTTCGCCATCTGCGTTTCGCGCAGTTGTTCGAGGCGCTCTTTCGAGCAGTAACATTTATAGGCAGTGCCGGCTTCCAGCATCTCGTCGATTACTGCGTTGTAGCGATCAAAGCGTTTGGTCTGGAAGTACGGACCTTCGTCCCATTCCAGGCTCAGCCAGTTCATGCCATCCATGATGGCTTCAATTGCTTCCGGTGTGGAGCGTTCGAGATCGGTGTCTTCGATACGCAGCACAAACTCACCGCCGTGATTACGGGCAAACAGCCAGGAGTAAAGAGCAGTACGCGCGCCGCCAACGTGCAGATAGCCGGTGGGGCTTGGCGCGAAGCGAGTTTTGATTTTCATGAAATGGCCTTACGTTGATAAAGATGCCGACCGTCGGCAGTACCTGAAAAGAAGTGGGCGATATTCTATCACTGTGGGCTGATTCCTCAATGTTGTTGCCGCAATGACGGGTTTATCGGGTTATTTTGTTTATAAATCATGCTCTCGCGATGGTTTACACAACGGTTTGTCTAATTTTACGACGAACGAACAATTTCTTTTTAAAATGCGTTGACTCATTTTCAACTCTCCCTATAATGCGACTCCACACAGCGGGGGTGATTAGCTCAGCTGGGAGAGCACCTCCCTTACAAGGAGGGGGTCGGCGGTTCGATCCCGTCATCACCCACCACGATTTTAGTGGTTCCCGCAGTGTAGATAAGAATGAGAAGTGGGTGATTAGCTCAGCTGGGAGAGCACCTCCCTTACAAGGAGGGGGTCGGCGGTTCGATCCCGTCATCACCCACCACTTTCTCACCAGCAAATTCTTATCTGTGAAGTACCGAAGTGGGTGATTAGCTCAGCTGGGAGAGCACCTCCCTTACAAGGAGGGGGTCGGCGGTTCGATCCCGTCATCACCCACCACTTCGGGTCGTTAGCTCAGTTGGTAGAGCAGTTGACTTTTAATCAATTGGTCGCAGGTTCGAATCCTGCACGACCCACCAATGTAAAAAAGCGCCCTAAAGGCGCTTTTTTGCTATCTGCGATTCTAAAAGATTCGAACCTGCGGCAGGTTCGAGTCGAACGTAGTGAGACAACGGAGCCGCTTGCGGCGACGGCCCAAAGGGCGAGCGAAGCGAGTCATCCTGCACGACCCACCAATGTAAAAAAGCGCCCTAAAGGCGCTTTTTTGCTATCTGCGATTCCTGCCCGAGCGCAATCGATTCCTGCCTGAGTTCTCTCGCCGGATGGCGGCTGCGCCTTATCCGGCCTACAAACACAAAATCGCAAGGCCTGCTAAGCGCAGTGCCAACAGGTGCTTTCGCATTCACCAATAAAATTTCAATTAAATCAGCATGAAAATCCAACCTATCCGCAATCACAAAACCAACAAAACTGTCTGCTTTTCAACGAGTAAGCTGGTTACTTTTATCCATAATTTATCCTTAATGTCTGGCTATGATGCGGAACTTGCGGTCGTTCTATGAACGCAACTCAAGTCGTACTTGATTACGCCGATAATGATGTTTTATGGCAAGAAGGAGAGTTCAATGACAACAATTTCAACATCCACAGCATCAATACAAACCAGCAGCTCCGGTAGTTCATCGTCAGCCAGTAGCGACGTCGCTTCACAGATCAGCCGCATCACGCAGCAGATCACCAAGCTGACACAGCAGCTGAAAGATGTAGCTAACGGCGATGGCACCACGGAAGAGAAGCAGAAAGAGCAACAGCAGATCCAGTCTCAGATCCAGCTCCTGCAATCTCAACTTCAGCAGTTACAACGCAAGCAAGCTGAAGAGGCTGAGCAGAAACAAACTCAGCAGCAACAGCCGCAGGGCAAAGTGGAAGGTGTAAATAATCCTTCCGACGATCACCAAATTGATATTTACGTTTGAGTAAATAACGGATCGTCTTCACGGGCCTGGTTTAAACACCGGGCCTGTTCTTTTACCACTTCCCACAACGCCTGCGCAGCGCCCGACAGCGAGCGATTTTTGCGTCGCACCAGCATAATTTTTCGCTGCATATCCGGCACTAACCGTTTCACCGCCAATTGGCTTCCCTGCGGCAAAGGTAGCGCCAGCGCAGGCAAAATACTGATGCCAATCCCCGCTTCAACCATCGGAAACAGGGTTGCCGGATGGCCAATCTCCTGCACGATGGTCGCCCGCACGGCAAAATGTTGCAGCGCCGCATCGATTAACGGACGGCTACCGGATGCGTAATCCTGCACCACCAACCGCGCGCCGTCTAACGCCGACCACGGCACGCCAGCCAGTTGCGCCCACGGATGATCATTGCGACACAACAGAAAGAACGGCTCTTCAAGGATCTCCTCGCTTTGAAAATCACTCACCGGGCCGGGATCGATAACAATGCCAAAATCAACCTCGCCCTGGCGAATACTCTCCAGCACCCACTGCTGCGGTCTGTCATGCAGCACAAAATCAATTTCCGGATAACGTTGGTTGCTGCTGGCAATGCACTGCGGAATCAAATGGGCGGAGATGGTCTGGCTGGCAGCCACGCGCACCGTACCGGTTAATTGTTGCCCTACTCGTCCGGCTTCGCGCAACGTGCTGCTAAGCTCATCTAACAACCGCTCAAGACGCAAAGCCAGTTGTTGCCCGGCTTCGGTCAGCACCACTTCGCGCGTCGTGCGGTCAAGCAAACGTACGCCGGTTTGCAACTCCAGCTCTTTCACACTGTGGCTGACCGCAGACTGGCTAAGGCCAATAATGTCCCCTGCCCGGCTGAAACTTTTGGCCTGCGCCACCGTGACAAAAACGCGCAACTGACGTAAGGAATAATTCATCTGATAAATTCATGAATGGATGCAATAAATCAATTTTATTTCTCAAAGCAGAAAAAGCACAATAGCGGCGTCGACTTTCAGGAGTGCTCATGAAAATTTTTCGTATCCTTGATCCTTTTACGCTCACGCTGGTGTGTACCGTTTTGCTGGCATCTTTCTTACCTGCACGCGGCGGCTTTGTGCCGTTTTTCGAATGGCTGACCACCGCCGCAATTGCGCTACTGTTTTTTATGCATGGCGCAAAACTGTCGCGCGAAGCGATTATCGCTGGCGGCAGCCACTGGCGTTTACATTTGTGGGTCATGTGCAGCACTTTTGTGCTCTTCCCGGCGCTCGGCGTGCTGTTTGTCTGGTGGTCGCCGGTCAATATTAGCCAGGAGCTGTACACCGGTTTTCTCTACTTGTGCATTCTGCCCGCCACGGTTCAGTCGGCGATTGCCTTTACGTCGCTGGCGGGCGGTAATGTCGCGGCGGCGGTTTGCTCTGCTTCTGCATCCAGCTTGTTGGGGATTTTCCTGTCGCCGCTGTTGGTCGGCTTGCTGATGAATCTGCACGGTGCAGAAGGCAGCCTGGAGCAGGTCGGCAAAATTATGCTGCAACTGTTGCTGCCGTTTGTGCTCGGCCATCTGTCCCGCCCGTGGACCGGCGCCTTTGTCGCGAAACATAAGAAATGGATTTCGAAAACCGACCAAACCTCGATTTTACTGGTGGTTTACTCTGCTTTCAGCGAAGCCGTGGTGAATGGTATCTGGCACAAAGTCGGCATCGGTTCACTGCTGTTTATCGTGGTGGCGAGCCTGGTGCTGCTGGCAATTGTGATTGCGGTGAATATTACCGTGGCGCGCAAATGCGGCTTTAACAAAGCGGACGAGATTACTATTGTCTTCTGCGGCTCGAAAAAGAGCCTCGCCAACGGCATTCCGATGGCCAACATCCTGTTCCCAACCTCGGTGATTGGCATGATGGTGCTGCCATTGATGATCTTCCACCAGATCCAGCTAATGGTATGCGCCGTGCTGGCCCGCCGTTACAAACGCCAGGCGGAACAGCAGCAAGCGCAGGAAGCGGCGAAAGCCTAACCGCGTTTCAGGGGCTGAACCAGATGGCTCAGCCCCTCGGTTTTGATCAGTAATGTAATCTGCATTAACTCGCCCAGCCGCCCGGCGGGAAACTCATTTTTGCGGGCAAACCACAGCAAATACTCTTCCGGCAGATCAATAAGCCGACGCCCCTGGTATTTACCAAAGGGCATAACGGTGTTAGCAATCTCGACGAGCTGTTCCTTTTCCATTTAATCCCCCAGCAAACGGATCATTTCGGCCTCATCAATCACCTCAATCCCCAGTTCTTGCGCCTTCGCGAGTTTCGAACCGGCGGCTTCTCCGGCGATCACCAGGTCGGTTTTCTTTGAGACGCTGCCAGCGACTTTCGCGCCCAGCGCGGTCAGACGCGCTTTGGCGTCATCGCGTGAGAGCTGACTAAGACTGCCGGTCAGCACCACCGTTTTACCGGCGAATGGACTATCTATCTCTTCGGCTTTAACGATGACCGGCGCAGGCCAGTGAATGCCCACTTCTTCCACCAGCTGGCGAATAACCTCGCGGTTGCTCTCTTCATGGAAGAAATTACTCACATGTTTCGCCACTACCACGCCGACATCCGGCACTTTCTGGAGATCGTCAACCGATGCCGCAATCAAGGCGTCCAGCGTGCCAAAATACGCCGCCAATCCCGCCGCCGTGGCTTCTCCCACTTCGCGAATACCGAGCGCATAGAGGAAGCGAGCAAAGGTTGTCTCTTTGGCGTTTTCCAGTGCATTCACTACGTTTTGCGCCGATTTCGGCCCCATACGGTCCAGCCCGGTTAGCTTTCCGGCGGTCAGGCGAAACAGGTCTGCTGGCGTGTGTACATACTCTTTTTCAACCAGTTGGTCGATTATCTTATCGCCCATGCCATCGACATCCATGGCGCGACGAGAGACAAAATGTTTCAGCGCTTCTTTGCGCTGTGCGCCACAAATCAATCCGCCTGTGCAGCGAGCAACGGCTTCTCCTTCGACACGTTCCACATCAGAACCGCAAACCGGGCAATGCGCTGGGAAAACCACTTCGCGCGTCTCTTCCGGGCGATCCGAAAGCACCACGTTCACCACCTGCGGAATAACATCTCCGGCGCGGCGAATCACCACTTTATCGCCAATGCGCAGGCCAAGACGGTCGATTTCATCGGCGTTATGCAATGTTGCGTTGCTGACCAGCACACCGGCAACCTGCACCGGTTCGAGCCTTGCCACCGGTGTAATCGCCCCGGTTCGCCCCACCTGGAACTCCACATCGCGCACGAAGGTCACTTGCTCCTGCGCCGGGAATTTAAACGCCACCGCCCACCGCGGCGCGCGCGCCACAAAACCAAGCTGCTCTTGCAGATCCAGCGAGTCAACCTTAATCACCACCCCGTCGATATCGAAGCCCAGTGTCGAGCGATCGTTTTCAACCTGATGATAAAAATCCAGCACCGCTTCCGGCGTGCTGCACAGACGTATGCGCTCACTCACCGGCAAACCCCAAGCTTTGAACTGTTGTAAGCGTTCCAAATGGCTGCGCGGCAGCTCGCCGCCTTCAAGGATACCAACGCCATAGCAAAAGAAAGTGAGCGGACGCTTCGCGGTAATCCGTGGATCAAGCTGACGCAAAGAACCCGCCGCCGCGTTGCGCGGATTAGCAAACACTTTCGCGCCAGTACGGCGGGCATCTTCATTGATTTTTTCAAAGCCGGACTGTGGCAAAAACACTTCGCCGCGCACTTCAAGGCGAGCCGGAATATTGTCGCCATGCAGCTTCAAAGGGATTGCGCGGATGGTACGCACGTTGGTGGTGATGTCTTCCCCGGTCGTGCCATCGCCGCGCGTCGCTGCGCGCATCAACACGCCGTTTTCGTACAGGATACTTACCGCCAGGCCATCGAGTTTCAGTTCGCAGCAGTAAACCAGCGCCTCGGGGCTTTTCAGCCGGTCCTGCACGCGCTTGTTAAATGCCAGGAAGCTCTCTTCATCAAAGACGTTGTCCAGCGACAGCATCGGCACTTCATGGCGTACCTGACTAAAGGCGGTTAACGGGGCTGCGCCGACGCGCTGGGTCGGGGAATCTGGCGTGATGAGATCAGGATGCTGCGTTTCCAGCTCGCGCAACTCGCGCATTAACCGATCGTACTCCGCGTCCGGAATCTCCGGGGCGTCCAAAACATGGTACAGATGTTCATGATGGCGAAGTGTGGTTCGCAGTTCAGTTAGTTGTTGTTCAATTGATTCCATATCGCACCATCAATGATAAAAAACCCCCGACTGGCGGGGGTTCTGGAAGGGAATGCGTTTGTCGAACCGTTACGCGTTGGCGTCTTTGACTTCGCGTATACGATCCTGGTATTCGCGTAATTTTTGCGGCGTCATCATGCGGCGTTGATCATCAAGCACCACACCACCAACTTCATCAGCGATATGCTGCGCCGACTGCAACATCAATTTGAAGTTCTGCAACTCGTCGCCATAGGACGGAACCTGCATAAAGATGGTGACGCCCGGCGTTGCCATCTCGCCCATCGTGTCAACATCGAATGTTCCCGGATTGACCATGTTCGCGAGGCTGAAAAGCGCCGGACCACTACCGTCCGGGCTGAGGTGGCGATGGAAAATGTTCATATCGCCGAATTTAAACCCGGCCTGCAAAATGCTATTGAGCAGCACTTCGCCATTCAACGCACTGCCATGATGCGCCGCGACGTTCATGATAATGACCGTTTCTTTGCGCTGCGGTTTTTCAACCGGGGCTTCGACAACCGGTTCTGGCTCCGGCTGCGGTGCGGGTTCATGAACCTGCGGTTGATGCTGAGGTTGTGGCTGATGAACAGGCCGCACCGGCTGTTGTTCAAACGCTGGCGCTTGCACTGGCGGGCGTTCCGGTTGCTGCGGCTGAGAATGGGGTTGCGGCGCGTGGTGCGGTGGCTCTGCAGGCTGAACCGGCGGAGCAGACGGACGCGGTTGTGCCGACGCATAAGGCGGCTGGTATTGATGCTGCGGATGCTGACGTGACGCGTCTTGTTCGCCACCGGCTTTCGGTGCATTGTTCACTTTGTGAACACGAACTTCACCCACGCCTTCGTCGTCTTCGACATCTTCGTCATCCAACTCGTCGTCGTCACGTCTCGACTTCATACGTTTCAGTGGGCGATCGCGGAACATTGACGAACGTTCTTTGCGGCTGGTCCAGAAACCGTGGACCAGTAAAGCGATTATGGCGATCGCGCCAACAATGATTAATATCAGACGCAAATCCTGCATCATTATATTCTCTGTTGTTCTAACACCTTGCCACCACGGCAAACATTTACTCACTAAGAGTATTTGCGCATTACGCCAAGTGCAAGTGTATGGGAAGCATTCACCGCATAAAGATGAATTAAATTGTGCTTTTTGCTGATTTTTCGAACATTTCCGAACGGGTTTCCCCAGTCCGGCGAATATTATAAGCTTCAGTTTTTTCGTATGTCTTAAAAAGGGGTCCAGCCAGATTATGGTTTCATCGTCGCCAGGCGCTGCTCGCAGCGGCCTTTTTTACTTTTCCCAGGGCTGGAAACTGGTCACGCTGCCGGGCATTCGCCGCTTTGTGATCTTGCCGTTGCTGGTGAACATTGTCCTGATGGGCGGCGCATTCTGGTGGCTGTTTACCCGCCTCGATAGCTGGATCCCTTCATTAATGAGCCATATCCCAGGCTGGCTTCAATGGCTCAGCTATTTATTATGGCCGATTATTGTCATCTCGATCCTGCTGGTGTTCGGCTATTTCTTTTCAACCATTGCCAACTGGATTGCCGCACCTTTTAACGGCCTGCTGGCGGAACAACTTGAAGCGCGCCTGACCGGCGCTACGCCGCCGGATGTGGGCGTCTTAGGTGTGCTCAAAGATGTGCCGCGCATCATGAAGCGCGAATGGCAAAAACTGGCGTGGTACCTGCCCCGCGCAGCTATTCTGCTTATCCTCTATTTCATCCCCGGAATCGGGCAAACCGTCGCACCGGTGTTGTGGTTTCTATTCAGCGCATGGATGCTTGCTATTCAATACTGCGACTATCCGTTCGACAACCATAAAGTTCCCTTTAAAGAGATGCGCGTGTCATTACGCTCGCGAAAGGTCATAAATATGCAATTTGGCGCGCTCACCAGCCTGTTTACCCTGGTTCCTGTACTAAACCTGGTGGTGATGCCAGTAGCGGTTTGCGGCGCGACGGCAATGTGGGTCGATTGTTATCGCGAAAAGCACGCAGTATGGCGTTAAGGAATTATTCCGTTTCTTATTCCGTACTGCTAGCCATTATTTCACCTCGACATATAGATATGCGAAATCTTTACTTCCGCATAAACAGTAAGTGCGTATGCTGAGGTGGTTCCCAAATTTCATACAGTTAAGGACGGGCTATGAGTAAGATTTTTGAAGACAACTCGTTGACTATTGGTCATACGCCGCTGGTTCGACTGAACCGCATCGGTAACGGACGTATCCTGGCGAAGGTCGAATCCCGCAACCCAAGCTTCAGCGTAAAATGTCGTATCGGTGCCAATATGATTTGGGATGCCGAGAAACGCGGAGTACTGAAGCCGGGCGTGGAACTGGTCGAGCCGACCAGTGGTAACACCGGTATCGCATTGGCTTATGTTGCTGCGGCACGCGGCTACAAGCTAACGCTGACCATGCCGGAAACCATGAGTATCGAACGCCGTAAACTGTTAAAAGCGCTGGGCGCGAACCTGGTGCTGACGGAAGGCGCGAAAGGCATGAAAGGCGCCATCCAGAAAGCAGAAGAAATCGTTGCCAGCGATCCAGCAAAATATCTCTTGCTCCAGCAGTTCAGCAACCCGGCAAACCCGGAAATTCACGAAAAAACCACCGGCCCAGAAATCTGGGAAGATACCGACGGTCAGGTTGATGTGTTTATTTCAGGCGTGGGCACGGGCGGTACGCTGACCGGTGTAACGCGTTATATCAAGAACACCAAAGGAAAATCCGATCTGATTACCGTTGCGGTTGAGCCGACGGATTCTCCGGTTATCTCTCAAGCGCTGGCGGGTGAAGAACTGAAGCCAGGCCCGCATAAAATCCAGGGTATCGGCGCCGGTTTTATCCCTGGCAACCTGGATTTAAAACTGATCGATAAAGTCGTCAAAATCACCAACGAAGAAGCCATTAGCACCGCACGTCGCCTGATGGACGAAGAAGGCATTCTGGCAGGTATTTCTTCCGGCGCGGCCGTTGCGGCAGCGTTGAAACTTCAGGAAGACGAAACCTTTACCAATAAGAATATCGTGGTTATCCTACCGTCTTCCGGCGAGCGTTATTTGAGCACCGCTTTGTTTGCCGATCTGTTCACTGAGAAAGAATTGCAACAGTGATGCCAGATTGTTAAATCAGCGCAAAAAAGCACCCGTCGAGGTGCTTTTTTGTGGCATACGTCAAATTTTTGTCCCGCCTGGCATTGCCTGAAATCGTCTGGTCTGGTATTTAACCATCACATTTATTTTGAAGCGCGAAATTAATCGAAGTCAGATTTACCGAAGCTGAATCGATTTTATGATTTGGTTCAATTCTGGCTTTCGCGGCATAATGTTTAATGACGTGCGAAAGGTCAGCGACCAGAAAAGTCTGCCTGAATTGTCATGCAGCCATCTGTACCCTGGCTCGTTACGCCGACGCTAACTATACAGGCTAAAGTCATGCCGCCAGGCTAAACTTTAGTTCCACAACACTAAACCTATAAGTTGGGGAAATACAATGTTCCAGCAAGAAGTTACCATTACAGCTCCGAACGGTCTGCACACTCGCCCTGCTGCTCAATTTGTCAAAGAAGCGAAAGGCTTCTCTTCTGAAATCACTGTGACTTCCAATGGCAAAAGCGCCAGCGCGAAAAGCCTGTTCAAACTGCAAACTCTGGGCCTGACTCAAGGTACTGTTGTGACTCTGACCGCTGAAGGCGAAGACGAGCAAAAAGCGGTAGAACATCTGGTTAAACTGATGGCTGAACTCGAGTAAGTTTTTTACGAGTTCGTTTAAAGATCAGTCACAAGTAAAGGTAGGGTTATGATTTCAGGCATTTTAGCATCCCCGGGTATCGCTTTCGGCAAAGCACTACTGCTGAAAGAAGACGAGATCGTCATCGACCGGAAAAAAGTTTCTGCCGACAAGGTTGACCAGGAAGTTGAACGTTTCCTGAGCGGTCGTGCCAAGGCATCGGCGCAGCTCGAAGCGATCAAAACGAAAGCGGGTGAAACCTTCGGTGAAGAAAAAGAAGCTATCTTCGAAGGCCACATTATGTTGCTGGAAGATGAGGAGCTGGAGCAGGAAATCATAGCCCTGATCAAAGATAAAAGCATGACTGCCGACGCGGCAGCGCATGAAGTTATCGAAGGCCAGGCAACAGCCCTTGAAGAGCTGGACGACGAATACCTGAAAGAGCGCGCGGCTGACGTGCGTGATATCGGTAAACGCCTGCTTCGCAACATTCTGGGTATGCCGATTATCGATCTGAGCGCCATTCAAGACGAAGTTATCCTGGTTGCTACGGATCTGACTCCTTCAGAAACCGCGCAACTGAACTTGAAAAAAGTGCTCGGCTTTATCACTGATATCGGTGGCCGCACCTCCCACACCTCCATCATGGCGCGTTCTCTTGAGCTGCCAGCGATTGTAGGCACCGGCAGCGTAACCACGCAGGTGAAAAACGGCGACTATCTGATCCTCGATGCGGTTAACAACAAGGTGTACGTTAACCCGAGCGACGAAGAGATCGAAACTCTGCGCGCTGCACAGGCTCAGGTTGCTGAAGAAAAAGCTGAACTGGCGAAATTGAAAGACCTGCCGGCAATCACCCTTGATGGCCACCAGGTTGAAGTGTGTGCCAACATCGGTACCGTTCGCGATGTCGCGGGCGCAGAGCGCAATGGCGCTGAAGGTGTTGGTCTGTATCGTACCGAATTCCTGTTTATGGACCGCGACGCGCTGCCGACCGAAGAAGAGCAGTTCGAAGCCTACAAAGCGGTAGCTGAAGCCTGTGGATCTCAGGCCGTGATTGTCCGTACTATGGACATTGGCGGCGACAAAGAGCTGCCGTACATGAATTTCCCGAAAGAAGAGAACCCGTTCCTGGGCTGGCGCGCAGTGCGTATCGCTATGGATCGCAAAGAGATCCTCCGCGATCAGGTTCGCGCTATCCTGCGTGCTTCCGCTTTCGGCAAACTGCGCATTATGTTCCCGATGATCATCTCTGTTGAAGAAGTGCGTGCACTGAAGAAAGAGATTGAGATCTACAAACAGGAACTGCGTGACGAAGGTAAAGCCTTTGACGAAACCATTGAAATTGGCGTGATGGTGGAAACCCCAGCCGCCGCGACAATTGCTCGTCATCTGGCCAAAGAAGTCGACTTCTTCAGTATCGGTACCAATGATTTAACGCAGTACACCCTGGCAGTTGACCGCGGTAATGATATGATTTCACATCTTTACCAGCCGATGTCACCGTCTGTACTCACCCTGATCAAGCAAGTTATTGATGCTTCTCATGCGGAAGGCAAATGGACTGGTATGTGTGGTGAGCTTGCTGGCGACGAACGTGCTACACTTCTGTTGCTGGGGATGGGTCTGGATGAATTCAGTATGAGTGCCATTTCTATCCCGCGCATTAAGAAGATCATTCGTAATACGAACTTCGAAGATGCGAAGGTTTTAGCAGAGCAGGCTCTTGCTCAACCGACAACGGACGAGTTAATGACGCTGGTTAACAAGTTCATTGAAGAAAAAACAATCTGCTAATCCACGAGATGCGGCCCAAATTACTGCTTAGGAGAAGATCATGGGTTTGTTCGATAAACTGAAATCTCTGGTTTCTGATGATAAAAAAGACACCGGAACCATTGAGATTGTTGCCCCGCTTTCCGGCGAAATCGTCAACATTGAAGATGTACCAGATGTTGTGTTCGCAGAGAAAATCGTTGGTGATGGCATTGCAATCAAACCAACTGGCAACAAAATGGTAGCGCCAGTTGATGGTACTATCGGCAAAATCTTTGAAACCAACCATGCCTTCTCTATCGAATCCGATAGCGGCATTGAGCTGTTCGTTCACTTCGGTATCGACACCGTTGAACTGAAAGGCGAAGGTTTCAAACGCATCGCGGAAGAAGGCCAGCGTGTAAAAGTTGGCGATCCGGTAATCGAATTCGATCTGCCGCTGCTGGAAGAGAAAGCCAAATCGACGCTGACTCCGGTAGTTATCTCCAACATGGACGAAATCAAAGAGCTGATCAAACTGTCTGGTAGCGTAACCGTGGGTGAAACCCCGGTGATCCGCATCAAGAAGTAAGCTCACCGCATATGAAAATGGCACCGAAAGGTGCCATTTTTGTTTTCAACATGGCGGTAAAATCAGCTCGTCGTAGCCTTTATCAAGCGTGTACCCCATGACCTCAACCACCCGCTCACCTGCCGCCTGAACTGCCCTGTCCAGTGCTTTCCCCTGAATGATGCCGCTCACTAATTCAGAGCAAAACAGATCACCGGTTCCTTTCAAATCCGTCGCCACACGTCGGTAATGACTCACTATCACCGAATCGGCGGTAACAACCACGACATGAATTTGCCCGTCATCTTGCTCAACAGGCGCACTGGTAATCGCCACCCAATGCAGCGTGTCGGATAACAGCCCTTTCGCCGCATCAATCGCGCTGTGCAGATCCCGGCACGGCTTACCGCTCAGTACTTCCAGTTCGAAAACGTTCGGCGTGATGCCCTGCGCCAGCGGCAATAAATGCTCACGATAAGCCTGCGGAATTTCTGGTTTTACGTAGATGCCGCTGTCGATATCGCCAATCACCGGATCCACCAGGATCAGCAATTGCGGATGCTTTTCTCGCAGCGCATTAAGCCACTGTGCCAACAATTTTATCTGGCTGGCGCTGCCCATATAACCCGTGGTAACCGCTTTCAGTTCGCGCAGCACATCACGCTCTTCCAGCGCTTGCAGGTAACCGCTAAACCATTCATCCGGGATCACGCCACCGTAAAAAGTGTCATAGTGCGGCGTATTACTGAACAGCACCGTTGGCACGGCCAGCACGTTCAACTGGTGCTGACGGATATTTGGCACCGCAATACTGTTACCAACGCTGCCATACACAACCAGGGATTGCACGGCGACGATATCGGTCTGCTGCGCCCGGGTTTTATCCCTGAACAGGATCATCTCCACTGTGTCTCCTTAACGGGTTAAATCCCCGCCCCCTGCGAATAACTCTCTTCACCAAACACGCCGGTAGAAAGATAGCGATCGCCGCGATCGCAGATAATGGCGACGATCACCGCCCCCGGGTTTGCTTTCGCCACACGTAAGGCTCCCGCTACCGCGCCGCCAGAGCTGACACCGCAGAAAATACCTTCCTGCACGGCCAGCGCGCGCATGGTATTTTCCGCCTCACGCTGATGGATATCCAGCGCCTCATCCACCAGCGCAGCATCATAAATGCCCGGCATGTATTCCGCTGGCCAGCGGCGAATGCCGGGAATGCTGCTGCCCTCTTCCGGTTGCAGGCCGACAATGGTGATTTTTTTCGCTTGCTCACGCAGAAAACGCGACACACCGGTGATGGTGCCGGTGGTGCCCATGCTGGAGACAAAATGGCTGATGCGCCCGTTCGTTTGTTGCCAGATTTCCGGGCCAGTGGTGGTGTAATGCGCGTAGGGATTGTCCGGGTTGTTGAATTGGTCGAGCAGTTTGCCTTCACCGCGCGCGGCCATCGCGAGCGCTAAATCGCGCGCACCTTCCATGCCCTGCTCTTTGCTGACCAGGATCAGCTCTGCGCCGTAGGCGCGCATCGCAGCGCGTCGTTCCTGGCTCATGTTGTCCGGCATCAGCAATTTCATGCGATAGCCTTTCAGCGCGGCAATCATTGCCAGTGCGATCCCCGTGTTACCGCTGGTCGCTTCGATCAGCACGTCGCCGGGGGTAATTTCGCCGCGTTTTTCTGCCTGCACAATCATGGAGAGCGCAGCACGATCTTTTACCGATCCCGCAGGGTTATTGCCTTCCAGCTTGACCCAAATTTCGCTGCCGTTATCCGGCGTCAGGCGTTGCAGTTTGACCAGCGGCGTATTGCCGATGGTGTGTTCAAGTGTGTTCACGAGCGTTGTCCAATAAAAAACCCGGTCCGCATTACGCATACCGGGCTTGTAGGCCGGAGAAGCAACGCGCTGCCCGGCAAAAACCACGTCTGATTAACCTATCAGGCCGTTTCCGCCAGAGCAAGTTCTGTACCGGCATCAATACGCTCATTGCCGTTATATAAGCGCGCATGCTGCAAACCCACAAACAGGCGCTCACCGCGCTGCGGAGGTTGCTCATCGCGCATCACCACGGTTAACGGCTCCTGATTCCAGCCAAGCGGCTGCACCACCAGTTGGGTGTAATGGCCTTTCGGGCTAGCTTCCAGCACCTGTACAGGCAGCGGGGAATCGAGGCTGGTACGACGGCTAACATCCACTTCCCACGGGCGCAAGAACAGATCAACATCACCCTGATAAGCAGGCGTGTAACCGAGCGGCCAACGGTGCGCGCCAACATGGAACTGCCCGCCGCGAATCGTGCCCTTCAGGCGGTTAACTTCGCCCATAAACTCCAGCACAAAACGGGTAGCCGGTTCGCGCCATACCTGATCCGGTGCATCCGCCTGTTCAATGTTCCCCTGGCTCATTACCACCACGCGGTCGGCCACTTCTGTTGCCTCTTCCTGGTCGTGGGTGACGAACACGCTGGTGAATTTCAATTCTTCATGCAGTTGACGCAGCCAACGGCGCAGCTCTTTACGCACTTGCGCATCCAGGGCGCCAAACGGTTCATCCAGCAGCAGGATTTGCGGTTCCACTGCCAGCGCACGCGCCAGGGCGACACGCTGTTTCTGCCCGCCGGAAAGCTGTGCCGGAAAACGATCCGCCAAATGCGCCAGTTGCACCATCTCCAGCAATTGCGTCACTTTCGCTTTGATCGCCGCCGCGTTTGGCCGCTCACGACGCGGCAGCACCGTCAGGCCAAAGGCAATGTTGTCGAACACCGTCATATGGCGAAACAGCGCGTAATGTTGAAATACGAAGCCGACGCGGCGCTCGCGCGCATGCAGGCGGCTTACCTCGGTGCCATGAAAACGAATGCGCCCGCTGGTCTGGTGTTCAAGGCCGGCGATAATACGCAACAACGTTGTTTTACCGGAACCGGACGGCCCCAACAGCGCCACCATTTGCCCGGAAGGGATATCCAGCGAGATATCATTCAGCACCTGGGTGCGACCAAAAGACTTCTTAATATTGGCAATCTCAATGCTCATGATTTCCCTCCTGTTGCTGGCGTTGTGCCTGATTTTCCAGACGCCATTGCAACGCACTCTTCAAAAACAACGTCAAAATAGCCATCAATGTCAGCAGGGCGGCGGCGGTAAAGGAACCGACCGTGTTGTAATCCTGCTCGAGTAATTCAATTTGCAGCGGCAGCGACAGGGTTTCGCCGCGAATCGAACCAGACACCACCGACACCGCGCCAAACTCACCAATCGCACGCGCGTTGGTCAGCACTACGCCATACAGCAGCGCCCAGCGAATGTTTGGCAGCGTGACGCGCCGGAACATCTGCCAGCCGGACGCGCCAAGCAAAATCGCCGCTTCATCTTCCTGGCTGCCCTGACTTAACATCACCGGCACCAGTTCACGCACCACAAACGGGCAGGTCACGAATACCGTCACCAGCACCATGCCCGGCCAGGCGAACATGATTTGCAGGTTATGTGCGTCCAGCCAGCCGCCAAGCGGGCCGTTGGAACCGTAAAACAGCAGATAAACCAGACCGGCAACCACGGGGGATACGGCAAACGGAATATCGAGCAGCGTCAGCAGCAATTGGCGGCCCGGAAAGTTAAAGCGCGTCACCAGCCAGGCGAGCAGCGTACCGAAGACCAGGTTCAGCGGCACGGAGATCAGCGCAATCAACACCGTCAGCCAAATGGCATGCAGCATGTCGGCATCGGCCAGGTTTTGCAGCACCGGCGCCAGCCCTTTGCTGAACGCCTGCACAAAGATGTAAATCATCGGCACGACGAGGATAAACGCCGACACCACAATGCCAGTGCCAATCAAAAACCATTTACCCCAGTTCACCTGGGATTTGGCATAGCGTTTTACTTCAGTAATTTCTGCCATTAGTGACCTACCACTCGCTGGCCAAAGCGACTTTGCAGAGTATTGATGGAAAAGAGCAGCAACAGCGACGCCGCGAGGATAACGGACGCAATCGCGCTCGCCGCCGGGTAATCAAACTCCTGCAAGCGCACAAAAATCATCAGCGACGTGACTTCCGTTTTCCAGGCAATGTTGCCAGCGATAAAAATCACCGCACCAAACTCGCCGAGGCTGCGGGTGAACGACAGCGCGACACCGGCCATCAGCGCCGGGGAAAGCTCCGGCAACACCACTTTGCGGAAACTCTGCCAGCGGGTTGCGCCGAGGGTTTCCGCCGCTTCTTCATATTCCGGTCCCAACTCTTCGAGCACCGGCTGAATGGTTCGCACCACAAACGGAATGCTGGTAAACGCCATCGCCACCGCAATCCCAAGCCAGGTGTACGTCACTTTGATATCGAATTTCGCCAGCCACTCGCCGTAAAAGCCGTTGACCGAAAACAGCGAAGCCAGCGTTAAGCCCGCCACCGCCGTTGGCAACGCAAAAGGCAAATCCATCAGCGCATCGAGTAATGTGCGCCCCGGAAAACGGTAACGGGTGAGGATCCATGCCATTAACAGGCCGAAAACACCGTTAAAAACGGACGCGACAAACGCGGAAAGCAGCGTCACTTTATAAGCGGCCACCACCTGCGGGTTGGTGACCACGTCCCAATATTGCACCCAGCTCATCTGCGCCAGTTGCATCACCAACGCGCTGAGCGGCAACAGCAATATCAGGCAAACAAAAAACAGACTACTGCCAAGACTTAAGCCAAAACCTGGCAGCACACGTTTAGAACCTGCAAACATTACTTACGCCCCGCCGCCAACAGCTTGTCCAGTTCACCGCCGCTGGCGAAATGGGTTTTCATTACGTCGGGCCAGGAACCAAATTTATCTTCCACGCGAAACAGCGCAGTCTGCGGGAATTTATCGCTCAGCTTCGCCATCACTTCCGGGTTGTTCACGCGGTAGTAGTAATCGGTGATGATGGTTTGCGCCTGCGGGCCATAAAGCCAATTGAGGTAAGCTTTCGCCGCCTTCTCTGTGCCGTTGGCTTTGACGTTTTTATCTACCCAGGCGACCGGGAATTCCGCGAGGATATTCACCTTCGGCACCACCACTTCAAAGCCCTGCGCTTCGTACTGTTTGCGGATGTTGTTCACTTCCGATTCAAACGAGATCAGCACATCGCCGAGGCCGCGCTCAACAAACGTGGTGGTCGCCCCGCGACCGCCGGTGTCGAACACTTCCACGTTTTTCAAAAACTGCGTCATAAACTGCGTGGTTTTGGCTTTGTCGCCGCCATCCGCTTGATCCGCCGCGCCCCAGGCCGCCAGGTAGGTATAGCGCGCGTTGCCGGAGGTTTTCGGGTTCGGGAAAATCAGCTTCACATCAGAACGCACAAGGTCGTTCCAGTCGTGGATATTCTTCGGGTTGCCTTTGCGAACGAGGAACGCCATTGTCGAGTAGAACGGCGAACTATTATTCGGCAAACGGCTCTGCCAGTTGGCCGGGATCAGGTTGCCTTTATCGTGCAGGATCTGCACATCGGTCACCTGGTTGTAGGTCACCACATCCGCCTTCAGGCCTTGCAAGATCGCCAGCGCCTGCTTTGACGAACCGGCGTGAGATTGTTTGATTGTCAGCTTATCGCCGCCGTTATCTTTCGCCCATTGCTGTTCGAAAGGCGTGTTAAGCGCCGCAAAGAGCTCGCGGGAAACATCATAAGAGCTGTTGAGCAGTTCCGTCGCCTGTGCCTGAGCGGCCCACAGCGTCATTGCTGCCAGCGTCAGATATCCTTTTTTCAGTAAGTTAACGGCCATTGCGCACCCTTATAAGCTGATGACTCGACAACCCTCAGTTTATTTATAACGAGTGTGAAACCTGTAACGGTTTTATATACCAATTGGTGATTTGGAATCAGAAAAGAATATAAGCGGAAGTGAGTATAGCCGGGTCGCCCCGGCCCAGAGGTGACGCGCTTTTCTTACAGTGCGAGCAGCCTGTCAAGCGACGGCGCGAAGTAGTAACCGCCGGTGACGGGACGGGTAAAACGCAGCATCGCATCACGTTTACCATCGGCGTCGCCGAACATGCTCAGCAGTTGCTGTTCGATGTTATAAAGGCGCGCGCAGTAGCTGCAAAAATAGAGGCCGTGCGTGCCGCTGGCAGTCCCGTACGGCAGGCTTTGGCGAACGATTTTCAGCCCTTTGCCATCTTCTTTCAGATCAACGCGCGTCAGGTGCGATGTTACCGGGCGGACATCGCCATCAATCTCTTCATTGGCGGCTTTGGTGCGGCCGATCATCATCTCTTGTTCGCCAACGCTCATGCGGTTTAGCTGCTTAAGGTTGTGCTCCCAACGCTGCACCATCACATAGCTGCCGCCAGCATCCACGCCATCCTGGATAATCGCCACTTCACGGCGCTTTTCTTCTCCGGCAGGATTTTCGGTGCCATCGACAAAACCGCTGAGATCGCGATCTTCCACCCAGCGGAAACCATGGGTCTCTTCTTTCACGTCCAGCGCATCGCCAAACGCCGCCAGCGCCGCCTGAGCAACGGAGAAATTCACATCATGACGCAGGGAAAGAATGTGGATCAGCACATCGTGTTGGGTTGCAGGTGCGAGGCCTTTGCCGTAAGACGGGTAATCTTTTAGCTCTTCTGCGCCTTCGTCACCGCTTAATTCGCGCCAGACGCGGTTGCCGAAAGCGACCACCGCGCCAAGCGCGGCATCCGGGAACTGCATTTGAAACGTTGCCAGCTTATCGGTGAATACACGGCTGCCCGCACGCAGGGCATCGATGTCCCCTTTTACGCTGGCCTCAATCCAAATCGCCGCACGGCAATGCTCCGGCAAAATGCCGCTTTGAACCTGGGACATCACTCCTCCTGAAAAACAGACCACAAAATCATCGCGGCATTGTACCCGTTTTTCAGGCGACATCAGAATGTTCCGATCAAATTAACGGCGCCAAATAACCTTGCTGACTTTCCACTTTTTCAGCGTGTCGTCGGCCGGCATCAACCCTTCCGGGCCGCTCCATTCGCCGTTAAACAGGAAACTAATATGTTGGCTGCCGGGCGCTTTACACTCAACGCCGGAAATATCGTCATCCGAACCTTTCACGCAGTTGCCGAACGCTTTGTCGTACAGCTCGCTGAATGGCGTACCAATTTTGACGCCTTTGTCGGTGGCGATGTCGCTGTCCAGCACGTCAATTCGGCTGACCGTGCCATTTTCACCGTTAACCACTAGTGCCAGTTGTTTGTCTTTCAGCGCTTCGAAATAGCGCACGATATTGCCTTTGTCGGTTTTCATCCCGCTACGCAGGTGATAATCGCCGCCGAGCGCGTCGTTGATGGCCTGCTCATCCAGCGGCGTACTGGCGGTAATATCGCCCACGCCGTTTTCACTGACTTCAAGCGATGAACCGAACCAGTTCCACGGATAGGCGGAAGACCAGTTAACGGAAGAGAGCGTTGAGCAGCCGCCTAAAGCCAGCGGCAGAACGCAAATAAACGTACGCAGGGTTTTCATGCACCATTCCTTATTTCATTCAACGCCTGTTGGAGTGCCGGAAGCGAAAAAAGTGCCATCAAGGCTATCGAATGGTTCGGCAAGCGATTAATACTCTTCATCTTCAATCAAACGCTTACCCAGATTGGCCGTATCCGTGTGCTCATAACCAAGACGTTCGTACATACCAATCACCATCTCATTGTCTTCGCGCACCATCAGATTGATTTTCGGGCAGCCGCGGGCGATCAGTTTTTTCTCCAGGCGGCTGAGCAGCGCGTTGGCGATGCCGCGCCCGCGAAATTCCGGATGCACGCCCAGGTAATACGCAGAACCGCGATGGCCGTCATAGCCGCCCATGACCGTGCCGACCACTTCCCCCCCGACTTCCGCCACCAGAAACAGGCTGACGTCGTGGTTCACTTTCCGTTCGATATCCATTTCAGGATCATTCCATGGTCGCAATAGCTCACAACGCTCCCACAAGGTGATCACTTCTTCGAAATCTTCCTGGCGAAAAACGCGTATCTCCATGGTATCCCCCATCTTTTTCAGCTGTGTAAACGGTGATTATGGCGTCTGGCACCGCCTTAGCCAATATCCAGCAACCGCAACGCTGAAAAATGGCATAATGCAACTCTGTCACGTATTGAAATGAAAAGTAAAACAATAGTTCTCATGGACTGTCGTCACAGCAAACACGATACGCTATAACACCAGCCACCACGGATAACCCATTTCAGGCTATGAGCACCTTTAAACCCTTAAAAACACTCACCTCGCGTCGCCAGATCCTGAAAGCAGGTCTGGCCGCCCTGACACTGTCGGGCATGTCTCGTGCTATCGCTAAGGACGAGACACCGTTAAAAACCACCACCGGCCACAGCAAGCCAAAAACCAAAAAAGCGGGCGCGAAGCGCATTGTGATGCTCGACCCCGGTCACGGCGGGATTGATACCGGCGCTATCGGCCATAACGGTTCGAAAGAGAAACATGTCGTGCTGGCGATCGCCAAAAATGTCCGTGCGCAGCTGCGTGCCAAAGGCATCGATGCACGCCTGACGCGCACTGGCGATACATTTATTCCGCTCTATGATCGCGTGGAGATCGCCCACCAGCACGGCGCAGATCTGTTTATGTCGATCCACGCCGACGGCTTTACCAACCCGAGCGCGGCGGGCGCATCGGTATTTGCGCTGTCGAATCGCGGCGCCAGTAGCGCGATGGCGAAATACCTCTCCGATAAAGAGAACGCCGCCGACGATCTCGCCGGGAAAAAAGCCCGCGACAAAGATCATCTGCTTCAGCAGGTATTGTTCGATTTGGTCCAGACCGACACCATCAAAAACAGCCTGACGCTGGGTTCACATATTTTAAAACAGATAAAACCGGTGCATCGCCTGCACAGCCGTAATACGGAACAGGCCGCGTTTGTGGTGCTAAAATCGCCGTCTATCCCTTCGGTGTTGGTGGAAACGTCATTTATCACCAACCCGGCGGAAGAGAAGTTGCTCGGCACGGCGGCGTTTCGCCAAAAAATCGCCAACGCAATCACCGACGGCGTGATGAGCTATTTTAGTTGGTTCGATAATCATAAAGCCCATACGAAGAGACGCGGATGACCACTCCAGAAGTACAGCCGGTAAAAAACGCCTTACTCACCCTCCAGGATGAGATTTGCCGCAAGCTCAGCGCCATCGACGACGCCGGGTTTATGGAAGACAACTGGCAGCGCGATGCGGGCGGCGGCGGTCGCAGCCGCGTACTGCGCGAGGGCAATGTCTTTGAACAGGCGGGCGTTAACTTTTCCCATGTGCATGGCGATGCGATGCCCGCTTCCGCCACTGCGCACCGTCCGGAACTGGCTGGGCGCAGTTTCGAAGCGATGGGCGTCTCGCTGGTTGTTCATCCGCGCAACCCGTATGTGCCCACCAGCCACGCCAATGTGCGGTTCTTTATTGCGCAAAAACCGGGTGCGGAACCGGTGTGGTGGTTTGGCGGCGGCTTTGATTTAACGCCCTACTACGGTTTTGAAGAGGATGCCATTCACTGGCACCGCACCGCGCGCGATCTCTGTTTGCCTTTCGGGGAAGAGGTTTACCCGCGCTATAAAAAGTGGTGCGACGACTATTTCTACCTCAAACATCGTGATGAGCAACGCGGTATCGGCGGGCTGTTTTTTGACGATCTGAACACCCCGGATTTCGCGCACTGTTTTGATTTTATGCAGGCAGTGGGCCAGGGCTTTACCGAGGCCTATTTGCCGATTGTCGAACGCCGCAAAGCGACGCCGTATGGCGAGCGCGAGCGGGATTTCCAGCTCTATCGCCGTGGGCGCTATGTCGAGTTCAATCTGGTCTGGGATCGCGGAACGCTGTTTGGTTTGCAAACCGGCGGGCGCACCGAATCCATTTTGATGTCGATGCCGCCGTTAGTGCGATGGGAATACAATTATCAACCCACCGAAGGCAGCCCGGAGGCCGCCCTCAGCGAGTTTATTAAAGTCCGCGATTGGGTGTAGTTTTTGTAGGCCGGATAAGCGCTTGCGCGCCATCCGGCGAACAATCGGCGCCTATATCACAACGGTTCTGTTTGCGCCTCAACCACCGCCAACGCCACCATATTGACGATGCGGCGCACGGAAGCAATCGGCGTCAACACATGTACCGGTTTCGCCACCCCCATCAGCACCGGCCCAACGGTCACCCCTTCCGCACTGGAAACGCGCAGCAAGTTATAGCTGATTCGCGCAGCTTCCACGTTCGGCATAATCAGAATATTGGCCGTGCCTTTAAGCGGGCTGTCCGGCATCCGATCGTGGCGAATACTTTCATCCAGCGCGGCATCGCCGTGCATCTCGCCATCGATCATCAAATCCGGCGCTTGCTCACGCACCAACGCCAGCGTGTCGCGCATTTTCACCGCCGCCGGCGCGTTAGACGAGCCGTACTGCGAGTGAGAAAGCAGCGCCACGCGCGGTTCGATACCGAAACGCCGCACCGTTTCCGCCGCCAGCAGGGTGATTTCCGCCAGTTGCTCCGCGCTCGGATCTTCATTGACATAGGTGTCGGCGATAAAGGTGTTACCGCTTGGCAGCAGCAGCGCATTCATCGCCCCCGCCGCATGCACATTATCGCGATAGCCGAAGATGTCGCGCACCACGCTGAAGTGCTCATGGTACTCACCGATGGTGCCGCAAATCATCGCATCCGCTTCACCACGATGGACCATGATCGCGCCAATCACCGTGCTGTTGGCGATCACCGCCCGCTGAGCCTGCTCCTGCGTCACGCCCCGACGTTTCATGATGTTGAAGTATTCCGTCCAGTACTCTTTAAAACGCGGATCGGACTCGTTATTGACGATTTCAAAATCGGCATCCGGGCGGATTTGCAAACCCAGCTTCTGAATGCGCATCTCAATCACGCTCGGTCGCCCAACGAGGATCGGTTTTGCCAGCCCCAGCGTTACCAGTTCCTGCGTTGCATGCAGCACGCGCGGCTCTTCCCCTTCGGTCAGCACCACGCGTTTCGGCGCATTGCGGGCCTGCGAAAAGATCGGCTTCATAAACAGGTTGGTTTTATAAACGAACTCGGTGAGCTTATCGACATAGGCGTCGAAATCGTTAATCGGGCGCGTCGCGACACCGGAATCCATCGCCGCTTTCGCCACGGCAGGCGCGATTTTGACGATCAGGCGCGGGTCAAACGGTTTCGGGATCAGGTAATCCGGGCCAAAGCTTAAATCCTGATCGCCATATGCCGAAGCGACCACTTCGCTCTGCTCGGCGTGCGCCAGTTCAGCAATCGCATGCACCGCCGCCAGTTTCATCTCTTCGTTAATCGCCGTGGCGCCCACATCCAATGCGCCACGGAAGATAAACGGGAAACAGAGCACGTTGTTGACCTGGTTTGGATAGTCAGAACGGCCGGTACAAATTATGGCGTCCGGGCGCACTGATTTCGCCAGATCCGGCAAAATCTCCGGCTCCGGGTTCGCCAGCGCGAGGATCAACGGCTGACGCGCCATCTCTTTAACCATTTCCGGCGTGAGCACTTTCGGCCCGGAGCAGCCGAGGAAGATATCCGCCCCGGCCACCACTTCAGCCAGGCTGCGTTTACCGTCGTCATCGACTGCATACGCGGCTTTGGTTTCCGCCATATTTGGCTCGCGGCCTTTATAGATAACGCCTTTCGAGTCGCAGACCACAATATTGTGTTTCTGCATGCCCAGCGCCACCAGCAGGTTCATACAGGCAATCGCCGCCGCGCCCGCGCCGGACACCACCATGCGCACATCGGATAGATTTTTTTCCACCACGCGCAGGCCGTTGAGAATGGCGGCGGTGCTGATAATGGCCGTGCCATGCTGATCGTCATGAAACACCGGAATGTTCATGCGCTCGCGCAGTTTGGCTTCAATATAAAAGCACTCCGGCGCTTTGATGTCTTCCAGGTTGATGCCGCCGAACGTCGGCTCCAGCGCGGCAACAACGTCGATCAGTTTGTCGGGATCTTGCTCGTCGACTTCAATATCAAACACATCGATACCGGCGAATTTTTTAAACAGTACCCCTTTGCCTTCCATTACCGGTTTACCGGCCAGCGCGCCGATATTGCCAAGACCCAGTACGGCAGTTCCGTTAGAGATAACGGCGACCAGGTTACCGCGGGCGGTGTATTTGTAGGCAGCCAGCGGATCTTTTTCAATTTCAAGGCAGGGTGCAGCGACGCCAGGTGAGTAGGCCAGCGCTAAATCGCGCTGCGTTGCCAGCGGTTTCGTCGGCGAGACCTGAATTTTCCCTGGACGGGGAAACTCATGAAAATCGAGGGCACTTTGTTTTAGTTGGTCGTCCATTTGAGGTTCCTTCACGTTGCTTTTAGCTGTAAGAGTGATAATGCGTGATGACTATCCCAATGCGCCGCCCAGTATGGTCCCTGTTGTGCGCGCAAACTTTGAACATAGCCAAAATCTCTGCACGACATAAACCAGATTGTTACTAATTTATCGCATCTTTGTTATTCGTCTCAAAAACACCCTAAAGGGGTTCGTCTGCTATGCTTTTTTGTTATGCATCTCTCATCTTCACAAAAGCGCGAACCGAAGCGTTTCACTAGCACATTGCTTTTAAAGGAGTTATTTCAATGAACCATTTAGACGGCCTCAAACAGTTCACCACGGTGGTGGCTGACAGCGGCGATATTGAGTCTATTCGACACTATCAGCCCGAAGATGCCACCACCAACCCGTCCCTGCTGCTCAAAGCCGCTGGGCTGGAGCATTTCGCGCATTTGATCGATGACGCCATCGCCTACGGCAAAACGCGCGGTAAAACCCAGGAGCAACAAGTGGCTGAAGCCAGTGACAAACTGGCAGTCAATTTCGGTGCGGAAATTCTGAAAAGCATTCCAGGACGCGTTTCAACTGAGGTTGATGCGCGCCTTTCCTACGACAAAGAAAAAAGCATCGCCAAAGCGCGCCGTCTGGTCGAGCTGTATCAGGATCAGGGCATCGACAAATCCCGCATTTTGATCAAACTGGCGTCAACGTGGGAAGGGATCCGCGCGGCGGAAGAGCTGGAAAAAGAGGGAATCAAATGCAACCTGACGCTGCTGTTCTCCTTCGCCCAGGCACGCGCCTGCGCCGAAGCCGGTGTGTTCCTGATTTCACCTTTCGTTGGGCGTATTTACGACTGGTATAACGACCGTAAGCCGCTTGATCCGTACGTTGTGGATGAAGATCCGGGCGTGAAATCAGTGCGCAATATCTACGATTACTTCAAACAACATCGCTACCAAACCATTGTGATGGGAGCCAGTTTCCGCCGTACCGAGCAGATCCTCGCGCTGGCAGGCTGCGACCGTTTGACCATCTCCCCGGCGCTGCTCAAAGAGTTGCAGGCGCAGGAAGGAACGGTTGAGCGCAAGCTGGTGCCGTCCACACAAACCTTCCATCGCCCTGCGCCGCTGACTGAAGCGGAGTTCCGTTGGGAGCACAATCAGGATCCGATGGCTGTCGATAAACTTTCCGATGGTATTCGCCAGTTCGCCGTCGACCAACGCAAACTTGAAGATCTGCTCGCCGCCAAACTTTAACCTTTTGCCACGGAGTGAATTATGTCCCGTAAAGAGCTTGCTAACGCCATTCGCGCCCTGAGTATGGATGCGGTGCAAAAAGCCAATTCCGGCCACCCTGGCGCGCCAATGGGAATGGCAGATATCGCAGAAGTGCTATGGAATGATTTTCTGCACCACAACCCGGCGGACCCGACCTGGTACAACCGCGACCGTTTTATCCTCTCTAACGGCCACGCCTCAATGTTGCTGTACAGCCTGCTGCATTTAAGCGGCTATGACCTGCCGCTGGAAGAGCTGAAAAACTTCCGCCAGCTGCACTCCAAAACCCCGGGTCACCCGGAAATTGGTTATACGCCTGGCGTGGAAACCACCACCGGCCCGCTCGGCCAGGGGCTGGCGAACGCGGTCGGTCTGGCGATTGCGGAACGCACGCTGGCGGCGCAGTTTAACCGTCCGGGGCATGACATTGTTGACCACTATACCTACGTGTTTATGGGTGATGGCTGCCTGATGGAAGGCATCTCTCATGAAGTTAGTTCGCTGGCGGGCACGCTGGGGCTCGGCAAACTAATCGGTTTTTACGATCACAACGGTATCTCCATTGATGGGGAAACCGAAGGCTGGTTTACCGATGACACCGCTAAGCGCTTCGAAGCGTATAACTGGCATGTGATTGGCGATATCGACGGGCACTCACCGGAAGCGGTGAAAAACGCCATTATCGAAGCGCAGAGCGTGAAAGATAAACCGTCGCTGATTATCTGTCGCACGGTGATTGGCTTCGGTTCGCCGAATAAAGCCGGGAAAGAGGAGTCGCATGGCGCGGCGCTCGGCGAAGAAGAAGTGGCGCTGACCCGCCAGAAACTGGGCTGGAAGTATCCGCCTTTCGAAGTGCCGAAAGAGATTTATCAGGCCTGGGATGCGCGCGAGCGCGGTGCGAAAGCACAGCAGGCGTGGAATGAAAAACTCGCCGCCTGGGAGAAAGCCTTCCCGGATCTGGCCGCCGAGTTCAAACGCCGGATGAGCGGCGAGCTGCCGGAAAGCTGGGAGAAAACCACCACTGAGTGGATCAACAATTTGCAGGCCAATCCGGCGAAAATCGCCACCCGTAAAGCGTCGCAAAACACCCTGAACACCATTGGCCCCGTGCTGCCGGAACTGCTTGGCGGCTCTGCCGATTTGGCGCCCAGTAACCTGACAATCTGGTCGGGTTCCACCTCGTTGAAAGAGGATCACGCGGGTAACTATATTCACTACGGCGTGCGCGAATTTGGTATGACGGCGATCGCCAACGGGATCGCCCATCACGGCGGTTTTGTGCCTTACACCGCTACCTTCCTGATGTTCGTCGAGTATGCCCGTAACGCGGCGCGCATGGCGGCGTTGATGAAAGCACGGCAAATCATGGTCTATACCCATGACTCGATTGGCTTAGGGGAAGATGGCCCGACGCACCAGGCCGTTGAACAGCTTGCCAGCCTGCGCCTGACGCCAAACTTCACCACCTGGCGACCGTGCGATCAGGTAGAAGCCGCCGTCGGCTGGAAACTGGCGGTCGAGCGCCATGATGGCCCGACGGCGCTGATTCTGTCGCGCCAGAACCTTGCGCAGATGGAACGTACGCCCGAGCAGGTACAAGCCATCAGCCGTGGCGGCTACATTCTGAAAGACAGTAAAGGCACACCGGATCTGATCCTGATTGCCACCGGTTCCGAAATGGAAATCACCGTGAAAGCGGCCGAGCAACTGGCGGGCGAAGGGGTCAATGTGCGTGTGGTTTCACTGCCGTCGACGGATATCTTCGATGCACAGGATGACGCGTATCGCGAATCAGTGCTGCCATCGGAGGTGGCGGCGCGTGTAGCGGTTGAAGCCGGCATCGCCGATTACTGGTACAAATATGTCGGCCTGAAAGGGGCGATTATCGGCATGACCAGCTACGGGGAATCCGCACCGGCGGAAAAACTGTTCCCGTTCTTCGGCTTCACGGTTGAAAACGTGGTCGCTAAAGCGAAATCCGTGCTCAAGAAATAAGTACACGGCGCGCCGGCATCGGGCTGGCGCGCCCTTTTTTTATTTCACCACCTGCAACGCTTCGCTTTCCTGGGGCGTGACAATATCTTCCTGTTTCTCATCCCACAGCGCCTTTTTCACCAGCACAAACCCGCTGTGTTGAGGGTCGCGCTGCACCAGCGTGGCGGCGTTGTCCCCTTCCTGCACATTGGTGTTAATCGGGAATGACGGT
Source organism: Kosakonia sp. BYX6 (assembly GCF_038449125.1). Taxonomy (NCBI): domain Bacteria; kingdom Pseudomonadati; phylum Pseudomonadota; class Gammaproteobacteria; order Enterobacterales; family Enterobacteriaceae; genus Kosakonia; species Kosakonia calanthes. The sequence continues at coordinate 1,409,743 of NZ_CP151800.1, read as the reverse complement.
AGCGCTTTGGCCCATTGTCCCTGCTGAATATCGTAGACATAAACCACTTGCCAGGCGCTGGTCCACCACTGCGGAAAAATAACCACCCGGTCGCGACCGCTGTCGTCGAGTTGCGAGAGCGTTTCAACTATGCCGCCAATACACTGCGGCAAAATCGCCGGTTGCACCGCCGGGTTGCTGCTCCACAACGAACACTGGCAATCGCCCTCTTCGTTGCAGGTGCCGCCGTTTTGCGGATCCCGGGCGCTCACCCAAACGACATCTTTGTTGACGCCATCAAACTTGCCTTTGGTCAACCGCCCCTGTACCTCGGCATCTTTCAGATTTAAACGCGTGAGCAGATCCGTTTCACCGCTGATGAGCCAACCCTCCGGCTGATGGCTAAACGTTAATTGTGCCGGGTAGTTTTTCGTTTGTTGCGTAGTGATGCCGACCTGTTTCACAAAATCCACCTGCACGCTGCCGGTTTCATCGTCGGTGATATCGAGGGTGGTGATAATGCGTTGGGAAAATTGCGGGGCGCGGCGGTTGAAATCCTGCTGTTTACGCAGAACCTCGTCACGGGCGAGGTTCTGACCAAACCAATTCACCTGTGCGGCATAAAGCGTGTTCGCATCCTGCTTGCCATTGAGGTGGTTGTTCCAGCGTTCTATTTGTTGGGCGATATTTTGTTTGTCTGCTGCGGTCAATTCTGCCTGTGCAGGCAGGACGGCGAAAAGCGCCAGGCTTAGCGCAAGCCATTGAGCATAAAGGTGCTTCATTATTCCCTTCCCGATAAAAATGTCCGGGCGGATTATAATGAGCGAACGGTTATCTCGTCATCAGCTTATCTTGTAACCCACTTATCTTGTGACCCACAGCGTTGGCCACGCATCGGGGCCATGCCAGCTATCGCACGTTGGCTCCTGGGCGTAACGCACCAGGCGAAAACGTTGCCCATCGAAACGCCAGCGGCTCGCGACGCCGCAATCTCCCAGGCCGCGCCCTTTCGCCAGCGTCGTCAGCTCGCGGCTTTTATCCTCAAACATTGCGTTCATCAGTTCCATCTCATCGTTGCCGTTATCCGGGGTGAACGGCAGACGCAGGCGCACCGGGCGGGTCGAGAAAGGTTTTTGTCGCGAGACCAGCCAGGCCAGGTCAACCACGTTGTAGGCTCCGGCTTCGCAGTCGATCATCAATAGGGCGGTATCATCAGTCAATGCGGCAACGCGCACCTGGCGGCGCATTGGATCCAGCGAGCACTGGCTGTTATTCATGCGCACATTACCGTAATCCAACAGATCGTTGAGTTGTTGATGGGTGAGCGGAGTTGGTGCAACGCCGGGCTGAGCCACCTCTTTTAAGGCGGGTGCAGGCGGAACGCTCAACGGCGGGCTGTCGCCTTTTTTGATCCACGCCGTTTCACTGCCCACACGTTTTTGTTGCGCGTCGATAAACAGCAGCGCGGCTTTCAACCCTACCAACGAAATCACGCCTTTGCCGCCTTGTAGCGTCAACGCCTGACTTTCCTGAATGGTTACTAACAAGTCAGCGATGGTTTGCGGGTTGTCGGTCATTAAATGCCACGGCGTGATTTTCCACTGCGCGTTGGACATTTTCAGCGGCTGGCCGTCGAGTAACAAGCGGCCAGCAATCGGGGGTTCTTTTGCGGAAGGCGTGCCGATACCGCCAAAATCGATACGCAGTGACGCATCGGTGCGGGCGCCCGCGCTGCGACTCAGGCTCATCACCAGGCCGTTATGATCGCCAATATTGCGCGCAACGCAGAAGTTCTGGTTATTGCAGGTGACTTGCCAGTCGGAAAAAGTTTGCTGCGCGGGCGCGGCCCACAGCAGCGGCGCGGCGCAAAGCCCGACCAGCAAAGTAAAAACGTTGCGAAAGCGCATGAATGGTGAAACCCCGGAAGAATAGACGCAGAACGTGCGTATAGTCTATCTCCCGGTTGGCTTGCTCAATCGGATTTATCGGATAGCTTCATCCGAAACTTGGTAGGTGTGATTTGTATTAAATTCAGTTCATTAGGCCGGATAACTGAAGATATTGCAGTAAAATGACCGTCTTACCGTCGCGGATTTCCCCGCTGGCAACCATAGACAAAGCTTGTTCAAAGGAAAACTCCAATACCTCAATATCTTCATCTTCCACGCCGCCGCCATTGTTGACCTTTTGCGCATCGCTGTATTCAGCGATAAAGAAGTGTACCTGCTCGGTTACGCCACCAGGCGACATATAAAGCTCAAAGATTTTGCGCACATCCCCAACTTGATAACCGGTCTCTTCAATGGCTTCTTTGCGAATGCACACTTCCGGCTCGTCATCGTCCAGCAGACCCGCGCACGTTTCAATTTGATAACCATGCTCATTGCAGTTGATCCACGCCGCCACGCGGAACTGGCGGATCAGCAACACCGATTTTTTCTCACGGTTATAAAGCAGAATCGTCGCGCCGTTTCCCCGGTCATAGACTTCGCGTTTATGGCGAATCACTTCGCCGTCCTGACGGGTCAGATCGTAGGTGATATTGCGCAGGACAAAGTAATTTTCAGAGAGGATTTTATCTTTGATAATTTCGATTTTCAGCGACATACAGGCTCCAAAGCGCTAACAAATTGCCTTAATACTACCCTTCAGAGCCTGGTTTGTCGCCGTACCGTTAATGTTTCCCCGGCGCTTTTACCCCCAGCCACGCCATCATACCTTGTGCGGCGTGCCGCCCTTCCGCCATGGCGGTTACCACTAAATCCGCGCCGCGCACCGCATCGCCGCCAGCGAAAATTTTCGGATTACTGGTCTGATAGCGATACAACGAATCCACGCTCGCCGCGATACGCCCCCAGTCATCAACCTGCACGCCGTGACGCTCAAGCCACGGCATCGAATGCGGATTAAAACCAAACGCCATGATCACCGCGTCGGCGGGCATCACAAACTCGCTGCCGTCAATCGGCACCGGGCGACGGCGGCCTTTCGCGTCCGGTTCACCCAGTTGCGTGCGCAGCAAGCGAATGCCGCATACCTTGCCGCTATTATCCAGTTCCAGGTTGACCGGCTGGACGTTGAACTCAAACACCGCGCCTTCGTCCCGCGCGTTTTTCACCTCTTTCTTCGAACCGGGCATATTGGCTTCATCTCGGCGATACGCGCAGGTGACTTTCCCCGCGCCATGACGCAACGCGGTGCGTACACAATCCATCGCCGTGTCGCCGCCGCCGAGCACCACTACATTCAGCCCTTCGGTGTTAATGAAAGGTTCATCGGCGCTGTCCGGCAACCCCATCAACTGCTTGGTGTTGGCAATCAGGAACGGCAATGCGTCGTATACGCCAGGCGCATCTTCATTCGGTAAGCCAGCTTTCATTGAGCGGTATGTGCCGACGCCAACAAACACGGCGTCATACTCATCGAGCAGCGTTTCCAGGGCGATATCTTTGCCGATTTCACAATTCAGTTCGAAACCAATACCCATTGCGCTGAAGATTTCTCGACGGCGCGCCAGCAGGGATTTGTCCAATTTGAAGGAAGGAATGCCAAAGGTCAGTAACCCGCCAATTTCCGGATGGCGGTCAAAAACCGTCGCGCTGACGCCGTGGCGAGCAAGCACATCGGCACAGGCCAAGCCCGCTGGCCCTGCACCGATAATCGCCACGCGTTTGTTCACCGCCGCCACATGTTGCAAGTCAGGCCGCCAGCCTTGCGCCAGCGCCTGATCGGAAATATAGCGCTCAATATTACCGATGGTGACCGCGCCATAGTCATCGCGCACGGTACACGCGCCTTCGCATAAACGATCCTGCGGGCAAACGCGCCCGGTGATTTCCGGCAGGCAGTTGGTCTGGTGCGAAAGCTCAACCGCTGCGGCAATATCGCCCTCTTTCACCCGCTCAACCCATTGGGGAATGTGGTTGTGCAGCGGGCAGGTCCATTCACAGATACTGTGTTCGCCGCACTTCAGGCAGCGCTGCGCTTCGCGCTGGGCCTGATCGGCACGAAATGGCAGGTAGATTTCGTCGAACCCGGTTTTGCGCGCCGCGATCGGCAGTTTGTCCGGCTCACCGCGCGGCGGCGTTTTATGCATCTGCCGCACTTTGCGATCGTCAAATGCCGGAGACAGCGCCGCGACGCTGCGCCACGGCTGGGCTTCCTGGCTGGCGGTTCGCAAACGGCGTGCTTTGGCAAGCTCCGCTAAAGTGTCGTTGTTCACCAGTTGCAGCGCATCGGCCGGGCAATTTTGCGCGCAGGCCGGGCCTTCCGGTCGTTCATGGCAAAGGTCGCATTTGTGCGCGGTGGCGGCAACCCGCCCTTCGCCAACGGGCGTGACCAGCACTTGCATGGTGCCAAACGGACACGCCACCACGCAGGATTTGCAGCCAATGCATTTATGCTGATTGACCTGCACGGCATCATCGACACGGCTGATCGCGCCATTCGGGCAACTGCGGGCACAGGGCGCAGCTTCGCAGTGATGGCATGTCACCGCGCTGCGCTGCTGCTGATGTTTAATCACGGTAATACGCGGATGAAAGTGCGCCTGGCTCAACACATGTTGCTCATTGTTGTGCGCCATTACGCAAGCGACTTCGCAGGCGTGACACCCTATACATTGCTGGCTATTCGCCATAATAAAACGATTCATGGCACCCTTCTTTTCTGGTTTAATAAACCCTATTTTTTATATGACCAATCTATTTACCGGGGCGTAAACTCACAGGCAATGTCCATTTGCCCAGAAAGGTTATCTATTTGTCACGAACATGTAGCAGATCAATTTATTTCAGCTTTTCTAAAAAATAATTTCATTCGATGGGCGTCCGGGCCGATGTTTACCTTACGTACCGTCAGGGATGAGGAACCGCTGCAGTGATAGTTAAAAGACCTGTTTCAGCCAGTCTCGCCAGAGCTTTTTTCTCGATTGTGTTGTTATCGCTGCTTTCAACCGGCGTGGCGATCATCACCCTGGCCAGCAGCCTGCGCGACGCCGAAGCCATTAATATTGCTGGATCGCTGCGCATGCAGAGTTATCGCATTGGTTACGATCTGCAACGCACCTCTGGCGATCTGCAATCCCACCGCCAGTTATACCAACAAGCGCTCAATTCTCCGGTACTGCAAACGCTCAATCGCTGGTACGTCCCGCAGGAAGTGCAGCAGCGTTATGGGCAATTGCACGAAAGCTGGCGGGAAATGGATAACCGTCTTAGCCAGGGCGATGAGCAGTGGTATCAGCAAAATATTCAGCGCTACGTCGGGAATATCGATTTATTCGTGCTGGCGCTGCAACACTACGCCGAACGTAAAGTGATGCTGGTGGTTATTATCTCACTGCTGGGCACGGCGGGGATTTTCACGCTGGTGTTCTTTACCTTGCGACGCTTTCGCCAGCGGGTAGTAAAACCGCTCGATCAACTGGCCAACGCCTGCCAGCGCATCCAGCAGGGGCAGTTCTCGTTATTGCCGCTCAATAGCAAGCTGGATAACGAACTCGGTTTGCTGGCGTCGACTTTCGATCGCATGTCGAGCCAGTTGTTTAAGCTTTACCGCTCGCTGGAAACATCGGTAGAAGAGAAAACCCGCGATCTGCACGAAGCCCACCGCCGCTTAGAAGTGATGTACCAATGTTCACAGGCGCTGAACACCAGCCAGATCGATGCGCTGTGCCTGCGCCACGTTTTGCAAATTGTCCATGAACATGAAGCGGCCTGTTTTCTGGAACTGGTGGTGGATGACAACTGGCGACTTCAGCAAGGCGAAGCAAATCCGGCGCTGCCGATTTGCCGTTTGCCAGTGAATATGCAGGAAAACGTGTTAGGTGAATTACGCTGGCAAAGCCCGCAGCAGCAGGTGTCTGAGCCGCTCATGCGCAATATCGCCACCATCCTCGGGCGCGGTCTTTATATCAACCAGGCGCAGAAGCACTATCAACAGTTGATGTTGATGGAAGAGCGCACAACCATTGCGCGCGAGTTACACGATTCTCTGGCGCAAATGCTCTCTTATTTACGCATCCAACTGGCGCTGCTTAAACGCGCCGTGCCTGACGATAACGCGCCCGCGCACACCATCATCGACGACTTTTCCCGCGGGCTGAATAATGCCTGGCAGCAGTTGCGCGAACTGCTCACTACATTTCGTCTTTCGTTGCAGCAAAGCTCGCTGCCCGCCGCCTTACGCGAAGCGATGGACGTTCTGCAAGGGCAAACCGGGGCGCGTTTGATCCTTGATTGCCGCCTGCCGACGCAGGCGCTGGACGCTCAGCAGCAAATGAACGTATTGCAAATCGTGCGCGAAGCGGTGATCAACGCGATTAAGCATGCGGAGGCGACGGAAATTACCGTAAGCTGCGTGACCGACCCGGATGGTCTACATTCGGTTTATATTCGCGATAACGGCAAAGGAATTAGTTCGACGGTGGAACCGGAAGGCCATTACGGGTTAACGATTATGCGCGAGCGCGCCGAACGTCTGGGAGGTAAGCTGGAAATTGAATTATTACCGGCGGGCGGCACACAAGTACGCTTTCGTTTTCCGGTATTAATAAGCGACAAGCGTCAATAAGTGTAAAGAATCTCAAGTAAAATACATTTTGGCAGGAGGAAATTTAGCTTAAAACACCGAATGCATAGTTATGCCTCAATCGGGCATGATAATTTACATTTTCTCCTTTTTTTATCCACGATTGGTTTCTGCATTGCCGCTACATTGATGCAAGCAATGTCACAATAACGATGCGCAGCGATATGAGGTCTTGTTTCTGATGGCGAATTTTTTTATTGATCGCCCCATTTTTGCGTGGGTGCTGGCGATCCTGATCTGTCTTACGGGGACGCTTGCCATTATTTCTTTACCCGTTGAGCAATATCCGGATTTAGCACCACCCAACGTTCGTATTACCGCGAATTATCCTGGCGCATCGGCGCAAACGCTGGAAAATACTGTGACGCAAGTTATCGAGCAGAATATGACCGGGCTCGATAATTTAATGTATATGTCATCGCAAAGCAGCGCGACCGGCCAGGCGACGATCACGCTGAACTTTAGCGCCGGAACCGACCCGGATGAAGCCGTGCAACAGGTGCAAAACCAGTTGCAATCCGCGATGCGTAAACTGCCGCAAACGGTGCAAAACCAGGGCGTTACCGTGCGTAAAACCGGTGATACCAATATTTTGACCATCGCCTTCGTGTCGACAGACGGTTCGATGGATAAACAAGATATCTCGGACTATGTGGCGAGTAATATTCAGGACCCGCTGAGCCGCGTGAATGGCGTCGGCGATATCGACGCGTACGGTTCGCAATATTCAATGCGCATCTGGCTAGACCCGGCCAAACTCACCAGCTACCAACTCACCACCTCGGATGTGACCGATGCGATTTCGTCGCAAAATGCGCAAATTGCCGTCGGCCAACTCGGTGGAACGCCTTCTGTCGATCGGCAGGCGCTGAACGCCACCATCAATGCGCAATCGCTGTTACAAACCCCGGAGCAGTTTCGCGATATCACCCTGCGCGTGAATCAGGATGGTTCCGAAGTGCGGCTTGGCGATGTCGCCACCGTTGAACTGGGTGCAGAGAAATATGATTACCTGAGCCGCTATAACAGCAAAGCGGCGTCCGGGCTGGGGGTGAAACTGGCTTCCGGCGCGAATGAAATGGAAACCGCCGAGCTGGTGATCCAGCGGTTGGATGAGCTGTCGCAGTTCTTCCCGCATGGTTTGGAGTACAAAGTTGCTTACGAGACCACCTCGTTCGTTAAAGCTTCCATCATTGACGTGGTGAAAACCCTGCTCGAAGCAATCGCGCTGGTGTTCCTGGTGATGTACCTGTTCCTGCAAAACTTCCGCGCAACGCTGATTCCCACCATTGCGGTGCCGGTGGTGCTGCTCGGCACCTTCGCGGTGCTCTACGCGTTTGGCTATAGCATTAACACTTTGACCATGTTCGCGATGGTGCTGGCCATCGGTCTGCTGGTGGATGATGCAATTGTGGTGGTGGAAAACGTCGAGCGCATCATGACCGAGGAAGGCCTTTCGCCACGGGAAGCGACGCGAAAATCGATGGGGCAGATCCAGGGCGCGCTGGTGGGGATTGCGATGGTGCTGTCGGCGGTGTTCGTACCGATGGCGTTTTTCGGCGGCACCACCGGCGCCATTTACCGCCAGTTCTCCATCACTATTGTGTCGGCGATGGTGCTGTCGGTGCTGGTGGCGATGATTTTGACCCCGGCGCTGTGCGCCACGCTGCTTAAACCGCTGCATAAGGGCGAGCAGCACGGGCAGAAAGGTTTCTTCGGTGCGTTTAACCGCATCTTCAATCGCAATGCGGACCGCTACGAAACCGCGGTCGGTAAGATTTTGCACCGCAGTCTGCGCTGGATCCTGCTCTATGTACTACTGATTGGCGGCATGGTGCTGATGTTCATGCGTCTGCCGACTTCGTTCCTGCCGCTGGAAGATCGCGGCATGTTTACCACTTCGGTGCAGTTGCCTAGCGGTTCCACACAGCAACAAACGCTGAAAGTGGTGCAAAAGGTTGAAGACTACTTCTTCACCCATGAAAAAGAGAACGTCGATTCGGTGTTCGCGACCGTTGGCTCCGGCCCTGGCGGGAACGGGCAAAACGTCGCGCGATTGTTTATCCGCCTGAAAGACTGGGACGCTCGCGACCCGACGGAAGGCAGCGCGTTTGCCATTATCGAGCGCGCCACCAAAAACTTTAACCACATTAAAGAAGCACGTGTGTTTGCCAGCAGCCCACCGGCGATCAGCGGCATGGGCAGTTCCGCCGGTTTCGACATGGAATTGCAAGATCACGCCGGTGCCGGACACGATGCGCTGATGGCGGCACGTAATCGCCTGATCGAACTGGCCGCCAGCGATCCCGCCCTGACCCGCGTTCGCCATAACGGCCTGGACGACAGCGCGCAGTTGCAAATCGATATCGATCAGCGCAAAGCGCAGGCGCTGGGGGTGTCGATTGACGATATCAACGACACGCTGCAAACGGCCTGGGGCTCCAGTTACGTCAATGACTTTATGGATCGCGGCCGCGTGAAGAAAGTTTACGTACAGGCGGCGGCGAAATTCCGCATGCTGCCGGACGATATCAATCTGTGGTACGTGCGCAACAGCAGCGGTGGAATGGTGCCCTTCTCCGCGTTTGCCACCTCGCGCTGGGAAACCGGCTCGCCTCGCCTGGAGCGCTACAACGGCTATGCGGCGGTGGAAATTGTCGGTGAAGCCGCGCCCGGCGTCAGTACCGGTACCGCGATGGATGTGATGGAAAAACTGGTCAGCCAGTTACCAACCGGCTTTGGCCTGGAATGGACCGCCATGTCTTATCAAGAGCGGCTCTCCGGCGCGCAAGCTCCGGCGCTGTATGCCGTGTCACTGCTGGTGGTGTTCCTGTGCCTTGCCGCGCTGTATGAAAGCTGGTCGGTGCCGTTCTCGGTGATGCTGGTGGTGCCACTTGGCGTGATTGGCGCGCTGCTGGCAACCTGGATGCGCGGGCTGGAAAACGATGTGTACTTCCAGGTCGGGTTATTAACCGTCATCGGGTTATCGGCGAAGAACGCCATCTTGATTGTCGAGTTCGCCAACGATATGAACGCCAAAGGCGAGGATCTGCTGGTTTCAACGCTGCATGCTTGTCGCCAGCGTTTGCGCCCAATCCTGATGACATCGCTGGCGTTTGTCTTCGGCGTCCTGCCGATGGCGACCAGCACTGGCGCAGGCTCCAGCAGCCAACACGCGGTGGGAACCGGGGTAATGGGCGGGATGATTTCCGCAACCGTATTAGCCATCTTCTTCGTTCCGCTGTTCTTTGTACTGGTACGCCGCCGCTTCCCGCTAAAAGAACGCCCGCAGTAATCGCAAGGCAACAAAAAAGGCGACCGTTGCGGGTCGCCTTTTTTTATGTGATTGTTCACATTTTATTATTAAGCCGTCACTGCTTAATCATTCGTCAGGAAATTATTTACGAAGCATGCCTTCGATAAAATCTTTCCAGTTCCCCAGTTCATGTTCAATCATAACTACCTCTCTTATTATCGCGGCCATTCTACTAAAGCCACCCGGCGGCTGTGAAGATACTATAACCAATCGGATTAATCGTTGGTTACCGGATGAATTTAATAAGGCTCGGAATAACTATGCACCGTCAGCGGCTGTCTTAATGTGATTAACGGCAATATTCCGCAAAAACTTTAGGCCTAAATGAAATGGCGATCACACTGTAAGCTAAATCTCAAAAAAGTAATCAGTAAGATGTTGATGTGGGAAAAATGTTATTTATTTAACTAAAGTAAACCAGCGATATTCGCTGAATTATTATTACCCGGCGAATGATATTCAAATAAGATTCCGTTATTCTAATTTCTTGTGCAAATAACCAAAATAGAGACAAAAGGATTCACCATGCTCACAATGTACGGCATCAAAAATTGCGACACCATCAAAAAAGCCCGTCGCTGGCTGGAGGCGCAGCAGGTTGAGTATCGCTTTCATGATTACCGCGCAGACGGCGTTGATGCCGCATTATTGCGTCCCTTTGTCGATGAACTCGGCTGGGAAGCGCTGCTCAATACGCGCGGCACCACCTGGCGCAAGCTTGATGAAGCCCAGCGCGCCGCCGTCACCCATGCCGATGCCGCTATTGCGTTGATGGTCGAGATGCCCGCAATTATCAAACGACCATTGCTCTGCGCGCCCGGTAAGCCTATGCTGCTGGGTTTTAATGAATCCAGTTATGGGACGTTTATCAACGAGGTGTAGTTTATGTCGTGCCCGGTTATTGAGCTGACACAGCAGCTTATTCGTCGCCCTTCTTTAAGCCCCAATGATGCGGGATGCCAGGCGTTAATGATTGAACGCTTGCGCGCCATCGGTTTTACCATTGAGCCGATGGATTTTGGCGACACGCAAAACTTCTGGGCATGGCGCGGTCAGGGTGAAACCCTGGCGTTCGCCGGTCATACCGATGTGGTTCCGGCGGGCGATGCCGAACGCTGGATCAATCCCCCTTTCGAACCGACCATTCGCGACGGTATGCTGTTTGGTCGCGGCGCGGCGGATATGAAAGGTTCGCTGGCCGCGATGGTTGTCGCCGCAGAGCGCTTTGTCGCCCAGCACCCCCAGCACCAGGGTCGTCTGGCATTTCTTATCACCTCCGATGAAGAAGCCAGCGCCGCGAACGGTACGGTTAAAGTCGTCGAAACCCTGATGGCACGTCATGAACGCCTGGATTACTGCCTGGTGGGTGAGCCGTCAAGCACCGAAGTGGTCGGTGATGTGGTGAAAAACGGTCGTCGCGGTTCGATGACCTGTAACCTGACCATTCACGGCGTGCAGGGCCATGTCGCCTATCCGCACCTGGCGGACAACCCGGTGCATCGCGCCGCGCCGATGTTAAACGAACTCGTGGGCATCGAGTGGGATCGCGGCAACGAATATTTCCCGCCGACCAGCATGCAGATTGCCAATATCAAAGCCGGAACCGGCAGCAATAACGTCATTCCTGGCGAACTGTTCGTGCAGTTCAACTTCCGCTTTAGCACCGAGCTAACCGACGAGATGATCAAAGCGCAGGTGCAGGCACTGCTTGATAAACATCAGTTGCGTTATTCCGTGGACTGGTGGGTGTCCGGGCAGCCTTTCCTGACCGGGCGCGGCAAACTGGTGGATGCGGTGGTCAATGCGATTGAGCACTATAATGAGATTAAACCGCAGCTGTTAACGACAGGCGGCACGTCCGATGGCCGTTTTATCGCGCGGATGGGTGCACAAGTGGTTGAACTGGGACCGGTGAATGCGACCATTCACAAAATCAACGAATGCGTGAACGCGGCTGATTTGCAAATGCTGGCGCGGATGTATCAACGCATTATGGAACAACTCATCGCCTGACGGGCCTGGAGGATTGCATGGATTGGCTGGCTAAATATTGGTGGGTGTTGGTGCTGGTGTTTTTACTCGGCGTCATACTGAATGTGATCAAAGATCTGAAACGCGTCGATCATAAAAAGTTCCTCGCCAACAAACCCGATCTTCCGCCGCATCGTGATTTCAACGACAAGTGGGATGACGATGACGACTGGCCGAACAAGGATCAACCGAAAAAGTAACGCCACAACGCATTCACCCCCATTCGGGGGTGAATCGCTTTCTCAGAGCAGTTCGATAATGTCGTCATCACTCGGCTTCCCGCCGCTCAATGCTTCATCAAAGTAATGCTTCGGCACGGTATAACGCAGGTGGTTTAGCGCCAGCGTCATGCTGCGATCGTCAATGGCGTGCCCCAAATCGTCCACAATATCCAGCGTGATATCACCGCCGAGCCGTAAAACGGCTTCCTGCGCCTGCACCGCCCAGGCCAGATCGATAACCCTGTCTTCGCCGCCGTGGATCAGATGAATGGTATTCGAGGTGGAAATATGTTGCGGCAGGCTGGCGTAACGACCAGCAAAAGCGATAACGCGCGACGCCAGATCCGGCTGCGCTTTTATGCCTTCGAGCGCCATAATCGCCCCCTGCGAAAAACCAATCAGCGCCGTGGCGAGCGGGCTAACACCACTTTGCTGCTGCCAGTAACGCACCACCTCAACAAACTGCGGCATCACTGCATCGACGCGCTGCTGGCGGTTCTCTTCGCTGATATTCCCCACGGAAAACCACTGGCGCCCCGGCGCAACGCCGCTCGCTTCAATGCCGCCAATGCTGATGATCAGCGCATCGGGAAATTGCGGCGCGAACCAACGCCCAATCTGCCCCATGGAGACGGGGTTATCGCCAACACCATGAAACAGCAGCAGTAATTGTTTCGCCGGGGTTTGTGGGCTTTGTACAACAAAATGGTCATGTTTCATGGTTGTCTCCTTAACGAATGAGGTGCAGTTTACGCCGGGGAACAATAATGACCATGCCATTTAACTGAATGAGTTAGTTAAAAAAATTGCAGTTTCTGCACCTGTTCTTTCAAGGTTTTCGCACGCTTCGTATCAAGATTGTGCAGTGCTTGCCCGGCTTCCGCACGTTGCTGCGCCAACAAGGCTTTACGGCCGGTGAGCGATAAACGCTGGCACAGCTGCTGTTCGCTTTCCCCCGTCGAAAGCTGCCCGCGCAGTGCCGCCAGCGGCAAGCGACTGGTTTTCAGCAAGCGCGATAACGCGCCAATCGCGGCAGAAAGTGGCCGATGGGCAAAAGCGAAACCCACCAGTTCCAGCCAGTCCTCTTCATTAAGGGTAGTCGCCTGCACGTCCGGCAGCGGCAACTTTTCCTCCCGCCAGGCCTCAAGCCAGGGCAAGTCACGCGCCAGACGCTGCTGCTCCCGCGCCACCAGCGCTCGCCCGGCATCGCTCAGAGGCAGCAACGCCATCGCGGTAAAACAGCCGCTGCTGGCCTCGCGATAGCTGCCAAGCCGCACCAACTTAAAGCCGCAGCGTTGCCAGAAGCGCCATAACTCGCGCGTATAGCCAAAGCTGACCGACAAATAATCGCAGTCCGCCTGTTGCGCGTGAGCGATAAGCGCGCTGCCAATGCCTTCGCGCTGGCAATACGGATGCACGGCAATACGGCTGACGCGCCGCCCGCGCAGGGTTGCCGCAAGCGGGCTGCCCCCGTGTGCGGCCAGCGATTGCGCCACCAAATTACCGCGCGGGCGACGAAAACCGGCCCAGACGGCCTGGCTCAACGCCGGGGTTAACCCGCCCTCCTCCACTAGCCAAAGCGCGGCGACTACCGTTTGCCCTTTGCTCGCCAGCCAGAAATGCTGGCCTGGCGCATCCATCATGCGCCGTAAATCGAGCGGCGAAGTGCGATAGTGGGCGCTCGCCAGCAGGCGATAAAGTGCCGCCGGTAGCGCAGGCTTTTCCTGCCAAATATTGGCTAACAGCGGCTGCATTGCCAACTCGCCCGTTGGAAAATCGCGGGTTGCGGCATCGTCGAGCAACAGAAGCTCCGAAATAGCTTTTTCCAGCGGGCACCCTTTTGCCCAGCGCAGCGGTGTGCTGAGTGAGCAATGGTGCAGATCGGGGAAGCCCGCGCAGAACTTCAGTAAAAATCCCTGCCCTGTGCCTTCGTAGCCCTGAACGGTGGTGGTTAATAGTACGTGGCTGAAAGCCGCAGTAAGCGTATGCAACAGCGGGCCGGGAATGGCGGCGGCTTCATCGACAATCAACCAGCCGGGCTGCGCGCCTTGCTGGCTAATCTGCGCAGCGAGCGCGTCCGGCGCGATAAAGCTAAAGCGTTCGCCTGCGTATTCACTCAGCACATCGGTCGCGACACGCGTCGGCGCCGTGACCACGGCGGGCACAGCAAGATTCGCGATATGCATACCGGCCAGCGCCGATTTACCGCGCCCGCGCGGTGCCGTTACCACCATCACACCGGGCGGCATGGCGCGCAGCTGCGCGAGGATGTCCGCTTGCTCCTGTTGCGGCGCACCGGTGGCAGGGTGCCATGCGGGTCGCGCAGTAAAAGTGGGAACGGTTAACGGCTGATCTTCGCGCCAGACAAGGGTCTGCGCATCGTCCAGCACTGTGCGGCAAAAATGGTCAACAAAAACGGGGGTTGGAATGGGCTCTGCGGTGTCGCTCCAGCGGCAGCTATCGGCATCCGGCTGTTGCGCCCATGTGCAGAGCGGCGGCGTCAGCAACACCAGCCAGCTTCCGGCTTTCAACGTACCGCCGAGCGCAGCAAACGCCGCCACGTCAAAACCACTGCGGGCATCAAAAACCGCATGGCTGAATTCGCGCCCGAGCAGCGTGGTCACCGCACGGGGCGAGCACTGTTGCGACCAGCCGCGCTGCTCGCCCACCCATAACCAGTCACCAGGCAAGGCGTCGCGAAGCGCGGTGGCTTGTTGCTCGCACCAGGCTGGCGCGCCGCTCACCACCAGCAAGCGGCGGATACCTTCGCGCGCCATCTGGGCACTGAGTTCAAGAAGCTGTTGCATGTTCGCGGTTTACAGACGCCCGCTGAACGTATCGCACTGCGCCGGGTCACCGCTGTCCATGCCGCGTTTAAACCAGCTGTAACGCTGCGCCGATGTGCCGTGGGTAAAGCTGTCCGGAATCACCCGGCCCTGGCTGCGCTGTTGCAAGCGGTCGTCGCCAATCGCCTGCGCCGCATTCAGCGCTTCTTCCAGATCGCCCGCTTCCAGCACGCCTTGCTGCTCCATGCTGTGGCCCCAAACGCCCGCGTAACAATCCGCCTGCAATTCGAGGCGCACCGACAGTTCATTGGCCTGTTTTTGCGTGGCGTTCTGCTGCAAGCCACGGACTTTCGCCTCGGTGCCAAGCAGTTTTTGAACGTGGTGTCCCACTTCGTGGGCGATAACGTAACCCTGGGCAAAATCACCCTCCGCCCCGAGTTTGTTTTTCATGTCGTCGTAAAAAGAGAGATCGATATAGACTTTGCTGTCCGCTGGGCAGTAAAACGGCCCCATGATCGACTGCCCCAGGCCGCAGCCGGTGTTGAAATGGTTACGGTACAGCACCAGTTTGGGTTGCTGATACTGGCGGCCCATGTGTTGGAAAAGCTCCCCCCAGGTGTCTTCTGTCGACGCGAAGATCACGCTGCTAAAGCGCGCGGCTTCATCTTCGCGCGGGTTGATGGTGGATTGCTGCGATGTGGGTTGACTGACGGGTTGCCCGGTCAAAAGGCCGGTCAAATCAACGCCGTAATAACTCGCCAACATGACAATCGCCAACAGCACCAACCCGCCTTTGCCACCCGGCAAACGAAACCCTGGCCCGCGCATTGACGGACCGCCCGACTCATCGCGTCGGTCTTCTACGTTGTTACTTTCTCGACGCCCTTGCCAGCGCATAACCACCTCACTATCCCAATGATGGACACTGTGTATATATGATCGTAGGCGCTTAGGGAAGGATTAGCACAGGAAAAAAGATGAGGAAATCCAGAGGATGCAGGCATCCTCTGGCAATAATGCGGTGTTGGAAAGTTAGTCTAATTTGACGCCCAGACGGTGCGCGACAGCTTCATACGCTTCGATCAGGCCACCGAGACTCTGGCGGAAACGGTCTTTATCCATTTTATCCAGCGTCTCTTTGTCCCACAGGCGGCTGCCGTCTGGAGAGAACTCATCGCCCAGCACCACTTCGCCGTTGAACAAACCGAATTCCAGTTTGAAATCAACGAGGATCAGACCCGCGTCATCAAACATCTTGCTCAGCACGTCGTTGGCTTTGTAGCTCAGTTCTTTCATGCGCGCCAGGTTCTCTTTGTTCACCCAGCCGAAGGTCTCGCAGTAGGATTCGTTGACCATCGGATCGTGCATCGCATCGTTTTTCAGGAACAGATCGAACAACGGCGGATTCAGTTCAATGCCTTCTTCGACGCCCAGACGTTTTACCAGCGAGCCCGCGGCGCGGTTGCGGATCACACACTCGACCGGAACCATATCCAGTTTTTTCACCAGGCATTCGGTGTCGGAAAGCAGCGCTTCCATCTGGGTTGGGATGCCCGCTTCTTCCAGTTTGCTCATAATGAAATGGTTGAATTTGTTGTTCACCATGCCTTTACGATCGAACTGTTCAATGCGCGCGCCATCCCCTGCTGACGTATCGTTACGGAATTCGAGCACCAACAGGTCCGGGTTTTCCGTACTGTAGACGGTCTTCGCTTTGCCGCGATACAACTCAGCTTGCTTTTGCATTTTCTTACTCCAGGTGTGATTACAAGGCTAATTTCACTATTTTATGCCGACGCACACGTTTGCGTCACCATAATAAAAAAAGGCCGGAAGCGTTCCGGCCCTGGGGATTATCGGTTAAACGCTGCCTGGAATGCAGCGACTAACGCGTCGTTCTGTGATTGCGTCAGCGTATGCCCTTTCGGATCAATAAACTGGAGGCTACTGCGGTTATCCAAATCACCGACCTGCAGTTTATAGTCGCCGGAAGCAAGACCCGGATCGCGCGCGCCCAGTTCCTGCCAGCTGCTGTCGGACAACGGCTTGTAGGTCACCGCAATGCTGCCGGTAGAGCGCGTGCTGTCGGTCACTTTCATGCCCACTTTTTCCAGCACGCCTGGCAGACGCTGCCACACGACGTTAAACGGACCGCGAACCACCAGCATTGGCAAACCGGTATCATCCGCGCCGCTCTGTACGTCCAGCGAACTCACGCTGCGGTTTTCCGCGGCATTTTGCGCGTCGGTCGCGGTTTTATCCAGACCGGCGGAGATCACGTTCAGCATCTCGGTGCTGTAACGCTGCAATGAAGCGGCGTCAGCAACCGGTTTACCCGCTTGTTCCAGATTTACCAGCTTGACGACAACCGCCTGCTGGTAACCCTGCGGTTTCACCGAGATTTGATAACGACCACGGTACTGTTCGTCTTCATCCAGACGGTTCCAGTCAACCCAGCCGGTGGTCAGGGTTTGCGACGCATCGTCACGTTTGTCGATGCTGTAATTTTTCCCCTGAATGATGCTCACAACTTGCGGCCACAGCGTGCTGTTACGACCGTTTTCCACCATCAGCGTCGCGGTATCGCCGGTAAACTGAGTGCGCGCACCGGTTACCAGAGCCAGCGGCTGTGCCGGTGGGCGAATATCCAGCGCTTTACCTACGGCACCGCTGCCATTCGCGACAGGGATGTTGTAATCACCGTTTTGTACCGGCAGGATAAGTCCGGCTGGTGCGTGAAGTTCAGCAAGCGGTGCGGCATCCAGATAGGATTCGTCACCGCTAACCTGACGCTTGTAACGTGAATCGGAACTACAGGCGGCGAGTAACATCACAAGTGAAACACCCGCTACCTTCGCCAGGCGCGACTTCTGTACTGAGTAAGCCATCAAATCTCCCTAAACTTTACAGCAGACCGGCATGCTTGAGCGCCGCGCGAACCACCTCACGACCGTGGTCAGTGATGGGCGTCATCGGCAAACGTAGCGTATCGGTCGCTACAAGTCCCAACTCCTTACATGCCCATTTGACCGGGATCGGATTGGGTTCGACAAATAGTTTGTTGTGTAACGGCATCAGACGCTGGTTGATCAGGCGTGCTTCCGCAAAATGCCCTTCAGCCGCCAGTTTGCACATATCGGCCATATCGCGCGCCGCCACGTTAGTGGTAACGGAAATCACACCGTGACCGCCGAGCTGCATAAAGTCCATCGCAGTGGCATCGTCGCCGCTCAGCAGGATAAAGTCGTCTGAAACCAGCTCTTTGATCTGGTGAACACGACTTAAGTTCCCGGTCGCTTCTTTAATACCGATAATATTTTTGATTTTCGCCAGACGACCCACGGTTTCCGGCAGCATATCGCAGCCGGTACGCGACGGCACATTATACAGAATTTGCGGCAGGTCAGTATGTTCGGCGATGGCTTTGAAATGTTGGAACAACCCTTCCTGAGTCGGACGGTTGTAATAAGGGACGACGGTCAGGCAGCCAACAATGCCGGAATTGTTGAAACGCTGGGTCAGGCTAATGGCTTCTGCGGTCGCGTTGGCGCCCGTTCCGGCGATAACAGGAATACGCCCATCGGCCAGTTCAACCGTCAGCTCCACCACGGCAGCATGCTCGTCGTGGCTAAGGGTTGCGGATTCACCGGTAGTCCCTACCGAAACAATCGCCGACGTTCCATTGGCAACATGATAATCAATCAGTTTCTTCAGGCTTGACCGGCAGACTTTACCTTGCGAATCCATCGGCGTGACAAGCGCGACAATACTTCCCGTGAACATGGGCCATCCTCTGTGCAAACAAGATTCTCAATGGTACGTGCGGTGCTGTAAGAAAAGCAAGAGACCTGAGGCTCTGTGGCGGTTGTATGCCGGTTTTTTTTATGCTTTCCTTATGATTACCTCACGTTTGACAGGAAGCACAGGTTTGACAACCTCATCACAACACTTTTTGGTTATCACTGCGCTGGGGGCCGACCGGCCTGGCATTGTGAACACGATCACACGCCACGTCAGTAGCTGCGGCTGTAATATCGAAGACAGTCGCCTGGCAATGCTGGGAGAAGAGTTCACGTTTATTATGCTGCTTTCCGGGTCCTGGAACGCCATTACGCTGATTGAATCCACTTTGCCGCTGAAAGGCGCCGAACTGGATTTATTGATCGTGATGAAGCGCACCGACGCCCGCCCACGTCCTGATATGCCCGCCACCGTTTGGGTGCAGGTTGATGTCCCTGATTCACCCCATCTCATTGAACGCTTTACGGCGCTTTTTGACGCCCACGAGATGAATATCGCAGAATTGGTTTCCCGCACGCAGCCTGCCAACGCCTCTGGCGCACCGCAATTATTTATTCAGATAACGGCACACAGCCCTGCCTCGCAAGACGCGTCAAATATTGAGCAGGCGTTTCGGGCACTCTGTACAGAATTGAATGCGCAAGGCAGTATAAACGTCGTCAACTATTCTCAGCATGATGAACAGGATGGAGTTAAGTAATGAATCCACTGAAAGCCGGTGATACCGCACCGAAATTTAGCTTGCCCGATCAAGACGGTGAACAAGTAAATTTGGCCGACTTCCAGGGACAGCGTGTTCTGGTTTATTTCTACCCGAAAGCCATGACACCGGGTTGTACCGTCCAGGCCTGCGGCCTGCGCGATAACATGGATGAGTTAAAAAAAGTTGGCGTGGAAGTGCTCGGCATCAGCACTGACAAACCCGAAAAACTTTCCCGTTTCGCCGAAAAAGAGCTGCTCAACTTTACCCTGCTGTCCGATGAAGACCACCAGGTTTGCGAGCAGTTTGGCGTCTGGGGTGAAAAGTCCTTTATGGGCAAAACCTACGACGGCATCCATCGCATCAGCTTCCTGGTTGATGCAGATGGCACAGTCGAACATGTGTTTGATGATTTTAAAACCAGCAACCACCACGACATCGTCGTGAACTGGCTGAAAGAGAACGCCTGATCGCACTCCCCTCTCCTGAGGGCGGCCCGTCCGGGTTCGCCCTCTGCTTTGCCCTGCATTCTTTGAACGCCATCACACTTCTTTCTTCCCCCTCGACACTTGTGCCGACTGGCTAAATTTCATACGCCGCTGACCATCACTTTTGTTCGCCTCTTTTTCCTCATTCTCGCTAACCCATTGAAATTAAAATACATCACATTCTGGCACACCTTGTGCTTAGGCAGGCTCAACGTTTTGCCTTCATTTTCAAGGAGCCGTGATGAACCGCTTTGTGATTGCCGATCCCGAGTGGTGTATAGGATGCAATACCTGCCTGGCCGCGTGTTCGGATGTGCATAAAACGCAGGGGCTACAGCATCACCCCCGGCTAACGCTGGTGCGCACGCAGACCAAAACCGCGCCGATCCTGTGCCGCCATTGCGACGACGCGCCGTGCAAACAGGTGTGCCCGGTGAATGCGATTTCCTTTCAGGGTGACAGTGTTTATCTCAATGAAACCCTGTGCATTGGCTGCAAGCTGTGCGGCCTGGTGTGCCCCTTTGGCGCCATCACCCCGTCCGGCAGTCGTCCGCTGAATATTCCCGCTCGCTATGACCATTTTGTGGCGGAAGAAGAGCTACGCGATGTGCCCGGCAGTTCGCCCGGCGATCACCCCTTTTTGCGCTGGAATGCCGGAGTGCAGGCGATAGCCGTGAAATGCGATCTCTGTCATTTCCTGCCGGAAGGCCCCTCCTGCGTGCGAGCCTGCCCGACCAACGCCCTGCACCTGGTCACGGACGCGGCAATGCAAAAACAGCTCAAAGCCCGCCGCGAGTTGGCCGCGCTCAGTTCCACGGACATGACCTTCCCCCCCGTTTCACCTTCGCCGGAGCAACGCTAATGGATGCCCTGCAATTATTGATGTGGTCAATCGCGCTGTACGTTGCCGGTGGCGTGGCGTCACTGTTACTCGCCCGCCAGCAGACGTTGGCAATACAGGTCGCGGGCATCTCGGCGATGCTCGGCGGCGTACTGGGCGTTGCCAGTGCCATTATGGCGCTCAACGGCGGCGAGGTGCTGAGCTGGCAGGCCATTGGCCCGTTTGATTTCGCCCATTTCGTGGTGCGCATGGACAGCCTGAGCGCCTTTATGCTGCTGGTGATTTCGCTACTGGTGACGCTGTGCGGGCTTTATTCACTCTCTTACGTGCGCGAATATCTCGGCAAAGGGCCGGGGGCGATGGGCTTTTTTATGAACCTGTTTATCGCTTCCATGGTCGGCCTGGTGGTGATGGATAACGCCTTCTGGTTCATCGTGCTGTTTGAAATGATGTCCCTCGCGTCGTGGTTCCTGGTGATAACGGACCAGGATGACGAGTCGATCCGCGCCGGGATGCTCTACTTTTTTATCGCCCACGCCGGTTCAGTGCTGATCATGGTGGCCTTCTTCCTGATGTGGCGGCAAAGCGGTAGCCTGGATTTCGCCAGCTTCCGCGCCCTGTCGCTTTCTCCCGGCACAGCTTCAGCGGTGTTCCTGCTGGCTTTTTTCGGTTTTGGCGCGAAAGCGGGGATGCTGCCGCTGCACAGTTGGTTGCCGCGCGCACACCCGGCTGCGCCGTCCCACGCGTCGGCGTTGATGTCCGGCGTGATGGTGAAAATCGGCATTTTCGGCATTATCAAAGTCGGCATCGACTTGCTCGCGCATAGCGGCATTCCGCTGTGGTGGGGCGTGGTGGTACTGGCGTTTGGCGCGGTCTCCTCGGTGCTCGGCGTGCTCTACGCACTGGCGGAGCACGACATCAAACGCCTGCTGGCGTGGCACACGGTGGAAAACATCGGCATCATTTTGATGGGCGTGGGCGTTGGGATGGCGGGCATTGCGTTGCATCAGCCGGTGATTGCCGCCGTCGGCCTGCTCGGCGCGCTGTTTCACCTGCTCAACCACGCGCTGTTTAAAGGCCTGCTGTTTCTCGGCGCCGGGGCAATTATCTACCGCCTGCACACGCGGGATATGGAAAAGATGGGCGCTCTCGCCAAACGTATGCCGTGGACAGCGGGCGCGTTTCTGGTGGGATGCCTGGCAATTTCCGCCATGCCACCGCTCAATGGCTTTATCAGCGAGTGGTACACCTATCAATCACTGTTTTCACTGACGCGCATCGACGCGATCATTCCCCGTCTTGCTGGCCCGATTGCCATTGTGATGCTGGCGATCACCGGGGCGCTGGCGGCAATGTGTTTTGTCAAAGTTTACGGCGTCAGTTTTTGCGGCAATGCCCGCAGCGAAAAAGCCGACCAGGCGCGGGAAGTGCCGTGGCCGATGGTCATCGCCATGGCGGCGCTGGCGCTGCTTTGTGTGTTGGCGGGTGTCGGTGCCAGCGTTATCGCACCGCATCTGATGCAGGTCGCCCTCTCCTTAATACCGCCGACGTCACTGGCTGTCGCACAGGGCGCAACGCTGATCCCCGGCGACGCGCAACAAGCGATGCTCGCCCCTTCCACCGTTTTCCTGCTGTTGCTGGCATTGCCGCTGCTGCCCGGTTTGCTCTGGTATCTCAACCGCCAGAGCCGGGGGGCTTTTCGCCGCAGTGGTGAGGCCTGGGCATGCGGCTACGCGTGGGAAAAAGGCATGGCGCCGTCGGCGGGCAGCTTTACCCAGCCATTGCGCGTGATGTTTGGCCCGCTCTATCGCCTGCGCCAACAGCTTGATCCATCGGTTGGTTTGCAACGCAGCCTCGGCGGGATTACGCAGGCGGCAACGCGCACAGAGCCGTTTTGGGATGAGCGCATTATTCGCCCGCTGGTGAGCGCTACCCAGCGCGTTGCCCGCGTGGTGCAGACCCTGCAAAGCGGGGATTTCCGGCTCTACTGCCTGTATGTGATTGCCGCGCTAGTGGTCCTGCTGCTGACGATTGCGCTATGAGGAGGGAACAACAATGACAGAACAGATTTCGGCGTGGTCACTTGGGCTGTTTGCGCTCTGCCAGGCGGCTGTTTTGCTGGCGCTGACGCCGCTGTTTACCGGCGTGTCGCGGCAAATTCGCGCCCGCATGCACTCCCGGCGCGGGCCGGGGATTTGGCAGGATTACCGCGATCTGCAAAAGCTGCTGAAACGCCAGGCGGTCGCACCGGCGTCGTCCGGCCTGATGTTCCGCGTGATGCCGTGGGTGTTACTGAGCAGCATGCTGCTGGTGGCGATGACGCTGCCGCTGTTGATCCGCACCTCGCCGTTTGCCGGGGCGGGCGATCTGATTACCTTGATTTATCTCTTCGCTCTGTTTCGCTTTTTCTTTGCCCTTTCCGGCCTTGATACCGGCAGCCCCTTTTCCGGCCTCGGCGCCAGCCGTGAGTTGACGTTGGGGATTCTGGTCGAGCCAATGCTGATCCTCTCGTTACTGGTGCTGGCGCTGCTGGCGGGTTCCACCAATATCAGCGCCATCAGCAACACGCTGGCAGCGGGCTGGATTTCGCCGGTAGCCACGTTGCTGGCGCTGCTGGCCTGCGGTTTCGCCTGCTTTATCGAAATGGGCAAAATCCCCTTCGATGTGGCGGAAGCAGAACAGGAGTTGCAGGAAGGGCCGCTGACCGAATACTCCGGCGCGGGTCTGGCGCTGGTGAAATGGGGGATTGGCCTGAAACAAGTGGTGATGGCCTCGCTGTTCCTCGCGCTGTTTTTCCCCTTCGGCAATGCCGCGACACTCAGCCCCGGCGCGATGGCGCTGTCGCTGGTCGTCACGCTGCTCAAGCTGCTGGTGGTGTTTGCGCTGGCATCGCTGGTGGAAAATTCGCTGGCGCGCGGGCGCTTTTTGCTGACGCACCACCTTACCTGGCTCGGCTTTAGTCTGGCTGCGCTCTCTTATGTTCTCTGGCTCACCGGTTTGTAAGGAGCACTGGCATATTATGGAAACTCTTGCTCTGACGACGTTGCTGCTGCCCTTTGTCGGCGCGCTGGTCGTCTCGTTGGCTCCCCGGCAAACCGCCCCGCAACTGGCCAGCGTTTTCGCGTTGCTGGCGACGGTTGCCACCGTGCTGCTGGCGTACCATTTTTACCGCGCGGGCAGCGAATCGGTGGATCTGCCGCTGCTGGCAGCGGGCCAGGTAGCGTTGTTTGGCATGCTGGTCGATCGCATCAGCACGTTAATTCTGTTTGTGGTGGTGTTTCTCGGCCTGCTGGTGGTGGTTTACTCCACCGGTTACCTGACCCGCGCCAACCGCGAACATCCGCATGATGGCAGCAACCGCTACTACGCGTTTTTGCTGATTTTTATCGGCGCGATGTCCGGGCTGGTGCTCTCTTCGACGCTGCTCGGGCAGTTGCTGTTTTTCGAAATCACTGGCGGCTGTTCGTGGGCGCTGATCAGCTATTACCAGAGTGAAAAATCCCAGCGCTCGGCGATGAAAGCGCTGCTGATCACCCACGTCGGTTCGCTGGGTTTATACCTGGCGGCGGCAACCTTGTTTCTTAATACCGGCACGTTTGCGCTCAGCGCCATCAGCCAGTTGCAGGGAACAGCGACGTATTTGGTCTACGGCGGCATTCTGTTTGCCGCGTGGGGCAAATCCGCGCAACTGCCATTACAGGCCTGGCTGCCGGATGCGATGGAAGCGCCAACGCCAGTGAGTGCGTACTTACATGCCGCGTCGATGGTGAAAGTCGGGGTGTATATTTTTGCCCGCGCGATTGCCGCGGGCGGCGAAGTCCCGCATGTCATTGGCTGGGTTGGCGTGACAATGGCGACGCTGACACTGGTGTACGGCTTTTTGATGTACCTGCCGCAAAAAGATATGAAACGGCTGCTGGCGTGGTCGACCATTTCACAACTGGCGTGGATTTTCCTCGCGCTGTCGCTCTCCACCTTCGGCTCGCCGTTAGCCTTCAAAGCCGGGATTGTTTACATCTTCAACCACGCGTTTGCCAAAAGCCTGTTCTTCCTGGTGGCGGGCGCGCTCAGTTTCAGTTGCGGCACGCGCATGTTACCGCGTCTACGCGGGGTCATGCGGACATTGCCGCTGGCGGGAATCGGCTTTTGCGTCGCCGCGCTGGCGATTACCGGCGTGCCGCCGTTTAACGGCTTTTTCAGCAAATTCCCGCTGTTCGCCGCCGGGTTTGCCCTCACTAACCACTACCCGATTTTGCTGCCGGTGATGATTCTGGCGCTGGTGGAATCCGTCGCCAGCTTCGGCTGGTTTATCTACTGGTTCGGGCGCGTGGTGCCGGGTGAACCGAGCGAAGAGGTGGCACAGGCCGCGCCGCTGCCTTACGCCATGAAATTGGTGCTGGTCATTCTTGTTGTGATGTCGCTGTGCTCAAGCGTGATTGCTGCGGCGTGGCTTGGATAAGGAATCGATGATGACGGGAACCTTGATCGTTAACAACCTGGCGGGGCTGATGATGTTCACCTCGCTGCTGGTCACCTGCGCCAGACGCTACGCCGTCTCTTGCTGGTTGTATGCCCTGCAATCGCTGGTGCTGGTGTCTATTTTCTTCACCCTGTCGCAGTTGCTGGACGCTGAGCAACTGCTGATGTGGTCGTTCAGCGCCTTCTTCACCAAGGTGCTGCTGGTGCCGCTGATCATGGGCTATGCGTTTCGCAAAATGGCGCCAGACGGCGCGGATGAAAGGCTGTTTGGCCCGGCAACGTTAGTGCTGATGGCGGCGGGCATTGTGCTGCTGTGCTGGTTTGTGGTGCGCCCAGTGCAGTTGCCGATGATCGCGCAACTCAAACCCGCGCTCGCCGTCGCGCTCGGCCACTTCCTGCTCGGGCTGCTGTGCATTATCAGCCAGCGCAATATTTTGCGGCAGGTGTTCGGCTACTGCCTGATGGAAAACGGCTCGCATCTGGTGCTGGCGCTGCTCGCCTGGCGCGCGCCGGAGCTGGTGGAAATCGGCATTGCAACTGACGCCATTTTCGCGGTGATCGTGATGGTGCTGCTGGCACGGAAAATCTGGCGCACCCACGGCACGCTGGACGTTAACAACCTTACGGCGCTGAAGGGATAACACCATGAGTCACGCATTGATGTTCACGTTGTTACTGCTGACGCCGTTAGTCATCTCCGCGTTGTGTTTCGCCTGCCGCCTGCGCGGCAACGCGGCGCGCACGCTTGTGACGGCTATACATACGCTGGGAATTACGCTGCTGTTGGTCATCGCCCTGTGGACAGTGACCGAAGCGGTGGGCGAAGGGGAAATCTTCGCCGCGCATCGCTGGCTGCACATCGACAGCCTGAGCGGTTTGTTCCTGTCGTTACTGGGCGTTATCGGCTTTCTCACCGGGCTTTATTCGATTGGCTATATGCGCCATGAAGTGGATCACGGCGAAATCAGCGTCCCGACGCTTTGTTACTACTACGGCTTTTTCCATCTGTTCCTGTTCACCATGCTGTTAGTGGTCACCAGCAATAACCTGATTGTGATGTGGGCGGCGATTGAAGCCACCACGCTGAGTTCGGCGTTTCTGGTCGGCATTTACGGCCAGCGTTCATCGCTGGAAGCGGCGTGGAAATACATCATCATTTGTACCGTTGGCGTCGCCTTTGGCCTGTTCGGCACGGTGCTGGTGTATGCCAACGCCGCCAGTTTTATGGCGCAACCGGAAAACGCCATCTTCTGGACAGAAGTGTTGAAAGAGAGCAGCCAGCTTGACCCGACGCTGATGGTGCTGGCGTTTGTGTTTGTGCTGATTGGCTTTGGCACCAAAACCGGGCTGTTTCCAATGCACGCCTGGTTGCCGGATGCGCACAGCGAAGCGCCCAGCCCGGTCAGCGCCCTGCTCTCTGCGGTACTGCTTAACTGCGCACTGCTGGTGTTGATTCGTTACTACATCATCATTTGCCACGCCATTGGCGACACCTTCCCGAACCGACTGCTGCTGATTTTTGGCCTGCTGTCGGTCGGCGTCGCCGCGTTTTTCATTCTGGTGCAGCAGGATATGAAACGCCTGCTGGCCTACTCCAGCGTGGAAAACATGGGGCTGGTCGCCGTTGCGCTCGGCATTGGCGGCCCGCTGGGGATTCTGGCGGCGCTGTTGCACACGCTCAATCACAGCCTCGCGAAAACCCTGCTGTTTTGCGGCTCCGGCAATGTGCTGCTCAAGTACGGCACCCGCAATATCGATGTGGTGTGCGGCATGTTGAAAGTAATGCCGTTCACCGCCGTGTTGCTCGGCGGCGGCGCGTTGGCGCTCGGCGGGATGCCGCCATTCAATATCTTCCTCAGTGAATTTATGACCGTCACCGCCGGGCTGGCGGCAGAACACCTGGCCGTCACGCTGCTGTTGCTGCTCTTGCTGACGCTGGTGCTCGGCGGGCTGGTGCGCATGGTGGCGAAAGTGCTGTTCGCCGCGCCGCCGCAGCAAGTCGCAACCGGCGAACTGGGCTGGCTCACCACCGCGCCGATGGTGGTGTTACTGGTGATGATGCTGGTGATGGGCACGCATATTCCGCAGCCGGTCAGCCGCCTGCTGGCGGGCGCGTCGAGCATTGTGTTGTCCGGCAACGATGAACATCCCACGCAGCTGAGCTGGCTGTGGGCCTCTTTTGACACCACCGCATCGCATCTCCAGGGAGAGTGAAAGTGAGTTATTTAGCCAGCGTGAATCTTCAGCAACCTCGCGGCAACGCCTGTCTTGCTGCGCTTAAACAACAGTTTCCCGGCGCGGTGCTGGATGAGGAGCGGCAAACCTTCGAACAAGTCACCATTACGGTAAAACTCAATCAACTGCCGGAAATTGTGCACTACCTCTATTACCAGCATGACGGCTGGCTGCCGGTGCTGTTTGGCAATGACGAACGAACTCTGAACGGCCATTACGCGGTCTATTACGCCCTGTCGATGGAAGGTGCGGAAAAGTGCTGGATCGTGGTGAAAGCGCTGGTCGATGCCGAGACGCGCGAGTTTCCGTCCGTCACGCCGCGCGTGCCGGCGGCGGTATGGGGCGAGCGTGAGATCCGCGATATGTACGGGCTGATCCCGGTCGGTTTGCCGGATCAACGCCGCCTGGTGCTGCCGGACGACTGGCCGGACGATCTGCATCCGCTGCGCAAAGACACCATGGATTACCGCCTGCGCCCGGAGCCAACCAGCGATACGGAGAACTATTCGTTTATCAACGATGGCGGCAATTCGGCGCGCATTGTGCCCATCGGCCCGCTGCATATCACCTCGGACGAACCGGGCCATTTCCGCCTGTTTGTTGATGGAGAACGGATTGTCGATGCTGATTACCGCCTGTTTTATGTCCATCGCGGCATGGAAAAACTGGCGGAAACCCGCATGGGTTATAACGAAGTGACCTTCCTGTCGGATCGCGTGTGCGGCATTTGCGGTTTCGCCCACAGCGTGGCTTACACCACCTCGGTGGAAAACGCCCTCGGCATTGTGGTGCCGCAGCGTGCGCATTCTATCCGCTCGGTGTTGCTGGAAGTTGAACGGCTGCACAGCCATTTGCTGAATATTGGCCTTTCCAGCCACTTTGTCGGTTTCGACACCGGGTTTATGCAGTTTTTCCGCATCCGCGAAAAGTCGATGACCATGGCGGAGTTGCTGACCGGTTCGCGCAAAACCTACGGTCTGAATCTGATTGGCGGTATTCGCCGCGACATTTTAAAAGAGCAGCGCGTCAAAACGATTCAGCTGGTGAAAGAGATGCGCGCCGAGGTGTCGCAACTGGTGGATATGCTGCTCTCGACGCCGAATATGGCGCAGCGTACTCAAGGTGTTGGCATCCTCGACCGGCAAGTCGCGCGGGATTACAGCCCGGTGGGGCCGCTGATCCGCGGCAGCGGTTTTGCCCGCGATTTGCGTTTCGATCACCCGTATGCCGATTACGGCAGTCTGCCGAAAACGCTGTTTACCTGGCCCGATGGCGATGTCTTTTCGCGTGTCATGGTGCGGGTGAAAGAGGTGTTCGATTCACTGGCGATGATTGAATTCGCCCTCGATAACCTGCCAGACACGCCGCTGCTGACCGAAGGCTTTCGCTATCAGCCGCACAAATTCGCCCTCGGCTATGTCGAAGCGCCGCGCGGAGAAGATGTGCACTGGAGCATGCTCGGCGATAACCAGAAGCTCTATCGCTGGCGCTGTCGCGCGGCGACTTATGCCAACTGGCCGGTGCTGCGTTATATGCTGCGCGGCAATACCGTTTCCGACGCGCCGCTGATTATCGGCAGCCTCGATCCCTGTTATTCGTGCACCGACCGCGTGACGCTGGTGGATATCCGTAAACGCAAATCGACCACCGTGCCCTACAAAGAGATCGAACGTTACGGCATTGAACGTCGCCATTCGCCGCTGAAGTAAGGAAAGAAACGATGCTGAAATTGTTGAAAACCATTCTCAGAGCGGGCGAGCCGACCGTGAAATATCCGTTCGCGCCGCTGGAGGTGTGCCCGGGGTTTCGTGGTAAGCCGGAACTCGATCCGTTGCAATGCATTGCCTGCGGCGCCTGTACCAATGCCTGCCCGGCAAACGCGTTGACCATGGAAACCGATACGGCGAACAACAGCCGCGTTTGGCAACTGTTTATTGGCCGCTGCATCTACTGCGGGCGCTGTGAAGAGGTTTGCCCGACGCGGGCGATCCACTTAACGGAAGAGTTTGAACTGGCAGTGACAAACAAAGCAGATTTGTACGTGCGGGCGACTTTCCGTTTGCAGCACTGCCGCGAGTGTGGCCTGGCGTTTGCCGCCGAAAAATCTGTCGCGCTGGCGGTTGAACTGCTAACGCTGAACCAAAACGCCCCGCAACAGGCTGACACCTTGCGGGCGCAAGCCGACCTCTGCCCGGCCTGCCGCCGACGCGCGGCGCTGGAACATCGCGGCAGCGACAACGTTCATTACTATTTTGAGGAGCGCGCATAAGTATGGAATCGAAAGTGCTCACGCAGCATGTCAGCCAGCCGGTGCAGCTTGACGACGCGGCGCAAAAAATGAAGCAGCTTCTGCTGCGCGATATCCAGCGTTCCGCCTACGTTTACCGCGTGGATTGCGGCGGCTGCAACGGCTGTGAAATCGAAATTTTCGCCGCCATTACGCCGCTGTTTGATGCCGAGCGTTTTGGCATCAAAGTGGTGGCCTCACCGCGCCACGCCGACATTTTGCTGTTCACCGGCGCGGTAACCCGCGCGATGCGCATGCCCGCCCTGCGCGCCTGGGAGTCAGCGCCGGATCATAAAATCGCTATCTCTTACGGCGCGTGCGGCGTCGGCGGCGGCATTTTCCACGATCTCTACTGCGTATGGGGCGGCAGCGACACCATTGTGCCGATTGATGTCTGGATCCCCGGTTGCCCGCCGACGCCTGCGGCAACCATTCACGGTTTTGCGGTGGCGCTGGGTTTGCTGGAGCAAAAACTGCACGCCGTTGACCACCAGCAAGCGGTGAATGAAACCGCCAGCGTGCGCTGGCCGACGCTGCCGCTGGCGCTGCGCGTCACGATTGAGCGGCTGGCGCGGCAACTGGCGGGTTACCGTCAGGGGCGCGAAATCACCGATCGGCTGTTCGCCCTGTTGACCGAAGGCGACGCCAGCCAGAGTACGCAGCGCGTCAATGGCTGGCTGCAACAAGCGGCCGATCCGCGCTTGACGGTGATCGTGCAGCAATTAATGGCGGAACTGGAGCGCAGCCATGTCTGAGTACATGACGAAAGTGATGTTCTGGACCCTGCGGCAAAAGTTTGTCGATGACAGCGTCGAGCTGGAAGAGAAAAGCCGCCAGGTGATGTACTACTCGCTGGCCATTGGTCACCACGTGGGGGTGATCGATTGTCTCAATGTGGCGCTGGAGTGCCCGCTCAGCGAGTATCAACACTGGCTCACGCTGATTGAAGATGCCGACGCACGGCGCAAAATGCAGGGGTTATTAACCTTTGGGGAAATCGTGATCGATGCCAGCCACGTCAATACGCTAGCGCCTTCGTTTGTCGCGTTGTCCAAAACGGCGGCGGAACCGTACCGAAGCTGGAGCCGCCAGCTATTACAACATTTGCAGGATATGGCGCACGAACCTGCGCTGTATCTGATGGTGCGGTTAGTCGCTTGAGCTATTTATCAGACAAATACTGGGGCATGTTCTTATACGTGAAGCGCTTAACACTACGAAAAGCATGGATATTGTACTCTTCCCCTTCATATCGAAAGATGGCGGGTAAATCTGGAAGGGTGGCGTATCCATGATCTTACAAGATGACTTTCAGGCTTCACTGCTTCGGGCATTTATCCCCCTGCCACCCCCTTTCAGCCCCGTCCAGTTCATTGAATTACGTTTTGATAACACGCACTTCTGGCGCTGCTTTGATGATGGCAGCGTCGCGCAAAGCGATCGCGAATACAGCGGCACGATCAGCGACAGTTCGCTGCATATGGTATTGCTCAATGGCGGCGAGATGGCGGAGCTGCGTTTTGTGCGCACCGATAATGGCACCTTCACCGACAAAGACAACGCGCTGTTTGCCTGGCTGGCGCGGCTCGCTGCGCAAGCGCTGGAAGAAAATGTCACGCGCGCGCAGTTAAGCCAGTCCGTCGCGTTGCTGCGCGAAGAGCGCGATCACCATCGGGTGCTGGTGGATATCACCAATTCGGTGTTGTCGCATTTGGATCTTGATGATCTGGTGGCCGATGTTTCCCGCGAGATCCACCGTTTTTTTGGCATCGATAATATTCGCATTGTGCTGCGCGATACCCTGCATTCACGCCAATTAGTGTGCCATGCCACCCATTTCCCCCACTGCCCGCCGGAAACTGAGCGCTTCCCATTACGCAGTGAAAGCGCGTTTCTGTTGGCGGCGCTGAATGACAACCAAAGCGCGATGCTACAACAGGCGCAGGATGAAACCTTGTGGTACAGCGATCCGCTGTTGCAGCAACTCACCCTGCAAGGGCTGAACACGCTGCTGGTGTTGCCGCTGGCCTTTAGCCGCCAGTCTACCGGCGTGCTGTTGCTGGCGCACCGCAACAACGCCATATTCAGCGAGCAAAACTGTCGACTGCTGCGCCAAATCGCCGACAGAATTGGCATCGCCGTCGATAATGCCGATGCGTACCGCACGGTGACGCATTTGAAAGAGAATCTGCACAGCGAAAACCGCAAGCTGAACGAGCAGATTTCGTCGAGCCAGACCTTCGGCGACATTATTTACCAGAGCGATGCGATGCGCGACGTGCTCCAGCAGGTCAATATTGTCGCCTTGAGTGACAGCACGGTGCTGATCCTCGGCGAAACCGGCACCGGCAAAGAGATCATCGCCCGCGCCCTGCACCAGATGAGCCCGCGCAAAGACAAACCGTTGGTGAAAATTAACTGCGCGGCGATTCCGTCGAGCCTGCTGGAAAGCGAACTGTTTGGTCATGATAAAGGCGCGTTTACGGGTGCGATCAATACCCACCGTGGGCGCTTTGAAATGGCCGATGAAGGCACGCTGTTTCTTGATGAAATTGGCGATATGCCCATCGAACTGCAACCGAAACTGCTGCGTGTGTTGCAAGAGCGCGAAATCGAGCGCATCGGCGGCACGAAAACCATTCCAGTAAATGTGCGCGTGATCGCCGCCACCAACCGCGATCTGCGCCAAATGGTGATCGACCGCGAGTTTCGCAATGATCTTTTCTACCGCCTGAATGTTTTCCCGTTGGTGCTGCCGCCGTTGCGTGAGCGCCCGGAAGACATTCCGCTGCTGGCGCGTTACTTCACGCAAAAACTGGCGCGCCGCCTGAATCGCACTATCGATACCATTCCCGCTGACACTATTCATCAACTGATGCGCTATGAGTGGCCCGGCAACGTGCGCGAGCTGGAAAATGTCATTGAACGCGCGGTGCTGCTCTCCAGAGATAATGTCCTCACTCTGCACTTGCACGCGCAACCGGCCAGCAGCATGGTTCAGCCGGTAACGCGCGATCCGTTTCCTTTCCCCCTGCCGAAAGTGGCAGAGATGATGCACCCCGAACCACCCGAAAACGATGAAGAGGAGCGCCAGCGCATTATTCAGGTGTTGCGCGAAACCAACGGCATCGTGGCCGGAACCCGCGGTGCAGCCGCCAAACTCGGGATGAAACGCACTACGCTGTTATCACGTATGCAGCGCCTCGGCATTGCGGTGCGCGAAGTACTCTAATCGTTATGTGAACCCCTTAACGCTCCGCGCGTTGCGGCTGGTATGCCCTATGCATATAAGGGCGGGTAAGGCTATTGCTGCGGCAATCGCCGACTCGCTTTTTGGCATGCATCAGGAGAATCAAATGGATACCGGCAACGCGTTTGACCTGCGACTTCCTGCGGAAATGGCAAAAGTCGCCGAGCAGTCAGGCTTATACAAAGTGACAAAAAAGAAGGAGTTGTCGTTCTTTCTCGCGGTCACGGCGGGCGTCTTTATTTCTATTGCCTTTGTTTTTTATATCACCGTTACCGCTGGCCCTGCCCCGGCGAGCGAGCTGGCGAAACTTGCGGGCGGCGTCTGTTTTTCTCTCGGCCTGATTCTGGTGGTGGTGTGCGGCGCGGATCTGTTTACCTCCACCGTGCTAACGGTAATGGCAAAAGCCAGTGGGTTGATTAGCTGGCGGCAATTGCTGGTCAACTGGTTGGTGGTCTATCTCGGCAATTTGGTCGGCGCGCTGTTCTTTGTCGCGCTGATTTGGTTTGCCGGTCAAGCGATGAGCAGCAATGGTTTGTGGGGGCTGAATGTGTTGCAAACCGCCGATCATAAAATGCACCACACCTTTATTGAGGCGGTTTGCCTCGGCACGTTGTGCAATTTGATGGTTTGCCTGGCGGTGTGGATAAGTTATTCCGGCCACACCTTAACCGACAAAATTATGGCGATGCTGTTACCGATCGGCATGTTTGTCGCCAGCGGGTTTGAGCACAGTATCGCCAATATGTTTCTGCTGCCGCTGGCCGTCATTATTCGCTATTTCGCACCGGAAAGTTTTTGGGCGGCGGTGCACACATCGCCAGATAACTTCCCGGCGCTGACGTTCAGCAACATGATTACCGCCAACCTGATCCCGGTGACGATTGGCAATATTATCGGCGGTGGCTTATTGGTCGGCGTGACTTACTGGATTATCTACTTGCGCAATACCCCGAACGGGCATTAGCGGGAAAGCCGGGCGGTGTTGCCGCCCGGTTGCGTCACTCTTCAATCACCGGCGGCGAATCCGGCCAGGCGTGGATCACCGCCTGAATCAGCGTGGCGAGCGGGATGGCGAAGAACACACCCCAGAAGCCCCACAGCCCGCCAAAGATGATCACCGACAGAATAATCACCAGCGGGTGCAAATTGACCGCTTCGGAGAACAGCACCGGCACCAGCAAGTTGCCGTCCAGCCCCTGAATAATCAAATACACCGCGAAGCAGCTCCAGAACTCGGTGCCAAGGCCGAACTGGAACAGCGCCACGCCGACCACTGGAATGGTCACCACAAACGCGCCGATGTAAGGAATCAACACCGAGAAGCCCACCAGCACCGCCAGCAGCAGCGAATAGTTGAGGCCAAACAGGATAAAACCAATCCACGTGGCGACGCCGACGACAATCATCTCCAGCACTTTGCCACGAATATAGTTGGTGATTTGCTGGTTCATCTCCTTCCACACTTGCCCGGCAAGACCGCGATTGCGCGGTAACACACGGCGCACGGCGTTGAGCATCTGCTCTTTATCTTTAACGAGGAAGAAGACCATTAACGGAACCAGCACCAGATAGACCGCCAGCGTTAAC
This sequence comes from Kosakonia sp. BYX6, assembly GCF_038449125.1. Lineage (NCBI taxonomy): Bacteria > Pseudomonadati > Pseudomonadota > Gammaproteobacteria > Enterobacterales > Enterobacteriaceae > Kosakonia > Kosakonia calanthes. Next base: position 1,375,151 of record NZ_CP151800.1, on the reverse strand, counting down.
AGACCGACCAGCGAAGCCAGGGAGTATTTCACCACTGAATCGCCCATCGTCAGCATGCGCGAGCGCATATTTTCCGCCATCGCATCGATGATCCCGGCGTCCATTAATGCCGGGTAACGGCGCGGCAGCGTGGCGGCGAAATCAGAGAGTTTACTGAGCATGCCGGGCATATCGCGAATCAGGTAGATCCCCTGCTGCCAGGCAACCGGCATCACCACGAAGGCCATCACCATCAGGATGCCGACGAACAGCACCATCACAATGATGGCCGCCCAGGTGCGTGAACAGCCAACGCGTTGCAAACGTGCCGTCGGCCACTCAAGGAGATAAGCGATAACCAGCGCAACCAGTAGCGGCGCGAGAAGGCCGCTGAAAAAGAAGAGAATACAGAAACCCGCAAGCAGAATGACCAGCAGCGCAATCGCCTCCGGGTCGCTGAAGCGACGGCGATACCACTGCATCAACATTTCGAGCATAACGTTCCTTCATGAGCCTCACAGGCTGGGTTAAGAGTGGGAAGTGTATCGAAATGTCACAAAAAAGACTTCGCTTTTCGTAATCTTTCCGGGAAACATAACATTCCAATGAATGGGATGTTCAACCACCGCTAACGCGGCTACACTCGCAGGGCTGGAAAACCGGAACGAAGCAACCGAAAGCCGGTCATAGTTTTGTCACTTCCAATACAGGAAAGAGGTTATGTTCAGGCAGTTGAAACGAACGCTGGTCGCAACCCTTATTGCCACGCTTTTTGCGGGTGCGGTTGTTCCGGCCTTTGCGGATTCGGCAGACAATCTGCCGGATATGGGCACCTCGGCAGGAAGCACGCTCTCCATCGGTCAGGAGATGCAAATGGGCGATTTTTATGTTCGCCAATTGCGCGGCAGCGCCCCGCTGATTAACGATCCGCTGTTAGTGCAGTATGTCAATTCGCTGGGCATGCGATTGGTTGCTCATGCCTATTCCGTGAAAACCCCTTTCCACTTCTATCTTGTCAATAATGACGAAATCAACGCCTTCGCCTTTTTTGGCGGCAATGTGGTGCTGCACTCGGCGCTTTTCCGTTATACGGATAACGAGAGCCAGCTCGCCTCGGTGATGGCGCACGAAATTTCCCACGTGACTCAGCGCCATCTGGCGCGGGCGATGGAAGATCAAAAAAGCAGCGCGCCGCTGACCTGGGCCGGAGCGCTGGGGTCGATTTTGCTGGCGATGGCTAACCCGCAAGCCGGTATGGCGGCGCTGACCGGTACGCTGGCGGGCACGCGACAAGGGATGATCAGTTTTACCCAGCAGAACGAACAGGAAGCGGATCGCATTGGCATTCAGGTGCTGCAACGCGCCGGGTTTGATCCGCAGGCGATGCCGACATTCCTTGAGAAATTGCTCGATCAGTCGCGCTACTCCAGCCGTCCGCCGGAAATTTTGCTCACCCACCCATTGCCGGAAAGCCGCCTGTCGGATGCCCGCAACCGCGCGAACCAGATGCGTCCTGTGGTGGTGCAATCCTCTGAAGAGTTTTACATGGCGAAGGCCAGAACGCTGGGCATGTACAATTCCGGACGCAATCAGTTAACCGATGACCAGCTTGATGCCTGGTCGAAGGGCAATGTTCGCCAGCAACGCGCCGCGCAATATGGCCGCGCGTTACTGGCAATGGAAGCGAAAAAGTTCGGCGACGCGGCGAAAACGTTGCAGCCATTGCTGAACGCCGAGCCGAATAACGCCTGGTATCTCGACCTGTCGACGGATATCGATTTAGGGCAGAACAAAAGCGCCGACGCCATTAAACGCCTGAATGCGGCGAGCGAGATAAAAACCAACCCGGTGCTGCAACTCAACCTGGCGAATGCTTACTTAGAAGGCGGCCAGCCTGCGCAAGCGGTACAGATCCTCAACCGCTACACATTTACCAATAAAGATGATGTCAACGGCTGGGATTTGCTGGCGCAGGCCGAAGGCGCGCTTGGCAACCGCGATCAGGAGCTTGCTGCGCGGGCTGAAAGCCAGGCACTGGTCGGCAGGCTGGATCAGGCGATTACGCTTTTGAGCAGCGCCAGTTCGCAGGTGAAACTCGGCAGCCTACAACAGGCGCGTTACGATGCGCGTATTGATCAGTTGCGCCAAATGCAGCAGCGTTTCCGCCCGTACGAAAAGATGTAACTAAGGAGAGAAGATGTCAGACGCGGTAAAAATCTACCATAACCCTCGTTGCTCCAAGAGCCGCGATACGTTAAGCCTGCTGAAAGCGAACGGCATTGAGCCGGAAATTGTGCTCTATCTTGAAACGCCGCCAAATGCGGCAACGGTGCGCGAATTGCTGTCGATGCTTGGCATGTCCAGCGCGCGGGAATTGATGCGCACCAAAGAGGATCTATATAAATCCCTCAACCTCGGCGACAGCAAATTATCCGAAGCCGAGTTAGTGCAGGCGTTGGTGGACAACCCGAAGTTGCTCGAACGCCCGATTGTGGTTGCCAACGGCCAGGCGCGAATTGGCCGCCCGCCGGAGCAAGTTTTGGAAATTATGGGGTAATCGCGATTCGGAGATCATCGCCGGATGGCGGCGTTCCGCCTTATCCGGCCTACAGGTCGTCGTAGGCCCGGTAAGCGCAGCGCCACCGGGCAATCATCGCGGGAGCAAACGTTCGCGTTATCCGCCCAACGAATATTTAAAGCTTCAGAATATCTTTCACAAACGGAATGGTGAGCTTGCGCTGCGCGGTGATCGAGGCGCGATCCAGCTGATCAAGCGTATCAAACAGGGTGCGCATTTCGCGATCGAGACGCTTAAGCAGAAAACGCCCGACATCTTCCGGTAACTCAAAACCCCGAATACGCGCGCGCAACTGCAACGCCTGGAGTTTGTCCTCATCGGACAAGGGTTGCAGCTTGTAGATTTGCCCCCAGTCGAGGCGCGAGGCGAGATCCGGTAAGCCCAGATTCAACTGGCGCGGCGGCCGGTCTCCGGTGATCAATAAGCGGGTTTTACCCTGCTCCAGAATGCGGTTGTAGAGATTGAAAATCGCCATCTCCCACGGCTCATCGCCCGCGACACATTCGATATTATCGATACAAACCAGCGAAAGTTGCTCCATCCCTTCCAGCACCTCCGGCACAAACCAGGTGCGCTTATCCAGCGGCACGTAACCCACTGCGTCGCCGCGCTGGGAAAGTTCCGCACAAGCGGCATGCAGCAAATGGCTGCGGCCTGCGCCTTCGCGCGACCAAAAATAGATGTATCCGCTATGGGCCTGGCGCAAAACGTTTTGCAACGCCGCCAGTAAAGAGGGGTTATCACCCGGCCAGAAACTCGCGAAGGTTTCATCATCGGGTAAATATAATGGCAGGGAGAGCTGTGCCGGCGTGTTCAGAGGTACCTCAACAAGGCTTACAAAAAACGCAGTGAGTCTATCATAAAAACTTGCGAGGGTTGAACCGGGCGCAACGCCCGGTTCAATTATGCGCGATGCTTACGATTTTGCGTTGTCGTTATCGGGCGCATCCAGCACCACTTCTTCCGGGCGCAAGACGCTAATCAGCTTGAAGATCAAGCTCAAACAAACGCCCACGATGGTCGCCAGCGCCATGCCTTTCAGCTCTGCCGCGCCAATGTGCACTTTCGCGCCACTCACACCGATAATCAGGATCACGGAGGTCAGGATCAAGTTTTGTGCTTTGCTGTAATCGACTTTCGATTCGATCAGTACGCGAATACCGGACGCGCCGATGACCCCGTACAGCAGCAGCGAAACGCCGCCCATTACCGGTACCGGAATGATTTGGATAGCCGCCGCCAGTTTACCCACGCAAGAGAGCAGGATGGCGATGATCGCCGCGCCGCCAATCACCCAGGTACTGTATACGCGAGTGATCGCCATCACGCCGATATTCTCGCCGTAAGTGGTGTTCGGCGTAGAACCAAAGAAACCGGAGATCATCGTCGACAAACCGTTAGCAAACATTGAGCGATGCAGGCCTGGATCGCGGATCAGATCTTTTTTGACGATATTCGCTGTCACCACCAGATGACCCACGTGCTCGGCAATCACCACCAGTGCCGCCGGCAGAATGGTGAAAATCGCAAACCACTCAAAACGCGGCGTGTAGAAGGTTGGCAGAGCGAACCAGTGCGCCTGGGCAATCGGCGTGGTATCAACAACGCCCATTGCGAAGGAGAGCGCGTAGCCCGCCAGCACGCCGATGAGGATCGGGATAATCGCCAAAAAACCGCGAAACAACACCGAGCCAAACACCGTCACGCCGAGCGTCACCAGCGAAATAATGACGGTTCGCGAATCCGCGCTCTGCCCGTCGGCTGGCAGCAATCCGGCCATATTCGCCGCCACGCCCGCCAGTTCCAGGCCGATAACGGCAACGATTGCGCCCATTGCCGCAGGCGGGAACATCACATCCAGCCAGCCGGTACCGGCTTTTTTCACGATAAAAGAGACGAGACAGAACAGCACGCCGCACATGATAAAGCCGCCGAGCGCCACTTCGTAACCCAGCGGCAACAGCAGCAATACCGGGGAAATAAAGGCAAAGCTGGAGCCGAGATAAGCCGGGATTTTCCCTTTACAGATAAAGATGTACAGCAGCGTCCCGACACCATTGAACAGCAGCACGGTGGCCGGGTTGATGTGAAACAGGATTGGCACCAGCACGGTTGCGCCGAACATGGCGAACAGGTGCTGTAAACTAAGCGGGATCGTCTGCAAAAGCGGCGGTCTTTCACTCACCCCGATAGCACGGCGCGTCATAGTGTTTTCCTCTGAGTGTTGTTGTTGTCTGCCCGTCCAGGTTGGCGGGCAGTGTTATGAATCCCAAAAAAAAGCCGACTATCAAAGTCGGCTTTCGATGTTTAATTCGTTATTTCGTACCAAAGATTTTGTCGCCGGCATCGCCGAGACCAGGAATGATGTACCCGTGTTCGTTAAGGCCCTGGTCAATCGACGCGGTGTAGAGTTCGACATCCGGGTGCGCTTTTTCCAGCGCCGCCAGACCTTCGGGCGCGGCAACCAGTACCAGCACTTTAATGCTGTGGCAGCCGGCATTTTTCAGCAGGTCGATAGTGGCGATCATCGAACCACCGGTTGCCAACATCGGGTCAACCACCAGCGCCATACGCTCGTCGATATTGGAAACCAGCTTCTGGAAATACGGTACTGGCTCCAGGGTTTCTTCATTTCGGTAGATACCGACGACGCTGATGCGCGCGCTCGGCACGTGCTCCAGCACGCCTTCCATCATGCCAAGACCAGCACGCAGGATTGGTACAACGGTGATTTTCTTGCCTTTGATCTGGTCAACCTGCACCGGGCCGTTCCAGCCTTCGATGGTGACTTTTTCAGTTTCCAGGTCTGCTGTTGCTTCATACGTCAGCAGGCTGCCGACTTCCGAGGCGAGTTCACGAAAGCGTTTGGTGCTGATGTCGTTCTCTCGCATCAGGCCCAGCTTGTGTTTGACGAGTGGGTGTTTTACTTCCACGACCTTCATACTCTTCTCCTTCCCCAGACAGGTGGCAGCCACAAAAAAAATCGCCGGATTATACCGCTTTTTTTCCGTTGCGCTATAGACAGCTGCTTGATCGCGATCAATTAGACTGGAAAAGAGTATATCGTAAGAATCCAGCGTGCCCTGAAATAATGGACTCGCAAACGTTTGCCTTGGCTGCTAGAATTGCGCCGAATTTTATTTCTACCGCTAGTAAATAAACGCGTGGGGACTGAAGCAGTGACCGATAAAACCTCTCTCAGCTATAAAGATGCCGGTGTTGATATTGACGCGGGCAATGCTCTGGTTGACCGAATCAAAGGCGTGGTGAAGAAGACCCGCCGTCCGGAAGTGATGGGCGGTCTGGGCGGCTTCGGTGCGCTGTGCGCGCTGCCGCAAAAATATCGTGAGCCAGTACTGGTTTCCGGCACTGACGGCGTAGGCACCAAACTGCGTCTGGCAATGGATCTGCAACGTCACGACACCATCGGCATCGACCTGGTGGCCATGTGCGTTAACGACCTGGTGGTACAAGGCGCTGAGCCGCTGTTCTTCCTCGACTATTACGCGACCGGCAAGCTGGATGTTGATACCGCAGCAAGCGTCATTAACGGCATTGCCGAAGGCTGCTTGCAATCTGGCTGTGCGCTGGTTGGCGGCGAAACGGCGGAAATGCCGGGGATGTATCACGGCGATGATTACGACGTGGCCGGTTTCTGCGTCGGCGTGGTAGAAAAATCAGAAATCATCGATGGCACCAAAGTGGCTGACGGTGATGTGCTGGTGGCGCTGGCCTCCAGCGGCCCACACTCCAATGGCTATTCGCTGGTGCGTAAAGTCCTCGAAGTGAGCGGCGCCGACCCGCTAACCACGCAACTGGAAGGCAAACCCCTCGCTGACCATCTGCTGGAACCCACCCGCATTTATGTGAAATCTGTGCTTGAGCTGATTGCGAATGTCGACGTGCATGCCATCGCTCACCTGACCGGCGGCGGTTTCTGGGAAAACATCCCGCGCGTGCTGCCAGACAACACGCAAGCAGTGATTGATGAATCCTCCTGGCAGTGGCCGGCCGTCTTTAACTGGCTGCAAAACGCCGGGAATGTCAGCCGCCATGAGATGTACCGCACCTTCAACTGCGGCGTCGGGATGGTTATCGCTCTTCCCGCGCAAGAAGCGGATAAAGCCATTGATTTCCTGAATACCAAAGGTGAAAACGCGTGGAAAATCGGTATTATCAAAGCATCCGATTCCAGTGAGCGTGTGGTCATTGAATGAAAAACATTGTGGTGCTGATTTCCGGTAACGGCAGTAATTTGCAGGCGATTATTGATGCCTGCAAACAGAAGAAAATCAACGGCACCCTGCGGGCAGTCTTCAGTAACAAGGCCGATGCTTTCGGCCTTGAGCGTGCGCGGGAAGCCAACATTCCCGCTCATGCGCTGAGTGCCGAACAGTTCGCCAGCCGCGATGCGTTCGACCGTGAATTGATGCTGGAAATTGACGCCTACGCCCCGGATTTGGTGGTGCTGGCGGGTTACATGCGCATCCTCAGCCCGGCGTTTGTAGCGCATTATGCCGGTCGCCTGTTGAATATCCACCCTTCCCTGTTACCGAAATATCCCGGTTTGCATACCCATCGCCAGGTGCTGGAAAACGGCGACGAAGAGCACGGCACCAGCGTGCACTTTGTCACGGATGAGCTGGACGGCGGCCCGGTGATTTTGCAGGCGAAAGTGCCGGTGTTTGATGGCGATACGGAAGACGAAGTGACCGAACGCGTGCAGGCGCAGGAACACGCCATTTACCCGCTGGTGGTGAGTTGGTTTGTTGAAGGTCGCTTGACCATGAAAGAGAACAGCGCCTGGCTGGATGGGGTTTGTTTACCCCCCGAAGGCTATGCCGCCGACGAATCATAAGTACAGCGTTTTATCTTTCTTGTCGGATGGCGGCTGGTGCTTTATCCGGCCTACAGGGTTTTGTAGGCCCGGTAAGCATCGCGCCCCGGACAAACTTTCCCTCATCTTTCGCGTATTTTCATCCCGCCAGGCAATAAAACAGATTACTGTCATACTTTTTTGTCATAGTTGGACATCTCATAGCAAAGCTCGCCATAATCAATTGTGTTTTACGAAGGAACGCCAGCAACGTTCACCTGTAAGTCGGGGTACTGCGAGCGCGAGAGGGATTTGCCGTGCCCCGAGATAGAACCGGAGTGTAAACAGGAATGGGTCAGGAAAAGTTATATCTCGAAAAAGAACTAAGCTGGTTGTGCTTTAACGAACGCGTTTTACAAGAAGCGGCGGACAAGAGTAATCCTCTTATCGAACGTATGCGTTTTTTGGGGATCTATTCCAATAACCTTGATGAATTCTACAAAGTCCGTTTCGCGGAACTTAAACGTCGGCTGATCATCAGCGAAGAGCAAGGTGTTGCCACCAATTCACGTCATCTGCTGGGAAAAATTCAGTCTCGCGTACTGAAGGCCGATCAGGAGTTCGACGGTCTGTATAACGATCTGCTGCTGGAGATGGCGCGTAATCAAATCTTTCTGATTAACGAACGCCAGCTTTCCCAGAATCAACAAAGCTGGCTGCGTAGCTACTTCAAACAATATCTTCGCCAGCACATCACGCCGACATTGATTAACCGCGAAACCAACCTGGTGCGTTTCTTAAAAGATGATTACACCTATCTGGCGGTGGAAATCATTCGCGGCGACGATACGCGTTACGCCCTGCTTGAGATCCCATCGGACAAAGTGCCGCGCTTCGTCAACCTGCCACCGGAAACACCGCGCCGCCGCAAGCCAATGATCCTGCTGGATAACATTCTGCGTTACTGCCTGGATGATATCTTCAAAGGCTTCTTTGATTACGACACGCTGAACGCCTACTCGATGAAAATGACCCGTGACGCCGAATATGATCTGGTGCACGAGATGGAATCGAGCCTGATGGAGCTGATGTCATCAAGCCTGAAACAGCGTTTGACCGCCGAGCCGGTGCGTTTTGTTTACCAGCGCGATATGCCGGACGCGATGGTCGAAATGCTGCGCGAAAAGCTGACCATCTCCCGCTACGACTCGATCATTCCCGGCGGGCGTTACCATAACTTCAAAGACTTTATCGGCTTCCCGAATGTCGGCAAAGCCAACCTGGTCAACAAGCCGCTGCCGCGTTTGCGCCACGTTTGGTTTGATAAATTCCGCAACGGTTTCGACGCCATCCGCGAACGCGATGTGCTGCTCTACTACCCATATCACACATTCGAGCATGTCCTTGAATTGCTACGACAGGCATCGTTCGACCCGAACGTGCTGGCCATCAAAATCAATATTTACCGCGTGGCGAAAGATTCGCGCATTATCGATTCGATGATCCACGCCGCGCACAATGGCAAAAAAGTCACCGTGGTGGTGGAGTTGCAGGCGCGCTTTGATGAAGAAGCCAATATTCACTGGGCGAAACGGCTGACAGAAGCTGGTGCGCAAGTGATCTTCTCCGCGCCAGGTTTGAAAATTCACGCCAAGCTGTTCCTCATCTCACGCATGGAAGGCGAGGAAATCGTGCGCTACGCGCACATTGGTACCGGCAACTTCAACGAGAAAACCGCGCGGATCTACACCGACTATTCGCTGATTACCGCCGATGCGCGCATCACCAATGAAGTGCGCCGGGTGTTCAACTTTATCGAAAACCCCTATCGCCCGGTGAATTTCGAATACCTGCTGGTGTCACCGCAAAACTCGCGTCGTTTGCTGTATGACATGATCGATGCCGAGATTGCCAACGCGCAAAACGGTCAGCCATCCGGCATTACGCTGAAGCTGAACAACCTCGTGGATAAAAGCCTGGTGGATCGCCTGTACGCCGCCTCCAGTTCCGGCGTGCCGGTGAATCTGCTGGTGCGCGGCATGTGCTCGCTGATCCCGGATTTAGAAGGCATCAGTGAAAATATTCGCGTCATCAGCATCGTTGACCGTTATCTTGAGCACGATCGCATCTATATTTTTGAGAACGGCGGCGACAAGCGAGTCTATCTCTCGTCCGCTGACTGGATGACGCGAAATATTGATTACCGTATCGAAGTGGCGGCCCCACTGCTTGATCCGCGGCTTAAACAGCGCGTTCTGGATATCATTGAGCTGCTGTTCAGTGATACCGTGAAGGCCCGATACATCGATAAAGAACTGAGCAATCGTTATGTGCCGCGCGGCAATCGCCGTAAAGTGCGGGCGCAACTGGCGATTTACGACTACATCAAATCACTCGAACAACCCGATTAATCTATGCCGATACAAGAAAAGATGCCACGACCGGAAGAGTTTGCCGCGGTCGACCTGGGTTCCAATAGTTTCCACATGGTGATTGCACGTGTGGTCGACGGGGCGATGCAAATCATCGGCCGTCTTAAGCAACGCGTCCACCTGGCTGATGGGTTGGACAGCAACAATATGCTGAGTGAAGAGGCGATGGAACGCGGGCTGGCTTGCCTGTCGCTTTTCGCCGAGCGGCTGCAAGGCTTTGAGCCATCAAGCGTGTGCATTGTGGGGACACACACGCTGCGCCAGGCGTTAAACGCGCCAGAGTTTCTCAAACGCGCAGAAAAAGTGATCCCCTATCCGATTGAAATCATTCCTGGCAATGAGGAAGCGCGCCTGATTTTTATGGGCGTGGAACACACGCAGCCGGAAAAAGGCCGCAAGCTGGTGATTGATATCGGCGGCGGTTCAACGGAACTGGTGATCGGCGAAGATTTCGAACCGAAGCTGGTTGAAAGCCGCCGTATGGGCTGCGTCAGCTTCGCGCAGATGTACTTTATGGGCGACACCATCAACGGCGAAAACTTCCGCCGTGCGCGCATGGCGGCGACGCAAAAGCTGGAGTCCCTTGCCTGGCAGTTCCGCATTCAGGGCTGGAACGTGGCGATGGGCGCCTCCGGCAGTATCAAAGCGGTGTATGAAGTGCTGATCGCCTCCGGCGAGAAAGATGGCCTTATCACCCCGGATCGGCTGGAAAAACTGGTCGCAGAAGTGCTGAAGTACAAAAGCTTCAGCGAACTGAGCCTGCCAGGACTTTCCGAGGAACGCAAAGCGGTGTTTGTGCCGGGTTTGGCTATCCTTTGCGGCGTGTTCGATGCACTGGCGATTCGCGAGCTGCGTCTTTCCGACGGTGCATTGCGCGAAGGCGTGCTGTACGAAATGGAAGGCCGTTTCCGCCATCAGGACATTCGCAGCCGCACCGCGCAAAGCCTGGCCAGCCAGTACAACATCGACCGCGAACAGGCGCGTCGCGTACTGGAAACCACCACGCTGATGTACGATCAGTGGCAAGCGCAAAACCCCAAGCTGAGTAATCCGCAATTGGCGGCGCTGCTCAAATGGGCAGCGATGCTGCACGAAGTGGGGTTGAACATTAACCACAGCGGGATGCACCGCCATTCGGCGTATATTCTGCAAAACAGCGATTTGCCCGGTTTTAATCAGGAGCAGCAACTGATGATGGCAACCTTAGTACGTTACCATCGTAAGGCTATCAAGCTCGATGAGATCCCGCGGTTTACGCTGTTTAAAAAGAAGCAGTTCTTGCCGCTGGTGCAGATTCTACGTTTGGGCGTGTTGCTGAATAACCAGCGCCAGGCGACCACCACGCCGCCGACGCTGCGCCTGAAAACCGATGACAACCACTGGACGCTCAGCTTCCCGCACGACTGGTTTAGCCAGAACGCGCTGGTGTTGCTGGATCTGGAAAAAGAGCAGGAATACTGGGAAGCGGTTACCGGCTGGCGATTGAAAATCGAAGAAGAGCAATCCCCGGACGTAGCGGCCTGATCCGCCACGCGTTGAATTACGCCTGCGCGACGAGCCGCTCTAACGGCGCAGGCTTACCAATCAGATAGCCCTGCAAATAATCGATACCCAGCGCGATCGCCGCGCTGCGTATCTCTTCACTTTCAACATATTCCGCCACCACCAGCATTTTCTTCATTCGCGCCAGATGGCAAATCGACGCCACAATCTGGTAATCCAGGCTGTTAGAAACAATATTGCGAATAAAGCTGCCATCGATTTTCAGGATATCGGCATTCACGGTTTTTAACCGTGCATAGCTGGCATAACCGGTGCCAAAGTCATCAATCGCCACCCGGCAACCCATCTGTTGCAATTGTGCCAGCGTGTGGTTTGCCTGCTGCAAGTTGGTCAGAGTGTTGCTTTCCGTGATTTCGAAAATTAATTGCCAGGCTTCGACCGCGTATTTGTCCAATAAGCGGCGCACTTCCTGGGCGAAATGCGTGCGACAAATCGATGCCGGGGAGAGGTTAATGGAAAAACGCTGGGCCGGTAACGCCTCGCGGTGTTGCGCCATAAACCCCAACACATGTTCGATAACCCACATATCGATGCGCGATGACAAACCAAACTCATGCGCCACCGGCAAAAACTCGTCCGGGCTGATACTGGCGCCATTCTCTTCGCGCATGCGCAGCAGGATCTCGTAGTAGTCATCGCCGCGCACCCCGTAAATCAGCTGCGCCATCAATTCAAAATGGTCTTGCTCCAGCGCCAGTTGCAGGCGGTTCATCACATCCACTTTGCTTTTCAGGCTGCGCTGTAAATTCGCCGCGCCCCGGTTTTGCAGGTTTTCCGGGTGGTTGGTTGCAAGTGAGAGATCCGCAATGGTGCTCATTTCGCCCAGCAGCAAGTAGAGATGTTTAACCGGCGAGCGCACATAGCAATAACTTAGCCCGACCTGCGGTTGCAGCGGCATGTCGTCCCAGACAAAGCGGAACTGTTTCACGCGCGCATCCAGTTCTTCAATGCGCGTCTGGTGAGACTGCGTGTTCAGCCGAATCACCAGATCGTGACCGGAAAGCTGATACACGCTCTCTTCCGGCGACAGCAAAGGTTTGAGCCAGCTTGCCATGCGTTGTTTGTACTGAATGCGCAGTAAAACACCGTAATTTCGCCCTAACAGTTCCAGTTCCGGTATGCGTAAAAAGCAGAGCACCGACCAGGGCGCATCAGCCAACGCCCGGCTCAGCGCGCGCAGGTTCGGCATATTGGCGACAGGATCGATAAACGCCAGCCGACGGGCGCGATCGTGCACCAGCCGCTGCCGGGTCGCCATTACTGCCATCGCCAGAATGATAAACGAGAACACCAGATAGCTTGAGGAAGCTATTGCCAGTTGCACATCCCACGCGGGGAAAAGCGGCAAATAACGGTAAAAAAAGTGAATGGAGACGATCAGAATCGGCGTCCAGATAAACGACATAAAGCGGAAGCCGTAACGCATCGACCCCCACAGCATTACTGGCAGCAGCAGAGAGAGCGTGTAGTTAGTACTGAAAATGGTGCTGTTTTTATTCAGCGGTCGCAGCAATAGCAGCAGGATGATGGTGATAATGCCAAGCCAGACCACCATCTCGGTGCGCGTGACTTTGCGGTCCACTTCCTGGCGCAACTGCGAGAACCACGAGAGCGCATAGCGCGGGTGGCGAATAATCCGTATCAATAAATAACTAAAAGGAACGCCGGTGATAGAACCCACCAGCAGCCCCTGATAGTTGATGAGCATCGGAACATTGAACGCCATCGCCCCGCTTTCGCTTACCGGGCGATCGTAAAAATTCAGCCAGACGCCGAGTTCAAGGATGATCAGATAGATGGAGGCGGGACAAAGCACCTGCCAGAAGACGCGCTGGGAAACCAGTTCCGCCGTGCCATACGCCACTTTATGCCGCCGCGTGACAAAAATGCGATAACCCAGCCAACTGAGTAATACAGGAAACAGCAGATGCAGGCTTTTCACCATCACACCCAGCGGCCCGGCGGAGCTGTAATGGCAAATCAGCGCAATAACAATGCCCGGCAACGCCACCCAGCCATAAAACATCATCATGGCAATCAATAACGCCATCGGCAGGTAATAAAGAATGACTTCCTGCCCGGAAATAAGGGTAAACGTATTAGCCATGCTAAACAGTGGATACAAAACAGGCGTCACGATGAGCGGCAAAGCCCACCATTTGTCTTTGTAGTAATTGTACTTATTTATAAATGACATAGATGCTCGACAAACATACCCGGATCCCGGTAGGTGTTTCAGGCAGGCATCCGACCTGACTGTGCGGGGCACGATAAGTGCCAGTACGCGGGCGATGTGGAATTCTAGATGTGAACAGTAACGGACAATTGATCTACATCAAAAAACCTTCTTCGACACCTTTTTATTTCCCTGATTTAATCTGATCTCATCGTTTTTTATTTTGTAGATAAATATTTAATTTATCTTATATAAATCTTGCTGATATTTTATTCAATGCGTTTTTGCACCAGGCTTAATTGATCTTCTCGAAAGAGTGTGCCTTAATGTCCGAGTCGCCCGTTGATCGGGTATTCCTAAAGGAACCATTGTGAGTCAGGCAACCAGTATGCGAAAACGACATCGATTTGACAGTCGCATGACCCGTATCGTACTTCTTATCAGTTTCCTCTTTTTCTTCGGCCGTTTCGTCTATTCCTCTATTGGTGCCTGGTACCATCACCAGGAAAAAAACCAACTGCAACCTATCAGTCAAACTATCGATCCCACCGCACAACGCTAAGATTTTCTTCGATTTTATTGACACGCTAACTAGCGTGGTTTTTTTGTACGCCTGAAAAAAGTCAGCACGCCAAAAAGAAAAATCGTCAGCAACACAGACGCGTTGGCTGACGATTTCGATAACATCACCTGGGATTATTTTTCAGCAACGCGCGCCAGCCAGGCGAGATACGCGTCGTTCGCTTCTGCGGGCAAGTTCTGCCGATGCGCGTTGAATTCATCCGTCATGCCGAAAATCTTCCACACCAGCGGCGCGAGTTTTGCCGCCACACTTTGGGTTGTTTCGGCATCGCGCAGCAGCTCCAGACTGCGTTGTTGGTACTCCGCCAGCACGTCGGATTTGTAATCGAACGCTTTGCCAAGCCCCGAAAGATACATCAGCTTTGACACTTCCGTCTGCGGCCATTGCAATGCCATATGCAGCGGCCAGTCGAGCATTGCCCGTTCGCCCCAAATCGCCGAGCGCGGCAATTTTTCATTGGCGACCAGCGTCAGGGTGAACGCCTGGCCCAGCTCACTCAGGTAAATGTCCATCGCTTCCGTGGAAGGACGCAGGTAGAACGCATCCTGCGGCTGTTCACGTTGTTCGCCGACATGCGCGAGTAGTCGTTGCTCAAGGCCCAGAATTAACGCGCCGAGTTCCGGTTGCGCGACGCGAGCGCTTTCGGTCGCCTGTTTTTCGCGGGTGATGCAGTTCCAGAGGCTGAGTGATATCTGCCATTCCCGCACGTCGCCTTCGCCGGTATAGCCCATTTCACCGGTGACAAAATACTTCATGGTCGGCGGTACAATGGTGAACAGGTCATTGCCATCCAGTTCGCCACCTAAAACAACCGGACCGCCGCCTTCGACCACCTGCACATAGCAGCAGCTTGCGTAATCGCTCCAGTAATGCACCGCTTCGGCAAAATAGAGCGGAATGGCGCGCGTCAACCGCCCGATATCATCTTCACGTTGCGATTCAGTGCGCTCAATACCATTGGAAATCTTAGACAGCGCGAAGAAACCGACTTGCGGTGCACCTTCCGGTTTATGGGTGAACAACCAGTCGGCGCTGGCCAAACCGTAGTGCCAAATCGGTTGGGTCAATGCCAGCGTACTGACTTGCAACTGCTGCGGATCGGCAGGCACCGCCTGCGCTTCCTGCTGACGCATCTGCTGAAAAGCCTTCGCGAACTCATCAAGAGGCTGTTTCAGCGGCGCGTAACCCAGCGCGTAGAGGCGCGCGAGCAGTTTTTCGCCCTCTTCTACATTGCCGAGCGCCTGCCAGGCCCGCAGCAAATTGAGGCCGGCCATCGGATCGTGTTTGTGTTCGTCATAAACGGGGGCGATCAATTCGCCGATCAGCGCGATCTCGCCATTGTTGCCAAGATCGCCGGAAATCATCATCAGCGCGCCGCCGTCGTACTTGCCACCTGCCAGCACCTGTTCATATAAGGCACGCGCCGCCGCAACCTCTTTATTTTCCAGATGATGACGTGCTAACCATAATTGCGCCCGCCAACTGCCGGGCAATGCCGAAGCGGTGTTCAACGCTGCCAGGTAACCGGCCTCGCCGCCGCGCTCACGCGCAATCGTCGCCCACCACAGCAAGCCGTTGTCCTGATTGGGATCCGCCTGCACAGCCTGCCACAAAATTTCGTCCGCACGATCGTCTTCCCCGCGCCCGGCAAATACTTTCGCCAGATTGGTCAGCAACGTGCCCGTCGCTCCGACTTTACCGATACCGGCACGCAGCGAATTTTCCGCCGCATCTAGCTGACCGTTTTCCATCAACACAATGCCCTGCGCGGTGTGGCTGCGTTCCGGGATGTCATCGATTTCGACCAACCGCTCCGCCGCGGGGATCAGATCGGCGACAAAGCCATCGTTCAGACCAGAAAGGATCGCATCATAAAGTTCGGCGGCATCGTGCCACTTTTCCTGTAACGAAGGCAGGAACACTTTTTCACGCCATTCGCTGCGGGTGATATGCATCTCGCGCCCGTACGCGTCATACGCGACGATCAACGCTTCGTTTTGCTGGGGCTCGGTTGCGGGGCTTTCAGGTTCAGGTGAATTTTTGCTGGTGATAGCAGAAAGGAGGCGTTTAAACATGGCGATTGTCTTGTTGAGTGAGGTTTTAGGCAGTAAAAGCGTAGCCGTAAAAAGGCGGGGCGTCATCTGTAACGCGCGGAAATGACTCATGTCTTTATCATAAATATGAATGCCTCAACCACTGGGTGTATATTCATGCCATCATCGCAGTTAATTTCGGCAAGGAGCGTGGGTGAACATTTTTGATTTGGAAAAGGAAAAGTTGCGACAGCTTTCCGATGAGCAGTTAGAAGAGCTGATTGCTCGCCTGGCTGAAGCCGAATTAGCATCTGTCGGAGAAAGCCCCGCGCAGGTTTTTTGGGGTGGTTCAATTACCGCACCAGACGACGGAATCGATATTTTGGTAAATGTTGCCAACGCAGATTTCAAAACTGGGTTTATCGTCAAGCCGAATACCGTTTTTCAAGCCAAAAAGCATTCCATGAAGGCCTCATCAATTAAAAAAGAGATGTGTCCCAAAGGGATATTGTCAGCCACTCTCGCCGAACTCGCCGCAACGGGTGGAAGCTACGTCATCGTAAGCCTTGAAGATGATTGTTCTCCGCCCATGAGAAAATCCCGCTTACAGGCAATGCGTGAAGCAGTGAAGAGTGATCCAAACGGTCACAACCTTCATTTAGATTTCTTTGATCCCTCAAAGTTACATCAATGGTTAAGGCAGCACCCCGCAGTGATGCTGTGGGTGCGCAGTGTGCTGGGGTTGAGCCACTCAGGCTGGAGACCGTTTGGCGCATGGAGCAACCCTCCTCTCGGTGCTGACGATACATTAATCCTCGCGCCAGGCGTTTCAGTCACGATGCCTTCAGGCATCCGGTCAGGACTTAAAGAGGCCATTCCACACATTCGTGAGCTGGTCAGATCGACACGCAAAGCGATTCGTATCGCAGGGTTATCAGGTACAGGGAAAACCCGAATAGTCCAGTCTCTTTTCGAAGAGGAGTTTGGTGCTGAAGCACTCGACAAAACTGTCGCTATTTATGCCGATGTCGGTGAAGGGCCTTCGCCTTCTGCAACATCGATGCTGGAAACGCTTCTGGCTGAAAGCAGACGCGCCATTATGGTGCTCGACAACTGCCCTTCAGATCTACACGCTCAACTGGCCTCACGTTTAGTCTCGCAACGATCACAAGTTTCTTTAATCACCGTCGAATATGACATCAGAGATGACAAACCCCAGCAGACTGACGTGATTCATATCGAAGCGGCACATGCTGAAATGGCCGAAACATTATTGCTGCGCCGCTTTCCGAAAATAGGTCAGTTGAATGCAAAAAAAATAGCGGATTTCGCTGATGGTAACGCCCGGATTTCCCTTGCTGTGGCTGAAAGGGTTGAAGTGGGAGAATCACTCGCTCACCTTTCAGATAACCAGTTGTTTGATCGCTTGTTTGAGCAAAGGAACCAACCTGATGAAAATCTGCGAGCGCATGCAGAATCGCTTTCACTCGTCTATTCGTTTTCCGATGATTCTTCAAAAACAGAGATTGATGAGTTAGCCGTTCTCGCCTCTCTATGCGAGATAACACGAACGCAGTTATTTCGTTCTGTTGGCACACTTATCGCGCGTCACATTGCCCAAAAACGCGCGCACTGGCGAGCGATTCTTCCTCATGCAATAGCGAATAGATTGGCAAGCGGAGCGCTGACCAACATCCCCATAGAGATGCTACAAAATACATTTGAGGCGCCGGGCAGTGAAAGGCTTCTGATGTCGTTTGCTCACCGATTGGGATATTTGCATGAGCATCCGGTAGCGCAAAACATTGCCGAAGCATGGCTTACTGAGGGTGGTTTCCTCTATAACCTTCTCGATCTTGAGGATCGAGAACTGCGTATTCTTGAATACATTGCTCCTGTTGTGCCGAATGCAGTTCTCAAAAGAATTGATGAGGTAATAAGCGCCGCCGCCTTTTGCGGAATAAAGCCGGCTTATAGCCCTTGCCGAGTAACAATACTTAATCTTCTTGAGTTAATTGCTTATGACGCTGACATGTTCAACAGGTGTGTTTCTCTTCTTCTCCGGATGGCTGATTTTGAGGATGAATCGAATAATTTTGAGTCATCACACACTAAAATCCTCGGTTTATTTCAGCCTTATTTGTCCGGTACGCGTGCTTCTTTGACGCAACGATTATCGATGGTTAAGGACACATTGTTATCCAGTGATCCCAAGAGACAATCGCTTGGTTTACGTATGCTTTCTTCCGCCTTAGATGGACCCCCCTGGCATGGGGCGGTGATGCATGATTTTGGCGCTCGCCCACGAGATTATGGTTATGAACCCAATAAAGAGGAACTCGTCGCCTGGCGGCATCAGTTTATCGATCTCGCGGTTGCTATTGGGCTTAATAGTCATGTCGAACTGGCAACCAGGGCGAGATCGGTTTTTGCTAAAAAATTCCGCTCACTATGGCGTCATCAGGCGATCCGGGAAAAATTAGTAGAAGCAGCAAGGACCTTAAACCGCAGTCAAACGTGGATCGAAGGATGGAGCGCCGTTCGTTTAATTATCCAATATGACTACAACGATAAGCAGGCCGATGGAAGTGTACCGCAACCTCCAGTCGACCTGGTTGCGCTTGCAGCTGAGCTCACGCCAACAGATCTGATGGACAATATTAAAGCATTTGTTCTTGGAGATGGGCATGCACATTGGGTAATGGATGGCGAATTTGATGGCGACGCGGGCGAACGACATCGTCTTGTAAAAGAAAGATTAGCGGCAAAAGCTGAAGAGTTAGGTGAAGCTTATGCTTGCTCTGGTAATCCGGTATCGATGCTGGGAGCAGATCTGTTTTCACCAAAAGGAATGCCCCACCGAGAAGCGTTTGGCAAAGGTTTAGCAAAAGGTTCCCATGATCCTAAGGCAACCTGGGAAGAGTTGGTTACGTTCCTGCATACCTTGGGTTACTCCAGTTTTAACATCGCCTTGCTATGTGGCTTTATCGAACAACTTACTCTGCAAGCTCGCCCAATGGCGGAAGAACTCTTAGATCAATGTCTGGAAAGTAGTCAGCTTCGGGCTATTTTGGTTGGGTTACAACCTGAACAATACTTTGACAACAATGCATTCCAACGCTGCATGCAAGCATTGAATTATGAGGACGTCAGTGGTTGGTTGTATGAAAGAATGCTGTGGAGAGAATCTTATTCGCTCTCGCAAAATCAAATCATTACGCTTGCAGAGCGATTACTTGAAAAGGATTTAGGAGCGAGCTTCGTTTTGGATGGGCTCGCGATGAAACTTCATAATAAAGATCCCAATAAAGATGTCCTTGGAGCGGAATTACGTCGTATCGGCTTATTAGCTGCTGCTCAGCGCTTACAACAAGCTGGACGAGAGCAGGATTACAACATTGAGATAGTGATAGACGCAGTGCTGTCCTTTCAGGGTAACGAGCAAGAAAAAGTTTCATGGCTTGACGCCATTTTCGCCTACATCGACACACACTACGGATACGCACATGACTTCGAGCGTACCTTCCAGGCGACCGCTGCAAAAATGCCGGAAGCATTTCTGCAACGAATATTCTCCGGTGATGAAAAGTCACAACGAAAACGCAAATTGTTCATTCAAAACGAGGATCAAAAAAACCTTCCTCTGGCAGATATAGATGTAGAGATCCTCATTCGTTGGTGCCAGAAACAAGCGATATCTGATGCCTGGCAGGTCATTGCCAGCGGTATTCCTTTATGGGTAAACGCTGGGAATGAGGGCTCTCTAACGTTAAATCCGAAAGCGCTGCATTTTTTGGAAGAAGCCCCTGACGTCGGGCAAATTTTGCAAATGTACGCACACCAAATTGAGCCCATGTCATGGTCTGGCCCTCGCTCTGAAGTACTGCAAACGAGGGTAAAAATCTTCGAAACCTTAGCAGACCATCACGATAAGCGGATTGCAGAAGCAGCGGCCAAAACCATAGTGACGATTTTGCAGCGGATCGAAGCTGAACGAGAAGAAGAAAGAAAACGTGATGATGAGAATGAACTGAGATTTGAATAATACCCGGAAAAAGGCTCGTGATTACACGGGCCTAGTGTCGTTATGCAAACATTAATAAAGCCGGGGCTCATGGCATTATCGGTTTCGTTACTTTCATTTCGCCACAGCGCGTCGATTCATTATTTCTGTCACATAGTGATCGATAGAAATATTGTGCTCCCGGCTTACTTACTTTTGTTTTTGGTCGGCATCATGACACATTGTTTGTTCATGCTTAATAAGCCACTCCTTGCGCGCGACACCGCCGCCATAGCCGGTCATCGTGCCGTCTTTGCCGATAATCCGATGGCAAGGAATGACGATTGCCACTCGATTTGCACCATTTGCAGCGGCGACGGCTCTTACGGCATTGGGCTTTTCGATTTGCCCAGCAAGTGCTTGATAGTGCGATGTTTGACCATAAGGAATCGCACGCAGTCCCTGCCAGACCGCCTGCTGAAAATCACTGCCAGGCGTATCAAGTTGAAGGTCAAACTGCTGGCGCGTCCCGGAAAAATACTCGCTCATCTCATTTTCCGCTTGCCGGGTATGACTATTTTGCCCGGACATGATTCGCGCTTTGAGTAAACGCTGGAGATCGCGAAATTCGGTTTCCAGCATGCGACGGTCGGTAAATTCCAGCAGGCAAACGCCACGTTCGGTTGCGCAAACAAACATGGGGCCAAGCGGCGTGGTAAAACGGTGAATCATGATCACATCGCGTTGTTCAGTCGGGGCTGCTCCCGTAATCCGTTTATAGGTATAGCCAAAACCGCTTAATGATTCGTAGCCGCTATCAAAAGCAACCTCGGTGGCGGAACGCCCTCCTTTCAGCTCCTGAAGTGCGATATTCACCCGCTGCATGCGTTGAAAAGCCTGGAAGGTAATACCGTGATGTTGTAGAAACCAGCGCCGCACCCGCTCGGGGCTGATGCTTTGCTTACGAAGCTCGGTATCACTTATGCGTGCTTTAGGATTGGCACGCACCAGTTCAAGCGCTTGCTCAATGAAAAGCGGGGCGCTATGGGCATTTTCCGTTGGTTTGCAAACCTTACAAGGGCGAAACCCTGCATCCAGAGCAGATTTAACGTCTTTATAAAACTCAACATTTTCGCGCTTCGGTTTTCGCGCCCGGCAGACAGAAATACAAAATACGCCGGTCGTTTTAACACCAACAAAAAACACCCCCGTGTACTCCGAATCACGCTCAAGAAGTGCCTGGTACCAGACATTGCATTGGTCATTATCAAGAACTTTCATTAACCAACTACTCCGGCAAAGGACTGCTGCGACTGGATAGTTTGCATGATATTTTCAAGCTTCAATTGAAGAGCCGAATGAACAAAATTACCCATAGAAATTCGATTCACACCTAATTGTCCTAGTCTGTCGAACCTCGGAAGATCGGGCATGCACATGATGTTTAGCGGCAAATTAATCTCCCGGGACAGGGTCTCAATATCGTTTTCAGCCGTCAGGCAGGGAACAAAAAGGCCGTCGGCGCCAGATTGCTCATATAATCGACCACGTAACAGTGTTTCCTGCAATGCCTGTTGATGATTAAGAAGAAACGTATCGGTGCGAACATTAATAAACAATGGATAATTCTCATCAGCCAGCTGCTTACGAATCTCTTTTAATCTGCTGGCAAATGTCACGGCATTATCGAGTTGTCTTACACCATTAACAACGCGGCTATCCTCAAGGTTGACACCCACAACGCCAAGCTGGGCGAGACGTTTAAGATTCGTGGTCATTTCGTTTGCCGTCTCACCAAAGCCAGCTTCAACATCAACACTTAATGGCAGGCAAGTGGCTGATTTAATACGGGTAACAATGTAGAACAGCTCATCAAATGACATAGCTTCGCCGTCTTCATAACCTAACATCGCGGCAATCGCTGCACTTGATGTTCCCAAAGCCTGATAGCCCGACCGCTGCGCTGCACGCGCGCTGCCAGCATCCCAGACATTTGCGATAAGTAACGGTTTGTTTTGATGATGAAGTTCAGTGAAATCCATGATTTTCTCCTTATGTGGTGACCAGGATGAATCTAGGGCATCCAACTGAACCCTCACAACCGAAAATCGGACGAACATTTTTTTGTGTGTATTTACCGTAACGTCGGGTTTAGCGCTGGGGCAATGTCATAAAAAAACCCGCTTTCGCGGGTTTCGTTTTATTCAACTGGCAGGAATCTTATTCCCACTCAATCGTTGCTGGCGGCTTGCCACTGATGTCATACACGACACGGGAAATGCCATTAACTTCGTTGATGATGCGGTTGGAGACGCGACCGAGGAAATCATACGGCAGGTGTGCCCAATGCGCGGTCATAAAGTCGATGGTTTCCACTGCGCGCAGAGAGACAACCCAATCATATTTACGACCGTCGCCCATCACGCCAACGGAGCGAACGGGCAGGAAGACGGTGAACGCCTGGCTCACTTTGTTGTAGAGATCGGCTTTATGCAGCTCTTCAATAAAGATGGCGTCGGCACGACGCAGCAGGTCGCAGTACTCTTTCTTCACTTCGCCCAGCACGCGAACGCCAAGGCCTGGGCCTGGGAACGGGTGGCGGTACAGCATGTCGTACGGCAGGCCGAGTTCCAGACCGATTTTACGCACTTCATCTTTGAACAGCTCTTTCAGCGGCTCAACCAGGCCCATCTTCATCTCTTTCGGCAGGCCGCCGACATTATGGTGAGACTTGATGACGTGCGCTTTGCCGGTGGCGGAAGCAGCAGATTCGATAACGTCCGGGTAAATCGTACCCTGCGCCAGCCATTTCACATCTTCCAGTTTCAGGGCTTCTTCGTCGAACACTTCAACGAACACGCGGCCGATGATTTTACGTTTCGCTTCTGGATCGTTCTCGCCCGCCAGCGCGCTCAGGAAGCGCTCTTCTGCCGGAACGTGAACAATGTTCAGGCCGAAATGGTCGCCGAACATATCCAACACCTGCTCAGCTTCGTTCAGGCGCAGCAGGCCATTGTCGACGAAGACACAGGTCAGGTTTTTACCGATTGCGCGGTGCAGGAGCATCGCGGTAACGGAAGAATCAACACCGCCGGAAAGGCCGAGAATGACTTTATCGCCACCCACTTGCTGGCGGATGCGTTCAACGGCGTCATCAATGATTTTGGCCGGTGTCCACAGCGCTTCGCACTGGCAGATATCACGCACAAAACGCTCCAGCAGGCGCAAACCCTGGCGGGTGTGCGTCACTTCCGGGTGGAACTGCACACCATAGAAGCGTTTTTCTTCATTCGCCATGATCGCGAACGGGCAGGTTTCGGTACTGGCAACGGTCACGAAGTCGGACGGGATCGCCGTCACTTTATCGCCGTGGCTCATCCATACATCCAGCAGCGCTTTGCCTTCTGCGGTCAGGGAATCTTCAATACCGCGGATCAGCGCGCTGTCGGTCTGTACTTCAACCTGCGCGTAACCAAATTCGCGCTCGTTGGAACCTTCAACGTGGCCGCCGAGTTGCATCGCCATGGTCTGCATGCCGTAGCACACACCCAGCACCGGAACACCGGCTTCGAAAACATATTGCGGCGCGCGGGGGCTGTTATCTTCTGTGGTGCTTTCCGGGCCACCGGAAAGGATGATGCCGCTTGGATTGAAGCCGCGGATCTGCGCTTCGGTGACATCCCACGCCCACAGTTCACAATAGACGCCCAGTTCACGCACGCGACGTGCGACCAGTTGTGTGTATTGCGAGCCAAAGTCGAGGATGAGAATACGATGTTTATGAATATTGTCCGTCATTGACGTTTGTTCCGAGGCAAAAGGCGAAAGGTCAGCGCCCGGTAAAAACCGGGCGCGAAAATCATTAAGAACCCATGCGGTAGTTCGGGGATTCCTTGGTGATGGTCACGTCGTGAACGTGACTTTCCTGGATGCCCGCACCACTAATACGCACAAACTCCGCTTTAGTGCGCAGGGCGTCGATAGTACCACAGCCAGTCAGACCCATACAGGAACGCAGGCCGCCCATCTGCTGGTGAATGATCTCTTTCAGGCGGCCTTTATACGCCACACGCCCTTCGATACCTTCCGGCACCAGTTTGTCGGCGGCGTTATCGGTCTGGAAGTAGCGGTCGGAAGAGCCTTTGGACATCGCGCCCAGCGAACCCATGCCACGATAAGATTTGTAAGAACGGCCCTGGAAGAGTTCGATTTCGCCCGGAGATTCTTCGGTGCCTGCCAGCATAGAGCCAACCATCACCGCGCTTGCGCCAGCGGCGATCGCTTTCGCGATATCACCAGAGAAACGAATGCCACCATCAGCGATAACCGGAATGCCCAGGCCTTCCAGCGCTTCAACCGCGTCAGAGACAGCGGTGATTTGCGGAACGCCCACACCAGTTACGATACGGGTAGTACAAATGGAGCCAGGGCCGATACCAACTTTCACCGCGCTTACGCCCGCTTCGGCCAGTGCGCGAGCACCTGCGCCAGTGGCGACGTTGCCGCCGATGATTTGCAGATCCGGGTATTTAGCGCGCGTTTCGCGAATGCGCTGCAACACGCCTTCGGAGTGGCCATGGGAGGAGTCAATCAGCAGCACGTCAACGCCTGCGGCAACCAGCGCATCAACACGCTCTTCGTTACCGGCGCCCGCACCGACCGCCGCGCCAACGCGCAGACGACCCTGCTCATCTTTACAGGCGTTCGGTTTACGTTCTGCTTTCTGGAAATCTTTAACAGTGATCATGCCGAGCAGGTGGAAGCTGTCATCGACAACCAGCGCTTTTTCAACGCGTTTTTCGTGCATTTTCGCGAAAACCACTTCGCGGGATTCACCTTCACGCACGGTAACCAGACGCTCTTTCGGCGTCATATAAACGCTAACTGGCTGGTTCAGATCGGTCACGAAACGCACGTCACGACCGGTGATGATGCCAACCAGTTCGTTGTCGGTGTTTACAACCGGGTAACCGGCGAAACCATTACGCTCGGTCAGTTCTTTCACTTCGCGCAGCGTGGTGGTCGGCAGAACAGTTTGCGGATCTTTAACCACGCCGGATTCATGTTTTTTCACGCGGCGAACTTCTTCCGCCTGGCGTTCAATAGACATGTTTTTGTGAATAAAGCCAATGCCGCCTTCTTGTGCCAGGGCAATCGCCAGGCGCGCTTCCGTCACGGTATCCATCGCCGCTGAGAGCATAGGAATGTTCAGGCGAATGGATTTGGTGAGCTGAGTGCTCAAGTCGGCAGTATTCGGCAGAACGGTAGAATGGGCGGGAACGAGGAGGACGTCGTCAAACGTCAGGGCTTCTTTAGCGATACGTAGCATGGGCAATATCTCTGACCTGGATGGTTAAATATTGCCGTGGCATTATACAGAGCGTAACCGATTGCATCCACACTTTTTTAGAAAAATACTTGCTATCGCCTCGTATCGGGTTACTATCGAACGAATAACCTGCTGATTTAAAATTTGATCTAGCTCACATGTCATCGTTCCAAACTCCTTCCATTTTTACAGTCAGCCGCCTTAACCAGTCGGTGCGATTACTGCTGGAACGTGAAATGGGGCAAGTATGGATCAGCGGCGAAATCTCCAATTTTACCCAGCCCTCTTCGGGTCACTGGTACTTCACTTTAAAAGATGACACCGCGCAGGTGCGCTGTGCGATGTTTCGCAACAGCAACCGCCGCGTCACTTTTCGCCCGCAGCACGGCCAACAAGTTCTGGTGCGTGCCAATATCACGCTTTATGAGCCGCGCGGTGAATATCAAATCATCGTCGAAAGTATGCAGCCTGCTGGCGAAGGCCTGCTGCAACAGAAATACGAGCAGCTTAAAAGCAAGCTCGCGGCCGAAGGGCTTTTCGATCAGCAATTCAAACACCCCCTGCCCTCGCCTGCCCACTGCGTTGGGGTGATCACTTCAAAAACCGGTGCGGCGCTGCACGATATTCTGCATGTTCTTAAACGTCGCGATCCGTCACTGCCGGTGGTGATTTATCCCACCGCTGTACAGGGTGAAGATGCGCCTGCACAAATCGTTCGTGCCATCGCCCTTGCCAATAGCCGCCAGGAGTGCAACGTGTTAATCGTCGGGCGCGGCGGCGGTTCGCTGGAAGATTTATGGAGCTTCAACGATGAGCGCGTCGCGCGGGCCATTTTCGCAAGCGCCATTCCGGTAGTGAGCGCTGTAGGCCACGAAACTGATGTCACTATCGCGGATTTTGTCGCCGACCTGCGCGCACCAACGCCTTCCGCCGCGGCGGAAATTGTCAGCCGCAACCAACTTGAGTTGTTGCGCCAGGTGCAAGCGATGCAGCAACGCCTGGAAATGGCGATGGATTATTATCTCGCGGGCCGCAACCGCCGCTTTGCGCAGCTTAACCATCGCCTGCAACAACAACATCCGCAGCTTCGCCTGGCGCGCCAGCAAACGGTGCTCGACAGGTTACAGCAGCGGATGCAGCACGCGCTGGATAACCAGTTGAAGCGCGCTTCGACACGCCAGCAACGTGTTCTGCAACGTCTGAATCAACAAAACCCACAGCCGCATATTCACCGGGCGCAAACGCGCGTGCAGCAGCTTGAATATCGCCTTGCCCAGAATATTCGCGATCGGCTGAGCAACACGCGCGAGCGTTTTGGCACGGCGATTACCCACCTGGAAGCGGTTAGCCCGTTGGCGACGCTGGCGCGCGGTTACAGCGTGACCACCGCAACAGACGGCAAAGTGCTCAAGCAAACCAAACAGGTGAAAGCGGGCGATAAGCTGACCACCCGGCTCAATGATGGCTGGGTCGAGAGCGAAGTCAGCGGCATTATCCCGGCGAAAAAGCCCCGCAAGCGTAAAACCCCGTAATTTGTCCGACCAGTCGGTTTAACGAACCTATACTTTTTGTTGTTCTTTCATGATTTATCAAGGAGATCAACATGGACCCACGTCGGCTGCATAGCGTTATTCCTCCCTATATCCTTCGTCGCATCATTGACCAGGGCTCCGAGCTGCAAAAGCGCTGCGCCCAACAAACGTTAACCCATGTGCAAACGCTGATGGCGCATAGCCACGGGAAACCCAGCGCGCCGCAGGCCACTTCGCGTGGCGAGCTGATACGCGACATTTATGATGCTCAACAAAAAGAGACACTGCCGGGCGAACAGGTGCGTTATGAAGGTCAGCCGTCAAATGGCGATGTGGCGGTTGATGAAGCTTATGATTACCTCGGCGTCACGCATGATTTTTTCTGGAAAGCGTGGAAACGAAACTCGCTGGATAACCAGGGTCTGGTGCTGAGCGGCACGGTACATTACGGGCATGAATATCAGAACGCGTTCTGGAATGGTCAGCAGATGGTGTTTGGCGATGGCGACGGGGAAATTTTCAACCGTTTTACCATCGCCATTGATGTGGTAGCGCATGAACTTAGCCACGGCGTCACAGAATCGGAAGCGGCGCTGATCTACTTTGAGCAGTCCGGGGCGCTGAACGAGTCGTTATCGGATGTGTTCGGCTCGCTGGTCAAGCAATACCACAAGCAGCAAACAGCGGAACAGGCGGACTGGATCATCGGTGAAGGCTTGCTGGCAAAAGGGATTAACGGCAAGGGCTTACGCTCAATGTCTGAACCCGGCACCGCATATGATGATGAGTTACTCGGCAAAGATCCGCAGCCCGCGCATATGGATGCATTTGTGAAAACCCGGGAAGATAACGGCGGCGTCCATCTGAATTCCGGCATTCCTAACCGCGCGTTTTATCTGGCGGCAACAGCAATTGGCGGTTATGCGTGGGAAAAAACCGGTTACGCCTGGTACGATACCGTCTGCGATAAGTCGCTGGCGCAAAATGCGGATTTTGCCGCCTTCGCGAAGCTGACCATCAAGCATGGCGAGAAACGTTCCGGTAAACAGGTGGCGGCGGCTATCGAACAGGCCTGGAAAGATGTCGGAGTATTATGATGAACGAACCCGAATTAACCGACGATGCGGTGGTCGAGCTAGCCCGTGAAGGCGGGTTGGCTTTTATCCCGAAGCTCGCGGGCACACGGCGCATTGTGATTGCCCAGCTCAGCGCGGAGCAGCGCCAGCGTCTGGTCGACATCCTGCACCAGGCGCTGCCGCTCGGGCAGCAGCCGGGGAAAACCGATTCGCCGGGACGCGGCGATCAGCGCTTTTACCGATTGCAAATCACCTGGACTTCACAGCAGCCAGACATGCTATTGCTGATCCCAGAAAGCAAAGCGCCACCGTCGTTTGTCGAACTGTGGCGCGAAGGTGAAGCCTGTATCTGCAAGCCCTAAAGCGGTGTAAATTCCACGCGCTTTTTCGAAATCAGCCCGTGACCGTGCTGGCAAAAATAGTCCACCGCACCACAGGCTTTCAACACCTCCAGAGGCTGATGGCACTCCGGGCAGGACGCCTGCACTTCAATATCTTTATCACAGCCGTAGCAGTGAGCGTGTGTTCCCACCAGCTCCAGCGGGTTGTGGCATGTCGGGCATTTAAGATCCATAACGCACTCCTGATAATGACGCTTTCGCACTGGCTCAATCATACACCGCCAGAAGCGAAAAACCCGCCAGCGGCGGGTTAAGTGAACGGTTACTTACCTTTCTTGATGTGCTTGATCAGGCGCTTACGCTTACGCAGCTGGTTCGGCGTCAGGGTGTTACGTTTGTCAGCAAACGGGTTTTCCCCTTCTTTGAACTGGATACGAATTGGCGTACCCATGACTTCCAGCGATTTGCGGAAGTAGTTCATCAGATAGCGTTTATAGGAGTCCGGCAGATCTTTCACCTGGTTGCCGTGGATCACCACAATCGGCGGGTTGTACCCCCCGGCGTGGGCGTATTTCAGCTTGACGCGGCGACCACGCACCAGCGGTGGCTGATGATCTTCTGCCGCCATGTTCATAATGCGGGTCAGCAGCGCGGTACTTACACGACGCGTTGAGCTATCGTAGGCTTCGCGCACAGATTCGAACAGGTTGCCCACGCCGCTGCCGTGCAGCGCAGAGATAAAATGCACGCGCGCAAAGTCGATAAAGCCCAGACGGTAGTCCAGCGTCTCTTTCACCTGCTCTTTCACTTCCTGGCTCAGGCCGTCCCACTTGTTGACGACAATCACCAGTGAGCGGCCGCTGTTCAGAATGAAGCCCAGCAGCGACAGGTCCTGATCGGAAATGCCTTCGCGGGCATCGATCACCAGCATCACCACGTTGGCATCTTCAATTGCCTGCAACGTTTTGATTACGGAGAACTTCTCAACCACGTCGGTGATTTTGCCGCGCTTACGCACGCCCGCCGTATCGATAAGTATGTACTCACGTTCATCGCGCTGCATCGGAATGTAGATGCTGTCACGCGTGGTGCCCGGCATGTCGTACACCACCACGCGGTCTTCACCGAGAATACGGTTGGTTAGTGTGGACTTACCGACATTCGGACGCCCAACAATCGCCAGCTTGATCGGCAAATCCTGCGGGTTGAAATCGTCTTCCGGCTCTTCTGCTTCGCCGTTTTCATTCGCTTCGAACTGCGCCCAATATTCCGCTTCTTCATCCACCTCTTCCGGTGGGTTCAGCTCATCCATCCACGGCATCAGCACGTGTTCCAACAAGCTGGTCACACCGCGTCCGTGAGAAGCGGCGATAGCGTAGATATCTCCCAGGCCCAGCGAGTAGAAATCAGAAACAGCTTGATCCGGGTCCAGACCGTCAGTTTTGTTCGCCACCAGGAAAGTCGGTTTTTGACGAGAACGCAGGTGCTTAGCGATGGCGGTGTCGGCTGGCATCAGGCCCGCGCGGGCATCTACCATAAACAGCACCACATCGGCTTCTTCAATCGCTAACAGCGACTGTTCCGCCATGCGCGTTTCCACACCATCTTCCGTGCCATCAATACCGCCGGTATCGATACAGATAAATTCGCGGCCTTCTACTTCAGCACGACCGTACTTACGGTCACGAGTCAGACCCGGAAAATCCGCCACCAGCGCATCACGAGTGCGCGTCAGACGGTTGAAAAGCGTGGATTTCCCAACGTTAGGGCGACCGACAAGCGCGACCACAGGTACCATTTTTAAAGCCTCATTACAGAAAATTCATTAGCAAAACGTCGCGGTTTACGCGGCGTTTTAAAAACAGGAAAACGGCCCCTGCAACAGGAGCCGTCTTTCAGAAACGACAACCTCAGCGCGCTTAGCGCGAGAGAGCGTACAGCGTGCCGTCTTTCGCCTGGATCAGCAGTTTGCCATCGGCAACGACCGGCTCGGTCAGGAAACCAGAGCTGTCGACTTTCTGCTGCGCGACAAAGCGCCCGTCGTCAACGTTGATCCAGTGAACATAGCCTTCGCTATCGCCTGTCACAATGTAACCATTATAGAGCGCCGGAGCGGTCAGGTTACGATGCAGCAGATCGCTTTGCGTCCACAGCGTCACGCCACCGTCGGTGGTTAACGCCAGCACGCGATCGTTCTGATCGATGATGAAGATACGGTTGCCGTCGACAACGAAATCGCTCACTGAACCCAATTCGCGTTTCCACATGATCTGACCGCTGCGCAGATCCAGAGCCGTCATGTTGCCGTTATACGCCAGCGCGTACACCACATTATTGACCACTACCGGCGTGGTATCCACGTCGCTCAGGCGGTCGATTTCAGTCGGGCCGTTAGCCTGGGATATACGCTGCTGCCAAATCAGCTGACCCTGTTGCATCAACACTGCGCTAACGCGACCGTTATCACCGCCGACAATCGCCGCGCCAAACGCGGAGGTCGGTGCGGATTCACCGCGCAGAGAGAGCGAAGGCATATCCAGGTTGACGGTCCATTTTACAGCACCATCGGATTCATTCAGCGCCTGCAACTGGCCGTTGCTGGTATGGATCAGCACCAGGCCGTCGGTCACAACCGGGCGGGAAAGCGCTTCACCGGCGACTTTCGTCTGCCAGGCCTGAGAACCATCGCTGGTGTTCAGCGCATAAACCTGCGCTTTTTCGCTGCCGATAAACACATGACCGCCGGAAACGGTCACGCCGCCGGAAAGCTGTGCAGAGCGAGTCGAGAACCAGCCATCTTTTTCAGCCAGATTCACCGACCAAATTTCACGGCCGTCATCAATGCTGACCGCTTTCACCACGCCGTGGCGATCGGCGGCGTAAACCACGCCATCGGCAAATGCCGGATGCAGGTTAGAGTAGAAATCGCCGATACCGTTGCCAACGGAAGTGCTCCACGACGTTGAAGGGGTGAATTGATTTTCAACCGTCGGCAGCGGGGACATTTTGACAACATCTTCTTCGCTATTGAACAGAGAACAACCGCTCAATAACGTGACGGAAAGCAGCCCTGGCAGAAGTAATTTACGCAATTGCATCGGGTCCCTCTTAGATGGACAAATTATTAATTTTCATCTGCATCATTTCACTCAGCGCAGGAGAAGCATTGTTTTTGATGCCGTTTTCCCATGCGGTGCGCGCACCTTGTTTGTCGCCTTTGCTCAGCAGAGCTTCGCCGCGTAAATCCGCAACGATCGCCGACCAGCTTTCACCTTTCACGGCATCCAGCGTTTTGAGCGCCGCGTCTTGCTGCTTCAGTTGTACCTGAACGCGCGCCAGGCGGACATTGATCATCGACTTCAGATTTTCATCCGATGTGGCAGCAAGCCCGTGCTGTAACTGGGCTGCGGCTTTATCCAGCTCGTTCTTCTCAACGTACTGCTGCGCCAGTTTCAGCGAAGCCAGTGCACCGTAAGTGTTTTTGTTGTCAGCCGCGAATTTTTCCGCCGCCGCGAACGAGTCTGACTTATCCGCCTGAAGCGCGGAAACCGCGTTTTCATAAGCCTGCGAAGAGGCTCTGGACGTATCCGCCTGATGGCTGGTCCAGTAGCGCCAGCCAACCAGCGCACCGATACCTAAAACAACCCCAACGGCCAGTGCTTTGCCATTCTCGGCAAAGAAGCGCTTAATCGCGTCTACCTGGTCGTTTTCGTTTTCGTAAATTTCCACGCAGTCCTTCTCCTTAACGATAATTTACCGGGGAGATTAGCCCAGTAGTGTGCGCAAATGCGCCGCAACGCTCTCCTGCGTTACCGTACTCTGCTCACCAGAGCGTAAATCCTTCACCACAACATTACCGTCGGCAATTTCAGATTCGCCGAGCACCAGTGCGACGCGAGCGCCCCACTTATCAGCACGTGCGAATTGCTTTTTAAAATTGCCGCCGCCGTGGTTCATCATCAGCCGTACGCCAGGGAGCGCATCGCGCACCTGTTCGCCCAACAACATGGCTGCGGACTGCGTATTGGCGCCAGACGCCACCAGGTATATATCGACAACGGATTCTGCTTTAAATTCCGGATTAACTGCCTGAACTAACAAAACAAGTCGTTCGAGGCCCATCGCGAAGCCAACCGCCGGGGTCGCGCGGCCACCAAGTTGTTCAACCAGACCGTCATAACGGCCGCCCGCACAGACAGTTCCCTGCGCGCCAAGGCTGGTCGTCACCCATTCGAAAACGGTGCGGTTGTAGTAATCCAGACCGCGCACCAGACGTTGGTTAACGGTATACGCGATACCGGCGGCATCCAGGAAAGCGCATAAGCCAGCAAAGTGTTCACGGGATTCTTCGTCGAGGTAATCACCCAGTTTCGGCGCATCATTGAGCAGCGCCTGAATGTCCTGATTTTTCGTGTCCAGCACGCGCAGCGGGTTGGTATACATGCGACGCAGACAATCTTCGTCCAGCTTGTCTTTATGCTGTTCAAGGAAAGCCACCAGCGCGTCGCGATACGTCGCGCGCGCTTCCAGCGAACCGATAGAGTTGAGTTCGAGAGCAACGTGAGAAGCGATGCCCAGCTCGCGCCACCAGCGGGCGGTGAGCATAATCAGTTCGGCGTCGATATCCGGCCCTTGCAGGCCAAACACTTCCACACCCAACTGATGAAATTGACGGTAGCGGCCTTTTTGCGGGCGCTCGTAGCGGAACATCGGCCCGACGTACCACAAGCGTTGTTCCTGATTGTACAGAAGACCATGTTCGATGCCGGCGCGTACACAGCCCGCCGTACCTTCGGGACGCAGTGTCAGGCTATCGCCGTTGCGATCGTCAAAGGTGTACATCTCTTTTTCAACCACGTCGGTGACTTCACCGATCGCGCGTTTGAACAACGGGGTCTGCTCTACAATCGGCAAACGGATTTCACTGTAACCGTAGCTGCCGAGCACGTTTTTCAGGGTGCCTTCAATGCG
Source organism: Kosakonia sp. BYX6 (assembly GCF_038449125.1). Classification (NCBI taxonomy): domain Bacteria; kingdom Pseudomonadati; phylum Pseudomonadota; class Gammaproteobacteria; order Enterobacterales; family Enterobacteriaceae; genus Kosakonia; species Kosakonia calanthes. Next base: position 1,341,739 of record NZ_CP151800.1, on the reverse strand, counting down.
CTGCCAGATGGCGGTTTCGCCAGGCAGATAATCGTTCATGCCGCGAATGGCTTGAATATTTTTTGCCACGTTTATTCTCTTTATTGATACAAAAAATGAACCCTCAGGGCGACGACAAACATGGGTCGCGCCGGGCGGGTTCATAATACACGGGAAGCCAGCCTTGGCGGCAACCTTATTTTTCTACCTGCTGCACATCGATACGACGCGCTTCGTCCAGAATTGACGCTTTCGCGCGAATACGGGCTTCAAGCTGGCTAATCATATCGCCGTTATCGAGGCGGTCTTTGCGCACACCGTCTTCGTACAGGCCGCTTTTCTTGTTGCCGCCTGTTACGCCAAGCGTGGAGACCAGCGCTTCGCCCGGGCCGTTAACCACACAACCAATAATGGAAACATCCATTGGCGTGATGATATCTTCCAGTCGCTGCTCAAGGGCGTTAACCGTGCCGATAACATCGAATTCCTGGCGGGAGCAAGTAGGACAGGCGATAAAGTTGATACCGCGCGAACGAATACGCAGCGATTTCAGGATATCGAAACCAACCTTGATCTCTTCAACCGGATCGGCGGCAAGAGAAATACGTAGCGTGTCACCAATCCCTTCTGAAAGCAGCAGCCCCAAGCCAATGGCTGACTTCACCGCGCCTGCGCGTGCGCCACCGGCTTCGGTAATGCCCAAATGCAACGGTTGATCGATCTGTTTCGCCAGCAGGCGATAGGATTCGACGGCCAGAAACACATCCGAGGCTTTAACGCTGACTTTGAATTGATCGAAGTTGAGACGATCGAGATGATCCACATGGCGCATTGCGGATTCGAGCAATGCCTGCGGCGTCGGTTCGCCGTATTTTTCCTGTAGATCTTTTTCCAGCGAACCGGCATTCACGCCGATACGGATAGGAATGTTGTTATCGCGGGCGCAATCAACAACCGTGCGAATACGCTCTTCATTGCCGATGTTGCCTGGGTTGATACGCAGGCAATCGACGCCGTATTCTGCGACTTTCAACGCGATGCGGTAGTCGAAATGGATGTCCGCGACCAGCGGAACATTCACTTGCTGTTTGATAAGTTTGAATGCTTCAGCCGCGTCCATGGTGGGAACGGAAACGCGGACAATATCCGCGCCGACGCGCTCAAGCGCTTTGATTTGGTTGACCGTTGCTTCAACATCCGTGGTGCGGGTGTTTGTCATAGACTGCACGGCGATGGGAGCACCATCGCCAATCGGCACATTACCAACATAAATCCGTTTTGATTTCCGACGCTGAATCGGAGCCTGGTTATGCATGAATGATCTCCCGCGTTGCCCGTCTGTTACTGTGCTGCTGATTGTTCGGCATTGAGGGTCAGACGCGCAACCTGGTTAGTTCTGATAAAACGACTCAGATCAACAGGTTTTCCCTGATACTGGATCTGTACTGCTGACGGTGCGCCAATTTTCAGTTTGTACGGTGCCTGGCCAGTGAGGTTCAGCGTGGCATCTTTACGTTGCAATCCGCTGAACAATTTTTTACCGGTTGCATCGCTCACTTCCAGCCAGCAATCAGCGTTAAAGCTCATTACCAGCGCATTGGTCTCGGCAGGCGCGCCCGCAACACCGGCCTGATCGGTCGGCAACTGCGCACTGTTATCCGCCGTAGCGGCAGGCTGCTGCGTTGCCGGGTCGACATTGGCTTGCGAAGGCGGAACCACTGCGTTCTGGTTAGCGGTATTGGCTGGCACTTGCGTTGCAACATCCGGCGCTTGCGCGGTTACGCCAGGTGCCGGGGTTTCAACCGGCGTTGAAGAGTTGTCTACCGGAGCGGTATTAGTATCGGTGGTATCCAGCGGCACACTCTGCGCGTTGCTGTTTCCAGCATTGAGTTCGGCAGAAGATTGATCGGCCATGGTGCTGATCTCTTCCTGTTGCGCTTTATGGTTCTGCCACCACCAGGCACCGGTAAGGCCAACCACGACAAACAGCACCAGCCAGGTAAAGCTCATCAACCAGCCATCGCGTTTTTTACGCGGTTTGCCCAGCGCGAAAGTCTGCATCGGCGCCACTTTTGCGGCTCTGATCGGCGCTTGCTTTTCGAGAATGGGCAGCAGTTCTTCTTCAGGAATGTGCACCAGGCGGGCATAGGAGCGGATATAACCACGCACAAACGTCGAAGCCAGATCGGCGGGCGACCTGTCCTCTTCGATATCGCGTACCGTGGAGACCTTCAGACACAAGCGTTCGGCAACCGCTTGCTGGCTGAGTCCAAGTTGTTCACGGGCGCTGCGCAAACGTACGCCAGTGGTTTGTACTTCGTTTTGGTCTTGAGTGGCTTCAGTATTCATTCGCTACAACTACTGGTACGTGAAAGTAAACATTCAGGCGCGCATAACTGCATTGCCTACACGCGCCGCGAAAAAACCGGGTCAGTTAAAAGTAGACCCACAGTATAAGACTGTCAGGCTCGTCATAACAGAACAGCTTTCAGCACTTTTTGCTAAGCCGTTGTTCCATCACTACATACTGCCTCAAAGTCAGAAGAAACGCACCGTAATTATTAATGGCCTGTATATGTACAGGCCATATATTCAACATAATCGCAAAACACAGCACATTATTCGTGCCAAATCCTATGCTTACAGCGCTTTGATTTCGATCGGCTCGCCCTGCATACGCTTACGCATCGTACGTTTGGTACGGTCAATCACATCGCCTGCCAACTGTCCACACGCCGCGTCGATGTCATCACCACGTGTTTTACGCACGATGGTGGTAAAACCATAGCTCATCAGCACTTTACAAAAACGATCGATACGGCTGTTCGAACTGCGGCCATACGGCGCGCCCGGGAACGGGTTCCATGGAATCAGGTTGATCTTGCACGGCGTATCTTTCAACAACTCAGCCAGTTCATGCGCATGTTCAGTACCATCGTTGACGTGATCCAACATCACATACTCAATAGTCACGCGGCCCTGGTTGGCGTTGGACTTATCCAGGTAACGACGCACCGCCGCCAGGAAGGTCGCAATATTGTACTTTTTGTTGATCGGCACAATTTCATCGCGGATTTCGTCGTTCGGCGCATGCAAAGAGATAGCCAGCGCAACGTCAATCATATCGCCCAGTTTATCCAGTGCCGGAACCACGCCGGAGGTGGAGAGCGTAACGCGACGTTTAGAGAGACCAAAACCGAAGTCATCCAGCATGATTTCCATCGCCGGAACCACGTTGGTCAGGTTGAGCAGCGGCTCCCCCATACCCATCATCACGACGTTAGTGATCGGGCGGTTGCCGGTTACACGCGCCGCACCAATAATTTTCGCGGCGCGCCACACCTGGCCGATGATTTCAGAAACCCGCAGGTTACGGTTGAAGCCCTGCTGCGCCGTGGAGCAAAATTTACACTCCAGCGCACAACCCACCTGTGAAGAGACGCACAGTGTCGCGCGGTCTTCTTCCGGGATATAGACGGTTTCAACGCGCTGATCGCCTACGGCAATCGCCCATTTGATGGTGCCGTCGGAAGAGCGCTGTTCTTCTACCACTTCCGGCGCGCGGATCTCCGCGACCTCTTTTAATTTGCCACGCAGAACTTTGTTGATGTCAGTCATCTCATCAAAGTCGTCGCAGCAATAGTGATACATCCACTTCATCACCTGATCGGCGCGGAAGGGTTTTTCGCCTAAGTTTTTGAAAAATTCGCGCATCTGCTGACGGTTTAAATCCAGCAGGTTGATTTTTGCATCTTTGTTTGGAACCGTGAGAGCGTCGTTCTCAGGCATGGCAATTTGTTCAGACATAATCTATTCCGGCCTCGTTATTACACGTTGTGGCCCGTGGAGGGTTAAAAAGAAGCGCCCCAGGCAAGCATCGGCTCATCCTGGGGCGCAGCATTGTACAAATTCTGACGCACAGATACCACGTTTGCACGCGGCATTTCACAAATTAAAGTGTAAATCTCGTTACACGATTAACCGGAAATTAACGGGTGCGCGGGCAAACTTCGCCTTCAGCGAAGAAGTAAGCGATTTCACGCGCGGCAGATTCCAGGGAATCGGAACCGTGGGTGCCGTTCTCGGTAAAGCTGTCCGCGTAGTCAGCACGCAGAGTGCCAGCCAGCGCGTTTGCCGGGTTGGTTGCGCCCAGCAGATCACGGTGACGCTGAACGGCGTTTTCGCCTTCCAGTACGGAAACCACGATCGGGCCGGAAGTCATGAACTCGACCAGACCGTCAAAGAACGGGCGACCTTCGTGCTCAGCGTAAAAACCACGCGCCTGATCAACAGTCAGATGCAGCATTTTGGTGCCAACGATGGTGAACCCTGCCGCTTCAAAGCGAGAGAAGATGTTGCCAATAACGTTTTTTGCCACCGCGTTCGGTTTGATGATGGAAAAAGTACGTTCAATAGCCATGTTTACCTCTGTAAGTTGTTCTGTTGCCCTGAATAGGTGTGGCGCGGATTATAAAGAGCAATGCGGGCGTTGCCTATGGATGAAGGTAACATTTTTTTAAAATAAGACGAGTTTGAGCAACACCATTCACTAAACTCGCTATTTAAGTGTTTATTGCACAACGAAGTGCACCGTTGCGACCTGCCCCGCATCATCCATCACCAACAACTGATACTCCCCACTTTTATCAAGTTTCAGGCTCAATAAATGGCTATGCGCCGACAGCGGTTCGCCGTTTAAGAACCACCAGCGCCCGCCTTCCCCGCCGCTGCTTTGCAACGGTAGCAACGCAAACGCCTGGCCGGGAACACGCTTAATGACCGCGCCTTCGCGCACGCCACTCAGTAACAGTGGCGGTGGCGCATTATCATCGCGCGGCGGGCAAACTTTATCCGCCGCCGGTAAACGTGCGGCACGATGTTCGCCCGCGGGCAACCATGGCTCCAGCGGTAACGGCCAGACGATCCAGGTTTTTTGCTGCGCGTCGGGGCAATCTACCGCCACACGGTGCCCTTCGCGGTTAAGCCATAGCGGGAAATTAATGCCGTGTAGCCCTTCTTGCTCCGGCATTAATAGCGTCGGCGGCTGGCTCCCCTCAAGCAACCAAGTGGACAGACGGCGGCGGCAGTTGCTGTCGCCTGGCGATAAACTTTGCCCACCCGGCCAGCAGATCACGCCGCTACTGACCGTTTGTGGTCTGGGGTCGCGTGGCAAGCGCGCGCTTTCAAGCGCTGAGCGCGGCTGCAACAAATTATTGACCTGGTTAAGCAACGGGACTGCGCTGGCAAAACCAAATTGCCCGGCAACAGGCGTACCGTCCGGTCGCCCTGTCCAGATGCCAATCACATAGCGAGCGTTAATGCCAATCGCCCAGGCATCACGGTAGCCGTAACTGGTGCCGGTTTTCCAGGCGAGCGGCACCACCTGTGCTAGCGCATTATCCGGCACTGGCTGAGCTTCGTTTGCCAGAATACGGCGGATAATCCATGCAGCGCCCGGCGACATCAGTCGGCGCTCCACCAGCGGCGCACCCGGCGTCAGACGCAGCTTTCCGGCTTTGCCGTGGCGGGCAAAGGCGCTGTAAGCCGCCGCGATATCTTCCAGCCGTGCGCCCGCACCGCCGAGGATCAATGACAGATTAGGTTCAGCATCCGGCGGCAAGATCAGCGGCAAACCGGCATTGCGCAGATTCCCGGCGAACTTCTTCGGCCCGTAGGCTTCCAGCACCTGCACAGCAGGAAGATTCAGCGAGCGCACCAGCGCCTCACTCATGCTCACCGGGCCGTGAAACCCGCTGTCAAAGTTACCGGGCCGATAATCCCCAACCCGGCGCGGCACATCCTGCAATAACGACGCTGGGTGGATCAGCCCTTCGTCCAGCGCGAGGCCATAAATAAACGGTTTTAATACTGACCCCGGCGAGCGAACGGCGCTGACCATATCGACATGGCTGAAACGGCTGTCGTCGTTAATATCCACCGAACCCACCCAGCCGCGCACTTTCATATTGGTGTGATCAACAACAATCATCGCCAGCGAGCTGCGCGCCGGCAGGCGAGATTTCACACCTAACGCCAGTTCTTCGAGCTGCCTTTGCAGGCTGGCATCCAGCGTCGTTGTCACTTTCAGAGCATTGTTAACCCCCAGCATGCGCCGGGCGAACAACGGCGCCAGTTGCGGCATCTGCCGGGGAGCCAGCCAGACCGGTTCTTCCCGCGACTCTTTAACCTGCGAAACGGGCCAGACGTTTTGCGTCACCATGCGATCCAACACTTTGTCTCGTGCGGCCTGCGCACGTTGCGGCCAGCGGTCCGGGCGCAAACGGCTTGGCGCTTGCGGCAACACGGCTAAGAGCGCCGCTTCTGCATAGCTGAGTTTCGCAGGCGGTTTGCCCAAATAAGCCCAGCTTGCCGCGCCAATGCCTTGCAGCGTGCCGCCAAAGGGCGCGCGGTTGAGATAGAGCGTCAGGATGTCACGTTTAGAAAGGTGCCACTCCAGTTGCAAGGCGCGCCAAACCTGACGAACCTTGCCGCCAAACGTGCGCGAATGCGGGTCAAGCAGACGTGCCACCTGCATGGTCAGCGTGCTGCCCCCGGAGACAACGCGCCCGTAACGCAAATCCTGCCAGGCCGCGCGCGCAATCGAAAACGGATTGATGCCAGGGTGATCCCAGAACCAGCGGTCTTCATATTGAATCAGTGCCTGCAAATAGCGCGGCGAAACCTCTTCGATGGTCACCGGGTAGCGCCAGATGCCGTTGGCATCGGCAAATCTCCACAGCGGTGTTCCATCTTCAGCCACCACCACTCGCGCCGGGTCGACCTCGCTAAGCGGTAATGGCCAAATTTTATCGGCGGCGATAACCGCCAGTACCAACAGCAGGGGCACACCCACCAGCCAGCGCCAGCGGGTGCGAATCAGATATACGATTTTCACGTTACGGCACGATAATCAGCGGGCCGCTGGTCGCACCGGTTGCCCGCCACTGCGGAACATACATGGATTCCACCTGCGGCGCCGGAAGCTGGTAAGTCCCTGGCGTCACCGCTCGCGCCAGATAAACCAGCGTGACCGGCTGGCCTTCATTTACCGGAACCGCTGCCACAAAGCGATCGTCGCGAAACTCCATATGCTGGATATCCGCTTGCTGCATGCGGTTGAGCAACTCCTGCACGTCACTGCCACTCTCCTGCAAACTGGCACTGCTGCTGGCCAGGTTCTGGTTTTCCAGTTCCAGCCCGGCAGGTAACAGATCCACTACCAGCGCATCCGGCACATTCTGGCTGGCCGTCACTTCCAGCCACACCAGCACCAGTTCACCGCTTTTCAGCGATGAGAGGGATTTGCTGTGCCCGTCTGTACCGAGAATGTTGCGTTCAATATGCAGCACATTGCCGGATGGTGTCGGTGCCTGTTCAGGGTAGCCGGCGCTATCGAGGCGCAGCCACAGCGGCGTGCTGCCACTGTTGGTAACCTGTAAGGCACTCAGTTGATCCGCATCGAGATTGCGGGTTTGCGCGCTATCGCCGCCCAGCGCCGCAGCTTCCAGCGAGGTTTGCGCCTGCCATGCTCCGGAACTGTTTTGCAGGTTGCGTCCCGCCATAAACAGCGCGTTGCTCTCCTGCGTTGATAGCCAGCGCTGGCCGTAAGCCTGCTCAGACAGCGTTGCCAGCAGGCGCGGCTGTTCTTGTGGCAACAATTTATTGTCCTGCAACAAAGCTAGCATCAGCGCGTTATCACGCAGTTCGCTGCCGTAATCCGCCAACCAACGGTTAGATTGCGGGCGCGATGTTTTCAGCGCCAGCGCCAGAGACTGTTCGCTGCGCTGCGCATCCCCCATCAGTTTCAGAGCAATGCCCAATTGCATCAACGGCAATGCCGCTTTGGCCTGATCATGGCGCTGCCATATTTCACGCAGTGCTCCCAAAGGTGCTTTTTGCTGGCGCGCCAGCACCAGCCCGGCGTAGCTTTGCACGGCAAATTTCGTCGCCGGAACATCGTCGCTGTAACGCACAGCCATAGCCGCCGGATCCTGCAAGTAACGCAGCAAGCGGTTGTTGGCATTGTTCAGGGCTTCCACCGGAACGCTATACCCCTGCGCCGAGGCGCTCACCAGGAAATCCGTGACGTAAGCCGTTAACCAATACTCTTCCGGCCCGCTCTTATCCCACAGCGAAAAGCCGCCATCGTCACGCTGCATTTGCAGCAAGCGGGAAATACCAATATCCACCGCCGCACGGCGCTGTTCGTCGCTTTCGCCTTTAATGCCCAATGCTTTTAACTGCGCCGCATTGGTATAGAGCGAGGGGAATAACCCGCTGGCCGTTTGTTCAAGGCAGCCGTACGGATAAGCTCTCAGTTCCTGAATGTAACGCGCAATGTTCAGCGGCGGTTTGCCGCTAAGCAGCAAATGCCCCTGCACGGTCGCGGGTGAAATGCCCGCTAAATGCTGCCCCGGCGCACGCCAGCTTTCGCCTGGGTTGAGCATGGCGCCGCTGTTGATGGTCTGCGCGGCAAACGGTGGGCGCACGCCGATTTTCCACTGTTTCTGCTGCGGCGCGAAAGTTTCACCCGGCAGCGCCAGGCCGCTGATTTGCGCGCTGATTTCACCGTCGCCAAAGCCATCCAGCGCCCGCACCGGGATAAACAGCGTGGTGCGTTCCCCGGCTGGCAGATGCACCGGCTGGGGCTGAGCACTTTCCAGTGACAGCAACCCGCTGGCCGTCAACGCGACGTTCAGCGTTTGCGGTTGATCGGTCAGGTTGCTGATGTCCAGCGTCAGGCGTGAGGTGTCGCCGCTACCGAGGAAACGCGGGGTATTGAGTTCAGTAATCACCGGCGCGGCCACCACCACTTTGCTTTCGCTGCTGCCAAAATCATCTGCGGTCCAGGCTTGCGCCATCACGCGCAATTCACCGTTGAAATCGCCAATCGGCAGAGTCACGGTGCCTTCGCCGTTCTCATCAAGTATTACCGGCTGCGCCTGCTGGGCAATAATGGTGACGTGATTCACCGGCGGTTTACCGCCACGGTTCATTTCATCGCCATCTCCGCCAAAGCGCAGTGCGGCAAGACGCCCCTGCCCTTCAATCACCTGCCCGTAAATGTCGTAAATATCCGCGCCGTAGCGCTTTTGCCCGAAGAACGCCTGCCACGGATCCGGCGTCACGTAGTCGGTAATGTTCAGCACGCCGCTGTCCACGGCGGAGAGCAGAACGTTAACCTGTTTTGGTGTTTCGCCGTTTTTCGCCGTCGCTTTTACTTTGACCGCCAGCGGCTGGTTGGGGCGCATTTTGGGTGGCGTATCAAGGGCAATATCCAGACGGCGGTTTTCATCGCCCGTTGGCAGGTGCAACAAGCCAACCGCGCGTTTTGGCGTGGCTGATTTCGATTTATCGCCAGGACGGACCACCAGCGTGCTGATATAGAGATCGTGGCGCTGCCATTTTTGATCGAGGGGAATGCTGAGATCGAGGCCGTCGGCCGGCACGTCAATCGCCTGCCACCACAACGGGCCTTCGCTGGACTCAATCATCGCGTAGCCTTTGCCGGCGGCAGGCGCGGTGACGTGAAGCTTCACGGTATCTCCCGCTGTGTAAGCCGGTTTGTCGAGCTTCATGGTGACGCGATCCGGTCGCGCCGCACCGGCACCGTCGCTGTTGTCCTGCCAGCTATAACCAGCCCAGAAACGCACGCTGCTGACAGTCTCGTTCGGCCCTTTCACTTCCAGGCGGTAAGAACCCCAGTCCACCGGGAAACTGACTTTGCCCGTTTCATCCGCCGCCAGGTTCAGGCTTTGCTCGCCTTCCACCAAATCTTTCTGGTTGAACTGCGACTGCCAGCCTTCACTTTCCGACCAGTTCCAGAAGTAGTCGCGACGTTCACGAATCAAACGCACGTGTAAATCGCTGACCGCTTTTTTCGCGCCAGTGGCATCGGCATAGACAATATCGAATGCGGCGTTTCCGCCTTCGTCGACAATCGGCTGATTGACAGTGGTATCGGTGCGGTAGTCATACACCGCTTTGGAGGCGAACTGCGGGCGAATCCCCGGCAACGATGGCGCAGGCCAAATTGCCTGTTCAGCACGGCGCGTGATCGGGCGACCGCCTGATTCCAGCAAGCTGGCCTGCAAAATCACCTGGAGCGGCGAATGCGTTTCCTGCCACTGGCTTGGGGTTGTGACTTCACCTTTGCCCTGGTTATCCAGCGTCAGGTGGGTTTCATCCAGACTGCGGCTGAGGTTCTCTTCGGCGATATCGCCAAACTGGAAGCCTGGCAACGCTGCAACGGCGTCGCGCAGTGGGCGCAGGAAAAGCTGGCCCTGCAAAGTATTGCCGCTGGCCGGTGCGCCATACAAATAATGACCGTTCACGTTAAAGATCACATCCGCAGCCGGAGCAAGAGGCGTCGGCTGCGGCGTGATATTCAGCGCCATGCGCTCAGGCATAAAATCTTCAACCTGGAAGCCCCAGTCGCGCGACAGGTTATCACCGGTGTTGGCACGGATATGCCACATGCCGGTTTGCGCGCGGGTATCAAGCGCGTAGCTAAAGTGATACAGCCCATTTTGCGGCTGGCTGACCACCGAGCGAATCACCTGCCCGTCCGGTTTCACTACCTCCAGCTTCACCGGCTGTTCTGCCAGCGGTTTGCCGTCGCTGTCGCGCAGCAGGCCATTGAGGATCACCGTTTCGCCAGGGCGATAGAGATCGCGCGGGCCAAACATAAAGAACTGTTTGCTGTAGCCCGGGTCGCCGGAAATGGCGAACTCCGCGAGATCCAACGCCGGAAGTTTCAGATCCAGCAGCGTGGTTTCGCCGTCTTTGCGCGCCAGCACCAGCGCCGCTTCTTTATCGGTATTCAGCGTGGCGTGACCGTCGCCATCGGTGGTGGCCTGCGCCAGGCTTTGCCCTTTTTCATTGAGCAGCGTGACATCAATGCCAGAAAGCGCCGCGCCGTTTTCCAGCCCCTGCGTGAAGATATCCAGCCGGTTATGGTAACGGTGCGCAGAAAGGCCAATATTGCTGAGGGTGAATAGCGTGGCGGCATTGCTGTAGTTGTAATGCCCCGCCTGGTTCATCACCGCGATGTACACCCCGGCCTGTTGCAATGGCTGGATGCTGCTTAACGGCAGCATCAGCTTTTCACGGGTATTGCGCGCGGGTTTGAGATCAAAACGGCCGGTATAAACCAGATCGGCCATTTTCAGTAACGTGTCGGACTCCCAGTTTGAGAGCGAATTGCGGTATTCCCACTGGCTGACAAACGACGCCAGCGATTCCGGCTTCACGCGGTAGAAATTGACGTCGACATTATCGACATTCAGCGCCATGACCGGTAACCCTTCCACCACTTTGCCCGGCAGCAGCGAACCGCGGCTGGCAAAGCCGACGCTCGGCTGCACATCGCGGGTGGTGAGCGTCTTTTCGTCATCTTTGCCAAAGGTGGCTTTGTTAAGCGCCTTCAGGCCGCTATCCACCGACACCAACAGTTCGCGGTTTGGCTCCAGATGACGCAGGCGCAGCTCTTTTAGGTTCGGCGCCAGTTCCCACGCCCCGTCGACTTTGCCGCTCTTTTTGTCCACCAGGTGCACCGTGGAGGCAAAATCCTGATCGGGATCCAGCGGTACAGAGAAAGTCAGCACCAGCGTGGCGGCGCCCTCCAGTTGCACTTCTGAGGCATCCAGCAAGGTTAAAGGTTTCCCTTCGCTACGCGCGGCAAGTTCGGCAAGTTTCGCTTTGTCCGGCTTTGCGGCCTGTGGTTTTTGCGCTGTGGATGACGCCGATGCAGGTTCCGGCGCGCTGGCGGCTGTCGGTTTGTCGTTATTATCACAGCCAGCGAGCGTGAAAGTAGTGAGTAGCGCAAAAGTCAGCGCCGCATAACGTAGCAGTTTCATTCTTTATCCCTGGTTCATCAACCTGTTGAAAGATGCCTGAACATTATTAGTCGCAACGTCGTGAATTACAAAACGGCGGGGCGATTCTGGAAAGCGCCTCGCAAAGCAGATTTTTCCTCATCTCTTCGCGCTGTTAACCCGATCACATCCCGCAACGTAACATGTGACGTTGCGAGTCATTTGTTTTTAAAACAATAAGATAGATGGTGCGAAAGCCTGCCCGGCTGCTAACGTTAGGGTGTCTGTATCCCTTTATACGCGGTGCTAATAAGCGAGAACATTATGTCCAGAGCCGTGAACGCCCTACAAAATTTTGGTAAGTCTCTTTTTGGTCCGGTGCTCATTTTACCCATCGTCGGCTTGTTTATTGCCTTCGGAAATATTTTTGGCAACGGGAATTTAGCGGAATATTTGCCCTTTCTGGGCCACCCGATCATTCAGAACGTTGGCCAGCTCATCGCCAAATCCGCCGTTTCAGTGCTCGCCAACCTGGCACTGGTCTTTGCCGTGGGGATCCCGGTCGGGCTGGCAACACGCGACAAAGGCTATGCGGCGCTGATTGGGCTGGTGACCTTTATCGTTTTTATCAATGCGATGAATGTCACCCTGCAACTACAAGGCGCTCTCGCCCCGGCGGATCAGATGAAAGCCGCAGGTCAGGGCATGGTGCTGGGCGTGCAGGTGCTGGAGATGGGCGTGTTCGCCGGGATCCTCACCGGCGCGCTGTCGGGTTATCTGTACGATAAATACTCCAGCGTGCAGTTTTCCGGGGCGATGGCGATTTACTCCGGTCACTGCTTTGTCGCCATTATCATGTTGCCGGTGTCGATGGTGCTCGGCGTAGTGATGAGCGAACTGTGGCCTTTCGCTCAGCATGGCATCAGCGCGCTGGCGATGGCGATTAAAGGCGCCGGGCCGTTTGGCGTGGCGGTGTACGGTTTTCTTGAACGCATTCTGGTGCCGACCGGGCTGCATCATCTGGTTTATACCCCTTTCCTTTATACCGAACTGGGCGGCACGGCGGACGTTTGCGGTAGCACGTATCAGGGCGCGCGTAATATTTACTTCGCCGAGATGGCCTGTCCCAGTGTCACAAAACTGAGTAGCACGGTGGTATGGGATGCGCGTGGCATCAGCAAAATGTTCGGTCTGCCCGCCGCTGCGCTGGCAATGTATGTGACGGCGAAACCAGAGCGTAAGGCCGCAGCAAAAGCGATTCTGATCCCCGCCGCACTGACCTCGCTGCTGGTCGGGGTCACAGAGCCGATTGAGTTTTCCTTCTTGTTTGTCGCGCCGCTGCTGTTTGTGGTGCACGCCGTGCTGACCGGTATCGGCATGATGCTGTTCTCGCTGTTCGGGGTTCACGCCATCGGCGCGAACGGCATTATCGATTTCATTCTCTATAACCTGCCGCTCGGCACCGAAAAATCGAACTGGCCGATGTACATCCTCGTCGGGCTTGTCATGTTCACCCTCTACTTCTTTATCTTCCGTTTCCTGATCTTACGTTTCCAGATGAAAACCCCGGGGCGCGAGGAGGACGACGAAGAGACGCGGCTGTACAGCAAGCAGGAGTATCAGGCGAAAGGCAATAACGACGCGGTTGGCGAAGCCATTATTGATGGGCTGGGAGGACGGGCCAACATCGAAGTGGTCGACAACTGCTACACCCGCCTGCGCGTAACGGTGAAAGATGTGGCGGCAATCAACGAACCGCAACTGAAAGCCACGGGCGCAAAAGGCATTATCAAACAAGGTAATAACGTTCAGGTGGTCTACGGGCTGCATGTCAAAAAAATGCGAGAAGCCGTTGAGATGTTTCTCTGAAGGAGTCCAGAAATGGTTAAACCCCCGTTTATTTTATCCATCGCCGGTGGCGGCAGCACGTACACACCGGGCATCGTCAAAAGCTTGATGGTGCGGCTGGAAGATTTCCCGCTGGCGGAAATTCGCCTTTACGATATCGACGCAGCCCGCCAGGACACCATTGCGCCGGTGGTGGAAAAAGTGATTCGCGACCACAGCCAGAGCATCAAATTTATCGTCACCAGCGATGCCGAAACGGCCTTCAGCGGTGCGCACTTTGTCTTTGCGCAGATGCGCGTTGGGCAGTACAAAATGCGTGAGCAGGATGAAAAGATCCCGCTGCGCCACGGGGTTGTCGGCCAGGAAACCTGTGGCCCCGGCGGATTGGCGTACGGTTTGCGCACCATTTTGCCGATGGTGGAGCTGATCGATCTGGTGGAGCGCTACGCTGATAAAAACGCCTGGATCGTGAACTACTCCAACCCGGCGGCGATTGTTGCCGAAGGGGTGCGCCGCCTGCGACCGGACGCGCGCGTATTGAACATCTGCGATATGCCGGTGGCGGCGATGCGCAATATGGGCGCGATTCTCGGGGTTGATCGCCATAAGCTGGAAGTCGACTACTTTGGTCTGAACCACTTCGGCTGGTTTACGCAGGTGCGCGTCGACGGCGAAGATCGTCTGCCGGAGTTGCGCGAACATGTCGCCCGTTTTGGCCTGCTTACCGAAGACGCGGCGCAGACGGATCCGCAACATGCCGACCCGTCGTGGGTGAAAACCTGGCGCAACATTAAGCCGATGATGGATCACTTCCCGCAGTATCTGCCAAACCCGTATTTGCAGTATTACCTGATGCCCAACGAAATTGTTGCGCATCAGGATCCGCATTACACCCGCGCGAATGAAGTGATGGACGGGCGTGAGAAAAAGCTGTTTGCCGCGGCCGCAGAGTACAAGCGCAGCGGAATTTTGCCCGATGCGTTCCATGTTGGCGTGCATGGCGCGTTTATTGTCGATGTCGCCTGCTCGCTCGCGTTCAACCTGCGCCAGCGTCACCTGGTGATCGTTGAAAACAAAGGCGCCATTGCCAATTTGCCTTACGACGCGATGGTGGAAGTCCCGGCGTATATCACAAATCATGGGCCGGAGCCGGTACGCATGGGCGCGGTGCCGCTGTTCCATCAAACCTTGCTGATGCAGCAACTGGCGTCGGAGCAACTGTTGGTGGAAGCGACCCTCGAAGGCAGTTACGAAAAGGCGTTGCAGGCGTTCACGCTAAACCGCACCGTGCCGACCATGCAGCATGCGAAAGCGATTCTTGATGAGATGATCGAGGCCAACCGGGATTACTGGCCCGCGCTGCAAAAAGCCTGGGAGAACGGTAAGGAAATATAAAATTACGAGGTTGCTCGCGAGGTTGGCGAAGGTCGCTTGTCGGGTCGTGAAAAAACGTTAACAATTCAGGTTAACGTTGATAACCCGGAGACGACCATGTCCACCTCGTTTTTTGTCGCGGCCGACTGGCTAATAGAACACAGCGATGACCCTGAAATTCAGCTGATTGACGCCAGGATGGCCCCGGTTGGCCAGGAGCATCGCGATATGAAAGCGGAGTATCGCGCCGGGCACCTTCCCGGTGCGGTCTTTTTTGATATCGAAGCCCTTTCCGATCACACCTCACCGCTGCCCCATATGTTGACGCGCCCGGAGGCGTTCGCCGTGGCGATGCGCGAGTTAGGCATCAGCCAGGATAAGCATCTGGTGGTTTACGACGAAGGCAATCTGTTCTCCGCCCCGCGCGCATGGTGGATGTTGCGTAATGTCGGCGTGGAGAATGTCTCAATTCTGGCCGGTGGCCTGGCGGGCTGGCAACGCGATGCGCTGCCGCTGCAAAAAGGTGATGTTCCGCTGCCGGAGTCTGATTTCACCGCCAATTTCGACCCTTCTGTGGTCAAAAAGCTGACCGATGTGCTGCTGGCAAGCCACGAAGGCACGGCGCAAATTGTCGATGCTCGCCCTGCTCCCCGCTTTAATGGCGAAGTGGATGAACCTCGCCCTGGCCTCAAACGCGGCCATATTCCCGGTGCGCTGAATGTGCCGTGGATTGATTTGGTGGTGGAAGGCGAACTGAAAACCACCGATGAACTACAGGCGATTTTCCGCCGCCAGGGCGTTGACCTGCATAAACCGATCATTGCCAGTTGCGGATCTGGCGTGACAGCAGCGGTAGTGATGCTGGCGCTGGCAACGCTTGGCGCTGGCAACGTGACGCTGTATGACGGCTCCTGGAGTGAATGGGGCGCACGCGACGATTTGCCAGTCGAACCGGCGTAAATGGATAACCGACTTGCGCCTTTGCTGACGCGCGGGGAATCGCTTTCCCGCGCCGAATACCGCGTGCTCGCGCACCTGACAGAACATCCGTTGCTGGTTGGCAATATTACCGTGCGCGCGCTGGCGCAAGCGACGTATGTGTCGACCGCCACCATTATTCGCCTGTGCCAGAAGCTGGGGTTTAGCGGTTTTAGCGAATTTATCTGGCACTGCAAACAGTTGTTATCGGATACGCCGCACATTGCCGAGCGGCATAGCGAAAAGACCAGCGAGCTGCCCGCGCTTTTCCAGCAGTTTATGGTCAATTACCAGCACACGTTTCAGTGGGTGACCGAAGAGAGGCGACGCCAGTTCGCCAGCCTGTTGCGTGACCGGGAAAGCTTTTTTCTGTATGGCGCCGGGTTTTCGTATCTGTTTGCCGAGTACCTGACCAAGAAATTGCAGGTGCTGGGGAAAACGGCCTTTATTTCCGGCCCTGGCGACAGCCGCAATATTTTTCTCAGTAATGCCGCGCGCTACCAGGTGTTTATCGCCGTCTCACGCAGCGGCGAAACCGAACAAGTGTTGGATAAAGCGCGTATTGCACGGACGGTCGGCATGACCGTCGTGGCTTTTACTCGCGCGTCAGCGAATTCCCTGGCGGCATTAGCGGATGTGCATTTTGCGTTGTATGACGAAGCGGTGCATTTCGCGGCAGAAGCGGCGGGGATCACCTCGTTTGAATCGAACCTGGTGCTGTTGATGGATTTATTGCTGCTGGAAGCGACGCAAACATAGGCCGAAAAACGCCTGATGGCGCTGCGCTTATCAGGCCTACGGGTTTGTTGTCGGAGTTGGGTCGAATTTGTAGGCCGGATAAGGCGTTAGCCACCATCCGGCACAATCCACGCCATTGCCTGATGGCGCTGCGCTTATCAGGCCTACGAATTGTTCAACGCTTCGCGGGCGTGGGCGGCGCGGATGTAATCGTTGATCAATGCGTAAAGCTCGGCGGATGCGATTTTTTCGCCCTGCGCATTTCTCAATACCTTGCTTAGCATACTTATCGAAACCCGGCGCTTTTTTGGTGTAATGATGAAGGCCCGCAAATACCGGCTAACCGTACTTTTTGGCGGTTGATAACCCTCACGCCAGTACAGATCGATAAACAGCTGACCCTTCCTTTTACCGAAATGGGTATTTTCGATACTCGCCAGCGCGAGCGGCGCACTGAGTTCGTCGCTGGTAATCTGCTGCGGATGCAGCGTAAGTAAGGGATGGCGTATTCGTTTCCAGCTACACCAGCCGCCAAAACCGAAGCTCGCCGCCAGCACCAGCAAACCCACCACAATGATGTCTACCTGATCGATCCTGATGTGCCAGAACCGACTTAACCCCCATAACACTCCCGAACTGATGCCAAAGAGAATGCTTATAACCACAAACCCCCAAACGTTGTTTTTTGGCATCGTCACCACCACGGAATCCATCGCCTGCGCCGCGATGTTTTCCAGCTTTTCCCGGTAAGCGCCGTATTGCGCGGCCAGCTGATTGTTCATTGCGCCGGTCAATACTTCACAAATCGCGTAACTATCCCGAAACAGACTGCGCATCCATGCATAGTCGGCTTCACTAGCGGGGCGGGAAGCCTGCATCAGCAGCGCTTCATCCAGCGTCATAGTTAAATGCGCAATACGCACGCCCGTCGGCGGATGGCTGTCGGTCGGGTGCGCCAGCGTCTGGTCCAGTGACGCGGAAACATCCAGCCCTTTGATGTCGCGCAGCGAATTGTAAAACGTGTCCACCAGATTGGTGGTCCTGAGTTTGCGCTCAAAAAACATCGTCTTTATTACATCGAAATGCGCGTCTAACGCCGGAAGACGCAGCAATGAAGAGGCCAGCGCCCTCGGGGAACTGATACTCGCCCCGAGCGCATCTGCCGCCAGTTCGCGCTCACGGCTCCAGCCATTGACCGTTTCGTGAAACTGGTTAAAGAACCAGACGCCAAGATGTAAGGTCGGATAAAGCGCCAATCTGTCGAGCCAGTCGCTGTTAGTGAGATCGCGGTGGAAATAATCGAGGCTGGTTTCCATGCCGGAATAGAGCCCGGCGAAATGCAGCGTGTAATCCGTGTCGCGGCCGGTGAAGTGTGCCAGTTCATGAACAATAACGGCGGCGACTTCTTGTCGGTTCATCAACGCGGCGTAGGCCAATGGGAAGTAAAGCGTTTTGCCGGTCAGCCTCGCGCCGCTGGCCAGTTGCACCGGGCTTACGGTCACGTAAAAGCCCTCGAACAGGCCAACGACAATGTTATCCGGTGTGAGAGCCTGCGCGCGCTGCGCCAGTTCCCTCACCCAACGCCAGAGCTCCGGCGCGTCTATATCCAAAACCGCCGCGCCATACACCTGCCTGTCCTGCGGCTGAAAAAGCGTGAAGCAGCGTTTGAGCCGCACCAGGCTGCGTAACACCATAAAAATCAGCGAAGCCAGGATTATCCCCGGCAGCAGAAGCACAGTGCCGGGAATAACGGTGGTGTCCTTGAAAGTGAGTACGGATAAGTATTCAGAAAACAGCAGGCAAACCAGGGCAAAACCGATTCCCGACATGAGGGTAACCATCGCGACCGGCAGAATGTTACGACAACGCTTAAACGCGGCGACAAGCTGGTCTCGCGACAAACGCGCTTTTTGCACGCTTCGCAAACATAAAATAACGGCGCTCGTGCTGGCAAACAGCGCGAGCGCCGAAAGGAAGAGGGAAAGGTATGCCAGCCAGAGGCGAGAAATTTCGGTGTGGAGGTTATGCGCGCGCGTTCCCCACTCGATAACCACCCAGGCCTCATTCTCACTGATGCGCGAGCATTGCCATAATGACCAGGCGAGTAACAGAAGCGGAAGACCAAAACAGTAGAACAGGCTTTTTTTATCCATAAAAATTCACCCTGAAAACGCGCGCGCTGCCTGGTAATCAGATAATGCGGTTGGTTTTAAAATCGCGCAGGAAGCTGCCCCAGCGGCGTTCATAGAAGGGCGTAATGTGCGCCATCATAAAGTGGCTGATGCCTTTTTCGCCTTCAACAACCTGACAGATATCGATCGGTTCATCGCCCGGCAGAGTGTCTGTCGCCACGCTACCCGCCGCGTGAATAATCTCTTCGATATCGCCTTCGGCTTCGATACCAATCAGCAGGTTGGCCTGCTCGTCCGCTTTCTCTTTGATGGAGCAGACAAAGGCGCGCTTCACGGTTTTGATGCTTTTAAATAGCGTGGTCAGGGAATCAATCATTTGCGCGGGCGGTTCGGCGACTTCCGACAGCAACAGCGCGGTGCCGCCTTCCAGTATTTCTTGCTGGCTAAGCGGGCTGCCCTCTTCACCGACTAAGTGGCTGATTTCACGCGGGGTGAACTCTTTACCGGTCGGCAGTTTGGCGTTAAGAAACAGGGTTTCGCCAAGGGTCATTTCAAACAGTGTTCGCGCGGGCATCACCACAAAGGCTTGTTCCTCTTCCACCGCTTGTTGCAAGGCTTCGAGCGAGGTAAAGAACGGGATCACCGACGCGCCGTCGTCTTTTTCCCAATGCTGGAGATCGAGTGCGCTGTCTTCAACAATGGCTTCACCTTCCGCCGCGGTGCCGGGTACCCAAACGGTAGATTCCAGCAGGGTGCGGAAAAATGCCGGACGGTAAGCAGGCTCGGTCGCCGCCTGTTCCAGCAGGGTTTCTAATTCATTTTTGGTTTGTGACATAGGTTCTCTGATTCGTTTTATTGCCGGATGGCGGCTACCGTCTTATCCGGCCTACTCTTGGGCTGCAGTTTGTAGGCCGGGTAAGCGAAGCGCCACCCGGCACAACCCTTACTCTGCGGTTAACAAATTGGCAAGAGTACGCACACCAAGGCCTGTCGCGCCTGCCGCCCATTGATCAACAGCGGCTTTACGGTAGGTTGCCGAGCAATCGATATGCAGCCAGCCTTGCTGGTAGTTTTCAACAAAGTGCGACAAGAAACCGGCAGCGGTGCTCGCGCCTGCCGGGAACGCCGCGCTGGCGGTGTTATTCAGTTCGGCGAAGTTGGACGGCAACTGGCTGCGGTGGAACTCGGCCAGCGGCAGACGCCAGAACGGCTCGTTTTCCGCCGTTGCGCTGCTCAGCAGGCGGCCAGCCAGCGCGTCATCGAAGCTAAACAGCGCGTGATAATCGTTACCCAGCGCGGTTTTCGCGGCACCGGTCAGGGTGGCGGCATCAATAATCAGCTGCGGTTTTTGCGCTGACGCGTCAATCAGCCCGTCGGCCAGCACCAAACGCCCTTCGGCATCGGTATTCATGATTTCAACGGTTTTGCCGTTGCGATAATGAATGATATCGCCCAATTTGAACGCATTGCCGCTAACCATGTTGTCAGCGCAGCACAGCCACAGTTTGACGCGCTTGTTCAGACCACGGTTGATGGCAAACGCCAGTGCGCCGGTGACCAGCGCCGCGCCGCCCATGTCGGATTTCATCGAATCCATAAAGGCGCTCTGCTTGATGCTGTAACCGCCGGAATCAAAAGTAATGCCTTTACCCACCAGCGCGGCATACACCGGCGCGTCCGGGTTGCCGGTCGGGTTGTAATCCAGCGCCAGCAAGACCGGCGGGCGTTCAGAACCGCGACCCACGGTATGCAGACCCATATAGTTCTGCTCGCGCAGATCTTCACCTTTGGTGATGCGATAAGAAACGTTGTCGCCGCCAACGCTGTACAGCAGATCGACGGCGCGCTGCGCCAGGTGTTCCGGCCCCAGATCCTCCGCTGGCGCGTTAATGGTGTCACGCACCCAGTCGATCACTTTCAGGCGGCTATCGAGCTCTTTCTGCTCGGCTTCGCCCAATTGTGCCCATTCCACTTTGCGCATGCCTTTCGGCCCTTTGTAACCGGCCCAGAATGCCCAGCTACGATCCGCGTCCCAGCCTTCGCCGCTCAGGGCCACATGCTTGACGCCAAGACCGTCGATTTTGCGCGCGGCGCGCTGAATAAGCCCCAGGTCGTCTTTTCCCGTCAAATGCAGTGCGATGCCGTCGTTATTGATGCTGTACGCGGCTTTTTCACCCCAGCGCGCGTCGGCAGGTTGCGTGGTCAGCGTGACCTTCATAGCTTCTGTCATTGTATTTGTCCTTATCAGCAGATGCCGGATGGCGTCGTTGCCTTCTCCGGACTACGGTTGCATTCATGAAAACGGGCCACCCGAAGGCAGCCCGTTGAATGATTACGATGCTTCGTCTAACCAGACTAGCAGAATCGCTTCGAGAATTTTTTCATTCGATGCATTCGGATCATCGTCGAACTCATCGAGCTCGCAGATCCACTGGTGCATATCGGTGAAACGCACGGTCTTTGGATCCAGATCCGGGCGGCTGTCATACAGCGCTTCGCCGATTTCACGGCTGTCGGTCCACTTCAGCCCCATATCAATGCTCCCGCGCGTGGTTGATGGTGTAACGCGGGATCTCGACCACCAGATCTTCATCGGTGACGCGTGCCTGACAACCTAAGCGGCTTTCCGGCTCCAGACCCCAGGCTTTATCCAGCATGTCGTCTTCGTCTTCCGTACTTTCCGGCAGGGAGTCAAAACCTTCACGAACCACACAGTGGCAGGTGGTGCAGGCGCAGGATTTTTCACAGGCGTGCTCAATCTCGATGCCGCCGCGCAGGGCAACATCCAGAATGGTTTCACCGCTCTTTGCTTCCAAAACTGCGCCATCCGGACAGAGGTCCTGATGAGGCAGAAAAACAATTTTAGGCATATTAAACCTCGTCGACGGAATGGCCTTTCAGCGCGGTACGTACGGATTGATCCATACGGCGCGCGGCGAATTCCTGGGTTTGTTTATCTACATTTTTAATGGCGTGTTCTATTGCGTCGGCATCATCGCCGTCGGCAACGGCGCGCAATTGCGCCACCGCCTCGTCGATAACCGCTCGCTCTGCGGCGCTTAACAGCGCGGCGTCCGCAGCGATCGCACCGGTCAAACTTTCCAGTACGCGCGCGGCTTCCACTTTCTGCTCCGCCAGCATACGTGCTTTCACGTCCTGCTCGGCGAAACTCATGGAGTCTTTAATCATGTTGGCGATTTCGCCATCGGTCAGGCCGTAAGACGGCTTCACCTGAATGGAGGCTTCGACACCGGTCGATTTTTCCATCGCAGTGACGCTCAGCAGACCGTCAGCATCCACCTGGAAGGTGACGCGAATATGCGCCCCGCCCGCCGGCATCGCCGGAATGCCGCGCAACGCAAAACGCGCCAGCGAACGGCAATCGCTCACCAGTTCACGCTCGCCCTGCATCACGTGGATCGACATCGCGGTTTGCCCGTCTTTAAAAGTGGTGAACTCCTGCGCGCGCGCCACCGGAATAGTGGTGTTGCGCGGGATAACCTTCTCAACCAGCCCGCCCATCGTTTCCAGCCCCAGCGACAGCGGGATGACATCCAGCAGCAGCATTTCGCTGTCCGGCTTATTGCCGACCAGAATATCCGCCTGAATAGCCGCGCCGATAGCCACGACTTTATCGGGATCGATGGAGGTCAGCGGCGGGCGGCCAAAGAATTCGCCCACGCGTTCACGCACCAGCGGTACGCGGGTTGAACCGCCGACCATCACCACTTCCAGCACGTCTTGCGCTTCAACGCCCGCATCTTTCAGCGCGCGGCGACAAGAGAGTAACGTGCGTTTGACCAGCGTCGAGATCAGCGCGTCAAACTGCTCGCGCGTCACGCTGCCCTGCCAGCCTGCAATGTTGACGTTTACGCTTTCGGCATCGCTAAGGGCGATTTTGGCGGCAATTGCCGCATCCAACAGTTCGCGCTGCTGGCGAGCGTCGCCACGTTCGGTGATTCCCGCCTGCTCGCAAATGTAATCCGCCAGCAGATGGTCGAAGTCGTCGCCGCCAAGCGCCGAATCACCGCCGGTCGCCAGCACTTCGAACACGCCACGGCTGAGGCGAAGAATAGAGATATCAAAAGTGCCGCCGCCCAGATCGTAAACGGCGATAACGCCCTCTTTGCCGGAATCCAGACCGTAGGCAATCGCCGCGGCGGTCGGTTCGTTCAGCAAACGCAACACATGCAGGCCCGCCAGACGCGCGGCGTCTTTGGTGCCCTGACGCTGTGCGTCGTCGAAATAAGCAGGAACGGTGATCACCACGCCATCAAGATCGCCGGCAAGGGATTCTTGCGCGCGCGCGGTAAGGGCTTTGAGGATGTCGGCAGAGACGCGGATCGGGTTAACCAGACCGCCACGGGTGACAATCATCGGCAGGCCGTTTTCGCTGGCCTGGAATTGCCACGGCAGATGCGGGTAACGCGCCTGGATATCGGCGAGGCTGCGGCCCATCAGGCGTTTGACGGAACTGATGGTGTTTACCGAGTCCAGCGCCGCATTGTTGCGCGCGTCAAAGCCAACGCTATGGCTATCGGCCTGGTAGTTGACCACTGAGGGGAGGAGATGGCGCCCGGCGCTGTCGGCCAGTGTTTCAGCCTGACCGCTACGCACGGTGGCAACCAGCGAATTGGTGGTGCCAAGATCGATGCCCGCCGCCAGCCGACGCTGGTGCGGCGCGGCGCTCAGACCCGGCTCGCTAATTTGTAATAAGGCCATTGTGTGCTTCCAAAAAAATTAAAAACCGAGCAGTTTTTCTTCGAGTTGTTCTGTTGTGCTGCGCAGTTTATCGAGAAAACGCAGTTTGCGCACGGTATCCGCCGCCGCGTCCCACGCCTGAGTATCGAGCTGTTCTACCATCTGCTGATGGCGTGCGTCATACATCCCTTTGATGCGTTTCTGGAACGTTTCGAGACGGGCCGTATCTTCAGCCTGTTCGATATCGTCCAGCTCTTCGCGCAGCTCAAGCTGTTCCATTAAAAAAGCGGTGTCGCGCACGGTGTGCTGTTCAGAGGCTAAATCAAAGCCATGTAGCGACAGCAGATATTCAGCGCGCGTCAACGGATTGCGCAGCGTTTGCCATGCCTGATTAATGGTCGCGGATTGCGAAACGGCAGCGAGTTGCTCCGCCTGCGGGCGGCTTGCAAAGCGATCAGGATGGAACTGACGTTGCAGATCCTGGAAACGTGTTGCCAGCGCCTGAATGTCGAGCGGGTATTGGGCCGGTAACCCAAAGAGGGTGAAGTAATCCATAACAATTCCGGGTGTGCAATCGTAATAAACCCCACGCGCAGGGCGCTGCGGTGGGGTAAACAGAAGATGGCGATTAGACGTGGAAGCTTTCGCCGCAACCGCACTCGTCTTTCACGTTCGGGTTCGTGAATTTGAACCCTTCGTTCAGGCCTTCTTTCACGAAGTCCAGTTGAGTGCCGTCAAGGAATTGCAGGCTTTTGCCGTCAACCACTACCTTCACGCCTTTGTCTTCGAACACCGTGTCTTCTTCGTTCGGCGCGTCGACAAATTCCAGTACATAGGCCATACCAGAACAGCCAGAGGTTCTGACCCCCAGACGCAGGCCAAACCCTTTACCGCGGTTGGCCAGAAAGGCGTTCACACGTGCAGCAGCACTGTCGCTCAGGCTAATGGACATGACAACAACCTCCCGCCTTATTTCGCGTCTTGTTTGCTTTTGTAATCCGCAATCGCGGCTTTAATCGCATCTTCAGCGAGGATAGAACAGTGGATTTTCACCGGCGGCAATTCCAGCTCTTCGGCAATATCGGTGTTCTTGATCGCCTGCGCTTCGTCCAGGGATTTACCCTTCACCCACTCGGTTACCAGCGAGCTGGACGCGATGGCAGAGCCACAGCCGTAGGTTTTGAAACGCGCGTCTTCGATAATGCCTTTATCGTTAACTTTGATTTGCAGCTTCATGACGTCGCCGCAAGCCGGTGCGCCAACCATACCGCTACCTACGCTGTCGTCGCCATTGTCGAAGGAGCCAACGTTGCGCGGGTTTTCGTAGTGATCGATTACTTTTTCGCTATAAGCCATTTTTAAATTCTCCTGTTTCCGCAACCTAAATTAATGATGAGCCCATTCGATGGAATTGATATCCACGCCCTGCTTGAACATGTCCCACAGCGGAGAGAGTTCACGCAGACGGCCGATGGATTTACGTACCAGCTCGATGGTGTAGTCGATCTCTTCTACGGTGGTGAAACGCCCTAAAGAGAAACGGATGGAGCTGTGCGCCAACTCATCATTCATGCCCAACGCGCGCAGCACGTAGGACGGTTCCAGGCTTGCAGAAGTACAGGCAGAACCGGAGGAAACAGCCAGGTCTTTCAGCGCCATGATCAGCGACTCGCCTTCAACGTAGTTAAAGCTGACGTTAAGGATGTTCGGCGCGCCGTGTTCGAGGTCACCGTTCAGGTAAACTTCTTCGATATCGTTGATGCCGTTCCACAGACGGCTACGCAGACCGCGCAGACGTTCCATTTCGCTCGCCATCTCTTCTTTCGCGATGCGATACGCTTCGCCCATGCCGACGATCTGGTGAACAGGCAGCGTACCGGAACGCATACCGCGCTCGTGACCGCCGCCGTGCATCTGCGCTTCAATGCGGATACGCGGTTTACGCTGTACGTACAACGCGCCGATACCTTTCGGGCCGTAGATTTTATGGCCGGAGAAGGACATCAGATCCACTTTCAGCTGGCTCAGGTCGATAGGCAGTTTGCCCACGCTCTGGGTCGCATCAACGTGATAGATAATGCCGCGAGCACGGCACATTTCGCCGATGGTTGCGATGTCCTGCACCACGCCGATTTCGTTGTTCACGTGCATGATGGAAACCAGGATGGTGTCGTCACGCATCGCGGCTTCCAGCTCTTTGAGGTCGATAATGCCGTTGCGCTGCGGGGCGAGATAGGTCACTTCAAACCCTTCGCGCTCCAGCTGGCGGCAGGTGTCCAGCACGGCTTTATGTTCGGTTTTACTGGTGATGATGTGCTTGCCTTTTTTCTGATAAAAGTTGGCAGCACCTTTGATCGCCAGGTTATCGGATTCGGTTGCACCGGAAGTGAAGACGATTTCACGCGGGTCAGCGCCAACCAGTTCAGCAATCTGGTTACGGGCGATATCTACCGCTTCTTCAGCTTGCCAGCCAAAACGGTGTGAACGGGAAGCAGGGTTACCAAAGGTCCCGTCCAGGGTCAGAAACTGCATCATTTTCTCGGCAACACGCGGATCCACCGGCGTGGTTGCGGAGTAATCGAGATAGATCGGTAATTTCATTGCTCTTTAAACTCCGTACATCGCTCTAATGCAAGGAATCAGGCAACCGGCTGGATGTACGACCGTGTTAACAGGGCACATATCTGTGCCCTGGCCCGATTCTGAATTCTGTTTTTTATTATGCGCGCAGTTTAACGTCGATTGCGTCTTGAGCGCGGGTGGTGCGATGGGATTCGTTACTGTGCTGGCGGTCAGACACGTCGAGAACTTCTTGATTATTCACCAGTTCGCCGAGCGTGATATTGTTCAGGAAACCCGTCAGACGGTCGCTCAGATCGCGCCACAGAGCATGGGTCAGGCATTTATCACCGCCCTGGCAGCCGGTTTTACCCTGGCAACGGGTGGCGTCAACGGATTCGTCAACAGCGCTGATAACTTCGCCAACAGCGATGCTGTTCGCGTCTTTACCCAGCAGGTAACCGCCGCCCGGACCACGTACGCTGGACACAAGGCCATTTTTACGTAAGCGGGAGAACAGCTGTTCCAGGTAGGACAGGGAAATCCCCTGACGCTCGGAAATATCAGCCAACGGAACCGGGCCCGCGTCGGAGTTGAGTGCAACGTCCAGCATTGCGGTCACGGCATAACGCCCTTTAGATGTCAGTCTCATGTCTTACAAGCCTCAAACTCGCCCCTGCCCGGGGTGTATTTTTAATATGTTAATGTTGCATAGCAGAGGCAAGTCTGACATTCCCGACTAAATTGGTCAACTATTTAGTTGACTGTTTTAGTCAAGTATTTGCCGTTTCGTGCTCAATGTGTTGCCGGATGGCGGCGAAGCCTTATCCGGCCTACGATTCAGCCCCTGTTACTCTCTATTTTTCTGTTCAATAGACGCCAAAATACCGCGCAGAATATTCAGTTCCTGGCTTTCCGGGCGAGCGCGCGTAAACAGGCGGCGCAGTTTGTTCATCACCTGGCCGGGGTGGTTTTCGCGAATAAAACCGGTAGAAAGCAGCGTTTGTTCCAGGTGCCCATAGAAGCGTTCGAGATCGTCCACCAGCGGATAAGGCGTCTCTTCATGTTCTACTGCCGGCGCATCACTTTCTTGTTTCGCAAGCCAAGCCATGCGCACTTCATACGCGATAACCTGCACCGCCATCGCCAGGTTCAGCGAGCTGTATTCCGGGTTGGCGGCAATTGCTACGTGATAGTGACACTTCTGTAATTCGTCATTGGTCAGGCCAACGCGTTCGCGACCAAATACCAGCGCGACTGGCGCATGTTCCGCTTCGGCGACGCTTTTCAGGCCGCATTCGCGCGGATCGAGCATCGGCCATGGCAGTGTGCGGGAACGCGCACTTGTGCCAACCACCAGGCTGCAACCAGCTAACGCTTCATCCAGCGTATCGACGATTTGCGCATTGCCAATCACATCGCTGGCACCTGCGGCCAGCGCGATGGCTTGAGAATCCGGTTTCACCAGCGGATTGACCAGCCAGAGATTCGTTAAACCCATTGTTTTCATTGCACGGGCAACAGAGCCCATGTTGCCGGTGTGGGAAGTTTCCACCAGTACGATTCGAATATTTTGCAGCATAGATTTTCAACGGCTAAAGAATATTGGCGGATACTATCATAAAGCGGAGACATAATTCGAATTCACTGCTATCATACGCGCCGTTTTCCGTTCTTTAACATCCAGTGAGAGAGACCGATGCATCCGATGCTGAACATCGCCGTGCGTGCTGCGCGCAAGGCGGGTAATTTAATTGCCAAAAACTACGAAACCCCTGACACCGTCGAAACAAGTCAAAAAGGGAGCAATGATTTCGTGACCAACGTTGATAAAGCAGCCGAAGCTGTAATTATCGACACCATCCGCAAATCTTACCCGCAACACACCATCATCACTGAAGAGAGTGGTG
Organism: Kosakonia sp. BYX6; assembly: GCF_038449125.1. Classification (NCBI taxonomy): domain Bacteria; kingdom Pseudomonadati; phylum Pseudomonadota; class Gammaproteobacteria; order Enterobacterales; family Enterobacteriaceae; genus Kosakonia; species Kosakonia calanthes. The sequence continues at coordinate 1,313,704 of NZ_CP151800.1, read as the reverse complement.
AGCATGAAGGCACAGATCAGGATGTTCAATGGGTTATCGATCCACTGGATGGCACGACCAACTTCATCAAACGTCTGCCGCACTTCGCGGTATCTATCGCCGTTCGTATTAAAGGCCGCACTGAAGTCGCGGTGGTTTATGATCCCATGCGTAACGAACTGTTCACCGCAACGCGCGGTCAAGGCGCACAGCTGAACGGTTATCGTCTGCGCGGCAGCACGGCTCGCGATCTGGATGGCACCATCCTGGCGACCGGCTTCCCGTTCAAAGCCAAACAACACGCAAAGACCTACATGAACATCGTTGGCAAACTGTTTACCGAATGCGCCGATTTCCGTCGCACCGGTTCCGCCGCGCTGGACCTGGCCTATGTTGCTGCTGGCCGTGTTGATGGTTTCTTTGAAATCGCGCTGAAGCCGTGGGATTTCGCCGCCGGCGAACTACTGGTGCGTGAAGCGGGCGGTCTGGTGTGTGATTTCACCGGCGGTCATAACTATATGATGACCGGCAACCTCGTTGCAGGTAACCCACGCGTTGTGAAATCGATGCTGGCGAATATGCGCGAAGAACTGAGCGACGCGCTGAAGCGTTAATCCGCCAGTTGTTGCAGGGTTTGTAGGCCGGATAAGGTGAAATGCCTGATGGCGCTGCGCTTATCAGGCCTACGAAATTTGTAGGCCTGATAAGGCATTATCAAAATGGTCTTAATCCGCCGCCCGGCGGCAACGCACTGACCCACATCACCACCGCCGCACTCACCAGCACAACACCGCCGGCTAACGCCAGCGTCGTCCAGCCAACCTGTCGCCACAAAACAGGTGTTTGATGACCACTCAATTTCACCGCCAGATGACGAAAACCGTGCACCAGCAACGCCAGCGCGCTGATGGTTAACGACGTTCCTGCGGCCATCGCCAGCGCCGACGCCACGCCCCAGGCAAACACGCCAATCACTTTACTGAACAACAGCACCATGATAGCCCCGGAACACGGGCGCATGCCCATCGACAAAATAATCATTAAACGGGCGCGCCAGTCCTCGCCGCTTTTCAGTTGCGATGGCGAAGGCACATGCTGATGGCCACAACCGCAACCGTCGTGGTGCACATGATGCGGGGTAAAAGCGCGGAATTTTGGCGCATTAAGCAGCGCGCGTAATGTCTTCACCGCTCGCCAGCACAACAATAAACCCAGCACACCAACCAGCAGATAACTGCCCTTCTCCAGCCAGTAACCACTCAAATGCAACTGCCGCGCAGGCAGTGCCAGTATGCTCAACATCACGACTACCAACCCAATCGCCACCAGCCCTTGCAATAGCGACGATGCCAGCGTCAGCGCAATCCCGGATTTAAGTTTCGAAGGATGCGTGGCAAGCCAGGTGGTGATCACCACTTTGCCATGTCCCGGCCCGAGCGCATGCAGCACGCCATAAACGAAGCTAAATAGCAGCAGCGAACCGCCCGCTTTCGTCGGGTTTTCCGCTACGCGTTTTAGTAATGTGCTCATCTGCATATTCACTTCACGCTGCCAGAGCACACTTTTCATCAGCACCTGCGGCCACGCCTGCCACAGCCAAAAACCGCCAACAGCGACACAGACGAGAAACAGCAGCAACGGCCATAGTTGCAGCAAACGCCGTTTGCGTATGACCTGACCAGTGATTACTGACATAGCAATGTCACCGTTTGAGCAAACTGTTTACCCAGTTGCATGTCTTCCTCCGGGGCATCGGATTTATCAAGCTGTTGGGCGTAATTCAGTACCTCTTCGCCAGGATGAGGAGTATGAATGCTTATTTTGCAGGTCGTTTGTAACGAGGCGGGCAGCATCGCATCGCTATCTTGTTCGTAACTCATGTCGACGTAATACGTGGGATCGAACGTCGCAAGGGTGTATTTTTGGCCGCTCAGCGGCTGCGGTTGCGCCAGCGGAAGAATGAACGTCAGCACCGCCTGGTGCTCTTCGCGTTCCATGCCATATTCGGTTGGGCGATTAAGAAACTTAACCTTCTGCCCGTTATGCCAGACTTCGCTGAAATAGTGCTGACCAAGCACATTCGCCATCACTTCCGCCGCCAGCTTTTTCCAAATCTCATCACCGGGTTTTGCATTACCCGCGTCATACAGCAGATCCGCCGAGGTAATCTCGTCCATCGTCCAGCGCATTTTCAGGCCGGTGAACTGGCCGTTGTCGGCTAACACCTGCGTTTTCATACGAATAAAACTATGCGGGTGCGCACTGGCAGAAAGCGATAAAAGTGCGAGAAACAGCCCCAGGGCGCATTGTTTAACTGCTTGCATGTATTCCTCACGTGAAAAATTCTGTGATGCTCTCCGGCAATCCTGATTGAAACACTTCCGGCTGCGCTGTCGCTAAGCATACCTTTAACTACGCTTATCAAATACCCTACCTGGAATCTGACAGATGACTATTACACTGGCTCCGCCATCTGCACTCTCCAGTCCGCAGCGTCGCTGCCAGGTGTTGCTGATGCTCGCGTTACCCGGGCAAAGTACCACCATGGAAAATATCAGCGCCATAAACGGAGTGGACGACGCGGTGGCTCAACAGGATCTTGCAGAAACGCAAAGCGAAATCCAACGTTACCACCGGCTTTCCATTGTCACCCACGCCAACGGCAGCTACCGGATTGAAGGCACACTACTCGATCAGCGCTTATGCCTGCTGCATTGGCTGCGCCGCGCATTACGGTTGTGCCCGCAATTTATCACGCAACACTTTACCCCGGCGTTAAAAAATGCGCTGAAAGCACAAGGCATTGCTCGCACACTTTATGACGATACCAACCTGCGCGCCTTGATTAACCTCTGCTCGCGCCGGTTGCAGCGCTCATTTGAATGCCGCGATATGCAGTTTTTGCGCCTCTATTTGCAGTACTGTTTGCTGCAACACCATTACGGCCATACGCCCGAATTCAACCCGGTGCAGCAAAAGTGGACGCAAATGCGCGTCGAATATCAGGTTGCACAGGATATCGTGCGCCATTGGGAACGGCGGGTTTCTGCCCATGCTCATGAGAATGAGCATTTCTTTCTATCGCTGATGTTTATGCTGGTGCGCACACCGGATCCGACCCGTGACGATCACCAGCAAGATCGCCGCTTACAACGCGCCATCAGTCGAATGATTACGCGGTTTCGCCAACTCGCCGAGATGCGTTTCAGCGACGAACAAGGGCTAACGGCCCAGCTTTATGTCCACCTGGCGCAGGCGCTGGATCGCAGTTTCTTTGGCATCGGCATTGATAACACGCTGCCCGAGGAGATCCACCAGCTTTACCCACGATTGATGCGCACCACTCGCATCGCGTTGGAAAGTCTGGAACAGGAGTATGGTCTGCGCTTGAGCGATGAAGAAGCCGGGCTGGTGGCGGTCATTTTTGGTGCCTGGCTGATGCAAGAGAGCGACCTGCATGAAAAGCAGGTGATACTGATTACCGGGGAAGATAGCGCCAGAGAGCAGGAGATCGAACAGCAATTGCGTGAACTGACGCTGCTGCCGCTCACCATTAAATACCTGTCGCTGACCGAGTTTCGCAACGCCGGTGCCCCAAAAGACGTGACATTAATCATCACACCTTACACCACGCCGTTGCCGCTCTTTTCGCCGCCGTTGATTCATACCGACGGGCCGTTGAGTGAGCAGCAACAGCAGCACATCCGCGCCATGCTGGAAGGCTAACTCACCTTAGGTGCGACGGCCGGGCGCAGAAACAGCGCCGGAATAGCCAGTAACGCCATGACATAGAACAGCCCCTGGTGCAGATACTCGAACAAGAAACCGGCGAACATGGTCATTAGCGCGATACTGCCGCCCATCGCCACGGCGGAGTAAATCGCCTGCAAACGGATGACTTCGCTGCCCTGCCGCGCAGAGATATACCTCATGCCGGCCAGGTGGCAAACGGTGAACGTTCCGCAGTGCAGGATTTGCGTGACGATCAACCACGGCAGCTCGGTGGTCCAGCCCATCAGGCTCCAGCGCACCAGCCCACAAACGGCAGAAAGCAGCAGCAAATCACGCGCACTGAAGCGGCGGAACAGCCGGTTGCTGAGCGCGAAAATCACCACTTCCGCTACCACGCCTAACGACCACAAATAACCGACGGTTGATGCGGAGTACCCCGCCGACTGCCAATAAATGGCGCTGAAACCGTAATAGGCCGCGTGCGCACCTTGCAGCATCGACACGCAGGCCAGAAAACGCCAGTTCTGCACAATCAACGCCCGCCACGCCGGCCAGCCCGCGCCGTCCTGATGACGGCTTTCACCCTGCGGCAAAATAGAGGGTCGCAGCAGCATTCCAAGTAACATCGAGGCAACGCCTAGCGTCAACATCGCCAGAATCGCCGGGTAATCATATAGGCTGACCAGTTTGCCGGTCAGCGCCGAACCAATCACAAAGGCAATCGAACCCCATAACCGCACGCGGCCATAATCCATCGGGAACTGTTTTTGCCAGGTGCCCGCCAGCGCGTCAGTAAGCGGCACCAGCGGCGAGAAAAAGAGGTTAAAACCAACAATCACCACCGCCAGCCATGCGACATGACTACCGGCATGAAACGCCAGCGCGAACAGCAATGTTGCCAGCGCCAGCACGCGCAACGCGGTAATCAACCGGGAAGGATCGCTCACGCGCGGGGCGATAAGCAGGCTGCCAAGAAAACGGGCGATAAGGCCTGCGCCAAGCAGCATACCGATGATGTCCGGGGTCAGCCCAACGCCTTTGAGCCAGACGCTCCAGAAAGGTAAGAAAATGCCGTAGCTAAAAAAGTAGGTGAAATAAGCGAGCGCCAGCCAGCGCGTGGACTGCAGAACCATGATTTCCTCCTGGAATGGAGGCGATAGTCTGGCGGTAAACGTCTGAGCTGGCAAGTAACAATCAGATAACAAACCTGCGCTGGCGCAGGTAATTAACGAATATAGGAATCCAGCACGCTGAGCACCACATCCAGGTCAGCTTCACGTTTGATTTCGTCGTTCTCATGAACAATATGATCGGTCAGGTGACCTTTGATGACTTCGCGCATTAACCCGTTTACCGCGCCACGGATCGCCGCGATTTGCTGCAAAACCTGAGCGCATTCATGAGGTTCATCCAGCATTTTCTTCAGAGCGCCCACCTGCCCTTCAATTTTGCTCGCCCGCGCTTTCAGCTTTTTTTTATCCCGAATGGTATGCGACATACAAACCTCAATCGACTGTGCGTAAACGAGCGTTAGCATACCACGCATCAACTGGGGGGAGTTTAATTCTACTGGGAGGTAGTATTTTTTACTGGGGGGGAGTAGATTTGAGCGCACTTAAAAGTTACGAGAACGTCTCTCATGAATGACTTCACCACACTTTTTCAGCAAGGGAATGCCTGGTTTTTTATCCCCAGCGCAATACTTCTCGGCGCCCTGCACGGCCTGGAACCGGGTCACTCAAAAACCATGATGGCGGCGTTTATCATCGCCATCAAAGGCACTATCAAACAAGCCATTATGCTGGGGCTGGCCGCCACGCTGTCGCACACAATTGTGGTGTGGTTAATCGCCCTCGGCGGCATGTATCTCAGCAATAAATTTACGGCGCAAGCGGTGGAACCCTGGCTGCAACTGGTTTCCGCAGTGGTAATTATTTCAACCGCCGCGTGGATGTTCAGGCGTACCTGGCAAGGGGAAAGTGGCTGGCACGCCGGGCATCATCACGCTCATCACCATCATCAGGCGAAGATCCTCCAGCCGCAGCCATCTGTTGTTGTGCAGGGGCAACCCGCGATCCTGTCGATCCGCAAAATGGCGCCACAGGAGGCGTATCAGGATGCGCACGAACTGGCGCACGCAAGGGATATCGAACGGCGTTTTACCGGCAGCGAGGTGACCAACGGGCAGATCCTGCTATTCGGTTTGACCGGCGGGTTAATCCCCTGCCCGGCGGCGATCACGATTTTGCTGATCTGTATTCAGTTGAAGGCGATAACGCTAGGCGCGACGCTGGTGATTTGTTTCAGTATTGGCCTGGCGCTGACGCTGGTGGCGGTTGGTGTGGGAGCGGCAATCAGTGTGCAACAAGCGGCGAAACGCTGGTCCGGCTTTAATACCCTCGCCCGCAAAGCGCCCTATTTTTCCAGCGTATTGATAGCACTTGTCGGTGTGTATATGGGCGTTCACGGCTATGCCGGGCTGCAATAAGCCAAAAAAAGCCCGCTTGATAAAGCGGGCTTATTGCTACCTGAATCTTATGCGTAAACCGGGAAACGGGCGCAGATATCCAGTACTTTCTGTTTGGTGCGCTCAATGACCGCTTCGTCATTGATGCTATCCAACACGTCACACATCCAGCCAGCCAGCTCTTTCACTTCCGCTTCTTTAAAACCACGACGCGTTACCGCCGGGCTACCGATGCGGATACCGGAAGTGACAAACGGGCTTTTCGGATCGTTCGGTACGCTGTTTTTGTTAACGGTGATGTTCGCACGGCCCAGCGCGGCATCTGCTTCTTTACCGGTCAGGTTTTTGTCGACCAGATCGAGCAGGAACAGGTGGTTGTCGGTACCGCCAGAAACCACTTTGTAGCCACGGTTCAGGAACACTTCCACCATCGCTTTGGCGTTTTTCGCAACCTGCTGCTGGTAGGTTTTGAACTCCGGTTCCATCGCTTCTTTCAATGCGACCGCTTTACCGGCAATCACGTGCATCAGCGGGCCGCCCTGGCCGCCAGGGAACACAGCGGAGTTCAGTTTTTTATACAGATCTTCGCTACCGCCTTTCGCCAGGATCAGGCCGCCACGCGGGCCTGCCAGGGTTTTGTGGGTAGTGGTGGTAACAACGTGCGCGTGCGGAACCGGGTTCGGGTAAACGCCTGCGGCAACCAGACCGGCAACGTGCGCCATATCGACGAACAGGTAAGCCCCGATGCTGTCGGCGATTTCGCGCATTTTTGCCCAATCAACCACGCCGGAATAAGCGGAGAAGCCACCGATGATCATTTTCGGTTTGTGTTTCTGCGCTTGCTCGTTCAGGTCGTTGTAATCAATGTGGCCGGTTTCGTCGATGCCGTAAGGCACAATGTTGTAAAGCTTGCCGGAGAAGTTAACCGGGGAACCATGCGTAAGGTGACCGCCGTGCGCCAGGTTCATACCAAGTACGGTATCGCCCGGCTCCAGAAGAGAAGTGTAAACCGCGAAGTTAGCCTGAGAACCGGAGTGCGGCTGCACGTTGGCATAATCCGCGCCGAACAGCTCTTTCGCGCGATCGATTGCCAGTTGTTCAACGATATCAACGTATTCGCAACCGCCGTAATAGCGTTTGCCTGGGTAACCTTCAGCGTATTTGTTCGTCAGCTGAGAACCCTGAGCCTGCATTACACGCGGGCTGGTGTAGTTTTCGGAGGCGATAAGTTCAATGTGTTCTTCCTGACGTACTTTCTCCTGCTCCATAGCCTGCCACAGTTCGGCATCATAATCGGCAATGTTCATTTCACGCTTTAACATCCGCATCTCCTGACTCAGCTAACAAAAACAACTCTAAATGAGGGCCCAATTTCGGGAACGGCTGACAGTATAACTGATTAATATTCTGATAACAGGTCTTGACAAAGGTTTTTGCGCAAACGATTGGCTCCGCGCCACACAAGGGTTTGAGCGATAACATACTTCGCCATTTAAGCGGATTTCTTTTCAGGTTTGTGATGCAACTTCTTCACGATGAAACTCTTCGCCGCGGGGGCGTTCTCTTTACAACTATCGGCTGAAGATTATAAGATGCATTTAAAATACAACTTTAAATCATCATTTGTTAAGGAAGCACTCATGCTCGACGCGCAAACCATCGCTACGGTGAAGGCCACCCTTCCCCTGCTCGCCGCGACTGGCCCCAAACTGACCGCCCATTTTTATGATCGGATGTTTACCCACAATCCCGAGTTAAAAGAGATTTTCAACATGAGCAACCAGCGCAATGGCGATCAGCGTGAAGCGCTGTTTAATGCCATTGCGGCGTATGCCAGCAATATCGACAATCTCGCCGCGCTGTTACCAGCGGTTGAGAAAATCGCCCAGAAGCACACCAGTTTCCAGATTCAGCCACAGCAATATGACATTGTCGGTGCGCATCTGCTGGCGACGCTGGATGAAATGTTCAGCCCAGGGCAGGAAGTATTAGAGGCATGGGGGAAAGCCTATGGCGTGCTGGCGGGTGTGTTTATCAACCGCGAAGCGCAGATTTACACCGAGCACGCCGAAAAACCGGGTGGTTGGCAAGGGACTCGTGCCTTCCGTTTAGTGGAAAAAACGCCGCAAAGCGCGCTGATCACCAGTTTTGAATTTGCGCCAGTGGACGGCCAACCCGTTGCGGCTTACCAGCCAGGCCAGTATCTCGCTATCTGGCTGAAACCTGACGGTTTTGTCCATCAGGAAATCCGTCAATATTCACTGACTCGTCAGCCGAACGGCAAAAGTTACCGCATCGCGGTAAAACGTGAAGATGGTGGCCAGGTATCGAATTGGTTGCATAACGACGCAAAACCGGGCGATATCGTGCATCTGGCCGCGCCAGCCGGGGATTTCTTTATGGATGTCGCCGCCAACGCGCCAGTGACGCTGATTTCCGCGGGCGTGGGTCAAACACCGATGTTAGCGATGCTAAATGTGCTGGCGCAATCACAGCACAGCGCGCAGGTGAACTGGTTCCATGCTGCTGAAAACGGCGAAGTTCATGCTTTTGCCGACGAAGTAAACCAGCTCGGCGCTGCGCTGCCGCGTTTTTATCAGCATGTCTGGTATCGCCAGCCAAATGCAGCGGATGAAAAAGCCGGGTGTTTTCACAGTACGGGTTTGATGGATTTAATGTCGCTGGAAGGGAATTTTAGTGACCCGGCGATGCAGTTTTACCTGTGCGGCCCGGTTGGGTTTATGCAGTTTGCGGCGCAACAATTGGTCACGCTGGGAATTGCCAAAGAGCACATTCACTACGAATGCTTTGGTCCACATAAAGTGCTGTAACGCGAGATTCCCTCACCCGGCGGGGTGAGGGAGAAATATCAGATGGCGGCGTCGTCTTCTTCGCCAGTACGAATACGTACCACGCGCGCGACGTCAAAGACGAAGATTTTACCGTCGCCGATTTTGCCGGTCTGCGCGGTACGAATAATGGTGTCGACGCAGGTATCAACGATATCGTCGGTCACCACGATCTCAATTTTCACTTTCGGCAGAAAATCCACCATATATTCTGCGCCACGGTACAGTTCGGTGTGGCCTTTCTGGCGACCAAAACCTTTCACTTCCGTTACCGTCATCCCGGTGATGCCGACTTCAGCCAGGGCTTCACGTACATCATCCAGTTTGAAAGGTTTAATAATCGCATCAATCTTTTTCATGGTCGTTCCTTACACGTTCTTGCCAATCTGCTGCATCGTAATCGGTTGCTCACAGTACCATAATCATTTCGCCTTTACTCTTTAAAGTCATTGGCGTCCAACTCATGGCGCGAGAGTAATTTGTAAAATTCAGTGCGGTTGCGCCCGGCCATTCGCGCGGCGTGCGTCACGTTACCTTTGGTGATTTGCAGCAGCTTGCGCAGATAGTTGAGTTCGAACTGATTGCGCGCTTCGACAAAGGTCGGTAACGCGGTGTTCTCCCCTTCCAGCGCCTGTTCCACCAGCGCATCGCTGATCACCGGCGAAGAGGTCAGCGCCACGCATTGCTCAATCACGTTAACCAATTGGCGCACGTTTCCGGGCCAACTGGCGGTCATCAGGCGTTTCATGGCGTCGGTCGAAAAGGCGCGGACAAACGGTTTGTGCCGATCCGCCGACTGGCGCAGCAGGTGGTTTGCCAGTAGGGGAATATCTTCCGCGCGTTCAGAGAGCGCCGGGATTTTCAGGCTCACCACATTCAGACGATAGTAGAGATCTTCACGAAACTCGCCGCGCGCCATCGCTTCCGGTAAGTCACGGTGCGTCGCCGAAATAATCCGCACGTTGATATCAATATCGCGATTGCTGCCAAGCGGACGCACTTTGCGCTCCTGCAAAACGCGTAACAATTTGACCTGCAAAGGAATCGGCATATCGCCAATCTCATCCAGGAAAAGCGTGCCACCTTCTGCGGCCTGGAAAAGCCCTTCCCGGCTGCTCACAGCGCCCGTAAACGCGCCGCGAGCATGACCAAACAGTTCTGATTCCAGAAGTTGTTCCGGCAACGCGCCGCAGTTGATGGCGATAAATGCGCTTTTACTGCGCGGGCTGGCGGTGTGAATGGCCTGCGCCAGAATCTCTTTCCCGGTCCCGCTTTGGCCGTTGATCAGCACGCTGACATCCGATTGCGCGACCATCCGCGCCTGCTCGAGCAGACGCAACATCGCCGGGCTGCGGGTGACAATGGTTTCACGCCATTGATCGTCACTCGCCGACCCGCTGTGTTCCAGCGCATCATCGATGGCTTTATACAGCGCGTCTTTATCGACCGGTTTGGTCAGGAAGCTGAACACGCCTTGCTGCGTGGCAGCGACCGCGTCCGGAATCGAACCGTGCGCCGTCAGGATAATCACCGGCATGCCCGGCTGCACACGTTGGATTTCGGCGAACAACTGCATGCCATCCATCTCGTCCATGCGCAAATCGCTGATCACGAGGTCAATCTTTTCACGCCCGAGAATGCGTAGCCCTTCCTGCCCGCTTTCTGCGGTGACAATGCTGTAGCCCTCGCTGGTGAGGCGCAGCCCCAGCAGTTTGAGCAGGCCAGGATCGTCATCCACCAGCAATAAGTGGGCAGGTTTGCGGCTCGTCATGGTTTCACGTCCTCTTGATTCCCGTCGCTTTTGGACGGGTGTGTGCTATCCGGCAGATCGGTGGCGGCAGGTTTGCGCGTGGAGAGACGCCGTTCGATATCGGTGAGGTTCTCCAGCTTGCGCGTGGTGGTTTCCAGTTGCTCGCGCAAAAATTGTTGCTGCTGGCGCAGGCTGTCCAGCTCGCTATCGGTAGATTGTTGCAACTTGCCGTAGCGGCTGCGCTCTTCCGATAACTGTAACTGCGCTATTTCCCCATCGCGCCATAGCTGGAATATCGGGCGCACTTGCGCGGGAATGGACGGGCTGAGGGCATCCAGCCGCTCGGTGTAATCCCGGCGTTCCAGCGGCGAGATTTTAGCGTTCGACAATAAAATGCCGCGCCGGAATGTCGCCTGCCAGTTATTGTCCGACCACGAACGCGCTTCGGCGCGCGCAGAAGCGGGCAATAAGCGCTGAGCGCAGTCCATCCCGCGTAGCCAGTAAAGCGGGTTGCTGTCGACGTTTTCGCCGGACAGCGACCAAATTTCATTGCAATCCGTAGAGAGAAAATCAGCCAATTGATGCTCAGGGAGCCGTTCTTCCTGGTTGTCATGGATGGCGCTTTGCGGCGTTTGCGTCACGCATCCGGCCAGTAACAGGCAGGGAAGCGCGCGAAGCCAGGTGTTTTGCTGTGCGATCGCGTTAACAACGCGGGAAAAAACATGCGACATACTCACCAGTTTTAGATTCATTTAGTGGATTTTTCCGGCGCATTGAGCGGTAACTCAATACGGAAACAGACATCAGCCTTGCTGTCAGTGACCAGATGCAATTCGCCATGCATGCGGCGAATACAATCTCTGGCAATACTTAACCCCAGCCCGCTGCCTTTAACAGCCCCTTTTCGTTGGTGACTTCCCTGATAAAAGGGCTCAAAAATCATTTCGCGTTCCGCTTCAGGAATCGATGTGCCGGTGTTCGCCACATCGATACAGAGCCGCGCGCCGGCGAGATAACTGTGGAGATAAATGTTACCGGATTCAGCACCATAGTGCACCGCGTTGGAGTAAAGATTATCCAGTACGCTCATCAGTAACATCGGCTCCGCCTGGCAAGTCGCTGCTTCCAGGGCGACATCGGTATGCATCATTTTAGCTCGCGCCGGCAAACTATGGGCGGAGATCACCATATCGACCAGCGGCGCTAAATCAACCTGCTCAAGCTCAACTGCGCCATCTGCCAGTTTGCGGTTGTAATCAAGCAGTTGCTCAATCAGTTTTTGCAGATTTCGGCTGCTGGCATCAAGAATTTCCACCACCTCTTTTTGTTCCGCCGAGAGCGGCCCAACGACCTGATCGGCGAGCAATTCCGTGCCTTCGCGCATGCTGGCGAGCGGCGTTTTGAGTTCGTGTGAGATATGCCGCAAAAATTGATGGCGCTGAGATTCCAGCCAGGCCAACCTTTCGCTGAGCCAGATAATACGCTCGCCGACATAGCGCAATTCGCGCGGCCCCTTAAACACCACTGTGTGACCAAGTGGACGTCCCTCTCCCAGCCGGTTAATCATCCGTTCGATGCCTTTAACCGGGCCGATAATCATGCGGGTGAAGAGCAGTACCAGCGCGAGGCTGACCAAAAACAGGACCAACGCCTGCCAGCCGAAAAACTGGCCGCGCTCGGCGATTTCCAACTGCAACTGCTGCCCACGGGAGAAAACCACCGCGCGGGTCGATTGCACCATTTCTGTGTTGGCGGCGGCAAAAGCCTCAAGCTGCGCGGAAGCCGCCGCTGAGGGGCCGCTATTGTTACATTGCAGTTGAGCGAGCTCGTTGAGATGCTGGCGCAGCGCCTGGTAGAGCTTGTCATCCGGCAGCACGCCCGCGTGGGCGTCCAGCATTTCGCTGTAGCGTTTACGCTGGTTCTGGTAGACACGTGCCAGCGTCGCGTCATCCAGCACGCAATATTGGCGATAGCTGCGCTCCATTTCCAGCGCGGCGTTGGTCATCGCTTCGCTGCGACGGGCATCAATCAGGGTGGTTCGGTTGGTTTGTAATGCCTGCGCGCTAAGTGCGTTCAGGCTCTGCCACGCTTGCCAGGCCAGTACCAGCAGCGGCAGCAAAATCAGCAGGAACGCCATCATCACCAGTTGGCGTAACGAGCGGGGAAAGACAGGCCAGCGTTTCAATGCAGTACTCTCACAATAAAAGGTACAGAGATGCTAGCTGAGTGCCGGGGTAAAGAACAACAAAGCCGGGCAAAAGCCCGGCTTTGTTATGAAATTAGGCGGTGCCTAACTCGACGTTTCGCCCGATGTCTGATAAAGCTTACGCGATGATCAGCAGGTGGACGGCAGGCACCTTTAAGTGCGTCATTCGAAGTTTATGTAGCACGTCCCGAAGGGGCTGACATAAGAAGGTGAATGAGCCACTGCCGGGTATTATGCACGTACTATGCCAACTTACAAACAACTAATTTAATGCATTGATTATTAATGGCTTTATAGTCAATCTTCAAAATACTCTTCTGCTCATTATTTCAACGACCTGTCGCTATTTAGCTACACCCATTCGGAACAAAAAATAAAACATTAAAAATCAATAAATTAAATGTCTCCGTTTGGCGACACTGATAAATGTCTGATGTCGGGAAATGAAGACACTTTTGGCAGGTATTCTCGCTGGCAATAAAAAAGCCCTCTCCCTAAAAGGAAGAAGGCTTCTTCACTACCGAACGTCGCTTACCCCAATTGCTTACGGGCGTTGCGGAAAATACGCATCCACGGGCTGTCCTCGCCCCAGTTTTCCGGGTGCCAAGAGTTGGAAACCGTGCGGAATACACGTTCTGGGTGCGGCATCATAATGGTTACGCGGCCGCTTTCGCTGGTCACGGCGGTGATACCGTTTGGTGAACCGTTCGGGTTTGCCGGGTAGGTTTCCGTCACGCTGCCGGTGTTATCGACATAGCGCAGCGCCACCAGCCCTTTACTTTCCAACTGAGCCAGATGCGCCGCATCGCGCACTTCCACGCGGCCTTCGCCGTGAGAAACCGCGATTGGCATGCGTGAACCGACCATGCCACCCAGCAGCAATGACGGGCTTTGCGTCACTTCCACCAGGCTGAAACGCGCCTCGAAGCGATCGGAGTGGTTACGCACAAAGCGCGGCCACAGTTCGCTGCCTGGGATCAGTTCGCGCAAGTTAGACATCATCTGGCAACCGTTACACACGCCGAGCGCCAGCGTTTGCGGGCGATGGAAGAAGGTTTCGAACTCATCACGCACACGGTCGTTGAACAGAATGGATTTCGCCCAGCCTTCACCCGCGCCCAGCACATCGCCGTAGGAAAAACCGCCGCAGGCCACCAGCGCCTGGAAGTTTTCAAGCCCAGTACGCCCGGCAAGCAGATCGCTCATATGCACATCGAACGCGTCGAAACCAGCGCGGTGGAACGCCGCCGCCATCTCCACATGGGAGTTAACACCCTGCTCACGCAGCACCGCGACTTTCGGACGCGCGCCGGTGGCGATATAAGGTGCGGCGATATCGTCGTTGAGATCGAACGTGAGCTTCACGTTGAGGCCCGGATCGTTGTCATTGGCTTTCGCTTCATGCTCCTGATCCGCGCACTCCGGGTTATCACGCAGGCGCTGCATCTGCCAGGTGGTTTCCGCCCACCACATACGCAGCGTAGTGCGGCTTTCGCTGAACACGGTTTGGCCGTTGGCTTCGATAACAAAGCGATCGCCCGCAACCGCGTGACCCAGATAGTGAACCGCATCGCCAAGACCGTAGGCTGCCAGCACACTTTCAACCGCTTCGCGATCGGCCGCCCGAACCTGAATGACCGCACCCAGCTCTTCGTTAAACAGTGCAGCCAGATGATCGCTACCCAGCGCGGCGATATCCACGTTGACGCCACAATGCCCGGTGAAAGCCATCTCAGCCAGCGTTACCAGCAAACCACCGTCGGAACGATCGTGATATGCCAGCAGTTTGCGATCCGCGACCAGCGCCTGAATCGCATCAAAGAAACCTTTCAGTTGTTCTACGTTACGCACATCTGCTGGTTTGTCGCCCAACTGGCGGTAAACCTGCGCGAATGCCGTTGCACCCAGCGCATTACTGCCGTTGCCAAGATCAATCAGCAGCAGGGCGTTCTCTTCGGTGGAGAGTTGCGGTGTAACGGTGCCGCGCACATCGTCCACGCGGGCAAACGCGGTGATCACCAGCGACAGCGGTGACGTCATCTCGCGCTGCTCGCTGCCTTCCTGCCAGCGGGTTTTCATCGACATTGAGTCTTTGCCGACCGGAATGGTCAGGCCGAGCGCCGGACAGAGTTCTTCACCCACGGCTTTTACCGCGGCGTACAGACCGGCGTCTTCGCCAGGGTGACCCGCCGCCGCCATCCAGTTCGCCGACAGTTTGATGCGTTTGATATCGCCAATCTGCGTCGCCGCGATGTTCGTTAATGCTTCACCGACCGCCAGACGGGCAGAGGCGGCGAAGTCCAGCAGCGCGACCGGCGCGCGTTCGCCCAGCGACATCGCTTCGCCATAGTAGCTGTCGAGGCTGGCGGTCGTAACGGCGCAGTTTGCGACCGGGATCTGCCACGGGCCAACCATCTGATCACGCGACACCATACCCGTAACGGTACGGTCACCAATAGTCACCAGGAAGGTTTTTTCCGCCACGGTTGGCAAGTGCAGCACGCGGTTTACCGCGTCAGCCAGCGTAATCGTGCGGGTGTCAAAACTGTCGCCCGTCGCCTGACGCGTCGCCACATCACGGGTCATTTTCGGCGTTTTGCCCAGCAACACATCCAGCGGCATATCGATCGGCTGGTTGTTGAAATGGTTGTCATTGAGCGTCAGGTGCTGCGCTTCTGTGGCTTCACCGATGACCGCGTACGGCGCGCGCTCGCGGCGGCACAGTTCGTCGAACAGCGCCAGTTGATCGGCGGCAACCGCCAGCACATAGCGCTCCTGAGATTCGTTACACCAGATTTCCAGCGGGCTCATGCCCGGCTCATCGCTGAGAATATCGCGCAGCTCGAAACGCCCGCCGCGACCGCCGTCGCTCACCAGCTCCGGCATGGCGTTGGACAAACCGCCCGCACCAACATCGTGAATAAAGAGGATCGGGTTGGCATCGCCCAGTTGCCAGCAACGGTCGATCACTTCCTGGCAACGACGCTCCATTTCCGGGTTGTCGCGCTGTACCGAGGCGAAATCGAGATCCGCATCAGACTGACCAGACGCCATAGAGGATGCCGCGCCACCGCCGAGGCCAATGTTCATCGCCGGGCCGCCGAGGACGATCAGTTTCGCGCCAACGGTGATCTCGCCTTTTTGCACGTGGTCGGCACGAATGTTACCAATGCCGCCTGCCAGCATGATCGGCTTGTGGTAACCGCGCAGCTCTTCGCCGTTGTGGCTGTTCACTTTCTCTTCGTAAGTACGGAAGTAGCCATTCAGCGCCGGGCGACCAAATTCGTTGTTAAACGCGGCGCCGCCGAGCGGGCCGTCGGTCATGATATCCAACGCGTTGACGATACGGTCCGGCTTACCAAAATCTTCTTCCCACGGCTGTTCAAAGCCCGGAATGCGTAAATTCGAGACAGAGAAACCGACCAGCCCCGCTTTTGGCTTCGCGCCGCGCCCGGTTGCGCCTTCATCACGGATTTCACCGCCGGAACCTGTTGCGGCACCCGGCCACGGCGAAATGGCCGTCGGGTGGTTATGGGTTTCGACTTTCATCAGAATATGTGCCGGTTCCTGATGGAAATCGTAACGGCCTTCCCCGCGATCGGCGAAGAAGCGCCCGACTTCTGAACCTTCCATCACCGCCGCGTTGTCTTTATAGGCAGACAGCACGAAATCCGGCGTTTGTTCGAAGGTATTTTTGATCATTTTGAACAGCGACTTCGGCTGTTGCTCGCCGTCGATAATCCAATCGGCGTTGAAAATTTTGTGACGGCAGTGCTCCGAGTTCGCCTGCGCGAACATGTAGAGTTCAATGTCGTTCGGGTTGCGCCCCAGGCGAGTAAATGCATCCTGGAGGTAATCAATTTCATCGTCGGCCAGCGCCAGGCCGAGACGCAGGTTAGCGTCGATCAGCGCCTGGCGGCCTTCGCCGAGTAAATCCACGCTCTGTACCGGCGCAGGCTGGTGGTGTTCGAACAGGCGTGCGGCGTCGGATTGCGCTGCGAATACGCTCTCCATCATGCGGTCATGCAGCAATGCAGCCACGTCATTCCACTGGGTGTCGCTCAGCCCGGCCGCGTCGACGTAGTACGCCACGCCGCGCTCGAGGCGATTGATTTTGTCAAGGCCGCAGTTATGGGCGATATCGGTAGCTTTGGAAGACCAGGGAGAGATGGTGCCAGGACGAGGAGTGACGAGCAGTAATTTTCCGGTCGGCGTGTGGCTGCTGAGGCTTGGCCCATATTTCAGCAGGCGCTGGAGCCGGGCATATTCTTCTTCGGTGAGCGTGTCATTCAGATCGGCGAAGTGAGCATACTCAGCGTAAATATTGCTCACCGGAAGGTTGGCGGCCTGAAAGCGTGCCAGCAGTTTGTTGATACGGAAAGCGGACAATGCAGGCGAACCACGCAGAATTTCCATCATAAGTCTCTCGTCTTCGATTACGAAGCGTCGGGGACGCTTAAAGTGTGCACCAGGGGAAAACGGGCGTCATTATAGAGAATCCTGCGCGCCGACGAAACCGTTTGCGTCGAAATAAAATCCCCACCAATTTTTAACAATAGCTGTTACCTAAACACTCTAATTAGTTGCCAATTGGCGTTTTGTTGCGCAAAATGCCGCTCAATCACCGATAAACCTTACTGGTTTAACGTCAAAAACCCCCTGAGGCAAAGCACGGCGCAGAGAATTAACTCCTTGAAAAGATTTAAGATTAATTATCTGCTCATCGGCATCGTCACCCTGCTGCTGGCAGCGGCCTTGTGGCCGTCAATCCCTTGGTTCGGCAAAGCCGACAACCGCATCGCGGCGATTAAAGCGCGCGGGGAATTGCGCGTCAGTACCATTGCCACGCCGCTCACTTACACCACTATCGACGGCAAAACTTATGGGCTGGATTACGATTTAGCACAGCATTTCGCCGACTATCTTGGCGTCAAACTGAAAATGACGGTGCGACAAAACATCAGCCAACTGTTTGACGATCTGGATAATGACAACGCCGATATGCTCGCCGCCGGGCTGGTGTATAACAATGAACGCGTGAAGAGTTACCAGACCGGACCGGTCTACTATTCGGTTTCCCAGCAGTTGGTGTATCGCGTGGGCAGCTATCGACCACGCACCCTGGAAAACGTCGACGAAGGCCAGTTAACCGTCGCGCCAGGCCATGTGGCGCTGGACGATCTGCGCGAGCTAAAAGAGAAGAAATACCCGAACTTAAGCTGGACAGTGGATCCGAAACTCGGCACGACCGCGCTGCTTGAGCAGGTCGTGGAAGGCAAGTTGAGCTATACCGTCGCGGATTCCGTGGCGATCAGTCTGTTCCAGCGCGTGCATCCCGAACTGGCGGTGGCGCTTGATATTACCGATGAACAACCGGTGACCTGGTTTAGTCAGCGCGACGACGATAATACCCTGTCAGCGGCGATGCTCGACTTCTTCAACAATATTAATGAAGACGGTACGCTCGCCCGGCTGGAAGAGAAGTACCTCGGGCACGGCGAAGATTTCGATTATGTTGATACCCGCACTTTTTTGCGCGCCGTCGACAGCGTGTTGCCAGACTTACAACCGCTGTTTGAAAAGTATGCCCAGGAGATCGACTGGCGTTTGCTGGCGGCTATCTCTTATCAGGAATCACACTGGGATTCGCAGGCCACCTCGCCGACCGGCGTGCGCGGGCTAATGATGTTGACGCGTAACACGGCGCAAAGTTTGGGCTTAAGCGATCGTACCGACGCCGAGCAGAGCATCAGCGGTGGCGCACGTTACTTGCAGGATATGATGAGCAAAGTGCCGGACACGGTGCCGCAGGATGAGAAGATTTGGTTTGCGCTGGCGGCTTACAACATGGGCTATGCGCATATGCTGGATGCCCGCGCGCTGACGGCGAAAACCAGAGGCAACCCGGATAGCTGGGCCGATGTGAAACAGCGCCTGCCGATGCTGAGCCAAAAACAGTATTACAGCAAACTCACCTACGGTTATGCCCGCGGGCATGAAGCCTATGCTTATGTGGAAAATATCCGCAAATACGAGATAAGCCTGGTCGGGTATTTGCTGGAGAAAGAGAAAGAGGCCGCCAAAGCGCTGCAACTGGCGCAAAGCTACCCGGCGGTGTCGACGGATGAGCTCAATCGCCCGGCTTACGGCGTGCTGCCGTTTAGCGCCTTTACCGGCAATGAGGCGTTCTCGCACAACCCCATACCGGTACCGGATGCATTGCAGTTGAAAGTGAACCGGTAAGAAGGTTGCCGGATGGCAGATTGCCGGATGGCGCTGCGCTTATCCGGCCTACGATTTCAATAATTTCTGCGTTTTTTTCTCCTGCCGGCGCTGGCGGAAAAAATCGCTGAGCATCGCGGCGCATTCGTCGCGCAATACCCCTTCGGTGATATCCACCCGGTGATTCATTCCCGGATGATGCAGCACATCCATCAGCGAACCGGCCGCGCCGGTTTTGGCATCACGCGCGCCGAACACTAATTGCCCAATGCGGCTGTGCACCATTGCGCCTGCGCACATCACGCAAGGTTCCAGCGTGACATAGAGCGTGGTGTCAATCAGACGATAGTTTTGCAACACCAGCCCGCCCTGACGCAGCGCCATAATTTCCGCATGCGCCGTCGGATCGTGGCGACCAATCGGGCGGTTCCACCCCTCGCCAATCACCTGATTGTTATGCACCAGCACCGCGCCGACAGGCACTTCACCTTCGTCCCGGGCACGCTTCGCCAGCGTCAACGCATAACGCATCCAATAATCGTGATTCAGTTCGGGATTGGACAAAGAAAAGTACTCCAGTGATTCAGGCGGGGCGCATTATACACAGCCCTCACCTGTTCGACACTACTCGAGTTGCTGTAAGTCACCGCGCGGCGTCACGCGCCAACGATGCTGGCAAAAATAGAGCAGCGGGTTGTCCTGCTTGCTATCACTGTAACCGCTGTACAAGCGCAGCGGAGTGCCAATTTTACGCTCAAGCTGAGCCACTTTTTCGTGACCGAGGCAGCGCATCGTTAACACCCAACCGCCATAACGACGTTCAATTTGGCTGGCGATAACATTCACGCGCGGCAGCCAGGGGGTATCAAAATAGACCTGTTCGACCAGCGGCTGCGGCGAACCGGTGATCAACCAGATATCCGCATCGGACGCCGCAAGGTAGTTGGTGAGCCGCATCTGCACCACCGGAAACGCCGTCACATGCCCGCGAAACCAACTGGCAAACTTCTGTTGCAATGCGGTCAGCTTCTTTTCGCTGTGACCAAAAGTGCAGCCCCACAGCAGTAAACTCATCGGCCAGCGCGCGGCGCGACCTTTAATCACCAGCCCACCGACAATCACCGGCAGCAGCGGCAACACTAACAGCAAGTTTATGGGCTGATGACGCAAAACATAACGGAGAAACGTCCCGAACATGTCCTGCTGATGTAATGTTCCATCGAGGTCAAAAAAAACGACGCGGCGTTCACTGGTAGCCAAATGGTATTCCTCTACTGATTAAACCCCAACCGCCGGCGGTTCCGTTTGGCGATCGCTCTCTAAACAGCCTAACAGATAGAACCTCACTTTTCCGGTAACAACCTGTCACAAATCCCTGTAATAATAAGCGCCGGGTTGTACAGCCTGTACCGCCCTCACCTTAAATAAGCCCTTGCGACAATGACGACAGCCAAAACAACAATGCCCCGACGCGCCTTTCACTACGCCGCTTTTCGCCATCTCTTTTTTGCTCGCCTGCTTACCGTGCTCGGTAATGGCATTGCGCCGATTGCACTGGCTTTCGCGGTGCTGGACATTGGCGGTTCGGCGGCCGATCTCGGCATTGTCGTTGCAGCCCGCTCGCTGTTTAACGTCGCGTTTTTGTTGCTTGGCGGCGTGCTGGCAGACCGTTATTCGCGAAGCCTGGTGTTGGTGCTCTCTTCGCTGGTTGCCGCTTTATCACAAGGCGTTGTCGCCTGGCTGGTGCTTGAGGGTTCCGCCAGCGTGATGGGACTGGCGATATTGGGGATGATCAATGGCGCGGCGGCGGGTATTGCGTTGCCCGCGTCATCAGCGCTAGTGCCGCAAACTGTGCCGACACATAACTTGCGGGAAGCGAATGCGCTCGTTCAATTAGGCATTTATAGCGGAACGGTGATCGGCGCGTCGTTGGGCGGCATTCTCACCAGCGCGGTCGGGCCTGGCTGGGGTCTGGCGATTGATGCGCTGGGATTTGCCGCTTCTGCGCCGCTCTACCTGTGCATTCGCATTGGCGCCATCCAGGCGGCGGCGTCCGCCACCAACATCCTGCAAGATTTGCGCGACGGCTGGAAAGAGTTCATCAGCCGCGCCTGGGTTTGGTCGATTGTCGTGCAGTTCACCATTATTAATGCAGCGTTTAGCGGCATCGTGATGGTGCTCGGCCCGGTGATTGCCGATACCTCATTTGGCCGCGCACAGTGGGGCATGATTGTCGCCGCGCAAAGCGTTGGCCTGATTGTCGGTTCATTCCTTGCGTTGCGCTGGCGTCCTCGGCGCGATCTGTTTATTGGTGTGATGCTGGTGGCACTTTGCGCAGTACCGATTTATCTGCTCGGCCAGGTTGCCGCGACGCCGTGGCTGATTGCGGGATTTTTTATTGCTGGCGTGACGTTTGGCCTGTTCGGCGTCGCGTGGGCGCAGTCGCTGCAAACGCATATTCCGCCAGAGAAACTGGCTCGTGTGTATGCGTACGATGCGATGGGATCGTTTATCGCCATTCCAGTCGGTGAACTGGCCGCCGGACCGCTGGCGCTGCATTATGGCAGCGGCAACGTGCTGAAGGCGTCGGCGCTGGCCGTGGTGCTAGCCTGCGCGGCTGCCAGCCTGGTTCCCGCTATTCGCCGCCTGGATAATTCACCGCAGGTGAAAACGGGCAGCACCATCGGTTCTCCTTGATCGCTATCAAAAGCAGGAAATTGAAGCTTTGTATCAATAGAATTTTTAATTCATAATCACCATCTATGGATGGAATAGTTAATTCACCCGCGTGATGCACTGCGACAGTGAATAACGTGAACCTCCGGAGATCCGATGAATTGTTTAATCCGCATTCGCCAGCGCTACCCCAGCCTTGCTCAGAGTGATAAAAAGCTGGCGGAGTTTTTGCTGGAAAACCCCGACCGCGCCCGCCATTTAAGCTCACAACAACTCGCCGCCGAAGCCGGTGTTAGTCAGTCCAGTGTGGTGAAATTCGCCCAAAAGATGGATTTCAAAGGCTTTCCGGCGATGAAATTGGCCATCAGCGAAGCTCTGGCCAGCAATTCCAACCCCTGGTCAGTACCAGTGCATAACCAGATTCGCGGCGACGATCCGCTACGCGTCGTCGGGGAAAAACTGATCAAAGAGTACCAAAGCGCGATGCACGCTTCGCTGGATGTGAATAGCGAAGAGAAGCTGCTGGAGTGCGTACGTCTGCTGCGCGAATCGCGACGCATTATCCTGACCGGCATTGGCGCGTCCGGCCTGGTGGCGCGTAACTTTGGCTGGAAGCTGATGAAAATCGGCCTTAACGCGATTGTTGAACAGGATATGCACGCCCTGCTGGCGACCGTGCAAGCGCTGGAACCTGGCGATCTTCTGCTGCCGGTCTCTTATTCCGGCGAACGGCGCGAGATCAACATGGCGGCGGATGAAACGCTGCGCGTTGGCGGGAAGATCCTCGCAATCACCGGTTTCACGCCCAATGCGTTGCAGCAACGCGCGACTCGTTGCCTTTACACTATCGCAGAAGAGCAGGCCACGCGCAGCGCGGCAATATCCTCCACCAGCGCACAATTGATGCTGACGGATTTACTGTTTATGGCATTGGTACAGCAGGATTTGGAACATGCGCCAGAGCGCATTCGCCATAGCGAGGAGCTGGTGAAAAAACTGGTTTGAGCAAGGTCCCGCCCTGTTAGTCATGTTTCTGAGATTTTCCTGATGGCGTTGTCAATTACCGAAACTATCGCCATTACGACAGATGCGCTAATTCACAAAAAACAATAGCGCGATTAATAAAATAAAAGGATGCGCTACGATTCAAACAGGTGCATCAATTTAATATTTTTTATTTTTAGAATTTTAAAACAATACGGATGATGGAATGACTGATAAGAATTTTTACTCAATACAAGCGTTGAGAGCGCTTGCTGCTGTGTTAGTGATGTGTTTTCACTTTAAGAGCTACATTAATCAATCATTTGAGGGCTGGGGAGATAAGCTATTTCTCAATGGCGATATCGGCGTTGATCTGTTTTTCGTTATCAGCGGGTTCATAATATATTATATAACCCAGGACGATAACGGAGGGCTCGCATCAGCAAAGCGATTTTTTCTTAAACGGTTTTGCCGCGTATTCCCACCCTATTTTGCAATTACACTGCTGGTCGCCGGGAACAGTATTGAGTCCTGGCTGCAAACGGCGAAATCATTACTCTTCATTCCATTAGACATTACGCAACCTGCCCCCTGGTTTGGCGTGGCTAAATTATTCGTTGGCTGGACGTTAAATTACGAATTTATCTTTTATACGCTATTTACAGTGTGCATGCTTTTCCGCTCAAGAAAAAATATCGTCCTTTTTATTACATTGATATTAGCGGTGGCCATTCCCGCATTGATTAATAATACCGCGATCTCCCCTGCAAATAATTATAACTATCCAGGCTACCTGGCTACTTTCACCAATAGTTTAATGCTTGAGTTTGTTGTCGGAACGTTTACGGCCTGGCTGGTTATTAATAAAAAAATCACTTACGGAAAAAACATCAGCTATGTATTAATGACGTTAAGCTTCGTGTTATTTCTTTTTGTGGTATTGTCCCATTGCAGCAGAATAGGTGGCCTTGTTTATATTATCTCTGCTTTTGCGCTTGTTTTTACCCTGGCAAATCACGAATCGCTCTATTCCTTCCGGGCTCCCAAACCCGTGCTGACAACCGGTAAAATTTCCTTTTCGCTTTACCTTGTTCACTTCCGGGCAAAATCTTTACTCAAAAAAGGATTCAACTTTACTCATTCGGTATACGCCGGGATAACGATGTTTGCTCTTTCGGTCATACTTTCTTATGTCCTTGCTTTTATTTCATATTATTTATTAGAGAAAAAGCTGAGTTCGCTCTTTAGAAAGTACTTATTGAAAAAAGCATAGCGATAAAGCGATGCCATCTGAAGATGGCATTGTTTTCCTGCGCAAGCGACAAAGATTTTTCTGGTGAGCGCGGATGACAGTAAGCCAATAATAGTGGATAATACAAAACCTTTGTAACTTACTGATTTTTAATTGCTTTAGCGGTAATCCTTTGAAATGTCTTTATTAATTACCAAACGCTGTATTAATTGCGATATGTGCGAACCGGAATGCCCGAACGAGGCGATTTCGATGGGCGACAGCATTTATGAAATTAACAGCGATCGTTGTACCGAGTGTGTCGGCCATTATGAAACCCCGACTTGCCAGAAAGTGTGCCCGATCCCCAATACCATCCTAAAAGATCCGACGCGCGTGGAAACAGAAGAACAGCTATGGGACAAGTTTGTCCTTATGCACCACGCCGACAAAATCTAACTTTCGATAATCACCGTTGCACAGGCGTAGTGACGCTCATCCGCCAGCGTCACGTGCATTGTCCGCACGCCCATCCGCTGCGCCATCCGCTGCGCTTCATCCCACAAGCGCAGGCTCGGTTTGCCGAGTTCATCGTTGAACACTTCAAACTGATTAAATGCCAGCCCGTTGCGAATGCCTGTCCCTAAAGCTTTGGCCGCCGCTTCTTTGACCGCGAAGCGTTTCGCCAAAAAGCGTACCGGTTGCTGGTGCGCCTGGTAAATCGCCCATTCGCTGGCGCTCAGTACCCGCTTTGCGAGGCGATCGCCGCTGCGGGCGATCACCGCTTCGATGCGGGCTATCTCAACGATGTCCGTACCTAATCCCAGAATCGCCATTACGCGCGCGCTTCCAGCATCAGGCGTTTCATTTCCGCTACCGCGTCTTTCAGGCCGCTCATCACCGCACGGCCAATAATGGCGTGGCCGATATTCAGCTCGTGCATTTCCGGCAGCGCCGCAACGGCTTTCACGTTGTGATAGGTCAGGCCGTGACCGGCATTCACTTTCAGCCCAAGGCTTGCTGCGTAGGTCGCCGCTTTAGCAATGCGCTCCAGCTCTTTCGCCTGATCTGCATCGCTTTCGGCATCGGCATAACAGCCGGTGTGAATTTCGATATACGGCGCGCCGACGTCAGCGGCGGCTTTGATCTGCTCGTTATCCGCATCAATAAACAGCGACACCAGAATACCCGCCGCCGCCAGACGCTGGCAGGCGTCGCGCATTTTCTCGCGCTGACCGGCAACATCCAGACCGCCTTCAGTGGTCACTTCCTGGCGTTTTTCCGGCACCAGGCAGCAGAAATGCGGTTTGGTTTCGCAGGCAATTGCCAGCATCTCTTCCGTGACCGCCATTTCGAGGTTCATACGCGTGTGCAGTGTCTGACGCAAAATGCGCACGTCTCTGTCGGTAATATGGCGACGGTCTTCGCGCAGATGCACGGTGATGCCATCAGCACCGGCTTGCTCGGCAATAAACGCAGCCTGTACCGGATCGGGATACGCCGTTCCACGCGCGTTGCGCAGGGTGGCGATATGATCGATGTTGACGCCCAACAGTAATTCAGCCATGACAATCCTCAGTATTTTTCATTGGTTCCGGCGCGGTCTTCGCCTCGCCTGGCCAGTTAACCAACCGCTAACGTTTTGGCACAAATTGCCGGAACAGTTCCCGGCTTTTTAACGGCTTGCCTCCAAGATACGGCTTTAACGCGATACGGGTAAAGCGCTTTGCCGCGCGGAGCGTGTCGGCATCGGGGAATTCCCGCTCGGCCAGAGCGCGCAAATGCCGCCCGGTAAACGTGCTGTTGTCCACCACGATACTGGCGATAAACCCCTTCTCTTCCCGATAACGGTAGGTCATCTCATCATCAACCGGTTCGCCGCTCCCCGCGCAGTGGAGAAAATCCACGCCGTAACCCAAATGGCCGAGCAGCGCCAGCTCGAAGCGGCGTAACACCGGTTCAGGTGTGCCGGTGACGCCCGCCAGCGCCTGGATACAATGCAAGTAATCGAAAAAGAGTTCAGAGAAGCGCGTCTCATGCTCCAGCACGCGGGAGATGAGTTCGTTAATGTAGAGACCGCTATAGAGGGTGATGCCGCTGAGCGGCAGTGCCAGTGAAACCGCTTCTGCGCTGCGTAGCGTTTTGACCTCGCCACGCCCGCCAAAGCGTACCAACAGAGGGGTGAAAGGCTGAAGCGCACCTTTCAGATTGGAACGTTTGGAACGTGCGCCTTTGGCAACCAGGCGCACGCGACCCGACTCTTCCGTGAAGACGTCCAGCATCAGGCTGGTTTCGCTCCAGGGACGACTATGCAGAACGAAGGCTCTCTGCCAACCTTCCATATTATTCTCGTCGTCTTTCGGGCTTCAGGTACATTGGCTGCACCCGCTTACCCCAGTCACTTACCTGTGTAAGCGCCTGGGGATTTCCGGCCTTGCCGCCTTCCTGCAACCCGAAAGTCATAGAGAATAACCTCTGTATTTAAAGGTCGTCTACATAACCGAGACTACGCAGGGCGCGTTCATCATCGGCCCAGCCGGATTTTACTTTCACCCACAGTTCGAGGTGAACTTTGGCTTCGAACATCTCTTCCATGTCTTTACGCGCTTCGATGCCGATGGTTTTGATTTTGGAACCTTTGTTACCAATCACCATCTTCTTCTGTCCTTCGCGCTCAACGAGGATCAGCCCGTTGATGTCATACCCGCCACGTTCGTTGGTAATGAAACGTTCGATTTCAACAGTAACCGAGTACGGCAGTTCCGCGCCGAGAAAACGCATCAGCTTTTCGCGGATGATTTCGGAGGCCATAAAGCGCTGTGAACGATCGGTGACGTAATCTTCCGGGAAGTGATGGATCGCTTCCGGCAAATGTTTACGCACGATACTTGCGATAGTGTCGACGTTGGTACCGGTTTCCGCAGAGAGCGGCACGATGTCGAGGAAATTCATCTGGCTTGCCAGGAACTGCAAGTGCGGCAGCAGATCGGCTTTTTCCTGCACGTTGTCCACTTTGTTGACCGCGAGGATCACCGGCACTTTGCTGTCGCGCAGCTTGTTCAGCACCATTTCATCGTCCGGCGTCCAGCGCGTGCCTTCCACAACGAAAATCACCAGCTCAACGTCGCCGATGGAGCTGCTGGCAGCTTTGTTCATCAGACGGTTGATCGCACGTTTCTCTTCCATGTGCAGACCCGGGGTATCGACGTAAATCGCCTGATATTCCCCTTCGGTATGGATGCCAACAATGCGATGGCGCGTGGTTTGTGCTTTGCGGGACGTGATCGAGATCTTCTGCCCGAGCAGTTTGTTCAGCAGGGTGGATTTGCCAACGTTAGGACGCCCAACGATAGCGATAAACCCACAATATGTTTTTTCTGTTTCAGTACTCATTCCAACTCCAGTTTTTTCAGCGCCTGTTCGGCGGCAGCCTGCTCCGCCTTACGACGGCTGGAACCCGTGCCAACCACCGGTTCACTCAGGCCGCTAACCTGGCAGTGGATAGTAAATTCCTGATCGTGCGCTTCGCCACGCACCTGCACCACCAGATAAGACGGCAGCGGCAGATGGCGACCCTGCAAAAATTCCTGCAGGCGCGTTTTCGGATCTTTTTGTTTATCGCCAGGACTGATTTCGTCCAGGCGAGTCTGATACCAGCTTAGGATCAGTTGTTCGACGGTCTGGATATCGCTATCGAGAAATACCCCGCCAATTAATGCCTCAACGGTGTCCGCGAGAATCGATTCACGGCGAAAACCGCCGCTTTTCAATTCACCCGGCCCTAAACGCAGACATTCGCCCAGTTCGAATTCACGTGCGATTTCCGCCAGCGTATTGCCGCGCACCAGCGTTGCGCGCATGCGGCTCATATCCCCTTCATCCACGCGCGGGAAGCGGTGATAAAGCGCATTCGCAATCACAAAACTTAAAATGGAGTCGCCCAGGAATTCGAGACGCTCATTATGTTTGCTACTGGCGCTGCGGTGGGTTAATGCCTGCTGCAACAGATCGTGATGTTGAAAAGTGTAGCCCAGCTTCCGTTGAAGCCGATTAATTACGATGGGATTCATGCGATACCAATAGATAAATGCGTCAACAATGCAGCACACGAAACCGACCTGAGAAAACCAACGCGGTTTCGTGTGCTGTGGCACCCGTTAGGGACCAGCCTTAAACTTCGGGGGAATATTCTATACGCAACGATGAGGGTTGTCGTTAGTCTGAAGGGAATAATCCTGGAAATAATTCGGGGCGCAACCTGAAAAACTGCGCCCCGCTTAATTAATGAATTCCGCCGATACGATTCAGGCGTACACCTGTCGGCCATTCACCTTCTTGTTTTTCGAAACTCATCCAGATTGCCGTGGCGCGGCCAACCAGATTCGCTTCCGGCACAAAGCCCCAGTAGCGGCTGTCGGCGCTGTTGTCACGGTTGTCGCCCATCATAAAATAATGACCCGGCGGCACAATCCACGTGGCTAATGGCTGGTTCTGCTGGCGATAATAAATCCCCAGTTGATCCTGCGCGATAGGCACGGTCAAAATACGGTGCGTGACATCACCCAATGTCTCTTTACGCTCCGTCAGACGCACGCCATCAGACATGGTCTGACCTTTCGGCAACTGGAAGAAACCGCTGCTCGCTTCACCGCCGCTACGGCGACCAAAGGTCTGCACAAAATCGCTCTCTTCAACGTTGCTGTAGGTGATAGGCAATGCGTTACCGCATGCCTGACCGGAGCTGCAATTCGGTTGCACGGTAACCTGTTTGCTCACCGGATCGTAACTGACTTTGTCACCAGGCAAACCCACCACGCGTTTGATGTAATCCAGACGCGGATCGTCCGGATATTTAAATACCGCGATATCTCCACGTTTCGGATGACCCGTTTCAATCAGCGTTTTTTGGTAGATCGGATCTTTAATTCCGTAGGCGAATTTCTCCACCAGAATAAAATCACCGATCAGAAGCGTTGGCATCATTGAACCCGACGGGATCTGGAACGGTTCGTAAATAAACGAACGCACCACCAGCACAATCGCCAGCACCGGGAAAACCGATGCACCGGTCTCCAGCCAACCTGGCTTCGGACCGATTTTTTTCAACGTCGCCGAATCGAGTGCATCACCTGTCGCAACCTGCGCAGCGGCCTGACGTTCCCGGCGTTTCGGTGCAAAAATAAATTTATCCACGCACCATAAAAATCCCGTCACCAGGGTCGCTATCACCAGGATCAGGGCAAACATGTTCGCCATGCCAACTCCTTAAGGTTATTTGCTCTCTTTGCCGACGTGCAGAATGGCGAGGAACGCTTCTTGCGGCAGTTCGACGTTGCCGACCTGCTTCATGCGTTTCTTACCTTCCTTCTGTTTCTGCAGCAGCTTTTTCTTACGGCTAACGTCGCCGCCATAGCATTTTGCCAGAACGTTTTTACGCAGCTGTTTCACGGTCGCACGGGCAATAATATGGTTGCCGATGGCCGCCTGGATCGCGATATCAAATTGCTGGCGTGGAATCAGTTCTTTCATCTTCTCCACCAGCTCACGACCGCGATACGGCGCGTTATCGTTGTGGGTGATCAACGCCAGCGCATCAACACGCTCGCTGTTGATCAGCACGTCCACGCGAACCATGTTGGAAGCCTGAAAGCGTTTGAAGTTGTAATCCAGCGAGGCGTAACCGCGCGAGGTCGACTTCAGACGATCGAAGAAGTCCAGCACCACTTCCGCCATTGGGATTTCGTACGTCAGCGCGACCTGTTTACCGTGGTAAACCATGTTGGTCTGCACACCGCGTTTTTCCACACACAGCGTGATGACGTTGCCCAGATACTCCTGCGGCAGCAGCATATGACACTCCGCGATAGGCTCGCGCAGCTCTTCAATATTGTTCAGAGGCGGCAGCTTGGATGGGCTGTCGACGTAAATCACTTCTTTGTTGGTGGTCTGAACTTCATACACCACGGTTGGCGCGGTGGTGATCAGATCCAGGTCATATTCACGCTCCAGACGTTCCTGAATGATCTCCATGTGCAGCAGACCCAGGAAGCCGCAGCGGAAACCAAAGCCCAGCGCGGTGGAGCTTTCCGGTTCGTAGAACAGAGATGCGTCGTTCAGGCTCAGTTTGCCGAGCGCGTCGCGGAAGTTTTCGTAATCGTCGGAGCTGACCGGGAACAGGCCGGCATAGACCTGCGGTTTGACCTTTTTGAAACCAGGCAGCGCTTTATCCGCCGGGTTGCGGGCGGCAGTCAGGGTATCCCCTACCGGTGCGCCGAGGATGTCTTTAATGGCGCAGACCAACCAGCCTACTTCACCGCACTTCAGTTCAGTGCGATCAACCTGTTTCGGCGTGAAGATGCCGAGACGATCAGCGTTATAAACCTGACCGGTGCTCATCACCTTGATTTTGTCACCTTTGCGCATAGTGCCATTTTTGATACGCACCAGAGAAACAACGCCCAAGTAGTTATCGAACCAGGAGTCGATAATCAGCGCTTGCAACGGCGCGTCCGGATCGCCTTCCGGCGGCGGAATGTCACGCACCAGACGCTCCAGCACATCCGGTACGCCGACGCCGGTTTTCGCCGAGCAGCGCACCGCGTCGGTGGCATCGATGCCGACGATATCTTCAATCTCTTCCGCTACGCGCTCTGGATCGGCGGCCGGCAGGTCGATTTTATTCAGTACTGGCACAACTTCCAGATCCATTTCGATAGCGGTGTAGCAGTTCGCCAGCGTCTGCGCTTCCACGCCCTGACCGGCGTCAACCACCAGCAGTGCCCCTTCACAGGCGGCAAGAGAACGGGAAACTTCATAGGAGAAGTCGACGTGACCTGGGGTATCGATAAAGTTGAGCTGGTAAGTCTCACCGTCGGTGGCTTTGTAATCCAGCGTCACGCTCTGTGCTTTGATAGTAATGCCGCGCTCGCGCTCAAGATCCATGGAGTCCAGAACCTGGGCTTCCATTTCGCGATCGGAAAGACCACCGCAAATCTGGATGATACGGTCAGACAGCGTCGACTTACCGTGGTCGATATGAGCGATGATCGAAAAGTTACGAATATTCTTCATATAGTGAGATTTTATGCCTTACGGGTAACTAAGAGGCCTGTTCGCGCCTGACGTCAATGTACTGAAACGCCGCATTCTACACTACAACCACAATGCGGGGAAATGCTCATACCAGCCTGGTATCGTAAGACTTAAACGGCGGAATTACGGGCGGCTTTCAGCGGATGCATCGTCGACGCGAACAAGGTCTGGAGGCAAACCTACGCTCAGGATAATGGGCTGCCATTCGCTACGGGTAGCCAGCTTTGGTGACAAACCGCGCGCCAGTAAAAAACCGCCCACGCCGCCAAGCACCGCACCGCATAACGCGGCGAGATCCTGACTAAACAACGTCTGGAAAACAGCGCCCATCACGAACAGCCCAAGGAGAGGCGACATATAAACCAGCACCGCCGAACCCAGCAAACTGCTTTCGGCGATACCCAATTCAACTTTTTGCCCGACCACCAGCGGCTCAGCGCTGGGTACGGCGATAGTATGCGTTATTTGCGGGCCGAGTTTGTTCAACACGCGGCTACCGCAACTGGCGCGCGAGGCGCAGCTGCTGCAGGAGGCTTTAACATCACATTCAACCAGTGCGTTGCCGTTGTGCCAGGAAACGACGGTTGCCCACTCTTTAATCATTGTGCGGCCTTGAATTTGAGGCTATCCGCAATACGTTTTGCGGTTTGCGGTGGCAGTTCGCCGACGATCGTGATTTCGGCATTGTCACGCACGGTTGTGCTGACGGTACGCCGTCCGGTGCGCAGCATCTGATCGGCGCTGTTCTGGTTAGCGCGATTGACGTTAACCGAGAAGCTGAATAACCCATCAGAATAGAGGCGCGACTCAACAGGCACATCCATCGTTGGCAATTGACGACGGCTGCTGGAGACCTCGCTGAAACCTTGCGGTAACCAGGACGCTGACCAGTTAAAGTCCACTTTGTCGCCGACCGGTACAGAGAGCAACGGCGGCAAACTGGCTTTTGCCAGCGTTTGCATGCTGTTGGTTACCTGGCCGTTCACCGTGAAAGCAATGACGCGAAACTGTTCCAGCGTTTCACCATCGCGATCGAGCAGATCGACGCGCATTGGCAGACGGGTTTCTTCATCCATCCACACGATATAGCTATAGCGGGTCCCGTCACGCGCGACAACGCGGATCACTTCGCACAGCCTGTCGGCAATGCGCGTACGCCCTACGGAGATGAAATCGTAATACGGGGACAGACGTTTAAAGTCGGTATAAATCAGCGAGGGTAGCGAATCGACAATGTAATTGCCGTTGAGCGTAAACGGTTCAAGACCTGGCTCGAAATAGCTAATTTCGTTGCCCCGTTGTACGACTTCGCGGCGAGGACCATCCATTTGCAACAGTTGTGCGAGAGGCTGGTCGTTCAGTCGCGCATGACGATAACGCAACGACTCAACACCCTGCTTATTGATGCTGACAAAAGAGAGTTCGTAATTGAGGGACTGACTCGCCACATTCATTTGCTGCAACAACGCCCCGGACGAAACATCAGCCGAGGCGTTAACAGAGAAGAACAGGCCAGTAGCCACAAAAGACATGGCACACCAAAGTTGCTTCATTACTGCGATTGCGTTCCTAAAGTTTGATTTCCTGGCACCTGTACCGCAGCCTGCTGCGTTTGTGCCTGTTCAAACTGAAGCTGTTCGGAGTGCAGGCGGCGTTGCAGTTCGTAATCCTGCAGCATCGCATTGATGCGACGACGCTGTTCCTGCACCTGCTGTTGCTGACCGGCACTCGCCGTTGCATCAGAAGGAACACCCAGACTAACCGGACTGGCTTTCCCCATCATCGGCAGCGTATTAAACACTGGCGCTTCGGGTTGTTGGGTTGATTCAGCTTGCCCATTATAGTGCTGGACGCCCACAATGACAGCCAGTGATACGCACGCCGCTACGCCCATTTGAGTAAGTTGGCTTGCCCACGGGCGAACTTTATGCCAGAACGGCATTTTCTGCCATTGATGCGGTGCGGGCTGCGCTTCAGGAATCAACAGTGTTGTAGGTTGAACAGCGTCATTCTCGATCGCGGCCATCACACGGGCTGAGATATCGAAATGGAGGAGATCGGCAGTATCACCGCGCATAGAATCGCGAATGAGATGATAACTCTCCCAGGTTCTCTGCATTTCAGGATCCTGAGACAGCTCAACGAGCAGCTCGTTATCCAGCGTTTCGCCATCCATTAAAGCGGAAAGTGTTTCTTTCTGCATGCCTAATACCTTTTCCAGTATCCCGCTATCGTCAACGCCTGATAAGCGGTTGAACTTTATTATCAATAGCTTCACGAGCACGGAAGATACGTGAACGCACTGTACCTACCGGGCAATCCATTATGGCCGCAATTTCTTCATAGCTTAGGCCATCCAGCTCCCGCAACGTAATTGCCATGCGTAAATCTTCCGGGAGCGACTCAATGGTTCGGAAAACTATTTGTCGCAGTTCTTCTGACAACATTAAGTTCTCAGGGTTCGAAATTTCTTTCAGTGCACCGCCACTTTCGAAGTTTTCTGCTTCATTTGCATCCACATCACTGGATGGCGGCCTGCGCCCTTGGGCAACCAGGTAATTTTTCGCTGTGTTGACAGCAATACGGTATAGCCAGGTATAAAAAGCGCTATCCCCCCTGAATGAATCAAGCGCGCGATAGGCTTTTATAAATGATTCTTGTACGACATCAGGCACATCGCCTGAAGGGACATATCGGGAAACCAGACTCGCCACTTTATGCTGGTAGCGCACCACCAGTAAGTTGAACGATTTCTGATCTCCTTTCTGGACCCTTTCAACAAGAACCTGATCCGTTAACTGCTCGCTCATCCGAGGTAAAGTCTCCCCAAAACCAATTTCCACGCGTATCCAGAAACGCCACTCCAATACTGCACTATGAGCAAGCAGCCATTTAGAGAGCAGGTCTGTAATAAAGTTCCGTTACGCCTTTGTTTTTGTGCATCGTTCCACAGAATTTCATTATCGCTCGTTATAAATCTGCAAACGTTGAACATTGTGTGTTCTTAACGAAAGTCATCAAGATCGCCAGAGAGTATCCTAATACCGCTTTTTTTTCATCTCTAATACACCTTAGCTAACAAACTGCTTCTTAATATTTTTTTCGGCTATTGGCGTTGATCTCATCACAGCACCGTTTAGTGAGCAGTACAAAAAATCAAAAAACAGTGCGCATAAAGCGACCCCGGTGCTATGCTCAGCAATCATTTGTTTAGTAAATTAAACACACCATGAAAATGACTCCTGAACTCTCCTGTGATGTGCTGATCATCGGCAGCGGTGCGGCTGGTCTCTCGGTGGCATTACGCCTGGCGGCACATCACAATGTCATCGTTTTAAGTAAAGGGCCGATTAGCGAAGGCTCGACATTCTATGCACAAGGCGGCATTGCTGCGGTGTTCGATAAAACCGATAGCATTGAATCCCACGTCGAAGACACGTTGATTGCCGGTGCGGGTATCGTTGAACGCCATGCCGCAGAATTTGTCGCCAGCAACGCGCGCACCTGCGTGCAATGGCTGATCGACCAGGGCGTATTGTTCGATACTGAAATCACCGAGAATGGTGACGCCAGTTATCATCTGACTCGCGAAGGCGGCCACAGCCATCGCCGTATTCTGCATGCCGCCGATCACACAGGCAAAGCGGTGGAAAACACGCTGGTCAGCCAGGCGCTCAATCACCCCAATATTCGTGTTTTGGAACGCGCCAATGCGGTGGATCTGATTATTTCCGACAAAATCGGTTTGCCCGGAACACGCCGCGTTGTGGGCGCATGGATATGGAACCGTGATAAAGAACATGTCGAAACCTGCCGCGCGACGGCCGTTGTGCTGGCGACCGGCGGCGCGTCGAAAGTTTATCAATACACCACCAATCCGGATATTTCATCGGGCGACGGCATCGCGATGGCCTGGCGCGCGGGCTGCCGGGTAGCAAATCTTGAATTCAACCAGTTTCACCCAACGGCGCTGTTTCATCCGCAGGCGCGAAACTTCCTGCTGACGGAAGCGCTGCGCGGCGAAGGGGCGCATCTGAAACGCCCTGATGGCACGCGTTTTATGCCGGATTTTGATCCCCGTGGCGAATTAGCGCCGCGCGATGTTGTCGCCCGCGCGATCGATCATGAAATGAAGCGTCTCGGTGTGGACTGTATGTACCTGGATATCAGCCATAAGCCGCAAGAGTTCGTTCGCCATCACTTCCCGACAATCTATGAAAAACTGCTCGGTCTGGGGATCGACTTAACAAAAGAACCGGTGCCGATTGTGCCAGCAGCGCACTATACCTGCGGTGGCGTGATGATCGACGATCATGGGCGTACCGATGTGGATGGTCTGTATGCGGTGGGTGAAGTGAGTTATAGCGGCTTGCACGGCGCGAACCGCATGGCGTCTAATTCATTGTTAGAGTGCCTGGTATACGGCTGGTCGGCAGCGGAAGATATTTCCCGGCGTATGCCGCAAACAGAAACCGCCACAGCATTACCGGCGTGGGATGAAAGCCGCGTAGATGACGCCGATGAGCGGGTTATTTTGCAGCACAACTGGCATGAGTTACGGCTGTTTATGTGGGACTACGTCGGCATTGTGCGCACAACTAAACGCCTTGAGCGCGCATTGCGCCGCATTACGTTATTGCAGCAGGAAATTGATGAGTATTACGCCAATTTCCGCGTTTCCAATAACCTGCTCGAACTGCGTAACCTGGTGCAGGTGGCGGAGCTGATTGTCCGCTGCGCGATGGCGCGTAAAGAGAGCCGCGGCCTGCATTACACGCTCGATTACCCGGATTTGCTGCCAGAATCCGGCCCAACAGTACTCTCGCCGCAAACTCACATAAACACGTAAAAAGCCTCGGTCAGTGCGGTGTAGCCATCTGAATAACGCTGATCCGGCCCGCGGATCACCAGCCGATCGGCAAAGAGCTCGCACTGGCGAGGCGAAAACGCCAATAACACGCGGTGCGGCAAGCGGCCTTCGGTTTCGGCGACATCCGTACGTAAACGCAGATGCCAGCCGAGATTGAGCGCCTTCGCGGTAAACGCGTCGCTGGCTTCGATCGGCAGAACCACGCA
Organism: Kosakonia sp. BYX6; assembly: GCF_038449125.1. Lineage (NCBI taxonomy): Bacteria > Pseudomonadati > Pseudomonadota > Gammaproteobacteria > Enterobacterales > Enterobacteriaceae > Kosakonia > Kosakonia calanthes. The sequence continues at coordinate 1,277,440 of NZ_CP151800.1, read as the reverse complement.
GAAAAAACCCTCTTCGGTGATCAGTGTCGCGGCAATTTCCAGCAACGCTTGATGATCGAGCGTCGTGGTGTAACGCGCGCGCTCCCGTTCTGGCGTCGCACATTTCACTCCTTCCTCAAAATAGGGAGGGTTGCTGACAATCAGATCGTAGCGCGTCGTATTCTCTTTACTCCACTGGCGAATATCCGCGCTGTGCACCGTAATGCGATCCGCCCACGGTGAAGCCTGAGCATTTTCCTGCGCCTGCGCTGCGGCTTCTTCATCAAGTTCGACCGCATCGATGGTCACCGTCGAAGGCGTGCGCTGGGCTAACATCAGAGCCAACAAACCGCTGCCAGTACCAATATCTAATACACGTCGGGCTTTTGAAACGGGCGACCAGGCACCCAGCATGACCCCGTCGGTGCCGACTTTCATGGCACAGCGATCGTGCGCGATAAAGCACTCTTTGAACGTGAAGCCATCGCGGCGGAACTGGGCCTTTGACTGAGACATCTTAACAACCTCAATACGGAAACCGGTGTAGCATAGGGGAAAGCGTAGCGCTGGAAAAGCGATAAGCAGACAACAGATGAAGATTGCAGCCGTAACGTCTATAATCAGCGCCCCACACAGAGGTAGATCATGACTGTAACGACTTTTTCCGAACTCGAACTTGACGACAGCCTTCTGGACGCGCTCCAGGATAAAGGCTTCACACGCCCGACCGCCATCCAGGCTGCTGCCATTCCGCCTGCGCTTGAGGGGCGTGATGTCCTCGGTTCCGCGCCAACCGGGACAGGTAAAACCGCAGCCTATTTGCTGCCGGCGTTGCAACACCTTCTGGACTTTCCGCGTAAGAAATCCGGCCCGCCGCGTATCCTGATCCTGACGCCAACCCGTGAGCTGGCGATGCAAGTTGCCGATCACGCGCGTGAACTGGCAGTTAATACTCATCTTGATATCGCCACCATCACCGGCGGCGTTGCATATATGAACCACGCCGAAGTGTTCAGCGAAAACCAGGATATTGTGGTAGCGACCACAGGCCGACTGCTGCAATACATAAAAGAAGAGAACTTCGATTGCCGCGCGGTTGAAACGCTGATCCTGGATGAAGCCGACCGCATGCTCGACATGGGTTTCGCGCAGGACATTGAGACAATCGCTGGCGAAACGCGCTGGCGTAAACAGACCATGCTGTTCTCCGCAACGCTTGAAGGCAATGCGATTAAAGATTTTGCAGAACGTCTGCTGGAAGATCCGGTGGAAGTATCCGCCACACCGTCCACACGCGAGCGTAAGAAAATCCATCAATGGTACTACCGTGCCGATGATGTTCAGCATAAAACCGCGTTGTTGGTGCATCTGCTGAAACAGCCTGAAACCAGCCGTTCCATCGTCTTTGTGCGCAAACGTGAGCGCGTGCATGAGCTGGCAAACTGGCTTCGCGAAGCGGGCATCAATAACTGTTACCTCGAAGGTGAGATGGTGCAGGCGAAGCGTAATGAAGCGATTAAACGCCTGACGGATGGCCGCGTTAACGTACTGGTTGCTACCGATGTTGCCGCGCGCGGGATTGATATTCCTGACGTTAGCCATGTCTTCAACTTCGATATGCCGCGCAGTGGCGATACCTACCTGCACCGTATCGGCCGTACCGGCCGTGCTGGTCGTAAAGGCATCGCCATTTCACTGGTCGAAGCGCACGATTATTTGTTGCTGGGTAAAGTGGGCCGCTATGTTGAAGAGCCGCTAAAAGCCCGCGTAATTGATGAATTACGCCCAACGACCCGCGCGCCAAGCGAAAAGCTGCAAGGCAAGCCATCGAAAAAAGTGCTGGCGAAGCGCGAAGAGAAGAAGAAAGAGAAAGACAAAGAGAAACCGCGCGTCAAGCAACGCCACCGTGATACCAAGAATATTGGTAAGCGACGTAAGCCCAGCGCTGCGAACAACGAACAGCAAAAAAATGAAGAATAAAAAAACGCCGGGGGAACCCGGCGTTTTTTTATTAGCGTCTGAAATTACAGGCTTTCAGTGAAAGTACGAGCAATAACGTCGCGCTGCTGTTCTGGCGTCAGAGAGTTAAAACGCACAGCGTAACCGGATACACGAATCGTCAGCTGCGGGTATTTTTCCGGGTGCTCAACGGCGTCGAGCAGGGTTTCACGGCGCAGTACGTTAACGTTCAGATGCTGGCCTCCTTCTACGCGAACTTCCGGTTTCACTTCCATCGGAATTTCACGGTATTCGATGTTGCCCAGTTTGCTGACGGCAACCACTTCATCTTCTGCATAACCAGCTTTTGCACAAACACAACGCGCTTCGCCTTTTTCGTTATCAAGCAACCAGAACGAGTTCAACAGGTTATCGTTAGCAGCTTTAGTAATCTGGATACCAGTAATCATGAATAGCCTCCCTTAGGCACATTATTTGATTAGCCGGACGCCTTCCGGCCAATTGGTAAAACCATTGTTGTCTGGTTGTTTATATACCAGCCCGATACGAGCCAATCTTTGATTTAAATCAATAAAAACCACGTAGCGAAAATGGCGATAAGGGATTGTTCTTGTTTTATATCAAGTTAGGCCATTTTGCCGAACTTAAAATTTGCGTAAATTTTCAAAATTATTTTAGGATTGACCACCAAAGATGACTGTGCATTTTGTTCCGGGGAAAGAAGCAGTTAAGCTACGGCTAACAAAATTCGCAGGAGAGCGGGATGACCACTTCATTGACATGGCATGATGTGCTGGCAGACGAAAAGCAGCAGCCTTACTTTATTAACACCCTCAGTACGGTCGCTACTGAGCGCCAGGCCGGCGTGACAATTTACCCGCCGCAGAAAGAGGTGTTCAATGCCTTTCGTTTCACCGAATTGGGTGACGTTAAAGTCGTAATCCTCGGCCAGGATCCTTATCACGGTCCGGGACAAGCGCACGGTTTGGCATTTTCTGTGCGCCCTGGTGTCGCCATTCCCCCTTCCCTGCTGAATATGTATAAAGAATTAGAAAATACCGTGCCGGGATTTGTTCGTCCTGATCATGGGTATCTGGAAAGTTGGGCGCGTCAGGGCGTGTTGCTACTTAATACGGTGCTTACTGTGCGAGCAGGCCAGGCGCATTCACATGCCAGTCTCGGGTGGGAAACCTTCACCGATAAGGTCATTAGCCTGATTAACGAACATCGCGAAGGCGTGGTGTTTTTACTTTGGGGTTCACATGCGCAGAAGAAAGGCGCGATTATTGACCGCAATCGCCATCATGTGCTGAAAGCGCCGCATCCGTCGCCGCTGTCGGCGCACCGCGGTTTTTTTGGCAGCAATCATTTTGTGCTGGCGAACCAGTGGCTGGAGCAACACGGCGAGAAACAGATCGACTGGATGCCGACATTACCGGCGGAAAGTGAGTAGTTCGTGATTTGGAATGCCCGGGAAGCATAAATGCTACCGGGCATTATTATTACACTTTATTCTGACGCCACCACTCTGCCAGCAACACGCCGGTTGCCACAGAAACGTTAAGACTTTCAACGTTGCCGGTACCATCAATTGACACACTGAGATCCGCGCGGGACAGCGTTGCATCAGACAGACCGTCGCGTTCCTGGCCCAAAACCAGCACCATCTTTTTCGGCAACTCGGCTTTGAACAACGAAGTACCATTATGGCTGGAGGTGGTGACTAACGCATAACCGGCCTGACGGAAATCTTCCAGCGCATCAACAAAGCTATCGCCAGTGATCGCCTGAACATGTTCCGCACCGCCTTCTGCCGTACGCACTGCCGCGCCGGACTCAACCACGCCCGCATCCTGCAATACCACGCCTTTCACACCGAAGTGAGCACAGCTACGCATGATTGCGCCGAGGTTATGCGGGTTGCCCACATCTTCCAGCGCCAGCACACAATCTTCTTCACCCGCGTTGGCAACCCATTTCTGGACGCTCAAGCCATTGCGTTTTTTAATCAGGAAGCAAACACCGCCATGGTGTTCAGTGCCGGACGCTTTCGCCAGCTCGTCTTCATCAACCACATGGTAAGCCTTGCGGTTCGCAGCCATCCAACGCAATGCTTCTTTAAAACGTGGGGTCACGCTCTGCACAAACCAAGCGCGAACAATGGATTCCGGACGGCTGCTGAACAGCGCCTGGCAGGCGTTTTCACCATAAACGCGTGTCTCTTCTGCACGCTGACGGCGCAGAACTTCTGGATCGATATAACTTTTACCGCTAATACCGCCGTGATCCGGTTTTTCCGGCGTCTCGTCGCCCGGTGCGCGGGAAACGGTGCGCCACGGCGAATCACCACGGGAGCTGAAATCATCACGCTGAGGGCGACTTCTGTCATCGCGAGCAGAACGACCTTTATCATCACGGGAAAAACGGCTTCTGTCGTCACGGCCCGGACGACCTTTGTCATCACGCGAAGGGCGACGGCCATCATCGGCACGCGAGGACGATCCTGAACGCGCTGGGCCTTTCCCGGTACGCGGGTTGTGACCTCGTTTGTCGGAATCATCATCACTGCGGACATACATCACTTTGACCTTGCCGCTTTTATTCTTTAATTCATCGTTCATGCTTTTCTCCACCAGCGCTGCGCGAAGCGCGCAGATTACCTGATGTCCTGTCGCTTCGCCATTAATTCGTTCAAAAGCTCTCGACTATTGTACCCATTGAATAAAACACATTGTCGTTTAAAACCTTCCCATCAATAATATGTAACATTGTAGAAACATAACGGCGACAAGCCGCTTTGTATCATCGCTTCCCTGAGGTTAGTTATGAATACCGTATGTGCAAGCTGTCAGGCGTTGAACCGCATTCCACAGGAAAGAATGAACGACAGCGCCAAATGTGGACGGTGTGGACATGAGCTGTTTGATGGCGATGTGATTAACGCCACCGGCGAAACGCTGGATAAACTGCTGAAAGACGATCTGCCCGTAGTAGTGGATTTTTGGGCACCGTGGTGTGGCCCGTGCCGCAACTTTGCGCCGATCTTTGAAGACGTGGCGGAAGAGCGCAGCGGTAAAGTACGTTTCGTCAAAGTGAACACCGAAGCAGAACGTGAACTGAGCGCGCGTTTTCGCATCCGCAGCATTCCGACCATTATGCTGTTCAAAAATGGCGAAGTGGTGGACATGCTGAGCGGCGCAATGCCGAAAGCACCGTTTGACAGCTGGCTCAACGAATCGCTGTGATCCTACCGGGGCGCATCTTGTGCCCCGTTTTTACCTCTGCGACAATGGCGTTTTTCTAACGCGATGCCCATGAACCATAACGCCGTTCTCCAACTCCGCGCTGAGCGTCTTGCCCGCTCGACTCGCCCGTTTCTTGCGCGTGGCAATCGAATCCGCCGCTGCCAGCGCTGCTTGCTGCCACTGCGTCAATGCCTGTGTGAAACGCTAAAACCGTCGACGGCCACCAGCCGATTTTGCCTGGTCATGTTTGATACCGAACCCATGAAACCCAGCAATACCGGGCGATTGATTGCCGATGTGTTACCGGACACGCTGGCTTTTCAGTGGTCGCGCACCGAGCCGCCGCAGGCGCTTATTGACTTATGTGCCAGCGACGAATACCAGCCAATGGTGGTATTTCCAGCTTCTTATGCAGGCAGTGAGCGCCAGGTTCTGAGCGCACCGCCAACGGGCAAACCACCGCTGTTTATTATGCTCGACGGAACCTGGACCGAGGCGCGCAAAATGTTTCGCAAAAGCCCTTATCTGGATGCATTACCGGTTATTTCCGTCGATTTATCGCGCGTTTCCGCTTACCGGTTGCGTGAAGCCCACGCCGACGATCAATACTGCACGGCGGAAGTGGCGATTGCGCTATTGGATTTGGCCTGTGATAACACCGCTGCGCAGGCACTAAGCGACCATTTCACTCTCTTTCGCGAGCGTTACCTGGCAGGGAAACCGCATCATTCGTCAACCGTCACAGCAAACGCAGCCGAAAGCGTTTAATATCATCGGGTCACTCATTTGTGGAGGCCGGTATGAGCCAACGAGGGTTGGAAGCGTTATTGCGTCCCCGATCGATTGCGGTAGTGGGCGCGTCGATGAAACCAGATCGCGCCGGTTTCCTGATGATGCGCAACTTGTTGGCAGGCGGTTTCGCCGGGCCAGTATTACCGGTGACACCGGCGTATAAAGCCGTACAAGGCGTGCTGGCCTGGCCGGATATCGCCAGCTTGCCTTTTACCCCCGACCTCGCAGTGTTATGCACCCACTACAAACGAAACCTGGAATTGCTCGACGCTCTCGGGCAAAAAGGCTGTAAGACCTGCATTATTCTTTCCGCGCCGCCTGAGCAACACGCAGAACTGCTCGCCTGCGCGGGCCGCTACCAAATGCGCCTGCTTGGCCCCAACAGCCTGGGTTTATTGGCACCGTGGCAAGGTCTGAATGCCAGTTTCTCTCCGGTACCGATTACGCGCGGCAAACTGGCGTTTATTTCCCAATCTGCTGCCGTGTCCAACACCATTCTCGATTGGGCGCAGCAGCGGGAAATGGGCTTTTCCTACTTTATCGCGCTGGGCGATAGCCTCGATATTGATGTCGATGAACTGCTGGATTTCCTTGCCCGTGACAGTAAAACCAGCGCCATTCTTCTTTATCTTGAACATTTAAGCGATGCGCGCCGTTTTGTATCGGCTGCGCGTAGTGCGTCGCGTAACAAACCTATTTTGGTGATCAAAAGCGGCCGCAGCCCGGAAGCCCAGCGCCTTTTACATACGCATTCGGGCCTTGATCCGGCCTGGGACGCGGCTATTCAACGTGCCGGTCTGCTGCGCGTTCAGGACACCCATGAACTGTTTTCAGCCGTTGAAACCCTTAGCCATATGCGCCCGCTGCGCGGTGAGCGTTTGATGATCATCAGTAACGGTGCAGCGCCAGCCGCGCTGGCGCTTGATGAACTGTGGTTACGCAATGGCAAGCTGGCAACGCTTAGCGAAGAGACATTGGCGCAACTCCGCGCGGCGCTCCCGGAGTATGTCACGCCCGGTAATCCGCTGGATTTGCGGGATGATGCCGGTAATGCGCGCTATGCCACCGCACTCAACATTCTACTGAACAGCCATGATTACGATGCGTTAATGGTGATTCATTCCCCAAGCGCGGCAGCACCGGGTAGCCAAAGTGCGCAGGCGTTGATTGATGTGCTGAAAAATCATCCTCGCGGGAAATATGTCACAGTGCTGACCAACTGGTGTGGTGAATTTTCATCCCAGGAAGCACGGCGTTTCTTTAGCGAAGCGGGGTTGCCAACGTACCGCACGCCGGAAGGCACCATCACCGCGTTTATGCATATGGTGGAGTACCGCCGCAACCAAAAACAGCTACGTGAAACGCCGGCAATTTCGCTGAGCCTGACGGCAGATACCGCCGAAGCGCATAACTTGCTGCAACAAGCGCTCGCCGACGGCGCAACCCTGCTGGACACCCACGAAGTGCAACCGATTTTGCGTGCCTGGGGTTTGCAAACGCTGCCGACATGGATCGCCAGCGACAGCATCGAGGCGGTACATATTGCCGAACAAATTGGCTACCCGGTCGCGTTGAAATTGCGTTCGCCGGATATTCCGCATAAATCGGAAGTTCAGGGAGTCATGCTTTATCTACGCACCGCGAAGGAGGTTCAACAGGCGGCAGATGCGATTATCGAACGCGTGAAGATAAACTGGCCTCAGGCGCGGATCCACGGTTTGCAGGTGCAAAGTATGGCGAACCGTGCCGGCGCGCAGGAGCTGCGCGTAGTGGTCGAGCACGATCCGGTATTTGGCCCGCTGATTATGCTGGGTGAAGGCGGCGTTGAATGGCGGGCGGAAGATCAAGCAGCTGTCGCCCTGCCCCCGCTGAATATGAACCTTGCGCGTTACCTGGTTATTCAGGCGATCAAAAGCAAAAAGATCCGCGGTCGTAGCGCGTTACGCGCGCTGGACATCGCCGGTTTAAGCCAGTTTCTGGTGCAGGTTTCAAACCTGATTGTTGATTGCCCGGAAATCGAACGGCTCGATATTCACCCGCTGCTGGCATCCGGCAGCGAGTTTACGGCGCTGGATGTAAGCATGACCATCACATCATCGGTCAAAAATGGCGAATCTCGGTTGGCTATCCGCCCCTATCCGCAACACCTTGAAGAGCAAGTCAGGATGAAAAATGGCGAACTTTGTCTGTTCCGACCGATCCTTCCTGAAGATGAGCCGCAGCTCCAGCAGTTTATCGCGCGCGTGACGAAAGAGGATCTTTATTACCGCTACTTTAGCGAGATCAACGAATTTACCCACGATGATTTAGCGAATATGACGCAGATCGACTACGATCGGGAAATGGCATTTGTAGCAGTGCGCCACACGGAGCAAGGCGAAGAGATTCTGGGGGTCACCCGCGCAATATCCGATCCGGACAATATTGATGCGGAGTTTTCCGTATTAGTACGTTCTGATTTAAAAGGACTCGGGCTTGGGCGGCGTTTGCTTGAGAAGCTTATCAGTTATACCCGGGATCACGGACTTAAACGCTTGAATGGTATTACTATGCCCAACAATCGCGGCATGGTGACACTGGCGCGTAAACTGGGATTCGATGTCGATATTCAGCTGGAAGATGGGATCGTGGGCTTGTCGCTCCCGCTGGCGCAGACGGATCAATCCTGAGTAAGGTACTGGAAATGTTGACCACTTTAGTAGGCACGGTGTTATTATTGCCCGCTTATGTCGTCTGCATGGTACAGAAGACCCTTCAATAAACAGAGAAGAAACGCACTGTGATGTTGTCAAAATTTAAGCGTAATAAACATCAACAACACCTTGCCCAACTACCCAAGATTTCCCAGTCAGTTGATGATGTAGAGTTCTTCTATGCACCGGCTGATTTCCGGGAGACGCTGCTTGCGAAGATAGCCAGCGCGACGCGCCGAATCTATATCATTGCCCTGTATCTTGAACAGGACGATGGCGGGAAAGGAATTCTGAACACGCTGTATGAAGCAAAACGCCAGCGCCCTGAACTGGATGTTTGTGTCCTCGTCGACTGGCACCGCGCACAGCGTGGGCGCATTGGCGCGGCGGCGTCAAACACCAACGCCGACTGGTATTGCCACCTCGCTCAGGAAAATCCTGGCGTCGTCGTTCCGGTTTATGGCGTACCAGTCAATACGCGTGAAGCGCTCGGCGTACTCCATTTCAAAGGTTTCATCATTGATGACAGTGTGCTGTATAGCGGCGCGAGCATTAATGATGTTTACCTGCATCAGCATGAAAAATATCGTTATGACCGTTATCAGCTGATCCGCAACCCGCAAATGGCGGATGTGATGCGTGATTGGGTGGATAAAAACCTGATTCAGGGTCGAGGCGTTAATCGTCTTGACGATCCTCTGCGACCGAAAAGCCCGGAAATCAAAAATGATATTCGTCAGTTCCGTCAGGAATTGCGTGATGCCACATTCCATTTCCAGGGCGATGCCGATAATGAACAATTGGCCGTAACGCCGCTGGTCGGTCTGGGTAAATCCAGCCTGCTGAACAAAACGATTTTCCACCTGATGCCGTGTGCGGAACACAAATTGACCATTTGTACACCGTACTTCAACCTGCCCGCAGTGCTGGTGCGCAATGTTATCCAGCTACTCCGCGAAGGCAAGAAGGTAGAAATTATCGTGGGTGATAAAACGGCGAATGACTTTTTTATCCCTGAAGATCAGCCGTTTAAAATCATCGGCGCTTTGCCTTATCTCTATGAGATCAACCTGCGCCGCTTTTTGAGCCGCCTGCAATATTACGTGAATACCGATCAGCTAGTGGTTCGGCTGTGGAAAGATGACGATAACAGCTATCACCTGAAAGGCATGTGGGTTGATGATGAGTGGATCTTGCTGACGGGGAATAACCTGAACCCGCGCGCCTGGCGCCTGGACCTGGAAAACGCGGTGTTGATCCACGATCCGAAGCACGAACTGGCGGCACAGCGTGATAAAGAGCTTGAGCTTATCCGCACACATACCACGGTCGTTAATCACTATCGCGATCTGCAAAGCATTGCCGATTATCCGGTGAAAGTGCGTAAGCTGATTCGCCGCTTGCGCCGTATCCGCATCGATAAGTTAATTAGCCGTATTCTTTAAATCAAAGCCCTGTCCTGCGACAGGGCTTTTTTTCAGGCTTCCCTCATGAAATACACCTTCTTGTTAAGCGCATTACTGCTGACGGGTTGCAGCCATATGGCAAACGATAACTGGACTGGTCAGGATAAAGCGCAACACTTTCTTGGCTCAGCGATGCTTTCCGCAGCCGGAAATGAGTATGCACAGCATCAGGGCATCAGTCGCGATCGTAGCGCGGTATTAGGGGTGATGTTTTCCTTGAGTCTTGGGGCTTCGAAAGAACTGTGGGACAGCCGCCCGGCGGGGAGCGGCTGGAGCTGGAAGGATTTTGCGTGGGACGTTGCTGGTGCCACAACGGGCTATGCCGTGTGGCAACTGGCGGAACACTAAAGACGAATACCCTTTCCTTTGCGATGCAGCATCAGAGAAACCAGAAACGCTAACGCGCCCATCACAGTGACGTACCAGAAGAAAGCGGTTTCGAAACCGACGGATTTCAGCGACAGGGCGACATACTCGGCTGAGCCGCCAAACACCGCATTCGCTACGGCATAGGACAGCCCAACCCCTAACGCACGAACCTGCGCCGGGAACATCTCTGCTTTCAGGATCCCACTGATCGAGGTATAGAAGCTGGTAATTATCAGAGCCAGCATGACCAGCGCAAATGCTATATAAGGTGAGTTTACGCTATGCAGCGCACTCAGGATCGGCACGGTAAATATCGTCGCCAGCCCACCAAAAAGCAGCATTGAAGTACGGCGGCCAATGCGATCGGACAAAGCGCCGATAACCGGTTGGATCAACATAAAGACAAACAAGGCGACAGTCATAATGATGCTCGCCACGTTTGCATGCATACCCGCTGTATTAACGAGGTACTTCTGCATATAAGTCGTAAAAGTGTAGAACGTGAGCGAACCACCGGCGGTAAAACCAAGCACCATTAGAAAAGCTTTGCGGTTTCGCCACAACCCTTTCATCGAACCGGCCTCTTTCAAAGCACGGACTTCCTGTTGCGAGGTTTCATCCAACTGACGACGTAGCCAAAGCGCGACGATGGCCAGTACTGCGCCGATGGCAAACGGGATACGCCAGCCCCAGGATCGCAGAGCCTCATCTTCCAGAACCTGCTGCAATATAACTACAACAAGCAACGCCAATAATTGACCACCAATCAGGGTAACGTACTGAAATGAGGCATAAAACCCTTTGCGCCCTTCAACCGCGACCTCACTCATATAAGTGGCGCTGGTACCATATTCTCCACCAACCGAGAGCCCTTGAAACAGACGCGCCAACAGTAATAACGCAGGAGCCCACGTACCGATACTGTCGTAGCCAGGCAAGCAAGCAATCACCAGCGAACCCATACACATCATGCAAACGGAGATCAGCATCGATGTTTTACGTCCGCGCCTGTCGGCAATGCGGCCGAAAAGCCAGCCGCCGATTGGTCGCATCAGAAAGCCTGCAGCAAAAACACCTGCGGTTTGTAGTAGCTGAGTGGTGGTATTTCCTGCTGGAAAAAAGATATGGGCAAAATAAAGAGAGCAAAAGGAATAGACGTAAAAATCAAACCATTCCACTAAGTTACCCGATGAGGCACCGATAATTGCCCACACCCGGCGTCGGGTATCGCTACCGGTGAGCGATTCGCGGGTTGTCATGCTGCTTTCAGCCATTCTAATTTTACTCCTGCCAACGCTAAGGATTGCTTTCTGACAGTGAACATCCATGCTCACCACTGTGCAAAGGTAGGAATGTTACATATTTGTTATCACCGATTAGTGATGCATATCACAATTTAGCTTAGCAGGATAATGAAATGAGAATATGCCCCGATGGGGAAGAGTAACAACAAGCCTCATGCTTTCGCATGAGGCTTGTCTGTTTGTTCCGGCTGCCGGTGGAATGCCCACCGACAACCAGAAGACAGAACGCAAAAAGGCCATCCCGACGGATGGCCTCTTCACTTGTCTGATGCCTGGCAGTTCCCTACTCTCGCATGGGGAGACCCCACACTACCATCGGCGCTACGGCGTTTCACTTCTGAGTTCGGCATGGGGTCAGGTGGGACCACCGCGCTGTTGCCGCCAGGCAAATTCTGTTTACCGCGTGCAGACTTCTCCTCCGCACCCGGCTTTATCTGTATCAGGCTGAAAATCTTCTCTCTCTCACACCAAAACATCTTCGGCGTTGTAAGGTTAAGCCTCACGGTTCATTAGTACCGGTTAGCTCAACGCATCGCTGCGCTTACACACCCGGCCTATCAACGTCGTCGTCTTCAACGTTCCTTCAGGAGACTTTAAGTCTCAGGGAGAACTCATCTCGGGGCAAGTTTCGTGCTTAGATGCTTTCAGCACTTATCTCTTCCGCATTTAGCTACCGGGCAGTGCCATTGGCATGACAACCCGAACACCAGTGATGCGTCCACTCCGGTCCTCTCGTACTAGGAGCAGCCCCCCTCAGTTCTCCAGCGCCCACGGCAGATAGGGACCGAACTGTCTCACGACGTTCTAAACCCAGCTCGCGTACCACTTTAAATGGCGAACAGCCATACCCTTGGGACCTACTTCAGCCCCAGGATGTGATGAGCCGACATCGAGGTGCCAAACACCGCCGTCGATATGAACTCTTGGGCGGTATCAGCCTGTTATCCCCGGAGTACCTTTTATCCGTTGAGCGATGGCCCTTCCATTCAGAACCACCGGATCACTATGACCTGCTTTCGCACCTGCTCGCGCCGTCACGCTCGCAGTCAAGCCAGCTTATGCCATTGCACTAACCTCCTGATGTCCGACCAGGATTAGCTGACCTTCGTGCTCCTCCGTTACGCTTTAGGAGGAGACCGCCCCAGTCAAACTACCCACCAGACACTGTCCGCAACCCGGTTCACGGGTCCACGTTAGAACATCAAACATTAAAGGGTGGTATTTCAAGGTCGGCTCCACGCAGACTGGCGTCCACGCTTCAAAGCCTCCCACCTATCCTACACATCAAGGCTCAGTGTTCAGTGTCAAGCTATAGTAAAGGTTCACGGGGTCTTTCCGTCTTGCCGCGGGTACACTGCATCTTCACAGCGAGTTCAATTTCACTGAGTCTCGGGTGGAGACAGCCTGGCCATCATTACGCCATTCGTGCAGGTCGGAACTTACCCGACAAGGAATTTCGCTACCTTAGGACCGTTATAGTTACGGCCGCCGTTTACCGGGGCTTCGATCAGGAGCTTCGCTTGCGCTGACCCCATCAATTAACCTTCCGGCACCGGGCAGGCGTCACACCGTATACGTCCACTTTCGTGTTTGCACAGTGCTGTGTTTTTAATAAACAGTTGCAGCCAGCTGGTATCTTCGACTGGTTTCAGCTCCGTGAGCAAGTCACTTCACCTACGCACCAGCGTGCCTTCTCCCGAAGTTACGGCACCATTTTGCCTAGTTCCTTCACCCGAGTTCTCTCAAGCGCCTTGGTATTCTCTACCTGACCACCTGTGTCGGTTTGGGGTACGATTTCGTGTTACCTGATGCTTAGAGGCTTTTCCTGGAAGCAGGGCATTTGTCACTTCAGCACCGTGGTGCCTCGTCATCACGCCTCAGTGTTAAAAACAACCGGATTTGCCTGGTCGTTCCACCTGCACGCTTAAACCGGGACAACCGTCGCCCGGCCGACATAGCCTTCTCCGTCCCCCCTTCGCAGTAACACCAAGTACAGGAATATTAACCTGTTTCCCATCGACTACGCCTTTCGGCCTCGCCTTAGGGGTCGACTCACCCTGCCCCGATTAACGTTGGACAGGAACCCTTGGTCTTCCGGCGAGCGGGCTTTTCACCCGCTTTATCGTTACTTATGTCAGCATTCGCACTTCTGATACCTCCAGCATGCCTCACAGCACACCTTCAACGGCTTACAGAACGCTCCCCTACCCAACAACGCATAAGCGTCGCTGCCGCAGCTTCGGTGCATGGTTTAGCCCCGTTACATCTTCCGCGCAGGCCGACTCGACCAGTGAGCTATTACGCTTTCTTTAAATGATGGCTGCTTCTAAGCCAACATCCTGGCTGTCTGGGCCTTCCCACATCGTTTCCCACTTAACCATGACTTTGGGACCTTAGCTGGCGGTCTGGGTTGTTTCCCTCTTCACGACGGACGTTAGCACCCGCCGTGTGTCTCCCGTGATAACATTCTCCGGTATTCGTAGTTTGCATCGGGTTGGTAAGCCGGGATGGCCCCCTAGCCGAAACAGTGCTCTACCCCCGGAGATGAATTCACGAGGCGCTACCTAAATAGCTTTCGGGGAGAACCAGCTATCTCCCGGTTTGATTGGCCTTTCACCCCCAGCCACAGGTCATCCGCTAATTTTTCAACATTAGTCGGTTCGGTCCTCCAGTTAGTGTTACCCAACCTTCAACCTGCCCATGGCTAGATCACCGGGTTTCGGGTCTATACCCTGCAACTTAACGCCCAGTTAAGACTCGGTTTCCCTTCGGCTCCCCTATACGGTTAACCTTGCTACAGAATATAAGTCGCTGACCCATTATACAAAAGGTACGCAGTCACCCCATTAATGAGGCTCCCACTGCTTGTACGTACACGGTTTCAGGTTCTCTTTCACTCCCCTCGCCGGGGTTCTTTTCGCCTTTCCCTCACGGTACTGGTTCACTATCGGTCAGTCAGGAGTATTTAGCCTTGGAGGATGGTCCCCCCATATTCAGACAGGATACCACGTGTCCCGCCCTACTCTTCGAGCTCACAGCATGTGCATCTTCGTGTACGGGGCTTTCACCCTGTATCGCGCGACTTTCCAGACGCTTCCACTGACACACAAACTGATTCAGGCTCTGGGCTGTTCCCCGTTCGCTCGCCGCTACTGGGGGAATCTCGGTTGATTTCTTTTCCTCGGGGTACTTAGATGTTTCAGTTCCCCCGGTTCGCTTCACAGCACTATGGATTCATGCTGTGATGATGCACCTGAGTGCACCGGGTTTCCCCATTCGGACATCGCCGGCTATAACGGTTCATATCACCTTACCGGCGCTTTTCGCAGATTAGCACGTCCTTCATCGCCTCTGACTGCCAGGGCATCCACCGTGTACGCTTAGTCGCTTAACCTCACAACCCGAAGATGTTTCTTACGCATCATCACGTTGCGAAAATTTGAGAGACTCACGGAACAGTTCGCACTGTTCCGCGTTTCAATTTTCAGCTTGATCCAGATTTTTAAAGAGCAGATATTTCAAACGTGACTTTACAAGTCAGTTTTGAAATATCAGGGCCGGTGACTTTCACTCACAAACCAGCAAGTGGCGTCCCCTGCGAGGTTCAACCTCATCAGTTAACGCGTGGCGTCCCCTAGGGGATTCGAACCCCTGTTACCGCCGTGAAAGGGCGGTGTCCTGGGCCTCTAGACGAAGGGGACACTGAAGTCTCAATCGCAAGACGCCTTGCTTTCTGCTTTTCATCAGACAATCTGTGTGGGCACTGCAGGGGCAGGTTCTTTCAGGTAAGGAGGTGATCCAACCGCAGGTTCCCCTACGGTTACCTTGTTACGACTTCACCCCAGTCATGAATCACAAAGTGGTAAGCGCCCTCCCGGAGGTTAAGCTACCTACTTCTTTTGCAACCCACTCCCATGGTGTGACGGGCGGTGTGTACAAGGCCCGGGAACGTATTCACCGTGACATTCTGATTCACGATTACTAGCGATTCCGACTTCATGGAGTCGAGTTGCAGACTCCAATCCGGACTACGACGCACTTTATGAGGTCCGCTTGCTCTCGCGAGGTCGCTTCTCTTTGTATGCGCCATTGTAGCACGTGTGTAGCCCTGGTCGTAAGGGCCATGATGACTTGACGTCATCCCCACCTTCCTCCAGTTTATCACTGGCAGTCTCCTTTGAGTTCCCGGCCGGACCGCTGGCAACAAAGGATAAGGGTTGCGCTCGTTGCGGGACTTAACCCAACATTTCACAACACGAGCTGACGACAGCCATGCAGCACCTGTCTCACAGTTCCCGAAGGCACCCCGGCATCTCTGCCAGGTTCTGTGGATGTCAAGACCAGGTAAGGTTCTTCGCGTTGCATCGAATTAAACCACATGCTCCACCGCTTGTGCGGGCCCCAGTCAATTCATTTGAGTTTTAACCTTGCGGCCGTACTCCCCAGGCGGTCGACTTAACGCGTTAGCTCCGGAAGCCACGCCTCAAGGGCACAACCTCCAAGTCGACATCGTTTACGGCGTGGACTACCAGGGTATCTAATCCTGTTTGCTCCCCACGCTTTCGCACCTGAGCGTCAGTCTTCGTCCAGGAGGCCGCCTTCGCCACCGGTATTCCTCCAGATCTCTACGCATTTCACCGCTACACCTGGAATTCTACCTCCCTCTACGAGACTCAAGCCTGCCAGTTTCGAATGCAGTTCCCAGGTTGAGCCCGGGGATTTCACATCCGACTTGACAGACCGCCTGCGTGCGCTTTACGCCCAGTAATTCCGATTAACGCTTGCACCCTCCGTATTACCGCGGCTGCTGGCACGGAGTTAGCCGGTGCTTCTTCTGCGGGTAACGTCAATGAAAATGGTTATTAACCATTTCCCCTTCCTCCCCGCTGAAAGTACTTTACAACCCGAAGGCCTTCTTCATACACGCGGCATGGCTGCATCAGGCTTGCGCCCATTGTGCAATATTCCCCACTGCTGCCTCCCGTAGGAGTCTGGACCGTGTCTCAGTTCCAGTGTGGCTGGTCATCCTCTCAGACCAGCTAGGGATCGTCGCCTAGGTGAGCCTTTACCCCACCTACTAGCTAATCCCATCTGGGCACATCTGATGGCAAGAGGCCCGAAGGTCCCCCTCTTTGGTCTTGCGACGTTATGCGGTATTAGCTACCGTTTCCAGTAGTTATCCCCCTCCATCAGGCAGTTTCCCAGACTTTACTCACCCGTCCGCCACTCGTCAGCGAAGCAGCAAGCTGCTTCCTGTTACCGTCCGACTTGCATGTGTTAGGCCTGCCGCCAGCGTTCAATCTGAGCCATGATCAAACTCTTCAATTTAAGTTTGATGCTCACTGAATTAAACTTCGTAATGAATTACGTGTTCACCCGTGAGACTTGGTATTCATTTAGCGTCTTGCGACGTTCAAGAATCCATATCCCCTGAGTGCCCACACAGATTGTCTGATAAATTGTTAAAGAGCAGTGCCGCCTCGCTTTTCGCTGCGGCGCGGGGTGTGCATATTACGCTTTCCCGCCGTGAAGTCAACTGATTATTTTCAGAATTATTCACCTGACAGGCCGGTGTGTCTGCCGTTGTGCCGTGTCAGTGGAGGCGCATTATAGGGAGTTAATTCCGGCTGGCAACCCCTAATTTGGAAAAAGTTACCGCCTGCTTATTTTTCGAGCTAAATGAGTGTAGCACAAACATTTCCGCCTGCTTTTTAAACAAAAACGAGCCCCGAAGAGCCCGTTTTTGTTTTTTCATCACTTACTGCACGGCAACTATGCGATCGTCTTTCACGACAAGCTGAACCCTTTTGCCCGGAATCAGTTCGCCGGAGAGGATTTGCTGCGCCAGCGGGTTTTCGATCTGCTGCTGGATTGCACGTTTTAATGGACGCGCGCCGTACACCGGATCATAACCATTCGCACTGAGTAGTTTCAGCGCCTCATCAGAGATCGTTACTTCATAACCACGCTCTTCCAGACGTTTGTACAAACGCTGCAACTGAATCTGCGCAATAGAAGCAATATGTTTTTCGCCTAACGGATGGAACACCACCACTTCATCAATACGGTTGACGAATTCCGGGCGGAAGCTCTGGCTGACCACACCCAGTACCAACTCTTTCATATGACCGTAATCCAGATCGCCAAAGCGCTCCTGAATCAGATCAGAGCCAAGGTTGGACGTCATAATGACCACCGTATTACGGAAGTCGACCGTTCTGCCCTGCCCGTCCGTCAGACGACCATCGTCCAGCACCTGCAACAGAATGTTGAATACATCCGGATGCGCTTTCTCCACTTCATCCAGAAGGATGACGGAATAAGGACGACGACGTACCGCTTCTGTCAGGTAACCGCCCTCTTCATAACCGACATATCCCGGAGGCGCACCGACCAGGCGCGAAACGGAGTGTTTCTCCATAAACTCGGACATATCGATACGCACCATTGCATCGTCGCTATCGAACATAAAATTCGCCAGCGATTTGCACAGCTCAGTTTTACCCACGCCAGTAGGCCCAAGGAACAGGAACGAGCCAATAGGCCGATTCGGATCCGACAAACCTGCGCGGCTACGACGAATGGCGTTCGATACCGCTTCAACCGCTTCATCCTGACCAATTACGCGATGGTGCAGGTCATGCTCCATCCGCAGTAATTTTTCACGCTCGCCTTCCATCATCCGTGCCACAGGAATGCCGGTCCAACGCGCCAGTACTTCGGCAATTTCGGCATCGGTAACACGGTTACGAAGCAGTCGCATAGTTTTCCCTTCTGCCTGCGTTGCCGCAGCGAGCTGTTTTTCCAGCTCCGGAATTTTGCCGTACTGCAATTCCGACATCCTTCCCAGGTCACCACTACGACGAGCTTGTTCCATGGCGATTTTCGCCTGCTCCAGTTCGGACTTAATTGTCTGCGTTCCGGAGAGGGAAGCTTTCTCAGCTTTCCACTCTTCTTCCAGCGTGGAGTACTGACGCTCTTTATCTTCCAGCTCTTCATTAAGCATTTCGAGACGTTTTTTACTGGCCTCGTCAGACTCTTTCATCAATGCCCGCTGTTCCAGCTTGAGCTGAATGATACGGCGATCGAGCCGGTCGAGTTCTTCCGGTTTTGAGTCGATCTGCATCCGAATGCTGGACGCGGCTTCATCGATTAAGTCGATGGCTTTATCCGGCAGTTGCCGGTCGGAAATATAGCGATGCGACAACGTTGCCGCCGCGACAATCGCCGGGTCCGTGATTTGCACATGATGGTGCAATTCATAGCGCTCTTTCAGGCCACGCAAAATAGCGATGGTGTCTTCCACCGTTGGCTCAGCCACCAGCACTTTCTGGAAGCGACGCTCAAGGGCAGCGTCTTTCTCTATATATTGACGATACTCATCCAGCGTGGTTGCACCGACGCAATGCAGTTCACCACGTGCCAACGCAGGCTTCAGCATATTGCCCGCATCCATTGCGCCGTCGGCTTTACCCGCACCGACCATGGTGTGCAGTTCGTCGATAAACAGAATGACGTTGCCTTCCTGTTTCGCCAGATCGTTGAGGACGCCTTTTAAACGCTCTTCAAACTCACCGCGGTATTTCGCCCCGGCCACCAGCGACCCCATATCCAGCGCCAGTACACGGCGGCCTTTCAGACCTTCCGGCACTTCGCCGTTAACAATACGCTGCGCCAGACCTTCTACGATGGCGGTTTTACCGACGCCCGGTTCACCAATCAACACCGGGTTGTTTTTGGTACGGCGTTGCAACACCTGGATAGTACGGCGGATCTCTTCGTCACGGCCGATCACCGGATCAAGCTTGCCCTGTTCAGCACGTTCAGTCAGATCCACAGTAAATTTTTTCAAGGCCTGACGTTGATCTTCAGCCCCCTGGTCGTTCACGTTGTCTCCCCCACGCATTTGTTCAATCGCCTGAGTCACATTGGCCGTCGTTGCACCCGCTGATTTAAGCAAATCTGTCAGCGTGCCGCGTGATTCCAGCGCCGCCAGAACAAAGAGTTCCGACGAGATAAAATTGTCACCCCGTTTTTGCGCCAGCTTGTCGCAAAGGTTAAGCACACGTACCAAATCCTGCGATGGCTGCACATCACCGCCAGTGCCTTCCACCTGCGGTAAGCGGCTCAACGCCTGTTCAATGGCTGTGCGTAACTGGCCAGCGTTAACGCCGGCAGAGGTTAATAAAGGATGAATCGAACCGCCTTCCTGGTTCAGCAAAGCGCTCATTAAATGAAGGGGTTCGATAAATTGGTTGTCGTGCCCCAGTGCGAGTGACTGGGCATCGGCGAGAGCAAGCTGGAATTTATTGGTAAGACGATCCAGACGCATAACTCCTCCCATAACAGGTCAAAATTGCTACTGGAGATTAAATGAGGTCATCCCTCAATTATTCAAGGTGAATGACCTGAATTATGCGAAAGAAAACTTACGCGTACTGGATCGTCTTGATTCTTTAGGTTATATCAGCCAAATGAAACTTGCCATACGTCCGGTCGTCTTGTCCCGGCGGTATGAGAAAAAATCATCCTTCTGGCTAAAGGTGCAATGCTCGCCGCCGAACACCTGTTCCACACCCACACTCGCCAGCCTTTGGCGCGCGAGCTGGTAAATGTCAGCAAAGTATTTCTCACCGTGTGGGCGAAATGCACTGTCGGCCTGCACATCATGAGCGATAAACGTTTCGCGCACTTCCGGGCCAACTTCGAAGGCTTGCGGACCAATCGCCGGGCCAAGCCACGCCAGCAAGTTTTCTGGTTTGTCGGCAAAACAGGCAACGGTTTCTTCCAAAACACCGGCACATAAACCACGCCA
Source organism: Kosakonia sp. BYX6 (assembly GCF_038449125.1). Taxonomy (NCBI): domain Bacteria; kingdom Pseudomonadati; phylum Pseudomonadota; class Gammaproteobacteria; order Enterobacterales; family Enterobacteriaceae; genus Kosakonia; species Kosakonia calanthes. The sequence goes on along the minus strand of NZ_CP151800.1, from coordinate 1,256,818 downwards.
GCCGGCATGTGCGGCGGCAACTTCGGTTCCGTCTCGGTTACAAAAAAGCACCGGCAAACAGTCGGCAGTCATTACCGCGCAGACCGCGCCGGGCGTGTTGCTGTATGACGCATCCGCCCGTTTCGACACATAAGGTTCGCCGCTAAGCTTAAGAACATCAGTGCCATGCACTTGCTCAAGCCATACGGGTTTGGAAGGAAAACCGCCGGCGGCAAACAGCCGTTTGCGGTTTTCTTCCACATGCTCAGCATTGTCACCGCAGTGCGCGCCCAAGTTCAGCGAGTCATATGGCGGCAGGCTTACGCCACCAATACGCGTCGAACTACACGCCGCAACACCTTTCGGCAGCGGCCAGTCCGGGAGGATCAGTTTGGTCATAACCAGGCTACGTCGTCTTTATGGATTTCGAAATCCGCGCGCATCGCATCGATCAAATCGACCATATCTTGTGGGATCGGCGCATGCCATTCCATTTCAATACCGCTGATTGGGTGATAAAGGCGCAACATCGTTGCGTGTAGCGCCTGGCGGTCAAACTTACGCAGCGCGTCGATGAACGCGTCCGAAGCGCCTTTCGGCGGGCGAGGACGGCCACCATAAAGCTGATCGCCCACCAGCGGGTGGGTGATATGCGCCATATGAACGCGGATTTGATGCGTACGCCCCGTTTCCAGACGCAAACGCAGACGGGTATGTATGCGGAAATGTTCCATGATGCGGTAATGCGTTACCGCAGGTTTACCCATCGGGTGCACCGACATATGCGTGCGTTTAGTCGGATGGCGGCTGATAGGCTCTTCAACAGTACCGCCAGCGGTCATATGACCAATTGCTACCGCTTCATATTCACGGGTGATTTCGCGCAGCTGCAAAGATTCAACCAGACGCGTTTGCGCCGGAACCGTTTTTGCCACCACCATCAAACCGGTGGTGTCTTTGTCCAGACGATGCACGATACCGGCACGCGGAACATCAACGATCGGCGGATAATAATGCAGCAGTGCGTTAAGAATGGTGCCATCAGGATTGCCTGCGCCGGGGTGAACAACCAAGTCGCGCGGCTTGTTAATGACGAGGATATCATCATCTTCATAGACGATGTTCAGCGGAATATCTTGCGGCTCAAAGCGTGCTTCTTCTTCAATCTCCGCATTGATAGCAATGCGTTCTCCACCCAACACTTTCTCTTTTGGCTTGTCGCTGACAACGCCGTTGACCAGCACGCGCTGGTCGAGAATCCATTCTTTTATGCGCGAACGTGAATAATCCGGGAACAATTCGGCCAAAGCCTGATCTAAGCGTTGACCGAGTTGATTTTCGGATACCGTTGCGGTGAGTTGTACCAGTTGTGCCATATACAGCTTCTTCGTTAACGTTGGGTTTTACGGCTTCGCCGTTTAATATAGTGTGCTATTGTAGCTGGTCTTAGTCGGGAGCAGGAATAAAGAATCTCCCGCATGAACATTCTGAGGAAAGTCTAAACGTTATGACGCGCTTGAAATATCTGGTGGCAGCCGCCACGTTGAGTCTGGCTTTGGCAGGTTGCTCTGGTTCAAAGGAAGAGGTGCCTGATAATCCACCAAATGAAATCTACGCGACTGCCCAGCAAAAGCTGCAAGACGGTAACTGGAAGGCGGCAATAACGCAACTGGAAGCACTGGATAATCGTTATCCGTTTGGTCCTTACTCACAGCAAGTGCAGTTGGATCTGATTTACGCTTACTACAAAAATGCCGATCTTCCGCTGGCGCAAGCCGCAATTGACCGCTTCATCCGCCTGAACCCGACCCATCCGAACATTGATTATGTGATGTATATGCGTGGGCTGACCAATATGGCGCTGGATGACAGCGCGTTGCAGGGCTTCTTTGGCGTAGATCGTAGCGATCGCGATCCGGCGCATGCGCGTGACGCATTCAACGATTTCTCCAAACTGGTGCGCGGTTATCCGCAAAGCCAGTACGTGACCGATGCCAGCAAACGTCTGGTGTACCTGAAAGATCGTCTGTCCAAGTACGAATATTCGGTTGCGGAATACTATACCGCACGTGGTGCGTGGGTTGCGGTGACCAATCGTGTCGAAGGCATGCTGCGCGACTTCCCGGATACCAAAGCAACGCATGATGCGCTACCGCTGATGGAAAGAGCCTACCGCGAACTGCAAATGAATACGCAGGCCGACAAAGTGGCGAAAATTATCGCCGCCAACAACCGCGATTCTTAAGTTCGATGAAATGCAAAACGGCAGCCTCAGGGCTGCCGTTTTTTTATCCATCGCATCGCTGGCTGAACCGGTTTAGCCGCAATACATCCAGACAACTATGACCGCTAATGTCGACTTCGACAAGGTATATTTCCCCTCTTCCTGTCCTGCCTCACAAAACCTTTTCTTTGACAAAAAGTGACAAAAAAATGTGATTTAAATCACGCATTTTGACATTAGGCACGGTATGCTGAAATTACTTAGACGGAAAGACAAGAGGTAAAATTTATGACAATGAACATTACCAGTAAACAAATGGAAATTACTCCGGCAATCCGCCAGCATGTCGCAGACCGTCTCGCCAAACTGGATAAATGGCAAACTCAACTGATTAACCCGCATATCATCCTCTCAAAAGACCCTCAGGGCTTTATCGCTGATGCGACGATTAACACGCCGAACGGACATCTGGTCGCTAGCGCAAAACATGACGATATGTACATAGCAATCAATGATTTGATTAACAAGCTGGAACGGCAGCTCAATAAAGTGCAGCACAAAGGTGAAGCACGTCGCGCCGCAACATCAGTGAAAGACACAAGCTTCGTTGAAGAAGAAGAGTAGTCTCTACATTGAGTCCAATCCCAACGCGCCTTCGGGCGCGTTTTTTATTGACAGAGCGAAAACAGTGCAGGTACTGTACTTCGGTCACTCACAGGAAAATTCCATGAAACTTGTCCCGTTTTTCTTCGCATTCTTTTTTACCTTCCCCAATTAGGGAGGCGATTCGTTTTGAGATAAAGAATGCGAAGACGAACAATAAGGCCTCCCACTCCGGGAGGCTTTTTTATTGATAACAATGAAAGGCAACAACATGACGGCTGAAAACCCCTTACTGGATTTACGCGTAAAGATCAGTGCACTGGACGAACAGTTGCTGACGCTGCTGGCCGAGCGGCGCCAGCTTTCCGTTGAAGTAGGCAAAGCCAAGCTGGATTCCCACCGTCCAGTGCGCGATATCGATCGCGAACGCGATTTGCTGGAGAACCTGATTCAGCTGGGCAAAGCACATCATCTGGATGCGCATTACATTACCCGCCTGTTTCAGCTCATCATTGAAGATTCCGTCCTTACCCAGCAAGCCCTGCTCCAGCAGCATCTGAACAAAACCAATCCTCACTCTGCGCGCATCGCCTTCCTCGGCCCAAAAGGTTCCTATTCACATCTGGCGGCCCGTCAGTATGCCGCACGCCATTTTGAGCAATTTATCGAGAGCGGCTGCCCGAAATTCCATGACATTTTTAATCAGGTGGAAACAGGGCTGGCCGATTACGCCGTCGTGCCGCTGGAAAACACCAGTTCCGGGGCGATTAACGACGTTTACGATTTGCTTCAGCACACCAGTTTGTCGATCGTGGGCGAACTGACTGTGCCTATCGATCACTGCGTGCTGGTCTCCGGTACGACGAGCCTTGATCAGATCAAGACGGTTTACAGCCATCCGCAGCCATTCCAGCAGTGCAGCCAGTTTCTGAACCGCTACCCACAGTGGAAAATTGAGTATTGCGAAAGCACCTCCGCAGCGATGGAAAAAGTAGCGCAGGAGAATTCGCCGCATGTGGCAGCATTAGGCAATGAAGCCGGTGGCGCGCTGTACGGTTTGCAAGTGCTGGAGCGCAACCTGGCGAACCAGACGCAAAACATCACGCGTTTTATCGTGCTGGCGCGCAAAGCGATTGATGTTTCCGAACAGGTGCCGGCGAAAACAACCTTGCTGATGGCGACAGGCCAACAGGCGGGTGCGCTGGTTGAAGCGTTACTGGTGTTGCGTAATCACAATCTGATTATGACCAAACTGGAGTCGCGCCCGATTCATGGCAACCCATGGGAAGAGATGTTTTATCTCGATATTCAGGCCAACCTGCAATCCACTGGCATGCAAAAAGCGCTGCGCGAGCTTGCCAGCATCACCCGATCCTTAAAAGTCCTCGGTTGCTACCCAAGCGAAAATGTCGTGCCGGTGGACCCGGTTTAACGCTCCTTAAATAGCGGCTTCTTCACCCCTGCCACCGCAACAGGCAGGGTGAAGATGGCTCCGGATAGCGGGTATTGCGCGATTTCTTCGGCGTCCATATTTTCCCGCGTCGTGGTGATAAACAGCGTTTTCATATCATCGCCACCAAAGCAGACCATTGTCGGGCAACGCACCGGCAAGCGATGTTCCTCCAGTTGCTCGCCCTGCGGTGAAAAACGGGCGATACGCCAGCCATCAAACATCGCGCTCCAGTAACAGCCTTCCACATCCATCGCCGCACCGTCCGGGCTGCCTTCCCCGGCCTTAAACTGACGGAAAATTTCTCGGCGGCCTGGCTCCCCTTGCTCATCTAATGGCGTTCGGTAAATCACGCCGTTTGGCGTATCGGAAGTAAACATCCATTGTTTATCGCGACTGAACGCCAGGCCATTCGCGCCGTGAATATCGCACTGCACCACTTTTGGCGTTAAGTCGTTATCCACACGCATCAGCAGCGCACCGTTGTAATCACCCGGATCCCAAAATGTGCCCGCGTAAAAGCGGCCAAGTTGATCGGTACCGCCGTCGTTAAAACGCGCCAGTTGCGGGTTCGACGGGTTATCGCACACTTTTTGTCGCAGCAAACCCCGCTCATCGGTTAGCCAAATCGCCTGACGCATAGCGACGATAAACCCGCCCTTTTCGCGCAGCGCAAAGCATCCCACTTCTTCGGGAAACGAGAGCACCGAATGCTCGCCAGAAGCCAGCCGGTAACGATGAATTTCGCCTTGCAGAATATCAGCCCAGTAGAGCGCCTGCTCCGTCTCGCTCCAGGTCGGGCATTCCGGCAAATGCCCGGTATAATCAAACAGCGTTTGCAGTTCAGCCATTGCGCATCCCTTAAATGAAAAAAGCCAGCGGATAACCACTGGCTTTTCAGTATAAACGGCTTTTTCGCTTACGGGCGGCTGTCGTTCGCCTGGCGCAACAGCACACGGCTTTCGCTCTGGAAACGCTGGGCATAATCACCGAACCAGTGTTCTACTTTGCGGAAACTGTCGATAAACGCCTGTTTGTCGCCCTGCTCCAGCAGGCCAATCGCTTCACCGAAACGCTTGTAGTAGCGTTTGATCAGCGCCAGATTGCTAGACGAGGACATAATAATGTCGGCATAAAGCTGCGGATCCTGCGCAAACAAGCGCCCCACCATCGCCAGTTCCAGGCGGTAAATCGGTGAAGAGAGCGCCAGCAACTGCTCAAGCTGCACATTCTCTTCCGCCAAGTGCAACCCATATGCGAAGGTCGCAAAGTGGCGCAGCGCCTGGATGAATGCCATGTTTTGATCGTGTTCGACTGCGCTAATGCGATGCAAACGCGCGCCCCACACCTGAATCTGCTCCAAAAACCATTGGTACGCTTCCGGCTGGCGACCATCGCACCAGACCACCACCTGCTTGGCGAGGCTTCCGGTGTCCGGACCAAACATCGGGTGTAACCCCAACACCGGCCCTTTATGCGCCGACAGCATCGCCTGTAATGGGCCGCTTTTCACCGACGCGAGATCGACGAGAATGCAGTCTTCCGGCAACGGCGGCAGTTTGGCAATCACCTGCTCAGTGACATGGATCGGCACACTGACAATCACCATGCCCGCATCAGACACCAGTTCGCTCGCTTGCGCCCAGTCCTCTTTTTCCAGCGTGCGTACTTGATAACCGGACAGCGTCAGCATTTTGGCGAACAGCTGCCCCATCTGGCCCGCGCCGCCAACAATCACTACCGGGCGCAGTTCAGGGCAAAGGGTTTTGAAACCTTTATCGTTTTCGCTGGAATAAGACTCGCGCATCACGCGGCGAAGCACATCTTCAATAAGATCCGGCGGGACGCCAAGCGACTCGGCTTCTTTGCGACGTGAAGCCAGCATCGACGCTTCACGCTCCGGAACGTAAATCGGCAAGCCATATTTGCTTTTGACTTCGCCGACTTCCGCCACCAGTTCAAGGCGGCGCGCCAGTAAGTCCAGCAGCGCCTTATCTACTTCATCGATTTGATCGCGCAGCGCGGTCAGTTCAGCAACCATAACACCCTCTTATGCAAGACGCGCCGCCAGGCTGTTGCGCAGATCGTTATCGATTTCACGCAGCAGCGCTTCGGTCGATTCCCAACTGATACAGGCATCGGTCACGGAAACGCCGTATTTCATTGCGCTGCGCGGTTGTTCGGAAGATTGATTACCTTCATGAATGTTGCTTTCAATCATCAAGCCGGTGATCGAGCGGTTGCCATCTTTGATCTGTGCCACCACAGATTCCGCGACGGCAGGCTGGCGACGGTAATCTTTATTGGAATTACCATGGCTGCAATCTACCATCAGCGACGGTTTCAGTCCCGCCTGCTGCATCTCTTTTTCACACTGCGCGACGTCCGCCGGGCTGTAGTTCGGTGCTTTGCCGCCACGTAAAATCACATGCCCATCCGGGTTGCCCTGGGTTTGCAACAGGCAAACCTGGCCCGCCTGGTTGATGCCGACAAAGCGGTGCGGCATAGCTGCGGCGCGCATCGCATTGATCGCGGTCGCCAGGCTGCCATCGGTGCCGTTTTTGAAACCGACCGGCATTGATAAACCGGAAGCCATTTCGCGGTGCGTCTGAGATTCGGTAGTGCGCGCGCCAATCGCCGACCAGCTAAACAGGTCGCCGAGGAACTGCGGGCTGTTCGGATCCAGCGCTTCAGTCGCCAGCGGCAGCCCCATGTTCACCAGTTCCACCAGCAGACGACGCGCAATCTTCAGGCCAGCTTCCACATCAAACGAGCCATCCATGTGCGGATCGTTAATCAGCCCCTTCCAGCCAACTGTGGTACGGGGTTTTTCAAAATAGACGCGCATCACCAGATAGAGGCTATCGCTGACCTCTGCCGCAAGTGCTTTAAATCGACGAGCATATTCAATCGCTGCTTCTGGATCGTGGATCGAACAAGGGCCGCAAACCACCAGCAGGCGCGGATCGCGACCGGCAATGATGTTGGAAATGGTCTGGCGGGATTGCGCGATTTGCGCTTCTTGTTCAATCGTCAGCGGAAAAGCTGCTTTTAATTGATCCGGAGTGATAAGAACTTGTTCGTCGGTGATGTGAACGTTGTTCAGCGCGTCTTTTTGCATGATGGCTTCCTGTATAGCTCGTGTGCGATAGGATTTCCTCGGGCGAGGAAATGCCACCTTACCATATCTGGTAAAGATTTCAATCCACATTTCGTACCGATTTATTTACAGTTGTTATTTTATCGGCCAAGGAAGCACTGCGGAGCGTAATGATAATTTTACACTCCGCCGTATTTGATTAGTCCCTCGCCATTACTGACCGCTGCGGGTGGCGTTCCCAGCGCAACGCGTCAATCAGCACGAACAACAGCAAACTGCCGCCCATCACCGGCATTGCCAACCCCAAAAGCAGCGCAAAAAATGCGGTCAATACTCGCCCGGCAATACCGAGGCGTAACCAGCAGTGCAACAGCGTATCGCCCGCCGACGCCGGGCGGCGGATCCACCATAAGCGGTAGCCGACGATGATCATGACGCATAACGCGCAGCCGAAAGCGACCAGCAGCAATTGGTTCACGACGCCAAATAAAATGCCCATATGGAAGTCGACTCCCCAACGTGTCAGTTTGGCCATTAACGGGAAATCAGCAAAGCGGGTGCGATCAACCACCGCCATGTTGCTGCCATCAATCGCCACAGCATCCACACGGGTGGGCCAGCCGCGATCGATTTCCGTCACGGTCCAGGCTTGATCCGCACTGCGCGGCGGGCGGATCTCAACTTTGCTGGCGGAAATCCCGGCATGTTGCGCAGTCAAAAGAACTGCGTCGAATTGCGACACATCCTGCGTGCTATCCGGCATTACCATGCCGTCATGATGCCTGTGATGTTCTGCGTGAGGGTCATTGGCAGGCGCTGCGCCATGAAGCTGGGTATTCACTTGTGGCGTCATCCAGTCGAACGCCGCGCGCAGGCGATCGACATTCCCGCCCGCCCATTGCGACCAGGTCAGACCGGTGGCCGAAAACAGCAGCATTCCGGCGAGCAAGATCCAGCCGAGTGTAACGTGCAAGCGACGATGATTTTGCACACGGTTATTGATGCGCCGTTTTGGCCGGGTCAAAAACCACAGCACGATGCCGCCCAGCGCCGCTATCCACATCCATGACGCCGCCAGTTCGCTGTAGTTACGACCGATGTCACCCAGAAGCAATGAGCGATGGAGATAATCGATCCACTGGCGCAGCGGCAAAATCCCGCTAGTGCCGTACACCGTCATATCTCCTTTCACTTGCAGGGTCACCGGGTCGATGAAAATAGCGCGGTTTTCCGATATTCCCAGTTGCGGGTCGGCGAACATCACGCGCGTGGTGTTATCGCCACTTAGCCCCGGGCGCACGGCATGCAGACGCAAGTGGCCACCGGTCACCTGCTCGGCAGTGGCGATTTGTTCTGCCAGTGGTTGCCTCTCGCCACTTGCTACACCAAATAACGCCTCTTTATAGAGCCAGTTTTCCAGTTGTGGCGTCGCCACATATAACGTGCCGCTGAGCGCAGCGATAAAGATAAAGGGGCCGACGAACAGGCCGATGTAAAAATGCAGACGTCGTAGCAGGTTAAGCCACGCCGCTCGCGGAGTGCAGGAAGTCATACTTTTCCTCAGGAATAGTAAAAGTGTGCCGTTACGCTTAGGCGAACGAACTGTTTTTTATGTCAGGAAAAGCAGAAGCGCGGCGGCGCGCGGGTGTCAGGATAAAGCCAGGGGAAAAAGTGCCAGTGTGTGATTTTCTGCCGCGCGGGAGGTTTGCTGACCCGCAACACACGGCCCAGCAGCAGTAAAACCACCAGGAAAATCAGACCGGGAACATGCGCCAATAATACGCAGTAGCCGCAAGCTTCCGCATGGTCAACAGGTATGCTCTGCGGCGCGTTTTCATGATGGCTCATGCCGTGATGTTCGGGCATCGGCATATTCATTTCATGATGCATACCGGGCATCGCGCTCATGGGATCTTTTTGCAAGGCAGCCGAGATGAGAGGTGCGATGAGGATCAGCAGGATCGCAAAGAGCGCCAGCCATGTGGCTGTACGTTGCGCTGCACTGTGATGAAAAACGTTCTTCACCGCATCTCCTCCGGGTTGAAGCGGCATTGTAAATTAATCATCACAAGAAGGTTAATTTTTTTGCTTAAACGACCACAAAAAAAGGGGTTAGCATTACGCTAACCCCTTGTTCTATAACACGCTTTGGATGTAGCGTGTGCGTTTTATTAGTTAAGACGCTCTTTGATACGAGCAGACTTACCGGTACGCTCACGCAGGTAGTACAGTTTAGCTTTACGAACAGCACCACGACGTTTAACAGCAATGCTGTCAACTACCGGAGAGTGAGTCTGGAAGACACGCTCAACGCCTTCGCCGTTGGAAATTTTACGAACAGTGAATGCAGAGTGCAGACCGCGGTTACGAATAGCGATAACCACGCCCTCGAATGCCTGCAGACGTTTTTTGGAACCTTCAACAACCCATACTTTCACTTCCACGGTGTCACCCGGACGGAAGGAAGGTACGTCCTGCTTCATCTGCTCTTGTTCAAGTTGCTTAATAATGTTGCTCATAATTTAATCTCTTATCCTGGGTAAACTGATATTCGGGTGGCTTATGCCAACCCATCATGTTTGTGTTGCTGTTGCGCGTGTTCGCTTTTGAACTCCGCCAGCAACCTTGCTTGCTCTTCAGTCAGAGCCAGGTTTTCCAGAAGTTCAGGTCTTCTAAGCCAGGTACGGCCCAGCGACTGTTTCAAACGCCAGCGACGAATCTCGGCATGATTTCCCGACAGTAACACCGCCGGTACTTCCATCCCTTCTAACACTTCAGGTCGAGTATAGTGTGGACAGTCCAGCAATCCATCAGCAAAGGAATCTTCCGTTGCTGAAGCTTCATGGCCCAGTACACCCGGAATAAACCGGGAAACCGAGTCAATCAGCGTCATCGCTGGTAACTCACCACCGCTGAGAACGTAATCACCGATAGACCATTCTTCGTCAATCTCGGTTTGAATTACGCGCTCATCTATCCCTTCGTAGCGACCGCACACCAGAATCAATTTTTGATTGGTTGCCAGTTCGCTGACGCCCGCTTGATCAAGCTTGCGCCCCTGAGGTGACAGATAAATCACTTTAGCGCCTTCACCTGCCGCGGCTTTTGCTGCATGAATGGCGTCCCGCAAAGGATTCACCATCATTAACATCCCCGGTCCGCCGCCGTAAGGACGATCGTCCACGGTACGGTGCCGGTCATGAGCGAAATCACGTGGACTCCAGCTCTGGATGCTCAGCAGGCCATTTTTTACTGCCCGGCCAGTTACCCCGTAGTCGGTAATCGCGCGGAACATTTCAGGAAACAGGCTAATTATGCCAATCCACATAGCGCCGTCTTTTACCGTATATCCGGAGGTTTAAAAACCAGGATCCCAATCTACTTCAATGGTTTGAGTAGCGAGATCGACTTTCTTGATAACCTGCCCATCGAGGAACGGAACCAACCGCTCCTTGATACCAAATGCATCTTTCAGGTTTGCCTTGATGACGAGAACGTCATTTGACCCGGTTTCCATCATATCGACGACTTTACCGAGGCTGTAACCTTCAGTAGTCACTACCTGGCAACCCATAAGGTCTTTCCAGTAGTAGTCACCCTCTTCCAGTTCCGGCAACTGCGCAGAATCAACGAGAATTTCGCAATTCGTCAGTAGATTCGCTGCATCGCGATCATCAACACCTTTCAGTTTGATGACGATGTCCTGACTGTGGTAGCGCCAGCTTTCCAGCTCAATGCACTGCCACTGACCCGCTTTCTGGATAAACCAGGGCTGATAGTCAAAAATGCTTTCGGCGTCTTCGGTGGAGGAAAACACTCTGAGCCAACCACGAATTCCGTAAGAAGAACCCAGTTTGCCAACAACGATTGGCTCAACAGGGACCGATGCGGTTTGTTGCTTGCTCATCATGACCACCGTGACAGATTAAGCTGCTTTTTTTGCTTCTTTGATCAGCGCGGAAACGCGATCAGAAACGGTAGCGCCCTGGCCAACCCAATGCTCGATGCGATCCAGATCCAGGCGAGTGCCTTCTTCTTTCTCGGAAGCGATCGGGTTGAAGAAACCAACGCGCTCGATGAAGCGACCGTTGCGTGCATTACGGCTGTCGGTGACAACAACCTGGTAGAACGGACGCTTTTTAGCGCCGTGACGAGCTAAACGAATAGTTACCATAACATCCTCTTGTGTGAATAAAACACCAGGCCCCATCGAGGAACGGAGCCCGGTGTCATATTAAAAGCCCGAAAATTTTACTCATTTTTTGCTAAAAAGCAATCGACAGTTACGAAACTGTGAGACGTGAGGCCGTCGGCGTTGCAGCCAGTTTGGCACCGGCGTACGCACAAAAAGCGGAGCGTACAAATAGCACGTGAGCATTTTGAGCACACCCTGGCGCCAATATGGCAAATAAGCCAGGCCAGATTAACGCCCAGGGAAGCCTGGCGGCATCATCCCCTTCATCCCGCGCATCATCTTCGCCATCCCACCCTTCTTCATCTTCTTCATCATGCGCTGCATGTCGTCGAATTGTTTGAGCAGACGGTTCACGTCCTGAACTTGCAGGCCGCAGCCCGCAGCGATGCGGCGTTTACGGGAGCCTTTGATAATGTCCGGGTTGGCGCGCTCTTTGAAGGTCATGGAATTAATGATGGCTTCCATGCGCACCAGCACTTTGTCATCCATTTGCGCTTTTACGTTGTCCGGAATCTGACCCATGCCCGGCAGTTTGCCCATCAGGCTCGCCATGCCGCCCATGTTTTTCATCTGGCGCAGTTGCTCAAGGAAATCGGTCAGATCGAAGCCGTCGCCTTTCTTCAGTTTATTCGCCAGCTTTTCAGCCTGCGCGCGGTCAACTTTGCTTTCGATATCTTCGATAAGCGACAGTACATCGCCCATGCCGAGGATACGGGAAGCGATACGGTCCGGATGGAACGGCTCCAGCGCTTCGGTTTTCTCGCCAACGCCGAGGAATTTAATCGGTTTACCCGTGATATGGCGAATAGAAAGCGCCGCACCGCCGCGGGCATCGCCGTCCACTTTGGTCAGCACCACGCCGGTGAGCGGCAGCGCTTCATTAAAGGCTTTCGCGGTGTTCGCAGCGTCCTGACCGGTCATGGCATCGACAACAAACAGGGTTTCCACTGGCTTGATCGCCGCGTGAACCTGTTTGATTTCGTCCATCATTGCTTCATCAACGTGCAAACGACCGGCGGTATCCACCAGCAGCACGTCGTAAAACTTCAGCTTCGCTTCTTTCAGCGCCGCGTTAACGATATCCACCGGTTTTTGCGCGACGTCAGAGGGGAAGAAATCCACCTCAACCTGCTGCGCCAGTGTTTCCAACTGTTTGATCGCCGCCGGGCGATAAACGTCGGCGGAAACGACCATCACTTTTTTCTTGTGCTTTTCGCGCAGAAACTTACCAAGCTTACCGACGCTGGTGGTTTTACCCGCACCTTGCAGGCCCGCCATCAGCACCACCGCTGGCGGTTGCGCAGCGAGGTTCAGGCTCTGGTTCTCTTCGCCCATCGCCGCAACCAGTTCGTTACGCACGATTTTGACGAACTCCTGACCCGGAGTCAGGCTTTTATTGACTTCATGGCCTACCGCTTTTTCTTTCACGCGGTTGATAAAGTCACGCACTACCGGCAGCGCAACGTCTGCTTCCAGCAGCGCCATACGCACTTCGCGCAGGGTTTCTTTGACGTTCTCTTCAGTGAGGCGTCCACGGCCACTGATATTGCGCAGGGTGCGCGACAAACGATCGGTTAAATTATCAAACATTGTCTCTCGCCTGAGGTGATACGATTGGCCGCCAGGGCGACGCAAAACAGAAATTTGCCGGAGTATAACATGAAGACATTGCTCTGTATGTGATGCAACTGTTGGAGGCTGGGTCACGTAACGTTATACTGCTTTCCTTTCTCCCTTAGTCAACTGCCGACACTCATATGCCCGTTTTTGCCCTGATTGCTCTTGTTGCTTACTCAACCAGCATCGCGCTGATCGTTCCCAGTTTGTTACAGAAAAACAGCGGCTGGCGCAAAATGGCCATTTTTTCGGCGGTGCTCGCGCTTATTTTTCACGGATTCGGCTTAAAAGAACGCATTTTCCCGGATGATGGCGGACAAAACCTTAGCCTGTTGAATGTCGGTTCGCTGGTCAGCCTGATGATTTGTACGGTGATGACCATTGTCGCCTCTAAAAATCGCGGCTGGCTGCTGTTGCCGATTGTGTATACCTTCGCGCTGATTAATCTCGCTTTCGCCATCTTTGTGCCCAATGCCTATATTACACATCTGGAAGCCACCCCCGGCATGATGGTGCATATTGGCCTGTCGCTGTTTGCTTATGCCACATTGATTATTGCGGCCATGTACGCATTACAGTTAGCCTGGATCGATTACCAGTTGAAAAATAAACGGCTGGCGTTTAGTAGTGAAATGCCGCCGCTGATGGTGATTGAACGCAAGATGTTCCACATTACGCAGGTGGGCGTGGTGTTACTGACGCTGACGCTGTGTACCGGTCTGTTCTATATGAAAAACCTGTTCAGCATGGAGAATATCGACAAAGCAGTGCTTTCTATCATTGCCTGGTTTGTCTACATCGTTCTGCTGTGGGGGCATTACCATGAAGGCTGGCGCGGTCGCCGAGTCGTCTGGTTCAACGTTGCGGGCGCAGGGATTTTGACGCTAGCCTATTTCGGCAGTCGCGTTCTGCAACAAATCGTGAGCTAAAGCAAAGGAGTACCCCCTGGAACACATCTCTACCACGACGCTGATCATCACGCTGATCATTATGGTCGTGGTTTCAGCGTATTTTTCTGGTTCCGAAACCGGGATGATGACGCTCAACCGCTATCGCCTGCGTCACCTGGCGAAGCAGGGCAACCGCGCGGCTAAACGTGTCGAAAAGCTGCTACGTAAGCCAGATCGCCTGATAAGCCTGGTGCTAATTGGTAATAACCTCGTCAATATTCTCGCCTCAGCCATTGGCACCATTGTCGGCATGCGCCTGTATGGCAATGCCGGTGTTGCCATCGCCACCGGCGTACTGACCTTTGTCGTGCTGGTGTTCGCCGAAGTGCTGCCGAAAACTATCGCCGCGCTTTACCCGGAAAAGGTCGCCTTCCCCAGCAGTTTTCTGCTCGTTCCGCTCCAGATCATTATGTTGCCGCTGGTGTGGTTACTTAACAGTGTGACGCGCGTGTTGATGCGCATGGTAGGAATTAAAGCGGATGTGGTGATCAGTAGCGCGCTCAGCAAAGACGAGCTGCGCACCATCGTTAACGAGTCCCGCTCGCAAATCTCCCGTCGCAATCAGGATATGTTGCTGTCGATTCTCGACCTGGAAAAAGTCAGCGTTGACGACATCATGGTGCCGCGCAATGAGATTGTCGGTATCGATATTAATGATGACTGGAAAGCGATTGTCCGCCAGCTTACCCACTCGCCGCACGGCCGCATTGTGCTGTATCGCGATTCGCTGGACGACGCCATCAGCATGCTGCGCGTACGCGAAGCCTACCGTCTGATGACCGAGAAAAACGAGTTCACCAAAGAGGTGCTACTGCGCGCCGCCGATGAAATTTATTACGTGCCCGAAGGTACACCGCTCAGCGTGCAATTGGTGAAATTCCAACGTAATAAAAAGAAAGTCGGTTTGGTGGTTGATGAATACGGCGATATTCGCGGGCTGGTGACGGTCGAGGATATTCTCGAAGAGATCGTCGGTGATTTCACCACTTCTATGTCCCCGGCGCTGGCAGATGAAGCTACGCCGTTGAACGACGGCTCGGTGATTATTGACGGCAGCGCCAGCGTACGCGAGTTGAACAAAGCCTTTAACTGGCGGTTACCCGAAGAGGAAGCCCGCACGATTAACGGCATGCTGCTGGAAGAACTGGAAGAGATACCTGCGGCAGGTACGCGCGTGCGTATTGAGCAGTACGACATCGATATTCTCGATGTGCAGGACAATATGATTAAGCAGGTGAAAGTGATTCCGGTGAAAACGCTGCGGGAAAGCATTACCGAATAAATGAAAACCCTCTCCAGCGGAGAGGGTTTTTGGCTTTAGCCCTTCGCTTTCGCGACGGTGACCATCGCAGCGCGAATAGTACGACCGTTGAGGGTAAAACCTTTTTGCATCACGCCCAGCACTTTGCCAGCGGCAACGTCTTCAGACTCGACCATCGCAATGGCCTGATGAACATTCGGATCCAGCGGAACGTCGGTGTCAGCAATCACGTCCACACCGAATTTCTTCACCACATCCAACATGTTTTTCAGCGTCAACTCGATGCCTTCAACCATCGGAGCCATCTCGGCGTTGTTTTTGTCCGCCACTTCCAGCGCGCGATCCAGGCTATCGATTACCGGCAGCAGTTCGTTGATGAACTTCTCTAGCGCGAATTTGTGCGCTTTTTCGATATCCAGTTCGGTACGACGACGCAGGTTTTCCATTTCCGCTTTAATGCGTAACACAGCTTCGCGCTCGCGGTTTTCCGCTTCAGCTAACTGCGCTTCAAGGTTCGCAATTTTCTCATCGCGCGGATCCACCTGCTCAGCAGAATCGTCAGACTCAACAACTGCCTCAACTTCGTCGTGCTGTTCCATGATAATTTCTTCCGGGGCTTGCCCGTCAGGCGTTTTCTGTTCTTTACTACTCATGAATTTCTCCGCGTTTTTTTGCACTCATCTCGCTAACCTGCATTATTATGGGGATCCGTTTCCGAGATTCAAGGGAACGAGTCAGATTGTCATCATTCATTCGCCACAAGGACCAGCAGAAAATGACTCAACATTTCAAGTGTATTGGTATTGTCGGGCATCCACGACACCCTACCGCACTGACCACACATGAAATGCTCTATCGCTGGCTGTGCGCTAAAGGCTATGACGTCATTGTTGAACAACAAATTGCTCAAGAACTGCAACTCAATAACGTAAAAACCGGCACACTGGCTGAAATTGGTCAACAGGCTGACCTGGCAGTGGTAGTCGGCGGCGACGGCAATATGCTTGGCGCTGCGCGTACTCTGGCGCGCTATGACATTAAAGTTATTGGGATTAACCGTGGCAATCTCGGCTTTCTTACCGATCTCGACCCGGATAATGCACAACAGCAATTGGCCGATGTACTGGAAGGTCATTATATCGCCGAAAAGCGCTTTCTGCTGGAAGTTCAGGTCTGCCAGCAGGATTGCCAGAAGCGGATCAGCACCGCCATTAACGAAGTGGTGCTGCATCCGGGCAAAGTCGCGCATATGATCGAATTCGAAGTGTATATCGATGAAATTTTTGCTTTCTCACAGCGCTCAGACGGTTTAATCATCTCCACGCCAACCGGTTCCACGGCGTATTCCCTTTCCGCGGGCGGGCCGATTCTGACGCCATCGCTGGACGCCATTACTCTGGTGCCGATGTTCCCGCACACGTTGTCAGCGCGTCCGCTGGTTATCAACAGTAGCAGCACCATTCGTCTGCGCTTTTCCCATCGTCGCAGCGATCTTGAAATCAGCTGCGACAGCCAAATCGCATTACCCATTCAGGAAGGCGAAGATGTGCTGATTCGCCGCTGTGACTATCACCTCAATCTTATCCATCCCAAAGATTACAGCTATTTCAATACGTTAAGCTCAAAGCTCGGCTGGTCAAAAAAATTGTTCTGAAAACCGCCACCAGGGCTTTACTGTATATAAAACCAGTCTATACTGTATGAAAATACAGTTATGGTTTTTCATACAGGAAAGCAACCATGTTGGCACAACTCACTATCAGTAATTTTGCTATCGTTCGTGAGCTTGAAATCGATTTTCACAGCGGGATGACGGCGATTACCGGCGAAACCGGCGCGGGTAAATCTATTGCTATCGACGCGCTTGGGCTGTGCCTGGGCGGTCGTGCTGAAGCCGACATGGTACGCGCAGGTGCGCCTCGCGCCGATCTCTGCGCCCGCTTCGCTTTGAAAGACACCCCTGCCGCTCAGCGCTGGCTCGAAGAGAATCAACTCGAAGATGGACGTGAGTGTTTACTTCGCCGCGTGATCAGCAGCGACGGGCGTTCCCGTGGTTTCATCAACGGTACCGCCGTTCCCCTTTCCCAATTACGCGAGCTGGGCCAGTTATTAATCCAGATCCACGGTCAGCACGCGCATCAGTTGCTGATTAAACCCGAACATCAAAAAAACCTGCTTGATGGCTATGCCGGTGAGTATGCGCTCACTCTGCAAATGGCTGAACGCTACCACGCCTGGCACCAAAGCTGCCGAGAGCTGGCTCAGCACCAGCAGCAAAGCCAGGAGCGCGCCGCTCGTGCGGAACTGTTGCATTATCAACTAAAAGAGCTGAACGAATTTAATCCACAGCCCGGCGAATACGAACAAATTGATGAAGAGTACAAACGCCTCGCGAACAGCGGACAATTGCTCTCCACCAGTCAACACGCATTGAATGTACTGGCAGATGGTGAAGACGTGAATCTGCAAAGCCAGTTATATACCGCACGTCAGTTGCTGACAGAATTGGCTGGTATGGACACGCGCCTTTCCAGCGTGCTGGAGATGCTGGAAGAGGCCGCCATTCAGATTAGCGAAGCCAGCGATGAGCTGCGCCACTACTGCGACCGTTTAGATCTCGATCCAAACCGCCTTTACGAACTGGAACAGCGCATTTCCCGGCAGATTTCGCTAGCGCGCAAGCACCACATCAGCCCAGAAGAATTACCGCAGTTCTACCAGTCACTGCTTGATGAACAGCAGTTGCTTGACGATCAGGCTGATTCGCAGGAAACCCTGGCGCTGGCAGTCACTCAACATCATCAGTTGGCGGTGGCAAGCGCACAGCAGCTGCACGATCAGCGCGCGAAGTATGCGCAGGAATTGAGCCAGCTGATTACTGAAAGCATGCACTCGCTTTCCATGCCGCACGGCGTGTTTGAAATTGATGTCGCGTTTGATGCGAACTCATTGACGGCGGATGGTGCGGACCGCATTGAGTTCCGCGTAACAACCAACCCTGGGCAGCCGCTGCAAGCAATCGCTAAAGTCGCTTCTGGCGGTGAGCTGTCACGTATCGCACTGGCAATTCAGGTGATTACCGCACGGAAAATGGAAACACCGGCGCTGATTTTCGATGAAGTGGACGTCGGTATCAGCGGGCCAACCGCCGCCGTTGTCGGCAAACTGCTGCGTCAACTGGGCGAATCCACTCAGGTAATGTGCGTAACGCACCTGCCGCAGGTTGCCGGTTGTGGGCACCATCACTTCTACGTCAGCAAAGAGACCGATGGCGCAATGACTGAAACCCATATGCAGCCGTTGGATAAACGTGCTCGCTTGCAGGAACTTGCGCGCTTGCTGGGCGGCAGCGAAGTGACGCGCAACGCGCTGGCGAACGCCAAAGAGCTGCTGGCCGCGTAAACTTTTCTGTAATATGACGGTCTGAGTTCTCGACAAAATCAACAACAGACCCGGCCGCAAAGGTTTTAAACTGGCGAAAGGTCTATTATTATCGGCATATTACATATGAGCCACGTACTGTTCGGGCCCGAAAAGGAATCAAATCACTATGCGCTGTAAAATGCTGACTGCTGCCGCAGCGGTTCTCCTGATGTTGACCGCTGGTTGCTCTACTGTAGAACGCGTGGTTTACCGCCCTGATATCAACCAGGGGAACTACCTGACACCAAACGATGTATCTAAAATCCGCACAGGTATGACGCAACAACAGGTTGCTTATGCACTGGGTACTCCGATGATGACTGACCCGTTTGGCACCAACACGTGGTTCTACGTCTTCCGCCAGCAACCAGGCCATGAAGATGTCTCTCAGCAAACACTGACGCTGACCTTCAATAGCAGTGGCGTGCTAACCAATATTGATAACAAACCTGCGCTGACCAAAAACTAAGGTCGCGGAAATGCAAAAAGGTGCTCAATGAGCACCTTTTTTGTTTCCGACTTTTGTTTCGTTTGTTTCCAACGCTGCGACGTTAAGGCTTATTCGCCGCTCTCTCAGCGCGCTGGCGACGCAGCTCTTTCGGGTCGGCAATCAGCGGGCGGTAAATCTCCACACGGTCACCATCGTTAACGCTATCGTGCAATTTCACCGGGCGACTAAAAATACCGACCTTATTAACAGTCAAATCGATATCACTACGCAGTTCCAGCAGACCCGAAGCACGAATCGCCTCCTCAACAGTTGCGCCTTCATCCAACTTCACCCGCTGCAAATACTGCTTTTCAGGCAGCGCATACGCCACTTCAACGGCAATTTTACCCGACACGATAAACCTCTTTCGCGCGATGGGTGAAAGCCTGCACCATGTTTGAGGCCAGCTCTTTGAAGATGCGGCCAAATGCCAGTTCAATCAGCTTGTTGGTAAATTCAAAATCCAGCTGAAACTCAATGCGGCAAGCATCAGCGCTCAATGGCGTAAATTTCCATCCACCCATCAGGGACTTAAACGGGCCATCCACCAAATGCATCATAATGCGTTGGTTGGCATCCAGCGTGTTGCGTGTGGTAAACGTCTTACTGATCCCGGCCTTAGAAACATCCACCGCCGCCGTCATTTGCGACGGCCCGGATTCCAGAACCCGGCTGCCGGTGCAACCTGGAATAAACTGCGGGTAGGATTTCACATCGTTCACTAACTGATACATTTGTTCCGCGCTGTAAGGCACCAGCGCAGTACGGCTAATCTGAGGCATAAGGTTTTCCGCGTTCACACAATCGCCAAATAATACCATCTCCCCAGGTTGAAAGGAAAACGCTATGCCCTAACTCATGCTAAGATAACGCGTTCAGCCTCACAGGACGCAATGAGGTCAGTTTCAGATATCAGATTACCGGATGGCTTCACGATACTATGACGAAGAAAAAAGCATATAAACCTGGCTCAGCCACCATCGCGATGAACAAGCGCGCCCGCCATGAATACTTTATTGAAGAAGAATTTGAGGCCGGGCTTTCTCTACAGGGCTGGGAAGTAAAATCCTTACGCGCCGGTAAAGCAAACATTGGCGACAGCTACGTTATTTTGAAAGACGGCGAAGCTTTTCTGTTCGGCGCGAACTTTACGCCACTGACCGTGGCTTCCAGCCACTATGTTTGCGACCCTACCCGCACCCGTAAACTGCTGCTTAACCAGCGCGAGTTGGACTCTTTATACGGCCGCATCAACCGTGAAGGTTACACCGTGGTGGCGCTCTCGCTGTACTGGAAAAATGCCTGGTGCAAAGTGAAAATCGGCGTTGCGAAAGGGAAGAAACAGCACGACAAACGCACCGATTTGAAAGAACGTGAATGGCAGCTAGATAAAGCGCGCATCATGAAAAACGCGGGGCGTTAATTTCCCCGCATTGCCCTCTCACACCGGGAGAGGGCATCGAATCTCCCTCTTAACGCTCCCTCAGCGCCTCATTCAATTTGTTCAGCGGTTTAATCAGATAATCCATCACCGATTTTTGCCCGGTCTTGATTTCGACATTCGCGATCATCCCCGGCAGGATTGGGAAACTTTTGCCGTTACGGTTTTTCAGCTCCGCACTTTGCGTACGCACATAGACGCGGTAATAGAACTGATCGCGGCGCACTTCATCCTGCAACGTATCCGGCGACACCACTTCTACCGTGCCTTTCAGGTCACCGTAAATCGACGAATCGTAAGCGGTCACTTTTACTGTCGCCGGCAAACCAGGGCGAATATAGGCGATATCGCGCGGGTTAATGCGCGTCTCGACCAACAACTGATCCTCCAGCGGGACGATCTCCATCAGCTTACCGCCGGGTTGCAACACGCCGCCAACCGTATTGACCTGAATGTCTTTGACAATCCCGCGCAC
The DNA here is from genome assembly GCF_038449125.1 of Kosakonia sp. BYX6. Lineage (NCBI taxonomy): Bacteria > Pseudomonadati > Pseudomonadota > Gammaproteobacteria > Enterobacterales > Enterobacteriaceae > Kosakonia > Kosakonia calanthes. Next base: position 1,235,610 of record NZ_CP151800.1, on the reverse strand, counting down.
CGGCGAGTTAATCACCGCCCGATCCAGCTGATCCGCTTTACCGGCCATCACCTGCAATTGCGCGTCCAGGTCGGCGTTGTTTTTTACCTGCTCTTCCCGCGCACGCACCGCGAACTGGTTCCGCACCTCGTCGATTTTGCCCTTCAGTTCTGTCGCCTGGCGTTGCAAACGGATCACTTCCACATTGCTCGCCGCGCCTTTCGCCACCAGCGGCTGCGTCATGCGTAACTCTGCCATCACCAGTTGATAGGTTTGTTGCAGGTTCGCCACGGTTTCATTGAGGTTACGCCGACGTGATTCGTAAAGCTGCCGTTCACGCGCCACCAGATCCGGCTCACGCATCGATTCGGCGCTAAAACGCAGCGGTTCACCGGTCAGTTCGGAACGTAAGCGTTCGCTCGATGCCCGCAACGCCCTGACACGCGCCGCTGCTTCACCATAGTTGGACTGAAAACGCGTCGGATCAAGGCGCGCCAGCATCTGTCCGCGCTCGACAATATCGCCCTCTTTCACCATCAGCGCGCTAACGATCCCGCCATCAAGGCTTTCAATCACCTGCGCATGCGTCGACGGGGTGATTTTACCAGTACCGACCGTCACCTCATCAAGAATGGCCCACGCCGACCAGCCGACAAACATCACCAGGCCAATCAACGTCAGCCAAATGACGGACGAATAAATCCGCCCCTGACGCGCCAGATCGTCCTGCATTGAGAGTTGACTCATTTCCCCCTCCTCAGGCGATTGACGCCACGTTGCTGTTGCGCGTCGCCTGTTTGAGCAGGGTATCGCGCGGACCATCGGCAACCACTTTGCCGTTCTCCATCACAATGATGCGGTCCACCAGGTTGAGCAGCGCCGGGCGGTGCGTCACTAGCACCAGCGTGCGTCCGGTCAGCCACTGTTGAAGCTGGCGAATAACCCAAGCTTCCAGTTGCTCATCCATCGACGCCGTCGGCTCATCCAGCAACACGATTTGCGGGTTACGCACAATCAACCGGCTGAGCAGCACCATCTGCCGCTGTCCGCCGGACAGCCCGCGCCCGCCTTCATTGATCAAGCGGTCGAGACTCGCGGCGTCCTGCTGAACCAGGTTGATCGCCCCGCTAATGCGCAGCGCCTGAATCAACTCCGCTTCGGTGGCATGCGGATGACCAAGCATCAGGTTTTGCCGTAACGTGCCAAAGAACAGCCGAGAATCCTGCGACAAGTACCCCACCTGGCGGCGCACGTCGGTCGGATCGATATGCGCCATATCCACACCGTCGATGATCACTTTGCCTTTACTGGCCTGCGCCTGCCCGGAGAGCAATTTCAGCAACGTTGATTTCCCGGCCCCGGTTTTACCGAGGATCGCCACACGTTCGCCTGGCTTGATCTCCAGCTCGCTGACATTTAGCGCCAGATCGCCTTTTTCGACATCGTAGCTGTACTGCATCTGTTGCACCTGGAAGTGGCCCGCCAGCACCGGGCAGTGCGCCATTTTTTTGTCGGCCTCTTTATCGAGCGGTTTTTTCAGTAGCTCGTTCAAGCCCGTCATGGCGGATTTCGCATGCTGCCAGCGGGAGAAAACCATGGTCAGTTGCATCAGCGGCGCAATCGTGCGCGACGACAGCAGGCTACAGGCCACCAGCGTACCGGTAGTGATCGTGCCATCAATGACGAGAAAGCAGCCGAAAACCAGCATCCCGGCATAGGTGATTTGCTGAACCGTCGACGCCCAGCCGCTAAGCCGCGCGCCCCATACGCGCTGTTTCATCCCGACGTTGGCCCCCACCGCGTGGGTGTTTTCCCATTGGCGCTGAAAGTAGGGTTCCGCCTGCAATGCTTTGATGTCTTCCACCCCTTCGATGGATTCGACCAGCACCGCGTTACGTATGGCGCTTTCGCGCATCCCTTCTTTCGCCAGCTTCGCCATCGGCCACTGCACCATCAGCCCTGGAATGATAATCAGCGGAATAGCAATTAAGGGAATGATCACCAGCGGGCCGCCGACCAGCGCCATAATGCCGAGAAACAGCAGCACAAACGGAATGTCCATCGCCGCGCCAACGGTGGTTGAGGTCAACAGTTCGCGCACCTGATCCAGCTCGCGCAACTGCGAGATAAACGAACCGGTGGATTTCGGCCGCGCGTCGTTTTTGATCGCCATCGCACGGGCAAAGAACAGCGCCGAGACATCCAGGTCGATATGTTTCCCCATGATGTCCGAAACATGCGTTCGCGCGAGGCGGATAAAGAACTCCAGTGCTGCCGCCAGCAGGACGCCGAAAAACAGCACCCACAGCGTTGGCATTGACTGCGCCGGGATAACCCGGTCGTAAACCTGCATGGAAAAGAGAATACCCGCCAAGGCCAGTACGTTCCCGACCACCGAGGCCAGCGCGATTTCCGTTAGCTTGCGCCCACTGTGGCGAAAGTGACGCCAGAACCAGTGCGCTTCCCACGGGCGCGTAAAATCATCAATGCGCGCATCACGGCCACGCGCGGCGATACCGAGCATCACCACTTCGGGCTTCGCGCGGGTTAACAACGTTTCCAGCGGCTCTTCACGCACCAGGTCGCCACCGTTGTTCAGCCAGTAGGTGACCTGCTTATCGGCGTCCAGCGCCTCCAGTAGCATCAGCTCGCCAGTATCAAGCTGCACGATGACCGGCAAGTTTTGCGAATTCCAGCGCATACGGTCGAGCGGCACGGTACGCACTTGCAAGCCCATCAAGCCGCTTAATCTTTCCAGCCGCGCGTTGAGCGGCAGCGATTCAAACCAGCGCATCTGTTGTCGTACAGCGGGGGCATCGGCGGGCAGGCCAAAACGCCCCGCCGCGCGCACCATCACATTAATCCAGCTTTCGGTATCAGGCTCTTGCATTACCACTCCTGCTCTTTTGCGCTTACCGCGCGCGTGCATTTATGCGCCTACAGTGCGGGCAAGTCATCGCCCACGGTACGACTACGTTCAATCCCCAGCATATCGAGCAAGTTGTCGGCGGCGGCGGCATAGCGCACGGCGGCATCCCAGGCGTCATAACGCGCGGTAATCGAGGCGGTATCGGCCTGGAAAACATCCTGTTCAATGCTCAGAAGATCGTTCAGGCTGCGCTTGCTCAACCGGTACTCATCGCGGTAAACGCCCCGGGCCCGCCCGGCGCTCATCGCCTGCGCATCCCCGGCTTTTTGGCGCAATTGCGCGCCGGTAAAATCCGCCCACGCGGTGGCGGCACGCTGGTTGATATCCAGTTTGCTGGCCTCCACTTCCGCTTGCGCATTGGCACGATCGCCCTGCGCGGCATCCACGCGGGCGCTGACCGCCCCGCCCTGATACAGCGGCGCATCCACCACTAATTGCACCTGATCATCCCAATAGCTGCTCTGATCATTTTCATAGCGGGTGCGCCCCGCCTGCACCGAAATGGTCGGCCAATGTTGCGCCTGCGCCTGGCGAATACGCTGTTCCGCCGCTTGCTGTTTAGATTGCGCGCTCAGTACGGCGTTGTTGCGATCATAGGGCAGCGACTCAATAGAGATATTCTGTTTGAGCAGGTCTTCAGGAAGGTCGGGCAAGGTTTCAGATTTCACGCCAGTTAATACACTGAGTGCAGCCTGCGCGGAGTGCATCTGCGCTTCATACTGCGCAAGTGAGGCGTTCATCCCCGCAATGCGCGACTGGGCTTGCAGGCCGTCGGACTCGGAGCTTAACCCGGCTTCTGAGCGTAAATCCGCCATTTCCAGCACGCTTTGCAGCGAGTGAATATTGGCCCGCGCCGCCTGGGCCAGCGCCTGGTAGCGCTTGACCTGCAAATAGGCTTGCAGTGTTTGCATGCCAACATCATTGAGCGTGCTGTAAAGATCGTAACGCCAGGCGTCAGAGAGATTGTGTTGCTCATCGATACTGCCGCCAGTTTTGCCAAAATCGTACAGCAACTGTTTTAAGGTAACGCCGCCAGAACCATTGTTGTTCAACGATCCGGCGGAATCCGTACGGTGTGAACGCCCAAGATTCCCTTGCAAGGAAACCTGCGGAAACCAGGCGCTTTCTGCTTCAGTGAGGTTCGCTTTACCCACGCGGATTTGCGCTGCCGCCTGGGCGATTTTCGGGTTACGGGCAAAAGCGCGAAGGATCGCCTCTTTAATAGTTAGCTGCGCCCGAAGCTGTTCGCTCGGGGCCGACTGCCAGCGATAATTGTCTTCATCGCCGGGAGCCGCGAATACACTCGTAACGGGCATGACCAATAACAACAGACCTATGGCTCTTTTCATACATCGACCTTTGGATAGCCCGTAATAATTTTTCGCTTTCCCGCCTCATCCCTGAGGCGTTTACCCCTTAAACCATATTGACGTGCAAGCCCTGCTGGATCAGCACATCGCTGAGTGTGTTGACTTGCGAACTGTTGTGATAAACATCGAACTGGACTCCATCCACTTCGCGCTGCCCGCTGATGGCCCAGGTATCGGCAGCCCCGTGCTTCAGGTTGATCTGGTCGCCGATACTGCCCTTAATCAGCAAGTCATCTTCCGGTTTATCGGTAATGCTCAGCGCTTCGTTGACATCCAGCGTGACGCTGTTGGTCCCGGATTTGCCGAGGTCAATTACTTCGATGTTGTGTACTTTCGTCCCGAGATCGATCAGGTTCAGCACGAGGTTCGCGCCATCAAGCACCAGCGTATCGGTCCCCGCTCCCCCGTCAATCTCGGTAAAGCCGAGCGTCGACAGGTGAATAGTGTCGTTACCGGTGCTGCCCTGCACGCTATCCCCGCTCTGACTGGTGCCGTCCGCCAGATCGATACTCACACCGCCGATGGTGTAACTGGCATCGGTCGTTGCCGCCGAGTCTGTTGAACTCTCGGTGGTGGCGGTTGCTGCGGTGTGCGTGGTGGTGCTGTCCGTATTGGCTGCCGACTCCGACCCTTCCGTGGAACTGGCCGCCAGCAGTGAGAAGGAACTCGCTTCTGCCGATAACGTGCCGACTCCGGCAGGTGGCGTGGTGGTGGCGTTACCGCCGCCCAAACCGACGTTCAGGTAACCGATGTTACCCGCCGCATCGGCGGCATACAGGTTAATGATGGTGCTCAGCGAGAGGATCTTCGCCAGATCCAGCCCGACATCAAGCTGGGCCGTCCATTTGCCATCCGACCCGACAACCGCCGTCGACGCCGCCAGGTTCAACAAATTCAGATGAACAATAGAGCCCTGACCAAGATTAGTTGAGGAACCGCTGATCGTCAGTTTTACCGACCCGACTAACCCTAGCAGGACGTTGGTCAACAAGCCGACCAGGTTGGTCAGCGGGTTAGTGGTGATCGTTGGCTGGGTGAATTTCACCTGCACATCAGCTTCTGTCGCCGTGGTGTTGCCCACCCGGTCCGTCACCGAAACGCCCACTTTGGTGGTGCCATTCGCCAGGCTTTGCAGCAACGTGTTATTCACCGCCGCCGTCCAGTTGCCGTTGGCGTCCACTGTGGCATTCAGTTGCGTACCGCCAAGGGTCACCACCACGGTCGAACCGCTGGCCACGCCGCCAATTTTGCCGCTGATCACCTGGCCGCTGGCCGCTTCACTGATATTCAGGTAACCATCGTTACCGAACAGCGACGTGAGTGAAACCGTCGGCAGGTTGTGGGTAATCACATCCACCGCGCTCGCCACGCTCGCCACTTTACCAGCGGCGTTGGTGACCGCGACGCTAACGGCTTGCGAGCCATCCGTCAGGGCGCTGAGATCCACTTTCGGTACACTGACACTCCAACTGCCGTTCGCGGCGACCGTGGCGAGGTAGCTCTTGCCACCGACGGAAACGGTCAGCGTTGACCCCACCGCATTCTGGCTGGTTCCGGAAATCGTCTGCGCGGTACTGATATCCGCCAGGCTCAGCGCGCCATCGCCAAACAGCGAGGTAATGGCCACCGTCGGCAGCGCCTGAATGGCGACACTGGCGTTCTGCACGATATTGGCGACGTTACCGGCCACATCCGTTGCGGTCGCCGACACCTGCAAGATATTGGTGCCATCCTGCAAGCCTTGCAGCGAGAGCGCCGGAACCGTGAGCTGCCATTGCCCGTTCGCGCCCACGGTGGTGTTGAAAGAGAGCAGACCCACTTTCACGGTGATCTGCGTGCCCACCGCCAGGTTGCTGCTGGTCCCGGAGAGGATCGGGTTGGTCAACAGATCGTTCAGATCGAGGATACCGTTGCCAAACAACGTATTGAGACCCAGCGATGGCACGGCCTGCACGATCGCATTCACCAGTTGGTTGCCAGTGACGGTGTTGCCCACCGCATCGGTGACCGACGCGGTGACGCTCAGGGTGCCGTCGGCGATGGACGCCAGCGTGCCAGCGGAAAGCGCCAGCGACCAGGTGCCGTTACTGCCAATCGGTGCCTGATACGTTGTGCCGCCAACGGTGACCGTCACCGAGCCAGACGTCAGGCCGGTCACCGTACCAGAAATGGTTTGTGCTGCCACGGCTTCCGTATGGTTGAGGTAACCATCGTTGCCAAACAGCGAGGTGATCGCCACCGTTGGCAGATTTTTCAGGCCAACCGTCACCTGCCCGCCCGCCGTAGTGGAGGTGTTGCCATCCGGGGTGGTGATTTTGATCGATGGCGTAAAGATACCGTCTGTAAGCGTTGCAAGAACCGCTGGCGTCAACGCAATTGAGAAGGCGCCGCTGGCATTGACCACACCAGTAAACACTTTCGCGCCGAGTGTGACTTCCACCGTAGAACCGAGCGGCGCGCCGCTTGCCACACCGCTAATGGTCTGGGTGAGCAGCGAATCCGCGACGTTCAGCAAGCCATCGCCAAACACCGCCACGCTATTAAGCACCGGTGCAACCAAATCGACTTTGATGGAGCCGGTTTGTGTCGCCTGGTTGCCGTACTGATCGGTCGCGGTAATGGTCACCGATTGATTGCCACTGCCCAGCCCCTGCAACACCGATTTCACCGCATCCGGCAAGTTCACCGACCAGCGCCCGGTATTATCCACGTTGGTGGTAAAGGCCGTTGCGTTGCCGATTTGGATAGTCAGCGTGCGCCCGGCAAGGTTTGTCGCCGTGCCGCTCAGCAACCCGCTCGCCAGTTCAGGAATACTCAGTACGCCATCGCCAAACAGCGGATCCAGGGAGATAGCGGGCAAGTTGTGGCTGACCACGTTGAAGCTGGCATTGGTATTGATAACGTTGCCGGATTTATCAGACACCACCACGCCGACCGAGACCGTGCCATCTGGCAGGGTGCTCAGCACCGCAGCCGGAAGGTTAGCCGTCCAACGTCCGAGCGCATCGACGGTGGCGGTAATGGCTTGCCCGGCGAAATTCACCACCACACTGGAGACATTGGCGACATTGCTGACGGTACCGGAAATGGTCTGCGCAAGACCGCTCTCCACCAGGTTGACGACGTTATCGCCCGCCACCAGCACATCGCTCACCACCGGCAAATCGGTCAGCGCAAGGCCGACATCAATGGTTTTGTAAGTGGTGTTGCCGTTGGCATCGACCACATCGACGCGCAACTGCAAGGTATTGGTGACCAGACCGACCCAGATAGACGGCGGCAGCGTGAAGGAGTACGACCCATCAGACGCCACCGCCAGATCGTTAATGGTGAAGTTCGCGCCAATCACGGTCAGCGACACCTTCGCGCCGCGATAATCACCCGCCACTTTCCCGGTAAGCACTTGCGTTACCAGCGATTCCGCCACGTTCAGGATGCCATCGTTAAACACCTGATCGATGGCCACGCCAAGCCCTTTGTTCAGCGCAACGTTCAGCGAAATGTTGTTACTTGAAGTGTTGCCTGCCGCATCCGTCGAGGTGATGTTGATCACCTGCGCGCCATCGGTCAGCGTGGAGAGATCGAGCTGTGGGAAGGTGTGGCTCCAGTGGCCTTGCGAATCAACCGTGCCGCTCCAGCTTAACGGCCCCAGGCGAATGGTCACGGTATTGCCCGGTTCGCCCTGGCCTTGCAGCAGCACACCCGTCGTTGCATTGACGGTGTTCAGCACCGCTGGCACACCCAGCGCATCGACTTGCAGCAGCGGTGAACCGGCGTCTACGGTAACGTTTTGCGTCGCGTTGGTTTGGTTGCCCGCCGCATCGCGAATAGAGGCATTAATGGTATAGGAACCATCGTTGAGCGCCGCCATATCCGCCTGCGGCACATTCACAGACCAGGCGCCGTTAGCCACCACAGCGGTGTAGGTTTTACCGTTCAGCGTCACCGTGACCTGGCTGCCATTCGCATCCGACAGCCCGCTGATGGTTTGCGCGGCGCCTTTCTCGGTACTGTTCACCACGTTGTCACCGGCAAACTGTCCGAGGCTCAAGGTTGGCGCAAGGGTATCGACCACCACAGTTTGCGTGGCAGGCGTGGTGCCCGGCTGGCTGTTGCTCTGCACCGTGAAGGTGTAATTACCGTCCGGCAGCGACGCGCGCGGCACATTAAATGTCCAACTTCCGTCGGCCGCGACCGTCGCGGTGCCAAGCGGAGTCGCACCGCTAAGAATGGTCAGCGTCGTGCCGTTGAGGTTAAAAGCGTGGCCGGAAAGTTGCAGATTTCCATTGGTGAATTCCCCGGCGTTGACGTAATTGTCTCCGGCCACTAAATCCATATTGACTGAGTAAGTCGGCGGCGTCAGATCGAGGGTCAGCGTGCCGCCGTTACCTGCGGTGCCGGCAACGTTACCCGCTTTATCAACCCCCTGAACGGTTATCTGCCCGGCCTGCAAGGTGGCCATCTGCGTCGGCGTTAACACCAGCGACCAGCTGCCATCCGCCTGCACGGTGGTGGTGTAGACGCTGCCGCCGGTAAAGGTGACGCGAACGGTATCGCCTGTGGCTAAGCCGGTGGAGGTCCCGGTGATGGACTGGTTAGTCTGGCTTTCCGCGTAATCGAGGACGTTATCCCCGGCAAATGGCGTATTGATCGCCACCGTCGGCGCATCCAGCAACAAGGTTGCCGTGGTGGTGGCGGTATTGGTGTTGCCCGCGCCATCGACCACCGTCACCGTCACGCTCTGCTGACCGCGCGCGGCGATGGTCGCCCAATCCGCCGCGTCCATGGCTAACGTCCATTGCGTACCGTTAACGGTAGCGTCAAACGTTTGATCGCCAATGGTGACTTTAACGGTTGTGCCATTTGGATACGTTGTTGAGAACGTCCCGCGCAGCGTCGTGCCTGCGGTGGCTTCCGCCGCACTGACGTAGCCATCGCCAAATATCGGGCTGGTAATGGTCACCGCTGGCGGCGTCAACGCCACCGTATAATCCGTGATGCTGGTGTTGGTGTTGCCGTATTGATCCTGCGCGTAGACCGTAATCTGATGCGTCCCGGCAGAGAGCGATTGCAACGAGCCTGCCGGTAAGGTCACCGACCAGTTCCCGCTGGCATCGACGTCGGCGGTGTAGGTGACACCGTTAACATCGATTTTCACCGTCACATATTGGTTCGCCCCGGTTGCGCCAGTGCTCCCCGTCAGGGTCGCTTCACCCGCCGCTTCTGTGCTGTTGATAATGTTGTCACCAAACGGATTGCTAACCGAAGGCGCAGGCAGGCTGGTGTGTACCGTGACATTTGGCGTGGTGGCGGGATCGGTGCTGACCGAGTTACCGGCGCGGTCGGTTACCGTCACACCGAACGCCAGCGAGGCGTTATTCGCCAGCGCTGCCAAATCCGCCTGCGGTACGGTGATCGTCCAGTCACCGTTGTCATCCACCGTCCCGGTGTAGGTATTGGTGCCGAGCACCACACTGACTGTTTGCCCGGCGCCGGTCACGCCGGTGTTGCCGGTAATCTGCTGCGCGCTTTGGGTTTCAACATAGCTAATGACCGAATCACCAAACGGCGTCACGTAGTTCGCCACCGGCAGATTGTTGACGATTGCTTCAAAGCTGCCCTGCCCGGAGACCTGGTTGCCCGCCGTATCCGTCACGGTAATGGTGATCGGCAAGGTGCCATCCGGCAGCGCCTGCAAAGTTCCGCTATCGACATCCAGCGACCAGGTACCGTCTGCATTGACGGTCGCCTGTATAGGCGTGCCGTTGTTGATGCTGACTGTCACCGAGCCGACCAGCGACGAGTCCATATTGAGCTGACCGCCAATGGTTTGCGTCGCACCGGCTTCGGCAGCGCTCAGTATCCCGTCACCAAACGGCTGCGACAGCGTCGGCGGCGTTAACGGATCGGTGCGCACTTCGACGCTGGTTCCTGTGGAAACCGCAGTGTTGCCCGCGCGGTCAGTCACCGACACCTGCACGGTGTGCGTGCCGTCGGTAATGGCGTTCATCTGCTGCGGCGTTAACGACACCGTCCAGTTGCCGTTGACATCCACCGTGCCGGTGTATTCCTGCAAATTATCGAGGATGATTTTAACCGTCTGCCCTGGGCCTGCTTGCCCGGTCGAACCGGTCAGTTGTACCCCGGCGTTGGCTTCCGCCTGGCTTAAGATATTGTCATCGCCAAACAGCGGCCCGGTTAATGCGGCGGTGGGTCGGTTCAGCACAATATCGAGATTGCCGTTGACCGTCGCCGGGTTACCCCAGGCGTCCTGCGCGGTGACCGTGACGGTGTATTGCCCGCTGGTATCCAGTTCGCCGCCTGGAATGGCCACCGACCAGGTATTACCGCTTACCGTACCGTTAAAGTTCTGCCCATTGATGGTCACCACGACAACCGTGCCGGCAGTCAGGCCGCTCACGGTACCGGTCAGCGTGGTGCCGTTGGTGGCCTCATTGATGCTGACAACGTTGTCGCCAAACATGGTGTTCAGCGTGATGGTTGGCCCGCCGGTGGTTTTGACGTTAATGCCAACCTGCTGCTGGCTGGCGTTGCCCTGCGCATCGGTGCTGGTGAAGGTCAGTTGCGAACTGCCCTGCGGCAACGCTTTCAGGTCGGTCGCAGAGATATCCATCGTCCACTGCCCCTGCTGATCGACCACCGCCGACAGGGTTTTGCCATTGATGGTCAACTGCACGGTTTCGCCCGCGGTACCGGTGCCACTCACCTGCTGATCGACCGCCGCTTCGGCGATGTTGACGCGGCTGTCACTGAGGAACGAATTGGCGAGATCGACCACCAGCGTTGGCGCGGTGGTATCCACCGTCACGCTGTGCGTACCACTGGCCGGGTTCTGCGCCGCATCACTCGCCGAAGCCGTAATCACATACGGCGCATTTGCTGGCGTATCGCTCAATGCCTGCACATCCGCCTGCGGCACGGTGATGGTCCAGTTGCCGCTACTGTTGACGCTGGCGGTGTAGGTGTTGCCATTAAACAGCACCGTAATCACCGTGCCCGCCGCCAGATGGGTCGACGAGCCGGTAATATCCAGCGCCTGGTTATGTTCGATGGCGTTGATGACATCGTCCTGCGCCACGGTATTGATGGTGATGGTCGGTTGCGACGCCGGTTGCGCGGCGAAGGTCACGCTGTGGTTCGCCGACGCGCTGTTCCCGGCGGCATCGCTCGCGGTCACAGTGATTATCTGTGTGCCGTCCTGCACCACCGCCAGATCCGCCGGCAGTACGTTTACCGACCAAGTGCCATCGGCATTCACCGTGGTGTCATAGGTTTTGCCGTTCAAGGTGACGGTCAGCGGCTGGCCGCTTTCAAGGTTGGTCGAGGTACCGCTGATTTGCACCAGCGACTGCGCTTCAGACTGGTTGATAAAGTCATCGCCGCCGACTTTATTGATTTGCACCTGCGGCGCGTTAGCCGCCGAAGCATCAAGCGTAAAGCTGGTGATCTGCGTGGTACTGTTGCCCGCGTAATCCGTAATCGTCACTTTTACCGCTACCGGGCCGTCCGGCACGTCGGCCAGCGCTCCGGCAGGCAATACAATGCTCCAGACACCGCTGGGCTGCAAAATGGCGTCATAGTTCTGACCATTGACCAGTACCACGATGGTCTGCGTGTGCAGCGGATCGTAAACCCCCGTACCGCTTACCGTAACGGCACCGGCCGCTTCCGCGCTGTTGACGATATTGTCGCTGGTGACCGCATCAATGGTGGCGGTCGGCGCGACGGTATCAACGGTCATTGGCGTAGTGATGGCGGTCTGGTTACCCGCCGCGTCCGTCGCCGTAACGGTGACCGTGTGGCTGCCCTGCCCGAGCGCGCCCAATTGCGTTGGGGTCATCGGCAGGGTCCAGTTGCCGTTCGCATCCACCGTGGCGGTAAGCTGCGCGCCGTTGTCCAGTTTAACGGTCACCACCTGGCCCGCGCCGACAACACCGGTGTTGCCCGTCAGGTTACCGCCCGCGGCAGCTTCCTGCGCATTCACTACGCCATCGCCGAACGGGGCGTTAATGGTCGGCTGCGGCAGAGTATGGGTGATGATGGTGAACTGATGCTCACCGGAAATAACCACGTTATCGACATCGGTTGCCGTCACCGTCAGGGTGGCGGTGCCATCGGCAATCGCGGCGGCGGCGGCATTCGGCACAGTAAGCTGCCAGAAACCGCTCGCGTTGACGGTCGTTGTGTATTGCACGCCGTTAAGCGTAATGGTGACGGTTCCCCCTTCCGGGATACGCTGCGAAGTGCCGTTGATGGTCAGGCCATCGGCAATATCCGCGGCGCTGATTTTGTTATCGGACTCAATCGGGTTAATGGCGATCGCGCTGGCGGTGGTATCGACCGTGAAGGTGCTGGAAATCGGCTGCGAGGCGTTACCCGCGCTGTCGGTGACCGTCACTGAAATCGCGTAGGTGCCGTTGGTCAGGCCGCTCAATACACTCGGCGCAACAGGAATGGACCAGCTACCGTCTGCGCCCACGACGCCGGTCAGCGTTTCACCATTCAGATTAACGGTAATAGTCGCTCCAGGCTCGGTCGGCACGGTTCTGCCGGTCAGGCTGAAGCCAGTATTCTGTTCAGCGGCATTGATCACGTTGTCGCGCGCGACCGGATCCATCACCACATTTGGGGCGGTGGTATCAACGTTGACCGTGCGAATTGTCGAGGTGACGTTCCCGGCGGCGTCGGTCGCGGTAACGGTGTAGGAACTGCTTCCCGACGGCAGAGCGCTAAGCACGCCGCTGCCGAGCGCGACGCTCCAGCTCCCGTTGCTGACCGTCGCGGTGTAGGTATTGCCGTTGATGGTCACCACCACCGATGCGGCATCCGTCGAGGTCGTGCCGTTCAGCGTCACCCCGTTGGTGACGTTATTGCCATTCAGCACATCGTTGCCGTTCAGCGGCGTGATACTCAGGGTCGGCGGCGTTTTATCGACAGAGAAGTTAATGGTGTTGTTGGCGCTATTGCCGGCGACATCGGTCGCCACCACGTTAATGCTACCGGGGCCTTCTGTCAGGGTTTCCATCGCGCCCTGCGGCAACATGACTGACCAACTGCCATCGGCGTTAACGACGCCGGTGTATTGCTGACCGTTAAGCGTCGCAACGACTGTTTGCCCTGCGCCGAGGATGCCGGTGTTGCCGGTGATGGTCTGGCTTTGGGTGGATTCCGCCAGGCTCACCACGTTATCGACAAACGCCGGATCCAGCGTAACGGTCGGTAACGTGTGGATTGCCACCGTGAAGTTGTGGCTGTCGATCACGGTGCCATTGGCTGTCAGCACTGTTGCTGTGACGGTTTGCGTGCCGTCGGCCAGTGCATCCAGAGCCGTGGCGTTGATAAAGGTTTGCCAGGTACCGTCTGCCTGGATAATGCCGAGGTAATTGGTGCCATTCAGCGAAATGGTAACAATCGTCCCGGCCGGCAAGCCTGCACTGCTGCCCTGAATGGTTAACCCAGCCGCGGATTCGGTGGCATTCAGATAGTCATCGCTGGAGATGATGCTGATCGCCACGGCATCGCTGGTGGTATCGACATCGAAACTGGAATTAATGGTGGTGCTTTGCCCGTAACCGTCGGTCACGCTGACGGTCAGGTTCTGGGTGCCATCGCTCAGCTTTTGCAGCTCAACCGCAGGCAGTGTGACCTGCCAGTTGCCCTGCACATCCGTCACGCCCTGATAGGTGAGACCCCCTAAGGTGACAGTCACGATGCTGCCTGCTTCGGCGTTTGAGGTGCCATGCAGGATTTGGTCGACTTTGATTTCCGCCGCATCCAGCGAGTTACCGTCGGAGAGTTCCAGCACGCCCACTTGCAGCGCGGTGGTTTTCACATCAATGGGGCGCGTCACGGTGGTGCTGTTGCCCGCGGCGTCGGTCAGCGTCACCGTGAGCGGATAACTCCCGGTTTGTAACTGCCCGAGATCCCCCGCAGGCAGCGCCAGTTGCCAGTTGCCGTCGCTGCCGACCACTGTGGTGTAGGTTTTGCCATTCAGGGTTACCACCACTGTTTGCCCTTGCTCGCTGACGCCGCTGATGCCGCTCAGCGTCTGGGTTTGCCCCAACTCCGCGCCGTTCAGTTTGCCATCCGCCGTTAACGGCAGCACCGCCAGCGGCGGCATGACCGTATCCACCACCGCGGTTTGCGTCAGCGGCGTGGTGTTGCCCGATGCATCGCTGGCATTGACCGTCACGGTCACCAGACCATCCGGCAGATTTTGCAAATCGCCAGCGGGAACGGTCACTTTCCAGGTTCCGTCGTTATCGACTGTCGCCTGGTAGGTTTTATCCCCGACCTGCACCGTCACTTTTTGCCCAATGCTGGTGACGCCGCTGTTACCGCTCAGCACCTGATCGACGGCTTTTTCCGCCGCGTTGAGGTAACCATCACCAAACGGCGTGTCGATAACCGGTTGTGGCAAGTGGTGGACCTGCACGTTCAGCGTGTGTGAATCCTGCGCATTTTGATTGCCCTGAACCACCGTCGCGGTGATGACATTTGGCCCGTCGCTCAGGCGCAGCAAGTCGTTGGAGGGTATGGTGACGCTCCAGTTGCCCGCCGCGTCAATGTTGGTGACCTGATAATTAACGCCATTCACCGTGACAATAATTGATACGCCCGGGCCAATGACAGTCGTGACACCACGCACTTCGAGCGGGCTTTGCGCTTCGCTGGCGTTGAGATAATCATCGGTGGAGAGAATAGCAATGGCGATGCCCTGCTGGCTGGTATCGACATCGATCGGTATCGTTTTGGTGATGGTGTTGCCATCGGCGTCGTTGACCGACACCGTCAGGTTGTTGTTGCCCTGGCCAAGTGCGCCGAGATCGCCAGCGGGTATCACCGCTTTCCAGGTGCCATCACCCATGACTTCGGCGTAGTAGGTTTTGCCGTTCAGGGTAATGGTCACCACCTGCCCGGCTGGAATGTTGAAAGTCTGCCCGGAGACGGTTTGGCTAACGAGGATCTCCGCGCTGTTGATGATGTTGTCGCTGGCGACGGGATCGACAGTGACATCCGGCGCGGTGAAGTTGGTGCTGAAATCGCGCTGTTCTTCAGTGATGTTCCCGGCAGCGTCAATGGCGCGATAAATGATGGTGTAGCTTTGACCATCCTGTAACAGGGCCATATCCGCTTTAGGGATCACCAGTTGCCATTGGCCGTTTTCATCCGCGATGGCGGTGTAGGTGCGGTCATTGAGGATGACAAAAATGGTGCTGCCGGCATCTTCCTCGCCGACATAACCACGGACGATTTTGTCCGCGACATGCTGCTCCTGGTCGACGATATTGCCCGGTGCAAACTGCGTTAACTCCAGCACGGGCGGCGTGGTACTGACCGTTACCCAGGTATCGGTACTGGCGGTACCGCCGCGCGGCGTGACGATGGCGACGCGTATCCGGCTCAGCCCCTGAGAAAACGTGCTCAGGCTGGCGGGTGACACCCAAACCCCCCAGCTCCCGTCGCTGGCGACGGTGGTGGTCCAGGTTTCGCCATTGGCGCTAATCGTAATGGTGCTGCCCGCGTTTTCGGCCTCCGTCCAGCCGCTCAGTCGCTGTGCTTCCGTGGATTCTGCTAAGTTGACAATGTTATCGGCTGCGAAGGTGTTGACGTTCAGCGTGGGCGTGTCAGGGGTTTCACCGCCGCCGTTATCGCCGCCGCCATTGTCGCCTCCGCCATTATCACCTCCGCCGTTATCGCCTCCACCATTATCCCCGCCGCCGTTGTTGCCACCGTCGTTGCTGTGGCCGCCTCCGCCACCACCGCCCGCAGCGGCGGCTACGCCCACCAGCCCGCCGACAGCGGCGATGCCGCCCAGTACCGCAAGGGCAGAGATACCGCTAGCGCCGATCAGCGAGTCGAACGCTACTTCACTGTACGCAGGCACGATAGCTTCTGCAGCGGCCGGGCCTGCTTCGGCGGCGTATGGGAATACCGCGTGATGCGTGCCGTATTGATCTTCGAAAATCAGTTCGCTGTGCAGGCCGTCGCCATCAAGATTAAAAAAGCTGTTGTAACGCACTGTTGAGCCATCTTTCATATGGACAATCAGGTCGTTTCCTTCTCGCTCGTAGAAATTTACCGTCTCTTGCGAAGCATTAACGCGGACAATACTGGTCTCAGTGAGATTAACAACGCGATCGCTGCCGCTTGTATATTGCGCAACAACGTCACCGGTTTTTTGATTTATTACATCGACTGAACCAGGAAGGCTATTTTGCGGGGCCATATATTTACCTCGAAGCAAAAACAATATTCATAGCCACTGCCGACATTTATTTACGCGCAGAGGGAGGCGGGCCAAATAAAAATTTGGCGATATTCAATGATTGTGCTATGCATGAGTCAATAATTATATAAATTGATGTTTTTTCATTAAAATATCCATTTCGCTGTCAATGAGTAAAATCTTACAATAAGAAAAGATATAAACAACGTTACGTATTTAGGCAAATACTGACATCACAAATTAATATTAATTTTGAAAATACAGAATATATTCTGTTTGTATACACTTAAGTTAAGTCTTGCTTAAGCTGCTTGATGAGATAATTAAATGAAACGCCAGTATTCATCCTGATAAATGTAAATTTCTTTACAATGTATAATATATTGCGATTTACTCGCCAATTCCCTTCTATTTGGGGTGGAATATTATTAGCGTAGCGAATAGTTGAATAACTATACAAATAGAAGGTGAGTTTCGTTGTTCAAAGAATAAGCGCCACAGGGAAACCAAATTCAGTAGCGATATGGACTGGCATGCCGTGTCGAAAACCTGCTATACTCGACGTCACATTTTGGGGCTGATTCTGGATTCGACGGGATTCGCGAAACCCAAGGTGCATGCCGAGGGGCGGTTGGCCTCGTAAAAAGCCGCAAAAAAATAGTCGCAAACGACGAAAACTACGCTTTAGCAGCTTAATAACCTGCTCAGAGCCCTCTCTCCCTAGCCTCCGCTCTTAGGACGGGGATCAAGAGAGGTCAAACCCAAAAGAGATCGCGTGGAGACCCTGCCTGGGGTTGAAGCGTTAAAACTAATCAGGCTAGTTTGTTAGTGGCGTGTCCATCCGCAGCTGGCAAGCGAATGTAAAGATTGGACTAAGCATGTAGTACCGAGGATGTAGGAATTTCGGACGCGGGTTCAACTCCCGCCAGCTCCACCAAAATTCTCCATCGGTGATTACCAGAGTCATCCGATGAAGTCCTAAGAGCCCGCACGGCGCAAGCCCTGCGGGCTTTTTTGTGCCCTCAATTTGTCCCGCGAAGTCCGAAGAGAACTAATTAAATCCGAACCTTTTAGGCCCATTGATAGGCCCAACGAAAAGCTCTATTGTTTTCGTTGGGCCTAAACGCATGGAGATTCCCCATGGCAAGAAAAACCAAGCCGTTAACCGATACGGAAATCAAAGCCGCCAAACCTAAAGATGCCGATTACCAGCTGTATGATGGGGACGGGCTTACTCTATTAATCAAGTCCAGTGGTAGTAAGCTCTGGCAGTTCCGTTACTATCGACCGCTGACAAAACAGCGAACCAAACAGAGCTTCGGTGCCTACCCTGCTGTCTCCCTTTCTGATGCGCGTAAACTCAGAGCTGAATCTCGAGTTTTGTTGGCGAAAGACATTGATCCGCAGGATCATCAGAAAGAACAGGTAAGAAATTCTCAAGAGGCTAAAACCAACACTTTCCTGTTAGTTGCCGAGCGTTGGTGGAATGTGAAGAAAACCAGCGTAACAGAGGACTATGCCGACGATATCTGGCGCTCGCTTGAGAGAGATGTTTTCCCAGCAATCGGTGATATCAGTGTCACTGAGATTAAGGCTCATACTCTGGTTAAAGCAGTGCAGCCGGTTCAGGCCAGAGGTGCATTAGAGACAGTCCGACGCCTTTGTCAGCGTATTAACGAAGTCATGATTTATGCGCAGAACACAGGCCTGATTGATGCAGTTCCCAGTGTAAATATCGGAAAAGCGTTCGAGAAACCGCAAAAGAAAAACATGCCGAGTATCCGTCCGGATCAGCTTCCACAGTTAATGCAAACAATGCGTACAGCAAGTATCAGTATGTCAACGCGGTGCTTGTTCATGTGGCAGCTTCTCACCATTACCCGCCCTGCCGAAGCCGCTGAGGCACGATGGGATGAGATCGATTTCAGTGCTAAAGAATGGAAAATTCCAGCAGCTCGTATGAAGATGAACCGAGACCATACGGTTCCACTATCGGATGAGGCTCTTTCTATTCTGGAAATGATGAAGTCACTCAGTAGTGGCCGAGAGTTTATCTTTCCCAGTCGCATCAAACCAACCCAGCCAATGAACAGCCAAACAGTTAATGCCGCACTTAAGCGTGCTGGCTTAGGAGGCGTACTCGTTTCACACGGCTTACGTTCTATCGCTAGTACGGCACTCAATGAGGAAGGATTTCCGCCTGATGTTATTGAGGCTGCACTTGCTCATGTGGATAAGAATGAGGTTCGTCGCGCTTACAATCGAAGTGACTATCTTGAGCAACGACGACCGATGATGCAGTGGTGGGCTGATTTTGTTAAAGCAGCAGATAGCGGCAGCATTGTGAATAGTGGAGTTAGGGGAATACGTCTTGTAGGATGAATCCTTTATCAGCACCCATTATGGGTGCTGATAACTCGCCTATAGGTAGTACGGAATTTTACCCTTTGGTTTTCTTTTTTCTAGTAACCGTATTATCTAAAGCCAATTTGATACTTTCAATATTTCTTGACCAGTTTTTTATAATGGTATCTGCCAACGCATCAGGGCTCATTGTTGATATCCGGTATTTTTTACTTTGATTATTAATTTCAAAATTTGACTCTTCGACAAATTTCCATAAGGGATCAATAAGGTCATTCACCGCAGCTGCTTTACTTTTCCACCCACCTTCAGGTACGGAGCTATTGATCAAATAAACAAGCTTATCCTGAATTATTCGATACACTTCTGATTTACTGTTCCCACCTTCTTTTCCGGCTTTAGCTCTAACATGTGATAATTTTTTTTGGGTACATACAGAAACATGAAACCATGACATACCAATACATCTATCAAATAATTCAGCTGACTTAATGAACGCTTTAATAGCAATACATTCATTCTCCGACATAACTGACTTTCCCCATTGATAAGACATTGAGGCAAAAAATAGATGTGATTTAAACACATCGTTAATTAAAAAAGGATCCTGAATAAGATGAACAAATGTTTCCCTGAAAATACGTGATTTTAACTGTTTCCAGCATTCCTGAGCTGGATCATATAATTCTGTATATTCCTCTTTTAATTGCTCCACTCCGTCAACAGTACAATATTTATACTCCTTACGAGATGGATCACTGTACAAAATCACACGAGTTCCTACCTTATCAGAATTCCAGAATTGATCTCGCATCTCGCTTAGTTCCTTTCGTATCACGGGATAACTTTCGCTGAGCACATCAACGTATATGTCCCAATCACATTCAACCATCTGCCCAGAAAGCCAAACCGATTTTTGACTAATTTCTTCGCAAAACTCAATCGCTGTCAACATAAAAACACCAAATATCAATTAGTTAAGTGTTGTAAAAAATGTTTTTTTGGTACGCGTATTTTTTGCATTAGTACTTGCCGCTAATCTTTCTACAACCAAAATGAACTAATGAGAGGCAATCAAGCATGAACAATCCATCAACCATTAGGATACTCCGCTTACCTGCGGTTATCCAAAAAACTGGTATGGCACGAGCCACAATTTATGACTGGTTGAACCCCAAATCACCGCGTTACGACTCAACTTTTCCCAAAAAGCGAATGCTCGGAGTTAAATCGGTTGGATGGGTTGAAGCAGAGATTGATGAATGGTTAACACGGCGTAGCAAACTTATCTGAATATACAGATCCATGAGTACACACTAAATGCGTACAAAACTAATAATACACTGCTATTTTTGCTATTTGTAGCAAAAATAGCAGTTAGCGATATTCCCCAAAAAAATTTAGAGGATTTAAAGTTGAGCACCCATCCATTTCCTGTCCATGTTTTTCCGTCGCTAATCAGAAATGCAATTTATGAAGTAGAGCGACAAACACAAGCTCCTCTATCGTTGATATCAGCATCGGCGCTTGGAGCAATTTCATTAGTGTGCCAAAACAGAATTGACGTTTGTAGGCTAAATGGTCTATGTAGCCCCGTTTCACTTTTTTTGCTGACGCTTGCTGAATCAGGAGAAAGAAAAAGTACTGTTGATAAGATTTTCATGAAACCGCTGTATCAACAGGAAAAAATTTGGTTTGAAAAACATAGCCAAGATTTACAATTATGGATGAATGACAAAGCAGCTTTTATTATCAAAACAAAAGCACTGGAGTCAAAACTAAAATCTGATACTCGTCGTAATAAAGATTGCAGTATAACGAATGAACAATTGAGGTTTCTATTTGAAACCAAACCTAAAGAACCTGTTAGATATAGGCTGATGTTTAATGATGCAACGCCAGCCGCAATTAAAGATTATCTTTGTGGAGAATGGAAGTCCGTGGGTATTATGTCGGATGAAGCAGGGACCATATTTAATGGGCATACATTGAATGAACTTCCTTTCATAAACAAGATGTGGGATGGTTCAAATTTTTCCGTTGATAGAAAAAACTCTCCTGAACGTTTAATTCATGACGCCAGAATGACATTATCTATGATGATACAACCTACAGTATTTCATAAGTATATTGAGCGTAAAGGTGAGATGGCTAAAGGGATTGGTTTTTTTGCCCGTTGCTTGATTTGCCAGCCCGATTCAAGACAAGGATTCCGGCAGATTACAAGTCCAGTGATATCCAGTGAACACTTACCAGTATTTCATAGCCGACTGCTTGAGATAGTTAATGATAGCATTATAAGAAATGGCAAAGGTGAGCGAATGATCCTACGACTCTCTCCGCAGGCGGAGCAACTATGGATCTCATTTTATAACAGAACTGAATCGGAAATGAGCGAAATTGGTTATTTATCCAACATGAAGGATTATGCTTCAAAAATGGCAGAGAATATGGCAAGAATTGCTGCATTACTCCATTATTTCGAAGGTCGTAACGAAGATATATCAATTAAAGCTGTGGAAGCTGCAATTCAGATAAGTGCCTGGTATGTTGATGAGTACAAAAGATTGTTCTCTAAAGCTTCAGGATTTACTCTTGTTAATAATGAAAGTGACGAACTATACTCCTGGATAAAAAATTATTGCGCTAGTACTTTCCCACCACATATAAGTAAAACGAAGATTCTTCAATACGGACCTTATCGATTCAGAAATAAAATCAAAATGGATGAACTGCTTAATATCTTACTTATTAACCAAAGAATAGTAGTAACACATTTCGGTAAAACTCTCTATATACAATCAGTACAATAGGCAAATAATTGCAGAGTTGTTTTTTCATTATGAAATGATGTAACACTTGGCTTTAAGTTAATTTGAAAGTGTTTTTATGTTGGATAGGTAATATATACTAACATATACAGAATCATAACAGTGATATCACTCAGACTTATCTATACAATTAGATACAACTTAAAAACCATATTTCTACAACGAGTAACACATACGTGATCTATTAATATAAACAACTCCTAAAATCATACGAGAAATAAATCATGAAATTATACAATGGTTCCCATGGTGAGCATGTAATCGCCTATAGAAAAAATATTGAAGATGTAGTCCAAAATGCTATCGGTGAATTTTCAAGAACAATGGCATTGCGTGTTGATGTGCATTACCCACCTATCCTTGACAGAGGTGATACTGTATGTTGTTTCCCAAACCTAGAGCCTGGAGTGATATCTCGATTTCGCAATTCTCTAAATGCTATATTAGATGCAAATGAAAAAATGAGAGCAACTGAAGGGAAAAGAATATATCGTAATCGAACGAGACATGTATGGGTAAGGGAATTTTCTGAAGAGGGAAAATGCCACTTTCATCTCGGTCTTTTTTTTAATAAGGATGCTTATTATCATTTAGGCGATTATGAGACTGAAAGCAACTTACGGATGATGATTATACGGGCATGGTATAGCGCATTGGATCTGGAGTTGGATGATTACGCAGGACTAGTCCATTTCCCTAAAAATTGCCGATATATATTAGATGTGAATGACTTTAACTTTGAGGATGAATACAAAAAGCTTCTTAACCGACTGGATTACTTAGCCAAATTAGATACTAAGCTCTACGGTGATGGTGACAGAAATTTCGGATGCAGTAGAAACTAATCTTTCAGAAGGCCTTTACATTACACGCAAAGGCCGATGATAGGTAATTCATGCAACTGTGACGATAACACATCAAATTTAAGACATTAGTATAAAAGATCACCCTCTTCCTTTTTCTGATTGTTTTAAAGCTTTTATTGCTGTTACTTTTAGAAATGATTCATCATTAGGATTCCTACTCGCAATGTCATAAGTCAACTCCCGTACCAAGGAAACTAGGAAAGTACATACTTGAGTATATTTATCAAGGTAATGAGCTTTATCAGTAATTTTCAAGATAGGCTCTTTATTCCACGAGCTTAAGTTGTTGTACACAACTGTACGAAAATTTTTCGATTTTTCGTGTGGATACCAAGCTCCATGTTTGTGTTGATAATTTATTTCGTTGCGTAATCTAGATAACCAATTTGCACGAACATGGCAGGGATGTGATTTCATTACCTTGACTAAATCGTCCAATTGGCTAAATAAGAACTGCTTCTTTTGTTGACTTACTGGGTTTTTATCAAGTAAAAATTCAGCGGAAATTTTAGACAGCAATTCTGCTAGTACAGACCATGTATCCTCATGAGAACCATTGTTTAGTTTTTGAATTGAAAAGGAGGATAAATCCTTATGATAAATAACCAAATGCAACCCATCACTTATATTAACACCAGGAGGATTAGCATGATATTTCAAAGCTGCAGTAAGCTTTTCCGATTGATTTCTTTCTAGTTGTATAACTCCATAACCTAAAATTCTCAATAACGTATGTGCTGCAAAAAACGCAGAGTAATAAGAGCGTATCAGCGGCCAAGCAGTTGAGCGAGGAATTTCATACTCGGCAGAAATATCATAAATTGACTCAAATGTCGCAATTGTCATCCTAGAAATATCAAAAGCTAAGGCTCTTAAAAATGTTTCCTTATTGCTGATATAAAAATTAAACTGTTTACTTGTAACATTATAACTATCTAGAACTTGAGGCTCGGATTCTATCCATTGCTTGAAAGTGGTGTCAGTAACACCACTCACATCGGTTAATCCATCGACAAAATAAGGCCTTAAAACATCTGATGCTATTGACATAAATTTCATTCCCTCATAGCTGGAAACTTTTTGTCAATGAGTTATTTAAGGCTTCAGTCAACGTCTTATAGGATCTTTTAGACTTTAAAATCAGAGCCTTATTTAAAGATAAAGGCACTGGCTGTATAATTTCAGCAAAATTTTCATTACTGTATTCAGAATTAAATTTATATTTAACTCTAGAAGCAACTTCTGGGAAGAATGCGATTATTCCTTTAAAAATATTTGGTGTTGTTATTTCACTCTTAAACCCTGCCTTTTCAAATACATCTACAATAGCTCCGAGATAAGAGTTAAATATTTCATACAACTCATCCGTGTTCTTATTGCCAAGAACGCCAATTATATTTGAGAAACTTGTGTTAAATGTTGTTCTACTAATTTTACCTTTAACTTTTTCATTAGGACTTAATAATCCAGTTAATACGCTAAACTTATCTTTTTGAAATTGATTAAATAAATCACGCAGAAGACTTTCAACGTCCCCTTCCAATTCAGCAAGTTGCTTAATATCGAGAAGCAACTCACTTGGAACTGGTCTCTGTTTCGTATTTATATCAATAAAAAGCCTTGTTTCTTCAGCCTTAGTCAAGCCTGTATATATCACAACAGGGATGCGCAGTTTACTTTTTGCTAATTTATATCCCCAAACCCGATGTTGACCATCTAACACTAAAAAAGCCTTAGGGTGCATTTTTATCGTAAGAGCTCGCCCCCCTTTTTTAACTGTAAGTTCAGCTTCAGGCTGTGCCGATAATACGACTGCATTAGGTATTGTTCCAAATCCGCTATCAATGTAGTCTGCAATTTCTTGAGCACGTTTTTCATCTAAGCGTCGTTGGAAACCTTCTAAAGGGTCGTCATATCTCGTTGTAACAAAACAAGTATCAGCTAATATATCAGAATACAGTGTTAAGGAATAGAATTTATGCCGTCCTTGGGTGATCAAACTAAAAGTGTAGCTATTAACATCGTAATCATTATCAGACATTCTAAACTCCTATAATTTTTTTTTCTCAATACGTTTTTCAGCGATTTTCAAGTAGTGTTCGGAAAGGTCTATACCTATTGATCTAAAACCTAATCTATTAGCGACAGTAGTAGTTGTTCCTGTGCCAACAAATGGATCTAACACTATTCCACCCTCAGGGCAGGTTGCAAGTATTGGAATCATGCAAATTTCTTCTGGATAAGGCGCAAAATGAGCTCCCCTTTTATGTGCATCTTCTGGCGGTATTTCCCATACATCACTCGGCTTACTTCCCTTCGGATGATATTTTAAGAAATAGAACCCCTTCTCCTGCAACTCTCTGGCTCGACCTGATATTTTTACTCTATCAGAGTGAGTAGTTCGGTGCTGCCCTCTTATCACCATTCTAAAATCTGATATTTTATTATTGGCAATTTCCAATAACACACTATCCAAAGCGCCGAAAGCAATTTTTTTTTCCTCATCACTCAACGCTGTTGATAGTTCGATTCTTCTTCTATAGTTAACACCTGTAACGCCTGTGGCTGAAACTACCGCACCATTCTTTATATATGATTTTCGTGACGTAGTTCGTATAGCGTCAATGTTATAATAATATTTACCGCCCTTAACGAAGTGAAAAATATTCTCGTGCAAATTATTAAGCCTATCCCGAGAACTGTCCATTCCACCTTTTAATTTATTCCATATCACATCATTTCTCAAAACCCAATTTTGCTCATCCATCATCGCTATAGCTATACGCCATGGAATACCAGCCAAACTCTTTTTATAGTAAGTATCATTAATATTAAGCCAGAAAGAACCATCGCTTGTAAGTATTCTCTTCACTTGACTAAATATCTGTAAAAGATTATTTATATAATCTTCTTTTTTCTTCTCTTGGCCAAGCCCACCATTTTCATATTCTCTTTGTAGCCAGTATGGTGGTGAGGTTATCACACAGTTTACTGACTCATCGGGCATTGATTTAAGGACAGATAGAGCATCGCCCTGCACAAACAATGGATGCTTTTGAGTGCCATTAATATATTCTTCGATCATTTTTTTTGCATTTTTTTTCAACGGGTTAACTCAACATTTCATGTGCATCCTAGAGAGATATTATGCACATCGTACGAAGATTTCTCAACCTATCTCTCCAACTAAAAAACATTAAAAATCAATTATTTAAATACAAAGGCAGGACTTTTATTTTTTTAATACTTAAAATTCTGCTCATTTCATGTTTAAGAAAATTACTTCCCCATCAACTCCTTAACTCTTTTAGTACCCAAACCCCATAAAAAGCTCTATGTTCGTTTCAGATAAACGTTACATGAACCAACATGAAATCCCATTTAATTTCAGATAGATATAATTAAATTGTATATAGCATTACTGCGCCGAACACATACAGGTTCGCCGTTTTTTCTTTTTCTCAGGAGATTTCATGAAAATTCAAGAAAGCTTGCAGACTCTGCAAGATTCACTTAATGGCTTGCCTACATGGATCTCAGAACAGGCCATGCAGCAAATTCGTCTTCTCTCCAATTACGAACCAGTAATTGGAATTATGGGTAAAACCGGCTCAGGAAAAAGTAGTCTTTGTAATGACTTGTTTGTCGGCGAAATATCGCCTGTCAGCGATGTCGCGGCCTGCACCCGTGAACCTTTGCGATTTCGCCTGCAAGTCGGTGAGCGGTTTATGACCATCGTGGACCTGCCCGGAGTGGGTGAAAGTAGTGCCCGCGATACTGAGTATGCAGGGTTGTACCGTGAACAGCTTCCCCGGCTTGATCTGGTACTGTGGCTGATTAAGGCTGATGATCGGGCACTGGCGGTGGATGAGCATTTTTATAGGCAGGTGATTGGTGAGGCATACCGGCATAAGGTGCTGTTTGTTATCAGCCAGTCAGACAAAGCTGAACCCACAAGCGGTGGAAACACCCTGTCCACGGAGCAGAAGCAAAACATCAGCCGCAAAATCTGCCTGTTGCATGAGTTGTTCCAGCCCGTGCATCCAGTGTGTGCTGTGTCGGTTCGTCTGCAGTGGGGATTGCGGGTGATGGCAGAGCGGATGATTAAATGTCTGCCACGCGAGGCCAGCAGTCCGGTGGTGTCGCAACTGCAGCGGCCCTTTCGCACAACGGTAGTCAGAGAGCAGGCACGTGACGATTTCGGTGAAACCGTAGGTGCGGTACTTGATACCGTCAGTGCTTTCCCCCTTATTCCCGCTCCGGTGCGGGCCGTAATACAGGCCGTCCGTAACACCGTGGTGTCCGTTGCCCGTGCTGTGTGGGATTTCTTCTTTTAAGTATTTAACCCATCCCTGTTATTTCCCTAACCTTGTCGCCAATGCGACGGGGTTTTCTTTTATTTGTTTTCCCATTATGAGGAGTCTGCTTATGACCCGTTTGGCCTCGCGCTTTGGCGCTGCAAATCTTATCCGTCGTGACCGTCCGTTAACCCGTGAAGAGCTGTTTCGCGTCGTGCCCAGCGTGTTCAGCGAGGACAAACACGAGTCCCGTAGTGAACGCTACACCTATATACCCACCATCTCCTTGCTGGACAGCCTGCAGCGAGAAGGCTTCCAGCCATTCTTTGCCTGTCAGACCCGTGTGCGTGATCCGGATCGTCGAGAACACACCAAGCATATGCTGCGTCTGCGGCGTGAGGGACAGATAACTGGTAAGCAGGTGCCGGAAATTATCCTGCTCAACTCTCACGATGGCAGCAGTTCGTACCAGATGCTGCCGGGACTATTTCGTGCGGTTTGTCAGAACGGCCTTGTCTGTGGTGAGTCGTTTGGCGAGGTGCGGGTGCCGCACAAGGGGGACGTGGTGAGTCAGGTGATTGAAGGCGCGTATGAGGTACTGGGGATTTTTGACCGGGTGGAGGAGAAACGGGATGCCATGCAGTCGTTGCTGTTGCCGCCCCCGGCACAGCAGGCACTGGCAAAAGCCGCTCTCACATACCGCTTTGGTGAAGACCACCAGCCGGTGACTGAGTCGCAAATACTCTCTCCGCGCCGCTGGCAGGATGAGAGTAACGACCTGTGGACCACGTACCAGCGTATTCAGGAGAACCTGATTAAGGGCGGTCTCAGTGGGCGTAATGCTAAAGGGGGGCGGTCACATACCCGTGCCGTTCGCGGTATTGACGGGGACGTGAAACTTAACCGGGCACTGTGGGTGATGGCGGAAGCGATGTTCACGCAACTGCGGTGACCGTTTCATGTTGCCACGTTGTTAATATCGGACACCACCTGTCCGCATTGCAACGTGCTGGCGGTCCTCACACACCGAGGGATGGCCTGTAACCCCCGCTACATCTGGCTTTTGTAGTGGTCAAGTAATACTGGCCACGGTTTTACAGTAAGAACGGTATCGGTTCTCTGATTCTTCCGGCGTTAGCCCCCCGTTGTAATGATGAGGTCTGACGCTATTGTAGTAATTCAGGATATAACCGCCGATTTGTCGCCGGGCCTCATCCTTACCTGCGTAACCATTCGTCGGCACCCATTCTGTTTTCAGACTACGGAAGAAGCGTTCCATGGGGCTATTATCCCAGCAGTTCCCCCGACGACTGACGCTTTGCTTTATCCTGTAACGCCAGAGAACTTGCTGATATTTAAGGCCTGTATACTGGCTTCCCTGGTCGCTATGGAACATGACATCACGCGGTTGACCACGCGTCTCATAGGCCATCCGCAGAGCACTGCTTATCAGTGCGGTATCGGCATTCGCTGACAGACTCCAGCCGATAACCCTGCGGGCAAAAAGATCCATAACAACCGCCAGATAGCACCAGCGATTTCCAGCCCAGATATACGTAATATCTCCACACCATACCCGGTCTGGCTCCGGTACAGCGAACTGACGCTCGAGCAGATTCGGCAGGCAGGTATGCTCCTGACGGGCATTTTTGTACTGATGTTTTCCGGGCTGGCAACTGCTCAGGCTTAGGTATTTCATCAGACGCCCGGCACGGTAACGGGTCATCGGAACGCCATTTTGAGCCAGCATTTCAGCAAGCGTGCGTGCGCCTGCTGAGCCCCGGCTCTGGTTCCACGCCCGGCGTATTTCGCTGTACAACCTGACTCGCGCCGGATTGACAGTATCGCGTCGTTTTCGCCAGTACCGGTAACTGCTACGGTGTATTTCCAGCGCGGAGCAAAGGCTGACAACCGTGTGGCTGTCACTCAGTCTGGCGGCTATCGTGAACCGTTCAGTGAGTCGGACATCAAGAGTGCGGTAGCCTTTTTTAATATCGTATTCTGTTCCTCCAGGCGGCGAACCTGCTTTTCCAGCTCGCGAATACGTTGCTGCTCTGCAGTAATGGGAGTTGCAGAGGGCGTAATCCCCTGCCGCTCTCGCCTGAGCTGGCGCACCCAGCTCTCAAGCGTGGTAGAACCGACATTCATCGCTTCACTGGCTTGTCGATATGAGTAGCCCTTATCAACAATCAGCTGTGCACATTCCAGCCTGAACTCAGGGGTGAAAGTACGCTTAGTTTTCTTGTTCATTAAGTCACCTGTTTTATGTTGTGGTGAGAATATCACCTTTAATCAGGTGGCCAAATTTACTGTGCCACTACACTTTTGCAGAAATAAAAAATAGTTTCTGTGGTGTCCATACCCTGTCCGCCCCCTTATTTAAAGTAATCACATCATTTTCAGTTAGTTAACTTCCACGGAGAACGTCTCATGACACAGGCAGAACGCCGCCATGACCGGCTGGCTGTCAGACTGTCACTGATAATCAGCCGTCTGGTGGCGGGGGAAACGCTGAGTGTGCGTAAGCTGGCCGCTGAGTTTGGTGTGTCGGTGCGCACGCTGCGGCGTGATTTTCGCGAGCGGCTGATGTATCTGGACCTGGAGTATCAGTCCGGATATTGCCGCTTACGTACTGCTGGCAGTGAAATGCAGATGGTGCCCGACGTGCTTATCTTTGCTCACCGCAGCGGGCTGGCCGGACTTTTTCCAGGCCTTGACCGCCGTCTGGTGAACGCTCTGCTGATGTGCGATGAGTCTCCCTGCGTGATAGCACCAGCTAATCCGGTTCCTTCGCCCTCAGGAGCATTGTCTTTCTGGAGACTGATTCAGGCCATTACCGGGCGCAGGCGGGTGACGCTGATTGCGGAGGGGCGACGCTGTGAGCGCCTGGCTCCCTGCCGGTTACTCATCCACCAGCAGACCTGGTATCTGGTGGCTGAACACGACGGGCATATCGCCGTATTCACACTTGATGAAATCCATCTGATTCATCCTTTGCAGGAGACTTTTCGCCGCAATGACAGTCTGTGCCGTCTGACTGAAGACCCGGTTTTCATTCAGGCCTTACCCCATTTTCGCTTTATCCAGCAGTCACTGCTTACGTTTGTTCCGGCTGACAGCCCACCGGAATAGCGCAGGCGTTGTTATCAACCCGGCAACAGGGAGGAACCCGATGCCCGTTATTGCCATTATCGCCATTGTTGTCATCGTCATCATTCTGAACAAAACCGGGGTGTCCGACAGCCTCATCGCCCTGACGCTTGCCACCGTTGCCGCTCTGCTGACGGGCGGCGGTGCAGCCGGTGCTGCCAGTGTTGCACTGACGCCGTTCGTCGGTGTGCCGGTGGGTATTTTTGTGGGGATTTATGTCTTTGCCAAAGTGGTTCGTCTGATTTCAGGAAAAAATAATGAAACGTAAAACACTACCTCTGCTGGGGCTGGTTGCCGCCACTCTGTTTCTGAGCGCCTGCGATGACAGGAGTAATGACCTCAAAGCTATCAGTAAATTTAAGGACCTCACGCCTCCGCGCTTCAGCGATGTTGTCAGCCGTCAGGATGATGTCAGCGAAGAATGGTCCCAGGTTGGCTTCTCATCCGGTCTCACCCTGCAGGTCTTACGTACCCGCCAGTCGCCCGATGGCTGCGAGGGAGGCAGTTACTACTACCTCGTAGATATGGAGGAAAAAACCGTTCAGCCGCTGATGAATGCGCTGTGTATTGCCGACAACATTAAACTCGAATACCACGAGGTTACGGACCCTTTCACGAAGGAAAAATACTTCGAATATTCCCATGACGGCAAACTGATGGGACGACTGTTGATACCCTCAAACCCTGAGAACCAGGAATAAAAACAACGATAAAGGAGACAGAAATGAAAATACGTTCACTAAGCCGGTTTGTGCTGGCCGGTATACTGCTCGCGAGCTTTAATGCCTCTGCGGTCTCGGGACTCTGGCAACAGGGGTACGGTCAGGGCAATGCGGAATACAGCGTGACTGATGCCAGCGGAAAGATGTTTACCATCAACTGCACGGAAAATCCGGACCAGAACGGTATTTACCAGCACTCGGTTTTTCTTACCCTCGCCGGGGATAAAACAGTGAGCTCGCATGACGACAGTACTGACATCACAGTGGTGATGGACCATAAGCAATATGCCATTCCCTCAACCCTTGGTTGGCGTAACGGGGATAATGCCTGGTTTAGTTTCATCATGGGTATCCGTAAGGCCAGACAGTTCAGTGTCTACGTCAATGATCGCAAAGCGGGGACTTTCACTGCTGACCTGAAGAACGCTGAGAAAGTCCTGCCTACTCCCGGAGACTGCGGTAACGACTGAAAGCCGCATCTTCTTCCGCAAACTAACCCCGACAGCCACCAGGCTGCCGGGGTTTTATTTTATCAGAATCCTGAAATGTCCAGACCAGATTTAATTACATTAGCAACATGGCTTCAACAGATTGAACTCACAATGCGAAGCAAACAAAAATCAAGTTCAATAAGGTCCGTTATGAACTGTGAGTCCAACGGGTCGCCACAACGAAATCAACTTTTATGCCGCACTGCCTTTTTCTTTATTAAATCACTCTCACCTTTACGTCCGTTAATGACGTAATGCACTTCACAATGCACTCTATACTGTGTAAAAAAATAAGAAAGCGCCATGTGTAATTCACGTGCCCATGAAATGCGCTCAAAATTCACATCAAAAAAATCATATACAAAACTCGCATTTTCCCTGAGATGGAAAACATTATTTCTAAATATCCTGAGAGAATCTGCATGTTCTTTCATTAACTTGCCTATGCTATCTGAAATCGGTATTAACTCTTTAAAATTATCAGGACGCTCATTATTAAGCAAGATCCTCAGATTTAGCTTGCGAACCCCCTCGCAAACCACACCTAGAAAACCTAACCAAGTAGAAAGATAAATCCTTATATCTATTTCATCTCGTTCATTCAGCTGACCATTTATATGCGATTTTTGTCTGAGCTTTTCGTAATTCCTAAACATAAGATCAGCAGACTGGAAATAATGAGTAAGAAGAACCAGCACACGGTCCTGATTCCGATTGGGGAGTGTATCTTCAGGGTGTCTGCTATCTATGTCTACAGCGTAGAAAAATGGAGTATTAGCAATATAGTAAAGGTCACCATCAGGACAAACTAATTCTCCTTTCTCTAGGGCCTCACTCAAACAGTCAGCAACTTCATCCTTACTATTGAACCCATAGGTACTCAGATTCTCTCCTGCAAACAGGATAAGCCACCATAAATTAAACCCGCCAACCTCCCCCTGCGCACCGAAATCAAAATTAACATCCCCAGAGCTAAGCTTTACCAAACAACCAGCACCATGTTTATGGTATTTAACACCACCATCTAGCTCACCAGAAATTGGTATATCTAATTCAATCCAATGATTACAACTCAATGGCATTGGTATACCAGAACGATGCATTATTTTTAGCGCAACCAGGATCTTTTCTTGAAAATCAAAAACTAAACAAGCTAATTTTTCATTCATCGCAGTGGCCTACATTTCATTACTGAAACAATAATATCTCAAAACCTTCAAAAAATAATAGTCAAATTATTAATACACCTCCCTTAATGAACAATTTTCATGTGGCACATTCTCAATTTCAGCTTCTGGAACATAGCTGCTGATCAACCATGCGCGTCCATCCAAGGTGGAAGCTGCTACAGATTTTCTGCTTATATTCCAAATAATTTCAGAAAGAGATTATCTCCGTGAATCCCCGTCTCCTTTATCGGATGGCGGGACTTTTGTTTTTCACTCTAAAGTCTGTTTAGCAAAAATCTGACGATCCTCAGATCTATGAGCAACTTCGGCCTTCGATGCACCAAAAGGAAAAGCACTATGTATAACGTCAAGACGTTAGAACTAAATAATCAACTTAATCTCAATTGGATGGAGTCCACCGAAGACAACTTACTTTATGCCGCTGTCATACATGATGAAATGCGTATCAGCTTCTGGCCGCAGCACTTTGGGTCCATCCCCCAATGGATAACGCTGGAACCTCGTATTTTCGCCAGGATGGACCGCTTATGTGATGAGTATAGCGGTGGTATCTGGTCCTTTTACACGCTCAGCAATGGTGGAGCGTTTATGGTCCGTGGTGCTGACGGTAACGATAAATGGCATCTGCTCAACGGCATGAACGTCAATAGTGCGCAAACGAGCGCGGAAGCCGCTGGTATCGCTGTCTGCCTGATTGAATACAGCCATCACGCTTGTCGCACCGAATACGATGCCATGACTGAACACTATTACCGCCTGCGGGATTACGCTCTGCAGCACCCTGAATCCAGCGCCATTCTGCACATTATTGATTAAGGATACTTATGATGGAACAGTCGCTTATCCCCCTGGCTCCGGCACTATCACTAACCGCACAACGCACGGTAAAACGCGCCTTAACGCTGCTTGACCGACACATGCGCGAAACAGACGTGGCATTCACCTCCACCCAAGCTGCCCGTGACTGGCTAAAGCTAAAAATGGCGGGGCTGGAACGCGAAGAGTTCATGGTGCTGTACCTGAACCAGCAGAACCAGTTGATTGCTCACGAAACCCTTTTTGCCGGTTCTATTAGCAGTACCGAGGTGCATCCCCGTGAGGTGGTCAAACGTGCCCTTTACTTCAATGCGGCAGCAGTGATAGTGGCGCATAACCATCCCTCCGGTGACACCACACCCAGCCAGGCAGATAAGTCCATCACGCAGCGTCTGGTGCAGGCGCTTCAGCTCGTTGATATCCGTGTTCCTGACCATCTCATTGTCGGTGGCACGCAGATATTGTCGTTTGCTGAACACGGTTTGCTTTGAGGTATGACATGAAAATTATCAGTAAACGCCGGGCAATGACGATATACCGCCAGCATCCGGCCTCCCGCATTTTTCGATACTGCACCGGCAGATACCAGTGGCACGGTAGTGTCTGTCATTACACCGGTCTGGCCGTTCCTGACATTCCCGGCGTGCTGGCGATATACGCCGAACGCCGCCAGGACCGCAACGGACCTTATACCTGTCTGATGAGTATCACCCTGAACTGACAATAAAGAGGTTATAAATGAGCAACACTACATGGGGCCTGCAGCGGGATTTCACGCCGCGCCTGGGAGCACGTCTGGTGCAGGAGGGCAACCGGCTGCACTATCTGGATGACCGGGCCAGTATCACCGGTAAGTTTAGTGACGCCGAATGTCTCAAGCTGGATGCGGCATTTCCGCATTTTATCAGTCAGATGGAATCGATGCTGACCACTGGTGAAATGAATCCTCGCCATGCCCACTGCGTCACCCTTTACCACAACGGTTTTATCTGCGAAGCCGACACCCTTGGCAGTTGCGGCTACGTATACATCGCAGTTTATCCCACTCAAAGCTAACTAATTTCACGAGAGCAAGCATGAAAACTCTACCTGCTAAAATTTCGCAGGCAGCGAAGCCCTGTCTGTCGCCCGTGGCTGTCTGGCAAATGTTACTGACACGTCTGCTGGAACAGCACTATGGCCTGACACTGAGCGACACGCCGTTCAGTGATGAAACTGTTATTAAGGAACATATTGATGCAAGGATCACCCTGGCCGATGCAGTCAACTTTCTGGTGGATAAGTACGAACTAGTTCGTATCGACCGAAAGGGATTTTCATGGCAAGAGCAGACCCCGTATATATCCGTAGTAGATATTCTGCGAGCAAGGCGCTCTACCGGCTTGCTAAAAACTAACGTGAAATAAACGCTTAAATTTAGAGCAGACTAAGTGAAATCAAAATGCTAATCTCACAGACGAAGAGACTTCTACTCTGCCCTCTCCTTCCCTGCAAAAAACCTGACATTTTCTTTTAGGACCAACAATAGGACCAAAATGAAAATTGAATTGAATATTACAATCTATTTAACAACAAGTTACATAACCAATTCAGACTCCGCCAGCCCAAAATTCTTGGTTGATGGTCACCAGAGCCAGTCAACGAAGTCCTGAAAGCCCGCTAAGCGCAAGTTTGGCGGGCTTTTTTGTGCGCTTATTGTCAAATTACAGCGTTACCATTCAAAGTATTGAGTTGCTCATGCATAGCGCAATTTGAAAAGCAAAAGCCCTTCACCGTATGTAAAAGGGCTTTGCATTGCAGCTCCCGCCCAGCCCACCATTGAGATATAACCGAACTTACGACATAAAACTTATGTCGCCACTAAGGTTTCAGGGGGCTAATCCCGACGCCTGATTTTGCAGGCGTGGCGGGGCAATACTGAGAAAACCCCACAAGTGACAAGGAAAATCACTCTGTATTAGCGCGTTGATTTTAAAGTCGAATCCTTTTCGCAAAAGAGCAACTGCGATTGAAGAGATTCTTTTCGGGGAAGTCGACATCCGTTAATAATGTCGAGCCAGAGCTGGGAGTGATTTCATTACAGGCAGCGAGGTAAAGCAGGGGATATCTCCCCCTGCCCTAATTTACCCTCAGAAATAGTGCGATCCCACGGTGTGCAACCCGTGTGTCGTTTTGATGAGATCGGCGGCGCGTTCACCCACAACCACACATGGCGCCATTATGTTGCCAACGGGAATTCGCGGCAAAACGGACGCATCGGCGATACGCAGGTTCTTAATGCCGTAGACCCGCAGCTGCCCATCGACCACCGACATCGCATCGCGCCCCATTTTCGCCGTGCAGGCCTGGTGCCA